>UCIT01000007.1 GCA_900472625.1 Hyphomicrobiales bacterium | reverse complement strand
GGGGGTCTGAGGGCCTAGACCGGTGGGTGCACAAGTCTTTTTCTCCGCGAAATTGGCGGAATTATTTTTTTCTGGCGCCTAACCAATGGAGGGCGAGCGCAATGACACGTGGCCGCAAGCCCGATACCGACGAGGTTCAGGCCGCAAAGGGCAATCCCGGAAAGCGGATGTCTCAGAAACGGGTCGATGCTGCAAAGGTGCAGCCTGCAAAACCGATTGCTGTCGGCAAGGTGCAGCCTCCGAAGTGGCTCAAGCGAAGCCGCAAGGCAACCGAGGTCTGGAATGAGCTGGCTCCCCAGCTTGAGCGGTTGAATCTGCTGAGCAACCTCGATGCCAACCCCTTCGCTCGCTATTGCCGGTATGTGGTCGAATGGATTGCTGCCGATCTCTCTGTACAAAAGGAGGGAACCTGGTTCAACGGCAAGGATACAAACGGCAACGACACGAAGAAGCGGCACCCTGCGTTTCAGGCGGTCCAAGATCTCGAAAAGATGTTGCGGGAGATGGAATCCACCTTCGGCATGCGGCCTGATACTCGCTTCAAGATCATGCGTGATCAGGCCGCAGCACACGGTCTTGGAAGCCTCCCGCTGTGGGGAGATCAGCCTCCACCTTCGACGTCGAAGACTGGGGAAGCCGATCAGCAGGAGGCCCCTCCTGCTCATCCTGACGACCTCGTCGGCATCCTGGGCAGCATGAATTCAACCCCTCCGGGACGAATGAATTGATCTATGGACAGTGTTTCGGCTGGAGCGGTTCACGCAGCCGCCGGCCCGCATCTCTGGCCCAAGCCGGAATGGGTTCGGCAGGCGCTTGAGAGAGGTTGGGAATGGGTGGGTCTCGCGTGGGATCGCTGCGCAAGCGTACCCGGATCCTGGTTTGATACGGCGAAGGCCGAGGGGGCTGTAGCGCTATTCCCTCGCGTGTTTCGCCTGACGGATGACCGCTTTGCTGGTAAGCCCTTCAAGCTTGGCTTCTGGCAAGAGTGCATTGTTCGGCTGCTGGTCGGCTGGAAGGCTCCAATCGACCTCATCGACGAGCAGACAGGCGAAAAGAAGTTCGAGCATGTGCGGATTTTTCGCCGCCTCATGCTCTGGATACCCCGCAAAAACGGGAAATCGGAGTTCCTCGCGGCGCTCGCGCTGCTGTTCTTCATCCTTGATGGCGTGGTGGGCGGTCAGGGGTTCGTGTTCGCGAAGAATGAGGATCAGGCCAAGATCATCTTCAACAAGATGAAGGCTATGATCAGCATGTCGCCGCAGCTCGGCGACACTCAGGTGTTTAAGAAGTCGATCTACCTCCCAAAGATCCGGGCATTGTTCGAGCTTCTATCAGGCAAGCCGGAAGGAAAACACGGCAAGTCACCCACAGTAATTGCCGGGGACGAGATGCACGAATGGGAGACGCCCGATGTGGCGAACTTCCTTCGCCAAGGCACTGGTACTCGCCTTGAGCCAATCGAGCTTTACGCATCTACGGCAGGCGTGAAGTCAAATCGCACCGGCTGGGATCTTTGGGAGGAAAGCAGGGCCATTCTGGAAGGACGGATCGAAGATCCGACCACTATGGTTGTTATATTCGCCCTAGATCCCGACGATGATTGGGCGGATGAGGGCAACTGGCTCAAGGCTAATCCGTCTCTCGGCATATCGCCGACAGTGCAGTTTTTGCGCCGTGAGGCGGCGATTGCCAAGGATAACCCGCGAGCGGAGGCGCATTTCCGCTGCTACCACGCCAATCAGTGGATTGATGCGGTTGTTCGCTGGCTGAACCTGAAAAAGTGGGATGCCGGAGCGCTGGATAAGGCGATCTGGCGCGACTGGCGCGATGGAAAGGGCCTTGAGGGCCGACGTTGTTTCGCCGCGCTCGACGTCTCGTCGAACGAGGACATCACGGCCCGAGTGCTGGTCTTTCCGCCCGACGATCAATGCGATCGGTGGATAATAACCGCTCGCTTCTGGATCCCAGAAGAGACAGTCGCCCGGCGCACCAAGCAGGACCGCGTCTCCTACGAAAAGTGGGTCTCGATAGGCGCTCTGGAGGTAACTCCCGGCGATTACGTCGATCAAAACTATGTCCAGAACGCTCTGGCAGACGACATGACGACCTATGATGTCGCGCTGATTGGGTACGACCCTTGGAATGCCACTAAGCTCTACACCGACATGGTGAAGGATGGTGCTGACGAGGAGCGCTTCTTGAAGATGCGCCAGGGTATCCCGACGCTCGGAGAACCGACAAAGCTTTTTGAGCGCTTGGTGATGAGTGGTCAGCTCGATCACGGTGGCCACCCTGTCCTGCGTTGGATGGCGGGAAACGCGGCGGTGAAGTTCGACGACAACCTGAACTACGCGCCGACGAAGCGGAAGAGCGCCGAGAAGATCGACGGCATTGTTGCTGGCGTAATGGCGGTCGGCCTCACGCTCGCCGATGACGTCTACGTGCCCGACATGGGCGAATACCTCAAGAAACCGGTGATGTCTGCATGACGATTTTCGACGGGATATTTGGCCGACGGAAGGTGAAGCTCACAGAGCCGGCGAGTTGGCATGTCGACAGCGGGACTTGGTCCGGCAAGGCAACGTCTCCGGACGCGGTCCTGCAGCTTGCAACGGCTTGGGCGTGCATTCGCTTGAACGCGCGTACGATGAGTTCCTTGCCGTTGAAGGTGCATTCGAAGAAGGGCGGCGAAGTAGATACCGCTCATCCCCTTTATCCATTGTTGCATGATACGCCGAATGCGGATCAGACGGCCATGGAGTTCTGGGAGGGGCTCTATGCGTCGCTCAATCTGCGAGGAAACGCTTTCGCAGAGAAGGTTTACAGCGGTGAGACCCTCGTTGCACTCGTCCCGATGAACCCCGACTTCACGACGGTATATCGCGCATCGACTGGGGAGCGTCGTTACCGCTACACGGACGCGAAAACTGGCACATTTTCTGACTGGGGCGAGGACAAGGTGTTTCACCTGCGCGGATTCGGCGCTGGTGGCATGATGGGGCTTTCCCCAATTGCTTATGGTCGACAGACCTTGGGCACGGCTTTGGCTGCAGATGAGGTCGCTGGCCGTACCTTCGGGGAAGGTTTGCACATCTCGGGTTTCGCTGAAGATCAGCCTGGCGCGAAAACTACGCAGGTGCAGCGAGAGGAACTCGTCTCGTTGTTCGACAAGTTCGCTGGTTCGAAGCGGACAGGGAAGGTAATGCCGCTCCCGCCGGGCTTCAGCTTCAAGGCGTTGAACATGAACCCGGAAGATGCGCAATTGCTCCAGACGCGGGGTTTTCACGTCGAAGAGATCTGCAGGTGGTTTGGGACGTTCCCTATTCTCATTGGCCATGCCGCCCAAGGTCAGACGATGTGGGGAACTGGTGTCGAGCAGATAAATTTGGCGTGGTTGACGCTGTATCTCGGGCCGGAGCTGCAGCGGGTAGAGCAAGCTATCGAGAAACAGCTGATGACGTCCGCACAGCGCCAGACCGCCTACGTCGAACACAACGTGGATGCGCTTCTCCGGGCAGACAGTGCGGGGCGCGCTGCGATCATGTCGGTACAGGCTCAAAATGGCCTTAAGACGCGTAACGAGCTGCGCAAAAAAGAAAACGACCCGCCGCTTCCAGGTGGTGATGTCCTTACGGTTCAATCCAACCTCGTACCGCTTGAGATGTTGGGCAAGGTGCCGGCCACGCCAACACCGGACGGCTTCGGCACCATGAAGCCTAAGCAGAAGCCTCAACCTGCTGACGAGAAGTAGGAGCTTTCAATGCAATATCTGCGTATTTTGGCGGCCTTCGCGGGTCAGCCCTGGGCTATGCAGCCTGAAAAGCTGGAGGTCATTTCCAGCTTCCTGATGTTCAAGGCTCGTGGCGGAACGCTTACGACCGACGAAATTCAGGCTCGTATAGGTGACGCCGGCAAATCCGAACGCACGGAGCCGCAGTCGGGTATCGCCATCCTGCCGGTCCACGGTGTCATTTCCCAGCGAATGGCGATGATGCAGGACGTTAGCGGCGGTGGCGGCACATCGACTGAAGCGCTTTCGCAGCAGTTCCGTGCAGCTGTTTCCGATGAGAGCGTGAAAGCAATCGTCTTTTCGCACGACAGCCCTGGCGGCGGGACGTACGGCGTCGATGAACTTGCGACGGAGATCCGCAACGCGCGCGGCATCAAGCCCATCATCGCGCAGGTCGACAGCCTTTCCGCCTCTGCTTCTTACTATCTGGCATCGCAAGCGGATGAGATTGTAGTGACGCCGGGCGGCGAAGCGGGCTCGATCGGCGTTTACTCAGTCCACGAAGACATCTCGAAGCTGCTGGAGAAAGAAGGCGTCAAGCCTACCCTGATCCGCGCAAAGCATGGTGTCTACAAGGCGGAGACCGCGAATATAAATCCTCTCTCCGAGGAGGCGCACGACTTCCTTCAGCAGCGCGTCGATCTTGCCGAGGAAGCTTTCATCAATGCGGTTGCCGCCGGCCGCCGCGTCTCGGTCTCCACTGTTCTGAGCAGTTTCGGTAAGGGTCGCATTTTTGGCGCGCAGGAACTGGTCAAGCGGGGCATGGCTGATCGGGTCGGGACGATGCAGGAGACGCTTCAGCGGCTTGGCGTCTCCACACCGAAAATCGGAGCATCCGCAAATTCGCGGCGCATGTTCGCTTCTGGCGAGACGCCGCCCCTTTCACAGATCGAGGACGTCCTGCGTGAGGCAGGCTTCCCCAACGCTCTTGCAACCGCATTCGTCTCTCGCGGTAAGGGCGCGCTCCAGAGTGATTCTGGGCCGGAGACGCGAACATTGTCACCTGGCGCGAAAGCGTCGCTCGATCAATTCCTCTCCCGACTGGGCAAATAGGAAACTCCACCATGGATAAAGAATTTCAGGAACTTCTGGCGAAGCTGGCCTCCCGTGACGATGAGCTGAAAGCCCTCGTCGAAAAGGCGAATGGCGAAGCCAAGGCGGCCGGCACTGTCGCGCACGACACCAAGACGGCGATCGAGAAGATCGTTGAGGGCAATGCGGCCATGCACGCCCGGTTGCTCGAACTTGAACAGAAGTCCGCTCGTCGTGCTGGCGGGGATTTCGATCTGCTGAAGTCGACCGGCGAAAGCTTCACGGACAGCGAAGCCTTCAAGAAGCTGGCGACCGATCAGCGCGGTACGGCCCGCATGGCGTTCAAGTCGATCACGATGAACGCGGCTGTTACGAGCATCACGAGTTCGTCGAGCGGTACCGGCGGCGTCGGTAATGCAATTGCCCCTGACCGTCTCGCCGGTATTATCGCGCCGCCGAACCGTCGCATGACCGTCCGAAGCCTGCTGATGCCGGGGCGCACCAGCTCGAACCTGATCCAGTATGTTCAGGAAACCGGGTTCCAGAACATGGCCGCGCCGGTCGCGGAGACGAACCTCAAGCCGCAGTCTGACCTGTCGCTTGATCTCGTCGATACGCCCGTTCGCACCATCGCGCACTGGTTCAAGGCTTCCGTTCAGGTGCTGGCGGATATCCCGCTGCTGCAGTCCTATATCGATGGTCGTGCACGCTACGGCCTTGAGTTCCAGGAGGAAGTTCAGCTTCTCGCTGGCGATGGCTCTGGCCAGAACCTTGAGGGCCTTATCCCGCAGGCGACGGCATTCGACACCAGCCTCCTCAAGGCAGACGATCAGCAGGTCGATATCCTTCGTCGGGCGATTCTGCAGGTCCGCATCGCGGAATACGCCGCATCCGGTATCGTCCTGAACCCGAACGACTGGGCCGACATCGAAACCCTGAAGGATGCGAACGGTCGCTACATCTTCGGCAATCCTGGTCAGAACCTTCAGCCAAGCATGTGGGGTCTGCCGGTTGTCGACACCAACGCCATGCCGGCCGGTCACTTCATGGTCGGCGCCTTCAACATGGCGGCGCAGGTGTTCGACCGCGAAGACGCAAACGTTCAGGTTTCGACCGAAGACGGCGACAACTTCGTGAAGAACATGGTGACGATCCGAGCTGAAGAACGGCTTGCGCTGGCGGTGTTCCGTCCGCAGAGCTTCGTTTACGGCCCGTTCAACTAAGCCTCCGCGTGGAGCCGGTTCGAACCGGCTCTGCCTTTCAACAAGGTTCTCAGGCCATGACCAAGATTATCGAAACCACCGTCCTCAAGCCGCATTTGGCGCCAAATGGCGTGATCGTGCAGCGCGGGGAGACCGTCCATGTCGACGAGAAGCGTTTCAAGCACCTCGTCAAGCGCGGCTATGTTTCCGACCCTGATGCCAGTGACCGCGATGATGTCGATGAGCCTCAGGATGAGCCGGGAACCATTACCAACCAGAAGTTCGAGAAGAGGCGGTCGAAGATCGTCTCGAAGGACATCGAAGAGTAACCCCTTTCGCCGGCCCGGTGCCGCCAATGGAGATCAACATGCGACGTTTCAAGGTTCCCGTCACGACGGACGGAAGCGGCAATGCCACAGCTTATAGCCCTCGCTTCGCGGGCAAGATTCACAGTGTCCAGTACGTCAAGGATGGCGCCAACGCTTACGCAGATGGCGTTGATTTCACCATCACTGCCGCAGAGACCGGTGAAAACGTATGGACTGAGTCCAATGTCAACGCCTCTGCGGTTCGTTACCCTCGCGCATCCACTCATAATCAGGCGGGCGCTGCGGCGCTGTTCGCCGCTGGTGGTACGGGCGTTCTCGATAAAATAGCGGTTGTCGACAAGCTTAAAATTGTTCTCGCTCAGGGCGGCGCAAACAAGGTTGGCGCCTTCCATATTCTCGTAGACTGAGGTTCCTGCCATGTTCGTTCGGGTCGTTGTGCCTCCCAATCCAATCGTCCTGCCGGAAGACATTGCCGGAGTAGATGCAGGAGATCCGTTTATCGCGGCCATGATTGCTGCGGTGACGGGGGAGCTCGACGGTCCGGACGGCTGGCTTGGGCGATGCCTTGGAGAGCAGACGCTCGAGCTATCGCTCTCCGATTGGCCTTCTTGCCCTGTCCGTCTGCCTTTTCCGCCAACCATCCAGGTCGAAGAGGTGCGGTATTTCGGCGTCGATGGCGTCGAAGCTTCAGTCGCAGATGGCGAGTATAACTTCGGTAGCGGCTTGTTCTGGTTGGAACATGCATTCTCAGCGCCCTCATTGTCAGCGAGGCCGGCTCCCATAGCGATCCGTTATAGGGCTGGATACGACGAGAATGACGTCGATGGAGGAGGGACCGGCCCGATCCCCGCACAGGTCAAGCAGGCGGTGATTCTCTCGGTTCAGCACCTAAGATCGCTCGCAAAGGATGATTTGTTCATCCGTGCAAAAGAGGTCGAGGGGGTCGGGCGAACGGAATACACGGTCTCTGAGCAAGCTGGAAACATCATCCGCCAAGCCTCCGACCAGCTTCTGTCGGGCCTACGGGTGTACGCATGACGCCAGATCAGGTTATCGCGGAGCTTGACCGGCGACTTGTTGAGGATGGTGAGCTTGTCACCATTTTCCGATACACGGGCACGACAAACCCGCGCCCCAAGGTCGAAATCACAGACGTGCCGGCCTTCGTTCGATCAGTGAAACCAGAGCAGCTGGTAGGCTCGATCGACCAAACTGCGCAGAACATCGCAATTAGCCCAACGAAGATGGGCGGACTGCTTCCCCTCAAGAAGGGCGATAAGGTCATCGTCCAAGGAAGAGAGCGGCAAGTCGAGCTTCCCAAGCCGATCTACATGGGTGGCATTCTCGTTCGGATTAACCTGGTGGTCACTGGCTGATGGCTGGATTTGAGGCATTTGATCGTGAACTTCAGCTCGCGACGGCTGGCCTCGATCCTGAAGCCATCAATCGCGAACTCGCGATGTTTGCGCAGAGGCAGCTGCGCGCCGCGATCGATAGGGGTGCAAGCCCTCTCTACAGCATGTTCGTGAATGGTCGACCGTCGTCTTCTGAGTTCGAGGTGCAGGCGCCTGGCCCGATCGTTTACGAATTTTCATTGTGGGAGCCGGTCATCACCTTCGCACTCGACGAACTGAAGCGCCGATCACCCGTCAAAAGCGGGCGATTCCGGAATTCGTTCATCGTCGCGAGCGGAAACAAAATTGTCACCGACTACGATGCGATCTCGAACCGAGCTGAGGTGATCATCACAAATTTCCAGCCGTATATTCGCAAGGCAGAGGCAGGCCTTCTCGGCGTTGGGCGCTTTGCTATTTTCGACGGCACGAAGCGCGCATTGTCGCGGAACTTCGGCTCGGCAGGGCGAAACACTGGGGCTGGTTTCCGATTTGAGGCCAGATGGCTGACGATCAAGTCGGGCCTTCACCCTGATATCCCGTACACGCTGAAAGGTGAGTACGCGAACCGATACAATTCGTATCGAGCGAAACTCAAGGCTGGAAAGACGAAGAGAATTCCCGGCTACTTCCGCCGTAAAACGCGGGATGCCGGAGAGCCTATCACCTATCCCGCCGTCATCATGAGCATGGTGTTTTAATGTCTAGTCCGACTGCCTTCGACAGCATTGAGGCGCGTCTGCGCCAAGGGTGGGCTGAAACTCCACTCGTGTTTGAGAACGAGGACTTCGAGCTTCCGGATACGCCTGCCGCCTTCGTCTATGTCGAAGTTGTCGGCGATAGCTACTGGCAGGACACGATCGGAATTCCCCAGGCCAACGAGTGGCAGGAGGAGGGCGCGATATACCTCCACGTTATGGCCCCGGCTGGCACCGGGAGCGCTCAGTCTCGCCAGATTGGCGACCGCCTGATGTATCTCTTCCGTGAGCAGCAGGCAGGCGATCTCAATTTTCGAGAGATGTCGATCGGCGCCGGCGAGCCGGGCAAACAGTTCGGCAATTACTACGCGATGACCGTGACGATCGCTTGGGACCGTCGCGACATCACCTCCATCCCCTAACCGGCCTTCAGGCCCTTTCTCAGGAGAACTGCAATGTCTGTAGCCGAAGGCTCCCAGACCCGGCTTGCCTATGTCATGGAGACACAGGCCGGCGTCATCCCAGCTACTCCAAGCTGGAAAACGATGCGTTACGTCAGCGAAACCCTGACGCTCGACAAGCAGACGTCGGTTCCGGACGAGATCCGAGCAGACCGCAACGTTACCGATATCGTCGATGTCGGACGGTCGGTCACAGGCTCGATCAACACCCTGCTGAGCTATGGCACCTTCGACGACTTCCTGTCGGCGCTCCTCTGCAGCGACTGGTCGACGAATGTCCTGAAGAATGGCATCGCACAGAAGACGATGGCCTTCGAAAAGACCTTCGAACTTGGCGCCACAGATGCCTTCACCCGCTATCGTGGGTGCCGCATCAACACGCTCGACCTCTCGCTGTCTGCCAAGCAGTTCGTCACTGCGAACTGGGGCGTCATGGGCATCGGCTCTCCGGCGCCAGATACAGCGATCATTACGGGCGCCACCTACGATGCTCCGACCACCTCGCCAGTTCTCAATGCGGCGCTGAACATCGGCTCACTTTCGATGACCGGAATCACGGCGACCCCGAAAATCCAGCAGATGTCGCTAAGGATCAATAACAACGTCTACGCCAACGACGTCATCGGCGCCTACGAGGCGGACAGCCATGGCCTCGGTCGCTTCGAGGTCACCGGCAGCATTACGACATTGTTCGAGAACGCTGACCTCTACCAGGCGATCCTGAACCACACCGATCTCGCCCTGTCGCTGACAATCGGCGCGGCCTCGGGGTCGAAGTACACGCTGGAGCTTCCCAAGATCAAGGGAATGAACGGCGGTCCCGTCGTCGGTGGAAACGGTCGCGCCGTCCTCATCGAGATGCCGTTCCAGGCGAAATACGACGCCACCTCGGCCGCCAGCATGAAGATCACTCGGGCGGTCGCCTGATGGCCAAGAAGTCGCTGCTTACCTTCACGCCAGCCGTCGATTTCACCGGATACCCATTCGGGGAGAAGGTCGATTTCAGGGCTGGCGTGGAAAGCTCACCCGTCCCGGCCGAGTATGTCGATCTCATTCGTGAGAAGGGCATGCTTGCCGGCGCTGAAATCCCAACCACGGCGGGCATCGATGTCACTGCCGCAACTGAGGAACTGAAATGACTGTCAAGCTCGCATCGCTCAAAGCGGACCTCGATCGCGAGGAGAAGGGCGACTGGATCGAGTATCCGGAATGGCCGGGCGTCGAATTCAACGTCTCTTCCCTGCATCTCTCGGCATTTCAGATCCAGCGCGATCTGCTCTATCAGCGCCTCGGGCGGATCTACAAGAAAAAACCCGTCCCCCGTGATGTGCTGAATGTCGAGCTTGGAAAGCTCTACTGCAAGCACATCCTCCACGACTGGAAGGGTCTCGATGTCCCCTACACGCCAGAGACGGCGGTCGAGGTCATGACCAACCCGGAGTACCGCAACGTCATCGCCGCCGTAGAATACTGCGCGGCAAAGGTCTCGGATTTCGAGGTCGAGTTTATCGAGGACGCGGCAAAAAACTCCGCATCGCCTTCCGAAGCCGCGTAAGCAGGCAACGGTGGGCGAAGCACGATAAGTGGCTCGAAGAGCTTGCTCGCGAATTTCCCGACGACGAATGGCTGCAGCCCTCGGAGATTTTCGACGAGGAAGAGCATGATCCGGAGCCGTGGCACGACTTGTACTTTCGTGCCTGGGACGCGATCCAGTTCGATCGCAGCTATGGGATGATGGGCGGCCAAACGCCCATCACTTACATGACCATGAGCCGCTACGCTGCTGACCACGGCATTTCCGGTAGCGATTTCACCGTGTTTCGCAATTTCATGTCTGTCCTCGACGGCGCTCATCTTGAGCTTTGCGACGAGGATAAGCCGCCGTCACGCGGATAATCAGGATGGATCGATGACCGTCGAGCTTCGCAGCCTTCGCATCACCGCAGAGATGGATAGCGCCGCCTATGTCAGGGGTATGCAGCAGAAGGTGGCTGCAGACCGTGAGGCGGTTGCGTCCAGCAACCTGGTTGTCGGTGCGCAGCAGGCGGTGGCGGCGGCCAACGATTCCGTCCTCATCAAGCTGTCGCCGACAGTCAATGCGCTGGAGCGCCTAAGCCGGCAGTATGTCGATGGTTACGGCACGGCACAGAAGTTTAACGCTGAAATCCTAAAGCTCGCGCGGGTCACGGATAACCAGACGACGTCCGTTGCTCATCTTGAGCAGGTTTACGCTGGCGTCCAGCGGCGTTTTGGTCTGGTCGCCGATGGGGCTGAGCTTGCCGCGCGCGGCTATACGGAACTGGCGCAGGCGATCTCGAACGTCAACGGCAGGCTGGAAAGTCATGCGGTGGCCGCTGAGAAGGCGGCCGCTGCTGATCGCCAGATGATCGCCGCCAACCAGAATAGGCAGGCGACGGGAGCCAACTCGAACTTTCAGGCCACCAACGTGGCGTACCAGCTGCAGGATATCGTTTCCACGGCGGCGCTTGGATCGGCTCCGCTAACGGTGGCTCTGCAGCAAGGTCCGCAGCTGGCTGCCGTGTTTGGTGAGACCGGCGCGGCTGGCGCGGTCAAGACGCTCGGCACGGCGTTCATGTCGCTGATCAGCCCGATCTCTTTGATCACTGTCGGCCTCACTGCAGCTGCCGCTGCGGCGATCCAGTACTTCATGTCGGGCAAGAGTGACGCCGACAAGTTCGATGCGGTCATTAAGCGTCACCAGCAGAATATTCAGGATATCAAATCCAAGTGGGGCGAGGCCGCGAGTGGCATCTCCGAGTACACCAGCAAGAGCAAGGTCGCTCTTCAGGCGGAGAACATCGTCTCGGGCCATGACCTGAAGGATCAGCTGAAGAAATTCACTGATGACCTCGTGGACGGTGGCGAGATCCTGCGCACCAGGACCGACGAAATCAAGGCTCAGATCGAGCGGCTGTCGTCTGAGTTCGGGCAGGGTGCGTCGCCGTCACGACAGGCTGAAATCTACAATCAATTGAATGGACTCTACAAGCAGCTGGAAAGCGCCTCTACGGCAGGGCCTTTGGTTGCGACTGACAAGTTCAAGTCGCTGAAGGATGCGATTGATTCCTTCGGGGAGTCCGTCCGCAAGGGCACTCCTGATTACATTGCGCTTCGAGATGCTGTGAGCAAGCAGCTTGTGGCTGATCCGACGAACGAAGGTCTCATCAAGCTGAACAAGCAGCTTGGAGAGACGATCGAGAAGGGCGTGCAGCTCCAGTCGGGCCTGATTTCCGGCGCCAGTGCGTTCGACAAAATCGCGCAGGCGGCTGATGCGGCGGCGCGCCGGTTTTCGACGTTTAGCGACGCCATGGGTCGGCTCGGTCAGATCGGAAAGCGTCCGCTCACCGAAATCGAGGAAGCGCAGCGTGCCTTCGCGGAAGCGAGCGGGAACGCCACGGATCGGGAGTCGCGTGACGATGCGCGCCGCCAGTTCGACGAGGCGCAAAAGCGCATTCGGGCCAACGATCAGCGCGAAATCGACAATGCTCGGCGCCAGCAGGAAGCCGAGCTGCGGAACATCGACGCCAGGTCCCCAGCTCAGAAGGCCGCAGCGGCGCGCGAAATAGCCGGCGCGAATGTGATTGAGGGCGAAACTGATGCTGCTCGCCAGAGCCGTATTAACCTGGCTGGCGTGCGCGCACAGACCGAGGCAGAGCATGCTCTTAACGAGGCGCAGCGTGACCGCGTCCGTGCGCTCAACGAAAGCATAGCCAGCCAGCAGGTTGAAATCTCCCTCGTCGGCAAGACGGCCGGCGAGCAGACGGCGCTGCGCGAGGCCTATCAGCTGACCTCGCAGCTTCGGCAGGAGGCGGCCCGGAACGGCGTTGCGGTCGACGAGAAAGAGATCGAGCTTATCCAGAAGAAAGCGGCGGAGATGGGCCGCCTTGCCGATATCTATGCGCGGCTCCAGCTTCGTGACGAACTGAAGTTCGAGCGCGACCAGCTTTCTCGATCCGACGAAGATCAGCAAATCGCCAGCCGCCTGCGTGGCGCCGGGCTCTCGGTTGATATGGGCTCTGATGAGGCCCGCATCATCCGCGAGAACATGCGCATTCAGGAGTTGCGAGAGGGTGTGAAGGGCTTCTTCACTGATTTCCGTGACGGCCTTATGCAGGGAGAGAGCATCGGCGACGCGCTCGGCAATGCCATCCTGAACGCACTGAACAATGTTCTAACCAAACTGACAAACCGCCTTATCGATCAGCTGACCAATGCCTTGGTTGGCGATGGGGCTTCTGGTTCGTCGAGTGGCTCCGGTTTGCTTGGCAAGCTCTTCTCGACAGGCACTCCTACGGCAGCAAACGATAACGTGTCGTCTGCTGCAGCGCGCTCATCGGTGACGGTTGTCGGCTCGGCAGTCGACAAGGCCATGTCGCTGCTCGGCAGCAATGAGGTCGCGCAAGGTGGGAGCATCAACGCCTTTCTCAAGCAGGGCGGTGTCGACATTGATGCCGCTCGCACAGCCTGGTGCGCAGGCTTCGTCAACTCTGCTCTTGAGCAGGTCGGTGTGAACGGAAGCGGATCGCTTACCGCGAACTCGTTCCTGAACTGGGGAAAGGCGGTCGACCCCAGTCAGATCCTCAAAGGCGACGTGCTGGTGCAGAGCCGAGGACTAGGAGCCGGTCAGCAAGGCGGACATGTCGGCTTCGCAACGGGTGCCACCCGCTTCATTGGCGGACGCGAGCAGCTCGAAATGCTCTCGGGCAACTCTGGCAACGCGGTCCAAAAAACTTGGGTCAACGCGATGGACGTTCAGGCCCGTCGCGCAACCGAGACCGCCTCGGCGATCGGCAAGCTTGGCAACACCGCAGGCGGAGCAACCAATGGGCTTGGGGGCCTCACGAACGGCCTCGGTACGGCGGCAAACAGCCTCGGCACTTTTGGCAGTGGTCTGGGCCAGTTTTCGCAGCAGCTGATGTCCGCTGCGAGCGGCGCCAATAACCCGTCCAGCTGGCTTGGTAGCCTCGGAAAGCTCTTCGGTGGCGTATCGCCGACGAGTTCCATGTGGTCAGCGAATACGACACTCGGCTCGTTCCTCGTGAATGGCTATGCCGATGGCACCGAGTCCGCGCCCGGCGGCTTGGCCATGGTCGGGGAGCGAGGGCGTGAACTCGTCGAGCTTCCGAGGGGTGCGCGTGTCCATCCGAATTTCAGGACAGAGGACATGCTGTCCAGGGGTGGCAAAGCTGCCAACGTCAACGTCGCCGTCAATGTGGTGAACAATAACGGCTCTGACGTGAAGGTTCAAAAGAAGGCGACGGCAGACGGTGTCCAGCTGGATGTCGTTGTCGACCAGGTGATTGCCGAAAAGATCAACACTCCCGGATCTCAGTCGCGCGGTGCGATGAAGTCTCAGTTCGGGCTTGCAGGGAAGCTTTCGCGTCGATGAGCACACCAGTATGGCCGGCATCCCTGCCGCAGGCGTTGTTGAAAGAGGGGTTCTCAATGGAGGGCGCCGACAATCTGATCAGCTCGCAGACATCTGTGGGCCCTGCAAAGGTTCGTCGGCGCAGCAGCTCTGCCGTCGAGCCATTGTCCGGCTCTATGAACATGACAACCGCGCAACTGCTGACTTTCCGCGCGTTCGTCAAGGAGACCATCAAAGATGGTGCCTTGCCATTCGCTTTCCCTGATCCGGTCGGCGGTCCTGCGCTTTTGGTCAGGCGAAAAGCGCACGCCATATCGGCCTTCGGGGTGGATTGGCGAGTGAATTTGACACTTGAGGTGCTGCCATGACCCGCAATGTGTCGCAGACGTTCATCAACGCCGCGAATGCACAAGAGACAGACGAAGTCGTTATCTGCCTGCTCACGATCGAGCATGAGGAGATAGACCTTCCGATCTATCTTTCATCTGATGCGACCGTGAGGCTTTCCGAAAATCCGCTCATCTACGGCACTGTAAGTCGGGGCAATGAGCACCTGTTTCTTCCGTTCGATTTCACGCTTCCTGATGACAAGAGTGATACGCCGCCGCGCGTACAGCTCACATTGGACAACGTGGATCAATCGCTCGTCGGAATCCTTCGGAGCTTCTCGACGCCCGCGAGCGTCCTCGTCGAGCTGGTTCTTCTGTCCGACCTTGACCATGTCGAGTTAGAGCTTCCCGCGCTCCAGCTCGGCGACGTGGTCATTACGGACGTTGCTATCTCGGCTACCCTGGTCACGGACGGGCTTATCAATGAACCTTACCCGGCGGGGCTCTTCACGCCCGGCACTTTTCCAGGTCTATTCTGATGCTGGATCGCTTTATTGGTATTCCGTACGTCGCCCATGGTCGCGACTACGTTGGTGCTGACTGCTGGGGCCTTGTCTACCTGTACTACCGCGACGTTCTGGGTCTACCCATTCCGTCATACTCAGCGGAAATGCAGGACCGCGAGTTTCACCGCCGGGACATAGGACCGCTCATCGAGATCGAGCGGAAGCGGCACTGGTGTCGGGTTGACGTTCCATCGCCCGGCGATTGCGTCCTCTTCCGTGCTGGAAAACACAATAGCCATGTCGGCGTGTTCATCGCCGCCGGCAGGTTGCTTCATAGCGAGGGACCGGGTCCATCGGTGTTGGCCCGCCTCGACGACATTCGTCTGCGCTCTCGCATCGCCGGTTACTTCAAGCTGAAATAGGCATCGTCCATGCTGATTGCGCAAGTTGCTGCAGCGGAGATTATTCCTCCGGCTGCGATGGTTGACGTCTACGTTCGCCCTTCGCCCTTTCGGCAGGAGAAGGTTCACATCTGCAAGGCGGCTGGACTGACGATCGAAGAGATTGTCGGGGACTGCGGAGAAGAGTGTGCCTTTGATCCGCGCTTCGCCCGGTTGCATGTGACGATCAACGGTCACGCGATCGAGCGCCGGAACTGGTCTCGGGTACGGGTGAAGCCGGGCATTACGGTCAATGTCGTTCGGGTGCCCGCCGGTAAGGCTATCGGAAAAATCCTCGGCGCCATCGTCTCGATCTTTGCTGCGATCGTTGCGCCATATCTGACAACCGCATTGTTCGGCATAGCGGCCGGTGCTGCCGGCTTTTCCACGGTCACAGGCCTTATTGGCATGGGCCTTTCGCTCGCTGGCTCGATGATCGTCAACGCCTTGTTTCCGGCGCCTAAGAGTAACATCGCGACGGATAACACGAAGACGCTTTATTCGATCGGCGGCGCTCAGAATACGGCCTCGCAGTACGGCGCGGTCCCGGCGATTTTCGGGACGCACCGGATCTCGCCGCCCTATGCTGCGGGCTCCTACACAGAGCTGATAGGGGACGACCAATATCTGCGGATGCTGTTCTGTGTGGGCTATGGGCCAATGCAGATGTCCGACATCAAGATCGGTGAGACGCCCGTCAGCAAGTTCGAGGGCGTCACGATGGAGGTGATACCGAACCATCTGGTCACGTCGCCGACGCTTTATACGCAGCCGGTCTATGAAGAGGACGTTTCGGCCCTGCTGGATTATGCCAGCAGCTGGATCACCCGCACCACGGCCGACAAGGTGGAGGAAATATCGGTCGACGTCACCTTCCCGAACGGTGTCTACCAGCTGCGCAGCTCCAATGGGCAGCGGGTCAACTATACGGTTGGCATCGAAGTGCAGTATGCGGTTACGAAGTCCGAGAACTGGGTCGGTGCTGGCTCGATCGTTGTAACGGCGAGTTCAGCTCAGGCTTTGCGTCGAACCTTGTCTTGGGCGGTGCCGAGCGGTCAGTATGACGTGCGCTTGCGCAAATACACGAGTGACAACCCAACTGCGGATGACACGGTATCGGAAACCGCGTACTTCGCAGCCCTTCGCGGTCGCCGGAAGGTTCCTGCCATCAAGTTCGACAGGCCGCTTTCCATCATCGCGATGCGGATCAAGGCGACAAACGAGCTTTCCGGCTCGGTGGATCAACTCAATCTCATCGCCTCGCCGCTCATCCGATCCTGGAACGGGTCGGCATGGAATGATGGTCAAGTCACAAGTAACCCTGCGGACCATTTCCGGAATATCCTACAGGGTAGCGCGAATGCTCGACCGGTTTCTGATGTAGGCATTGATATCGCTGGCCTGCAGGAGTGGCACGAATACTGCCGGGTGAACGGCCTCACCTTCAATTTCGTCTCGACTTCTCAGCAATCCGTCTATGATCAGCTGCAGCAGGTCGCCTCGGCTGGTAGAGCGGCGGTCTCCTTGCGCGATGGCAAGTGGGGCGTAGTGTGGGACGTAGCGGATTCGGCTATCGTCCAGCATTTCACGCCTCGTAACTCGTGGGATTTCTCGTCGACACGAGCCTATGCGGATCTCCCTCATGGCTTCCGCGTCGCCTTTATCAACCGCGACAACGGCTACCTGAACGACGAGCGCGTTGTTTATGACGACGGCTATACCGAGGCCAACGCGACGAAGTTCGAAGGCCTCGACTTCCCCGGCGTCGTCGAAAAGGATCTGATCTGGAAGCATGGGCGCTATCACCTGGCGCAGCTGCGCCTGCAGCGTGAGTCCTACGAATTGTCTGCGGACTTCGAAAACCTGGTTTGCACACGGGGTGACCGCGTCCGCGTCAATCACGACACGGTGCTCTGGGGTCTCGGCTCAGCGCGAGTCTCCAGCGTGTCGGAAGGCCCGGATACCGTTACGGTAGATGACTTATTCCTCATGGAAGCAGGCAAAACCTATTCCATGCGGTTCCGGCTTGCCAATGGGACGAGTGTTGTTCGCCAGATCGCTGGGGTGGATGGCGAATTCAAGTCGTTTACCCTGATCGGATCAGGTGCTCTGCCGGCGCAAGGAGATCTCGCGCTCTTCGGCGAGAACGGACTCGAGAGCGTCGTTCTCAGGGTGAAGGGCATCACGGCGCAGCCGGACCTTTCGGCGAAGATCGAGCTTGTCGATGATGCGCCTGCCATCCTGCAGGCGGACAAAGGCACAATCCCGCCATTCGAGACCGGCATTCCGCCACTCGTCGACTATCGCGCCTATGCTCCCGCTTCTCTCTCTTCCACTGAGAGCATCTGGACGACGTCCCCGCCTACGTCCGCGCTTTTGCTATCTTGGCAAGCGCCCTCTGTCGGCAGGGTGCAAAACTACATTGTTCAGTATGCCCTCAAGGGAACGGACCTGTGGAGCAGGGGTGAGACGCCCTCAGCTCCGCAGATCGAGCTGCACGATCTGCAGGCCGGTGCTTACGACGTTCGTATCCGAGCCGTCTTTACCAACGGTCAGCTTTCGGGGTGGCTAAACGGCGTCATCAATGCCGCAATCTTCGCGACCGAGCCGGCAGATGTGACAGGCTTTGTCATCCAGGTAACAGGCGACCTGGCAACCCTCCAGTGGGACGCAATCCCGCCTGAGACAGGCATCTCGCACTATGAGCTGCGGTATTCGCCCGTTGCCTCGGCGCTAGTGACCTGGCAGTCCGCTCTGGTGCTTCGCTCGGTTGTTACGACTGCTCAAGCGCAGGTTCCGCCCCTCAAGGGCGTCTACCTGGTCAAGGCGGTGAGCTATTCAGGCCTGCAGTCTCGTAATGCCGCGATCATCGTAAGTACGATCGATGGCCTTACGGCGTTCAATGCCGTCGAGGAGCGAGAGGAGGAGGCCCCCTTCGCGGGAGCTAAATCCGGCGTTTACTTCGACGGTCACGCGCTGCGCCTCGATGTGATGGGTGACGTGTTCGCCCGTCCTGATTTCTTCGGAGTGGCAGACTTCTATCTGTCGGATGGCGGGTATCTTGCTTCCGGTACGTATGACTTCGAGGATGTCATCGATCTTGGCGAGATCTACACCTCGCGCGTGTCGGCGCAGATCAACGCGTTCGGTGAGTGGTCGAGTGATGACGTGTTTGCGCTGCCTGATATTTTCGCCCGCGAAGATTTCTTCGGCGGGGTCGGCAGTCTTTGGGACGTTTCCATGCTGGTTTCGGTGACGGACGATGATCCTGCGCTGGCGCCGGTATGGTCGGAATGGACGCCGTTCGTTGCTGGGGACCTCTCGGGAAGGGCGTATCGCTTCAGGGCGGCCCTTGAAAGCCGCCAGGCCGACGTCACGCCGGTGGTTGAGAGCATCAGCGTAACGGTCGATATGCCAGACCGTGTCATCGCAGGGAATGACATCGTCATTCCGGTTAGCGGCCTGGCTGTAGCTTTCTCTCCGCCACTCAAGCACCTGCAGGGGGTCTCTATCGCTGCGCAGGGGCTGGCGACTGGCGACTATTACACCATCACCGGCAAGACAGAGGCCGGCTTCACCATCGCATTCAAGAACGCTGCAGGCGGGAGCATCTCCCGCACGCTCGATTATGTCGCAAAAGGATATGGAACCGTACAATGAGCCAAGCAGCAAACTGGAGCCTGCCACTGAATGGCCCCGTCGTACCGACAGTCTATTCTCAGCGGATCGACGACAGCCTCGACGCCTTGCTGAGTTCTCACAGCGGCCCGGCTCGCCCATCCTATGCGGTAGCGGGCACGATCTGGATGTCTACGGCCACGGCCGGGAAATTGAAATGGTATGCCTTCGATGGCACCGCCGATCGCTTGATCAGAGTAATGGATACCGTCACCGGAAAAGTGACATACGGGGATGGGGCGGCAGAGTTCGATCTTTCTGCCTTCTTAACGAAGACAGGCGGCACAACGACTGGGCAGATCATTTTGCCAGCTAGCACCACCGGGTTGGCGGGCCTCCGTCTCCCTAACGGCGTCGATCCATCTGCGCCAACCGACGGTGATCTGTGGCGGAACGACACACTAGGTGGCCTGCGCCTCCGTAAAGCGGGCAGTACCGTCAAGATCCTTGATAGTCAGGCGGTCATTCGCCGCTCGTTCGCTATCATAGCGGACCAAAAGGCGCAGGGAGTCGCTGGGCAAAGTGTGCCTGCCGGCGCATGGACGATACGCGATCTTAATACCGAACTCGCCGACGCTGACGGTATCGTTTCCATCGCATCAAACCAGTTTACGGTGGCGGTTGATTGCACAATCAATGGGCAGGTATCGGTAGGTGCCAACTCGTCTCAGGTCACCTCTTTCCGCATCTATAACGTGACGGATACCGTGCCAGTAGGTGGCACGATCGGCGCTTATGCAATGTCTCTAGGCTCGATCGCAGGTGGGATGAACGTTGTGACTCCATTCTCAACGGTGCTCACTGCAGGCAAGACCTACAGGTTTGAAAGCTTCGTGACCAGCAGCGCCACAACGGTGGGCGGAGCAAAGAACCAGGCAGGGATGTCCGAATATTACCTGATTGCTAATCTTGAAAGGCTGCAGCATGTCATCGTCTAAGTACGCGATCGTCGTAAACGGCATAATTGACAACATCTCATATGACCCAGACCGAGAGCGGATCATAGACTTCGAAGAAGTGGACGGGGAGCAGGTCGAGATCGGATGGCATTGGGGGGATGTCCTGCCTCCGTGGGAGATCGTTCCCGATGACGTGTTTGCCGGATTTATTCGGGACGGTAACGGCTGGAAAGCGCCTCCCGTTGTTCCGCCTGTGCTTCCTCCATATACGATAGGCGCGGACCTTCCGTGGTCTCGGATGGTCAGCGATGAAGAAGCTGACACGGTACAGGGTGCGATCGACGCCTCACCAGTGAAGACGCGCAACATGATCAACAAAGCGACCTCCTTCACTCAGGGCGCGGACGCTTTCAATAAGTTCAAGGCGATCATTGCTGCTGCGCTCGATGCCGATCGAGCTGATGCGATCATGGGTCCGCCCATGCCGTCCGAACTGGCCGCCACCATTGGTGACGAGGCGGCCTAACCCCCCCCCCTTCTAGGATTATTGACATGTTCTGGAAAGTCTTCCGGCTCGCGCCCGTATCGGTCGCGGTCTATCCCATCCTCGTGCCTATCGCGTGGCTGGTGACGCTTCTGGCTTATGCCCTCTCGCCCATCATTGCTGGCGTATCCATGGCGACGGGCAGCAACCAGGTGTTTTGGCTCCGTTGGTTTTACACCCATGACGCCAGCCTCGACGGCGGGATCGAGCAGGGCAAGGATGGATACGCCCCTGATGCGACCGGCTTTAAACTCTGGTGGCAGCGGGTCTCTTGGATTTGTCGCAACCCGGCTTATGGTTTCGTCGCTGGTCCTCTCGGGTTCTCCGCTGAGGGCTCGACGATGATCTTCGAAACCGGCGAGGCATATCCGCCGGTATCGTACTGGACGGTGATCTGCTTGAAATCAGGCTTCCGGATCTTCGGATACCGCCACAAAACGGGATGGCTCGGGTGGAAGTACGCGCCGATCGCTGGCCGACATCAGATGAAATCGAAGCCTTTCTAGCATCCAAACGACAATTCGGAGTCCATCATGCTCGTCACCAATTGGCGCGCAGTGCTCAAGCGTGCCTGGTCGGTGCGGTTGATGCTGCTGGCCGGCGCTCTCTCAGGCCTTGAGTTCGCCCTTCCATACCTCGACAGCTTCGTACCGATCCCCCCACGTCTGTTCGCTGCACTCTCTGGCCTCACGGTCGGGGCGGCGTTCGTAGCGCGCCTCGTAGCGCAGAAAGGCATAGCCGATGCCGATCAATAGGATCAACTCATCGAAGCGGGGCAAGGCTGCGATCGCCGGCGCCACGCTCGCGGCAATTCTCGCAGGCGGCGGCACTTTCTTTACCGAGAGCGCACCGCCTGCCGCCGTCATCCTGGCGACTGATAGCCTGATCAAGCCGTGGGAAGGGCTTGCACTGAAATCGCACTGGGACCCGTTCGCGAAGATCTATGACATCTGCTACGGCGAGACCCGCATCAACGGAAAACCGGTGTCGCCGGGAATGTCGTTCACAAAAGTGCAGTGCGACGAGATCCTGCAGAAGCGGGTTTACTCCGATTACTACGTGCCGCTCACCAAGAAGATCCCCGGCTTCACCTCATTTCCCGTGAGTGTGCAGGCGTCTCAGACTTCTGGCGCATATAATTTCGGGGTTACTGGCATGGTTAACTCGACGGCGGCGCGCCTGGCTTCGGCTGGCCGTTACCGGGAGGCTTGCGAAGCGCAGACCGCGTGGAACCGTGCTGGCGGCCAGGTCGTGACGGGCCTTGTCCGTCGTCGCGAGATGGGCGACGCGCAGCGCATCGGCGAAGCTGAAATCTGCGTATCGGGGCTCTGATGTTCGCAAGGCTCTCCGACATCATCAAAATCCCACTCGCCGTGATCGCGGGCATCGTTCTGGCCTCGGCTCTGTTCCTCTTCCTTTACGAGGGCCTTCGGCTTCCGCTGGTTGGCCAGGTGATCAACGGTCGTGTCCAAGACGCAACGGAGGCCGCTCTCTCCTCCTCAAGGCTCGTCTGTGATGGGAGGATCAAGGATCTGACGTCAGCAGCTGATGTGGCGGCACTGCAGGCAATGCTCGATCGCGAGCGGGCTTTGCGGCGCATGGCTGATGAGGCCGCCGCGCAAGCCGATGAGCGTGCCTTTGCTGCCGAGCGGCAGAAATCAGCCGATCAGGCCACGATTGCCAAGCTGCTGGCGGAAGCCGCAGCCGATACAGGGCTGTCGCGGCCAAATGAAAGGGATCGGGAATGGCAAGCAAAGCACTAATGGCCTCTCTTCTGGGTTTGGCGCTGACTGGTTGCCAGACCACGCCAGACGACACAAAGGCTCAAGCGAAGCTGAGCGCTGCTGTGGTCCTAGCCGCGCAGACGAAGGCGCAGCCGCCAAAGCTGGCTCTGCCGGGCGCGTGCACGGCAAAGGTCGATCGCGTGCCGATCGCCGATGAACCGTGGGTGATCCACGATTGGCGCTGGCAGGTCTCGGCCGACGATCGCGATCGGAAAGCAGACGACTGCGCTGCGTGGGGTGAGGATTATAATCGGCGCCTCGTCGATCTGTACTCCAAGGGAGGCCCACACTGATTTCGCCGCCGGGCGCTCGACCGGCATGACGACCCCGCATGGCACCTGCATTCAGGATGACGCAATGACCTTAGACAGACAGGATCTTATCGAGCGGGATGTGCAGGCGCATGCCAAATCGCTGACTGAGTTGACGCTGGTCATGTCCGAGTTTCAGAAGGACAAGGCAGTGCAGGAGGCGAAGGAAGAGCTGAAAGATGAGTATCTCGAAGAGCGCCTCGGACGCATCGAGAAGAGCATCCAGGCTGTCTACAAACTCGGATGGTGGGTTCTCGCCGCATTCGGCGGCTCCTTCGTTGCCCTTGTTGCCAACTTCGTGTTTCGAGGAGGGCTTATCATTGGCAAATAGATTTGCCGCCCTTGGCGTCCTCGCCGTGAAATCGATGTGCGCGACGATCGTGTTCTTTTCTGGCGTCTTCACGGTCTATGCGATCGGGCCGGCGATCGAGACGGAATACTTTCCAGTCGTTTCAAAGCTGGAAATCCTTTCGATAAAAGAGCTTCCTGACGGGCAGACGGAGATCCGCGCCGCGTTTCGAAAGATACGCGACTGCGAGTATGTTGGTGTCAGCTGGTTTGCGGGAAGCCGCAGCGAGGGATTTGAGCGAGTATCTGTCGTACTGATGCGCGAAAAAGGGGATACCTCAAGCCCAAACCGTCCGGTCGGTTATCAAAAGGCAGGACCTTGGATTATTGGGGTTCGACCTGATGAGCTGCGCAAGGGAAGCTTTGCGCAGCTCATACACCGTTGCCATCCGTTCTGGACCACGACGACTGATTTCTTCCCCTAGCATCCTGGCGTATTCACCCGATACTTAGCTTTCTCAAGCTGGGTCATTTCGGAAACCGGCTTTGGATAGCTTCTTGGGCAGTTGGCGGCCCTGCTTGTTGGCTTGCTCACCGAATGACCTGTATTCGGCACCCGCCGCCACCCATTCATGGTCATGCACTGCTTTACGAATTGATCCGCCCGGATATCGTTGCTGATAGCATTACCAAGTTGGGCGCCTGCAACGTATTGTGGAGTTCCGAAGGCGAACATACCCTGTTGAGTGCTAGTGGACATCATCTGACAGCGGGCCTGAGTCATCTCTAGGTTAGGTGGGCTGGTGATGATAGGCGAATAGGAATAGTTAGTCTCACACCCGGAGAGGGCGAAGGCACACAGTGCCAAAGCTGCAACATTTCTCACCAGTTCCCCCATATGTTCCAGCAATGAGTATCACCGCTCGCGATGATTGCAATATGTTTGATGGGCAGGAATTGGGGCGGCTAAGGCGATGGCTTCCTTGAACCCGGATAGGAGTGATTTGCGCTCTTGTGACCTACGACCGTCGAACCAGGCCTATTGCACAGACTGCATCGAAACGTCCGTCCAATCGCCTTCCCTTCCGGTGGCATTGTCTCCAAGTCTATCTCGGCATGACGGTCGCAGTGGCTGCAGTAGACGTGGTAGCTGAGGTTGAGGGCGATCATTCCTGCCCATGTCGAATTGTCTTGCATGAGCGCAGGATATGAAACCTAGGCTCTTCGGTAAAGCCAAGGTTAGCCGTGGGGCATGCAATTGGGAAAACATAGCGATCAGGCCGTCGCAGAGTTCGCCTCACGCTCTGCTAAGCACTTGGTGACAGTGCGTTATCGTACTCCGGCATGAAGTCCGACCACATGTCTCCTCTGGCGCAATTGCAATAGATTGCGCCAGAGGATTTTTCAGCTAATCAAAGTTCTCTTGGATGTTTGAAAAATGACTTCAGGATGGCGGGATGATCGACCTTCCCGAAGTGGACCATCGACATGTCCTCGGGATCGAAGACGATAAGCATGTCGTCAGCTTTGCTAAGCGGAGCTGCTGCCTTTGCGGCAATTGAAGAGGTGTTCAACGACGAGTTAACGATGATGAACGAAGTGGTCCCATCCCAGAAGCCGTTGCCTTTGGTGTAGACCGCGTCGATCATCGCCTCACGACGCTCGTTATAGGTTTTGCCGCCCACGGTCTTGTCGGCGATCCTGAATGAAAGGAAGTAGGTTGCCATTTTAAAGCTTTCACTTTTGGCTGTGAAGCTTGACGACTCACCGTATCGGTCTAGAGTGGTCGTGCCTACACAGCTAGGTTGACGTATCGAGGCGGCGGCAGGGGTCGAATCTTCCGTCGCCTCAACTTATCGTCCTATAAGAATCGCCAAGTTGCAACGTCAGTGACGCAATCGATTCTGTTCTTGGTGCGTTCCGGTCCACAGAAATCACACGCTGACGTCGAACTGATGGGCGTTGAACCTGTCGGCCACGATGCGGCCAGAGTTTTGACGGGGGTGCACGTATATCCCAAGGAAGATGCTTGAAGTCTTCCAATCACCCGCCTCCATCGCTGTTCTCACATCCATCCCAAGATCGATGGCGGTTGTCGCGAAGGTGTGGCGCCCACAAAGGTGGGATGACTTGTAGCTGATATCGGCCCGCCTGCAGACTGCTTTGATGCGCTCATTGACCGCGTGACGATTGCGATATCGAAACACTGGGGCGTCGTCGGGTTCGCTGCCTCGCATCGCTCGGAGCCGAGACACTTGCTCGTCGGTCAGATGCCTTGTGGAGTTAGTGCCTGTTTTCGTCTTAAGGATCATCGCCCGTCGTGCTGGGAGATCAACGTCTCTCCACTGAAGGCTCAACGCTTCGCTCACTCTAGCGGCGGTTTGTGCCATGAAGAGCACCAGCGCCGCTAAGTGCGGCAGTCCATCGCGGTCGCATCGACGGATGAATGCATGCATCCATATTGGCGACGCTGGCGCTTTCGGACGCGGTTTACTCTCCTTCAGCTTCTTGATGCGAATCAGACTGCACCAACCGCGCTCGTGGCCGTGCAAGATAACGGCGCGAGCTGGGGTGAGTGCCTGTCGATTTCGCGTTGCATTACTCTGGTCGGGGTAAAGCCGAAGTGCCATCTGCTTCACATCGAAGGCGCAAATGGCACCAACCGGCGTGCTGCCGAAGTGCTCAATGATGGGAGCGAGGTAGCGTGCCTCGCCACCATGTTCTAGGTAGCTGGCGGCCGTCGCCGCGAAGGTCTTGGTGGTCATTGTCGGGAGGGAAGACGTTGCGAATGAGTGTGCAAATTGCTGCATGGAATGTCTCCAACAAACAGTTTGAGTTCATTGCCGTTGGATCAGTAGGATGGTATCAAAACGCCATGGCTCAGCCGCGTCGGAGTTTTACACCCCCACTGAAACTATTCGACAATTTCTGACGGAAAATCCGTTGTTTTACATTCAAGTGCCTGAAAACTGGTGATTAAGCCGAGCTTCCCAAGCTGAATACGAGGGTTCGATTCCCTTCACCCGCTCCATCTTCCCCGCTCCGCAAGTATCCTGACGTCTCACAAAAACCGGAAATCCCTGTAAATCAGGCGTTCTGCGATATTGATCCGGCTCGTGACGTCTCATACGGTACGTTACAGCTCAACGTTTTGTCGGTATCCGTGTCGGTATCGGCGAAGACGGGAAAATTGGATACCGACAATGGCATTGACTGATACCGCTTTGAAGAACCTCAAGCCCTTGGCCACACAATATAAAAAGGCTGATGGGGGAGGCCTTTATCTCCTCGTAAAGCCCAACGGGACCAAGCTTTGGCGACTAGATTACAGGTTTTTTGGGACTCGTAAAACCCTTGCTGTCGGGCAGTATCCCGCTGTCTCACTGAGTGCAGCTCGCGCGGCTAGAGAGGCAGCGAAAGCTCTACTGGCGAAAGACCTAGATCCAGGCGCCGAGAAGAAGCAGGCGAAGCTTGTCGCGACGATCTCGCAAGAGAACACTTTCGACAAGGCTGTCGACGCCTATCTCGAAAATATGGTGAAGCGCGGCCGGGCTGCCCCAACGATTGAGAAGAATACCTGGATGCTCAAAGAGCTTTCCAAGCCACTGGCGAGACGACCGATCGCGGATATCAAGCCGATCGAGATCGCGAACGTCATCAAGCATATCGAGGCGCGGGGAGTCGTCTATTCAGCCATTCAGACTCGAGCGACTATCAGCCGTGTCTTCCAACTGGCAATCGCGAAGGGTCAGATCGAGATCGATCCCACCCCATCGATGAAGGGGGCTCTCAAGCAGCACGTCACGGAGAGCTATCCTGGACTGACCGAGCCGGCCGATGTCGGCGGTCTGATGCGAGCTGTCCAAGGCTACGATGGCTGGCCACAGCTCGGCGCCGCTCTGAGGCTTCAGGCGTACTGCTTTGCTCGTCCTGGTGAGACTCGGACGCTCGAATGGGATGAGTTGGATCTCAAAGGGCGGATATGGTCGATACCAGCCTCGAAGTCAAAGCTGCGACGTCCACAGGACGTGCCTCTCTCCGACCAGGCCATGGATGTGATCGAAAGCATGAGGCCGCTCAATGGGGATCAGAAGTTCGTCTTCAAATCGATGATGAAGGGCAAGGATATCTTGTCTGAGAACTCAATGAACTCGGCTTTGCGTCGTATGGGATACAATACGCAAGAGCAGCATTGCGCCCATGGTTTCCGGACGACTGCGAGCACGCTGCTGAATGTATCAGGGAAATTTCGAGAGGATGCGATCGAGGCTCAGTTGGCTCACCTTGATCCAAACCGAACCCGTCGAACTTACAACAGGACGGACTATTGGGATGAGCGAGTGCCGATGATGCAGTGGTATGCGGATTATCTCGACGCCTTGGCCGAAAAGACGACTTCAACGGGCGCTGGCGATGCGATCTAGGTAGCTGCTTACTTCGCGACTTGGCCAAGCCGACGTGCGACCCTGTTTGATAGGCTTGGGGAATTCACCGTTCTGGATCAGGCGGTAGACCGTCGGACGTGAAACACCGATGAGGCGGATTACCTCTGGCAGGCGGATCAATCGGTCGTCGTTGGTCATTGCTTCATCCTCGAAAGTGAATTGGGTGGTAGGACGGCACCGAGTGGCAGGGGTCCCGGTGCCGTCCAGGTCAAGCGTGGGAGGAACGCTTTAACGATCCAAACTGATCATCTTTTTAATGACCAGTCAACAGAAAGTTGAATTAAACTTTAACCAGAGCGTCCTCGGACTGCCACGTTTCGATCTGGCGACCGTCGGCTCCGACGTACCGGACATAATACTGGGGATCGACATTGGTGTAGTGCGCGCGGCCGATGACAGAGCCGGTTTCGCCTGAAAGCGACAGCTTTACGCCGTCACCAAGCTTGAAGTTGAATGTCTTCTTGGTCGCCATTTTCGTATCCTTGGTTGGTGATTGAATAACCGGTCGTCCGGTACCGCACGGCATCATCAGTGTCCGATCCTTGCAAGTCAACAAAAAGGTGAATAAGATCGCGAATGTTGATTGGCACGATGCCGTGGAGTTGAAGACTGGCAAATGGATTCGCAATTTGATGATCTGCTCGGCGACAGTGAGCCAGTAACTGAGATCGAGCCCGCGCCCCACGGTCGCGACTTCTCCCTGAAGCCTGGCGATGTTCACGAGGTCGAGCGCGGTGTGACGGTGGCCTGGCTCTGCCAAGCTTTCACGATGCCCCGTCGACAGGTCGAAGCCAAGCTGACCGGCTGCCCGGCAATGCGGACGATGAAGCGCGGCATGAAGGTCTACGATCTCCGCGTGGCTGCCGCGTATCTCGTGAAGCCCACTCTGGATATCGCGACCTATATCAAGAACCTCGATCCGAAGGATCTTCCGGAGCGGCTGAAACGTGAGTTCTGGGCTGCCAAGCTTGCCGAGCAGCGCTGGCGGCGACAGGCGGGGGAGCTCTGGGCATCCGAAGATGTGATCGCCGTCTTCGGCGAGGTGTTCAAGTTGATCAAGAACAAGAGCCAGCTTTGGGCAGACGCGATCGACGCTGTCGAATTGATGTCTGACCCTCAGCGCGAGGCACTGAGCGATCTCGTCAATGATCTCATGGGTCAGATCTTCAAGATGGTGGAGGATCTGGAAAGCGGTAGCACGACGGCAGCCCAAATCGCAGAGGCAGATGATGACACTGAAGAAGTCGACTGAGGGCCGGTGGCGCTCGATCGAGCGCATGGTGCTTGCAGCGGCTTCGATGATCCGGCCGTCTGCCCGAATGACCGTAGCTGAATGGGCTGCGAAGAATCGATACCTCAACACCCCAGGCGCCTACGTCGGGCCCTGGCTTAATGAGACCACTCCCTATCTTGTAGAGCCGATGGAGATGCTCACGAGCACCAGCCACACTGTCGTTGCGCTTTGTGGTCCTGCCCGCTCCGGAAAGTCTGACATCTTCTTCAACTGGCTTGGCCATACGGTCGATTGCGATCCGGCCGATATGCGCATCTATTTGCAGACGCGCTTCTGGGCTGAGCAATGGTCGAACGATGATCTCGAAAAGGCGTTCAACGCCCGGCCACCGGGCCAGAAGCAGTCGGTCTTTCAAAAGAACCTGCTTCCTGGCAAGCACAGCAACACGCTGACGAGAAAGCGATTCCTGTCAGGCATGCGTTTGAACCTTAGCTGGCCGGCGATCACCGAACTCTCGGGTAAGACCTTCCCCCGAGGCGCGGCGAACGACTACGATCATATGGAGCAGAACGTCAACGGCATGGGTCCGGCGTTCCCGATGATCAAGAAGCGATCAACGACCTTCAAGCGAAACGCCATGACCTTCGTGGAGAGCACACCGGCTTTCCCCGTGACGGATCTGAATTTCATTCAGTCGTCTCCGCACCAGGCACCGCCAGTGAGCGAAGGCATTCTGAAGATCTACAACACGGGCGATCGTCGTCGATGGTATTGGCGCTGCCCTGAATGCCAGGAGTCTTTTGAGCCGAGCTTCGATCTGTTCAGCTTCGATATGAGTGCCGGGACCAACGCTCAGATCGGGCAGACGGTCACGATGCCTTGCCCGTGCTGTGGTTTCAAGATCACGGAGGACATGCGCTATCAGCTCAACCTCGGCGGCAAGTGGCTCAAGGACGGACAGACGTGGGACCGCTTCGGCGTCGTTCACGGTGAGGGTGAGAAAAACGAGATCGCTAGCTTCTGGCTGAAAGGACCAGCGGCCTTTGCACAAAGCTGGCCCGGCATGGTGACCGAGTTCCTCAACGCCATGGCTGAATATGAGAACAGTGGGAACGTCGGCGATCTGAAGACGAATTTCGAACTCAGCCAAGGCGAACCCTTCAAGATGCCACGCGAGGAAATCGCTCGGCTACCGGAAACCTTGAAGTCGAGGGCGGAAAACTGGGGTTCGGGCGAAACCTTCGAAACCAAGGATCCGACAGTTCCGGAGTGGGTTCGCTTCCTCGTCGCGACCGTTGACGTGCAGGCTCGATCGTTTGTCGTTCAGGTAACGGGCATTGGTCCTGACAACGAAATGACCCTGGTCGACATGTTCAAGATCAGGAAGTCCGACCGTGTCGACAAGAACGATCGACGCCAGGAGCATCATCAGATCGATCCGGCCGGATATCTCGAAGACTGGGATTTGCTGATCCCAGAGGTGATCGAGCGCACCTACCCTCTTGCCGATGGCAGCGGTCGAAGGATGGCGATCAAAATCTCGGGCTGCGACTCGGGCGGTAAGGAGGGCGTGACAGCAAATGCCTATAATTTCTGGCGCAAGCTCCGCGATGACACAGAAGGCCGCGGTCATCATCGTCGCTTCCATTTGGTCAAAGGTGAGTCGACCAAGGCCGCACCGCGACGTAAGACTGAAACGCCGGACTCGAACCAGCGTGGTCCGAATGCAATCGCCCGCGGCGACGTGCCCGTACAGTTCCTGCATTCGAACAAGCTCAAGGATCAGCTCAGCGCCATCCTTAACCGCGAGGAGCCGGGCGGTGCTCGTATGCGTTTTCCGACATGGGCGCCCAACTTCTTTTATCAGCAGATGTGCGCCGAAGATCGGACCGTGAAGGGTTGGGAGAACAAGACTCAGCGTCGAAACGAAGCCTTCGACCTTAGCTACTACGCGATCGGCCTCTGCCTCCACCCTGATATCAAGTTCGAGCATATCGACTGGCAGAAGCCGCCCGCGTGGGCCGAAGAGTGGGATGCGAACATCCTGGTGTCGTCGCCGAATGCCAAGAACCCGATCATTCAGACGAAGCGGCAGGTGTTCGACCTTTCGAAGATCGCGGCTGAGATGGCCTAGTTATTCAACAAGTAGTTGCTCAATCAATTATTTGTGGCATATATAGAGGCATTCATTTGCACCCTTAGTCGACAGATCGAGATCAATGGCCGTCACGCTCATACAACTGAACGAAGCAGAAGCGGCATATCATGCTTTGCTCACCGGACAGGCCGTGGTCGAATTTCGCGATCAGAACGGTGAGACGGTGAAGTACGGCCAGGCCTCGCGTCTTGGATTGGCCGCTTACATCCTGGATCTCAAGCGCCAGCTTGGCATTGTGACCGGCACCGGCCCGATGAGGGTTTGGTTCTGATGACGCAAATCTATGACAATGAGATCCTTGAAATGCTTGGTGAGGAAACTCATCAGAGCAGCAAGCCCGCGCCGGCACGTCTCAGGGTGAACGGAGCCGGCGCGGGTGAAACCTTTTCGATCGCTGGCGAGGCCTACGACGGCGCATCTCGGTTCAGCAAGGAACTGGCGAGCTATGCACCCGCCGTTCGTTCCGCCGACGCCGACATGCTCCCGATCAAGGATCTGGCTGACGCTCGCACCCGAGACACCGTCCGAAACGACGCCTACGTCCAGGGCGGCGCGACCCTGCGCAAGGACAACATCGTCGGCTCTTATTACATGCTCAACGCCAAGCCGGTCACCACCGTGCTCTTCGGTAAGGAAGACGACAAATGGGAAGACGAGTGGCAGGAAGAGGTTGAGGAGAAATTCGGTCTTTGGGCTGAGTCTATCGACAACTGGCCTGACGCAGCTCGTCAAAACACGTTGACCGGCCTCGTGCGCATGAACGTCGACAATCACACGGTCTATGGGGAATCGTTGGCGTCCGTTGAGTGGTTGCGAGACCAACCGCGCATGTTCTCGACAGCCATCCAGATGATTGACACCGATCGGCTGTCGACCCCGCCTTCAATGATCGGCAACCCGTTGATCCGAGGTGGCGTGGAGCGCAACCAGTTCGGCGCGCCGTTGCGATATCACATCCGGATGGCGCACCCGAGCGATTGGATGAGCCCCGACTCCTACAAGTGGAAAGCGATCGACATCCGCAAGCCATGGGGTCGGATGCAGATGATCCACATTTTCGAGCAGCTTCGCCCCGATCAGAGCCGTGGCATCTCAGCCATGGTTGCGGCGCTGTCGGAAATGAAGATGACCAAGAATTTCCGCCAAATGGTCCTGCAGCAAGCGGTCATGTACGCCAGCTATGCAGCGACGGTGGAATCGGAATTGCCGACTGAGGCAATCTTCGCTCAGCTCGGCGGTGAGGGCATGACCCCTGAGTCGATTCAGTCGGCTCTTTCCGCTTACATGGGCGGGCATTATCAGACGCTCGACACATTCATGTCGGGTGCGAAGAACCTGCATGTCAACGGGCTGAAAATACCACACTTGCCGCCTGGCACGAAGTTCAAGATGCAGGCTCCCGGTACGGGCGGTGGCGCGCTCGGCAATGACTTTGAACAGTCTCTTCTTCGGCACATCGCTGCCGCCCTCGGCGTGTCATACGAGCAGTTGTCTCGCGACTATTCGCAGACGAACTACTCGTCAGCGCGAGCCGCCATGAACGAAACCTACAAGGCAATGCTGTCGATCAAACGCATGGTCGCCGACCGGTTCGCGAGCACTGTCTATTCGCTGTGGCTGGAAGAGGCGATCAACAAGGGCGAGATCACCGCTGTCCGACGCAATATGCCGTCGTTCTACGAAAAGCAGAACAAGGATGCGTACACGGCATGCGATTGGGTCGGTGCTTCCCGTGGTCAGGTGGACGAAAAGAAAGAAACCGAGGCCGCTATTCTGCGCATCAACAACGGTCTTTCCGATCTGGAAACCGAGAACGCTCGCCTTGGTGGCGATTGGCGCCGTCGCATGCGTCAGATGAAGCGCGAGATGGAGTGGAAGGAATTTTACAACATCATGCAGCCACAGCAGAACAATGAAGCGGTCAAGAAGGCAGCTTGATATGAAGATTAACGCACTCCTCGCAACCTTCCATGATCAGCCGGCTCTCGTGCATCCCGGCATGCACAAGCAGTTCGAGGCGTTTATCCATGAGGCTCAGAACACACTCAGCCGGATCGAGGCCTCGAACGATAACGTTGTAATGGCCGATGATTTCTGGCCGGCGTCCGACAGTTGGATGGCTGCGTATCGTCCTTACATGGTGAAGAACGGAATCCTGCTCATTCCGGTGAAAGGTGTTCTGATCCATGGCCTGGGATATGCCTTTGGCAATTACGCCACTGGATACGTTTATATCACCAAGGCTCTTGAGCGTGGTCTCGCCGATCCGGAGGTGAAGGGGATTGCTTTCATTTGCGATTCCCCCGGTGGTCATGTCGCTGGCAACTTCGAGCTCGTGGACAAGATCTACAACGCGCGCGGCCAAAAGCCGATGCGTGGCTATGCTGCTGAGAGTGCCTATTCGGCATGCTACTCGATAATCTCCGCGACCGACCCTGGCTATGTCACGGTTTCGCGCACTGGCGGTGTCGGATCGATCGGTGTTGTCACCATGCACATCGATGTTAGCGAGGCTATGGCGAACGAAGGGGTGAAGGTCACCTTTATCCATTTCGGCAAGCACAAGGTCGATGGGAACGCCTACGAAGCTTTGCCGCCTGAAGTCAAAGAACGGATCCAGGCTCGCATTGACAGCCTCGGAGAAATTTTCGTGTCCACCGTGGCGCGGAATAGGGGGATGGATGCCAAGGCAGTTCGGGACACCGAAGCCCTGACCTTCACCGCCGAAGAAGCCACGTCGAACGGGCTCGCCGACGATATCGGTGCGCTCGACGACGCAATTGCCGCTTTTGCGGCTGACCTTTCTCTCAACGATGAGGATGAGACAATGACTGAAGAAGAGAAAAAGGCGGCTGCACTGGCCGTCGAGAATGCAACGGCCGAAGGTGTTGCACAGGGCACCAAGACCGGCGCGACCGCCGAACGCCAGCGCATTGCTGCGATCGTGGCGTCCGACGAAGGCAAGAAGCGCCCGATCATGGCTCTTAAGCTTGCGACCGGCGAGAAGTTCGCTTCGCTCGATGCCGAAACCGTCATCGGCATGCTCGGCGACATGCCTGAGGAAAAGGCGGCTGCACCGGTCGTTGATCCTAACGCCCCCAAGGGCAAGGATGGTGCCGCGGCAGACTTCCAGTCGACCATGGACAATACCGAACAGCCTAACGCAGGTGCGCCCGCTGGCGGTGACAAGTCCACGTTGTCGAAGGCAGAGCAGGCAATGCTCGACGCCGGATATAAGCCCAAGGCGAAGGCCGCGTAATCGCGGCTTTCAACCCTCTATTCAACAAACAATTGAAGGTTCCACCAGATGGCAACTATCACTCCTCCGAACTACGCCGATAAGGTCGGCGTTCCGAGCCAGTCCTCGGATGTTATCGCTCTCGTTCCGGAAGGCCTGGTTACCGGCGACTTCCCGCCCCAGAGCGGTGAAGACATGACCGTTGCAGCCAGCCAGAACATTCCGGCTCGCACGCCAGTCGGTCTCGATGGCTCGGGTAACATCATCAAGGCGGTTCTCGGTACCACGGCTGCGATCGGCTTCTGCCTGATTGACATCGTTACCGACGCTTCGGCCACTCTGAAGGCTTATCCGATCCGTCGGACGGGCGTCTATAACCCCGATCTGCTGAACTGGGACGCGACCTACAACACCGACGAGAAGAAGCTTGAAGCCTTCCGTGGTGCCCCTTCGCCGTCGCAGATCATCATGCGTCGTCCGAAAACCGGCACGGTTCTTCTCCCGTAATCGCGCAGCCTGAAGAGCTCGCAGGCCCATCGCTTTAAGAAAGGCAAATTGCAATGGCACTTGAACTCTGGAATTCCGGCGAGCTTTACCAGCTTCTCCGTGACGATCGTCTCGACGCCGAGCCTTCGTATTTCCTCGATACCTTCTTTCAGGGAACCTACTACTCTGACGACGGCATCATTCGTTTTTCGAAACTGCCTCAGGAATTCCGCGTCCTGGCGCCGTTCGTTCTGCCCACCGAGCAGGGCAAGCCGATCTTCAAGCGTCGCGCTGAAAAGATCTCCGACATCCGCCCGCCTTACATCAAGCCGAAGGATGCTGTTCGCGCCGAAGACGCAACCAACGTCCTTCCGAGCGAGGTGCTTCAGAACGGCGGTCAGCGTCCGACGCTCGCTCAGCGTTACAACCGCCGAATCGTCGAAGTCGTGAACTTCCAGCTTCGTGCAATTCGCATGCGCAAGATCTGGATGGCTGCTCGTGCCGTACTCGATGCGAAGGTGCAGATCGATTACGAGCGCGATCAGGGTGCAGCGGCGCCGTCCGTCTTGCTCGACTTTGGTCGATCGACCGCCCATACCGTCGTCAAGACCGACGATTATTGGGATGACCCGACGACTCCGATCCTGGACGACATCGAAGGCTACATGAACACCATGGTCATGTCGGAATTCGGCGGCTCGGCAACCGAGCTGACGATCGGTGCCTCGGTGGCAACCAAGTTCCGCAACAACAACCAGGTCAAGGACATGCTGGACACCCGCTATCGCGGTGGCGACAGCGTCCAGATGGAGCGTGGCGTTCTGCGCACTGCCGGCCTTGTCCAGCCGCGCACTTGGATCGGCAAGCTCGACAACAATCTCGATGTCTACATGTATCGAGACTATGTCGAGAACGACAACGGGACGCTCGTCGACCTGATGGATCCGCGTGACATTCTGCTGACCGCCCCTGGCGCCAGCGGTGTAGTTGCTCACGGCGCTATCATGGATGACGAAGCGATTGCTGCTGGCCTCTCTGCCGTCGACATCTTCCCCAAGATGTGGCGCGAGAAGGATCCTGGTGCCACGTTCCTCATGAACCAGTCGGCACCGCTGCCGATCCCGCTTTATCCGAACCGCACCTTCAAGGCTCGCGTTCTGGCGTAACCCGTACCCTGGCAATCTGAAAGGCTGCCAGGGTATTCACCCTTTTGTTGAATAAACGTTGAAAGGACGCTTCGATGAAAGCGTATACCGCAATCCACACCATCCACCGCGGCCGGAAGTCCGAGCCAAGCGTGGTCAACGCAGGTCAGCTTTTTCATTTCGAAGGTGATGAGCTCGAACGTCTCCTCGAAAACGGCTCGGTTCGCGAATCGACTGACGACGAGATCGCTCTCGCGAAAGGTCGCTCGAAGAAGGGTGCCGTCGATGTATCGAGCGCGCGCCTGGACACGGCCGAAGCAGCCACAGCGGAAGCGAATGAAAAGCTCGCCGCCGCTGAGAAGGAGAAAGACGATCTCGCTGCTGAACTTGCCGAGGTGAAGAAGAAGCTCGCTGCCGCTGAAAAGGCGAATGCGAAAGCCGCTCCGAAGGGCAAGGCTGCGAAGGAGCCGGAAGCCGCTGCATCCGGCAACGATACATCCTCGGAGAACAAGGATGAAAACGGCTCGGGCGATGCCGGCGATGGCGACGCCAGCACGGGCGACAATAAGTCGGGAGACGACGGTCTGGGGCTCTAAGCCCCAAACTGCCGCCTCTATCCGCAACAGGAGATCATCACGATGGCAAAATTGTTTGCCCTGACCAACATCATTCTTCCCGCCACCAAGGACGCTCCGGAGACCATCGTGTCGAAGGGCAAAGTGTTCGACGCTACCGTCGATCAGGCAAAGCAGTTCGACGCTCTGCGTTCTGCCCGCCAGGCAACCAACGAAGAAATCGCCGCTGCCAAGGAAGCGGCCGCGAAGGAAGACGGCACGGCATTCCTCGCGCCGGCTCCCTCCGACTCGGTTCTCGGCGAGACTGACGAAGGACCTTCGCTGACCGGCACCACGAGTGTCAGCGGCGATCCCAAGGCTGCTCCGAAAGGTAAGACTGCCTGATGGGTAATCTGCGCGACACAAAGCGCAAAGCGCGCCGGGATCTGCATGAACGTGCAAAGATCCCGGCTCTCTTTATTTCTGCCCCTGGTGAACAGCCAGTGGAGATCACCGTGCGCGTCCATACAAAAAACGACGCCCTTGGTCTCAAGGATTCCGAGAACGGACTTGCCGTTCGTCGTGAGTCCAAACCCAAATTGCTTTTCATGCGCGATGAGATGGCTTCCAAGTCGATCGTCTTAAAGCGCGGCGCTGTCGTGTCGGTCGAGCCCGGCGAGGCATATCGCCTCGATAATGCGGACGCTCCCGACGATATCAGCATCACCTTCTTCGTCACTGTTATGTCGGCCAACGAGGCTGCAGGTCTCCCAGTACCGGGGGATGACCTTGAACCCGCCGAGCCGGATGAACCGGAGACCACGGATGGCTGAGCAGTTCGCTATTGCCATCGAAGGTCTGTCGGCGCTGTCTTCGCTCGACGACATTCCGAAGGAGATCATTACCGCTGCACGGATGACGGTCAATTCCGCAACTCGACGGGCTCAAGCTGCATCTGCTCGCGGCATTCGTCGACAGGTGAATTTTCCCGCAACCTATTTGAGCGGTCAAAAGGGCAGACTGCAGATCACGCGTTTTGCGACGAACTCGAGTCTAGAGGGCGTGATAACAGGGCGGCAGCGTCCCACCTCGCTCGCTCGCTTCGTTAATGGCAGCGTGTCGGTCGGGGGCGCGAGAAAAGCTGGCGTCCGAGTAGAGGTGAAGCCTGGCTCCGTGCGTCGGCTGCCGGGTGCATTCCTGTTCAAACTTCGCTCTGGTAGCGCATCGATCGACACCAAGAGCAATCTAGGCTTGGCCATCCGGACCAAGAATGGACGACCGCCACCCGGTTACAAGCCGGTCTCGCTCGGGAAAAACCTCTGGCTCTTGTACGGCCCATCGGTCGACCAAGTCTTCTATTCGGTGCGCACGAAGCGCGGCGTGGCAGAAGACGTCACACCTGAGATCGAGTCCTACATGGAAAAAGAATTCCTCAGACTGATGGACCTCAAATTATGACAGGCCTAATCCCCTTCCGCGTCAAGGTCATTGACAACATCGCGGCGTGTATCCAAGCGATCACCCCGGCCAATGGATATATCAACGATTTATCCTCGGGTGAAGCTCTTGCAATTGGACGGCTGTTCCTCGGTGACGATGAACCGGTTCCGATGGTTGCTATCAACGAGCCGCCCATGGCGATCGAGCAAAGCAAAGCCGCGCCTCAGAACCCCAACAGTTTTGGCGATTGGGACTTCCTCATCCAAGGGTGGGCGGAAAACGGGCCTGAGAACTTCGTCACCCGTAATGCCTACATCCTCGTCGCCGAGGTGCGTCAACACCTTGCCCTTCAGAAGAAACGTCCGGACGGACGCCCTGGGATGGGCAATGGTCCTAACCTGCTCGGCATGGGTCCGAGTATATCCGATTTGCGCATAGGCGCACCCGTAGTCCGACCACCGGACGCAGAGTCAGCAAAGTCCTGCTTCTATCTAATGCTCACGTTGCAAATAAGTGAAGACATGACGAAGCCTTTCGGCTAACTTGCTGATCAACTATTTGGTGAATAGTCAACCTTTAGGAGACGACGGAAATGGCTGCTGAAAATAACTACACCCTGGGACGTGGAGAGCTGTATTTCGCTCGTCGCGATCCTACCACGGGTCTGCTGAAGGGTGAGCGCTACCTTGGCAACACCCCCGAGTTCAACCTCACGTTCGAATCGGAAGACCTCGAACACTTCTCTTCCGACCGCGGGATTAAAGAACTCGACAAGTCGGTCATCCTGCAGATCACCCGATCGGGCTCCCTCATCACGGACAACATCAATCCGGAAAACGTCGCGCTGTTCTTCTTCGGCAGCACTGACGCTCTGACGGTTGCTCAGGCAACTGTCACGGACGAAGTCGTTGGTCCCGCTGGCATCGGCGTGGAGATCGGCATGTTCTATCAGCTCGGCATGACGAGCAACAATCCGACCGGCGCGCGCAAGATCATCTATCCTGGCACGGCCGGCACGACCTTCGCTCTCAAGAAGGGTGCGACCACGCTTGTGTCGGGCACCGACTACATCCTCAACGCCGAAAAGGGTCGCATTGAGTTTCTCGATGGCGGTGCCGTCGCTGATGGCGACACGACCATCAAGGCGACCTACTCGGTGGCGGCTTCGGTTCGCACACGCATCATCTCCGGTTCGTCGCCGGTCGATGGCGCACTGCGCTTCATCGCCTACAACCCCGTCGGCGAGAACATCGACTACTACCTGCCTTCTGTCTCGCTCAGCCCGAACGGCGACTACGCGCTCAAGGGCGATGAGTGGCAGCAGATCCCCTTCAACGTGAAGGTCCTCAAGCCGGCCAACGGCGAGGCGCTCTACGCCGAAGGCTCGGCGGTCACAGCGTAAGGCGACAGTTACATGGCAAAATTCACCCTGAAAAAATCGCTCATCAAGGTCACGGAAGAAGAAGGTAACTCCTTCGAGGTCCGTGGCCTCTCTTTCAATGACGTAACACAGTTGCTGTCGCTTCATCGTCCGGCGATGGAGGGTCTGTTCAAGCAGTATATCGAGCAAAACCCGGAATCTTTTTCGATCGAGGACGTTTCCGAACGAGCCACGGAAGTAGCTGCAGGAATGCTCGGACACGCGCCTGCGTTGGCTGCCCACGTCATCGCTTTAGGGGCCGACGATGTCGATAGTTTTGACGACTACGCGATGTTGCCGATGGGAATCCAACTTGATGCGATCAGCGATATCGGAGCACTCACGCTCGAAAGCGCAGGTGGTGCAAAAAAGTTCATGGCTCTCCTCGCAAGCCTGATCACGGCAAAGGGCGAGCCGAACCGCTGACCCTCGACACGTGGCTCTGGGGTATTCGTCGCCAGATCAGCTTGCTTCTCGACCACGGTCATCCCGACTGCCGAGATTATCCAATCGCAATGGTCTGGGAAGAAGCCGAACTGGTGATTGATCGCCTGAACGGTGTTCTCGCTGCTGAGGGCAGCATTCTTCAAGGAGCGGCTTCTACCGCGGTCGCGGCCTTCGGAAAGGACGGAGGAAAATCAGCGCGGAAGGAGTTCATGAAACTGATCGAGAGGTTGAGCGGATCCGGTGACCCTGAACCGAAACGTAAAAACCTAACCGAGCAATTGTTGAAGGAACGTAAGGGCAATGGCCGGTAAAGACGTCGACCTTATAATCAGGGCAAAAGATCGAGCTTCGGCCGAACTGGGTAAAATCTCGAAGGCGCTCAAGGCCAACGCCAGCGAGATGCAGGATACAGCCAAGGGTGCCGGGCAGATGTCTGGTGCTCTTGGCAAACTGGCCAATGACGCATCGAAGTTCGAGAGCGAACTCAACAAGCTGAAATCCGCTGGCAAAGTTGCCGCCGAGCTCGACAAGGCCACGGCGTCCGTCTCACGCATGGAAGGTTCGCTGAAGACGAACGCTTCTCAGCTCGCAAAGATGGCGCGTGAGAGCGACAATGCTGCTCAGGCTGCCACCCGTCTCAAGGGGCAGTTGGCTGCCGAGGAATCCGCGCTTGCATCCAACAAGGCCGGGCTCGCTGCCAGCCGGAAGGAACTCACCGAGGTCAACAAGCTTGTCCGCGAGGCTGAGCGAAACCAGGAGCGCTACAACAAGGCGCTCGGCACGACACCGGATCATTTCGTTCGTCCGGCAGCAAAGTCGGCCGGCGCGTTCATCGCTGCCGATCTTCCCGCGCAGAAGGCCGCTCAGGCTGCTGTCAACACGCAGATTCGCGAGTATCAGGCTCAGATCGATAAATCGACGTCGGCCATCAAGGAGATGCGCCCCCAGGTCGCTGCCGCATCGTCGTTGCAGAGCTCGCTCGCCAACGAGACGGCTCGTGCCTCTCAGGCGCTCGCCAGTGAGCGTGACGATCTCGGTCGCGCTCGCACCGAACTCGAAGCGATCCGTGGCGTGTCCGCTCAGGCCGGCGCTGCTCTCGGTACCGTTGCGATATCGCAGGAGCAGGTCAGCGCAGCCGCGCAGCGCATGGCAGCGAACCTTGCCGCTACCAAGGCTCGGATCGAAGGTCTGTCGAACATCAAGGCCGCCACTGCAACATCGAGCGTTGCTTCGGCGACGGGCGGCGTTGATGTTCAGGCTCTTGCCGGTCAGCGTCGTGCTGTCCTTGAAGCTCGGCGGGAGTGGGTGGCAGCGCAGAGTGATGTGAAGTCGCTCGCTCAGCAGATCAAATCGACTGCTACTCCCACCGAGGCATTGGGCACCGCGTTCGGTACCGCACAGGCAAAGGCTCGCCTGGCGTCGGAAGCTTATGACGCACAGCGCGCCAAACTGGCTGCACTGAAAGGACAACAGGGGGATCTGGCAGCGTTCCTGACGCGAACCGCCAGTGCTCAGCAACAGTCCGCAAACTCGTTCGTGTCGGCTCAGGCCAACATCGCGCGTGGCGGATCGGCCGCTGCCAACGCACAGCAGCAACTTGCGCCGGCCATCCGCACGTCTGGCGTTGCACTGAACTCCGCGACGACGTCATCGAATGCATTCAGTTCAGCGCTTGCGCGATTGCAGGGCAACGCCAAGACCACGGGCTCGCTGCTCGAAGGTCTGCGTGGTCAGCTCATCGCCTTGACGGCCAGCTATATCGGTTTCCAGGCTGCGATGAGCCAGATCAGCGGTGCGGTGAACTCGTATCGTCAGCTCGAAGCAGCGCAGAGCCGTCTCGGCGTGGCTTTCAACCAGGACACCACCAAGGTCAGCGCCGAAATCCAGTTCTTGAAGCAGACCTCTGATCGCCTCGGTATCAGCTTCGGTACGCTCGCGGACGAATACGGCAAGTTCACTGTTGCTGCAAAGGCTGCAAACTTCACGTCCGGCGAAACCCGCAAGGTGTTTATCTCGGTAGCCGAAGCAGCTCGAGTCAACAAGCTGTCGACCGAACAGACATCGGGCGTTTTCCTCGCGCTGACCCAAATGATCTCGAAGGGGAAGGTTTCGGCAGAAGAACTCCGTGGCCAGTTGGGCGAACGTCTGACAGGCGCCTTCAACATCTTCGCGGACGCGCTTGGCAAATCGACCACTGAGCTAGACGCATTGATGCAGAAGGGCGAGGTCCTGGCTGACCGATCGACGCTGCTCAAGTTCGCTGATGAACTGTCTCGTCGTTTCGGTCCACAGTTGGCATCGTCTCTCGACTCGGTCTCTGCTGACCTTGGTCGCTTCGAGAACAACATTTTCAATGCGCAGCTATCGCTCGCCAACGGTTTCATTCCCGCGCTTCGAGCCACCCTCAAGTCTTTCAACGAATTCGCCCAAAGCAGCGAAGGACAGGAAACTTTTGCGAACATCGGCAAGGCGGTCGGTGACGTCATCCGATTGCTGGCTGAAGTTCCCAAATACTTCGACCTGATGACCTTGGCTGCTAAGGCCTTCGTCGCGGTGAAGATCTCGACCTTCCTCACCGACATCGTCGCGCGCGCCGCGCAGTCGACACAGTCGATCTCGTCATTCAGCCGCGAACTGCAGTTGATCGGACCACGCACGCAGGCCGCTGCCGCTGCTCAGGGCACACTTGGTCGGGCATTGGCATCTTCGGTTTCCACGCTCGGTTCGTTCCGCGGCGCATTGCTTGCGTCTACCAGCCAGAGTTCGCTTGCCCGTGTCGGTGTCATTGGCCTCGCTGGCGCCGTCGGCTCGTTGCAGACTGTTCTCATCACGACGGCCGCTGCCGGGCGCGCACTCCTGGCTGCGTTCGGTGGTCCAATCGGAATTGCCATCACCGCGATCACTTTTGCGGTCGGAGCCTGGATCACCAGTGTTGACCAGGCCACGTCTGCCATTTCTGAACACAAGCGTCAGATGGACATCGTCGTTGACGCCTACAACGCTGCCGAGAACAAGGCAGGTGATTGGGCGAAGAAGATCAGCGGCGTCACCATGGCTCAGGCCATCGCCAGTGTCGAAGATCTTCGGAAGCAGTTTGCTCGGACGCTCAGTGACGCCGACGGTCTCAGCCGTGTTCTGAAATACGCCTTCCAGGATTTCGCGCCCGACTCTTCTCAGGTCCAGCAGCTCAACAAGCTGACGCGCGCGCTGAGCGATGTTCGCGATGGCAGCAAGGACATCAAGGATCTCGAAGGCGTGCTGAACGACATTGCCCTCAATCCTGCCGACGAGCAGTTGAAGGAGATTGCGCTTCAAATCCTGAACATCGTCAACAATGCCGGCGAGGGGTCCGTCAGCCTCAAGGATCTCGGCGATGCTATTGCGAAGGCGGAAGCAAACATCCGTCTGATGAACGGAACGGCGACGGACGCGGACAAGGCGCTGCTCGGCGTGGTGAAGGCGACCACCGAGGCCAACGACTCGTTCGATCGGGCAGGTGCGATCAAGACCTACACCGACGCGATCGACACATTGAAGGGCAAAATTCCTGCCCTGGCTGACGAACTGAAAAAGCTGAAAGAGCTGACCGAGATCAACAAGACCGCTTGGGAAGGTCTCGTTGCAGCTTTCAAGACGGGGGATTTCTCGAAGATCTCCGAGATCATCAGCCTGTGGGGTCAGGCTCGCAATGCGACCCAGATGGAGTTCGATCAGAAGCGCTTCGATGGTCTGCCTGACAGCAGCAGGAAGCTCGTCGATCGCATCATCTATGTTGAGGGTGGTCAGACTCGAGCAACCGACACCAATAAGTCAGGTTCGTCGGCGCAAGGCATCGGTCAGTTTACAGCCGGCACGTGGCTGCCGATCTTCAACCGGCTTTTCCCTGCTCTTTCTCAGCTCACGGACGCGCAGAAGCTCGAATACCGTTACAACGAGCAGTACGCTCGCCCGATCCTCGAACAGTTGACCAAGCAGAACCAGATGGCGCTTGCGAACGCTGGCGTGGCGCCGACGGATGCGAACACCTATCTGGCTCACTTCCTCGGATCAGGCGATGCGATCAAAGTCGCGCTCGCGAACCCTGATGAACTCGCGAAGAACATTGTGCAGGGTGCATCGGTCGCAGCCAATCCGACGGTCATCAAGTCCGACACTACCGTTCGTGACCTGCAGAACTGGGCATACTCCAAGGTCGGTGGCGGCTCGGAGATCATGTCCGGAGGCGAGACTAAGCAGGAGAATTTCGACGAGAACATCGCTCAGCGCGTAAAGGGCTGGAAGGAAGAGGCCAACGCGCGCAAGGAATCGAACCGTGAAGGCGAGATTGCCAAGGCGCTGCAACAGGCCGAGGCTGAGGCCACTCGTCAGAACACGACGCTCACCCAGGCTCAACGCGATGCGATCCGCGAAGCCGCTGGTGCGAAATACGATTCAGCGCATGCCGATGAGCAGTTGAAGGCCAACGCGGCTGAGGCTCGCCAGCAACTCAGCGACATCATCGGTCTCGATCAGCAGCGCAAGGTTCTGATCCAAGAGATCAACATGGCTCAGAACGCTGGTGACGGCGGTCGCACGGCGGAACTACAGCAACAGTTGGCCGGCGTGAACCAGCAGTTGGCTGAGGCGATCCCCAAGGCACTCGAACTCGCTCGCGCGCTTGGCGACGAGAAGATGGTTGCTCAGCTTCAGAAGGTGAGCCTTAATACCGAAAAGCTGAATACCAAGTTCACTTCTTTCGGTCTGTCAGCGTCTAACGTGCAAAGCCTCGTCGGATCGTTTGCCGACGGGATCGTCAATGCGTTCGATTCGTTCGCGCAGTCGGTTGCTAATGGTGAGAATGCCTTTGAGGCCTTGGGTCGCGCCTTCTTGCAGTTCGCTGCCGACTTCCTCCGTGAAATTGCTACCATGATCCTAAAGCAGATGCTGCTGAATCTGCTTTCAGGCGTCGGCGGGCCGATCGGCAGTGCTGCAAAGGCTATCGGAGGCGTAGCAACCGGCCACACTGGCGGTCTCGTCGGATCGTCAGCCATCGGCTCCGGAAATATGTCCCGGTCGTTCTCGCCCGCTCTTTTTCAGAACATGGTCCGCTATCACACAGGTGGGGTTGTCGGTTTTCAGCCTGACGAAGTGCCCGCTATCCTTAGGAGGAACGAAGAGGTTCTCACCGAAACAGATCCCCGTCATCGCTTCAACAAGACGGCCGAAAGCTCGACCGGAAAGCAGGACGGCGCGCAGTCGATCAAGCAGGTCCTGGTTCTCAACGAACGCGAACTCGCCAACGCAATGGCCACCAGCCATGGCGAGAAGGTCATCATCACCACACTGAAGCGCAACGCTTCGACGGTCAAGAAACTGCTCGGATAGCAAATGGCGATTGAAACTCACCCCGCATGGCCGTTCGAGCCGAACTGGACGTCACAGGTCACTGAAAGCCTGCAGTGGCTCACTGATGTCATGACCTCGCCGTCGGGCTCAGAGCAGCGTCGTTCCATGCGCTATTTCCCGCGGCGCATGTTCGAGTTCGCGGTGGCTGGCTACGATGACGAGCGATCGTTTCTCGACAACATGCTGGTGTCCTATGGGTCCCGGCGTTGGTATCTGCCGGTCTGGCACGAGGTCAACTTTCTCGACGCCGTCGCGCCCGCTGGAACTCAGACGTTAATCTGCTCCACGGCTGCCACTGGTAACTTCCGCATCGATGGACCGGCCTACCTCGTCAACGACTCGATCTTCACCACCGAGCTCGTCGAGATCGCCGACATCACGGATTCAGTCGTCACGCTGAAAGCCGGTACCGGGCGGATGTGGCCAGCCGGAACACGGCTTTATCCCGCATGGATCGCTAAGCTCACCGATCAGCCCGAATCCAGTAAGCAGAACGACCGACTGGCGACAGCTCAGATACGCTTCCAGGTGGTTGAGCCCACGCCAGAGCCAGGTCCCTCGATCGCCGATAACGGGCTGACCGATTTGTATCGAGGCAACTTTGTTCTAGCCGATCCGCCTGACGAGCGCAGCCCATTGTCGTCCGGCATGGAGCGCATGCTCGTCGAGCTCGACAATCAGATATCGATCCCAGACTGGTATGACACGGCGGCTCGCCCCTTCACCTATGAGCAGTACGGTTGGTTCATTGAGGGTCGACAGCAGCTCCGACGGTTCGAAGCGTTTCTGCAGACCCTTCGTGGTCGCGCCGTGCCGATATGGGTCCCGACTTTCAATGAAGATTTCCGCCTTCGCGTGGCAGTGAAAGCCAACGACACGACACTGCAGGTCGAACGCTCGGGCTTTACAGTCGCGGGCGGTCCTCGACCTGATCGCACCGATATCATGATCGAGACTGTGAGCGGCAAGATTTATCGGCGCATCGTCAATTCCGCGACCAACGGACTTGGACAGGATTCGCTCGCGCTAGATCAGCCGCTGCCGGCCGCAATTTCCCTCACGCAGATCGTCCGCATCTCCTTCATCACGCTGATGCGACTGAACCAGGACAACATCGACATCGTCCACCAGACCGACAGCGATGGCGTTGCCACGTGCCTGGCCACTTTCCGATCCGCACCCGACACCAGAAACCCTGAACCTGCATTCTGAGGCACCATGTCTTACGACGACTATGAAAGCTCAAACTATGGTGGCGTGCCAACAACGCTCTATGAGTTCTCACTCGGCACCAACGTGTGGCGATATTCTGCCGCCGAGTCCGACGTCTATTACGCTGGCGAGAAGTTCGAGGCTGTCCCGGTCGACAACAGTGGTGAAATCCAGTCGGGCGACACCCAGAACGACGACTACACCGTAACCCTGCCGTCCAGGGTGCCGTTCGCCCAACTGTTCATCTCGACCCCGCCATCCGAGCCGATCTATCTGATCGTGCGCGAGAAGCACCGCGACAGCGAGGACGCCCTGATCAGCGGCGTTTTCACCATCTCGTCGGTTCGACGTCGAGATCAAATCACAGTTGAAGTCGTCTGCAAGACGTTGACCGCCTCGCTTAACCGGAATGGCCTTCGGCTGTCGTTCGGCCGTGGTTGCCCCCACGCTCTTTACGATCGGAATTGCCGCGTTAACCCCGCCGCCTACGGTGTCAGCATCCAAGTTCAGGCCATGACCGGCGCAACTGTCACGTCGTCGTCTTTGGCTCTTCTGCCAGCGGGGTATCTAAACGGAGGTTACTTTGAGTATCTGCTCATGCCGGGCGTCATGGAACGGAGAGCTATCGAAAGCCACTCGGGCGATAAATTCGTTGTCCTCGGTACCACAGATGGTTTAATAATCAACAATTGGGTGACTGTGTATCCCGGTTGCGATCGAGTGACTGCCACCTGCCAGAACAAGTTCAACAACCTGGCCAACTACGGCGGGTTTCCCCACCTGCCGACAAAATCACCCTTCGACGGCGACCCCGTGTTTTGAGGCTCCGATATGCAGTTTCTATTCGCAGTCTTCCTGATGGTCGCGTCATACGCGATCCAGGCGCTCATCACACCGAAGGCAGAGAAGCCGAAGAGCGCTTCAATCGGCGATTTTGATTTCCCCCAGATCACCGAGGGCACGCCTCAATCGGTCGTGTTCGGCGACTGCTGGATCGAGGACTGGATGGTGACCTGGTTTGGGAACATGCGCACGTCTGCCATCAAGTCTTCCGGAGGTAAGAAGTGACCGAAGTCATCGTGAGAATCGCGCACATCCGCGCTGCCGATCTTTGCATGAGCGGCACCCGCCGTTGGTTCGAGACGCATGGATTCTCTTGGAACGAATTCCTCGAAAAGGGGAAGTCGGCCGACGAGCTCGAAGCAACCGGCGACGGCTTGGCGTTCCGTGTGACAGCCATCGCGCGCTCGGAGATCCAGAATGGGTAGATCATCGAAGGGTGGCGGCTCTACGACAGTTGGCTATCGCTACTACATGAGCCTGCACATGGCTTTGTGCCGCGGGCCGATCGATGAGATCGTGCAGATCAACGTCGGCGACATTCGCGCTTGGCCGGTACCGGACGGCGATGCTGATACCGACAGTGGTCTCGCTTTGATCGCGCAAGGTCCGAACAACACAGGGGTTGCTCTTTACGAGGACGGCAGTTCGAACACTACTAGTGCCGGTGCGGTCAATACCTACAATGGCCCGAGCAATGGCAGCATCAGCATGGATGCAGCGAATCTGTTCGGCGGTGACAAGAAAGAGGGCGGGATCAGCGGTGCGATGTCGGTCCTGATGGGCGCTTCCACGCAGGTCATCCCAAGCTACATCAAAGCGCTCCTTGGTGGTCGAGTGCCGGAATTCCGTGGCGTCGTTACACTCTTTTTCGATGGCCTGATCTGCGCGCTCAATCCGTATCCGAAACAGTGGGCGTTTCGCGTTCGACGGACGGTCTCGGGTTGGGACGGAGACGTGTGGGAGCCGACGCTCGCGACGATCTGGCTTGCCAACAACACGATCAAGGCGATGAACCCGGCGCACATAATTTATGAGTGCCTGACGAATCGCGACTGGGGTCGAGGCCTTCCGCGAGCGGCTATCAACGCGCCTGCATTCAAGGCTGCCGCGCAAACGCTCTTTAACGAAAAGATGGGTCTCTGCATCCGATGGAACCGGCAGAACGAGTTGTCCGACTTTGTGCAGGACATCATTGATCACATCGGCGGCTCGCTCTACACCGATCGAACCAATGGGCTGCTGACACTCGACCTCCTGCGCGCCGACTACGACATCGACGCACTGCCTACATTCGATTACGACAGCGGCCTTATCTCGATCGAAGACGACGAGACGGCCTCGCGCGACGACCTTGTTAACGAAGTCATCATCAACTGGCACGATCCGATCAAGAATGAGGACCGCCAGGCTCGCCTTCACAATTTGGCATCACTGCAATCGCTCGGCGCCACCAAGAGCACGACGACGACCTATGCAGGCTTTCCGACCGCCGATCTTGCTGCTCGGGCCGGTCAGCGCGACATTCGAGCGAACACGACATCGCTGAAACGATTCAAGGTGATTCTCGATCGCCGCGGCTCGAAGATCATTCCCGGTAAGGTGTTTAAGATCAGCGCGCCGGACAAGAACATTCAGAGTGTGGTTCTCCGAGCGGGCAAGGTTTCGAAGCCCGGTGGCACCGACGGTCAAATCACAATCGACACCGTGCTTGATGTGTTCGGCCTTCCTGCCGCCAGCTTCATCAGTCAGCAGCCAACGATCTGGACACCACCTGACCGCACCGCGCTAATTCCCGAGCATCGCTACTTCCGTGAGGCGACATACTCCGATCTCGTGCGTGGCATGTCGCCAGCGGATCTCGCGATTATCGACGTGAACTCTGGTGGCATCACGACCATGGCTGCAAAGCCGTCGGAGCTGTCGCAGAGCTACACCGTGGCGACCCGCGTGAGCTCGGAAGCTTTCGTCAAGCGCGGTGCATCGCCCTTCGCACCGTTCGCAACGGTCTCGGCGACGGTTGGATTCTACGACACGACGATTTTCTTCACTGGCGGCATCGACCTCGGCATTGTTGAAGTGGGGATTCCGATCCAGATCGGCGACGAAATCTGCAGGCTCGACAACATCGTCAGCGAGGACGGTCAGAGCGGCACGATCACTGTCGGAAGAGGTTGCACCGACACCTTGCCGACCGGCCATGCCATTGGCACTGCGATCTACTTCTTCGACGAAGACGTGGGTACCGACGGCAGAGAATACGTTATCGGTGAGACCGTCGACATCAAGCTACTGAGCGTCACCTCCACTCAAGAGCTCTCTCCGGACGTGGCACCGATCGATAATGTCGTCATCAGCGCAAGACAAGGACGGCCGTGGGCTCCTGGCAATATGCGTGTTAACGGATCGCCCTATGCAACAGCGCCGGCAATTCTTGGTGACATCACGCTGACATGGGCTCATCGCGATCGAACATTGATCCAGGACCAGCTCATCGAGCACGGAGCGGCGAGTATCGGGCCGGAAGCTGGAACGACCTATACGATCCGCGCCTACGCGACCCTCACTGACACTATCGTGAAACGCACCGTCACCGGATTGACGGCTGCGACGTGGACCTACACGGCCGCGCAGATGGCGGCTGACGGCATCAATACCACTGTCGTCTTCGAGATCGACACGGTGAGAAACGGGATTCAATCGCAGGGCAAATACCGCTTCCTCGTCAATCGTCAGTAGCCAATTATTCAACCATATGTTATCTGTGCCTTTAAAAGTTGAATAGCGGAGTTCCTTCCATGATCACCCGTGCGCAAATCAAGAAGTTCTGCCCGTCCGCCAAAGAGCCGCTTGTGAAGGCAATCGTCGACAACTGGGGTGACGCTGAGGCGGTTGGCATCACGACCGACCTGCGCATTCCGCACTTCATGACGCAGATCGCTGTCGAAACGGGCGGTCTCACGTCTGTCGAAGAGAGCCTGAACTACAGCGTTGAGGCGCTCATGTCCAAGTTCAGCCGAGTTCGCATCAGCGCCGCCGACGCAAAGAAATACGGCCGCACTGCCCGTCGCAAGGCGGACCAGAAGGCTATCGCAAATACCGTCTACGGCGGTGCATGGGGTCGCAAGAACCTCGGCAACACGCAGCCGAATGACGGTTGGGACATGCGAGGCGGTGGCATGGGGCAGACTACCGGTCGAGCGAACTATGCCGACCTCGGGTTCGAGGATAATCCGGCCGCGCTTCGTGAACCTGTCACCGCGTTCAAGACCGCTGTCCGTGAATGGGCCAAACGCAATTGCAATCGTTACGCTGACGCCGACGATCTGGTCGGTTTGCGCAAGGTTTGGAACGGCGGCACGAACGGACTGGCCGAAGCTCGGAAGTATCTCGCATCGGCGAAGAAGATCTTCGTGGGTGCAGGCTCTTCGAATGCATCGCCGATTCCGCTGCTCTCGCCCGCGCCGGCTACGAAGGAAAGCAAGCTGATCGAGAACGTTCAGCAGCTCCTCCGCGACAAGGGTTATCCGGAGGTCGGTGACGTTGACAACAAAATGGGTCGGCGCACGCGCAACGCCATCACGTCATTCGAGGCTGACAACGGTATGCCGCTCACTGGTCAGGTCAGCGACGAACTGTTGGCAGCGCTCGTAAAAGCACCGGCCCGGCAGAACTCTGCAGCTCGCACGACCGCCACTGCCACTGACCTGAAAGAAAAGCGGATCCCGACGGTCACGCTTGCCGATCGCATCAAGAAGTTTGGTCAGGGTGTGCTCGGCGTCATGGGTGTGGGGGCGGTGGGGCAGGGTGTCACGGATTTCGATGGCATCAAGACCAAGCTGGATAGCGCCAAGGGACTCTACGACACCGTGATCTCCTTTTCGCCTTGGATCATCGGCGCCGTCGTCGGCGGTGGGGTGATCTACGGCGCCGTCTTGATCATCCAGGCACAGGTCGAAGCATATCGCGCCGGTCATAGCGTCTAATCGGAAGCTCGAATGGAATTTGATCCCAACCAGTTGGTGCTCGGCCGCGGCGAAGTGTACTTCGACGTCTTCACACTCGGCACGAAGGTTGGGATCGGCGAGCGCTACATCGGCAACACCCCGAGCTTTCAGGTCAGCAGATCCATCGATCGGCTCGATCGCTCTACGTCGTTCAAAGGGCAGAAGGTTGCGAAGGAAGGTGCGGTCATCGCCGAGAACAACTCGGTCGAATTCATCACCGACAGCATCTCGATCGAAAACGTTGGTCTGTTTTACGGCCAGGAGGGGAGCACAATCGCCATCCCCGCTGGCAACCAGATCACCGAGAACTTCGTGGTCCAGCGCGGCCGCTTCTATCAGCTTGGGAAAACCGCCTATCCGAACGGCGTTCGGCAGGTTCTCGACGTCATAGTAGTTTTCAACGGCAACATCGTGCCGATCGACGGGAATTACTCGCTCGACGAAGCCAATGGCCGGATCCAGGTGATGAACGGCAGCACAGTGATCCCTAACGGCGGCATGCTCTATGTCACGTTTGCATGGCGTCGGACGTTCTCGGATTCGCTATCGTCCAAGGCTCGTGAGGTCTACGGCGCCCTTCGATTTGTCTCGCGCGCGGTCGTGGGTCCCAGGCGTAACGTGTACTTCCCCTACGTTCGCATCAGCGCCAAGGGTGCGATCGACTTCAAGGGTGACCAGTGGCAACAAATTCCGTTCACAGCAACGGCGATGCGTCTCGGGCCGGCAGTAGAGCAAGTCTATTTCGATACACTCCTGGAAACAGGACAGAGCTCCGACGAGCAGGCGATCATCGATCAGGGCGGAATCACGCTCGGTCAGTTCCCTGAACTCGAAGACGAACTCAACACGATCATCAACATCTCGATGCCGGCCAGTGATTACGGCCAGGCGATACCGTAAGGACAGATCATCATGGCTGAACTTCCTCTGGATCAGGGTATTCCGCGCTTCAAGACCAACGAAGATCGGTTCCATGACTTTGTCAACGGTTCGACCGGCGACAGCTACGAGACCGATGGAGGCGTTGCAGTCCCATCGGTCCGAAAGTTTCTGAATGATAAAAGTGGCGAGATCAATGAGGCTGCGAACGGTATCCTGGCATTGACGACGGCTCAGGCCGACAGGGCCGCAGAAAGTGAAGATGCGGCTGCCGAGAGCGCTCGCCAAGCTGCTGAAAGCGCTGAAGCCGTTGGTCTTTTTGATCCCGCAAATTATTACACGAAGACGGTGATCGACACCAACTTCTACAGTAAGTCGCAGGCGGACGCTCGTTACTACACTCAGACCTACCTCAATAGTGCGTTGGGCGCGATTACGTCCGACGTCACGAATCTGCAGACCAAAACGACAACGCTGACAAGCCTGATCAGCGGTCTCCGCAGCAATGTCTCTAGTATGGCGCTTGTTGTTGCCGATCTGGATGGTCGACGACTTGGCATGGCCAATAGCGTGGCAGATGCGTTCGATGATTTGTCAGGCGTGGTCTTACAAAGTGGTGGCAACGACGTGAACACCATCACGTTGCTTCATTTTGATGGTGCCAACAATTCGACCACCATAACGGACTCTTGCGCATCTCCTCGCAGGTTCATTCCGGTGGGTGATACGAAGATTGTCACTAACCAGTCTAAGTTCGGAGGCTCGTCCGTCTACCTTGACGGTGCAGGCGACTATTTACAGGGCGATGGTAACCCTGCCTTCAACCTTTTGACCAGCGATTTCACAATCGACTTCTGGATTCGCTTCGGATCAGTTGCGACGACATCTTACATCTACGATGGTCGCAGTGCGGCTAGCAATGACGGTTTGCTCATCGTGTTGTCGGCTGGCAAAATCAACATGAACAACGCCGCTGGCAGCACCGTTATCACCTCCACAACGACGGTTGTCGTCAATACCTGGTACCACGTTGCCCTAGTGCGCTCTTCCGGTGTTGACCGACTTTACATCAACGGCGTTCAAGAAGGGGTAACCTACGCCGACAGCTACGCCTATACGAACAACGCCAATGCGCCAAAGATCGGTATCGCCCGTGATGGAGCAGCCGGCCCGATGACTGGCTGGATCGATGAACTTCGAGTGTCGAATGTTGCTCGGTGGACCGGCAATTTCACACCGCCGACGGCTCAGTATGCGAACGACCCTGCACAGTCGCAAAACGTCATTTACAGTGAAGCAAACGACTGGTTCACCGCGACCACGGAGTTGAGCAACACGCTTGCACTCATCCATGGTGACGGTGCGAACGGTTCGACAGCCTTAGTGGATTCCACGGGCTTGAGAAATTGGGTAGCCGTCGGAAACGCTCAACTCAGCACCGCGCAATCGAAATTCGGTGGCTCGTCAATGCTGTTCGACGGAAGTGGTGACGCTTTCCGCCAGGTGCCGGTATCGCCCTATAGAGATCTCACTCTTTTGACAGGCGACTACACAATTGAATGCTGGGTCAGACCCACCAACACGACACCGACGAACGTCATTTGGGATGCTCGGTCTTCGTCCGTTACGAGCAACCCTATTGTCTACATCAACAATGCCGCGGCTAACGTGATCGTCAACATCGGCGCCACTGTTCGCATCACCGGAACGACAGCTCTTGCAATCAACACCTGGTATCACGTTGCATTGGTTAGATCGTCGGGTGTCACTCGCCTCTACATCAATGGGGTTCAAGAAGGGGTCAGTTACACTGATCCGAATATCTGGGCAGACCAAAGTGCTGGTTTCACTATAGGTGCGAACTACGACAACTCGTCCAGCTTCAACGGATACATCGACGAGTTCCGCATCTCTGGCACGGGTCGATGGACGGGACCTTTCACGCCACCCACCGTGCCGTATGACCTACCGAAGAGCAACATGGTTATCACTTCGGTGACCTACACCGCCGCCAGTGCACCGACCACCGGTCGCATGGTCGTTCAGACGATTGAGACCGACACAATCACCATCAACACTGACCTGATCGCCGAGGTGAGCAGGGACGGCGGCACGACCTACACCGCCGTCGCGCTCTCCCTTGCCTCCGATCTCGGTGGCGTGAAGGTCTGCGAAGGCATGGCGGATATTTCCGCTCAGCCGAGCGGCACGGCGATGAAGTGGCGGGTCCGAACAGCTAACAACAAAAACGTCACCGTCTCCGGTGCCGTCCTGCAGTGGAGTTAAGCCATGCCGACTTTCTGGGGAAATGTGCTCAAGCCGGGCGAAAAGCCAGCGTCCCAATCCGTCTATGCCAATGCCGTGCAGGCTTTCATGGATGCGAAGGCTCAGGAGCGCGGCTACGACTCGATCGCTTCGGCCACGTCGTATCGTGGTGACGCGAACCCACGTTACGATTCTGAGGCTCAGGCGTTGTTTACCTGGCGTTCAAACGTATGGACCTACGCCAACGAAGAACTGCGCAAGGTCATCGCACAGCAGCGCGAACAGCCCACTGTTCAAGACTTCCTGAACGAGCTGCCTCAGTTCTCTTGGCCAACCTCGGAGTAAGACGATGGGGCTCTTCTCCTGGCTCAACCCACTGAACGCGATCACTGGCGCTCTGACCGACGCCTACAAGCGGAAGCTTGAAGCTGACACAGACAAGACCAGGATCGCGGCCGACGTCGAGATCTCCAACCTTGAAGCCAAGCGCGACGTCGTGCTGCAGGCTGCCGTCTCCGATCGATGGTGGAGTCCGCGGAACATCATGGGGTTGTCGGTGGCAGCCTACGTGTTCAAGATCATCGTTTGGGACAGCGTGCTCCGCTTAGGCGTCACGCCATACCCTGGCCAACAGGTCACCTTCATCGTTATGACCGTGATCGGCTTTTACTTTGTCTCGAAGGGTGCGGAGACGATCGCAAACACGATCGCTAGCGCCATCAAGAGCCGATCGGGACGCTGACTACCGGCGATCTGCAGGGAAGTGAATTTTGCGAACGTTGTGCGTTTCATAGGCGGCAATCGCAGCTTCCCGAGCATCGCAGAGCGCGCTCAGCTCTTCGGCCTTCCCCACGCCACTCGCCAGTGACGTCAGCCAAGATCTGTTTTTAAACGGTCGGCAGAGCTCGGAATACCTTTTCCCCTGGGCTCGTCCTATCCGGAAGTTGCGAATATCTCTCGGTGACAGCGAAAGGCGCATCATTTCGCGCTGCACCTTGGCCATGTCCCTGAATTTCGGGTTGGCGAAATACGCGTCGATCTCAGGTTCCATGAATTTCGTTATCGCGTCTTCGGCATCCATCAGGGTTCTGAATAAGGATGTGTTGGCCCGATCGTCCTCAAGGTGTGTCAGATGACCCCGGCCAGCCGACCATTCTTTCGAGCACTTATGACAGCTAATCCCGTAGGTCGTGTCAGCGCCGCTCCAAGCATTCTCGTAGGTTGTCACATACTTCATGACTAAGCCCGCGCCACAAGGGCAGGCCATAACTTCGAATTCGTCAGTCTCTGATGTGCTCATCTGTCACCCTTCCAAACTGCATCCGACGGTTGATATGGAGGATCAAAGGGTGCGGCACAAGACCGGTTGGTTTTCGCAGATGAGGTGTTGACCTATTCCATAATCAACTAAATGTGGTATATGGTCCTATAAGGTGATCTGATGCCGGCAAGGACCTCGATGAAACTCACATGCAACGCATATTCGGGTCAGATCAATGGCGCCAACTGACCACAGCGAGTTCGCAAGGGATGATCGGCGCCGACTGGAAGAATTGGAACGATTTGTGTCCAACCAGGGGAACTCGATCTCGGAGTTAGCTCTTCAAACGGCGGCAATCAGTCGTCGCGTAGAGCACCTGGAATCGCTCGCCCAAGAGCGAGCTATCACCGAAGCCCGCGAAGATGAGCGCGACAAAGCGCTTTATGCCCGTCTTGACCGTATGGAGGGGCAGATCAAGGACACCCGCGAAGAAATCAAGGACATGCGTGGAATTGGCGCTAAGGGACTGTGGGTCTTCATGTCCGCGATCCTGGTGGGCTTCGCGACCTTCATCATCAAAGGTGGACTTTCCCCATGAACCGATCAATCTCACAACGCTTGCTCAATTTCGGACTGACGACGACGGCCGTCGCCATCCTTTTGATCGCGTTCTTCACGTTCGGCCCGTGGATCGAAACCAAGTGGTTTCCGGTCTACTCGAAGTTCAAGATCGTTTCGATCGAGCGCGCCGAGGAAAGCAAGAGCAAGGTGGTCTTCAAGTTCACGAAACTTCGTCAGTGCGAGCCGCAAGGTGCTGCATGGTTCTTCGGTGAGCCAGGCTCGGCTTTCCGCCAATTGCGTGTTGAAATTCAGAATCCGAACCCGACAGCATCGCGGCCGCTCGGCACGCAACTGACGTTTCCTTATGTGATCGACGCCACGGTAGAGCAGGTGGCCAATGCCACGTTCGCCGAGATTTATAACCGCTGCCATCCGTTTTGGCTGACACGCAGCGAGATCTTCCCGTGAGCCCGTCGAGCTCCTGGCCGCTGGCTCGGCGCAACGCGATGATGCAACGTCAGTTGCTGATGCAGACGGCCGCGCAGTCCGGACAGACGGAGAAGGCTGTTACCCTGTCGGCCGAAGAGATCGACGAGCTGCAGGCGACCATCCGCAAGCATGACGCTGACATCGCAGCCTTGAAAGAAGGGCTGCCGTCGCTCGCAACTGATGATGAGCTCAACGCTGTCCGCGATATCGCTCAGCGGAAGGCTGAACGCGTGCCGCTTGGTTCTGTCGAGATCGAGGTCGGTGGTATCGTCGCAATCGGTGGGCCGAAGCCGTTCAAGAAGGCTTGCCCTGGACTGAAGGTCGGCGACATCATCGAGATCGTCCCGCCAGCTACGCCCGATGATTATCTGTTCGGGATTCCCAAGTGCCTTAAGGACGGCGAACTGTCGCTCACCGTCTACACGCCCGCCCTGACGCTGCTGGTCAAATATAAGTGGACGATAACGGTCTTTGCGATCCGCTGAATTATCGTTTAATTGCGGGGTAGCCGGCACCACTGGCGCCGACTACGGTTCTCAAGCTTTAATAGTTTTAACTTGACGCTTGCGTCATTTTGGCCGATAAACGGCTTGTTAACGCGACGTTAACGGCACACAGGGGAAGTCATCTCAGTCTTAGTCGATCGTAGAGATCGAGGATGACAATGATGATCGTTCGGACCATCAAGATGGTTCGGAGTAGTCTGTCGTACTGCATATGCGTTTTTTCCTATTCACGCGTTGACGATCAGCCCTTCTCATCCGGTTGCGACGGGTGAGAAGGTGCACTTTCACACTACAGTCCGATCTAGGCATTGCCTATCGTGACTGAATCGAAGTGAGAGCGACGCGATAATACACCAGCCGCGCGTGAATTACAGCCTCCCACATTTAGTATTTGTTAACCAACGCTCTCAGATTGTTTTTACACGACAATTCATGTGGAAGGCGGGTGCTAGCTAGCGGCCGTGCAGCTCTTTGAGACGGTCGTAATGCTCTTCAGCGAGGCGAGCCGCGTCTAGCGCGTTCTCACCCCAACCGTTGTGCGGAAGAATGTGTCTCCGGACCCACGGAATGTGGATGCTGTTCCACTTCCATAGGCCAATTTTCATATGGCTGGTTCGGTCGAATTGGATCCTGGCGAATGACTGGTCACCGTCAAAGCCTATGAAATCAAAGTCGGTTGGCGGGTCGTTCGCATCGAGCTGTGTCCGGCGCCAGCGATACTTCTTTTGATAAACGTCTGCCATGGGCAGTGGATTATCATCAAATCAGCTACGGGAAAATCTCTGAGCGCTTTCGATGGCCCACATGGGCGTCCAATAGCCACCCTCAGCTTTGACCAACGTCTTCTTGGGAATCCACAGTTCCTCCCCGTAATACTCGAAGAGGAAGGCCTTGCCGCTGTGGCTCTCACGGATGCAGCGACCGAGCCCGCGGTATCCACGGGGCACCTCGGCACGTTCACGGACTTGCGGGTCGCTGATCATGTCAGCATCCACCAGGTCGAGAGGGGGAGGTTGGATTCGTGGCATCCCCAAAGGTTGTCGATCTGCTTGCCACGGCGCTCGGCGTATCGAACGCAATTGGCGGTACCGCCTGATGTTCCGTTCCAGAGAGCAATGAGGCGATCGGAGTTATCGACCATCCATTCGTTGCGTTTTTGCATGGCGCGCGGAACTTCGGCATCGCTAGGCTGGCCGTCGAATATCAGCACGCTGCCCTTGGCTTCCCCTAGCAGGCGTTCGTAGACCTGCCGGGAATCCGATCGCCAGCGGGAATCCTGGCCTCGGAATGGTATCGCTGCGACAAACGGCACGCTGAGATCGATCGCAGCTTGCGCCACGGCTTGATCCCACCCAAGAGCCATGCCGCTGATCACCTCATCGGGATCAATCGCGATGATGACCTGCCTGGCAAGAACGACAAGACGACGGTGCGCCGCGTGGCCATATCCGCCAAGTTTATCGGGACGGTGGCCGGTGAATGCTAGTGAAAGCCGCTTCTTCATAGCCCGAACATCCTCCGAGCGCGCTGCAGCCGACCTTCCTTGGGACGGCAGGTAGGGCAGAAGTGTTCCCAGAGACCGCGGTCGTCCTGCTCGAACGTCCACTGGCGTTCCTTGCCGTCAGCGAGCATCGACCAAAATTCCGTCCGGTGGAAATCGGCGAGCTCGTCACCACAGTCGTCGCAGGTGATGTGTTGGCACGGGCCATTGTTCTCGATCATCCGAGTAGATCCTCAAAATCGCTGGAAGGTTGGGGTGCGCGAGCTGGCGGGACGTCGCCGAGCAAGTCGTCGAACATGTCCTGGACCGGCAGACCGCTCGTAATCCGCCAGGTCTGGCCGAAGTGACGGACGCCACGGACGTCTTCGACCAGGATGTTGTGCTCATTGGCGTAATGGCTGATCACACGACCATCGACCGGGTTGTGACCCCAGGCGTCGGCGTAGGTAACCTTGGTCCCGATCGGCCAATTGCCGCTTGGTCGGTTCTCGCGCTTCCAATCAACTTTCATCCGAGCAGATCCTCAAAATCAGCAGTTAATCCACTGTTTGTTGAATAGGTGGGCAAAGCTTCGCCGAGTAGGTCGTCAAACAGGCTGTCCGTAGGGGAAGGCAATCCGAGCCGTCGTCGGATGTCGTTCGCGAACTGAGGCTCGCGCTCGATGAGAACAGCCCCCACGCCTTCCTCACGAGCTGCCTGACCTGTCGTCCCGCTGCCGGCGAAAGGATCGAGCGTGCGACCCCCTGGTGGCGTGACGTGGCGTATCAGCGAGCGCATGAGTGCGATGGGCTTCACCGTAGGGTGCTTGCTGCCAGCGCGATCCTTGGAGTTCGCTTTGGGAAAATGGAAGATCGGCTTGCCCTCGAACGGATAGGACTCGAAGAAACGCGCTGCTGAGCCGCTGTCGTTGCGTGCCTGGTGGTCGAGGGCCGGTCGCATGCCATTGTATATGCCGTTGGGCGATTGTCGCGGGCTGCCGTGGGACTTTAGATCGCCGCGCTGACCGGCGCTGTCTGGGAAGAGTGCGATGACCTCATCTGAGCCGTCATGGATCAGGTTCGCTGGCCAGCGCCCTGCATCACTGCCGGTTAGGTAGCTCTCAGAACTCAATCCGCCATGATATCCCATGTCAGCAGAGCCTTTCCGGCGTGTGCTTTCGTCCGTCGGTACCCGGCACCCGTCAATATTCACCGCGCCAACGCCGTGTTTCAGGATGTTCAGGGCGCCATTCTTCTCGCTGAATGGCTTCTGGCCAACATAGATCGGTTCCATCGCTGGCTTTCGAGCCTGGCCACCGTAGTGCCAACCCTCCCACTCAATAGCCTCTTCGGAAACGGGCTCGTATACGCCCGGCTGATATTCGCGATCGTCAAGCTTCTCCCACGAACCGTCCTTGTTCTGATCAGCTCCTGGTCGAAGGCGACGGACAGGTTCACCAGTGGCTTTCTTGCCGCCCTTCAACCCAAGCGCCTGGTCGATCGCACGGGAAGCGTTGTGCGCCTTGGGGAAACCGCTCGAAAAGGTCCAGCCGATCATCGGATGCGTGATGAAGCCAGCCTGCTCCATGGCGACCTGCATGTAACCATAGGTCCGGCTCGACGAGAATGCCACGATATAGGCGCCGGGCTTCATCACGGCGAAGACGAGCTTCCAGAACTCAGGATCGCGCTCGATCTGCGTGCCGTCCCAAAGCTGCCCCATGAAACCCCTGGACTGGCGAGCATAAAGACCGTCGCGACCTTCCTTGGCCGGTGCCGCTCCCTCCTTGCCAAAACGCTTGGTGACGCTGACGAGACCATACGGCGGATCGCAGACGCAGGAGTCGACGAACTCACCGCGCTCGATCATCTCGCGAAGGACTTGGCGGCTATCGCCTTCATGCAGGGTGATGGTCATTGCTATCCTAACAGGTCGTCGAACAGATCGGCTTGGTCGGCCGCCGTGGTGTTATCTTCAATGATGCGTCTGAGGCGCACGGAGGCAGGTATTGACGGATCGGTGACCTGGTCAGCCTGTGCCGTGGAAACATTGCGAAGAAGATTGACACGCGGTCCATCTCCACGGCCGGCAAAGATTGTAATGCCGTACCAATCGCCGGATGCCATCGCCTCGTCGATCAGTCTATCGAGCGTCTTCATCCGAGCAGGTCCTCGAACTGGTCTTCAAATTGAAGAGCCCATTGCATCATCGAGAATTCTTCGGTCATGCGCTGCGTGTAGGCGCCCTGTTGCTCAGCGACGTCCTCGGCGTTCTCGAACTCAACGCACAGGATCTCGCACATTGGCGACACGCCCTTCCAATCGTTGATGTAGTAGTTGGTATCGATCCCGCATCCGGCCTCGAAGTGCAGCCCGGTGAGCCTCTGGAAATCGAAAGCTTTACCGTTGGTCTGGCGCTCGTAGTAGCCACGGCCGCTGAATTTGAAGCCAGCGGACATCTGAGGCACAATGAAAGCGCCGGATCGCGCTACGTGAGCTGCAACGTCGATCACATGGAACTCGAAATCCCTGCCGGTGTATCGGGGCGCGTTCTTGTCCCGCTTGATGGCGCCGAAAGGTGGATTGCTGATCGCGACGTCGAACTTGTCGAGAGCCATCCCCGGCACGTTGAGCACATCCGCCAGGATCCATTCGGCATCGGGCAGGATCTTCTTGCCGACGGCAAGGTAGTCGGGATTCCGCTCAATGCAGGTGATGCGCGCCCGCCGATGGCTGCGATGCCAGACGGCGTAAGAAAGCATGCCGATGCCCGCACACAGGTCGATCACGCGACCGCCGTAGCCTCCCTGTCCGATCGCGTCGATCGTGAAGTCGAAGGCGAGATCATAGGGGGTGAAGAAGGCGCCGGCCGCTCCGTTGACGTGGTTGGCCGACTCGTTCCAGTTCTTGAGCACGAAGTCCTTGTCGTCATCGGTGAGGACCGGCTTGGTGAGAATGTCGCAAGCCTGTGCGTGGGCTTTTGCCTGAGCTTTGGTGAGCTTTGCCATTATCCGAGCAAGTCCTCGAATTCGTCGGCCGCTGCCGCAACGGGCTGCACCTTGGCTGGCTTTTCGATTTTCCGCGCTTTCGACCGGCGACCGGTGACCGCTTCCATGAGCACGTCGACGATGTCGGTACCCTGCACATGGCGGAAATCCCGGTCGTCGACTCCACGGTAGGCAGCCTTCCAGACGCCGTCGGAAGAAATGACCGACAGATGCGTGAGATTGCCGCGCTTGACCAGCAGACGCAAAGCCTTGGAAAGTTCGTCGGGAACATCGCTCATCCGAGCAGATCCTCAAATTGATCAGAGGTTGTGGGCTTGGGCTGAAGCTTCATCCCGGCCTCGAAGGCCTTGGTGATGCACTTCACAGGGTCGGCGTGACGGATGATTTTGTAGGCACCGACAGAGCGCTTGCCGACGTTGGCCTGGAAAACCCCATCCCCGTTGTTGAAGATGTTGAGCGCGGTGATACCGCCTTCGACCATCGCCTCGCGGATGAGGTTTTCGAGCGACATTAGACGTCGTCCTCGACCTGTTCGAGCATCTTCATGCCGAGCGCAGCCAGGTAGGTGTCGAGGATGGCTTCTTCTTCCATCCGCTCCTGTTCATCCTTTTTCCGGAGAGCGATCACCTTCTTGAGGATCTTCGTGTCGAAGCCGGTGCCCTTGGCTTCGCCATAGACATCCTTGATGTCATCAGCGATCGTCTTCTTCTCTTCCTCGAGTCGCTCAATGCGCTCGATGAAAGCACGGAGCTGATCGCGCGCAACACCATGTGCATCGGCACCGCTCTTCTTTTGGTTGTCGCTCTTCTTCACTTTGCGTCCATCGCCTCCAAGGCCAAAATCTTCGTCTTCGGTGGTCATGCGGGTGCTCCTGTAGGGGTGGGGTCAGTCGGCGGTGGCTAGGGACTCAGCCTTGATCGCTTTCATGTGCCGTTCGATCGTCATGTACGGCAGCCGCATCACGGTCGCGCACTGGCTGACGTTGAACTTCCGGCTCGCGAGGTAACGCAACTGTTCGTCGTCCTCTGGCGTCCAGCGGTGCATTGAGCCCGGCGAGCGCATGCGGATGCCCGCATCGCGGATCGACATGGCGTTCATCCGATCGGTCTCCATGAGCTGATAGCCTTTGCCCCAGACCGTCGAGATGACGAGATCGACTTCGGCGAGGAGAGGGCGCACTTTGCAGACGATGACGTCCACGATCTTGAGCCCCGGTCCCTCACCATTGGCAGCCATGAAGACGTTGTCGTAGATCTGCTCTTTCGTCGCCATGTTCGGAAACTTCTCAATGAGGTATCGAGCAAGCTTGAACTGCTGTGTTGACATCTTCACCGTCTTGTCGCCGTTTGTGATGACGTTGGAGGTGGGGTCAGCGAGGAACTTGGCTTCCGGCACTGGTTGACCACAGCACGGGCACTCGATCGCATTGGAAGTTTCCATAACGGGGTCCAATCAACAAATAGTTGAATAATTAAGCAAAGTTGAGCACGCTCTTGCGCGGCCAGTAGCTCTTGCCATCTGCGAGCACGACGAAGGACTCCTCATCGCGTGGGCTCGAACTGACGTCCTTGACTTTGGCGCCCACGTCAGCCGGGAACTTGCCGGCCGGGACAACGTGGCTGATCTGCCCAGTCTTTTCCTTGCCGTTGCTGGTCCACGAGACATGACGTCCGACAGGGTTGCCACTGTCCTGCACGCCACCGATTGCAATAGGCGCGCGTGGCGCCAGTGGTGCGCAAGGCATCGACTCAGTGATGATCTTCACTTCGTGGGGATACATGGTGTTGAGATTGTCGACTGGCGTCGGCCAACCGAAACGTCCGACGGGTCTGACCGGGAAGGTTTTCTTCGCGGCCAAGTGAGCAGCCTGACGCTGACGACGCGCGATCTCCTGCGCGCCCTGATGAGGGACGTATCGCGAGGCGTCGAAGGGACCCACCAGTGTACTCGGACGGTCACCGGGAAAACGACGGAATTCGCGCGTCACGACACCGAGGAACTGGCCACACTGACCGAGCTGACCTCGGTGAGGATTAGCGCCAGGGTGGTTCTTGAGATTATCCTCAGAGCGGGCGTGGGTTTGGGCTTTCATGAGTGTCTCCGACAGGGTGATTGGAACTTGGTTAATCAACTGTATGTTGAACAGAAGATCAATGCAATAGAGAAAGCTGTTGGATCAGCCCGTTCTTGAACAAAAGCTGATCGGCCTTCTTGGCGAGGTCGTCGAGCGTGCCGTTATTGGCGATCTCCGCATCGTACTCAATGTCATCAACGCCGAGGTCGGCTGCGTTCGAGGTGACATGCTCGGCTCGCTTCGAGCGCACGATTACCTTCATCATCGACCATCCGCGACGAGCGACTCGAGCAGCGATCCGATCGATGATGTGGGGTTCACGGACGTGCAGGAACATGACCGCTGGCTTGTCGTCGCCGACGTCGTTAAAGAAACCTGCGATTTCCAGGAAGCTGCGCTGGCTACGCCATTCGCTATGCTTCTCCACGCTGTCACCGACCTCGGCCATAAGCGCGCGATCGGCCGGCGTCTTGGAAGCCAGGTCGAAGCCTGCATTCGAGAGCATGTCACGAATAGGATCGATCGAGCTGAACGCGTGGACGGCGATGCCGGACGCGTTGAGGATCTGTGCCATGGCAGCGATCGTCGAGTCCTTACCGGCCCGCGGTTTGCCATTGACTACTACGACTGTCTTTTTCATTGGGGTCTTTCATGTGGGTTTTGACGTTGATGAACGCGATGACAGACGGCCACAGCACGATGACTGCAGCGCGCTCGTGATATTTGAGGTGACGGCCGCTTTGCTCGATCGCCATCGATACGGTGATGCCGCACGTGAGATAGACCAAGGCGACCGCGATCCGCATCATGCTGCGAGTTCCAACTGTCGACGGTACTGGCGGAAGCCGACAAAGTTACCGTGCTGCTCGGAATTAGCCCACGGAACGAGACCGTCTTCATCGTCCTCGGTCGAAAACTCGTCTGCCTGCGCGACGTGCTCCAATGGGCTTGCATGAACCGGCTTGCTGGTGACCAGCTTGTCAAAAACGGTTTGAGCACGTTGGAACGTCATTTCGAAACCATCGACCGTCGTGAATGAAGTGCTGGCGCACCGCGCTACGGATAGCTTACGCAATTGTTCGACCCCGATGTTGTGATCGCCGCCGCTCGCCTGATAAAGGAAGTCTTCATCGAAACCGCTGATGAACGGCATGTGCCATTTGCCCGGCTGCAACGTTTGGACTGGGTCGTTTTCGAGGCACTTCCGAACCTCTCGGGCGAGCATCTGGATATGCGGCTCGGCATCTCCATGATCGCGCAGTTCGAGAAAATTGTCCCATTCGGTCGTCGATACCAGGACCGTGATGTGCGCGAACGGTTCGAGCAGCCGGTTGACTACCTGCTTGTGATACCCTGCCGCATCGAAGGCACGGGCAATGTCGATCGCCTTATCGCGAGCGCTCAGCCAGGCTTTTTCTCGCGAGACAATCCAGCTTTCGGCACCGAGCATGACTTCCTTGTTGCACTGCTCGAAGGCCTGCATGCCCTTCTGATTGGCGCCCCAGTGCAGTGGCATCGCGGTGTCGGCGAGAATGTCGTCGATGATCTTCTTGACCGGGATGGCGCGACTCGAAGCAGCGTTGCGGCTGAATGCTCTGTGCGTCATGAACTCCGCATGGATGAAGCGAGGATAACGCAGGAGCAGGGTCGACAACACCTTGTCGGGCGCACTGGCGTTCCGCGAACGGAGGATGGTTCTGGCTGAAATAGTCGTCATTGATCCACTTTCTGTTGAATAGCTAGTCGCGCATGTTCGGGCCGGCGTGAAAGCCGACGAGAATGGAGAGCTCGATCCATATGCCGAGGTAGAGAAGGGTGTCCATTACTGACATGGCCCGTCCTTCCCGCCACCGAAAACGTAGTCTTTCCAGTGGATCCAGCGCCAACGGCCATCGCGGTGTTTGAGGAAACCCCATTTGCGCTCTTCACCGCTACGCCAGACGATCGTGATGATCCTCCCTGGTCCAAATTCCGGAGTGAATCGATCCCCTGAGAGATCATTCGCTCGCTTCGGCGAGACCTTGTAGAGAAACGACCAAAGGTCTCGGATGCCCACATATCGACCGAGAACCCTATGGCAGTGTGTCGAAGGTCGGAAACTAAAGCGAAATGCAGGAACGACTTGGCGATGCGTTTCGTATTCAATGATTGTCTCGTATTGCCCGCCACCTGCAGTATGAAGATCGCGCCATTGGGGATGTCCATCGCTGTCGTATCCAAGGAGCACACGATCATCCATCACGAACTTTTTCGTTTCGCGCTTGACGACGACTTCCTCAACATAGGACGTCAGCGGGAAGGTCCAGAAGTCCCACGGATGATCGTGGCAATCAGGATCAGCATCGCCGCGGTGGAAGATGTGAAGACGGAGCTGCTTGAGCCAGGCACGCGTCATATAAGGGGTGTCGTGCTCACCTGCGCGACCGTAGATCGTGTTCCAGCCGAACAGGGTGTTAGACCGTTTGACCTTGCGACCGTTATGCGGATCGATACCGGAATCGGGGTGTTCCATCGCGGTTCTCCTAAGCGCGCTTGAGGTCTTTTACGTCGAAGGTGCGGCGAGGCCACTTGATGTCATCTCTGACCCAAGCCCACACGCGGCCTTGCTCCTTGGCGGTCTGTTCCTGGTCCTCTTCGAGACCAAGCACCGTCCCGCGCTGCCACTCGCCGTCTTCGAACCACTGGACGCGGTCACCGACTTTCAGGGCGAATTTCACGACGCTCTCCACGTCGATGTCGCGATAGACCAGAAACTCATTCCGCGACTTGTGGCGGACAATCACCGAGCCATCCTGCATCTTGCGTTGCGTGACCGTGGCCTCGACCAGGATCGTGTCGCCGGGTTTCAATTCATCGAGTGGGAAGGTCATGATGTTGCCTTGTCTGCTCGTTCAAGCTTGCTGATGAGGTCGAGAGCAGCGCCTTCCGACGCAACCTTGGCTACCGGCCGACGAACGATCTCGTAGACCGTCCACATCCCTTGATCTCCGGACCAGAGGCTCTTGTCGTAGGACTTGCTCACGTCATTGAGCATGCGGGCGTTGGAGCGTGGGCCTGGCTCGCTCATCGACGTGGCTCCGGTGGACGATCCGATGGCTGCTCGGAGACTTCGCTCATTGTCCAGGAACGGACACTGGCGAGAGGGAAGGAGTGAACCTTCGGGCCGCAAAGCAGGGTCAGGACGTTGTCTTCACCTGCCTGTTTTGCGAGGTGCCGGCCAAAGTTCGCGCCCACCTTGAGGCGGTAAGTCTCGATCGTGCCGTCGTTAAATGTCACTTCGACATCCGACCAGCGTTCAGGGTAATCAGTCTTTTCCATCAAGGTGATCCAATCTTGGTAGCCTTCCGAAGTCCGGCTCGGTGAAGAGCCGGTAATCGCAATGGCTCCGATTACTGAGCGGTGGAATCTCCACCTGTGTCGCCGCCAGAGTCCCCTCCGGTATCGCCACCGGTATCGCCCCCGGTGCTGCCACCTTCGTCTCCACCGGTATCGCCGCCCGTGTCACCGCCGCCACCTGGATCGCTCGGACCAGAAGGATCGGTCGGTCCCGTTGGATCAGTTGGGCCGGTAGGATCAGTCGGATCAGTCGGATCGGTCGGATCGGTGGGGTCCGTGGGGTCCGTGGGGTCGGTAGGATCAGTCGGTGTGACAGTGCCGGGATCGCTCGGCGTTGAGGTGCCTGGGTTCGTCGACGGCTTGGGAACGACGACTTCACCCTTGTTCACACCACCTGCATCCGTGCTGCCGAAGCCGGTGCCTTCGTGCTTGACGTAGCAACCGGACATCATCTTCGAGAACGACCAATCGCCACCGCATGGGGCAGCCACCGCCGTGGTCGCGTGCAACATCGCCGAGGCCACCATCAAGGCGCCGACAGCGACACATAAAAGCTTCTTCAACATCTGATCTCCTTCTCCGTTGAAATCGGTCACCAGCGACCGGATAACGGCCCGCCGAACGGCCGTTGCCAAGTTTCTGATCAACAAATAGTTGAATAGGAAAGCACGCTAAAACTGCTTGCCGTCGGCCTTGAGCCGGTTCTCGATCTTGTGATCCTCTCGGGTGGCGTTGTAGGCCATCTTGGCTACCACCGCCTCGCCAAGCCTGAGCTTGTGAGCGCCGGCATAATCACCGAGCCGGATCAGCAGATCAGCAGCCTCCTCTTCCTCACCAGTGAAGCCCGGAAGATGTTCGGATGGCAGATTCTTGCGAACGGCTTCCATGATCTCGGCAGCCTCACTGACCATCAGCATCAGCAGCTCACCCTTGTTACGCTTGCCGCGCAGATCTTCGCCGGTATGGATGTTCGTCCACCAGCCGGCCATTGCGGACGCGCCATGGCAGTGGTTGGCGAGATTATTGATCAGCGTAACCTTGTCGAAGATGACGCGGAGGGCTGCTTCACGGGCGATATCAGCGGCAGCCGATGGACGTATCCAGTTGTCGGGCTTGCCGTTTGGTCGGTGGTCAACCGCCTGACGAATGACTTCATCATCAATGAATTCGTTGACCTTGAACGGTTCGAGAGACTGGCGGGACTCCTGGATCATCTTGATGAAGTCGACGAAGGACTCTGTCGTCACCGCAAGCACGTCGATGTTGTCGTCGATGAACTCGAACCCATACTGCGTGGCAGCTTCGAGCAGGAAGCACTCTTTCTCCGTGAGCACACGTTCCGACGCATCCATCCGCGCGATCATGTCGGTCAGGTGCTGCCGACCACGGTCGCCGATCTCTTCAGGGAAGGGGGCAACGGATGGCGCGGGATCAACCGCCTCGAAGCGGCCGTCTTGAAATTCCTTTTCCGGACGCACCCAAAGGGTGTTGTCGTCTTCGGATCGATAGACAACTACATCCTTCATATCGACCGAAACCATATCAGTCTCTGTCTCGCCCATGTCGCGATATGTGTGAGGGACAACCCAATCCTTCGATTGCATCTTCCCGGTACCAACGACTTCATACAGCGACCGACGTTCCAAGTGCATGACACGCTTGGGCAACGCCTGTACTTCTGCATCGGCCGAGCGGAAACGCATGAATTCCGGCGTATTGACGCAGAACGAATAGAACTGTGCTTCGCTGTAAACCTTGATCCCCAACTCGTCGGCGATTTCAACCTTAGTCCCGGCGTTCTCACCAGCCACCACGAGATTGACCGACCGGCTGACAGTCCCGCTCACGGTGCCGCCAAGGGCTTCGACGGCTTCGCGCCAGCCCTGCAGGCTCCTGATCGTCATCGTGCCGGTGAATACGACATGTAGGTGAGAAAACGGACGGGTGGGCTCAGCAGCACCTTCGACTTCCGCCTGCGCTTCATCAAGCGCGTCATGATATCCTTGGTATCCCATTTCAGTGCTACCTTTCGAGTGGATTCTAAGTTGTCTAATCAACATTATGTTGAATAAAACTTTAGCGCAAGAGTGTCTTCGGTTTATTTTCGTTAGGCATGGCAGGGTTCAATGCGACCTTATTGCCGGCCCGAATTCCGCGCTCGTATTCGTCTTCGAGATCGCGGCTACGGCTCATCTTCCGCTTGCCGGTTTTGACTTCCATGGCAGCATCGATCAGTTCGTTCTTGAGGGCGACGAGCCCTGTACCTGGCGGTACCTTAGGCTTCAGGTCCCTGATACGCAGTGCCAGGGTGTCGGCCATGCCGTCGAGCATCGGGAGCGTGCGACGACGCGCCACCTCCGGACGGAAGAGCGCATATTCAGCGCCGGCCTTTTTCTGCTCATCCCGCATCGCCCTGGCGCAAATGGCGAGTAGGTATTTGGCGATCTCGACCTCATGATCGAATCCGAAGAAGCTGATCGCGATCGGCCAAACGCCAGCGCGGGAAATCCAGTACCGAACACTAATCAACTCAGAGATCGCGGCCGCTACTTTCCATAGACGCTCGCCGACATCGTCCCGCTGCTTCTCAGTGTGCGTGGTGAATGGGTTCTCTCGGAGCTCGACCTCGTCGACCGTGAGATTGTACTTTTCGAGGAGTTTAGCAGCCACCTGAGCCGCGGCAATGGCCTCATCCTCAGTGCAGCCGTTCTCGACGGTCTTTGCCAAGAGCGCGCGGATCTTGGCCGATATCTTGTCGCGCTCGCCTTTCATGCCGGCTCCAATGTGTCAGCTTCGGTGAATTCCTTGACCGAAAGCTTCTTGAGTGGACGGAAGTGAGTGACCGGCAGCCAATACTCCCCGAGGCAGCACGGCTTCTGGCAGCAGTAGACGGATTCATCAATGGGTTCGCATCTCATCTCAACCAGTCGAATAGCTTCGATCGGCCCGCCAGGTGATCCCCTGTAAAAGTCGCGCACGGTATAAACCTTGCCGATCTCTGGAAGCGCCGTCACCTTGGATCGGGCCCACTTGCGGTTCGAGATGCAGGCGACATGCTTACCGGGATGATAGGCGCTCAATATGCGGGAAGACATATGACTCGAGCCTCGTTGAACATGGTGGCCGCTGCCGAGAACTCTTCCTCGGGCATCGATGTCGTGCCGTTGCCGAAGAACACGCGGTTTACACCAGCCTGAATGAGCGTCCGAGCGCAGGACGCGCAGCACATGTGGGTGACGACAACCGTGCAGCACTTCGTCGTTATGCCCTCGCGGGCTGCGAAGGCAATCAGGTTAGCTTCGGCATGGCTGGCGAACAGATACTTGGTCGGGCGCTCGAAGCGCTCTTCCAGGTCCTGGACTCCCATGGGCGGACCATTGAAGGCGGTCAGCCGGACTTCCTTCTGAGGACCGACGAGCACGGCGCCGACCTTAGTGCTGTCCTTGGATTTGGTCGCGGCGTGGCGGGCAAAGCCCATGAAATATTGAGTGTCAAAGTTCATGGTCTGAATCCCATCTCGTCGAGATAGACGTCGATCGCCGCCTTCACGTCATCGGTTGAGCATTTGATGCCGCGGCGATCCCAGAGCATTTCGTGGGCTGCCAAAAGCGCTGCCGCGATCCGATCTTCTTTGCTAGGCGTCACGTTGATGACGATGACCGGGACTCCGCTGCCGCTGCCGAAGTCGTGGTGGCAGTTGATGCAGCGTTCACGCGGATGATTGGCGCCGCACCCGCCACAGGGGATGAACTGCTGCATCAGCCCGCCCTCAGTTGAGTGTTCAACAAATTGTCGATATCGACGGCAGCATTACGCGCGACCTTCGCGAGGGAACTGCAGCTCGAATGCTGAGACACAGCGTCCAGGTGTTCCATGATCGCGTAGGCAGTAGCTCGATATCCGTTCCGAGCGGCCGCGCGGCCCTGGGTGGCTGCGAGCCATACGACGCGTGAGCGATCTTCCATAGAGAGTGCGCTCATGAATCTATCTCCCTATGAGTGGGCGGTGGGGTCCGTTGCCCGGTGACCTTGAACGGTACTTCTACCGGATTATCGTTCACCGGGGCAAAGGCAAATATCCTGCCCGTCCAGTAGGCCAACGCGGTTTGTCCTTCCTCGCCGCACACCTCGCGAACAATGAATCGTTGATCTCCGATTGGCATGTCCTTCCACGGGCGCCAAGGATTCTCATCAGGTGATGGCACGGTAGGGGTGAGCGCTTTCTCGACCGCATCGAAGACACCCTGGAGGTCGCTCAAGTTCGTCAGACCAGCGGCGCGGAAAACCTTCTCCGAGGTGACGTCACCGATCAGGTATTCTTTCGGAGGCTGGCTTAGAATCCATTCCGGCACAAAGACACGCTTGGGACCGAACCCCTCGGTCAGGAAACCGGCTGCTGGCCATTCAGCGATCGTGTCCGAGCCCTCGGTGTAGCGGGTGCGAACAATGTTCTCGTCAACGGACACGACCTGATAGAGTTCGAGGTCTGCCCGGCTCGTCGTGTAGTGATCGCCGGCCTTGGGTTCCCATTGGCCGTTCGAATAGAAGCGATGGGAGAACGCATCGAGCTTCTGCTGTGGTGTGAGCTTCATGGTCACTTCCCTTTCGCCGTTTCCATGTCGAAAGGGCGGACGAGATCGAACACGCCGTTGGACGTCTCGAACCCCGCTTTGAAAAGCCTGTCAAACTCGGCATCGTCTTCCAACAAGTTGGTCGCACCGATCCCTGCGAGAGCGGAATCCATCGGCTTCTCAGCGAGCTCGCGCTCTTCTGTGGTTAGGGCAGGGTCGATGCTCAGGTCGGTAAGCGACTTGGCAAGCGGCGCCAGTGCGGCGTTGACCTGACGCAACTCTTCCGTCTTGCGCTCGATCTCAGCGATCAGATCATCACGGCGATCGTTAAGCTGACCGTGCATGCGGTTCAGGTTCACGACGACAAAACCTACCGTCGACCGAGGATCGACTGGTGGCTTCTGATTGGCCGCACGGAAAAGCGTTACGACGTCCTCCGGAGACGGCCTGGCGAAGTCGCGACCTACAATCCCGCCGCGGCTGAAACCGCGCGCACCAATGAGCTTCTTGACGATGGCCTGCATGTGTGAGTCCTTCCCAGGAGTTGAAAGTTGAATAACGCAACGTTAATCAACAAAATGTTGAATAGCAAGTGTTGCGATCGAGAAAATGATCCTCGATTAACGCTATGCTGAAGGTGATGTTGCCTGTTTCTCGCCTTTATGGTGTATGTGACGAAACGGGAGTTGTAGGAATGAGGAAAGTGCATTTCATCGCGGTAGCCGCGGCTTTAGCTCTTGCCGGCTGCCAGACGGCCGAGGAGCGGGATGTCTCGATCGGCATGCGCGATGGCGTCGTCAAAAAGCAGCTTCACGAAGAGTTCGTGCAGTACCAGCGCGCGAAGGGTCCAATCCAAAGCAAGTGCTATCGGACCTATCCAGGCGACCCTGCTACTGCCGAATACTGCATCGCCAATAATCAGGCTGCCGCCAAGGGCTACATCAAGATGAAGGTGATCCGCGCTTCGACATCAAAGCCGAAGAAAGGTCACCTGGATCTCTATCAGCGTTGCGAGCTTGCCTACTGGGGCGACTACGAGATGGCCCAAGCCTGTGTCGACAATGAGCAGGCCGTGGCCACCATGAGCGCTACGCAAGGCCGGACCTGATCACTCCAGTCGGCTTTGTTGAATAAAATGCTCAATGAATTTATCTTCAAGGGCATCCCATGTATCATTCGCCGTGCGATAAGCTTCGGCCACCATATCGCGCATCTTTGCATCATAATCGATCCGCCGCTTATCTTCGCGGTCGCGACGCACTTGTTCTCGTTTTCGAAGGCCTGCCACATGAGCCTCAGTTCGCTTGATCGCTTTATCGGAAGCTCTCTGAAACCTCGCTTTGGTCGACTTGAACCTTGCAGATTCCTTCACTGCCTGAATTTCTTCGTCAGTGTAGTCCATTCTATTCACCTATTTGTTGATTAACGGTTTGAAGAACGGCAGTCGACGTTATTGCCGGCTGCGCGCATGGTTGGCAGGATGATGGAGCAGTCATCTATCGACAGCCCGTGATCGATGATGTCGGACTCGAGCCCCACGAAGCGCACGAGATCGTAGGTCTTGTCGGGCGCACTCATCGGGACCGTAACGCCAGCAACCATCCCTGCAGCGCACAGGAACAGCGCGGCCGCAATGTGCTTCATTGCATGGCTAGAGTTCTGACTGTCGGTCTCGGCGATCATGCGACGGTTCATCTCACGGGCACGATCGAGATAGGGGGTCGTGGTCATGTCAGTGATCCTCGGTTCAGCGGAAACGTTGCGCGGTCAGACGGACGTCTTCGACATCCTCGAACGGGCGCCACTTGTCGGCATCGGTGGATTGGCGGGTGCGGCACTCAGCAAGAAAGCCTTCGGAGTCCGCGAGCTTTGCAGGATCAAGGATGATCACCTCATCCCAATCCTTCGGCTTGAGCACAGCGTTAGAGATCGTGGCAGGACGAACAGTCTTGACGGTGCCATCGCGAGATACGCTGTCCACGGTACCGACAGTGACCTCCTGATATTTGCCCATGCCCGTGATCATCGACCGGCGCGTCTTGGTCTTGAGGAGGATGGCGATGAAGTCGCGCTTAGCAGGGGTAAAGTCGGACATGTCAAACTCCCAAAAGATAATCAACAAACAGTTGAATAAGATCGCAAGCCAATAGGCCTACTTCGAGAAGGCGCTCTCATGGCCGTGGCGAGCGAGGTTGGCAGCGAAGGCCTCAGCGCGCTCACGGGAGTTGAAAGAATACTCGTCGAGGGTGCCCAGATCCGTGATGTACTGAACGTTAAAGCCGTTGGCGCGGTTGCGGTAAAAGGCGCGATCCATGAGGTCGGCGATGTCGGGTGTAAGGCCATCGCGGTGGGGCTTATGAGCGTGATCGAACTGCATCTGGGTGACTCCTTGTTTGTTGAGGTCACCCTACCAATGTCCTGTTTAGTAGTCAACTAAATGTTGAATAGAAACACGCGATTTATGAGACGTGCCATCGGGGAGTTTGCAGCGCGTCGATCATCCTGGTCGAGATAGCCGCCAACCGGGGGCAGGTGCTTGTAGTGACCTTCCCACTCACAGTTCAGGCTCTTGGCTATACGGGCATAGCAGGCAGCCACCTGATCGGGGCCATGGGTCTTAAGGCAGTCTCGAACATCCGAGGCGATGCGGTCACCCTGCAGCGTGGCGGATAGGCCGGTCTGTCGATCGGTGACGAACAGGCAGCGGGACTCGAACTCGACGAGCCAATGGTGGGTGTCTATGAGCACAGTCATGTGCGCGTCCTTATGATCTTCGTGATGAGCCGGGCTAAGGGTGATGCAACCAGTTGCTGGATGGCTATCTTCTTGCGGGCTCGATATCGCTTGGCCCTGAGCGCAGCCATGGCAGGTGACGCATTCCACGTGGTGCACGCCACGCAGTGCCGGTTCGAACAATACTTGGTCTGGGTGCCGCAATGCAGGCAGGCTCTGCCCCTGTAGATCGGTGAGCCCTTGACCATCGCTGCTCTATAGGATGTGGGGATGGCATGGCGCGCGCCGTGCTGATCATACAGCAGACGCTCACCGTGCTCACCTTTCACCATCCTGTAGCGCAGACCTATTGAGCCCATGGCCTCAGAGGCTTTCCAACAGTTCGGCACCGAGATCGACGACGGTCGACGCAGTGGCCTTCTGTCTCGCTCGATAATCCCGCTTCCTCTGCGCCGCTATATCCTTGTCGTAGGCTAGGCGCTCACGTTCCTTGACGCAGATGACACATGCACCGTTCGATGTGTAGCGCATGCCGGGATGCCCCTCCCTGCAGGCCTGGCCTTGGTATGTCCTGGCACCGTTCGATCGGGCTTGATTGCGGGCGTCTGCACTGATGCCTGTTGGCATGGCTGATCTCCTGATCATCTGGATAATGGGATCACACTAATCAACTAAATGTGGAATAGCAAGGCCGTGTGTCCTGTGAGGTATGCGCAGTGGGACATGTCGATATCGGTATGTCGAGATCGCAAACTAACTGAGACAAAACTAAGTGAGACATTGCTAAAGGGACAGCTCGAAGTCGATTTGGGTCCCATCTAGCGTCACAGCGCAAGGTGAGGGGCGCTGAGCCCCGGTCTATGGAAATTTTTTGGTCGATTTTTTCTCAAATATGTACCCGATATCATTCAACTTTTGAGAATTACCCCTGACCACCCTGACCATTTTCTCTATCCCCCTGACCAGAATAAAGGAATAAATATAAGGACTTAATGGAAACGGTCAGGGTGGTCATATTGGTCAGGGTGGATTCTCCGTGATAAAATGCGACGCGCCCCTGGCTGTCCCACTTAGCGAAGCAATGGCTGCATTCAACCTCTAACTTTTTCCAATTTGCTGGCGAAATGAAAATTACCCCTGACCACCCTGACCGCGGCTTTAACCGCCTGTTTGTATTGAATAATTTGCCTGACCAGAGCCCTGACCAAAAATGAAACGGTCAGACCACCTGAAAAATGGTCATGGCTGAAACGCAAAAGCCCCGCACGATGGCAGGGCTTTTAGATCAACTGTTTGTTGAATGGTATCAGACGGCTAAATCAACAATCATCTGCCGCATATCGTCCGTGATTGGCTTCGATCGTTTAGTCACTGGCCGACCGCGGTTGCGTTGGAAATCGACAAGCTTGCGATCCACCTCATGGCGGATCTTGGTGATAAACTTTCGAGCCGCAATGTTATCGACCGATCGCACGTGCCACCACCAGTTCTGTGTACTGAAATGCCACGAGCCTGCGAGATAGTAAGGTTTGCCCCAAACAGGTGCTGAGCGACGGTCCACGCAGCCTGCGGCGCGCAGATAGCCAAGGTTGACGCCGGTAGATTGATTGCTCACGTCCACGCCGTAGTGAAAGCGCAGCATCTCGACGATCTCGGGCGTGGTCATTGGCTGTCGCCGCTCGAACAGAATGCGCTCGATGAGCTTGCGGACTGCTGCAGGCTTCATGTTAATCACCTTTTTGTTGAATAGATTTACGTGCTTATCGGCACCGCATCGAACGTGTTATCGTCCCGCCACGTCAGCTTCAGGGTGAAGGGTTCATCGCGCGAGAACTCGATTTGGCTGGCCAGGCGAAGACATTTGGTCTTCACGCTCCTGGCGTCGAGCGGGCGCTTGAAATACAGGGCGTTTATGCCACCGTTATCTTTCAGATAATCGCGCAGCTCACCACTGGCGACTTGCAGTTTGGAGGCTTCACGCAATGCTGACGCGTAGCGCATGGCATTCGTGCGATCGGTCTCGGTGAAGACGAACCTGCAGACCAACACATAGATGTCGCTGTTCTTCTCGACATATCGACGCTTGCCTGGCCGCGGCTGCTCTTTAAACAAGCGTTCGAGTTCCTCGCGCTCAGCCGGCTCGTGGTCGCAGCGCTCACAGAGATTCATGCAAGAGGCGAGGACGCCATAGAGCGCGACGGAAACCGCCTTCTGGCTAGGGTTGGTGTGGCGGTCGACGACGAGGCCGGCTTCTTTCTTCGTCTGGATGGCGAGAGCGGTGATGTTCATCGGGATCGATCCTCAATGCGGCGAAGAAGTTCAGGCAGAATGATGTGCCACATGGTGGCGTCATAGACCGGCTCACCTGGCGCAAAACGCAGCGGAGTCATGTTCGCGATATAGAGCTTCGCGGTGGCTACCAGATTGGCGTCGTCGAGAACGCTCATGATCGAGGCGCGCTCGGCAGCCCACGCGCGATGCTCATTGACCCTGGCTTGAGCCTCCGGAGAAAGTTTGAAAGCCATCATGCACCTGCCAGTCCAGCAGCTTCGAGCCACTGACGCCAAGCGCGTTCGACGGCTCGCTTCGCAGTCTTGATGGAGGAAGTGTCTCCATACCCTTTGCCGATCCACTTCATTCGAACTGCGTCGACATTGTAATGGAATGTGCCGTCATCGCGATGAACGACCATGGCGACATGAAGGCTGCCACTGTAAGCGAACCATGCGTAATCGTAGCGTTGCACCCACCGGAGCTTCATCAGTAACGCTCCTCGGGCAGATCGCCGCCTTGCTCGATCACGACAGCCGTCATGTCAACGCCCGGGATTTTAGCAGCTTCGTCCATTGCTTCAACGAGGCTGTCACACCAGCCGATGTCAGCAACACCGTCGATCACCAAATCGAACTGATGATAATGGCTGCCGCGCTCGGTGTAGCAATTCCACTGAATGATCTTCACAATACTCATCAGATCGTCCTATCGCGGTAATAGGGTTCATCGACACCTGCGCTGAAACCTCCACGCGGGCGCACGATTTCCAGAACTTCCTCTTCGTTGAGAATGTCCTTGAGGTAGAGCGCTTCCACGAGCCTGGTGGCGACAGAACTATCGACCTCCTGCATGACATGATCGATCGTGCAGCGCAGATAGGTGCCTTGCGAATACTGAAGGAAAATCGTCTTGGTCATATACACTCCCATCTAACTTACAATTGCTGCTGTCGCCGTGGTCCTAGCGATCTTCCCAGCGACCCGCTGTTGAGCGGCCGACGAGATCGGCCTGCTCGTTTCGGAGACGATGGATTATTTAGCGCAGCTCTTCCTCGGCGATCGACTTGTAGATCTGCCACCGGTTGATCATCATATCGGCAATCGCGAGTTTGTCGGCGCGAGACAGATGCATGTAGGTTCGAGCGTCGTAGTATTTTGCGTTCACCAGCAATTCCAGATCGGCGCCGTCAACGTTATCGCTAAAACCTTGCGTCAACTGGCAGTGCTGGTTGATCCCGATAAATCCGCCGCGGGTGAAGAGCTCGCGACCGGAAGGAAGCTTGGTGTGATCGCTGTCGAGATCGGAAGGGGCAGCTTCTCTCGGCTCCTGGCCAACGATCACGGTGTGACGCTTCCGCCTTTTTCCAATCTTCTCTCGGTAAAGCGGCTGCACCAAACCTTCGTATTGCGCTTTGCTCAGGCGATTTTCTTCACTCATAACTGCTGTTCATCCTCTTTTTTACACGCTGTCGGCGACTGACTATGGCATAACCATATCAGACGGGGAAAATCCGTATAGGAATATTTTCCGCGAGTTATGAATTTTTTCACACATTCGTTTTCGGAGCAGCGTTTTCCGTGATCAGCCTGCGACCGAGTTCGCTGATGCCGTAGCCGGACCCGCGGATGTATCCCTCGTCATCATGGAACGGCACGCGCTCGGCGAGCCCTTTGCGGGCAAGCGCGCGGACGATCAGTCGAACGGCGTTCTTAGTGAGCTGAAGGTCGATCGCGATGTTGTCCAACGGCGAATATTGCTCGTCGGCATGATCTTGGAACAGGCGATCAAGTACCGCGCGTTGGCGGGGGTTTAATGATCCGAGATGCAGCTTGGTGCTTTCCACCTTGGCACTGAGCCGGTATTTCTCCCAAAGGTCGATCATCCGGTTGGCCAAATCGACCTTGTCCTTCGTTGAGATGTGCGGGTAGTCCTCGGGATCCATGTAATTTGCATCCACGATCGAACGAAGGTCAGCGCCTTCCAGATTGTGGTCCATCCCGCCACCGAGTCTCAGATCGGCTGAAATGCCGACGATACCAAAGTTGGCGTAAAGGGCGGTGCCAGACGGCAGCACGATATCGTCTCGGTCGCTCATTGCAATCCTCGTTAGTTAATGAGATTACAATGAAGCTATCACCAATTTATTTAGTATTCAACAAAAAGTTGACTACAAATCCGCATCGTCATCGTCGTCATCGTCGACGACCTGAAGCTGATCTTCTGGCCATGCCAGACGCGAACCGATCATCTGCTCGAAGCCTTCGCGGCACACCATCAGGTCAGGCAGCACGAAGACATGCACACGGCCGCTGCCGGCGCGCGGGCGAGATACCGCCAGTGAGGGCAACATCGCTTTCATGCGCTTGCCGAACTCCATCTCGCTGACTTCCTCGCCGTCATACCGGCGCGTCCGCATCCAGATCGAGTAGAGCTGACGGAGATCGTGCTTATCGACCTTGATCTTGTCGCGCACCCATTCGCCGTTCTCGATGTTGTCCTGCTTCTGACCGAGACCCTGAATGGCGCCGTGCTGTAGAACCCCGTGCCACCAACGCTCGACGTTCTTCAAACCTTCGACCTTCTGCTCGGCGAGCGCCTCGGTGTCCGGTACCGCGCGCACCTGGAAATCGGAGATGTCATAGGTAAGGAGATAGTGCAGCAGCGCCTCGCGGCCGCCATTGTTCATCTCCTTGCGCAGTGCATCGAAGTAGCGGTGATCGTTCCGGCGCTTGGATGAGACGTTGACGACGAAAAATCGCCCTTCGTCCTGCGTGGCTGGAACAACCCATCGCTCGTTCGATGAAATGAACAGGCGCAAGACTGAGTTGATCGGGAAGGCATTCATGCCCTTCGGCTCGATCATGACCGCGGTCGATGTGATCAGGTACTTGAGCTGACCTTCGGCCTTCTTGTCACCGGCCCAGAAGCCTTCCTGCATATGGAGCAGCATGCAGCGCTCCTGATGGGCGTTGAACTTGCCCGTCATTTGGTCCTGGTTGCCGACGGTGATGTAGTGATTCCGGAACAGCCCGCCGAAATATTCGAAGACGGTATCCTTGCCAACGCGCTTCTTGCCCTTGGCAATGATGGCAACGCCGGGCTTTTCCTCGGGCTTTTGCACCGTGTGTGCCATCCAGCCGATGACGTACCAGAAATTATCCTCGTTGCCGTCGCAGAAATTCGTCAGCAGATGATCCATGAAGAGCGCGCAGGACTTGGTGTCGTCCGGCTCGACCGAGAAACCCTGCCAATGGTTATAGGCACCTTCGACCACGCGATTCGGCGCAAAGACAATGCCATTGGGGTATGATCGACGATACTTCGAGCGCATCCACGCCTTGGTTACCGGCTCGGTCGTGTCATCCTTCGGAACGCGCTCGTTTTCATAATAGTTGTGGAGATCGCCGACCGATCCGTATGCGACCGACCCGTCATCGTGATCGAAATCGAGGATGACGGTCTTACCTTTGACGCGCGCGACGGCGTGCTTTTTGTTGATTTTGGCGATATTTTTTGGTGCGCCGCGACCGAGCTCGAACTCGACTTCTTCCTTTTTGAGCTTGAGCTGTGATCTGCTCGGCTTCTTCGGCCCGTTGCCGACGCCAAGAAGGTCGTCGAACATATCGGTCGTGTCGTCATCGACCTGATCTTCGAAATCATCCTCGATCGAGTCGAGCTGCCGCTCTGCGCGGACCTCGCGCGCGACGGCGACAAGGCTTGCCATGCGGAAGGGCGCCTGCGCTCGGTTCTTGAAACTCTTCCAGACGCGCCGTTGGTCCTGCTCGTCATACTTCTCACTGGATTTCGAGTATCTGCACCAGATGTCATAGCCCCAATCGGAGCCATTAGTCTCATGGCTTAGTCCCATTCCGACGCGCATCCACTGGTCACGGTCCTCAAACCACTCCTCGGGTGGCAGATCGTCCAGGATTGCTATGATCTCGTCTTCCGACAGACCGAGCGGCTGCTGGCGCTCCGTGTTTGGCTCGCTCGAGTCGTCGCGATCGGACGCAATGGCGGTGACCTCGAACGAATCGTAAATCGGCCCAATGCCCATATCGAGCAGGTCGAAATCGAACTCTCTGATCCAGCGGTATGGCTTCCCGGTATCGGGGTGGATGGACGGGGGGATGGCGGCTTGTGAGCCGGTACCGAGCAGATGCAGCTCCCAGTCCCACTTCTTTACGTCGCGTTGCTTGCTCTCATCCCAGACCATCTCGAAACCTTCGCTGTGCGCGAACTTTTTCGAGGGAAATGCCACGTCGGTAAGGAGATAGAAGTGACGGCTCTCACCACCGGAGCCGGAAATCACGGTCGGGCAGCTATCGAGATCAAGGCCGGGCATCAGAGCGAGCAACATCTCGCGAGCCTCGTCGACCTTGTCAGGTTTGCGGATGTCAAAATCGATGATGTGAAGGAACAGATTGGCGACTACAGACCATTTCCCGAGGCGGACACCCACGTTGTTGCCGTCACGGTAGGTTCGCTTGAGGTCTGCGGGCGATGCGACCGGTTTCCCGGCCCAATCGTTGCCGATCGGCCTCTTTGATTTGGGGTGCAGCCAATGGAGAGCGAAACCGGCTTTCGCCAGGCGCTCGATCAGAGAATTCATCTGCGTTTACCGCCTCTAAATCAGGGTGTTCAGCGTAATCAGGCGGTTATTGAGACAGGAACTCCCAGAAGTCATCGCGCACGAGAGGGGAGAACGATTCGCCCTTCTTTTTCTGCTTTTTCGACAGCGTGACGATGACAGCAATGCGCTTGGCAGGGATCTGATCGCGTTCGAACCACTTATAGAGCGCCTGAAAGCTGATGCCGAGCAGATCGGCGACCTTCTTGGTATCGAGGATGCCGGCGTCGTCGACGAAATCCGGCAAACCCTTGGTCAGCAGCTCGTGAAGCTTGCCAAGATACTCGTTTCGTCTCTTCGGTTTGCTGCGAGGCTTGCGGGAAGGACGGTCGTCGTCCAGGCCGAAGTCGTCATCAGCGTTCTTGATCTTGCTCTTCACAACAAATGCTCTCCGAGGGGGTGTTCCAATGGCGGTCACCATAACTGACTAAAATTTTATGTTCAACTGTTTGTTGACTGTACAACACGAACATGCTTTTTATGAACCGTCAAAGGCGAGACGCCTGAAAATCACCCTGACCTAACGGAGACACCACGAAATGAGCCTCGAAGCTGCAATTGAGAAACTGACCGCATCCGTCGATGCGAATAGCCTGCTCCTTCAGCAGGTGCTGGCTGCGGACGCTGCAAACGGCGGTGACGCCAGCGAAACGAAGCCGAAGCGCACGACCAAGCCGAAGGAAGATGCGGCTGCCAAGGGCAAGGAAGACGCCGGCAAGGCCGACGCTGCGACGTCCGTTCCGGATGACCTCAAGAAGGCGATTGCGGCATGGCTCGGCGAGTTCGCCAAGGAAGAAGACAAGGCAAATCCGGACGGCGCGCACCCCGAGGTCGTCGCTCGTAAGGCTGCGCTCAAGAAGGCCTTCGAAGGTCTCGGTGTTGCCAAGCTGCCGGAAATCAACACCGCCGAGGGCGTCACCAAGCTCACCAACTGGTTCGAAAAGGCCAAGGCGGTCGACAAGGGTCACGGCACCGGCCGGTTCGTTGCCGATCCGGCACCGGCTGGCGATGACGATGAGGACGACGGTCTCGGCGTCTGATCGTCGATCGAAAAAGGCTCGCTCCTACGGGAGCGGGTTCTTTGACGGGATGATCCAAGTGGGCACAGCCACAAGTCCCTGTGCGGATCCGGTCCCCCATGCCGGTGATCATCCCTTCCAAGAACCCGATAGTTGAGGAATTTCCTCCATGATCCATGCGCGCCTCAGTCCATCCGGCGCCGACCGCTGGATGGTCTGCACTGCATCTGTCCGCACCATCGAAGCTATGCTGGAACGTGGCGAGTTGAAAGAGTCCGACCTCGAAGACGAAATGCGCGAGCAGATCACCGAGGAAGAAATTCTCGATCAGCAGCTCAACGCCTACAGCGACGTCGTCCTTGATCCGACCCGAGAGTCGACCACGTTTTCGGCCGAAGGTACCGTCCTTCACTCTGTCCGATCGAATTGCCTTGTCTTCGGTGAAGAGCCTCACGAGTATGTCGGTCGGAAGATGTCGGACGACGGTTTCGATTTCGTCATCGACGACGACATGGCTGATCGCTTGGTCCCAGGTATCGACTGGATCCGCGAGAAGACGCCCAATCCAATTGTCGAAGAGCGCGTGAGCCTGAACGACTGGCTGCCTGGGCAGCATGGATTTTGCGATACTTACTGGCTCGTGCGTCGAACCCTCGGCGTGTCCGACTTTAAGAATGGTGTCGGCGAACCTGTGCCGGTCATCGGCACCCGCCAGCTTCGCCTCTATGCACTAGGCGGCTGGTCAGAACTCGGCAAACCACCTGTCGATAACGTCCTTCTCAACATCGACCAGCCGCGCGCAGGCGGCATGAAGTTCTGGGAGTTTCCCTTCGCCGAGCTGCTCGAATTCGGCGATGAAGTGAAACGCGTCTACGATCGCATTGATCGAGGCGACGTTGAATTTGCTCCGAACAGCAAATCTTGCCGCTGGTGCCCTGTCCGCAAAACGAAGCGTGGCTGCGCTGCTTACAACCGTTGGCACATCATGATGCTCGGGATTGCTGTGCTCGACATCGCAAACGGTGATCCCACTTTCGTCGAGCCGGCACAGATGCCGCGAGCGCACCGCTACTATCTGGTGAAGCATGCCGCGCAAATTCGCGCCTGGCTCGCCAAGCTTCACGAAGAGTCGCTGGCTGCCGCGATCGATGGTGACCCTGATCCAGGATCGAAAGCGATTGAGCCGTCCGGTGGCCGTCGCTTCTTCACCGACGACCTGATGTCGGAAACGATCGTCGAATATGCGCTCAAGGATAGCGCTTTCAAACCTAAACAACTGATCGGGTTCACTGAGATCGATAAGCTCATGAAACCCGGTCGGAAGAAAAAGGGGCATCCCGTCGAGTACGGGCAGCTTCTCAGGCTGGTGGACGTCACGGAGGGGAAACCCAAACTCGTGCCAGCCGATCACCCGGCACCTGCTTACCAGCGGGCTGTCGAGGATGATTTTGACGATCAGCCTGACGAGACGATCGAAGATGACTTCGAAGATCAGTGATTCAAACGAAGATTGGAAACGATATGACCGAAACCAAAGAGAAGAAGGACGGCCCTAACGTCGTCATGCTCAAAGGCCTACGCCTGAACATGTACAATGACCAATTGTACTTCCCCCAGGTCGAACTTGCCAACAAGGGTAAGAAGAAGGGCTGCCACCGGTTCAACTGGAACGGCAAGTTCATATTCCCGCCCAAGGACTCGGCTGAAGGCAAGGCTGTGCTCGAACAGAGCCGCGGTGCCATGAAAGCCGCAAAGAAGATGAAGTGGGCCGAAAAAGCCGATGACATCAAGATCAAAGGGGTGAATACCCCGATCCAGGACGGTGATGACGAAGAGGTCACGACGTTCGCGCCCATGAAGAACGCCTATTTCCTCTCCGCCTCGAAGACTGTCTATGGTCCGAAGGGTGGCGATGAGAAGGACGTCCCCAATCGACCGTTCCGTGTCATCGGTCCTCGCAAGGAAAAGGATGACAAGACCGGCACGATGAAGTTCCCCGACGTCAAGCCGGGCGACAAAGGCGCTCCGTACTCGGGCTGCATTGTCAACGTCAAGGTCGAATTCTGGGGTCAGGACGCTGATAGTGAGCGGAGCATCCCGAACCGCATCAACGCCACCATCCTGGCGGTTCAGTTCGCTCGCGACGGTGACTCGTTCGGTGGCGGCGCCACCCGTGTCGACGTCGACAGCGAGTTCGATGAAGAAGGATCGGACTTCGATGACGCTGACGATGATTTCGGCAGCTCGTCGACAAGCAGCGATGACGACGATGATGACGGCCTCGGCTTGTAATCTCTGAACAGTGGCCTCCGTGCGTCGTGTTCGGAGGCCTATTCAACTAAATGTGGATTAGATTATGAACGCCACCCTGCGAAACATGATGGTCGACATTGAGACCCTCGGCAAACGTCCGAACTCTCCCGTGGTCTCGATTGGCGCCTGCTTCTTCGATCCTATGACCGGCGAGATCGGGCCCGAGTTCTACCGCAAGATCGACATGGTCGACGCCATGCGCTTCGGTGTTGCCGACGGCGATACGATCCGCTGGTGGCTCAAGCAGGAGAAGGCAGCACAACTCGAACTCACTGGCGCCAAGGAAACCTTGGAGGAAGTGCTGCTCGACTTCGGTCGTTTCTATAACAAGGGCAAGGACGCTGCGGTGTGGGGCAATGGACCCACGTTCGACGTCACGATCCTGGAATACGCCTATCACCGGTGCCTCGGCAAAGAAGCGCCGTGGATGTTCTGGAATGTTCGCGACGTCCGAACCGTGGTCCAGTTGGCGGAAGGTCTGGTGCAGAAGCCGGGTGCCTTCACCAAGGGCGGTACCGCGCACAACGCGCTCGACGATTGCCATTTTCAGATCGGTTACGTCAGCAAGATGTGGCAGGCATTGCGCGGGGCAGGGTCCGCTCCCGCCACGACGAAAGCACCGGTTGTTGATGACGACGACTTCGGTCTTTGATCATGGGTTTGCATTATGACCCTGCTCTAGCTGATGTCCTCGGCGCGCGCCCTCGCTTCGTGATCTTCTCAAGCTACGGGAACGATAGCGTTGCACTTATCCAATGGGCACATGAGCAGTTCCTGACAGACGTGGTCGTTGTCTATTCGGACACCGGATGGGCTGCACCCGAGTGGCGCGACCGTGTCGAACGGATGGAAGCCTGGGTGCATACGCTCGGGTTTTGGACTTCTCGAACAACTTCGATCGGCTTTCGCGAACTGGCGCGGTTTAAAAAAGGGTTTCCGACGCAACGGTATCAGTGGTGCTCCTTCATCTTGAAGATCGAGCCGGCGCAACGATGGCTGGCCGAAAACGATCCTGAGCGCACGGCTATCTGCTTGGTCGGTGTGCGTCATGAAGAGAGCAATGATCGAAAAGATTTCCCGCTCTTCCTAGCCAAAAGTGAGAACCACGGTGGACGGGTGATGCTAGCGCCATTGGCCTCCATGTGGGAACAGCAGCGCGATGAACTCCTCAAGCGAGCGGGGGTGGAGCCGCTTCCTCATCGATCGATGGAGTGCTCACCCTGCATCAACTCCAACAAGCGCGATTTGAAAGCTCTGTCTGAGGCAAGCATCCGCGAGGTCGAAGATCTCGAAACCGCGATGGACAGGGAATTCGGCAGGACTAGGAACGGAAACCCGCGCACCCTGTTTCGCCCACACCGTCACGGCGGTGCTTTAGGCATCCGTGAGGTGGTCAAATGGGCAAACTCTGCGCGCGGTACTTATGAACCGCCAGTGGGGCAGGTGCTCCCACCTCCCTCGATCCTTGATGAAGACGGGCCGGATGAATATGCCTGCACGCCAGGTTGGTGCGGCTCATGAGCAATTCAGGCAGCCTTTCCCGCAAGCTCCGTGTGAAAACAGAACGGCCGGTCGCCGCATGTGACACGGAGTGCTACAGAAATTATTTCTTCATCGGCCTCCGGACTGAGGACGGCCGCACCGTCGGATATGAGCGCAGCGCGCGTTCGGACTTCGACCCCAATCGGGTTCGCAAGATCCTGATGAAATACACGGCCGTCGGTTTCAACAGCCGCGATTATGATTCAATGATGATCGTTGCCGCGCTCAGCGGCATGAACAACAGCGACCTGAAGGACCTCTCTGACGACATCATCAAAAACCGTCTGAAGCCATGGGACGTTGAGCGCAAATATGATCTCTCGTTGCCGAACTACTTCGACATCGAGGACCTGTTCGACACCAATCCGTCGGTCGGTACCGGTGCCGATGACGACGATGAGACAGAGAACGTCTTCGCTTCCGGCAGCGCCAGCCTGAAGACCCTGGCCGGTCGCATGCATGCCAAGCGCATCCAAGACCTGCCATATCACGAAGCAAGCATCCTGACGTTCGATCAGATGGATGAAGTTAGCGACTACTGCCTGAACTCAGACTGTGTCGCGACCCTCGAACTGCGCGCGATGCTCAAAGAGCCTCTCGAACTGCGCGAGTCGATGGGCGAGATCTACGGTTTCGACGCCCGATCACTCTCTGACGCTCAAATGGGCGAGAGGATGATCAAGGTCGGCGTCGAGCGGCTGACCGGTGATCGTCTCCAAAAGGGCGAGTTCAAGGGCGCCTATACCTTCCGTTACGAAGTGCCTGATTTCATCGACTTCAAAACGCCCCTGATGCAGGACGTCTTGCAGGTCATCCGTGAGACGGACATCGAGGTCACCGCGACAGGCTCCGTGCCGTTCCCCGAGCCGTTCAAGAAATTCCACATCGCGATCGGCGGCAGCGTCTACAAGATGGGCATTGGTGGGCTGCATTCCACCGAGAAGACTCGAGCCGTTAAGTCGGACAAGGATTGGCAGCTCGTCGACTTCGACGTAGGCTCGCAGTACCCGTCGATCATCATCAAGCTCGGTCTCTTCCCGCACGCGATCGGTCCTCATTTCCAGGTCGTTTACTCGGGCATCAAAGAAGAGCGCATGGCTGCCAAGCGCGCCGGGCAAAAGCAGCGCTCTGAAGGTCTGAAGGTTGGTCTTAACGGTCCATATGGGAAGCTCGGTAGCCGTTACAGCATTCTGTTCGCGCCTCACCTTATGATCGCTACCACGCTGACCGGCCAGTTGACGCTCCTGATGTTCATTGAGCGGTGCGAGCTCGCGGGCATCCGCGTCGTGTCGGCGAACACCGACGGTGTCGTCCTGCAGGTGCCGCGCGCCATGTATGAAGGGATGATCGGCGACCGTCCGGCCGGTGGGAAGCTCAAGGAGCTTGTCGAGTGGTGGGAGCAGACGACCACCTTCGTGTTCGAGGGGGCTGAATATTCTGCCGTCTACAGTCGCGACGTGAACTACTACCTGGCGGTCAAGCCGAACGGCAAGGTCAAGCGCAAGGGGTCGATCGCGAACCATTGGCATCCGGACTCGCCCGACTACAGCGTCCGTGAGCAGCTCAAGAAGAACCCGAACATGACGGTGTGCGGCGATGCGATCGTCGCTTACATCATGCACGGCACGCCGATCGAGGACTTTATTCGCAGCTACAGCGACGTCCGCGGCTTCGTTCGTGTAATCAAGGCGAAGGGTGGCGGCGATTGGAACGGGCAGTACCTTGGCAAGACTGTCCGATACTACTGGTCCCAGGATGGCGCCCCGATCATGAAGGGCAAGCCGAACGAAAAGACCGGCAACCGCCTCAAGGTGTCCGAGAGCGACGGTTGCGCTCCGATAATGATTCTGCCGGACGACTACGCGGTGCCTGACGATCTGGATTACGATCGCTATATTCAGAAGACCTACGAGATCATGCAGGATATAGGGTTGAAGCCTCGCCAGCCGGTGCCGGGCAAGAAAAATCCGATGCGACGCTTGGTTAAGCGTGTCTTGCAAATCAACAAACAGTTGAATAGAATTGCATCATGACCTTCATCCATACGACGCCTTGGGCGCTTTACAACGAGATCGATGATTATGCAGCGACTTGGCTTGAAAACCTCATTGCCCGAGGACTTATTGCAAAAGGCGTTGTCGATCGACGTAGCATCGAAGACATCCACCCCGATGACCTTAGAGGATTTCGACAAGTTCATTTTTTCGCTGGCATCGCAGTTTGGAGTTACGCCCTCCGTCGCGCTGGTGTCTCGGATGACACTGCAATATGGTCCGGAAGCTGCCCCTGCCAACCTTTCTCCGCGGCAGGCAAAGGAGGCGGGGTGGATGACGAGCGGCATTTATGGCCTGCATTCTTCCACCACATCCGAGAGCGCCGCCCTGAGCGAGTTGTTGGAGAGCAAGTTGCGAGCAAGGACGGCCTCGGTTGGGTCGACCTTGTATTCACTGACATGGAAGAAGCGGACTACGCCATCGGGACGGTTGATACCTGCTCTGCGGGCAGCGGCGCGCCGCACATCCGGCAGCGGCTCAGATTTGCAGCCTACGATTTACGATCTTCCTCAGGTCGGATGGCCGACGGCGAGATCTTCGGACGCAACGAGCGGTCGAGACTTCGCCGTCGTCGACAGATTGAACGCGGGTGGTTTGTCCCTGCCCACAACGGCTCAACTGAGTGGTTGGCCAACGGCGACGGTGACGAACAACGGGAAGGGCGAAACACCGGAGGTCCGGCAGGCGAAAGGGTTTGGTCTGAACCTAGCCGACGCGACCACTTTGGCTGGATGGACAACAACAACAACAAGGGATTGGAAGGATTCGGGAGCCGATATCAAGCCGAGATCGGACGGCTCGCTGCGGTTGGATCAGTTGCCGAGGCAGGCGAACTTGACGGGATGGGCAACCCCTGTTTCGACGGAGATCGGGAACACTCTCGAGTCGTATCAGGCGATGAAGGCCAATATGAAGAGTGGCCCGAGGTCAGCGGTAACCCACCCGTCTCTGCAGGCTCAATTGACCGGCTGGCCGACGTCGAGAGCGCTGGACGGGGAGAACAATGCGCGGACGCTGGAAGGTGCGGAGAACGAAGCCGAGCGCAAGAGTTGGAACAACGACCTCGGGGTCGCGGCCTTTTCGGTCATAACCAACCAGCCCGCCCGACTAACGGCTTCTGGTCAGATGCTGACTGGCTCTTCTGCCGGGATGGAAAGTGGAGGCCAGTTGAACCCGGCACACTCCCGTTGGCTCATGGGGTTGCCGCCCGAGTGGGACGATTGCGCGCCTACGGCAACGCGGTCGACGCGGAAGCCACGACAGACTTCCTCGAAGCGTTCCTCGAAAAAGATACGATCACGCTCGGCGCCGATGACATCGTTGATCTCGCGTCTTCTGTGCAAGTGAATTCAACAAATAGTGGATTATTCGAGGATTTGTTGGGCTGATGCTTGAATCGCGCATTGAAGAAAAGGTCCAGGAATTCGCGGAAGCTCGCGGCTGGCTGGTCAGGAAACTCAAATGGATCGGCCGGCGAGGCGCTCCCGATCGGCTCTACCTAAGAAACGGCAGGGTTGTGTTTCCTGAATTCAAGCAGAAGGGCAAGCCCCCCAATCCTCAACAGGCCAGGGAACATGAGCGGCTTCGCAATCACGGCGCCGAGGTTGTGGTGATCGACAACATCGAGGCGGGGGTCGCATACTTCGAATGAACGCGCTCGCCCGGCTAATCACCAGGGTTCGGGACGAACCCGCTCCAATCTCATTTACGCCCATCGATGTCCAGGCGACGCCGCTTGGGCGTCTGATTGCTCGCCTCGGCTTCAAAGTCGTTCGAGGGGTAGGGCGGCTCGGTCGCGCGGACCTACGCAACTACCAGGACGTGACGGTCGACCTGATCAAGACCATTTGGCAGCCCGGTGGTCCACCCGGTCTGATTCTCGCCTACGACATGGGTTCCGGCAAAACCGTCTCAACCTTGACGGCCTTGCGCGATCTGCTCGACGAAGGCGTCATCAAACGCCCGTTGGTCATCGCACCGCTTCTCGTCGCTGAGACGGTCTGGCCCGACGAGATCGAGGAATGGGACCATCTCGCCCATACGACCTACAGCGTCATCACTGGCGATCCGAAGCGCCGCCTGGCAGCGATGGAATCCAAGGCGGAAATCCACATCATCAACAAAGAGAACGTCCCGTGGGCTTGGGAAGCCAGCGGCCGTGGAGCTCGATGGCCGTATGACGTGATCGTCATCGATGAAGCCTCAATGTTGAAGAACGGCAAGAAGCGGACCAAGCTCAAGAAGTTGACCAGGTTCGGAGCCCTGGCTCAGGCTCGCAAACATACGACCGGCGTGATTGAGCTTACCGGCACGCCCGCACCGAACGGGCTGCAGAACCTCTGGGGTTTGTCCTACATCGTTGATGGTGGCGAGCGCCTGGGTCGCGACAAGGGTGGGCCAGAAGGCTTCCTCTCTCGTTGGTTCGACGTGAACCAATACACCTTCGAGACGAAGGCCAAACCGCATGCCGAGCGCGAGATCATGGCCAGGCTGCAAGATATCATGTTTAGCCTCGATCCCAGGGATTACGCTGAGCTGCCGCCGTTCATGCCAAACCCGATCAAGGTCAAGTTGCCGCCGAAGGTGATGGATGAGTACAGGCGTTTCAAGCGGACGCTGGTCTCTGAGATGTATGATGTGGAGGCCGTCAACGCTGGCGTCCTGACAAACAAGCTTCTGCAGTTCGCAAATGGCAGCATGTATCAAGAAGATGGTAACGATATTTTCGTTCACGATCTCAAACTTGACGCTTTGGAGAACCTGCACGATGAGGCGAATGGAACGCCCTTGCTGGTCGCCTACAGCTTCCGCTTCGACCTAGCGCGGATCAAGAAGCGGTTTCCCAAAGCCGTCGTCCTCAATGAGTCCAAAGATGTTCGACGGACGAAGAACATGTGGAACGCCGGCGAGATCGACATGCTGCTGGCGCACCCTCTGTCGGCGGGGCATGGTCTGAATATCCAGAAGGGCAGCAACACCTCGGTATGGTATGGTCTGACAGCGGACCTTGAACTTTTCCAGCAGTTCAATAAACGTCTGTGGCGTTCAGGGCAGACTGCCGACATCGTTTGGAACCACAGGATTATTGCTGAAGGCACGCACGACGAGGCGATTTTGCCGATCCTGGATGCAAAGGATGCTGTTCAGAGTAGAGTGATAGAGGCAACGCGAATCGATCTATCCACGTACCGAACTTGAGTTGCATTTCCGCTCACACTCCCGCGCGAAAATCCAGAGTTAAGTGCGCACTATTTCTGGGTTATTTACCTTATCCGTTAAGCATTTCCCGAGCCAAAATCCCAACACGTTGACTTCATTCAACTTTAGCCCTATCAATTCAACATCGAGTTGAAACGAAGGCAAGAAAAATGGTTGGGAAAATGGGCGAATTGACCGGCATTAAGGAACAGCCGGTCATACGCGACAAAGCATTTGCCAAGCGCCTAGAAGAGGCGTGCTACCAAAACAAGAGCTGCCCGACTGAAGGTCGTGGAAAGCAAAAATGGCTTTATGACGGCCTCATGGAGCGCTTCGGCACCAGCGTAAGCCCTGAGGCAGCCCGCAAGTGGTTTTCCGGTGAATCGCGTCCGCGCCCAAAGATCATGAAGCAGATCGCGATCCTCCTCGATGTGGATGAGTCGTGGCTCTCGCTCGGCATCGTTCCCGATCAAACTCCGGTCGAGCGACAGAAGCGCAATGCCACGGCCGACGGCGCCGTCAACTACATCGCCGGCTTGATCCAGATGGCTGGCGGTCATATCGCGTTCCCCGAGGGCAATGCTGATGCGGGTCAGCCCGACCTATACGCCATTCTAAAGGGACGCCAGTTCCCTATCGAGGTGAAGCGTCTGAACGTCAGCTCGAAGGGTATCGACGTCAACCTGCCGCCCACTCACGAAAACCTCGTGGTCATTCTAGTTGCCGATACCAGATCCCAGACGCAGTTCGAACTCCTCCGGTTACCGTCGAGCGTCATCGCCGAGCATGGCAGGAGCCGCGGTGGATACGTCCAGGTGTCCATTGAAAAGCATGGGTCGAGATACACCGTTGGCGATCAATTTCTGCCTCAGATCCTCAGCTTCGAAAACCTCGAAGGAGTGATTCCCGAAAAGGTAAAGGCACGAGCTTAGCCTTTTCCATTCTCCTGACGTCTCAGGGCAGCGCAGCGTTTTGTCGGTATCAATGTCGGTACCGGCAAAATAGGGACTGAAATAAACGAGTGAAAACAACAGATATTCCGACTAGGTCGGATCCCTTCACCCGCTCCATCTTCTCAAAAATCATTGATGAAACGAACCGCATCCTGTGACGGAAGCGGCTCTGCGGCCGACATTCTGCGGCAATTTGGACACTACCACCAATGACCCGTTGGATGTCAGGTGGGCCGATTAATGGCTTGGTCACGCACCGCCGAATATGCATTTTTTAAAGGTGAGAATTGCGATGGAAAACAGACGAGATCAGCGCAAGCGTACGTTCATCGGCGCGAAGATTCTGCTCAATGACGGTGCCAGCGTCATGGATTGCCTCGTCAGGGATTTGTCCGACGGCGGCGCCCGTCTTGCGCTCGATGGCGCGGCCACGGTTCCCGGCGAATTTGGCCTGGCGCTCTCCGATGGGCGGTCGTTCCAATGCACCGTCCAGTGGCGAACGCTGACGGGGCTCGGGGTGCGTTTCAGTCTCTGAAAACGCGCTGGGTGACTGGCGATGCGGTGTGCCTTGGGCCATCCAACGATATGGCGTCTTCCGCTCAACTCACGGAAATTCAAAAGAATTTGATCAATGGAACCGTCGGCGATGCTTTACGGTTACCACTCGTTGAGATTGAAAAGGATTCATTGGATGCAGATGCATAAAGCCATCATTGCCGGCGCCATGGGATTGCTGATGGCGGTTTCCGCCGTCATGCCGGCCACCGCGATGCCGATCGCGCAGCCCTTGGGCGGCCACACGGCCCCGCAGGTGTCGGAGGCCGAGCAGATTCAGTACCGCCGCCACCGGCCGGGTTATTGGAATGGTCACCACGGCTACCGTGGCTACCACAGGGGTTATCGCCGCCATAACGATGGGTACTGGTACCCGTTGGCAGCTTTCGGTGCCGGCGCGATTATCGGTGGCGCCATTGCCAGCCAGCCAAGGCGGCCAGCCTATGCCGGCATCAATCCGCAGCACTATGATTGGTGCGCGTCGCGCTACCGGACCTACCGCGCCTCCGACAACACCTATGCCCCGAGAGTAGGCGTCAGGGCGGTTTGCACCTCACCCTATTATTGATCGCCGACCAATGCATGACGCCCGCCTCTCCATCAGATGGAAGGCGGGCGTTTTGCGTTTTTGGAAAGTGCTGAAAGAGAAGAGGGCAGGCTCTGAAGGGACTCGGCTTGCCGGAAGTCTCTCCTAAGCGTTGCGCCAGACATTCGTCAAAAAATAGCCTCATCCGTTCCGATAACTTGATGACTTCCTAATGGACGTGGTTAATTTTTAACTATTCTCCGGTAGATGGAACCTAGACGGCGCTTTGGCCGTTACCGACGCTCAAGAGGAGGAATGGCGAAATGCTGTTGAAGATTTTCACCGCGAAAAGCGACGTCGCCGATGCTGTGGATACCGGAACCTATGCGGACGGGTACCATCAGCCGGAACTCGATATCGCTGCCTACAAGCGGCAGGATCGCCGTTCGTCGTACGAGCGTGATTACGGACGCGGCCGCAAGGTCGAAGAGATTTCCCTCGGTCTCGTCTGAACCGGAACGCCGGGAATATCCGGCGAATGCTACGATGAAGTGACTAGACTTCGGCATCGGCCGAATTGAAAATGGGCGGCCTCAGGCCGCCCATTTCGTTGTCTGCTATAGGGGTGGTAGCCTCAAAACTCCGTCCAGTCGTCATCCTTCTTACCGTTTGATGCCGAGCTTTCGGTGCTGAACGCATTGGCAAGCTTCTGGCTGAGCGCCCGCGCCGGCGAGGAGGCGGGCCGGGAGACGCCCGATGTGGCAACGCGAACCGGTGCCTTGCGGGTGAGGATGGTTGGCCCGCCGGTCTTGGGCGGTAGCGGTTCGTTGGGATCGCGCAGGGGCCTCGGCGTGAACGCGATGCCGGCAGCGCCGTCGCCGCCGAGCTTGAACTGATCGAGCAGCGTATTGAGCGCCGCAGCTTCCGCGGCCAGCTTGTGGCTTGCAGCCGTGCTCTCTTCCACCATCGCCGCGTTTTGCTGGGTGCCCTGATCCATCGCGTTAACGGCTGTGTTGATCTCCTGCAACCCGATCGATTGTTCGCGCGAGGCTTCGGCGATCGCGTTGACGTGCTGGTTGATCTCCTGCACCTCCTGCACGATCGCTTCCAGTGCCTTTCCGGTCTCTCCGACCAGCGAGACGCCGGCCTGCACTTGGTTGCCCGACGTGCTGATCAGCGACTGGATTTCGCGCGCCGCATTGGCCGAGCGCTGGGCGAGTTCGCGTACTTCCTGCGCAACGACCGCGAAGCCCTTTCCGGCCTCGCCGGCGCGCGCTGCCTCGACTCCGGCGTTCAGAGCCAAGAGGTTGGTCTGGAAGGCGATGTCGTCGATGACGCCGATGATGTTGCCGATCGCCACGGAAGATTGTTCGATCTGTTCCATCGCGCTGACCGCCTTGCGCACCACTTCGCCCGATCGCTCGGCGCCGCTGCGGGTCCGGCCTACCAGCGTGCGCGCCTCCTCGGCCCGCCTTGCCGCGTCCTGGACGGTGGTGGTGATCTCCTCCAGCGCTGCAGCTGTCTGCTCGACGGAGGCCGCCTGCTGTTCGGTACGCCGCGAAAGCTGATCTGCCGAGGAGCGGATTTCGCCGGCGCCCGCGGTGATCGCACGCGCATTGTCGCCCACCGTCTGCATGGTCTCGTTGAGCCGGAAGACGGAATTGTTGAAGTCTTCGCGCAATGCGTCGAGATCGCCGATGAACGGCGTGTTGATCTGCGAAACGAGGTCGCCGCCGGCCAGCTTGCGCAGGCCTTCGCCGAGCGCCGTGACCGTGCGCGACAGATCCGCCGCCTCGGTTGCCCTCTGCGCTTCGATCTCGCGCCGTTCGCTGTCGCTGAGGCTGCGGTTCTTTTCGGTTTCCCGTTCAAGCCGCAGCCGCTCGATTGCGTGGTCGCGGAAGATCGAGACGGCCGTCGCCATTTCGCCAACCTCGTCACGCCTCTCGGTGCCGTTAACGGGGCTTGCGGTATCGCCTCTGGAAAGACCTGTCATCCGCGCGCGCAGCCGCGCCATCGGCGCGGTGATCCCGGCCTGAGCGATCCAGATGCTGAGGCCGATCGCGCCAAGCATCGCAAGCCCGGTAAGCGCAAGCGAAAGATCGGTCCGGGTGTTGACCGCCACAGAGAGCGCATCGCCGCCGTCATTCAGCAACACCATCAGCGCATCATTGTTGGCAATCATCTTCGGCGTCACGACGCCGAGCTTGGCGTTCAGTTCGCGCGATGCCGCTTGCGCCGCTGCCTGATTTCCGGCCTTTGCCAGATCAACGACCGTCTTCGACAGCGCGTCCATCTCGTCGATGCCGGAGATGATCTCGTCGATCGCAGCCTTGCGGGCCGGCACCAGATCGGCCGCCTGCTGCAGCCGCTCGCGCGCTTGTGGCATCTTGCCCGGCGCCGAAACGGCGGCATCGAAGTCCGCGGTGCCGGGCGTCAGCTGGGCGATGACCGTTGCCTGCAGCACGGCGGCGGTGGCCGACGCGCTTGCGCGAGAGGCCTGCATGGCGGCCAGCGCTTCATGATCGATGAAGGCGCTGTAGACCATGTCTGCGCTGCGGAATTCCTCAACGACATAGGTGAGGCCACCAATCGCGATCAGCCCGAGCAGGGCGACGACCGAGATGATCTTGGTGCGGATCTTGAAGTTCTTCAACATGGAGATGTCCGTTCGGGCGGCACGATTTGGGCCGGATGCGGTCTGCGACGGCTTGCGCCATTCTGTTGGTGAAGCGTATGCCCGGATAGGCTCGACAGGCGCATCATGCATTCGGCCGGGGGCCGGTGTCGTCGGTCGCGACTAGAATCCATATTGCTTAAGGCGAACCTAACGCACCACCATTGTCCACCGAAAATGAGCCGCACTAGCGAAGAGCGCTCGGCGCATGTCGCGCAGACGTAGCCGCCATGACGGGAAGGTGAGGCGTCTTGTCCCAGAAGAACGGCCGGTACGGCAGTTGCAATACCGCGCGCCAGGCGGCGGCGGATATCATCAGCCAGTAGACCGGAATACCAAGCCAGCGCCAGCCGATCTGTCGCTTCTCGTCGCGCAGCATCGCCTTGCGGCCGAGCAACAGGAAAATGCCGTAGCTTCCTAGAGTGTTGGCGATATCGATGGCAAACAATGTGGTTTCACGGGTGCCGGGCGGCGGGAAACCCAGCGTCAGGTAAGTGGCGGTGGTCGCAGCGAGCGCGATCAGCCACGGATGGGCAAGCGCCGAGACAAGCATGCCGCCGATGAGCAGCTGAAAGACCAGGAAGCTGCCGACACCCATTTCCCGCACCAGTGTTCCCGGCGATCGCATCATCACCAGCCACGTCTGCAACCAGCCTTTGAACCAGCGCGTCCGCTGGTTGAACCAGACCTCATGCGTCGTCGGCGCATCCTCGTAGGTCGGGCAGTCGATGACGCCGCAGCGATAGCCAAGCCGGTGCAGCCGCATGCCGAGATCGGCATCCTCGGTCACATTGTAGGGGTCCCATCCGCCGCATGCCTTGAGATCGGCAACGCGCAGATGGTTGGAGGTGCCACCCAGCGGCATCGGCAACCGGCGTCTCGCCAGCATCGGCAGGATGAGCCGAAAGAGCGATGCGTATTCCAGCGCGAAAGCGGCGCTGATCCACGAGCCGGCGCCATTGGAAACGATCAGCGGCGCTTGCAGGCAGGCGACGTCGCGACGGCTGGCGACGAAGGTGGCATAGGCGGCGCGAAGCTGGTCGGGATGCGGGCGATCCTCGGCGTCATAGATCGCCAGATATTCACCGCGCGCGCCCGCCAGCCCGTAATTTAGCGCCTTTGGCTTCGTTCGTGGATGCGCCGGCGGCACCTCGACGATCTCGAATTGCGGCCCAAGATCCTGAGCCTGCAGCGCTGCAATCGTCGCCCGGTCGTCGGCCTCGCAGATCAGCTTTATATCCAGTTTCGCCGCCGGCCAGTTCAGCTGTTTCAGCGCCGCCACAAGCTGCCCTGCAACCTCCGCCTCCTTGTAGAGCGCAACGAGAACAGAGTAGACGGGCAGTCGATCCGTTGGCTGCGGATCCGGCGGCGGCCGTCGTCGATGGTGGAGCGCTAGGGCCCGCAGCAGCATTGCCGACATGTAAAGCAGTGAAACCGCGATGTGCACGATATCCAGCAACGGCAGATCGGACATCAGCGCGAAGACGAAGGCGCAAAGCACAGCACCGGCGATGAAGCCCTGCTTGCCTGACAATACGATGCGGGCGCTGAACCGCCCCTTGTCCTCGAACAGCGCGCCGATGCTCTCCTTGACGCGGCGGCTCGCACCAACGCGCCAGACGGCGGCGCGAAGCGCTGCGGGCGTGGTGACGATGGCTCGCTCCGCGAGCCCCGGCCGAGCCTCCATCGTCTCAGCCAGCGCGAGCAGCCGCCGGGCTTCCGGAATGATCGCGATCATCGGCCGGTCTGTATAGTTCAGCCGCACGGATCGCGCATCGGCAAGCTGTGTATCGAGGGCCCTATCGTCATGGATCAGCTGAGGGTCGAGCGCCGGCAGGAACGGCAGGCGAAGCGCGCGCGCCAGGCCGCCGTAATAGCTCTCGGCATCGACCCATCCCTTGGCCAGCAGTTCATCCTCGATCGTCGTGCCATTGTGGCGGGCGGCGATCGCGGCGCGGGCGATCATCGGCTTGCCGATGCCGAGCCGCAGCAGTGCTTCGATCTCGACCTGGTAGGAATCGAACATCACCCGGACCGGTGCGGTGGGCGGCGGGTGGAGGCTCGATTTCTCATTAAGCACCGTATGGCGGGCATTGACCGCGCCCTGCGCATATTCCCCGAGAAGCATGGCTGTGATACACCGTCGTTGAAGTGGCAGTGCGTGAATCCCCAGGGCAGATCATAATGGTGCAATTTAAACTGGCATCTCTCAAACCTGAGGGGTTTTTGGGCCTTTGGCTGTTTCTGCTGGCATTTTGCCTACCTCTTTCGGCGACAGCACAGCAGACAACCGCATCGCTTCCACTGTTGTTCGACAGTCGCGAGCGCCTCGCCAAGCCCGATCTCACCGCTCTGGTTCGCCTACGCTTCCTGACATCGGTCGATTTTCCCCCGTTCAATTTTATGGATCAGAACGGCAAGCTGTCGGGTTTCAACGTCGATCTGGCGCGCGAAATCTGTGCCGAGCTCGAGATATCCGACAAGTGCCAGATCCAGGCGCTGCCCTTTGCCGATCTGAAGGACGCGCTGGCTGCTTCGCAGGGCGATGCGGTGATCGCCGGTGTCGCGGTCGGGGCCGAATATCGCCGGCAGTTCGCCTTTTCGCGGCCCTACCTGATGCTGCCGGCCCGCTTCGCACGCAATCTCAAGGCGCCGATCAAGGGCGACAGCGCAAACGGTCTGGTCGACCGCTCCGTGGGTGTCGTCAAGGATACGGCCCATGCGGCGATGCTCGCCGCCTATTTCCCGAAGTTGAAAGCCGTGCCGTTCGACAGCAAGGAGGCACTGCTGGTGGCGTTGAAAGAGGGCAAGGTGGATGCCGCCTTCGCCGATTCGCTGCAGCTGTCCTTCTGGGTGTCGTCACAGGCCTCGGAGAAATGTTGCGCGCTGTTCGACGGCCCTTATATGTCCGAGCAGTTTCTCGGCGAAGGCATGACGATCATGCTGCGCCAGAAGGACGACGTGCTGAGATCGGCCTTCGACCATGCGCTGGCGGCGTTGTCGCGCAGCGGCAGATTGCAGGAGATCTACCTGCGCTACTTCCCCTACGGCCTCTACTGAAGCAACTGCCCCGCCGCCGAAAACCTCAGCCCTTGCGGAAACGGGCGATGGCGCTGCGTTCGATCGCGGCGCAGGTCAGCTTGTCGAGGCTGAGCCGGTCGCGCAGCAGGCTCAGCAGTCGCAGTTCCTCGGCCTTGACCGACAGGTCGGCGGAAGCCACTTCGACCGCCAGCGCATAGGCAGTGTCGTAGAGTTTCGGCGGCAGCGTGTCGCGGACGGTCTCCAGCACCACATCAAGGCCTTCGCTGCCTGAGAGCAACGCCGCACAGTCGCGGGCCACGGTGATCAGCTTGTCGTCGTCGAAGCCGCGAAACACCGGCAGGAAGCCGATCAACTGCCCGATGCGCTCCATCTCCCGATCGTTCATCGTGCCGTCGACGGCGGATGCCATCACCATCACGTAGATCAACGCGTCATGGGCGGAAAGCGGCTTGTTCATGTCTGCATGGTCCCTCTGAACTCTCCCCAGAGTTTAAGAACTGGCCGCGCCCATTACAAGGGATCGCTCATGCCTTCGACGGCTGGCATCTCAGGATTGGCCATCGCGCCGCCCTGCCGCGGATCGCTGCCGTATAGGCCGATCTTGCTTTCTCGGGCCTTGGCGCCGGCCTCCGAAAAGGGCGAACCATCGGCCGCTTCTGCCCAGCCGCTTTCGATCAGCCATTCGGAGAGATCCTGCGCGCCGATCCTGCAGGCAGCGGTCGCGGTGCCGGTCCATTGGGCGTTGCCGAGATCGCAGTGCACGGTGCGCAGACGCAGGAAAAGCCGGAAGTTGGTTTTCGCCAGCATGCCGCAGGGCCAGGACGAACCATCAGGACCGCTGCACATCCTGTTCACCGGCGTCGGCGTCAATCCGGCCAGTTGCAGGCGCTTGTCGCCGAAGCCGAGAACGCCGGCGCTTTCGGCCACCGGCCGCGGCAGATCAATCCCGTTCTCGGCCACCAGTTGCGGCTTTTTCTCCGGCTCCGGCGCTGCTTCGCGTTCGAGCGGCTGGCCGTCCACCACAGCCGGATAGAATTGGCTGGCGTCATCGATAGGCCGCGCCGCCATGCTGGCGCCGGGATTGGTCGTCGGCTGCGCTACGGGCGCGGGAGAAGCGTTGGTCTCAGTGTCCGGCACCGCTGCGGCCAAATCCGTTGCGCTCGATGCTCCGCCAAGCCGTTGCCCGCCGGCGACGATCAGGCCGACAACGATCGCGATCCCTGCAATTGCCGTCCCGATTGCTGCAGGTCTCATGGAAGATTTTCCTACTGGCTGGCCCAGATGATCCGGGCGATCCAGTCCACGTCGGAAAGCTCGATCGTTCGGTTCGGGTGTTCGGGGTTGAGCGACATCAGTTCGATCGAGCGAGGGCTCTGGCGCATCAGCACCTTGGCCATCACCTCGCCTTCGCGGGTCTTGACCACGACGCGGTCGTTGCGCCGCACCTGCGCGCCGGGCTCGACGATCAGCACGTCGCCGTCGCGATAGAGCGGCATCATGCTTTCGCCCTGCACCTCGAGCGCGTAGACGCCGGCCTTCTGCGAAGGGGCAGCCGGAAATTCGACCACGTCCCAGCCCTGTCCGGCCGGAAAGCCGCCATCGTCGAAAAAGCCACCGGCGCCGGCCTGCGCAAAGCCCAGAAGCGGTATGGAGCTGCCCTGCGGCGGAAACGCGCCGTCCGGCAGCGTCGAAAAATTGCCCGCCGGCCGCATGAAGGCCATGAATTCTTCCATGCTGGAGCGGGTCGCATCCAGCACCTTGGCGATCGATTCCGTCGAAGGCCAACGCAGCCGCCCATCGGCCGAAAGTCGCTTGGATTTGTTGAACGAGGTGGGATCGAGACCAGCACGGCGCGCAAGCCCCGAGGGTGTCAGGTCGTGCCGTTCGGCAAGCCTGTCGAGCGCACCCCAGATTTGCTCGTGTGACAGCATGTCGCCTGATTCCGTGCGCGTCCGCGCAATCCTTCAATCGGGCAAAAGACTAACCGCAAGGCTGGCAGGAGTAAAGAGACAAGAGGAATAAAATCCTCTCGTCGTCTTAAGCCACCATGGCCATGTTGATTTTTCCGAGCTGGATCACCGCCTGCGTGCGGCTGTCGACGTCGAGTTTCAGGAGAATGGCCGAAACATGCGCCTTGATCGTCGCTTCCGATACCCCGAGTTCATAGGCGATCTGCTTGTTCAGCAGCCCCTCGGCCAGCATCGTCAGCACCCGGCTCTGCTGCGGCGTCAGCGTGTGCAGCCGGTGGATCAGGTCTGCCACGTCAGGGTCCTGTTCCTGCCCGTCGCGATAGCTCTCCGGCGTCGCGATATCGCCAGCCAGCACTGTCTGGATGCCGCGCCTGATATCTTCGATCCCGGACGATTTCGAGATGAAACCCGAGGCGCCGAGCTCCAGCGCCCGGCGAATGGTCGTCGCATCGTCGGACGCCGAGACGATCACGATCGGCAGGCCCGAGAATTCGGAACGCAGCGCCATCAACCCGGAAAAGCCGCTGACGCCGGGCATGGCGAGATCGAGCAGCATCAGTTCCGCGTCGGGATAGTCTCCGGCCGCCTTGCGGGCCGCTGTGAAATCGCCGGCTTCGACGATATCGGGATGCCCCTCCATACCGATGACGGCCTGACGCAGCGCGTCGCGAAAAAGCGGATGATCGTCGGCAATGATAATGGTCTGCTCATGCATCGAAAACTCCCTCCCAAGAGCCCGATCATGAAGTCCATGTATCGCGCTCCTCCGCGACACATGCCTCCCTGCTGACAGGATTATAGCAAATCATGTCTTTTGCGGAAGGGCATTGCCCCGGTCTTCGCTCTGGAATTCCTTGACGATCCCCATGAAGCTGCGCATCCAGCGTTCCATGATGCCGATCGACCGGTCGATCTCGGCGTCGGAGGGCAGGGCCTTGTTGACGATGCTGTTGTTCTCCAGCGCCGTCACCCGTTCGGATAGGCGGTCCAGTTCGCTTTCGTAGGCCGCGCGTTCATCGGCGGCCATACGGCAGACGAGCGCGCCGTCCTTCTCCTCGCAAAGCGACATGGCGCCGGTCTGCCGGTCGAGGCGCACGAAATGGTCGCCGCTGCGCTCGAGCTGGAAGCGCGTGGCATCCGGTTCCGCGGCGGCGGCGCTGAGCGGAAGCAGCAGGGCAACGAGGCCGATAGCGATGTTTTTCATGGGTTTCCTCCGGAAAGTTCGATGGCTGTCGCATTTTTCGCGCCAAAGCGTGGACATCGCCGCTCAACTGCGGCAAAGCCCGGTCAAGACCAGCCATTCATGAGGCCATCATGACCCTGACACCGACGCTTTACAAGATCGTGACGGAAACCCTCTGGCAGGAGGCCCGTCAGAATGGCGTCTTCCGTGGCGCCGAGATCGACCTCAAGGATGGCTTCATCCACTTCTCCACCGCAAGTCAGGCCATCCAGACCGCAGCGCTGCATTTCGCTGGCCGCACCGGCCTGCTGCTCGTCGCCGTCGATGCCGCGAGCCTTGATGACAAGCTGATCTTCGAACCGTCGCGCGGCGGCGATCTCTTCCCGCATCTCTATGCCGACCTGCCGCTTTCATCGGTGCTTTGGGAAAAGCCATTGCTGCTCGATGCTGCGGGCAACCACATATTTCCGGACCTTCAATCATGATCGATCTTTTCAAGTCCGCAGCCCGCAAAGGCCTCTTCCTCTTCGATCCGGAAACGGCGCACGGCATGTCGATCGCCGCGCTGAAGTCGGGCCTCGTGCCCGTCTGCAAGGTGCCCTCCGATCCGCGCCTGCGGCAGATGGTGGCCGGCATCGAATTCGCCAACCCGCTCGGCATGGCTGCCGGCTTCGACAAGAATGCCGAAGTGCCCGAAGCGCTGCTGAAGATCGGTTTTGGCTTTACCGAGATCGGCACAGTGACGCCGAAGCCGCAGGCGGGCAATCCGAAGCCGCGCATCTTCCGCCTGGTGGACGATGAAGGCGTCATCAACCGGCTCGGCTTCAACAACGAGGGCCACGACGCCGCCTTTGCGCGCCTCTCCGCCATTCGTGGTAGCGGCATCATCGGCGTCAACATCGGCGCGAACAAGGACAGCGACGACCGCATCGACGACTACGTGAAGGGAATCCGCCGGTTCTATTCGGTCGCCCGCTATTTCACCGCCAACATCTCCTCGCCGAACACGCCGGGTCTGCGCGACCTGCAGGCCCGCGAAAGCCTGTCGGCGCTGTTGTCGGCGGTGCTGGCCGCCCGCGACGAGGAGGCTCTGAAGTCCGGCCGCAAGATCCCGGTCTTCCTCAAGATCGCGCCGGATCTTACGGAGGAGGGGATGGACGACATTGCCGCCGAAGCGCTGTCGCATGCGCTCGATGGCCTCATCGTCTCCAACACCACGCTTGCCCGCGACGGATTGAAGGACCAGCGCCAGGCAAAGGAGGCCGGCGGTCTCTCCGGCAAGCCGGTCTTCGAAAAATCGACCGTGGTGCTGGCCAAGATCCGCAAGCGCGTCGGCCCCGACCTGCCGATCATCGGCGTCGGCGGTGTGTCGTCGGCCGAAACGGCGCTGGAAAAGATCAAGGCGGGCGCCGATCTGGTGCAGCTCTATTCCTGCATGGTCTATGAAGGTCCGGGGCTTGCAGGCGATATCGTTCGCGGCCTGTCGAAGCTGCTCGACCGCGAAAAGGTCTCGTCCATCCGCGATCTGCGTGACAGAAACACCGATTACTGGGCGGCGCGAAACGTCTGATCGGCACGCCGGGTGACCAGCACCGCCAGAAATACGCCGCGAAACAGCAGGAAGCCGTTCATCGCCAGCCACAAGCCGTGATTGCCGTAGAGCGGTACGAAGATGGCAACGGCTGCCAGATAGCCTGCGAAGGACATCAGCATGCGATTGCGCATGTCGCTCGACCAGGTCGCGCCGATGAACACGCCGTCCATCACGAAGGCCAGCGCGCCCGTCAGGCCGGTGATCGCCGCCCAAGGCATATAGGTTAGGGCGGCCTGCCGCACCTCTGGCGATGTCGTGAGCGCCGAGATCAGCCAGGGACCGGCGATCAGGAAGAACGCGGAGATGACCCCGGCAAGCCCGAACGACCAGAGAGCGGTCAGCTTCAATCCACGATCGAAGGCCGGCCGGTAGCGCGCCCCGACGGCGCGTCCGATGATCTGTTCCGCGGCATTGGCCAGGCCGTCGAGATAATAGCCGGACAGCAGGAGGAAATTCATCAGTACCGCATTGGCCGCCAGTGTGACGGCGCCAAAACCGGTGCCGATTCGTGTCATCAGCGTGAAGGCGGCGAGCAGCACGAAGGTTCGGATCAGGATATCGCGATTGAGCGCAAAGAGTTCCGCCAGCCGCTGGCGGGACAGAATTTCGTTGCGGCTCGGCCGGTCAACTTTGTCGAAACCGCGCAGGACAATGAACAAGCCGGCCAGTGCGCCGATCGTCTCGCCAGCTGTCGTGCCCCATGCGACGCCGGCCACGCCCCAGTCGAGCCAGAGTCCAAGCAGGATTGCCAGCACGATATTGATGCCGTTGATGATCGTCTGCAGCAGCAGGCCGATCGTGCCCTGGCCACGACCGAGCACGAAGCCGAGGATTGCGTAGTTTGCAAGTGCCGCTGGTCCGGCGAGGATGCGGATGGAAAAATAAGTGCTGGTCGCTTCGGCGACGGCGCCGTCCGGTCCCATCAGCATCACCCCCGCTGCCAGCAGCAGCGGGGACAGACAGAGCAGCAGCAGCCCGCAACCGAGCGCGGAGATGATCGCCCGCCAGAAGACCCCTTGCTGCACTCGCCGGTCATGCCGCCCGTAAGCCTGCGCCGTCAGGCCCGTGGTCGATGCGCGCAGAAAATTGAAGCTGCCGAGGATCAGGTCGAACAGCATGGCACCGATCGCCAGCCCCGCCAGCGCATCCGGCCGTCCCATGTGACCGACCACGCCAGTTCCGACAAGGCCAAGCAACGGCGTGGTGATGAAGCCCAGCGTCATCGGAATGGCGATGGAAAGCACCAACCGGTGCGTCACATCGAAGGCCGTTCCTGGCGGGTTATTCTGGGTGTCCATGTCTGCCTCGACGACGAGAGGCAGAATCGCCTCAGTTGGAAAGCACCATGGCCCAGTAGGGCACGTTTCTGGAAGCGGGATTATAGGCGACCGCAACGCCGAGCCCGCTATAACGGCCGAGCATGTTCTCGAGGTGATGCGGCGAGTTGATCCAGGCGGTGACGACGGCTGGAACGGTCTGCTGGCCGGTCGCGATGTTTTCGGCTGCCGGCAGCTGCACGCCACTTGCCTTGACGCGTGGGCCGAAACCGTCGGCAATGCCCATCACATGCTTCATCTTGCCGGCTGCGGCCATGCGCTTTGCCTGGAACAGCGCCGCGGCCGTCGCGGCCGGATCGACGCTCAGTGGCGGCAGGCCGTTCTTGGCGCGCAGCTGGTTGACGAGCGGCAGTGATGCCGCCGTCTGGTCTTCGCCATTGGACGGCGTCGAAGGCAGCTTCGGCGCCGTGGTGCAGCTGGCAACGCCGGCCGCAAGCGCGATCGCGGAGAAACGCAGCAGGCTGCGCCGTGAAAGATAGATGGATGTCATGTTACCGGCGATAGCTGAAGAGACGGAGGATGAGGAAGATCGGGATGACGATGGTGGCGCCCAGCAGCAGGTAGTCGCCGACGCGGCCCAGCGCCGAGAAGCCGCGATGCCAGACGTCAAGCACGACATTGCGGATCCAGTACAGGAAATCCAGCGGGGCAAGCCCGAAGAAGGCCATGATGAAGCCGACGATCAGCGACACCACCAAAAGCTTGATCAATGTACGGCCGAGCGAGTCGCCGAGAAACTTGTTCACCTGATCGGACAATGCATCATCTCCTGTTCACCCCTGAAATATGGGCGCGAATCGTCGCTCGCAAGCTTATTTCAGAGCTGGCGCCCCGTCCTCTGAAATAGGACTTGAGTTTTTTTGTGGCCACCGCCAAATGCGGAGCGTCCTAACAGGTCACCATCATGCAACCCCACCTCCAGACTTCCGGCGATGCCATCGCCGACCGCCGTGCCGACTATGCGAAGATGCTGGCCAAGGGCGGTGAACCGGATGCGGCGGCCGAACTGATGGAGCAGGCGCTCGAACTGGTGCCCGCCTGGGCCGCCGGTTGGTACAGGCTGGCGACCTACCGCGAAAGAGCCGGCAACATGGCGGGCGCGATCGAGGCCTATCGCCAGACCCGCGACCGCAGCGAAAACGACATCTTCGGCGCCGCCCTCAAGCTGGCCTTTCTCGGCGACACCGCCATCCCCGATCAGCCCCCGAGCAGCTATGTCGAACGCCTGTTCGATGATTACGCCGGTCGCTTCGAGACCTCCCTGGTCGACAAGCTCGGCTACGACGTCCCGGCTAAGCTCGCGGATATGATCGCCACGACCGGACGGCACTACGCGCTGGCCGTCGATCTCGGCTGTGGCACCGGCCTGCTGGGGCCTGAAATCCGTGCGATGACCGATCGTCTCGAGGGCTTCGACCTGTCGCAGAACATGCTGACCAAGGCCGTGGAGAAACGGGTCTATGATCATCTCGCCCAGGCCGATCTGTCGCTTGCACCTGAAGAGACTGGGCTGTTCGCCGATGGTTTGCAGCACCGCGCCGATCTCGTCACCGCATGCGACGTGCTGATCTATCTCGGCAATCTCGAAAGCGTGTTCGCGAGCATCGTCACCCTTGCGTCTTCAGGCGCCGATATCGCCTTTTCCGTCGAGGAGGCAGGCGACGGTGTGGAGATTCACCTCGCGGCGTCCCTGCGCTACGCTCACTCGGAAGCCTATGTCAGGGCGCTCTGCATCCGTCATGGCCTCGAAGTCGGCATCGTCAGGCGATCCACCATTCGCAAAGATGGCGAAAACACCATATCCGGCATTCTGTTCCTTGCACGCAAGGCCGGCTGAAAGATCAATTCTTGCGAAATTTCATTAGGTCAGTAGTCCTTACGTATTCCGCTTGAAAAAGCCCGCGAAGCGCCCGATAATTCTCGCCATACGCCGCAGAGCGCAAATGCAGCCGCGGCGCTGCCAATCATTCACATATCCTGCCGCCTGGGGCTCTCGGGCGTTCTTGAACTCGTCTGCCGTTGGAGATTAGCGACATGACTCAGCTCATCAATGCCCTTGGCTTCTGGAACACCAGCGCTACGCGCCACACCCCCGTCGAAGACGTGCAGGGCATCTTTTCCGGCAGCCTTGTCGCCGCCCTCGGCCTCTATGTACTGGCCAGCGCCGGCCTGCTCACCGGCAGCACGGCCGGCGTTGCCTTCCTCGTGCACTATGCGTTCGGCATTAATTTCGGTCTCGCATTCTTCGTGCTCAACCTGCCGTTCTTCTATCTTTCGTGGAAACGCCTCGGCATCGCCTTCACACTGAAGACCTTCATTGCCATCGGCCTGACCTCGCTCCTGACCAGCCTGCAGCCGAACGTCATGAGCATCGCGACGATCCACCCGGCCTGGGCGGCACTGCTCGGCGGTCTTCTTCTCGGTTTCGGCCTGCTGGCGCTCTATCGCCACCGCGCCAGCCTCGGCGGCGTCGGCATTCTCGGCATCTACATGCAGGAGCGTTTCGGCATCCGCGCCGGCCTTGTGCAGATGGCGGTTGATCTCTGCGTGCTGGCCGCTGCCTTCTTCGTCACCACGCCGCCGGTGGTGTTCTATTCGGTGCTTGGTGCCGTCGTGCTGAACCTGTTTCTCACCATTAACCACCGCGCCGACCGTTACGTCGCGCTGTAAAGGCAAGCTCAGCCGAGCAGATTGCCGAACCGCACCGAATAGATCCGGTCGCGACCAAGCAGATGCGCGATCAGCGACGGCTGGTCGAACAGCCCCGTCATCGCCTTGTGGCGCAGATCGAGCCCGCCGCTCATCACCCCGAAAGCCGGCATCAGCAACCGCGCGCCGTCCGTGGCAAAGCACGGACGGCGGATGGATTTCTCGCGCCGTCGCACGGTAGCGGAAGGATGCAGGTGCCCGGCGATCTCGCCGCGCTGCAATCCGCCCTTCGGTTCATGCCGGAACGTCAGCCCGCCATGATGCAGCTCGTCGGCGCAGGTGCCCGGCAGATCGACGGTTCCATCAGGATCATGGTTGCCGTTGATCCAGATCCATTCGCGCCCGCGCGCCATGTCCGCTATCAGCGTGCGGAACGCCTCCGGCAGATGCGCCGAGCCGATGCGATCATGGAAATTGTCGCCAAGCGAGATCACCAGCTTCGGATCGTAGCGCCTAATGACGGCAGACAGCACGGTGAGCGTCGCCAGCGTGTCGTAGGGTGGCAGCATCATGCCGCGGCGGGCATAGGCCGCACCCTTTTCCAGATGCAGGTCGGACACGACGAGGATCCCGGTATCCGGCAGGTATAGGCCGCCGAGCGGATCGCACACTGCAGCAACGCCCTGCACGGACGTTTCCACGCCCGCGATGGCTGCCACTCCGTTCAGTTCCTTAGCCAGCGCCAGCCGGTTCATAGCAATCCTATCTCACTCCACCCTCATTCCTGTGCTCGTCACAGGAATCCAGTAACCGCGCGTCTGCGCGGTAGAGACTCTTCTCGCGTCGCGGACGCGACGCGGCTGGATCCCGGCTCAAGGCCCGGATGAGGGTGCACGTTGTATTTGACGTGGCCAAAACCCACCCCTCAAGGCATCAACGCTTCGGCAATCATGTCGTCCGCGGCCTCCGCCAGCAGCGCGTCATGGGCCTCGCCGTGCACGTGCTCCTTGCCGATCTCCAGCATCACGGGCACCGCCAGTGGCGAGATATGCTCCAGCGCACGATGGGTGATGTGCCCCTTGATTCGCCTCAGCATATCGCCAAGCCGGCCGATGTCCAAAAGCCCCGTCGCCGCATCCTGCCGTGTTGCCTGTAGCAGGATGTGGTCCGGTTCGTGGGTCCTGAGCACGTCGTAGATCAGATCGGCCGAAACCGTCACCTGCCGCCCGCTCTTTTCCTTGCCTGGATGTCGACGCTCGATCAACCCCGCAATCACGGCGCAATTGCGGAAGGTGCGCTTCAACAGGAAGGATTCGTCCAGCCAGGTTTCCAGATCGTCGCCCAGCATGTCCTCGTCTAACAGGTCCGAGAGGCTGAGTCGTCCGGATGCGATCATCCGCCCCATATCCTCCAGCCCCCAGATGCCGAGCGAATAATCGGTGGCGACAAAACCGAGCGGCTTGGCGCCCGCCCGCTCCAGCCGGCGAGTGAGCAGCATGCCGAGCGTCTGGTGCGCCAGCCGCCCCTCGAACGGATAGGCCACCATGTAGCAGCGGCTGCCGCGCGGAAAGGTCTCGATCAGAAGCTCGTCGCGCTTCGGCAGGATCGACTTTTCTTTCTGGATATTGAGCCAGTCGCGCACCTGTTCGGGCAGGCGGCTCCAGTCATCGGGATCGGCAAGCATCGAGCGCACCTGGTCGGCGAGGTAGGTGGAGATCGGAAACTTGCCGCCGGCATAGGAGGGGATTTTCGGATCGTTGGAATAGGCCTGGCTCGCCAGCGCCTCGTTCTCGCGAATGCCCTCGAAGCGCAGCACCTTGCCGGCGAAGATGAAGGTGTCGCCGGGCGACAGCTGCTCGAAGAAATACTCCTCCATCTTCCCCAGCGTCGCGCCGCCCCGGCCGATGCGGCCACCCGCGCCGCGCTTGACCATCTTCAGGTTCAGCATCGGGCTCTCGACGATGGTGCCGGAATTCAGCCGGTACTGCTGCGCCACAACAGGGTTGGAGACGCGCCAGCGGCCGTCCTCCTGCCTGCGGATGCGGGCATAGCGCTCGTAGGTGCGCAGCGCATAACCGCCGGTCGCCACGAAATCGACGATCCGCTCGAAGGTTTCCCACGAGAGATCGGCATAGGGCGAGGCGCTGGTGATTTCGTCGTAGAGTTCCAGCATGTCGAAGGGTTCGGCGCAGGCCATGCCGAGCACATGCTGCGCCAGCACGTCGAGCGCGCCCTGGCCGACCGGCGGGGTGTCCTGCGCGCCGATATAGTTGGCGTCGAGCGCCGCCTGGCACTCCATCACCTCGAAACGGTTGGCCGGCACCAGGATCGCCTTCGATGGCTCGTCCATCCGATGGTTGGCGCGGCCGATGCGCTGCGCAAGCCGCGACGCCCCCTTCGGCGCGCCGACATGGATGACGAGATCGACGTCGCCCCAGTCGATGCCGAGATCGAGCGTCGAGGTGGCCACCACGGCGCGCAGCTTGTTGGCCGCCATCGCCGCCTCCACCTTGCGGCGCTGCCCGACATCGAGCGAGCCGTGATGCAGCGCGATCGGCAGGTTTTCCTCGTTGACGGTCCACAGCTCCTGGAACAGCATTTCTGCCTGGCTGCGGGTGTTGACGAATAGCAGCGTCGTCTGGTGGTCGATCAGTTGCTTGTAGACGTCGGGGATCGCATATCGCGCCGAATGTCCGGACCAGGGAATGCGCTCCTCGGTCGAGAGGATCGAGATATCGGGCTTGGCGCCGCCCTCGACGGTGACGATGCCGGCATGGCGCACCTCGCCTTCCTTCTGCGCCACAAGCCATTTCTGCAGCTCCATCGGCTCAGCCACCGTCGCCGAAAGCCCGATCGTCTGCAGCCCGGGCGCGAGACGCCTCAGCCGCGCCAGCCCCAGCGACAGCATGTGGCCGCGTTTCGACGAGACCAGCGAATGCAGCTCGTCGAGAACGATGTATTTCAGGTCCTTGAAGAACCGCTCCGCCTCGCGGTTGGCGAGCAGCAACGCCACTTGTTCCGGTGTCGTCAGCAGGATATCCGGCGGCGACAGCTTTTGCCGCTGGCGCTTGGCGCTGGGAGTGTCGCCGGTCCGGTTCTCGACGGTGACAGGCAGGCCCATCTCCTCGACCGGCTTCATCAGGTTCCGCTCGATATCGACCGCCAGCGCCTTCAACGGCGAGATGTAGAGCGTGTGGATGCCGGTGAACGCGGAGCCGGGCGGGATCTTGCCGCGGCGGGTGAGATCGGTCAGCGACGGCAGAAAACCGGCAAGCGTCTTGCCGGCGCCGGTTGGCGCGATCAGCAGCGTGCTGTCGCCGGCCTCGGCTCGGGCAAGCAGTTCCAGCTGATGCGTGCGCGGCCGCCAGCCCTTCTCCGCGAACCAGCGGGTGAAAGGGGCGGGCAAGGCAACGAGGCTTTCGGTATCGATCTGGTCCACCGCCTGAATGTAGTTCAAACCAGGCCGATGAGAAGATGCGCCCGGCATATGCAGCGCAACAGCCTGCAATTCCGCCGCATTCCTCGTCAGGCTCGGGGGATGAGCAATGAAAGCCACCGCCTGACGCGCCGATTCATGCTTGCCACCATCGGCACAGCGACCTTGCTGCCAGTTATCCTCAACCCGGCACAGCTGTTTGCCACCACGGCGGGGGCCGCGCCGACGACGACGTTGCCGCTCTGGCCGGGTTCGCCTCCCGGTGACGGCGGGCCATCCGGTCCCGTCGTGGAAAACGCTAGGGGCGCGATCAGCAACATCGCCGTACCCTCGATCGAAGTGTTCACTCCGAAGACGCCGAACGGCATCGCCATGCTCGTGGCCGGAGGCGGTGGATACAAACGCATCTCGATGCGCAACGAGGCCCACCCCGCCGCCCGCTGGCTGAACGATCGCGGCATCACCGCCTTCGTGCTGTCCTACCGGTTACCCGGCGAAGGCTGGAGCGGCGGACCGCTCGCACCCCTGCAGGATGCGCAGCGCGCCATCCGGCTGATCCGCGCCAACGCCGAACGCTTCGCCATCCGGCCAGACCACGTTGGCGTCCTCGGCTTTTCCGCCGGCGGGCATCTCATGGGGCTAGCGGCGACACGGTCGGCTTTCTCATCCTATCCGGCGCTCGATGCCGCCGACGCGCAGTCGGCACGCCCCGATTTCGCCGCCCTGATCTATCCCGTAATCACCCTGAAGCCGCCTTACAACAACACCTCGACGCGCCGCATGCTGGTCGGCAGGCACCCGAGCGCCGCCCTGAGCGCCCGATGGTCGGTGGAGGATCACGTGAAGCCGCGCTGCCCGCCGATGTTTCTCGTGCAGGCCAAGGACGATCCGATATCCAACTCCGAAAACACGGTGATCATGCAGCAGGCCTGCGAGAAGGCGGGGATACCGGTGGAACTGCATCAGCTGCCGAGTGGTGGCCACGGCTTCGGCATGGGCCGCTCGGGCCGGGCGTCGGCGGAGTGGCCGGATTGGTTCGCGCCCTGGCTGGAGCGAACCAATCCGGCAATCGCCCTTTCGGTCGATCAGTAGATATCGAAGGGGAAATACTTCTTGGTGATTGTCTGGTAGGTGCCGTTGGCAACCAGCGCATCGATCGCCTTGTCGAAGCGTGCCTTCAGTTCCGTATCGCTCTGGCGGATGCCGATGCCGGCTTCCGTTTCGGTGCCTGGAACGTCGCCGAGCAGCTTGCAGCAATCCTTGCCGGCCTTGTTCAGCCAGTCGACGACCACGAACTTGTCGGACACCAAAGCGTCCAGGCGACCGTTCTGCAGGTCGACGGTGGCTTCGTCCTGCGTCGGGTAAAGCTTCGCCTCGGCACCGCCCTTGGCATAGACGTCGCTGGTGTAGTTGGCCTGCGTTGTCGATGCTTGGGCGCCGACGACCTTCCCCTTCATGTCTTCGACCGTAACGCCTTTCAGCGCGCTGTCCTTCGGAACGGCGACGGCGAGCGGTGTCGTGTAATATTTGTTGGTGAAGGCGATCTGCTGCTTGCGTTCCTCTGTGATGCTCATCGAGGCGATGATCGCGTCGTATTTCTTGGCGAGCAGGCCGGGAATGATGCCGTCCCAATCCTGGGCGACGATCGTGCACTTGGCCTTCATCTCCGCGCACAATGCGTTTGCCATATCGACGTCGAGCCCTTTCAGACTACCGTCCGATTCCACGTAGTTGAAGGGCGGATAGGCGCCCTCGGTGGCGATCCGGATCGTGTCTTCGGCCGAAGCCAGCTGCGCCATGCCGAGCAGCGTTGCCGCCGCCAGGAAAATCGTCTTCTTCATTGCTGTTCCCTTTTTTAGCTTGCCTTGCGGTACAACCTTAGCGAATTGCGATCGCTTCACAAGCCGTCGGTGCGTAAGCCCAACGTCTATGGCGAACCGTGCAATTCACGGGAACTGGCCGGCGCTGATCCGCCGGCCACAAAAGACTGAAACTCAGTTGCAGCCCTGCAACTGCTGCTGATAGGTCGCCGCCATGTTGGCGAAACGCTGTGCCGTCTTCTGCAACTGCGCATTCGAGCGCCAGTCGCCGCGCATGTATCCCTTCGGCCCGGAATAATAGGCGAGGTAGAGGCTGTAGGCGTCGTTCAGCTGAATGCCGGTGACCCTGCTGTTCTCCCGATGGTACCAGCCGATGAAATCGATCGCGTCGGCGAAGTTGGTGCGCCGCGCCGCCCAGTTGCCGGTGGCGGACTGGTAGTGGTCCCAGGTGCCGTTCAGCGCCTGCGAGTAGCCGTAGGCGGTCGATTGCCGGGTCCATGGAATGAAGCCGAACAGCTTGGTGCGCGGCGGTCTCGCGTTCGGCTGGAAACCCGATTCCGTATACATCGTCGCCATCAGGATCGGCACCGGAACGCCGTATTTCCGTTCGGCCTGCTCGGCGGAGCGTTGCCAGCTGGTAAACAGCCCGTCGCGCTGGTCGAACACGGCGCAGATGTTGCGGGTTTGCCGCGGCGCCGTCGCGCAGCCGGCAATCACGGCCAGCAGCACGAGGGCAAGGAGAGTACGGATACGCATGACAGGAAACCTCTCGATGTCCGAGAGATTACTAACCTGTGAATCTTAATGGTCGGTTTTTAGACAATGACGAAGCCGTGATCATCTCGTGGCAAGAGCAGGGCAGGCGCAAAAGCGCCTTGCCTTTAGCCCTGAGCGTTACGCGCCGCCTGCCACCGGCGTGTAGCGCAGGATGATCGCGCCCTTTTCCGTCGTCGAGGAATCGACGAGTTTGAGGGCAAGCGGGGCAGCCGCCGGCTTGAAATGCGGATTGCCGCCGCCGAGGATGACAGGCACCACGCAGATGCGGAATTCGTCGAGCAGGCCGGCCTTCAGAAGCGTATCAGCCAGTTCGGCGCTGCCGAAGATGAAGATCGTCTTGCCGTCCTCATCCTTCAGCTTCCGCAGTTCGGCGATTGGATCGCTGACGACGCGGGTGTTGTTCCACTCCGCCGTCTTCAGCGTTCTCGACACCGCGATCTTGGCGATGCTGTTCATGTAGTTCTTGACCGTCTCCTCGCCCTCGACAGTCGTCCAGTAGGCAGCCATGCCTTCGTAGGTCTTGCGCCCGAACACCAGCAGGTCGCCCTCTTGACCGAATTGCTCGGAATATGTCTCGAGCTCCGGCCCCCAGGCGAGGTTGTGAAACTCGATATCCCAGGGCTTGATGCCCTCGAAATAACCGTCGAGCGTCATCAGGTTCCAGACAACCAGCTTTCTCATGTCTCTTCCTCCCATGAGCGGTGGACCGCGAACGGTCAGTCTTTGCGGAACACCACACTGGCGCCCCAGCCGGTCACGACCGCCAGAAACACCGCAAACAGACCATACAGGATCGGCTGTTCATGCGCTGCATCGGTAATCGTCTGCTCGATGCCGGTCTTGATCACCCTGAGCGGCACCGATTTCTCGGTGATGAACTTGCCGCTGCGAAAGAGATAGGCGCGCACTATATGCACGCCGTTCGGAATGTTGGCCGGCAGCCGCAGGCTGGCCTTGAACAGATTGGAGCTGACGAAGCGCACGCCGCTCGGATCGCGAACATAAAGCCCGCCGCGCTCCTGCAGCCTGCGAAACGAATCGCGGAATTCGCCGACATTGCTGGCATTGCCGAGAAAACCCATCGGTGTCAGCGGAATGTGATCGATGCCGATGCCGCGGTCGGTGAGATCGAGCGGCGTCGTCACGTCGTCGAGCATTCGCGAGCTCGACATCGAATAGGAATGCGGCACCGTTTCGAAGGTCATGGATTGGGTGTTGATCCAGATCCCGAAGACCCGTTCCTTCCTGCGCACCGTCGCATTTTCCCGCGGCCCCTCGAGCACCACCACGACATCGTACTGGCCGATCGCCAGCAGCAGGCTGTCGGTATTGGTGACCGCGCCGAAGATCGTCAAATCTGCGCCGTGGAAATCGGAGGTGATGGCGATCTCGCTGGTCGAGGTGCCGATCTCCAGACCTTCGGCGACCGTCCGCGGTTCCTGGCCGGGTAGCAGCGTCTGTGCCGCGGACAGGCCGGGCAGCAGCGTGATGAGCAGTGCGATCAGCAGCCGGCGCATCAGTTGGCACCCATGACGACGGAGTAGATATCGGCGGGCGTCACAACAAGTGCCACGGCCAGACGAAGGCCGACGGCAAGAACCAGCAGCCCAAGCAGCGCCCGCAGCTGTTCGCCGCGCAGCTTCTGGCCGACGCGAACGCCGTATTGCGCGCCGATCACGCCGGCGATCATCAGGAAGAAGGCTAGGACGATGTCGACGGAGAAGTTCGTCGCGGCCTGCACGACGGTGGTGTAGGCGGTGACGAAGATGATCTGGAACAGCGATGTCCCGACGACGACATTGGTCGGGATGCGCAGCAGATAGATCATCGCCGGCACCATGATGAAGCCGCCGCCGACGCCCATGACCGAGGTCAGAATGCCGATGCCGAAGCCGAGTGCGACGATCGGGATGACGCTGAGGAAGATCTTCGATTTCTTGAACCGCATCTTCAGCGGCAGCCGGTGCACCCAGTGATGGTGGCCGGGCCGGCGGGCGGTGGGCGCAATGTTCTTCGAGGCGCGCCGCATCGCCCGGATGCTTTCGAGCAGCATCAGCCCGCCAACGGTGCCGAGGAAAAGCACGTACATCAGCGAAATGATCAGATCGAGCTGGCCGATCCGCCGCAGCAGCGAGAAGATCCAGATGCCGACGGTGGCGCCGGTCAGGCCGCCGAGCAGCAGCACCGAGCCCAGCTTCACGTCAAGCGTGCCACGCCTGAAATGGGTGATGGCGCCCGATATCGACGAGGCGACGACCTGGTTGGCACCGGTGGCGACCGCAACGACCGGCGGAATATTGTAGAAGATCAAGAGCGGGGTGATCAGGAATCCGCCGCCGACGCCGAACATGCCGGACAGGAAGCCGACGGCCGCGCCCATGCCGAGGATGATGAAAATGTTCACCGACAATTCTGCGATGGGCAGATAGATTGTCACAGCCGACCCCGATTTGCCAACGGCAAGACCAGCCGCTGCGTTCCCCACATTTCAAGCGAATGAGGCACCCTAGGCGCAAATCGTTGCGATAGGCTTTCGATCAGCGACACGACGTCCTCTCAATACGCGAAGAATTCTGATTAATCAGGCTTTTTTCAGGTTTTGTGACAATACCGGCACAGTCTCGGAGTGAACCGTCGCTCGCCAAGGAAAGATCACGCGGCGGATGTCTGATGTCGTTGAACGGGAGGCATCGAATGCCTAGGTTGCCGCAGCGGGGAAACGGTCGGGGGTGACGTGACGTCAGGAATTCGAATTTTGATGCTTGGTGCGTTGCTGGGTTCGGCGCAGGCATTGGCCCCGGCCTTGGCATCTGCGCAATGGCAGCCGACCGAGGAGGTGCGCAACTACGCCATATCAGGCGTCACCGGCGCGGAGCTCTATCGCTCGATCGGTGAGAAGGGCCCGCAGGTCGGCGGCCAGTCGCGCGTCATCGCCCACACCACCTTCAAGCTCACCTGGACGCGAAAATACGAGCGGCAGGGCAATGCCTGCGTGCTGACGACAGCCAAACCGAAGCTGACGATCATCTACACTTTGCCGAAGCCGTCGGCGAAGCTGTCGCCGTCAGTCAAGGCGAGTTGGGACATCTTCATCGACGCGATCCGCAAGCATGAGAGGGTGCACGGCGAGACCATAATCGACATGGTGCACGAGATCGAGACGCTGAGTTCAGGGTTTTCCGCCGAGGACGATCCGGATTGCCGCAAGATCCGCGCGAACCTGACAGAACGCCTCGGCGAGATATCCGGACGGCAGCGTCAGCGCGGTCGCGATTTCGATCAGGTGGAAATGAGCGACGGCGGCAATGTGCAGGCGCTCATTCTCAGGCTGGTGAACGGCCCCTGACGGCCAAGCACCGTCAGGCCGATTCCGGCCGAGGAGGCAGCCCTTGTCAGCCGCCGGTCGCGGCCGCTACATGCGGCCACACTTCCAGTGCGCCGCGATAGATCATATGCAAGGCGACATAGACAATGATGGCAAGACCGATATAGGCGATCCAGTGATAGCGGCTTAGCAAGCGGGCGATGAAGTTCGCGGCGATGCCCATCATCGCGATCGACAGGATGAGGCCGATGACCAGCACCGTGGGATGCTCGCGCGCGGCGCCGGCCACGGCCAGCACGTTGTCGAGCGACATCGAGATGTCGGCGATGACGATCTGCGTCGCGGCTTGCAGGAAAGTTTTGCGCGGCGCCTGCGCGCCATTTGCAAGTGCACCGTCGACGTCCTCAGCGCTGTTCGCGCGGATTTCGCGCCACATCTTCCAGCATACCCAGAGCAGAAGAATACCGCCCGCAAGCAACAGGCCGATGATGTCGAGCAACTGCACCGTGACGCTGGCCAGTGCGATACGCAGCACGGTTGCGGCAAGGATACCGACCAGAATGGCCTTCTTGCGCTGGTCGGGCGCCAGGCCCGCTGCCGCAAGACCGATGACCACGGCATTATCGCCGGCAAGAACCAGATCGATGACAATGACCTGCAACAACGCCAGCAACCCGGCGGATGTGAAAATTTCCATGCTTCGATAATCCCTGCACGAGACGGTGCTCCTCGCCGGAGCGGCGTTTGCCATCCCCGAGCAGAAGAGGCTTAAATGATTGTTCGGCAACGGATCAAGTGCTGCCGGGCTGCTTGGTGGAAAAGATGCGCGTCTTTCACCAGCAGACACAAAAAAATCCCTCGCAAACCCAAGTCTGCGAGGGATGATGGGAGGATCGAGGCTGATCAGGCCTTGGTGGCCGGCGCCTTGTTGCGTTCGAGCAGCGCCTTCACCGTGTCGTCGTTGATCTTTCCGCTCGGCTCCTGGCCGATCGACTTCTGGAAGCTCTTGATAGCCGCGACCGTCTTTGTGCCCAGTTCGCCGTCCGGCTGGCCGGCATCGAATCCGTTGTTGTTGAGGATCGCCTGGATGTTGCGGATCGCCCGCTTCATGTCGACGCTTGAGGTCTTGGTGCCGGCGCCGGTCCATTCGTCGGGAACCTCGACGCCGTTGGACTTGTCGTCCACCTGCTGTGCCTTGAAGAGGTCGGCCTTGGCGCGCGCCTGTTGCAGTTGGTCGGGCTTCATGGCGTTGGCCACTTCGTCACGCTTCTGCGAGGCGTCCTTGTCGCCGCCCTTGGCCGCGACCGCGAACCACTTGTAGGATTCCGTCAGGTCCATCGGCACGCCGTTGCCGCGGGCATAGAGGATCGCCAGGTTGAACTGGCTGTCGGTGATGCCGAGATCGGCGGCCTTGGTGAACCAGCTGGCAGCCGCCGCATAATCCTGCTGGCCGAGCGCGCCGGACGCGTGTAGCACCGCGAGGTTGTGCATCGCGTTTGCATTGCCCTGGTTGGCGGCCTGCTCATAGAACTGCCTAGCCTTGTTGATGTCGCGGGTGACGCCGGCGCCCTTCTCGTACATGCTGCCGAGACGGTATTGCGCCGGTGCAAAACCCTTGTCGGCCGCCAACTGGTACCAGTTGGATGCTTCCTTCGGATCGGCTGCAACGCCGGCACGGCCTTCGCTGTAGCGGGCGCCGATTTCGAACAGGGCCAGCGGATCACCGCTCTTGGCTGCGTCGGAAAGCGACTTCGGCTGGATGGTGTCCGGAACGACGATCGCTGGAGCGGCCGCAGCTGGCGCCATCGCGGCGGTCGCGGGTGCCGTGTTGTTGGCAATGAAGCCCGAGGCATCCTGCGGCGCGCCCGAAGGAGCAAGCGCCGTGGCGCCGTTGCCAGCCAGTGGTGCTGCTTCCGTCAGGCGCTCGGGCGCGACCGGCTGCGTCGGCGTGGCGGCCGGGCTCTCGACTGTCGCCGGCGGAACCGTTGCTTCCGCTGTTGTTGGCGCGGCTGTCTCGGGCGCTGCGGCAACCGGTGCCGAAGGCTGTGCCGGCTCGGGCGCGGTTTCGCTGTCGAGCGGCACTGCGTTGTTCTGTGTGTCGGAAAGCGTCGCCACCTCGGCTGGCGCAGGCGCGCCTGTCGTTACTGTGCGGGCCAGCGGGAAGGCCATGATCGCCAGGAGAACGGCGCCGACGGCAAGCAGGATCGGCCGGCGGAAGCGCGAGAACGCACTGCCGCCCTTTGCCGGATCCTTGATCTTGGGTTTCTTCTCACCCTTCACGGCACCGGCTTTGCCGCCGGCATCGACTTCCAGCGCGGCGGCCTGCGCCGCGCGGCGCGCGGCAGCGATATAGTCGGCGCGGTCGCCTTCGCTGGCAGGCTTCGGGTTGGTGCGGGCGGCGTTCTGGCTGGCGCGCACGCGCTCCAGGATCTTCTTGACGTCAGGGGCGCCGGAGCCGGGCTCGAGCGGCTCGTTGGCGGCCTCCGGCGGCATCACGTCGACGGGGTCGATCGAGGGTGCCGGGTCGATGACTGTGCGTTCGCCGGTCTTGGCCTTCTTGGCGGGAAGCAGGCGCTTGCCGAGGCTGACGAGCAGGCTGCCCTTGGCGGCAGTGGATGCGGCAGGCTTGCTGGCGGCTTCGATGGCGAGCGCGCTGGTATCCGAGGCCGCCATGACGGGAGCGGCAGGCTCCTGGGCGGTCTCGGCCTTGCGCACGGCTTCGGGTGCCCGCGTGCCGAATACAGCAGGTCGCTCGGCCTCTTCAGTACCGGCAGGCGTGAGCGCATAGGGATCGACGTTGAAATCGACCTCGGCGGCAGGCATACGCGCCGGCGGGCGAGCCGAGCGGTTTTCCATGTCGTCCAGCCGGTCGGCGATGTGCACCAGCGTTTCGTGCAGGGCCTGAAACGTTTTGTGCGTCCGTTCCTCGCCGCTGCGGCTCAGATCTTCCAGATGACGGAGGTCGTCGGCAAGCGCTGCCAGCGCGGACATGTCGGCGCTGGAGCTGCTTCCCTGCATGCTGCCGTTGCGGGCATAGGCTTCGACGACGGCCTCGGCTGCCTGGCGGGCGGCTTCGACGATATATTCGTCGCTGGTTGCCATATAGTCTTCGATGGCGCCCATGCGGCGGTCGAAATCGACGGCGATTTCAGCGCCGGGGCGCGGCTCGCTCATCAGCGCCGAGAGATTGGCGATCTGGTCTTCGAGATTGCGTAGCGCATTGGCGTCGGTTGCAGGCGCTGCCGTGCTTTCGTCGAGACGGGCGGCAATATCGCTGAGCCGGCCTTCGATGCGCAGGAAGGCTGCGTCATCCACCGGTGCGGGGATCGGCTGCAGCGGCTGCGATTCCATTTCGTCGATGCGGCGCGCCAGATAATCGAGACGCTGTGCCAGCGCATCGTTGACCGAGCCGCTTTCCAGGGCGTCGATCTTGCGCGAGATATCGGCAAGCGCGCCGGTCAGTTCCGGCTGCGGTGCGGCACGATGGCTCTTTTCGAGCAGGAAGGCCAGATGTTCGAGGCGCTCGTCGAGGCGCGATGTGGCTTCGGCATTGGCAACTTCCTCGACACGCGCTGTCAGCGCCTCGAGGCGTTCGGCCAGGCCATCGGCAGGCATTGTGCGGCTCGCGACGCTATGGCCCATCAGTTCGATCTGTTCGGCGAGGTTGCCGAGGCGGCCTTCCAGCCGGTGCATGACGGCAGGATCGCCCTGCGTGGCGGCGCGGCCGGTGGCGGCGATGGCGCGGCTTATCTCGTCGAGGCGGCTGTCGACCGAGGCAAACTGCTCCGACATTGCCCGGTCATGCGGCTGGATCATGCTGCCGAACTGCTCCATTGCCGTGGCAATCGAGATCAGTTTGTCTTCCAGCACGCGTACGGCCGGGCTCTCGTCCATGCCGCCGATATGGCGCTTCATGTCGTCGAGGCGGTAGGCGAGCGAAACCAGCTCTTCCTGCAAACCCGCGGTGTCGATCGCGTGCAACTGGTTCTCGAAGCCGTTCCAGCGCTCGTCCATGTGGCGCAGCGAATCCTCGCGCGCCAGTCCGTCCATCAGCGACCGCAGCTCTTCGAACTCTCCGCGCAGACCTTGCGTATCGGAGCTTTCGGAGCGCACGGCAAGCTGGTTGATGCTGTCGGCTAGCCGGCTCATGTCGGCGTGGATGTCTTCGGCGAACGGCCGGTCCGCCGCTGTCGTCTTGATTTCGCGCAACTCGCTGCGCAGCGCGTCCATCTCGCGGGCAACACCTTCGGAGATATCGCGCTTCAGGTCTTGCCGCAGGCTGACGAGCGCCTGGGCAATCTCGGTCATCGTATCCTCGGGCGCACGCTTGGCCACGGGCGGCTGTATCGCTGGACGCGGCGGAACGGCTGCGCGCTCGGCAACGGCAGCCTGTGCCGGCTGGTGGGCATAGGCCGGTTCGCGTGGGGCGGACGGAGTGGGAGCGGCTTCGCGTGCGGCGCGTTCGCGGCTGGCTTCGAGCATGCGCTGGCGTTGGCGGATTTCAGCCAGCGGATCCGGGCGGGGCTCGGGGGCGGCGTAAGGTGCGCGCGGCGTTGTCTTGTAGGGGGAGGATGCGGGTTCCCGCTCTGGCGTTGCCGACCGTGCGCGCTGGTCTCGCACGCCGCTGCCAATCAGGCCTTCGATACGTGCCTCCAAACCCTCGATGGTGCGATTCAGCGCGTCGAGCGACGCCCTGTCGGAAGGCCGGGGGGAATTTGATCGCGATCCGTTCATCTTCTTGCTCGCTTCATCTGCTCGAACCCCCGCCGGGGTCGATCATTGGCTTTTCCGTCAGAGCCGCAAAACAGCGGATCAGAGAGCACCGTCCATAAGAGGATAATGAATTAGGCTTTCCTCAAGCTGTACGTGTGGCGCGCATTCCATAAAACGCGAGACTTGAAAAAAGGAATGCAGGACACCTATGCTCAACCATCACCTTTCAGCGAACGTGGTAAACAACCCGTTAACCCTCATGTAATTTTTTTAACTTTTGGGGGTTTCGAGCCAATTTCCGTGCCGGAATCGCGCTGCTAATGTGCAAGCGTCATGAAGCGGATAGGCGGCTTGATGATCCCGTCAGAAGGTCTCGGTCCAGGGTCGGAGCTCGACCTCATGCGACCATGCGCTGCGCCTCTGCAAGAGAACGTCGATATAGCTCTGGGCGACAGCATCGGGGTCGAGCATCGCATCAGGCTTGTCGGGATTTTCCGGTCGCGTCTCGGAGCGGACGGCGCCGTCGATGATGAAGTGCGCGACATGGATACCCTTCGGGCCGAGCTCGCGCGCCGCACTCTGGGCCAGCCCACGCAATGCGAACTTGCCCATCGCGAACGGCGCCGATTGCGCGAAGCCCTTCACGCTTGCCGTTGCGCCGGTAAACAGGATCGCGCCGCGTCCCTTTGCGATCATCCGCTTGGCTGCTTGCTGGCTCACCAGAAATCCACCGAAGGCGCTGACCGAAATCGCCCGCTCGACTTCCGCCGGATCAAGCTCGGCGATTGGCCCGCGCACACGGCCACTGGCATTGTATATGACCACATCGGGCTCGCCGATTGCCCGCTCGACGTCTTCGAAGAGGGATGCCACGGATGCCGCCTCGCTTGCGTCCGTGGCGAACGCCCTGGCACCCGTTTCCGCGACCAGCGCCTGCAGTTTGTCGATATCGCGTGCCGCGAGCGCCACCTTGACCCCGCGCGCCGTCAGTTGCCGGGCAAGCGATGCGCTGATGCCGGGGCCCGCGCCGACGATGAGCGCCGTCTTGTAGGGAAAGTCGGTCATATCTGCTTCTCCGGATTGATCTCAACAACAGGTGGGGATCGCTCCGCCGTCCGGCCAGCGGCCATCCGCAAAATCGCTAGATGCGTCGCGCCTTGATCGTGTTCATCACGAAGCTGGTCTCGATCGTGTCGACGCATTTCAGTCGCGCAATTTTCTCCTTGATGAAGCGCTCATAGTGCTCGAGGCCAGAGCTCATGACCGTCAGGACGTAGTCGCGCGAGCCGGTGACGAGATGGCACTCCAGCACCTCGTCCCATTCGCGCACCGCATTCTCGAACATCCGGATTTCGTCCTCATGCTGGCGGCTGAGGCGAATGGAGGCAAGCGCCGTCATCGTCCAGCCGTCCACCGCCGGATCGACAAGCGTCGTATAGCCCTGAATGATCCCGGCTTCTTCCAGCCGCCGGAGGCGACGCAGGCAGGCGGAAGCGGAGAGGCCGACGCGTTCGGCGAGTTCGTTGTTCGGCAGGCGCGCGTCGTCGATCAGTTCTCTCAGGATGCGTCTGTCCGTCTCGTCTGCAATTTTCTGCGTCATATTCGGTAACCGGTGGCATGATCTTGCTTCCAAGATCACATCTGCGCTCCAAATAGCAAGAAAAGCCATTTCGTTTCGCGATAATCTGCCGCCATCAAGCTCATCTTTCGAAGCAGGAGACGCCCAATGACCGCGCCGCATCCCTCCAAGACCCACATTGGCAATCACGCCCTGCATCCCGAAACCCAGATGCTGAACTATGGCTACGACCCGCAATTGTCGGAGGGCGCTGTCAAGCCGCCGGTGTTCCTGACCTCGACCTTCGTCTTCAAGTCCGCCGAGGATGGCCGCGACTTCTTTGATTATGTCTCCGGCCGCCGCGAGCCACCGGCAGGCCAGGGCGCCGGCCTCGTCTATTCGCGCTTCAATCACCCCAACAGCGAGATCGTCGAGGACCGTCTTGCGGTCTATGAGCGGACAGAGAGCTGCGTGCTGTTCTCGTCAGGCATGTCTGCGATCGCCACGACGCTGCTGGCCTTCGTGCGTCCCGGCGACGCCGTGCTGCATTCGCAGCCGCTCTACGGCGGCACGGAAACGCTGCTCGCGAAGACCTTCCTCAACCTCGGCGTCGCGGCGGTGGGCTTTGCCGACGGCGTCGATGAGGCCTCGGTGCGCGCAGCCGCAGAACAGGCGATGGCCAAGGGCCGCGTGTCGATGATCCTGGTCGAAACGCCCGCCAACCCGACCAACAGCCTCGTCGATGTCGCCATGATGCGCCGCATCGCTGACGAGATCGGCAAGAAGCAGGGTCACACGCCGATCGTGGCCTGCGACAACACGCTGCTCGGCCCAGTCTTCCAGCGCCCGATCGAGCATGGCGCCGATATCTCGCTCTATTCCCTGACCAAGTATGTCGGCGGTCACTCGGACCTAATCGCCGGCGCTGCACTCGGAAGCAAGGCCGTGATGAAGCAGGTCAAGGCGCTACGTGGCGCCATCGGCACGCAGCTCGATCCGCACTCCTGCTGGATGCTGGGCCGTTCGCTGGAAACGCTGCAGATCCGCATGGAGCGCGCCGACAACAACGCGCTCGCCATTGCCGATTTCCTGCACGCCCATCCGAAGGTTAAGAAGATTCACTATCTGCCGTATCACGAGCCGACATCGCCGCTCGGCCGCACCTTCGCGGCGCAGTGCACCGGAGCCGGATCCACCTTCTCCTTCGATATCGAAGGAGGTCAGCCGGCATCGTTCAAGTTCTTGAATGCGCTACAGATCTTCAAGCTCGCCGTCAGCCTCGGCGGCACCGAATCGCTCGCCAGCCATCCGGCAACAATGACGCATTCCGGCGTGCCGGCGGATGTGCGCCAGCGGATCGGCGTTCTGGATTCGACTATTCGCCTGTCGATCGGCATCGAGCATCCTGACGATCTCATTGCCGACCTGACGCAGGCTCTCGACGCGGCCTGAGGGCCGCGCCTATTCGGGGAGGGTGGGCGGCTCAGGCCGCCGCCGTTTCCCTGACATCGTCGAGCAGGAAGTGCACGATGATGTATTTCGTCGTGAAATGACGTCCGCTTTCCGATACGTCATCGACGCTGCCGCCATCGGCCGGGTGCCAGCGGTGATAATGTGGGTTGGTGGTGATCAGCGTCATCGCCTTGCCGAGATGCTTGCCGTCGAGACGGTAGCGCGCTTCGGCGAGTGGCCAGATGCGCTCGTAGTCCTCCATGGGAATGCGGACTTTCAAAGCCCGTCTGCTAATGGCCTCACTGCGCGAGCCGTCTTCGTGTTCAATCGCGGGAAGATCGAGCGTCACTTCTTCTGCATTGTTCAGAACGAAGTTGAACTCTTCGGGCCACATCCGTCTCATGAAATCGCTCCTCCTAAGCTTTTTCGTCGGTTAGCCAACAAAGTTTAGCGCGTCTTCGTCAGGAAGCAAATAATACCTGCAGCCTGCCGCATAAAACGGCGGGCGGGCGACCGGTCCCGATCGGAAAAGAGGGTAGAGATCGGGGCTATTGCTGCCAGCGAACGGCCACGTAGGTGCCCGACGGCTTACCATCGCGACCATAGCTGATCTCGGCGCCTAGCGTCGTTCCCATGGCGTTGATCAGGCGTGTGCCGAGCCCGGTGCCCTTCGGTCCGACGGTCCGATCATAGCCGATCCCGTCGTCCTCGACCGACAGAACGGCAACCCCGCCATCCAGCGATTGCAGCACGACCCGCACTTCGCCGGTGCCTGATGTGTAGGCGTATTTCGTGGCGTTGGTCACCAGTTCGATCAGGATGACGCCGAGCGCGACGGCCTTGTCGGCGGTTGTGGAAATCCGACAAAGCTGCGATTTCAGGCTGATGCCGCGCGCCGCCGTGTTGGTGCTGTGAAGTTCGGCCAGCAAGGGTCCGAGGTAGACGTCGAGTTCGACCTCGCCGACATTCTCCGAGGTGTAGAGGCTGCGATGAACGCCGGCGATGGCGGTGATCCGATTCTGCGTCTCGTTCAGTGCGGTCTTGGTTTCCTCGGTGCTGGCGATCTGCGACTGCATGCGGATCATGGCCGAAACCAGAGACAGGCTGTTGGCGATGCGGTGGTTCATTTCCGCCAGCAGCAGCTCGGCGCGCTCCTTGGCAACGACGAGCTGCCGGTCGGCCTCCAGCTTTTCGCTGCGCAGCCGCGAATTTTCCATCGCCTGGTTCAACGCGCTGATTAACAACGGGAAAAAGTCGTCGGTCGCCGTTTTGACCACATAGTCCGCCGCGCCGCCCTTCAGCGCCCGGATGGCAATGTCGGCATCGCTCGATCCGGTGACGTAGAGAACCGGCGTCGGCTTGTCGGTCTCGCCAATCGCCTCGAGAAACTCGAGGCCCGTCCGGTTTTCGAAATAGTGGTCGAGAACGACCGCTTCGAACGTCTCGGTCGAAAACAGCTCCAGCCCGATCTCGATCGAGGGAGCATGCGTGACTTCGAAATCGCTGCGCGCAAGCACCCGCGTGGCAAGGCGGGCTAGGGCCGGATCATCATCGACGTAAAGGATGCGCACAGATTTTGGCTACTCGTTAGGGGACTTGGATGACGGAGAAGAACAGGCCGAGATTGCGGATCGCGGTCGCGAAGCCGTCATAGTCCACGGGCTTGGTGATGTAGACGTTGGCGCCGAGGTCATAGCACTTCTGGATCTCGCGCTCGTCATCCGTGGTGGTCAGAACCACGACCGGCATGCGCCTTGTGTGTTCGTTGGTCTTGATCTTCTCCAGGATGTCGAGGCCCGACATGTCAGGAAGGTTGAGGTCGAGCAGGATCAGCAGATAGCGATCCTTACTGACAAGCCCATCGCGGTCCGGTCCGAGGATATAGTCGAGCGCGCCCTTGCCGAGCGTGAACGGCACGATCTCGTTGTGCACGCCGGCGCGGCGTACGTTCTTCTCGATGAGGCGGGCATGGCCCTCGTCATCCTCGATCATGACGATCGTCACTTCCTGACCGGTGGCTTTCATGCTTCGATACTCCGTACAATTTTGGTGAGGTCCGAAGGCAGCGTCAGAATGAACGTGCTGCCCTTTCCAAGTTCGGACTGGACGGTAATGTCGCCGCCCAAATTTCGTATTAACGAGCGCACATGCGCGAGGCCGATGCCTTCGCCGCGCTGATCCTGATCGCCTGCCCGGCGGAACAGTTCAAATACGCGCTCGAGGTCGTTCGCCGCGATGCCACGGCCATTGTCCTTGACGTCAACCCTGACACGTCCGGGCCCGTCGGGATAGGCATCGACGTCGATCGTCAGCGGCCGCCCGGGCATCTGGTACTTGACGGCGTTGTCGAACAGATTGCCGAAGATCTGGTCGAGCGAGAAGCGGTCCGTCACGATCGGGCCAACGCGAACGCGGGTCTCGCTGGTGCCGCCGGTCTCGACCAGCTGGTGGTGTACATTCGCGGCGACAGTGTCGATCAGCGCCTTGAGGTCGATCCGGTCGGGCTGCAGCTTGCGCCGGCCGTCACGGGAAATCTTCAGGATCGCGTTGATCAGCGAATCCATCTTGCGCGTCGACGAGCGGATGAAGCCCATGGCTTCAGGCAAATCCTCCTCGACCGCCTGCCGCGCTTCCTGGATATCCAGCGGGCTCAACGTCTTTTCCTCTGCCAGCACGTAGCTCGTCACGGATTTCACCGAAGTGTCGAGTTCGCTCAGGAAGCCCATGATGTTCACCAGCGGCGCGCGCAGGTCGTGGGTGACGATATAGGCGAACTTCTGGATTTCCTGGTTGGCGCGGATAAGGTCCTGCGTGCGTTCGCTGACGCGCGCCTCCAGCCCGACATTCAGCTGCTCGACTTCCTCTGTCGCCTTCGACAGATCGCGCACGTGCTGGGCGATGATCAGGATGGCGCCGCCAAGCACGACGAGGATGGCGATGGCGCCGCCGATCGTCACCAGCTGCAGCGTACTTGCGGCGGACAACTGCTTTTCGACCACCACGCGCAGGCGGCTGTCGGTCTGTTCCAGGAAGTCGCCGATAATGGCGCGGATAGCGTCCATGTATTCTCGGCCGGCGTCATCGCGAACGATCGCGACGGCCTCGGACAGCTTGCCGTCCCGCGTCAGCGCCACGGTTGCGGAAAGCTCGTTCATCTTTCCGTCGATGGCGGCTTTCAGCGCGTCGAGCTTCTCCGCATAGCTTGGCAGCGGCTTGACGTTGTCGATCAGCGTCTGCCGGCGCTTCGGCAGGTTTTCCAGGGCCGCGGTATAGGGTGCGAGATAGGCGACGTCGTTTGCCAGCAGGTAACCGCGCTGCCCAGTCTCGGCATCCTGCACGGTTGTCAGGACATTGACGATCGAACTGCGGATGCGGCGCAGCGATGCGGTCTCGTCGGAATAGTCCCGGTTCACCTGCACAAGCCACAACGAGGTGCCGACAATACCGAAGAGGATCAGCACGCCGACGGCAAGCATCAGCAGGCTGGAACGAAAGAAAGCGGCTGTGGAAGTCATCGTGCGTCCCGGGATCAGATACGGACGACATTTATACACAGCCGCTGATGAAAGATAGCGCCCTTATAGTGTGCTTCTGCAACGGTACGTTGTTTTCGACGTGAAGCCGGGCGCTACGTCAAGCACCGCCCCAGCGACCGCCTCAACCGCCTGCGGCTTGCAGCGCGGCAATGTTGAGTTTGATCATTCCAAGCATGGCTTCCGTCACCCGCCGGGCGCGGGCCCGATCCGGATCGGAAATCAGGTCACCGAGCATCTGCGGCACGATCTGCCAGCAGACGCCCCAGCGATCGCGCAGCCACCCGCATTGCTCCTCCGTGCCGCCATTGTCGAGAAAGCCGTGCCAGATCCGGTCGATCTCGCTCTGCGTCTCGCAGTAGACCGAGATCGAGAAGGCATGGTTGAACGGATCGAGCGGGCCGGCCTCCATCGCGGTGAAGCGTTGGCCTCCGAGGGTGAATTCGATGACGGTGACGCTGTCGGCAGGCCCTGCCGGCGATTCGGCGGGCAGGGTGGTGACGCGGCGAAGTGCGGAATTCGGCACCAGCGACACATAGAAGTCGATGGCCGCGTGTACATCTTTATCGAACCACAAATTGGTGCTGAGATTGGGCATTTGGTAATCTCCTCTTCGTCTGGTCGGGCGTGCGTGACGGCCTAAGGACGTTTGCGCTTCACGATACCCGACACTTTCCCGACGCGGCGCGCAGAAATTTGCACGGCATAAAAATTTGACGTTTACGCAAACGTCAATATTTTGTAAGACAGATGCATATGCCGGTCTCGACCGGCTGCCGAATTGGAGGAATTCGAACGATGCCAGTCTTTAAGGCCCCGGTGAACGACACGCTTTTCGTGCTCAACGATGTGCTGGGTCTCGAGCGCTACAACAATCTGCCGGGCTTTGCCGATGCCACCCCCGACATGATCGAGGCGATCCTCGGCGAATCCGCCAAGGTGGCCGAAGAGGTGCTGTTTCCGCTGAACTATTCCGGCGACCAGGAAGGCTGCACCCGCAATGACGACGGATCCGTGTCCGTTCCCAAGGGCTTCAAACAGGCCTATGACGCCTATTGCGAGGGCGGCTGGCCGGCTCTGGCGGTGCCGGAGGAGTTTGGCGGGCAGGGGCTGCCCTACACGCTGCACGCCGCGGTCGGCGAATACACCTCCGCCGCCAACATGTCGCTGATGATGTATCCCGGCCTGACCCAGGGTGCGATCGCCGCCATTCTCGTTCACGGGTCCGACGAACAGAAGCAGATCTACCTGCCGAAGATGGTCTCCGGCGAATGGTCCGGCACCATGAACCTGACGGAGCCGCATTGCGGCACCGATCTCGGCCTTTTGCGCACCAAAGCGGTGCCGCAGGCCGACGGCAGCTACAAGCTGTCCGGCCAGAAGATCTTCATTTCCGCCGGCGAACACGACATATCGGGCAACATCGTTCATCTGGTTCTCGCCCGCATCGAAGGCGCGCCGGAGGGCACCAAGGGCATCTCGCTGTTCATCGTGCCGAAATTCATGGTCGGTGAAGATGGCGCCGCCGGTAGCCGCAACGCCGTGTCATGCGGCGCGCTCGAGCACAAGATGGGCATTCACGGCAATGCCACTTGCGTCATGAACTACGACGAGGCGACCGGCTTCCTGATCGGCGCCGAGAACAAGGGCCTCAGCGCCATGTTCGTGATGATGAACGAGGCCCGCCTCAGCGTCGGTCTTCAAGGCCTGGCGATCTCCGAGATCGCTTACCAGAACGCCGCCAATTACGCCCGCGAGCGTATCCAGGGCCGCGCATTGTCGGGTGCCAAGGCGCCGGACAAGAAGGCCGACCCGATCATCGTTCATCCCGACATCCGCCGCTCGCTGATGACCATCCGCGCCTTCAACGAGGCCGGCCGCGCCTTCCTGCTGTGGACCGCGCTGAAATCCGACATCGCGCACCGCTCCGCCGACGAGAAGGAACGCCAGACCGCCGACGACATCCTTGGTCTGGTCACCCCGATCCTCAAGGGCGTGATGACCGACAAGGGCTTTGACCACGCAGTCATGGCCCAGCAGGTGTTCGGCGGCCACGGCTATATCGAAGAGCACGGCATGAGCCAGTATGTCCGCGATGCCCGCATCGCCATGATCTACGAGGGCGCCAATGGTATCCAGGCGCTCGACCTTGTCGGCCGCAAGCTCGGCCAGAACGGCGGCCGCGCGGTGATGGCGCTGTTCAAGGAGATCGGCGATTTCTGCGAGGAAAATCGCAGCGACGAGCAGATGGCCTTCTTCACCAAGAACCTCAAGAAGGGCTTGAACGACGTGCAGGCCTCAACCATGTGGTTCATGCAGCATGCGATGGCCAAGCCCGACAATGCCGGTGCCGGCTCGACCGACTACATGCACCTCTTCGGCCTCGTTATTCTCGGCTATATGTGGGCCAAGATGGCCAAGGCCGCCGAGGACGGTCTGGCATCAGGCGAGACGGATCGCGAAGCCTTCCTGCGTAACAAGCTGATCACGGCACGCTTCTTCATGGAGCGGATCATGCCGGAAACGGCCCTGCGCAAGGCCCGCATCGAGACGGGTGCCGAAACGATGATGGCGCTGAGCGCGGACGCGTTCTGAAATTCACGGCCTTCGCGCCGTTAGGGAGACGAGACAGATGACAGAGGTATTCATTTACGATCACGTCCGCACGCCGCGGGGTCGCGGCAAGAAGGACGGTTCGCTGCACGAGGTGCCGTCGGTGCGCCTTGCGGCGAAGACGCTGGAGGCGCTGCGCGACCGCAACGGCCTCGATACCGCAACGGTGGACGACATCATCATGGGCTGCGTCGATCCTGTTATGGAAGCCGGCGCCGTCATTCCGCGCGGCGCTGCCTTCGAGGCCGGCTATTCGACCAAGGCGCCCGGCATGCAGATCTCCCGCTTCTGCGCATCGGGTCTCGATGCCGTGAATTTCGGCGCCGCCAAGATCGCGCAAGGGGCTGATGATATCGTCATCGCGGGCGGTGTCGAGAGCATGTCGCGCGTCGGCCTCGGCATGTCCGGCGGTGCGTGGTTCATGGACCCTTCAGTGAATTTCCCGGCCTATTTCATGCCGCAGGGCGTCTCTGCCGATCTGATCGCCACCAAATACGGCTTCAGCCGCGATGACGTCGACGCCTATGCCGTCGAGAGCCAGAAGCGCGCCGCCAACTCCTGGGAGAAGGGCTACTTCAAGAACTCGGTCATCTCGATCAAGGACCAGAACGGCCTTCTCATCCTCGACCACGACGAGCACATGCGCCCCGGCACCGACATGCAGGCGCTGGCCGGGCTCAACCCTTCCTTCCAGATGCCCGGCGAGATGGGCGGCTTCGAGGCCGTCGGCATCCAGGCGCATCCCGAGATCGAGCGCATCAACTACGTCCACCACGCCGGCAATTCGTCCGGCATCGTCGATGGCGCAGCCGCCGTCTTGCTTGGCTCGAAAGCGGGCGGCGAGAGCATGGGGCTGAAGCCGCGCGGCCGCGTCAAGGCCTTCGCCAACATCGGCTCCGACCCGGCGCTGATGCTGACCGGCCCAGTCGACGTCACCGAAAAGCTCTTGAAGCGCACGGGGATGACGCTCGCCGACATCGACCTTTTCGAGCTCAACGAGGCCTTCGCCGCCGTCGTGCTGCGCTACATGCAGGCTTTCGACATCGCCCACGACAAGATCAACGTCAACGGCGGCGCCATCGCCATGGGCCACCCCCTCGGCGCCACCGGCGCGATGATCCTGGGCACGGTTCTGGACGAGCTGGAGCGCCGCGATCTCAACACCGCGCTGGTCACGCTCTGCATTGGCGCAGGCATGGGCACGGCGACGGTGATCGAGAGGGTTTAGGCGAGATCCGATGGGCCAGAACGAGACGGAACGCCACTTCGAATTGCGCAATCTCGAGAAAGACATGGAGAAAGCATCGAAGAAAGCCGGTCAAGTTACGACCAAGGAGACTGCCCGGCGGATGGCTGCTCTGAACTGGAAGCTTCTGATGACGCTAATCGGACTGATCGCTTTGCTTGTCTTCGCTCTCGGGGGCTTTTGAGAGAATGCACCCGTTTCCTCCCTCATCCCTGTGCTCGTCACAGGGATCCAGCCAGCCCAAGTCTTTGGGCTGAGGAGTCTCTAGCGTCGCGGACGCGACGCTGCTGGATTCCTGTGACGAGCACAGGAATGAGGGTTGAGAAGGCGGTTGAACTAGGAAATTCAGGGAAGAGGAATCCCATCATGACCACCTACACCAATTTCACCGTCGAGACCGACGCAGACGGCATTGCTCTTGTCACCTGGGACATGCCGGGCAAGTCGATGAACGTCTTCACCTCGGAGGTGCTGGACGAGTTGAACGCGATCATCGACCAGACGGTGGCCGACAGCGCCGTCAAGGGCGTCGTCATTACCTCGGGCAAGTCGAGCTTCTCGGGCGGCGCCGACCTCTCGATGATCAAGTCGATGTTCACTTTCTATCAGGACGAGAAGGCGAAGAGCCCCGATACTGCTGCGCAAAAACTCTTCGATCTCGTCGGACGCATGACCGGCCTGTTCCGCAAGCTCGAAACCTCGGGCAAGCCTTGGGTCTCGGCCATCAACGGCACCTGCATGGGTGGTGCGCTGGAGATGTCACTCGCCTGCCACGGCCGTGTGGCGTCGAATGCCAAGAGCGTCAAGATCGCGCTCCCCGAGGTCAAGGTCGGCATCTTCCCCGGCGCCGGCGGCACCCAGCGTGTCGCCCGTCTGGCCGATGCCCAGTCGGCGCTGCAGATGATGACCACGGGCCAGTCGCTGACGGCGGCGCGCGCCAAGGCGATGAACCTCCTGCATCAGGTGGTCGAGCCGGATCAGTTGATCCCGGCGGCCAAGCAGATGATCAAGGACGGCCTGAAGCCTGTGGCTCCGTGGGACGAAAAGGGCTTCAAGGCGCCGGGCGGCGGCATCTGGACGCCGGCGGCCGCGCAGCTCTGGCCGGCCGCGCCCGCCATCCTGCGCCGCGAGACCGCGGGCAACTATCCAGGCGCCCTGGCGATCCTGAAAAGCGTCTACGAGGGCCTGCAGGTTCCCTTCGATACCGCATTGAAGATCGAGCAGCGCTATTTCACCGAGGTACTCCAGACCACTGAAGCCTTCTCGATGATCCGTTCGCTGTTCATATCGATGCAGGAACTCGGCAAGGGCGCACGCCGTCCGGTCGGGGTTGCCAAGACTGAGTTCAAGAAGGTCGGCGTCGTCGGCGCCGGTTTCATGGGGGCCTCGATCGCCTATGTCACTGCTGCGGCCGGCATCCCGGTCACCCTTGTTGATCGCGATATCGACGCCGCCAACAAGGGCAAGTCGGTTTCCGAAGGCCTCGTCAAGGATTCCGTCGGTAAGGGTCGCCTGACGCAGGATGAAGGCGCGGCTTTGCTTGCCCGCATCACGCCCTCCGCCGCCTATGCCGATCTAGCAAACTCCACGCTGGTCATCGAAGCGGTGTTCGAGGATCGCGATGTGAAGAAGGCTGTCATCGAGGCAGTCGAAGCGGTGCTCCCTGAAGGCGCGATCTTCGCCTCCAACACCTCGACCCTGCCGATCTCGGGCCTTGCAAAGAATTCAAAACGGCCGGTCGATTTCATCGGCGTCCATTTCTTCTCGCCCGTCGAGAAGATGATGCTGACCGAAGTCATCACCGGCAAGGAAACGGGCGACAAGGCGCTGGCCGTAGCGCTCGATTACGTCGCCGCCATCAGGAAGACGCCGATCGTCGTCAACGACACGCGCGGCTTCTTCGTCAACCGCTGCGTCTTCCGCTATATCCACGAAGCCTATGACATGTTGATCGAAGGCGTGCCGCCGGCCATGATCGAGAATTCGGCGAAGATGGCCGGCATGCCGGTCGGTCCCTTGTCGCTCAACGACGAAGTGGCGATCGACCTCAGCCAGAAGATCATGAAGGCCACCGTGGCCGATCTCGGCGAGGCCGCCGTCGATCCGCAGCACCTGGCGCTGATCAACCGGCTGGTCGATGACCTCGACCGTCGTGGCCGCAAGAACGGCAAGGGCTTCTACGACTATCCCGCGAAGCCGGCCAAGAAGTCTCTGTGGCCGGAACTCAAGACCTTCTATCCGCAGAAGAAGCCGGATGAGGTCGATGTTTCCGTCCTCAAGCAGCGCCTTCTCGTCACCATCGCGCTGGAGGCCGCCCGCACCATCGAAGAAGGCATCGTTACCGATCCGCGCGAGGCCGATGTCGGCTCCATCCTCGGATTCGGTTTTGCGCCCTACACCGGCGGCGTGCTCTCCTATATCGACGGCATGGGCGTGAAGACCTTCGTGGCGCTTTGCGAGACGTTAGCCGCCTCTTACGGAGCACACTTCAAGCCGACGCCGTTGCTGCAGGAAATGGCCGCGAAGGGCGAGACCTTCTACGGCCGCTTCGACCCCTACGCCGGGGCGAAGGCAGCAGCCTGAGGCATGCGAAACAGGCTCATTGAGTGGGCCGCTTCTGCCCACTCGATGACAGCAAAAAATTCCTCATTTTCGTGAAATTGAACCGCTAAAGTTGCCTTGCCAGAGACACAATTTCCGCGTACAAGCCCTGCCATCGATCTTGCTAGATGAACTTTGTTGCGGCCGCTCGTGCCGTTGCTCGCGAACTTCCTCCAAAATCGGTTTTCATCGCATGTTGACCTCGGTCGGTATGCAACTTCTATGTACGATTTAAAAAGGATATCGTCATGAGCACAGGTACAGTTAAGTGGTTCAACGCAACCAAGGGCTTCGGCTTCATTCAGCCTGACGACGGCGCTGCCGACGTTTTCGTTCATATCTCTGCTGTTGAGCGTGCTGGCATGCGCGACCTCAAGGACGGCCAGAAGCTGTCTTACGAGCTCGTTGCTGACAAGCGTTCGGGCAAGATGTCTGCTGACCGCCTCCAGGCCGTCTAAGCCATACCAAATATCATCTCCGAATTGCGGTGACGCGGTTCGTTGAGATGGAAGAGAAGGCCGGGTTTCCCCGGCCTTTTTTTCGTTTTAGGTGCCTGCCTGCGGGCGTTCGGGCTGCCGCCTTTCAGGCCGCGATCCGCTCAACTCTGGCGCGCTCTGCCCGCAGCCCGAGAAATCCCGCAATTGTCACCAGAATGATCGCCGTCGCATAGATATCGGTGGTGATCTGGTATCCGAGCGACTTCGCCAGGAAGCCGGCAAGAATGGCGGGCAGACTGAAGGCGAGATAGCTCTGGATATAGAAGGCCGACAACAGCTCCGCGCGCTCGTCCGGCTTGGCGAGCGGCATGATGGTGCCGATGGCGCCGAGAAAATTGGTGCCGAACCCGACGCCGGTTAAAAGCGTTCCCACAAGCAGCAGCGGCACGCTCGCCAGATGCACGCCGGCAACCACCGTCAGCACGCCCAGCGTCGTCGCCAGCGTCCCGAAGCCGAGATTGGCGCCCGCCGACTTGGCGCGTCTGAGATACACCGCCACTGCACCTGAGATCATCAACGCCGTGACCACCGATCCGCCCGTCAGCGGCGCGTGGTTGCCGGTCGTGGTGACGACCAGAGAGGGCACCAGCGAAAGATAGAAGCCGCCAAGCGTCCAGTTGGCGATGTTGATCGGCGTCACCAGTGCCAGGGGCCGCCGGACCTGCGGCGGGATCGCGATCTTCGGCTTCAGCGAAGCCCACACGCCCGGCCGGATGGTGCCTGTCTCGCGCGTTGCCCAGATGGCGACCGCCTGGGCGATGAAGGCCACCAATAGGATGGCATAGACGAGATGCAGCGGAAACGGACCAAACTGGATCAGCGCGCTGGTGCCGAACGCACCGATTGCCATGCCTGACAGCGGCGCGATCGAGTTGACCAACTGGCCCCTGGCGCGATCGACATCGACAAGCGCCGCACCGATCGAAGCCCCGGCAATGCCGGTCGCCAGCCCCTGCACGATCCTGGCCGCGATCAGCCATCCCGGGCCGCTGGCGACTACAAAAAGCGCCATGGCGACGATCTCCAGCAGCAGCGCCGCGAAGATCACCGGCTTACGGCCGAGGTGGTCTGAGATAGAGCCGGCAATCAGCAGCGCAAACAGCAGCGCGAAGGCGTAGACCGCGAAGATCACCGTGATCAGCACCGGCGAGACGGCAAAGTTCTCCTGGTAAATCCGGTAGAGCGGCGTCGGCGCTGCCGACGCACCGAAGAAGGTTGCGAGCGTCACCGCGTGAAAGCGGATCGGATTGGACGTCTTCTCTATGGATTTGCCGTCGCCGAGCATATATAAGCTCCTTAAAGCTAAATCGTTGCGTTAACCCCATGTAGGCTGCACTTCGCCTAAAAGCAAATAATTTGCGTTTATGGGTCGGTCAAAGTTTTTGAACCATGGCGCGACGGGAGGATGAAGGTCGGTTTTGGCAATGGCAGCAAAAGAAAATCTCCGCCCCGGCGGTCGCAGTGCGCGGGTGCAGGCATCGGTTCACATGGCAGTTCGCAAACTGCTGCAAAGCTTGGATCGTGCCGACGTCACCATCCCGCTGATCGCCGCGGAGGCAGGCGTCACGCCGTCCACCATCTACCGCCGTTGGGGCGATCTGCAGGAACTTTTGGCCGACGTCGCCGTCGAGCGCCTGCGCCCCGACATGGTGCCGATCGATACCGGCAGCGCCAGGGGCGATCTCGAGGTCTGGGCAGAACAATATGCCGAGGAGATGTCGTCGGGCATCGGCCGCGACATGATGCGCGACGTACTGGCCGCGCAGGACAGCACCAATGCCTACCGATGCTGCGGCTTTACCCGCGACCAGATAGAGGCGATCTCTGACCGGGCGACGGCCCGCGGCGAGCGCTTCCCTGCTATCGATGCCGTCATGGACCGCGTCGTGGCGCCGATCATCTACCGCATCCTGTTCGGCGACGCGCCGTCCAACGAGCGCGTGCGCGATCTCGTGTCGGATGCGATGGCGGAGCAGGCGGCTACTCCGCAGCCGTCGCCCGCTTCTGCGCTGAAATCTGCGTGATGTAGGCGCGCAGCGCGGCTGGCCGCACTGGCTTGTGCTGAATGCCGATCCCATGCCGCTCGGCCTCAGCGCGGACCTCAAGCGTCCTGTCGGCAGTGACGATCAGCCCCGGAATGTAGCATTTGAATGCCTCGCGCGCCGCAAGGATCGCCGCGACGCCGGTGCCGTCATCGAGATGGTAGTCGGCGATGATCAGATCCGGTGCGCCCAGCCTGATATCGAGCTCAGCGACGGCAGCCAGCGAATCGGCCGATTGCACCGCGCATCCCCAGCCGCCGATCAGCAGCTGCATCCCCTCGAGAATATGCGGCTCGTTGTCGATGCACACGATCTTCATGCCCTTGAGGCTCTGCGTCGAACGCTCCGCTGGTGCCTCCGCGGTCTTGACCTCCGCCGGCCGCGATGCATCGCGCGGCATCACGATGCGGAAATCGGTGCCCTTGCCATGCGTCGAATGCAGTTCGACCGGGTGGCTGAGCACGCGGGCGATGCGATCGACGATCGAAAGCCCGAGCCCCAGTCCCGAGGCAGTCTTGGCGCCTTCGTCCAGCCGCGCGAATTCCTTGAACACCGTGCGGAATTTCGACGGCGGAATGCCGATGCCCGAATCCATCACCTGGATGACCACCTGGTTGCCGCGCCGCCGCGCGCCCACCAGCACCTTGCCCGATATGGTATACTTGATTGCGTTCGACACCAGGTTCTGCACCAGCCGCCGCAGCAGGTTGGGATCGGAGCGAACGCGCAGCGACGTCGGCATCACCACCAGTTTCAGGTTCTTCTCCCGCGCAATCGGCGCGAAATCCGTCTGGATCCGTTCCAGCAGATCGGCGAGCGGCACGGAGGCGAGGCGAGGGCGCATGGCGCCGGTGTCGAGCCGTGAGATGTCGAGCACGGCGCCCAAGATGCTCTCCACCGATTCGAGCGCCGAATCGATGTTACGCACGATGGCGCTGCTCTCCGATTGCCCGATCCGCTCGACGAGCGCCGACGAATAAAGCCGCGCCGCATTCAGCGGCTGCAGGATATCGTGGCCGGCGGCGGCGAAGAAGCGCGTTTTGCCGAGATTGGCTTCGTCGGCCGACGCCCGCGCCTCGCCGAGCTCGTGGTTGACGCGCGTCAGTTCGGCGGTGCGCTCCGCCACCCGCTGTTCCAGCGTCTCGTTCGCCTGCTTCAGCGCCCGGTCGGCGGCGACCTGCTGCGTGATGTCGGTGAAGGTGGCGACGATCCCCTTGTCGGGCATCGCGTTGGAGCGTACCTCGATGATCCGCTCGCCGCGCCCGAGCACCAATGCGAAAGGCTTGTCGAGCGTCAGGAAATGCCGCACTGTCTGGCTGACGTCGGCAACCGGAACATCGCCGCGCTGGCTGAGAATGGCGACGATATCGGCGAGCGGAAACCCCACCTGTCCAGCCGTCTCCGGCAGGTCGAGCAATTGCCGGAAGCGCCGGTTCCAGATCGTCAGGTGGTTCGAGCTGTCGAACACCGCGATCCCCTGGTCCATCTGCGAAAGTGCTGTCTGCAGCATGTCCTGGTTATATTGCAGCGCCTCGCTGGCCTGGTCGAGCAGCCACGCCGTGTCGGACGAGGCGTCCTCGACCTTCTGCAGGATCAGCGACAGCACCAGCCGCGCCGACGAGGAGCCGATGGCGCTGCCGAGCAGCTGCTCGGTGAAGTGGATGAGCGCCATGTCGGCCGGCTGGTCGTCCTCCAGCTTGCGGCCGGAATTCTGCTGGTAGGTCTGGAACGAACGCTCCATCCGCTCGTCGCCGAGATAGCGCGAGATCGTCGTCTTCAGGTCGCCGACGCTGATCCGGGTCTTCCAGCCGCGCGTTGCAAACTGCGAGCGCGACTGCCGCTTGACGAAGATGCCGGCCTGGATGCGCTCCAGCGGCCGGGCGTTTCGGGTCATCGAGCCGACGATGAAGAAGCCGGTGTTCACGAGCAGGCTCATGACCGTCGCGTTGACCAGTGGATCGGCGTCGGCGGCGGTAAACAGCGTCGTTCCGGGAAAGACGAAGCCGAGCACGGCGCTGGCGACGGACGAGTAATCGGGACCGCCAAGCGACGGCAGGAACAGCAGATAGATCCAGATCACGAACCCGGAGCTCAGCCCAAGGATCGCCCCGCGCGCATTGGCCCGCCGCCAGATCAGCCCGCCGAGCAGTGACGGCGCCATCTGCGCGATTGCCGCGAACGACAACAGGCCGATCGAGGCAAGCCCCGTCGTGCTGTCGGTCGAGCGATAGTAGGCATAGCCGAGCAGCAGCACGGCGAAGATGGCGCTGCGACGAATGTTGAGCAGCGTCCTGGCGAAATCGTCATGCTGGCCGGCGCGTCCCGCAAGCCGGCGGCGCAGGAAGATCGGCATGACGATGTCGTTGGACACCATGATCGAAAGCGCTACCGAGGCGACGATCACCATCGCGGTCGCCGCCGAAAAGCCGCCGATGAAGGTGATCAGCGACATCACAGGCATCTGCCCGACGATCGGCAGCGACAGCATGTAAAGATCGGCGTTGCCGTTGCCACCGAAGGTCAGCAGCCCGGCGATCGCCACCGGCAGCACGAAGATGTTGATGGCGACCAGATAGAGCGGAAACAGCAGCCCCGCGAGCCGCAGTTCCTTCGGCGTCCGGTTCTCGACCACAGTCACATGAAACTGCCGCGGCAGCATGATGATCGCGAAGGCCGACAGCAGTGTCAGCGTCAGCCAGCGGCTGATCGGCGTCTGGTAATGCAGCGCCGAAAGCACCAGCTGGTTCTCCGAGGCCTTGCGCCAGAGATCGGCCGGGCCGTCGAACAGGAACCAGACGACGCAGACGCCGGCCGTCAGGAAGGCGAACAGTTTCACCACCGATTCCATCGCGACCGCCAGGATCAGCCCGTCCTGATGTTCAGTGGCGTCGGTGTGGCGGGTGCCGAACATGATCGCGAAGCAGGCAAGCACCAGCGTCACCAGCAATGGCAGATCGAGGAAATAGAGATTACCGCTGCCGATCCCGTAGTCGGAAGGGTTCAGCATCGCCGTCACGGTGCTGGAGACAGACTTAAGCTGCAGCGCGATATAGGGAATGGCGCCGACCAGCGAGATCAGCGCCACGATTGTCCCCACCGCCGAGTTCTTGCCGTAGCGCGCAGAGATGAAGTCCGCAACCGAGGTCAGCTTCTCGGTCTTGGCGAGATCAATGATCCGCCGCAGCACCGGCATGCCGAGCGTGAACACGAGGATCGGGCCGATATAGATGCCGGTGAACTCAAGCCCGCGCTGCGAGGCAAGTCCCACCCCACCGAAATAGGTCCAGGACGTGCAGTAGATCGCCAGGCTCAACGCATAGACGACCGGCCGGCCATTGTCAGGCGCGCCGAAGCGTCGGCGCTGCCGGTCGCCGTGGCTGGCCACGGCAAACAAGAGCAGCAAGTAACCGAACGCCGATGCGACTACGACCCAGCCTGGCAGCATTGATCCTCCGCCGGCGCCCTCCGCGCCGGTCCTCCCGGAAAGCAAATCCTAAGGTATTTCGCCGCGCTTGAACATCACCGCGCTCTAGGTCTTAAGTCAAAGACGCGGGGAGCAGATGAATAATTCGTAATTTGTAATTGAATAATCGAAGCGAACATGTAGCTAATAAAAACAACGGCCTGCCAGTAAACTGCATCAGAGGGAGACAGATCGGATGCTCAATGAGTTCAAAGCATTTATTGCTCGCGGCAATGTCATGGACCTTGCTGTCGGTGTGATCATCGGGGGTGCCTTCGGCGGCATCGTCAAGTCGCTGGTCGACGATGTTATCATGCCGATCGTCGGCGCCATCTTCGGTGGCTTCGACTTTTCCAACTACTTCATCGGCCTGTCGGCCAACGTCAACGCTCCGACGCTGGCCGCAGCGCGTCAGCAGGGTGCCGTTCTGGCCTACGGCAGCTTCATCACCGTTCTGATCAACTTCCTGATCCTTGCCTGGATCATCTTCCTGATGGTCAAGGGCCTGAACACCATGCAGAAGCAGATGGAAAAGCAGAAGAAGGTCGCCCCGGCAGAAGTGCCGCCGCCACCGGCAGACGTCGCTCTTCTTACCGAAATCCGCGACCTGCTGGCCAAACGCCCGGCGGTCTGATCCCCGTCTCGTTCCGTTGACGAACCTCGCCAGAGCGGCGGGGTTCACTCATCACAGAAATCGATAGCGCATCACCGATTGTCATGGGATTCGGCTTCATATTTGATCTATGAAGGCGAAAACCGGAGTGATGCATGTCGATCGTCAATAGCCTCAGCCCGCGCGCCGTCTCGGCGCCAGAAAGCGGGATCGTCGAAGTCGTCAATTATGCGCGTGGCCGCGATGGCCTGTTGCCGCTCTGGGTCGGCGAGGGCGATCTTCCCAGCCCCGATTTCGTCAACAAGGCCGCGATGGAAGCACTTGCCGCCGGCGAGACCTTCTACACCTATCAGCGCGGCATTCCGGAACTGCGCCAGGCGCTGTCCGACTACTACGTCCGCCACTTCGGCATCACGCTTCCCGTCGAGCACTTCTTCGTCACCGGCTCCGGCATGCAGGCGATCCAGATCGCCGTGCAGGCGATGACCTCGCCCGGCGACGAGATGATCTACCTGACACCCGCCTGGCCGAACATCGCCGCCGCGCTCGAAGTCGCCGGCGCCCGCTCGGTCGGTGTCGAGTTGCAGTTCGAAGGCGGCAAATGGGCGGTCGATCTCGGCCGCATCGAGGCGGCGATCACGCCGAAGACCAAAGCGCTGTTCGTCAACACCCCGTCCAACCCGACCGGCTGGACTGCGACGAGGGAAGACCTCGCCGCCATCCTCGGCCTTGCCCGCAAGCACGGCCTGTGGATCATGGCCGACGAAATCTACGCCCGCTATTACTATCCCGGCACGCGCTCCGCCTCCTTCCTCGACGTCATGGAAGCCGACGACAAGGTTATGTTCGTCAACTCCTTCTCGAAGAACTGGTCAATGACCGGCTGGCGCGTCGGCTGGATCGTCGCCCCGCCGCAGACCGGGCAAGTGCTGGAGAACCTCATCCAGTATTCGACCTCGGGCGTTGCCCAGTTCATGCAGAAGGGTGCCGTCGCCGCCCTCAACGACGGCGATGCCTTCGTTCAGGCCAACATCGACAAGGCCAGGCTCTCGCGCGATATTCTCTGCGATGCACTGATCGCGACCAACCGCGTCGAGACCTTGAAGCCGGACGGCGCGCTTTACGCCTTCCTGAAGATCGACGGCGTCAAGGACAGCCGTCAGGCCGCCATCGACATCGTCGACAAGACTGGCGTCGGTCTGGCGCCCGGAACCGCCTTCGGTCCAGGCGGCGAACTGTTCCTGCGCGCCTGCTTCCTCCGCGACCCCGCCCAGATCCAGACGGCCGCCGACCGGCTGTGCGACTATATCCTCAAGCTCTGAGCGCGCCGCGCGCCGCAAAGCCGTTCTATCGCAAGGAGTGCCGACATGCCGCAAAAGTTCACAGCCGATTATCTGGAGGGCTTTCTCGGCAACCGGCGACTGGTGGAGCAGATCGCCTTCATTCTCGAAGTGGAGAAACTGAAGACGATCCTGCGCCGCACGCTGCTGTTGGATCGCTCCCGTGTCGAAAACGACGCCGAGCACACTTGGCAGCTGGCGCTGATGGCGGCGGTGCTGGCCGAGCATTCCCGCGAGCCCGTCGATCTGCTGCGCGTGCTGAAGATGTTGCTCATTCACGACATCGTCGAGATCGATGCCGGCGACACCTTCGCCTATGACACCGTTGCGCAGGCCAGTCAGGTCGAGCGCGAGCTCAAGGCAGCCGATCGCATTTTTGCACTGCTGCCCTCGGATCAGGCCGGCGAGTTTCGCGCGCTGTGGGACGAATTCGAGGCGAAGGTCACCGCTGACGCGCGTTTCGCCAATGCCATGGATCGCCTTCAGCCGCTGCTGCATAATTTCTTCACCGATGGCGGTACCTGGCATGCTGGCGGCGTGACCTCCGCCAGCGTCGTCCGCCGCATGGAGCCGATCGGCAAAGCATCCGATACGCTCGGCGATCTCAGCGAAAAGCTGATCGCGCTGGCGATCGAGCGCGGCTTCCTTGCGCAAGCCCCGGCACCGACAGAGGGCAGCAAGCCCTAAGCTCGAATTGCCGGTCGACACCATTCTGGTGGCTGAAATGGCACATCGATAAAATTCGAATAAAGCCCGAAACCGGCTTCTAACCAAACTACCAAACTTACCCTGCCGCACGCGCCAAACCGGGCCGCTTGTTCGAAATTCGGAAAGGAAAACGGCCTCAGATGCCCCCCTGTGATGGAAACGGGGAGTGCGAGACATGGCAATTCTGGTGACGGGCGGTGCCGGCTATATCGGCAGCCATATGGTCTGGACGCTGCTCGATGCAGGCGAACAGGTCGTCGTCCTCGATCGTCTCTCCACCGGCTTCCGCTGGGCCGTCGCCCCCGAAGCACGCTTCTATCTCGGTGACGTCGCCGATGCCGAACTGCTGAAGACGATCTTCATCGAAAACGACATCGAGGCCATCATCCACTTCGCCGGCTCCGCCGTCGTGCCGGTCTCCGTGTCCGATCCGCTGTCCTATTACGACAACAACTCCGGCAAGACCCGGGCGCTGATGAGCGCCGCGATCAGCGCCGGCATCCGCCATTTCGTCTTCTCCTCGACCGCGGCCGTCTATGGTCCGCAAAAGACCACAGACCCGGTCCGGGAAGACGCCTCGCTTAATCCCGAGAACCCCTATGGTCAGTCGAAGCTGATGACGGAGTTCATGTTGCGCGACGCGGCAGCCGCCTACGACTTCAACTATGTGGCGCTGCGCTATTTCAACGTCGCCGGTGCCGATCCGCTCGGCCGCGCCGGTCAGTCGACGGCAGGCGCCACTCACCTGATCAAGGTCGCCTGCGAAGCGGCGCTTGGTCGTCGCGACAGCGTCAGCGTCTACGGCATCGATTACCCCACCCATGACGGCACCGGCGTCCGCGACTATATCCACGTCACCGACCTCGCCGAGGCGCATCTGAAGGCTCTCCAGCACCTGCGCCGCGAGCGCGGCTCGCTGGTCGCCAATTGCGGCTATGGGGCCGGCTATTCGGTGCTGGATGTGCTGAATATGGTGACCCGCCTTCACGGCCAGTCCTTCAAGATCCACATGGCGCCGCGCCGCCCCGGCGATTCCGCCAGCGTCGTCGCCGACAGCACGCTGGCGCATCGCGTGCTGGACTGGACGCCGCGATACGACTCGCTCGAGACCATCGTTCGCAGCGCGCTGGATTGGGAACTGTCGCTGATCGACCGCAAGGTCGACGACCTGCAAGGCATCCACCGCGCACTGGCGGCGGCATCCTTCTGAACAACGGATGTGGGCCGTCGCGATGACGGCCGCACCTGTCGCAGGCTTGCGACCCGGCGAGGCCGCAGCGGCGTTTCCTCTTACAGTAGCCATCGACTATCCCGTCGACCGCTATAGGTTTGTGTGCAAGCGCTCGTCCCGCCGAGCGCGACGACGCCACAGGAAGCCGGAACCGCCGCATCCCTTGCGGCGCGTTGGATAAGGAGACCCGGATGCACGACAAAGTCGATCATCACGACATCTTGCGCGAGCGTCACGGATCCGCCGGGATCATTCGCCTGAACCGCCCGCGGGCGCTGAACAGTCTGACGCTGGAGATGATCCGCGGCATATCGGCAGCGCTCGATGATTTCGCCGCCGATGCGGATGTGGCCACCGTGGTGATCACGGGGGAGGGCGAGCGCGGCTTCTGCGCCGGTGGCGATATTCGCGCCTTGCATGAAAGCGGCAGGACCGGCACGCCGCTGGCCGAAAGCTTCTGGCGCGAGGAATTCCGGCTCAACCATCGGATATCAACCTATCCGAAGCCCTATGTGGTGCTGATGGACGGGATCACCATGGGCGGCGGCGTCGGCTTGTCCTCGCACGGCCGCCACCGCGTCGTCACCGAGCGCACCCGCTTTGCCATGCCGGAGACCGGTATCGGTTATTTCCCCGATGTCGGCGCCACCTGGTTGCTGCCGCACGCGTCCGGCGAGGTCGGGATCTGGATGGGGCTGACCGGCCTGGAGGTCGGCGCCGCAGACGTGATCTATGCCGGGCTCGCCGATGTCCAAGTCGCCGCCTTCCAGCTGCCGGAACTGGTGGATACCCTGGCCGGTCTGTCGCGGGGCGCCAGTTCGCGTGACGTCGATGTCGTGCTCAAGAATCTCTCGACCGATCCGGGCAAGGGGCCGCTGCGGCTGAATACCAGCCTGATCGAACGCTGTTTCCGCTTTGGCAGCGTCGGCGAAATCGTTACCGCGCTGATGGCCGAAGAAGCGGAGTTTGCCGGCGAAACACTACGCGCGCTTGAGTCACGCTCGCCGACCAGCCTGACGCTGGCGCTCTATCTTCTGCATCAGGGCAGGCAGAGCCGCACACTTGGCGAATGCCTGCGCCGCGAATTCGGCGCCTGCCTGGGGATATTGAACAGCGCCGACTTCTACGAGGGCATCCGTGCCGCCGTCATCGACAAGGACCGCAATCCGAAATGGACGCCGGCAACCCTCGATGCGGTCGATCGGGCGGCGATCGAAGCCATCCTGCAGTCGCCGGAATCACCACTTGTGCTGTAAGCGGCAACGCGACCCTACATCGGGAAGTCTGGAATGGTCTCGCGCCGTGTAAGCTTCAGCGTCCGGTCCGGCTGCAGGATATAGGTCTCCAGCATCTTGGTGCCGGTTGAATCATAGAACGTGTTGTGGAGCACGCTGCCCGGCGGCGATTTGGTCAGCTTGGTACGCGGCTGTCCACCATAGGTGATGCTGCCGGGAATTGGCTTCAGCTCGGCAGTGTCGCTGGTCGAGCACCCGGCTAGAAGAAACGTCGCCAGCACGGCCGGTATCAGGGGGTTCATCGCAATCATCCGCATTTTGGATTCTGGCATCCATGGTCTCGCTCTTGATATGGCCTTCCGACCCGCAAGCGCCAAGGGCTGATGCGGTCTCATCTCGAAAATACTGCCGTTGCGACTGAGCACATGCAACGAAATGCCGCGCTGCGACGTTAGCCCGTATGAAAGTTCGCGAGGAGGCGACCATGGTACTGCTGTTCCAGACATATGAGGGGCCCGACTGCAACGGCGAGCGGGGCCATAGCGAGGCATCGACGCGCGCCGCCATCGAAAGCGCGCTGGCCGCCGATGCAGAGCTCGATTGCAGTGAAATCACCGTCACAATGCTCGGCTCCTATGCCGTGCTGGAGGGCTTTGTCCACTCCGCGGGCGAACTGGTGAACGCCATGCTGATTGCTGAAGATGTGGTCGGCAAGGGCAATGTCCATAGCCGGTTGTTGCGGCGCGAAGATGGGTCATAGTGCCGTTCAGCGCGCCGGAGAGTGCCACAATGAAATTCGCAAGTAGAAATTCCAAGTAGAAACTTAACGACATGCTGAAATGCCGGCGTTGATCTGGAACTAATCCAGAGGACATTCCGTTACTGCAGTAATCGAACACGGGAGAATGGCATGACGCGCTTTCTTCAAATTGGAATGCCCGCCCTTGCATTGGCCATCGGCGCCTTCGCCCTGCCGGCAGCCGCGTCGCTGGAGGTCAACAGCGATTATTCCGCGCTTGAGCGCGATGACGTCGTGCTGGCGCAATATGACGCCGGTGTCGCCTGCGTGCCGCCAAGCGCCCACTATGTCCCGTCCTTCATCCGTGCCAATGACGGCACCATCATCGGTGTCGGCTATGTCGAGGTCGAGAGCGCTGCATCCGGTTGCTGATCCCGTAACGACGCATTAACCGCCAGAAACGCGTGGCTTCGAAACACAGTCTGTGGTTGCGATCGAGGCGAAGCGATTCGATCGTAAGCAATAGCTAAATAACTGTTTTGGAAAGAAATATACGAGGCCCGCCTGCGCTTGTGGCGCAGAGGGTGACGAGCCTCTGACCATCATCATGATGGCTGGGAATGTTCTAGTAAGACGTGTGGGATGATGACAACGGCTTTATCCGGGAGCCCACGACAAGCTCCCGCCAAGGTTAAGCAAAAATCAACTCTGCTTTATTTCGATCCACTTGCGGACCATTTCGACCCCGAATGGGCCGCTTGGCTTGCTTCAGTGAACGTGAAGCCGCGCCTCTTCGGCGGCCGCCATGAACTCCGCGCGGGCCTCTTCCACGCTCTTGCGACCGTCCAGGGCTGCCCGGCAGGTGCTGCGCGCCTTCAGGTAGCGCAGGCCGCGAACACTCGGCCAGAGTTCAGTCAGGCATTTCAACGCGTCGAACGGGCCGGAGATCATCCGCGCACCCGTGGTCTCGAAGCCGAGGTGGATCGGATCATTCCATTTTTCGCTTGCCATGTGCGCACTCCTCCGTAGCTCACGCCAATACAGTAACGCGTTCTGCCCGCTCCTCCGGCAAAGCAGTATGCCGAAGTATTTTAGCGATAAATCAAAAACCCGCAAATGGGAAAATGCAATGCGTTCGGCTGGGCGAACCAAAAAGGTATCCCCCTGCAAACACTCGGCCTTTCGGCCGAGTGAAGAGGATCGATCGGTCTGCGCGATCGTTTAGCTGCAGACGCGCGTGGTCTTGGTCACCAGGCGGCCATGGCTGTGATACTTTACGGTCTTCATGCGGCAATGAGCGCGCACGGGATGACGGCGATTGTCGTGCCGGTAAGCGGGACGGTGGTCGCGATCATGATAACCCGGCTGGCCGACGCGGATCGTGACGCTGTCTGCAAACGACGGCATTGCGGTTGCGCTCAGCGAAGCGATGGCGATAACGGCTGCTGTGATAAACTTCTTCATGCTGGTCTCCATTCATGTGGCGCTGAATAACGTTCGTATCGAGCATTTGTTCAATACGAATAATAAGCGCAGCATGAATGTCAGCTGAGAGACCTGTTCATGTGGTGGTCATCGGCGGAAGTGAGGGCTTACGAGGGAACGATCGTGTAGACGAACACGGCCTTGTAGACGGCAAGTGCGCCAAACACGGCGGTGATGCCTGCCAGCACCATGGCAACGATGATGATCGCCTTCGTCGTGCGGCTATTCGGTTCGCCCTGCTGGTCGGTGTTGTTCATCGTCGTCTCTTCCATGTGTAAGGCTTCACGGGCACATGACACGAGCGGCCCAATTCTCGGAACGTCTTAGCCGCCCCGGAATTTTTTCGCAAATTTTTGGAGGCAAACTGCGGATAAGGCAGAGTTTACATGTTCGGCGCGCGCTCGCACCAAACGTAAGTTTCTGATCTTTATGGGAGAAAACTGGTGCTGCCGAGTGGGATTGAACCACCGACCTCACCCTTACCAAGGGTGTGCTCTACCACTGAGCTACGGCAGCGAAGGACCAGACGCTGCAACCATTCGGCTGCGTTGCGTGAACGGGGCGGCTATTGCCACAGCTTTCGGGCAAGTGCAAGCCGCAATTTCCATCTTGGCTCAGATTAACGTTGCCACTTTTGGATTGCCGCGAATTCGGATAAGCCATTTCCCATGACCGAAGACACTGAAAACACGAAGAACGGCCGCAAAGCCGCGATCGAACAGCAGGCGAAACTGCGTCGTGACCGGGCCGCGGAAAAATTGCGGGAAAACCTCTCGCGCCGCAAACAGCAGACGCGCGCCCACCGTTCCGGCCAGGCCGACGAGACAAATGGGCTGCCTGCCGCAAAAATGGACGAATCGTAATGTTCCGTCCGCTTCGAATTGAAGCCTGCGCGGATTTCGTCTAAAGACCCGCATCCTTTTAAAAGACCTGAGTTTCAGAAAGGCGGGCATCGCCCGTAAGCGCCCATGGATCGTATCAGAATTGTCGGCGGTAATGAGCTGAATGGCATCATTCCGATTTCCGGCGCCAAGAATGCCGCCCTGCCGCTGATGATCGCCTCGTTGCTGACCAGCGATACGCTGACGCTCGAAAACGTGCCGCATCTGGCCGACGTCGAGCAGCTGCTCCGCATTCTCGGCAATCACGGCGTCGACGTGTCGGTCAATGGCCGCCGCGAGCGCCAGGAAGACAGCTACTCCCGCACCATCCACTTCACCTGCCGCACTATCGTCGACACCACCGCTCCCTATGAGCTGGTGTCCAAGATGCGCGCCTCCTTCTGGGTCATCGGTCCGCTTCTCGCCCGCGAAGGCCAGTGCCGCGTCTCGCTGCCCGGCGGCTGCGCCATCGGCACGCGCCCGGTCGATCTCTTCCTCGAAGGCCTGACCGCGCTCGGCGCCAATCTCGAGATCGACGGCGGCTATATCAACGCCACGGCCCCCAAGGGCGGCCTGATCGGCGCCAAGTACACCTTCCCGAAGGTCTCCGTCGGCGCCACCCACGTGATGATGATGGCGGCAACGCTTGCCCGCGGCACCACCGTTATCGGCAACGCCGCCCGCGAGCCCGAAGTCGTCGATCTCGCCAACTGCCTGATCGCCATGGGCGCCAAGATCACGGGCGCCGGCACCGCGACCATCACCATCGAAGGCGTCACCACGTTGTCGGGCGCCCGCCACCGCGTCCTGCCGGATCGCATCGAGACCGGCACCTATGCCATGGCCGTTGCCATGGCCGGCGGTGATGTCGTGCTGGAAAATACCGACGTGGCTCTGCTGGACACCGCGCTCGAGACCCTGCGCCGCGCCGGCGCCGAGATTTCGCCGACCAACAACGGCATGCGTGTTCGTCGCAATGGTGCAGGCATCCGCCCCGTCGATATCGTCACCGATCCGTTCCCGGGCTTCCCGACCGACCTGCAGGCGCAGTTCATGGCGCTGATGACCCGCTCGACCGGCGTATCGCACGTCACCGAGACCATCTTCGAAAACCGCTTCATGCACGTGCAGGAACTGGCCCGCCTCGGCGCCAAGATCTCGCTCTCGGGCCAGACGGCGAAGATCGAAGGCGTGCCGCGCCTCAAGGGTGCGCCTGTGATGGCGACCGACCTGCGCGCATCCGTGTCGCTTGTCATCGCCGGCCTCGCCGCCGAAGGCGAGACCATGGTGTCGCGCGTCTATCACCTCGATCGCGGCTTCGAGCGCCTCGAAGAAAAGCTCACCCGCTGCGGCGCCATCGTCGAACGCGTCAGCGAATAAGCCTGAGCCGCACGCGAATTGACCAGGGGCGATCATTCGCCCTTGGTCCTGGTTGCGCAATGCGCCGCAGCGCCTTATGTCCCTTGTCTCACGGCATCGCTATTCCGGCGATGCCAATGGTAACGGGGTACTGCCTGAATGACCGACCTGAAGCTTGTCGCGCTCGATAGCGAAGATCTTGCCGTCGTTTCCGCGCATACGCAGGACAGCGTCTTCAAGGTCGCAGATCTCTCATGGTCGCCGCGCGACCACCAGTTTTCCATCGCCGCCAACCGTTTCGTCTGGGAAGAAGCCACAGGCAAGCGCAAGGGCTTCGAGCGCCGCCGCGCCGCGCTCGTCTTCAAGCGCGTTCTCGCGGTCCGCTCCGTCGGCGTCAACCAGAAGAAGACGGACGAGGTGCTGTCGTTGCTCGCCATCCGCTTCGAGCAGAAGGGCGAGGGGCCCGAGGGCTCCATCGAGGTCGATCTCGCCGGCGGCGCCACCATCGCGCTCGACGTCGAATGCATCGAGGTTCAGCTTGCCGATATCGGCGGCGCATGGGAAACCGCCTCCAAGCCGCGCCACCCCGGCGCCTGATATCCGCATTATCGACTTTAGGAAGAGGAATTGACGCGTGGCAATCTGGCTGGATCAGGCATCGGGTGATTTCGAGCAGCGCTTCGCGGCGTTTCTGACGACCAAGCGCGAGATGTCGGAAGACGTCAACGTCACCGTTCGCGCCATTATCGATGACATCAGGGCCCGCGGCGATGCGGCGCTGGCCGAGTATTCCAGGAAGTTCGAGGGCATCGATTTCGCCGAGACGCCGATGCGCGTCACCGAGGCCGAGATCGACGCTGCTGTCGAGGCAACGCCCGCCGAAGTGTTGGGCGCGCTGAAGGTCGCCGCCGTCCGCATCGAGTCGCATCACGCCCGTCAGCTTCCCAAGGACGACATCTACGAGGACGCCATGGGCGTCACCCTCGGCTCGCGCTGGACGGCGATCGAGGCGGTCGGCCTCTATGTGCCTGGCGGCACTGCCAGTTATCCGAGTTCGGTGCTGATGAACGCCATCCCTGCCAAGGTGGCGGGTGTCGATCGGATCGTTATCGTGGTGCCTGCTGCCGGTGGCCAGGTCAATCCGGCCGTGCTCGCCGCCGCCAAGATCGCCGGCGTCACGGAAATCTATCGCATCGGCGGCGCCCAGGCGGTCGCGGCGCTGGCCTATGGTACCGAGAGCATCGAGCCCGTCGCCAAGATCACCGGCCCGGGCAATGCCTATGTCGCCGCCGCCAAGCGCCACGTCTTCGGCACCGTCGGCATCGACATGATCGCCGGCCCGTCCGAAGTGCTTGTTATCGCCGACAAGGACAACAATCCGGACTGGATCGCGGCCGACTTGCTGGCGCAGGCCGAGCATGATGTCAGCGCCCAGTCGATTCTCATCTCCGACGATGTCGCCTTCGGCAAGGCCGTGGAAGCCGCCGTCGAGCGTCAGCTGAAGACGCTGAACCGCGCCGAGACCGCTGCCGCCAGCTGGCGCGACTTCGGCGCCGTCATCCTCGTCAACGAGGTCAAGGATGCCATTCCGCTGGCAAACCGTATTGCCGCCGAGCATCTGGAGCTCGCCGTGGCCGATCCCGATGCGCTGGTCGACAAGATCCGCAACGCCGGCGCCATCTTCATCGGCGCCCATACGCCCGAAGTGATCGGAGACTATGTCGGCGGCTCCAACCACGTGCTGCCGACGGCGCGTTCGGCGCGCTTTTCGTCTGGCCTCTCGGTTCTGGATTTCGTCAAGCGCACCTCGATCCTGCGCCTCGGCCCCGAGCAGCTGCGCACGCTTGGCCCTGCCGCCATCGCGCTTGCCGTCTCCGAAGGGCTGGACGGCCATGCACGCTCGGTCGCGATCCGTTTGAACCTCGAAAGGTAGGCGATGGCAACGGGCGACTTCCGGCTTTGCGACGTCGTCCTTGACGACACCATCGGCCGAGCGACGCCCGATGTCGAGCACGAGCGCGCCGTCGCCATATTCGATCTTATCGAGGAAAACAGTTTTACGCCGATCGGCCACGATGGCGGACCCTACAGGCTGAACATCTCGCTTGTCGATGCCAAACTGGTCTTCGCGATCACCACCGAGGTCGGCGAGGCTGTCGCCACCCATATCCTGTCGCTTACCCCGTTCCGCCGCATCGTGAAGGATTACTTCATGGTCTGCGAAAGCTATTACGAGGCCATCCGCTCGGCGTCTCCAAGCCGCATCGAAGCGATCGACATGGGCCGCCGCGGTATCCACAACGACGGTTCGCAGACGCTGATGGACCGGCTCAAGGGCAAGATCGAGGTGGATTTCAACACCGCCCGCCGGCTATTCACGCTGGTCTGCGTGCTCTATTGGCGCGGATGACTGTTATGGAAGAGATCGGCACCATGAGCGAGAGGGGAAGGCCGGGCGCCATCCTCTTCATGTGCGGGCTGAACGTCATTCGTTCGCCGATGGCCGAGGTGATTGCCCGTAGCCTTTTGCCTGCCAATACCTATATAAGGTCGGCAGGCGTCCGCGCCGGCGAACGTGATCCCTTCGTCGATGTGGTGCTTGACGAGATCGGCCTCACCCTCGGGCGCCATCTTCCGCATACGCTGGAAGAGCTCGAGGACGACTACTTCGATCTCATCATCACGTTGTCGCCGCAAGCCCATCACGCCGCACTGGAACTCACCCGCTCGAGTGCGGTCGATGTGGTCTACTGGCCGACCATCGACCCGACCGTGACGCAAGGCACCCGGGAACAGATACTCGGCAGCTACCGCGACGTCCGAAACCACCTCTCAGAGCTTATCGAGAGCCGGTTGCTCGACCGAAATGGTATCGCCGCGCAATCCGCATGAAACAAATAAAGGAAACGCGATCAATTTGGTTCACAAACCTCCCTTGATTGTGTAGTTTCCGCCCAAATTTTGAGGCGGCCCCAAAGTGTCAGGAGGCCGTCATCTCAACCGACAGGAAGAAAACCACTATATGCCTAAAGAAGAAGTCCTCGAATTCCCGGGTATCGTCACCGAGCTTTTGCCGAATGCGACGTTCCGCGTGAAGCTCGAAAACGAGCACGAGATCATCGCCCACACCGCAGGCCGCATGCGCAAGAACCGTATCCGCGTTCTTGCCGGCGACAAGGTTCTCGTTGAAATGACGCCATACGACCTGACCAAGGGCCGTATCACCTACCGCTTCAAGTAAGCTTGGCTCGAAAGCCCCCGCGGCTTTCGCTCCCGTCTGCCCGGTAGTCGAGGTTCCATGGCGCTCAAATACAAGCTCATTCTGGCTTCAGGTTCCCCCCGCCGCGTTGATCTTCTCAACCAGGCGGGCATCGAGCCTTCGCGCCTGATGCCGATGGACATCGACGAGACGCCGAAGAAGTCGGAGCACCCGCGCTCGCTGGCACGTCGCCTGTCGACGGAAAAGGCCGAAGCAGCACTTGCGGCGATCAAGGGCGACATGACCTGGAAGGGCAGCTACATCCTGGCTGCCGACACCGTCGTTGCCGTCGGCCGGCGCATCCTCGGCAAGGCCGAGTTCGCCGACGAGGCCTCCGCTTCGCTCTATCTTCTCTCCGGCCGCAGCCACTGGGTCTACACCGGCGTCTGCCTTGTGACCCCGGATCGCAAGATCCGCCAGAAGATCGTCGAAACCAAAGTGCGTTTCAAGCGTTTGTCCGGTTTCGAAGTCGAGAATTATCTGGCCTCCGGCCAGTGGCGCGGCAAGGCCGGCGCCTACGGCATTCAGGGACTGGCCGGCACCTTCGTGCAGAAGATGGTCGGTTCCTACACCAATGTCGTCGGTCTGCCGCTATACGAAACCATCCTGCTTCTGACCGGTGAGGGCTTCGACGTCCATAGCCGTTGGCCCGAGGCCTGAGGCAGCGGGCTAAAAATCCCGAGGACCGAGCATGTCTGAAGACGACAAATCCAGCGCCAAGATCGAACCGCTGCGCAAGGCACGCCCTTGCCCCGAATGCAGCCGCCCATCGCAGCGCGAGCACTACCCCTTTTGCTCCAACCGCTGCCGCGAACTCGACCTGTCGCGCTGGCTGACGGGCTCCTACGCCATCCCTGTGGCCGACGACGAGGCCAAGGCGGAATATCCCGACGAGGACTGACGGCAGTTTCCCATGAGGGAAGCCATTCATTTCATTCGGGAATCTGGAAAATTCACAGCCCTGTCAAAAAACTCTCATTTGACGCTTGCCATGGCCGAACAAGATGTTATAACCCCGCTCGCTTCCGGGGAAAACCAAGCCCCTGCAGATCTCGCCCGCGAGAGATGTGTTGAAGCCGGTACGCCCAGATAGCTCAGTTGGTAGAGCAGCGGATTGAAAATCCGCGTGTCCGTGGTTCAAATCCGCGTCTGGGCACCACTTCTTCCCAAGATTTCAGATCATCATATATTCGCTGATGCCTTTTGACTTGGTAGCAACCCGGCGTGCTGATACAGGCAATCCATATCGCCGCGACCACTAAAAGAGTGAAGTAAATGGCAAAGACGAAAGAACCCAAGCTCGAGCATTCCGAACTCGCCGGCGAGTTCACCGACGATGGTGTTACCGTGCTGGTCGACATTTTCCGGCCCGAAGGAACCAACGGCGACTGGAAGATGGAGGTCGTCACCCAGGAGGAAGACCTCATCGAATGGGAAGAGGCCTTTGCCACGGATCGTGAGGCTTTTGACGAGTTTCTGGCGACCGTTGAGCGCGACGGCATTCGTACATTCACCGATGATGCCGACGAGCCGTCCGTCCATTAGAGCCTTTCCGGGTTAAATTGAACCATTCTGTTGGCTCAAACGGAGTCGAATGATCGCCCGGCCGGCGCGTGTCGTAGCCAAATCATACGGCCGAGCCGGCCGGGCGATCAGGCGGCCCGTTTCAGCCAACCCCGGTGGTTCGCTTGCGAACCAGCTAGGGCCGGGCATCTTTCCGCCAGGATCAAAGGCGATCGGCTCGGACGTACCTGGGGTATGCCCTTCGCCAATCGCCTTTGCCCTGACGAAAACCTGCTCCGGCAGAATGGTTCAATTTAACCTGGAAAGGCTCTCAGCCGGTGACACAGCCGTGACTGTCGTTTTCAGGCAGGCAAACGTCGTATCTGTTGCATCGTTCTCATAAGTCGAAACTAAAGTAGCGCCATCCGAACGATAAGTGCGCGCAAAGCGCGCCGGGAACAGCAAACATGAAGGCGTTGGAATACAGAGCCGCTTTAGCGGTCCTCGGGTTGACCACTGCTGGCGTGGAAACGCTCTTTGGTGTTGATCAGATCACCAGTCGCCGGTGGGCGTCAGGCGAGCAGGACGTGCCGCGCGCCGTGGCGCTCTGCCTGTTGCTGATGGCGTCCCACAACACGTCGCTCGCCCAGGCCCAGATACTGGCTGATGGTGTCGATGCGCCGCTGGCGAAATCCGCCTGACAGACCGATTGGCTGCGCCCTTAGGCGGCGGGGGCGTGGATCATCTTCTTGAGGATTTCGAGCAGGGCTTTGCTGTCGTCGTTGGCGGCCAGCGTGCGCAGCCGATCTTCGGCCAGGTAAAGGATCGCTTCCAGGCTTTCGCGCTCAGTCCAGCCCGCAGCTATGGATGCCTGCGCCAGATCGTCGAAGGCGAACTGAATGGCGTCCTGGCAACGCAGATCCCGATCTGGATCATCGCTGGTGACGAACGGCCTGTAGATCTCCCTCATCTCAGTACTCCGCAAATCAGTAGAGACGTGATGATAGGCGGCAGGATTTAACGAAGTGCTGATGATCTCTTGGCTGAGTAAAACAAGCGCTTACATCATAACTTGCCGCTCGATTGCCGTCGGCGGACGTGTTGTTCAAATGTCCGTTTCGGCGTCGTCAGCAAGTGTTCCATTCTTAATGTGTCGATACGATGGTAATACTGGCGATGGCAAAACGCCTCCATGAAAGCGCCGGCTTGCGAAGCGCTATACTTTCCGGCTGTCGTGTAGGCACGGCGGCCATTGCGCCGGTCATCAAATCAAGGCCGTTCTCGGCTAATGGATGACCTGAACGCGAATCTGTTCCTTTGCGGCGTAGCTGTGGCAGTCGATCGGTGCATCGCCGACAAAGATCACGTCGCCATCCTGATCGAATAGTCCCCAGCATGCCTCGTCGTCGACGTAGACCTTGCGAACGTAGCCGAACGGCGCCGTTTCGATCATCACGGGGAATGTAGCAGCAACTGTCTCAAGTTCTCGCATGGATCACTCCAATGAGTCGCATCTGTTTTAGTGCATCATTATATTGCATCTTCAACAGGATGCCGGGCTATCCCTAGAAATAGGGATGGTAAATTCAGCTTGACGGTGCGGCATCACAAAGCCGTGAGTCGCCTGTCGCGACGCAAATCTCGCTCTGATCGCCTCGTTCATTTGCGCCGTACGGGGTTCAAAATGCGCGTTGCGCCAAGCATGCGGAGCTCCTATCTAGAGTGCGAAATGATCACCAGAGGATAACTCATGGCAGACCTAAAGGTTCGCACCCGCCCCGTTGGCGCAACCGCTGTACTCGGGCGAACCGGCTTTCCGCATGTCACCTCCGCCACGCAGGGCGAGATCGACATTGTCACCGGGCCGTCGCAGCCGGGCTTCAATCCGCTCGATCTGCTCTACGCATCGCTGTCCGCCTGCCTTGTCCTCAGTGCCCGCATGGCCGCAAGCCAGCTTGGCGTTCTCGACAGGATCACCGAACTCACAGCCGACGTGACAGGCAAAAAGGCGAGCGAAGGCGTATCGCGGGTCGAGACTTTCAACATCGTCTTCTCGATCAAGGGTGATATCGACGAGGAAACCCGCCAGAAGATCGCCCATCTCGCCGAAGACGAGATCTGCACGGTGAGCAACACCATCCGTGGCAATCCAGCGTTTTCCACCGTTGTCTCCGGCTGATGGCCCATCGAGCGGAACTGACGACGGCAGTTGCGCGAAACTGCATATTTTGACCGCCTGCGTCGTTCCCCGGCTATTCCTCGTCGGCGCCATCTGCTAATCGCCAGCAAGATGCCGTCGCACAACAGCTGCGACGCAAGAAGCCGGGAAATCATGTCGCAAGTCTCTTCCGCCGTCGTTCAATCGCCGCCCTCCAACCGGCTGGCGCTGACTGCCCTCATTCTGGGTGGCGCGGCGATCGGCGGCTCGCCGATTTTTGTCCGCCTGTCGGAAGTCGGTCCGATGGCGACCGGCTTCTGGCGCGTAGCGCTGGCACTGATCCCGATCTTCATCTTTTCGCTGATCAAGCGAAACGACGCCGGCCCAAAGCCGCACACGTGGTCGGACTACGGCCTGCTGATCCTGCCCGGCGTGATCCTCGCCACCGATCTGATCACCTGGCATCTGTCGATCACCATCACCTCGGTTGCCAACGCCACCCTGCTCGCCAATCTGGCGCCGGTCTTCGTCACCGCCATCGGTGTCGTGTTTCTGGGGGCTGCCGTCACCCGCGTCTTCGTGATCGGTCTGGTGCTGGCGGTTGCCGGCGTCGTCATCCTCAAGGGCGGGCCAGGAGCGCTGACCCAGGGCGATCTGCGCGGCGATGGCGGCGCGGTGCTGGCAGCCATCTCCTATGCGCTTTATATCCTGGCGATCGGCCGGCTGCGCAGCCGCTTCCATACCATCCGCATCATGCTCTGGAGCACCGCGTCGGCTGCGGTCTGCCTGTTCCCGTTCGGATACTTCCTCGAGGATCATCTGCTGCCGGCGACGGCGTATGGCTGGGCCATGGTATTCGGCCTTGCCTTCATAAGCCATGCCAGCGGCCAGGTGGCGATCACCTATGCGCTCGCCTATCTGCCGGCCGCGTTCTCTTCGCTGACGCTGCTGCTGCAGCCCGTCGTGGCGGCGATCCTCGCCTGGATACTCCTGAGCGAGCCGATCGGCCCGATGCAGGCGATCGGCGGGCTGGTGGTGCTCGCCGGGATCATGGTCGCCCGGCGAGGCTGATCGGGATCAGGCGACAGCGGCCTGCGGCTGGACGCGGCGGGCGTCGAGGACGGCCAACGCATCGTCGACGGTCGGCACGAGTGCGGCCTTGTCCGTGTTGCAGGTGTTCCACGCTTCGATGAAGCTGCTGGTCTTGCCGTAGCTGTTGTCGAGCACGCAATGATCGGCGCCGATCAGCACGCACATGATGTGGCCATGCATGCGGTCGGTGATCACCTGCCGTGCCGAGCCCAGCAGCGCCACGCCGCGGTCGAAGCGCTGCTGTGCGCGCTCGCGATAGGCAAGCTCGGTCATCCGCGCCCGGCCGCCGATCTTGCCGCTCAAGAGCCCCTTGAGGATGGCGGCATGCTTGGTCTGCTTCTGGAAGTCGGCGGGTTCGTCCGGCCAGTCGGATTTCACCGTTCCCGAGCGCAGCGTTGCCGCCGTCAGATCCTGCGGCGTGCCGACCTCCTGGTCTTCGCGCAGGTTCAGCAGCAGTTCGTGCTGCGGCACCGGCTTGGCAACCGGGCCAATGCAGAAGGCCATGTCGGGGCAAAGGCGGGTTTCGCACTGGAACCAGCGCTGCGCGAAGGCAAGGCTCTTCTTGTCGCGCACCAAAAGCGTGAATTGGCCATGCTTCTCGATCGCCCGCGCGGTGCTGTCGATATTCTCCTGATCCTTGAAATGGATCGTCTGCGGCAATTGCACGATCGGGCGACCCTTGTGGCGCTCCAGCATGCCTTCGCGGAACTGGCGGTAGCCCGCCCAGATATCGCCAAAGTTGCCGCCGCCATGCAGGAAAATCCGGCCATCGCCGATGGCGCCGAGCATGCGCTCTTCATCGAAGGTCGGGATCTCGGTTACGTAGGTCGGACGAGAGCGCTTCTTGTCGAAATAGGCAAGCTCACCCAGCCATATGGCGCTGTCGCCGATATTGTAATGGTTGGGGAAGTCGAGAAGGGCGTAGCGTTCCGAAGGGTCGAAAACGTCGGACAGGTTTTTCTCGATCACGCCCTGAAGGCGATTGATGATCGTCAGATTGGATTCCATTGAAGGCTCCTTGTTCTTGGGGACAAGAGGTCCGAGGTTAACGGCGCGGGACTATGCCTGCGCGTGTTTGCGAAACGGATTGAGCGACATTGCAAGCGCGATGTATGGCCGAATGACCGACCGGCCGAAGATCGGCAGGAATGCAAGGTAGACCACGGCGCCGAGGCCGATGCTGAGGCCGAGCGCAAGCCAGCGGTTCTGAACGTGATCGACGATCACCGGATGCGCGAACCATACGCAGGCTGCCATCACCAGCGAACCGCAAAGCGGCAGCGCCACAGCCTTCATTGTGCTCTTGGCATCGATGTTGGCGTAACGCGACAAAACATACTGCTGATAGGGCAGCGTCAGCCACGCACGCAGCGTGTAGCCTGCCGCGACGGCAACCACGCCGTAAGGCACCAGCAGCCAGGTCAGCACCAGCGTTGCGGCGAGTTGCAGCGCCGCCACCGACAGGATCGATTCCGCGCGGTTGACGGCCGACAGCGCCGAAGAGGCAAAGAAGTTCATCACGAACGGCACGGCCATAAGCACCAGCACGGTGGCGATATCGCCGGCATTGCCCCACTTGTCGCCGAACAGCATGGCGATCATATCGTTGGAGAGCGCTCCAAAACCGAGCAGCAGCGGAATGGTCCCGAGCGCCGCGGCGCCGACGATCTTGTTATAGGCGTTGCGGAAGGCCACGGCATCGTTCTGCAGCCGTGATAGGGTCACCAGCGCCACGCTGCCGATTGGCGCCAGCACGGCCTGTCCGATCAGCTCAATCAGCCGCCAGGCGATACGGTAGCGACCGACCTCGACCGGGCCGTACCAGCGCGAGATGAAGATGTCCTGCACGCGCGCCAGCAGCATCCACATCAACTGCGTCACCACGAGGCTGATGCTGAACAGGAACACCGAACGGAAAAGGGGAATGTTGAAGCGAAACTTCGGCATCCACGGATAGGCAACCCAACCGAGCAGCACAGTGGCAACAGCATTGACCGCGGTTTGCGCCACCAGCGCCCAGACGCCCCAGCCCATGAAGGCGCAGGCAACGGCCGTGATGCCGGACAGCAGGCTGGCGGCGATTGCCTGTGCGGCAAGGTTCTTGTGGCCGAACTCACGCGCCAGGCGGGCGTTATGAATGACCGCCAGCGACGACACCGGCAGCAGCGGCGCCAGCCAACGCAGGATCTCCGAAACTTTCGGATCGCGGACCAGCTCGCCGTAATAGGGCGCAAACACGAAGACGACGGCGGCAACGATGCCGCTGAACGCGATTGTCGCCCAGAAGGCAGTATCGGCCAGTTCTTCGTCGAGATCGAGCTGCCGTGTGATGGCGTCGCCGAGGCCGGCATAGGCGAGAACCCGACCGATCTCCACGAACAGGCTCGCCAGCGCAAAAGTGCCGAAATCGCCCGGTCCGAGAATGCGCGCCAGGATCACGAAGATCACGAATGTCGCGATCGTACTCCATGCAACACGAACGACCGACCAGAGGACGGAGAGAGCGGTCTTTTTCTTCAGGTCGGCGTGGGCGACTGCCGTATCTGGCATTCAGTATCCAATCGGTTTGGCGCACGAAGGCGTCTGTTGAGTCCGGCGGAAAGGCCTATCAGGCAGCTCGCCCAGCCTTCTGCCCGCGCCAGTAGGCCATCATGCCGGTGAGATTGTCGCGGAGCTGGCTGCGGTAGGTCAGCCCGAGCTCGCCGCTCAGCCGTTGCCGACCAATCGCTTCCAGCACGGCCTGGCGAATGTCCCAGCGCAACATGCCCCGCATGTTCGAACGGCGATCGAACAGGTATTTTGCGTAGAGCGCGCCGTTGCCAAAGGCATATCCGCTCTGCAGCTTCTTGACGTCGCCGAGTTCGCGACGCCCGTGGAAATGCTTGACCGCGAAATCCGGCAGGTATTCGACGCGGATGCCGGCGTTGAAGGCGCGATGCACATAATCGGTGTCTTCGCCGGAGCGGAACGGCGAGCCGGCACCGAAGCGGGTATCGAATAGCCCGACCTTGTCGATCAATGTCCGCGGGAAAGCCATGTTGGCACCATGGACGAAGCCGCCGGCGTGCAGTTCGCTCGTCAGCGTCGCGGGCTCGAGTTCGGTCTTGATCGTCACCGGCAGGTCGCGTGCATCGCCAAGTTCGATCCGGCCGCCGCGCAGCACAGGTTGCTTGTCGCCGGCAAACAATGCTGCGATCACGGTGAAATAGTCGGGCAGGATTTCGCAATCGTCGTCCGTGAAGGCCAGGATTTTGCCCTTCGCTGCCGTCATGCCGCTGTTGCGGGCGGCTGCCAATCCCGGCTTGGCCTCATGCACGAGATGGGTGCTGATGGCGGCATTCTTCGCCCACTCGCTGACAATTTCGGAGGTATTGTCGGTGGAGCCATTGTCGACGAAGACAAGTTCCAGTGCCAGGTGATCTGCATGAAGCGCAGCACTGGAAACGGCATCCAGGCAATTCTTCAGTCCATATGCCCGATTCTTCGAAGAGATGATTAGGCTGATGTCCACGGGCTGAGGAGGCATGCGTCTTTTTCCTTCTGCAGTCGAAGTCGGGAAAGGGTAGGGCGCTCCCCAATGCCCGGCAAGAAACATTTTGCATTGCAGCAAACCACTACAGTTTGCCGAAAAAACAAAACAATGTGGTGATTTCTTGCTGATATATTTTTAATCGATATATATCGGATTTGACGCCGAGATATTTCATAATACAAGAATAGTAATTGTAATAATTCGTGTTCTGGAAATATTTGTTGGTGGCGTGTTCTTTGTGTTCAAGAAAATAAATCACTTAGTTTCTTGAATTTGTATCGAAGATATTCTGTTAGAGTTTTTGTCGTCGCTCGAAAATCTATGAATGGGTCCCCATAAGCGGTGCGTCTCACTTCGCACATGCGAAGCGCATAGAAGTAGAAGAGAAGAGCGCCGAGATTTGGTCTGGATTCTCTATGGAAATAGACTGATGCATCGATCTTTTCATATGTAAATCCTAGTCGTCACTTCATTTGATGCCCTGTCTCCGAGTAAATACGAAAATGCTCGACCTGTGGATGTGGGCATGAAAATACAACGGGCCGGCAATGTTTCATTGCCGGCCCGTGAACTTGGTCTAGACTTCGCAGCACCTGCCGAATGTTCGCTTGAGACGCTTATTCCTCGTGCGACAGCCATTTCTGTATGACCGGAACATCGTCGTCGCCGAGCATGTGCCCGGTGGGAATGATGCTCGAATCGACCGTCGCCCCGGAGCTCTTCAGTCGTGTTTCGAGATCGTTGGCATATTTGCCGTAGGCATCCGTCTTGCCGCTGATGACAAGCAGGTCCGTTCCCTTGAGGTCGGCATGCGGGTAGTCGCTGAGCACAGGCATCGAGCGCAGCAGTACCGCCTTGTGCACCAGGTTCGGGTGCAGATAGAGCAGCGAGTTCAGAAGGTTGGCGCCATTGGAATAGCCGACGTAGACGAGCTTCTTCGGGTCCAGCCCGTAAGATTTGACCGCGCCGTCGATGAAGGCCGCGAATGCTTCCGCCTCGCTCTTGATGTCCTGCTGGTCGAAGGAGAACGGCGTGATTCGCTTGTACCAGCGTGGAATGCCTTCCTCCGTCGCCCGCCCGCGCACGCCGAGCAGCGTTGCCCGCGGCGCCACTTTGTGCAGCAGCGGCATCAGGGTCGTCTCATTGCCACCCGAACCATGCAGCAGCACCAGGACCGTTCCGTCGGGATCCGGCGGCGTGTAGAAGCGGTGCACGAAGGGCAGGTCGCGGTAGTTTACGCGCGGCTCGCCGGGCATCGAGAACTGCGGCAGCACCACCTTCAGGTCCTTGAGATCCGTGATCGGGTCTTTCGGCACAAACAGTTTCTCACCGAGCGTCTCCGCCGGCTCGTCCACCGTCATGCCCGGCTTGTCGGTCGCCAGCTCGATCAGCGTGCCGCCCGGCTCGCGCACATAGAGCGAGCGGAAATATTTGCGGTCGTGCACGTTGATGTCTGCCTCCGACGCGCCTTCGGCCTGAAGCTTGTTATGAACGTCGTCCAGCGCCTGGTCATCGGCAGCGCGGAACGCGACGTGGTCGAACGTGCCGGTCCCCGGTGCGCCGGACCAGAAGCCCTTCGCATTTCTGATATCGACGACATCGCCGGATTGCGAAACCAGACGGTCGATATTGCCTCGGTTCTCCTGGAAGCGGTAGCCGAAGTGGCTTTCCACGAAGCTGCGGCTTTCCGCTGGTGTTTCGGTCAGCATCGTCGTCCCGCGCACCCGCTGGATCGCATGTTCGGCGGGCACGCCGGCGCCGGTCCAGACTGCCGGTGATTTGATCGCGGGCGCGCCGGCGAGCTTGACGATGATGTTATCGGGGTCCTTCAGCCGCAGCACCGGCTCGCCGAATTCATCGGCCGGCCCTTCGGTGCGAATGCCGTGGCTCATTGCCCGCGTCAGCCAGTATCCGATGCTGGAAGGATCGATCGCCAGCGCCAGTTCGCTCAACTGCCCGAAACCGGCGCGGCCTGGCGCGCCATCTTCCCAGACGAGGAACGTCACAAGCGAGCCGGGTGTCGCCTCCGCGTCGCCATAGAACAGATGCAGCTGCGTCGCATCCTCGAAGCCGGCCGTCTGCTTGACGAGCCGCATCCCGAGAAAGCCTGCGTAGAAATCGACATTCGCCTGAACCTTCCGGGTCAAAAGCGTGATGTGGTGTATGCCTGATACCATAGAGGGAAGCCCGGATTGCATTGGGGACAGAAGAAGCGCGGAGATGAAGGTGAGTATAACTGTCATATCGTTGCGTTTGCTGGGTGCCTTGTTTGCTCTGCATAAAGAATTAGGGCATCTCCGCAAGGCTGCAAATCCAAAGTGCCGACATCTTCCAAAGCGAGCTGCAATTGCTGCAACGTCGGCGGCTTGACCATGTAGGCCCGCGCACCCAGCGATTTGGCCCGCTGCATGTCGTCCGGATCGCTTGATGTACTGAGCATGCAGACCGGAATCCGCCTCAGCCTTTCGTCCGCCGACAGGGCTTCGAGAACCTCGAATCCGTCCATGATCGGCATGTTGACGTCGAGCAGCATCAGGTCGATCAAAGGATCGTGAGCGGCCGTTGACCGTGCCTCCAGCAGCCGCAGAACTTCCCGCCCGTTGCTGGCGATATGAAGGTTGAAGCTCACCTTCTCCCGCCTCATCAGCTTGATCTTCAGCAGCTGTACATCCGCGGGGCTGTCGTCGACCAGAAGAACCTCCGCGACACGGCCCATACCCGCCGGCCGTTGCCCTGCTCGCTCGCTGCCGAGCGTGTCGATTGGCGTGGCCGCGGCATCAGGCCGGGCAAGCGGCAGTTCGACGATGAAGGTCGTGCCGCCGTCCTTGCCGTCCTCGCACCAGATCGCGCCGCCATGCAGCTGCGCGATCCGCCGGCAGATCGCCAGCCCCAGCCCCGTTCCCTCGATGCCGCGACCGACTAGTCGCTTGAACGGCTGGAAGATCAGATCGCGATGCCCGGCCGCGATGCCCGGCCCGTTGTCGCTGACGGACAACCGGCAGACCGCGCCGTCGTTCTCGGCTGAAATCCGCAAGAACGGGATCGGCGCCTCGCAATATTTGACGGCGTTGGAGACAAGATTTTGCAGCAGCTGGACCAGAAGCGTCGTGTCGCCCATCACCTCGGGCAGGACATCCCGTGTGATCTCCGCCCGCCGACTGCCGATCTGCTCGCGCAGATTGCTTTCCACCTGGTCGAGGACGACCGACAGCGCCACCGACTTCGTTTCCAGTTCGCCGGATACCTCCAACTTCGAGAAACCCGACACCTTGACGATCAGGTCTTCCATATGATCGGCGGCCCTCAGAACGTAGCCCAGCAGGTCGTGATCCTCGTCGGCGAGCGATGCGGACGCCTGCAAAAGCCGACTGAACGACTTGATGGTTCGCAGAGGCTCCTTCAGGTCATGGGCCATGGCTCGCGTGAAAATCTCGAGCGATTGCTGCTTCTGCTCCAGCTTGGCCGCCAGATCGCCATGCATCACGGCGCTCTGTATGCAGCGGTGCAGGGTTTCCGACGATAGCATGTCCTTGGTGAGATAATCGCGCGCGCCGCCCTTCATCACCTCGACGGCAACCGTCTCGCTGCCCTGGCCGGTCAGCATGATCACGTTTGCGGACGGATCGAGCTTGAGGATCTCCTCGAGCACGCCGACGCCATCGCGGCCCGGCAGCGAGTAGTCGAGCAGCACGCAGTCCGGCCGCTTCTGCGCCATAAGCGCCAGGCCCTCCTCGCCGGTCTCCGCCTCGAACACGACGTAGCCAGCGCCCGGCGCACGCCGGAGCATGCGGCGATAGACCTCGCGGTCGTCGATATTGTCATCGATGATCAGGACCGCGCTGCTCTCGCCCATGGCCTCATCCCTCCAGCGGCAGAATGGCGATCTCGAACCAGTATTCCTTCAGCCGCTGTATGGCGGCGAACAGGCCGTCGAGATCGACCGGCTTCTGCACGTAGGTGTTGGCGCCGAGCGCGTAGCAGCTCTCGATATCGCGCTCGTCGTCAGACGTCGTCAGGATCACCACCGGGATTTTGCGCCACGCCGCGTTGGACTTGATCGCCTCCAGCGTCTTGCGGCCGTCCAATCCGGGCATGTTGAGATCGAGGAGGATCAGGCCGGGGCGCACCGCCATCGTCGCCAGCATGTCGAGCGCCTGCTGACCGGACGAAGCCCACTCCACCGGGTTCTTCAGATTGGCGCGCTTGAATGCGCGGATCGTCGCCTCGAAATCGTCCTCGCTGTCTTCGACGATGAGGATCGGCTGTGATTCACGTTGCGACATGTTGGCTTTCCCGTGTGTGACCCAGTGTGAAATAGAAGGTGGTGCCCTGGCCGACCTCGGATTCCAGCCAGACGTCGCCCTCGTGGCGGCCGATGATCTTGCGCACGAATGTCAGGCCGGCGCCGGTCCCGTCATCGCTGTCCTGCGTCTTTTCAAGCCGTTTAAAGATCCGGAAGATGTCCTCGTGAAATTCCAGCGGAATACCCTTGCCGTTGTCGCGGACGAAGTAGACGTCGCGCGCGGAGCGTCCCTTCGCGTCCGCGAACCGTTCGACATGCCCGATCGTCACCACCGGCTGCGTTTTGTCATTGTACTTCACGGCATTGGTGATCAGGTTGCGGTAGACCTCGGTAAGACGCAACGCGTCGCACACCACCTCCGGCAGCGGCTCTTCGATCAGCACCGTCGCCTGTCTTTCCTCGAGATAGAGGTCCATGGTCGCCACCACGTCCTTGACGATGGCATGCACATCAGTGCGTTTGATCGCCAGCTGTTGTCGCCCGATCCTGGAGAAGTAAAGCAGGTCGTTGACCAGTTTCTCCATCCGCTGGCTCAGCCGCACGATGCGGTTCAGCCGCCGCACGCCGTCCTCATCCAGCACTTTCTCGTAGTCTTCGAGAAGAAAGCGCGAATGATTGTGCATGCCGCGCAACGGCTCCTTGAGGTCGTGCGAGGCGATATAGGCGAACTCGTCGAGATCGGTGTTGCTGCGCTCGAGATCGGCTGTGTAGGCCTGCAACTGCCCGACCATCGTCCGCAACTGCTTCTCCTGCGCCACCCGCAGGCTGATGTCGCGCAAGATGGCGACGAAGGTGACGATCGGCCCGGTCCTGAAGGCGCTGAGCGACACATCGAGCGGGAACGTGTCGCCGTTCCGGCGCAGCCCGGAAATGCTGCACGTCCTCCCGGCCTGATCTTCTTCGCTGGTCCGCAGGGACTGCTGCAGGTACGCGTCCAGCCCGGCGTGATAGATCTCCGGCATCAGCATGTGCACGTTCTGCCCGATCGCCTCTGCGGCGCTGTAGCCGAACATCTGCTCCGCCGCCGGGTTGAACAGCGAGATCGTACCCTTCGGATCGAGCGCGATGATCGCGTTCGGCGTGTTGCGCGTCACGGTATCGAAACGGATGCGCTCGGCGTCGAGGCTGTCGCTCTTGCGCTGGAAGGAAAACACGAACCCCGCCACCAGCCAGAGCATGGCCACTGTGATGGTGCGGTTCATTGCCTCGTATCCATAACCTTCGCCATGCCGATCGATCGCCAGGAAGCCGAGCAGGATCAGAATCGAACAGACGAACGCCAGGTTGAAGGGCGCTGTCCGGCTGCTGAACCATAAGGAAGTCAGGATCAGCGGCACGTAGATCATGCCGTTGGCGACGCCGAGCGGCGTATAGAGATCGACCAGCAGCCCGACGAGGCAGATCGTCGCCGGCAGCCATACCGGCATGCCGCCATAATGCGCCGGCTGCAACCACCAGGACCGCACCAGCATGGCTGATCCGAGCATCAGCACGCCGCCGGCCGTCTGCACCGCCATGCCGATATTATTGCCCCACCGGTAGATGTGCTCAGCATGCAGCGCGTAGCCGGCCAGCGCCGCGATCCCAAGCCCTGACACAACATAGCCGACGAGTTCCTCGAAGATGCGCGCCTTGCCCTTCTGCTCCGGCGGCGTCAGCGCCAGCGACAGGTTGGAGAAGAACAGGATCACCGCCGTGTTCAGCGCCATGCCGCCGCCAACGCGGGCAAAGAACGCCGGGTCGGCGACGATCGCGGCAAGGAAATGCTCGATGATCTGCGGCTGGCGTCCGACAAATGTCAGCTCGATCAGCCGCACGCCGCTCATCGCTGCTGCGAGGGAAAACAGCAGGAAGGCGATCAGCCGCGCGCTGCTGCCGGTGTGAACGGAAAAGACGAGCCCTGTGCCCGTGAGACAAAAGCAGATGGCGGTGTTGATGGCCATGGCCGGAGAGCCCGGCAGCAGAAGTAGGATCGCCTCGATCTCCCACACCCAGGCCGCGAGCATCATCAGGCCAAGCAGCAGGATCAGCGCGCCGAGCGTCAAGGCGGTCAGTCGATGCCGTTCCTGCCGCCAAGGAGCGCTTGTTCTTCGAGCGCTGATCGATATTGCCACGCGTTGCTCTCCCGTCCCGTGGCTACTATTTCCAGAATTGTAGAATTTTCAATATACATCGAATGCGATAGTGGAGGTTCCATCGCTTTCTCGGCGTGGGAGCAGCGTCGGACCGGTTTGGTCGTGAAACGACCGGCGACGGGAAGATCGAGGAGGGAGACTGGAGAGGATGGCAATGCCGGCGGTATTCTACGTGGACGACAGCCGCGACGACCTGTTTTACCTCAAATATGTCTCCCGCAAACAGGGTAGCGACATCGATCTTCACTGCTTCGCGACGGCTGACGAGGCCATGGCTGCCCTCGAGACGCTTCACGCCGAAGGACAGCCATTCCCGCGATGGCTGGTCGTCGATCTCTACATGCCGTTCGACAGCGGCCTGGCGCTGATCGCGACGCTGCGGGCCGACGCACGCTTCTCATCCATGCGGCTGGGCGTCTGCTCCGGCTCGGACGCCGTCATCGATCGTCAGCGTGCCCTTGCGTCAGGCGCGGACTTCTATTTGGAAAAGCCGCTCGATTTGAGTGCAGTGATGGAACGCCTTCAGTAAAGCGCGAGTTTTTTTCTACGTCTTTATGACGCAAGGGTTGTAACTCTCATTGACACGACTTTGACTACATTTCAAAATGTACCGAAGCAGCCGCGGGAGGAGAAGCTGAGAGAGCCGATTGACTTTTGTTTGCCGTCACAAACTCAGCCAGATCTTGACTGAATGCCTGCCGGCTCTCTCCGATACCGCCAGGGCATCATGCATGCCCGATGGCATCGCTTTCCACGTGCAAGGGGCTGGACGCGGAAAGACGTTGGGACGTCGGCAGGATTGCGATGCCGATCCTGTGATCGGTGGCATGCAATCTCTTCCACTTCAGTCGCTACTAATGTGTTTAACTGTACCGGACCGGCACGTGTATCCCCAGATCTCGGGATACATCCTCTGCTAGTAGGAAAACGCCAAGGAATGCGGGATGAACAGCGCAGTGGCACTTCCTTTTCATGCCGGCCCTGAACTTGGGCGGGCGATCAACAGGACGGATTTTTTCCGGCTGTTGAAGGCGGCTGCCCATCATTATGCCTTCGATTCCTTCGCGCTGGCCCGCATTTCCGAGGCCTCGCCGCCATTCGGCACGCGCGAAATCATCATCACCAACGTTGCCGAGCGGCAGGCGGCATTCTTCATTTATGCGATGGGCCGCGCGCTTGGCTTCATCAAGTCGAAGGCGGCACAGTTTCTGGCGACGCCGGTGAGCGGCAAGGCGGGCGCGCTGCAGGACTATCCGCCGGATCTGGTGCTCAACGAGTTCGATACCAGCGCCTTCCTGCTCATACCGCTGTTCACACCGGAAGGCCGACGCTACTGCGTCGCCTTCAGCGGCAAGCGGCAGGAGCCGGCCCAGGGCGAGGTTGCTGATATCCTGCTCGACACGATGCGGATATTCGACAAGTTCTACGAGGAGATCCTTGCCAACGAAATGTCCGGTCGCCTGACCCAGCGGGAAAATGAGGTGGTGCGCTGGACCAGCGAGGGAAAGACCTCGGCGGAGATCGCCATCATTCTTGGCCTTTCCGAACACACGGTCAATTCGCATATCGCCGCCTCGGTGAGAAAGCTCGGCGCGGTCAATCGCGTGCACATGGTGGCGATGGCGCTACGGATGGGATTGGTGTCGTGACAGGAAATGCTCAAGTGGCTGCAGAGGCAGCGGGGCGTGGCGCCATCCGGGTGCTCTTCGTCGACGACGAGTTCATAGAGTTTCGGTCGCTGAAGAAAACCGTGGCCGCGTTGCCTGAGCCTGCGGTCGAGATGGACTATGCGCAATCGGTGGCCGATGCGCTTGCCAAGCTCAAGGACGGGGCGTTTCACCTGATCCTGCTCGACAACCGCCTGCTACCGAACGACGACTTTCGCCAGACCGTGCCGAAGCTGCGTGCCAGCGGATACACCGGCCCGATCGGTGTTGTGTCGATGGATGTCTCGGACACCTATTTCCAGCAGTTTCAGGATTATGGCGTCGATTTCCGGCTCGGCAAGGACGAGATCGATGTCGAGACGCTGCAGCATATCATCCGCGAATACGTGACCTACGATGTCCCCGATTTCTGGAAGGACGACTACAGCATCTGACGCGTCACCGGAACGGGAGCTGGATGGCGAACCGGCTGCCGCTCCCGTTCGAATGATCGAGCCGCAGGCTGCCGCCAAGAGCCGCAACAAGATCGCGCGCTGCCGCCAGTCCCAGCCCGATCCGCTTTTCGGCGCCTTCCCGGGGCAGCGACCAGAACGGCTGGAATATGCTCTCATGCACATCGGCCTCGATGCCCGGTCCGTTGTCGCTGATGTAAAGCGTCCAGCCGGAAGCATGGGCATCGGCTGCGATCGTCACGACGGGCGCGGCTGCGGCGCGATGCACAAGCGCATTGGCGACAATGTTTCGCAGAGCCTGTCGCAACACGCCGGCATCGGTCGTGACGGCTGGAAGATCCGCGATCTCGATCCTTGCGTCCGGGGCGTCGATCTCGCCCAGCGACTCCGTCCATATATCGGAGATCATAACTCCCACATCGACTGCTGACATGGACAGCTTCGGCGCCCCGGCCGCAAAGCCGACCAGCGCCTTCGTCAGTTCCTGCGCGGCCTGAGCCTTGGCCCGAATGGTCTTCAGATGCTGGAGATGCTCGTCGCCGAGCGTACCGTCGAGATCGTCGAGCAGGATCTCCGCATACATTGCGATATGACGCAATGGCGATTGCAGGTCATGCGATGCGATGGCGAGAAAGCGCTTGATCCGCGCTTCGTCCGTGTCTGCCGCCGGTGATGACATGTCTGCGATACTCCAACCCTGGGTGGAGGATAGAAAAAGGGCGCCGGTTCTGCAACCGGCGCCCGTATCAATTTCATGTCAGCAATCTCTGCGAGATCGCCAGCGGCCTCAGCTCGCCGACTTGCGCGACGCGCCGGGGTTCGGCGGGATGATGTCCACCTTGCTGTCGTTGGCGACGACAGCCGCACGATGGCGGGTGCGCCAGTCGCCGAGGAAGAGCAGGATTGGCGCCGCGATGAAGACGGACGATGCCGCCGCCACTAGGATGCCGAACACCATCGGAATGGCGAAGCTCGAGACCGCGCTGCCGCCCCAGATCGCCATCGGCAGAAGGGCGAGGAAGGCGGTGACGTTGGTGTAGATGCTTCGTGCCAGCGTTTCGTTGATCGACTTGTCGATCAGTTCGCGCAGCGGCATCGACTTGTAGAGACGCATGTTTTCGCGCATGCGGTCATAGACCACGACCTTGTCGTTCACGGAGTAGCCGACCAGTGTCAGAATCGCCGCGATGGCCGTCAGGTTGAAGTCGAGCCCGGTCAGCGCGAAGAAGCCGATGCACTTCGTCACGTCGAGAATGAGCGTGACGATGGCGCCGACCGCGAACGGCCATTCGAAACGCCACCAGATGTAGAGCAGCATCGCCAGCGAGGCGATGACCACCGAGAGGATACCAGCCCAGGCAAGCTCACCGCTGACCTTCGGGCCGATGACATCGGTGCCGGTGATCGTCGCTGACGGATCGATCTTGACGATCTCGTCCTTGAGCTTGGTCACGGCTGCGGTCTGGGCTTCTTCACCACCATCCTGGCGCTGCGCGCGCACAGCCATGGTGTTGTTGTCGCCGTAGGACTGCAGCGACACTTCGCCGAGGCCGAGGCTGTTCAGGCCCTCGCGGAAGCGACCGAGATCGGCGGCTTCCTGGGTCTTCACCGACATCTGGATACCACCGCGGAAGTCGACGCCGTAGTTGAGGCCCGGATGGAAGAACAGGACGACGGAGGCGACCGACAGCAGCGCCGAGACGGTCACGCCGAAGAAGCGCGCCTTCATGAACTGGATGTGCTTGTCGTAGGGGTAGAAGACCGGCAGCAGCGGCTTGATGTTGATGGTCTTCAGCTTGAAGCGGCGGGTGATCTCGATCATCGAGACGCGCACGAAGGCGACCGAGGTAAACATCGAGATGATCAGGCCGAGGGCCATGGTGACGGCGAAGCCGCGAACCGGGCCGGAGCCGAACCAGAACAGGATGGCGGCGGCGATCAGCGCCGTCATGTTGCCGTCGATGATGGTCGAGTAGGCGCGGCGGAAGCCGGTATCGATGGCGGCGAACGAGCCCTTGCCCTTGCGGGTTTCTTCACGGATGCGTTCGTTGATCAGAACGTTGGCGTCGACCGCAAGGCCGATGCCGAGCACGACACCGGCGATGCCGGGCAGCGTCAGCGTCGCGCCCACCAGCGTCAGCGCCGAGAAGGTCAGGACGGTGTGGATCAGCAGCGCGACGTTCGCGAGAATGCCCCAGGTGCCGTAGAGCAGGAAAATGAAGGCGGCGACGAGGACGAAGCCGACGATACCGGAGTAGATGCCCATCTGGATGGCGTCGGCGCCGAGGTCGGCACCCACGGTGCGTTCTTCGATGACGGTCAGCTTGGCGGGCAGGGCACCGGCGCGCAGCAGGGCGGCCAGCGTGTTTGCCGTGTCGGTCGAGAAGTTGCCGGAAATTTGGCCGGCACCGCCGGTGATCGGCTCGCGAATGACAGGCGCGCTCAGCACCTTGTCGTCGAGAACGATGGCGAAGGGATTGCCGACGTTCTGGCGGGTGATCTCGGCAAAGCGCGAGGCACCGGCGCTGTCGAAGCGGAAGCTGACGACTGGCTGCGAGCTCTGGTCGAAGCTGACGCGCGCGTCGGAGAGACGGTCACCTGATATCTCGACACGGTCGAGAACAGGATAGGTGTTGCCTTCCTCGTCCTTCAGCATCGTCACGCCGGCAGCCGGAGAATTGTTCGGTGCGAGCATGTGGAAGGACATCTTGGCGGTCGAGCCGAGAAGCTGGCGAAGGCGGGACGGATCCTGCGCGCCCGGCAGCTGCACGAGAACGCGGTTGCCGCCGATGCGCTGGATCGTCGGTTCGGCAACGCCGACCTGGTCGACGCGCTGGCGAATGACTTCAAGGCTCTGCTGAACGGCCGAATCGACATTGCTGGCGATACCGGCGGCCGAGAAGGCGACGATGATGTTGCTGCCGCTGGTCGTCACCGATAGGTCCGACTGGCCGGCGCTGATGCCGGTGGCGATCGTGTTGCCCAGCGTCTTCAGCTGCGTCACAGCCTCGTCGCTCTGCGCCGGATCGTTCAACGTGACGACGATTTGGTTCTGGTTGCGAACGATCGACTTCGTCTGGATGTTCTTCTCGCGAAGCACGCGGCGCGTATCCTGCAGCATCGACTGCAGGCGCTCGCGGGTAAGATCGGCTTCATCGACTTCGAGAACCAGATGAGAGCCGCCGCGAAGGTCGAGGCCAAGCGAGACCTGGTTGTGCGGCAGCCACGAGGGCAGGCGCTGCAGGGTCGATTGCGACAGGACATTCGGCAGGGCGATCAGAAAGCCGAGGAAAATGATCACCGCATAGGTGAACACCAGCCATGGTGAGGTGCGCATTGTTGTGTCTATCCTTGATAACGCTTGAGCCTGCGCGTGTTGCGCAGGCGGGCGTGTCGTACATGCAATTGGAAAGCGCCGGCGAGGCGCATGTCGTCAGGCGGCGATGGCAGGCGGGCCGCGAGAATCATAGGCTTTCGCGCCCGGCGCCAGGAAGGCGGCTGCGCTGGAAAGCGAAAGCGAGGTGGCGCCGTTCAGCGGACGGTCGGCTGCGGGCAAAGCCGTCGGCAGAGCGTCGGCGGAGTCATGATTGGCGTATTTAGTAGCAAGCTTGCGATCGGCCGCCAGCACGCCGCGAACGACGTCGCGGGCGCTGAGCTGCAGCGGCTGCCCGTCCTTGCTCGATGAGGAGAAGGCATTCGGCCCGCGCGCCGGGCCGAAAACGAGGTTGCCGCCGAAAAGCAAACCGAGATAGGCGAAGATCGCGAACACGAGAGAAACGGCAACGCGACCGGTCATGCGGCGCGTATCGAACCTCATCTGGCAGTCATCCGGATTTTCAATCTCGAACCGGCTCAACAGCGCAAAGTTCTCTCATTGTTTTTCTGGAGAAGGCGTTTCCTCGGGCGGCGTTATATCAGCGTCAGCCACGACTTCATAGTGCGCACTGTCATGATGGACTTGGGAAAGTCGGTCAAGCATGCCCATGGCGATTTCCCGCTCGCCCATGATCACGGTGTCGGCGCCAAAATGCTTGAGTTCCTCGACTTCGGCATCCGAATGCGCACGCGCCACGATCAGCACGCCGGGATTGGTGGCGCGCCCCTGTTCGGCGACGCGGCAGGCTTCGAAGGCGTTGGGAATGGCGATCACAAGACTGCGGGCGCCCTGGAGATTGGCGAGATCAAGAACGTCACGCTGCACCGCGTTGCCGTTCACCACTTCGATGCCCTGCTCGCGCAAGGCGGCGATGCGGTTGTCCGAATCCTCGATGACGAGGAACGGCGTGCCGGAGGATTTCAGATTCTGCCCGACAATGCTGCCGACCCGGCCGTAGCCGACGAGGATGGCGTGACCCTTCAGCGCGGTTGCATGCATCTCGTCCGCAACCGCCACAGGCTCTTCGACCGCCTCGGCCTCCGCTTCGGCCTTCGGCTCCGGATGCGGCTCTTCGCGCTTCGGCTCGAGCAGCGGGCGCAGCTTGTCGCAGGCATAGAAGAGCAGCGGGTTGAGGATGATCGAGATGATCGCGCCCGCCAGGATAAGATCGCGACCCTCTTCCGGCAACAGCCCGAGGTCGACGCCAAGCGCAGCAAGGATGAATGAGAATTCACCGATCTGGCCCAGACTGGCCGAGATGGTCAGTGCCGTCGCCACCGGTTTCTTGAACAGGAGTACGATCAGGAACGCGGCCAGCGACTTGCCGATCACGATAATGAATATGGTCGCGATCAGCGGGATCGGCTTGTCGACCAGGATGTTCGGATCAAACAGCATGCCGACGGAGACGAAGAACAGCACCGCGAAGGCGTCGCGAAGCGGCAGGCTTTCCTGCGCCGCGCGATGGCTGAGCTCGCTTTCGGCGAGAACCATGCCGGCGAAGAAGGCGCCGAGCGCCAGCGATACGCCGAACAGCTTCGATGCACCGAAGGCCACGCCAAGCGCGATTGCCAGCACGCCGAGCCGAAACAGTTCGCGTGAGCCGGTGTGGGCGATGCGGTGCATCGTCCAGGGGATGACGCGGCGACCGAAGATCAGCATCACGCCGACGAAGAGAGCTACCTTCACCAGCGTCATGCCGATGATGCCGGCAATGCCCATGTCCATATCGAACAGGCGGTTGACAGCGGCCGAAAGAGGCTCGACGGTGGCATGCTCGCCACCGCCGATGCTGGCAGCCGCCGGAATGAGAACCAGCGCCAAAACCATGGCCAGGTCTTCGACGATCAGCCAGCCGACGGCGATCTTGCCGCGTTCCGTCTCCACCAGCCGCCGTTCCTGCAATGCTTTCAGCAGAACGACGGTCGATGCGACGGACAGAGCGAGGCCGAAGACGAGGCTCCCGCCCGTCGGCCATCCCATCATCGCGCCCAGTCCCCAGCCGAGCAGCGTTGCGAAGCCGATCTGCACGATGGCGCCGGGAACCGCTATGCCGCGAACCGAGAGAAGGTCTTTAAGGGAGAAGTGCAGGCCGACGCCGAACATCAGCAGGATGACGCCGATCTCGGCGAGCTCGGGCGCAAGTCCCTGGTCGGCAACGAAACCCGGCGTGTGCGGCCCAACCAGAATACCGGCCACGAGATAGCCGACCAGAGGCGGCAATCTCAGCCTGTGTGCGAATGCGCCGAGAATAAACGCAAGCACGAGACCCCCGACGATTGTCGAAATCAAAGGTGTATCGTGCGGCATATTTCTCTCCCGAACTGGAAATCCCGTGCAAAGTATGACATATATGGCTTATATCAACCAATATGGGTGGTTTGACGGTATGGGTCAAGGCGCAAAAGAGACAATTCTCACCCCTGCTTTATGCCGTGCTGCTCGGGGCTTGCTGGACTGGACGCAGCTCGATCTCGCCAATCATGCCGCGGTGTCGCGCAGCACGATCCGCGATTACGAGGGCAAGCACCACGAGCTCCATCGCGCCACCGAGGCGCAGCTGCGTCTCGCCTTCGAGAGCGGCGGCGTCGTGTTCCTCGAGGTCGAAGGCAAGGGAACCTGTCTCTGCCTTCCCCACGCCGATAAGTGACGGCCTACCGGCCGGCCGCTAGGCACGCGGCCTTCACCTTGTAGGCATAGAGCGTCGCGCCGCGATAATAGCCGTCGACCGGTTGCCAGGACTTGATGCTCTCCGGCGTGTCACTACAGACGAAGGGGTGCATCGTGATGAACAGCACGTCATCTCTAACATCCGCCGGCAGCGCGAACGTCTGCTCGTAGTAATTGTCGGGCGCTTCTACTGGCGGGCGAGCATAGATGCGCAACGGCTCGCTTCGCAGCGTGTGGAACATATCGGCCAGAATATCGCGGTTGTCGCTGACGATGATGTCAGTACCGGCCGTCCGCGCCAGATCGCCGGCCTCGCGGCTGACGGCGCTACGCCCGAGATAACGCTTCATCGCCTCGTCGCCATTCGGTAGCACCAGTTGATGGGCAAAGACGGCCGCCAGCGGAAACAGCAGGCTGACGGTGCCGTTGATCGCCAGCGACACCCGCAAGCCCTTCGGCCACAATCGATGCAGCAGCCAAACGGCAAGGATCGTCCCGGCGACATAGGCCGTCACCGCCCAGTTCGCATAGGCCTTGGCGATCAGTGCCTGCAGGGTGATCAGCAGCACGACCGGCACGGATAGCCAGATCAGCAGCTTGTCGATTGCGGTGCTCTGTCCCCTGAGCATCCGGTAGACCGCCCAGAGCATCGCGAAGAAAACGATCGGCCCGACGACGCCGAACTGCGCGGCAAAGAATTCGACGCCATGCCGGATGTCGAGGTTGAGCGCGCTCCAGTGCGCGATGCTGGTCGTATGCTTGATCGTGGTGGCGTCGTGGGTGGCGTTCCACCACAGGTTCGGCAGGGCGACGACGATTGCCGCGGCCGCAGATATCAGGAAGTCGCGCCAGGCGATCTGCGCCGCTGGCAGCAGGACCAGCGCGATCAGGCCACCGGGAACGACGAACAGGATGGCGTACTTCGACAGGAACGCGCAGCCGAACGCAACGCCCATCAATAGCGCCAGCCCGACAGATCGCTTTTGCGTCAGGCCGAAATAGGCAAACAGCGCCACGGCGAGGAAAAACAACAGCACCACATCGGTAGAGAAGAACACGGACGATAGCGCGACGCCGGGCAGGGTGATGTAGGTGGCGCCGGCCCAGCCAGCGATATCGCGGCTGACGAAGCGCTTGGCGATCTTCATCAGGACGAGGGCGGTCGCCATGTGGATCAGCGGTCCGCAGAGCCGGATCCAGAAGATGTCGCTCGATCCGGCGAGGCCGGTCATCACGCGGATCACCCAGGCGATCATCGGTGGTTTCGAATAGTAACCGAAGTCGAGATTCTGCGACCAGAACCAATATTGCGCTTCATCGACGAACAGATCGGTGGTGTCGAAGTGAAGTGCGATAATACGCCACAGCGTGACGCCGATGACGATGAAAAGCCCAAGCCGTGCGGTCATGAACCGTATTCCGTTTATATCAGGTGACAGTCTGAACTTGACGCGCAGGGTGTAGCGCCACTGCAACAAAGCACAGTCGTCAATGTCTTTTTATGACGGAAATTCAAAGCACGCGCAGGGTCAGCGCGACGCGGCCGGCTTCAATACGGTCAAGAAGTGCAACGGCGGTCAGAACCGAAATGGCAAGGAAACAGGCACCCAATCCAAGAACAATCATTGTTCAATCCTTAAGACATCATGTCGCGATTTGGCGGGGATATAACACGAAGCTTGCTTCGACCTTGTAGCAGCGCTGCAACGCAACGCCAGTATTTCATAGATGGTTATTCGCGTTGCTCCGAAAGCCGCCATTCATAAAATGCGTATTAACCTTCAGGCAAGGAATTAACCATAAACATTGCACTACACGTCGGATTGGGAAATTTTCAGAGTTCCTGGCAGGCATGACGCCGAACCGCCGTACCGGGTCGATCCGGTATAAACCTCTCAAGTTGCTCTATAATAGTCCGTATTGATCGGGATACGTCCGCCCACTGGCCGCTGCCAGTACCGGGTTGCCGCCCCGCATTGTCGCCTATCGCAAGAGCCTTGATTCATTTTCAGGCAGTGGTTGGGAACAGGCGTTGGGGCAGAATTTGCCATCAGATCAGGATCGTGGAGCACAGGCTGGCAGCCTGCGCGACCGCCTGCGCTTTGCCGGCCTCGATGCCGAACACTGCGAGATGGTCCGCCGCTACCGCCCGGCGCTGCAGGAACACCTGACCGCAGGCCTTCGCGATCTTTTCCAACGTTTTCAGTCGTTCCCCGATGCCGCACGCAATTTCGAGAGCGAGCGCCAGGTCGAGCGGCTGCATGATCTGCAGACGTCGCACTGGGATGTGCTGACCGACGCCCGCTTCGACAGCCTGTACGCCGAGCGCGTCAAGGTTCTCTCCGATTCCGAAAGCAAGATGGGGCTCGATCCTCGCTGGCATGTTGCCGGCCACGGCGTCGTCCTCGAGCACGTCATCAGCGGCCTTGCAGGCGAACTCGCCGGCTCCTCGTTCCTGCCGAGCGCCAAGCGCCGCAAGCGCGAGATCGCCGATCTGATGACATCAATCATCCGCCTGGTCATGGTCGATGTCGAAATCGCCGTCTCGCTGCGCTTCAACGCCCTGCGCGCCACACAGCAACGCCAGCTCGCCGATCAGCGCAGCAATGACAAGGCTGCGGTCAGCCGCTTGTTCCAGGACGTGATCGAAGGCCTTGCGGCACGCGACCTGACGGCGCGCGCGGTCATCGAGCAGGATTGTCCGCATAACGATGTGGCCGAAGCCCTGAACGCCGCCCTTGACACGCTGCAAACCGAATTCAGCGCGATCACCGAGCGCACGGCGACGGCCGAAGCCTCCGTGCAGCGGCTCGGTCAGTCGTCGCGAAACCTCTCCGGTCACGCCGCCGGCCATGCCGAACAGTTGCGGGTGTCGGCAACGGCGCTCGCCGATCTGTCGGAAAGCGTCCGCCAGGGTGCGGCCGGCAGCCGCGCCGCCGAACAGGCCTCCTCATCGACGCGGGCGGCTGCTGAAGCAAGCGGCGAAGTCGTCGGCCGCGCCATCTCGGCAATGGCCGATATCGAGCAGTCAGCAGAACGGATCGGCCAGATCATTGGCGCTATCGACGAGATCGCCTTCCAGACCAATCTCCTTGCGCTCAACGCCGGCATCGAAGCCGCGCGTGCCGGCGATTCCGGCCGCGGCTTCGCGGTCGTCGCACAGGAAGTGCGCGCACTGGCACAGCGCTCCGCCGATGCCGCCCGCGAGATCAAGACACTGGTTACCACCACGAAATCCCAGGTCGATGCCGGCGTCCAGATGGTCGGTCGCACGCAGGATTCGATCGGCAGCATCGTCCGCCAGGTCACGGATATCAACGCGGCCATCGCCACCGTCGCCACGCAGGCCAGCGAAAACGCCGCCGCCCTCGATACCGTCACCACCGATGTGAGGGGACTCGGCGCCCGCGTCGCCGAAAGTGCCGGTGCCGCGCTACAATCGGCGGAAGGCGCGGACGATCTGCATACGGTCATCGTCGAACTCGGCCGCACGGTGCGCGAATTCCGCATCGCCCGCAGCCGCGCCGAAACCGATCGCCGCCCCGCGCGTCCTGTCGATATCCAGCCGGCGCGCGCGGTGATCGAGAAGAACAACGCCGCCTTTGATTTCGCAGCGCCGCTCGCAAGCCTCGCGGGAGGGCGGAATGCTTACTAAGGCACTGAAATATGACGGCGACTCACATTCGTTGGGCGCAAATCAGGGGATAAGGAAAATCTGATGGCAGCAAAAAAGAGTGGGAAGACGCTGAATCTGGCGGCGACCCTTGATCTCAATGAAGCATCCGCCCTGCGCGACAAGCTCTTGTCGCTGCGCGGCAGCGCCGTGTCGATCGATGCATCCGCGGTCGAGCGCGTCGGCACGCTGGGCGCTCAGGTGCTGATGGCCGCCGCCAAGACCTGGGATCAGGACAAGCTTGCGTTCACCTTCACCAAGGTTTCGGACGCGTTTCAGAAAACAATGCAGCTGATCGGTGTGGATATTCACCCGCTGCTCGCCAAGGAGATTCAGTAATGAAGAAAAGAGTGCTTACCGTGGATGATTCACGGACGATCCGGAACATGCTTCTGGTGACCCTGAACAATGCAGGCTTCGAGACGATCCAGGCGGAAGACGGCGTCGAAGGACTCGAAGTTCTCGAAGGTTGCAACCCCGACGTCATCGTCACCGATATCAACATGCCGCGCCTCGACGGCTTCGGCTTCATCGAAGGTGTTCGCCGCAACGACAAGTACCGCGCGATCCCGATTTTGGTCCTGACGACCGAAAGCGATGCCGAAAAGAAGAACCGGGCACGTCAGGCCGGTGCCACCGGCTGGATTGTCAAGCCTTTCGACCCTGCCAAGCTGATCGATGCCATTGAGCGCGTAACCGCTTAAACCCAGGAATTTCTCTTATGGATATGAACGAAATCAAAGAGATCTTTTTCCAGGAATGCGAGGAACAGCTCGCCGAACTGGAATCCGGTCTTCTGAAAATGAATGATGGTGATCGTGATCCGGAGACCGTGAATGCGGTATTCCGTGCCGTCCACTCGATCAAGGGTGGCGCTGGCGCCTTTGGTCTGGACGATCTCGTCGCCTTCGCCCATGTGTTCGAGACCACACTTGATTGCGTTCGTTCCAACAAGCTTGAGTCGACCCAGGACGTCCTGAAGGTCATGCTCAAGTCGGCCGACGTGCTCGCGGACCTCGTCAGCGCCTCGCGCGATGGCGGCAGTGTTGAAGAGGGTCGTACCCGCGGCCTCGTGAAGGAACTGGAAGCGCTGGCAAACGGCGAGGCGCCATCGCCTTCGTCCGTAGCTGACGCTCCCACACCTGTTGCCGCCGCCGCACCGAAGCCGACCGACGACAGCGGTTTTGCGCCGATCCCCTTCTCGTTCGACGACTTCGGTGGCGACGAGACCTTTGAAATCAGCTTCAAGCCGCGCTTCGAGCTCTATTCGAAGGGCAATGACGCCACCTTGCTGCTCCGCGACCTGAGTCGCCTCGGCGAAATGAGCATCTATTGCAACATGGATGCGCTGCCCGGACTCGATGAGATCGATCCCGAAGCTGCCTACTTCTTCTGGAATATCACGCTGAAGACCGACAAGGGCGAAGATGCGATCCGCACGGTCTTCGAATTTGCCGAGTGGGATTGCGAACTGACCGTTACCGCCGCTGCGGAAGAAGCAGCAGCGACCCCGTCGGAAGAACTGCCGATGGTCCCCGTTCCCTTCGATCTGTCGGCTCTCGATGATGAGCCGTCGGCCCCGCAGGCAAGCGATTCCGCAGCCGCTGTCGCGGCTGCCGAAACGGCCTCCAACGTCACCCAGATCGCGGCCGCACGCGTCGAAAAGAAGGAATCTGCCGCCGCTGCCAACGCTGCCGCTGCAGCCGCCGCCCAGAACACTGCCGCCGCCAGCAGCGCCGGTCAGACGATCCGCGTCGATCTCGATCGCGTCGACCGCCTGATCAACCTCGTCGGCGAGCTTGTCATCAACCAGGCGATGCTTTCGCAGAGCGTCATCGAAAACGACACGACCGGCACGTCCTCGATCAACATGGGCCTCGAAGAGCTGCAGCAGCTCACTCGCGAGATCCAGGATTCGGTCATGGCGATCCGCGCACAGCCGGTCAAGCCGGTCTTCCAGCGCATGTCGCGTATCGTCCGCGAAGTGGCCGACATGGTCGGCAAGTCGATCCGCCTCGTCACCGAAGGTGAAAATACGGAAGTCGACAAGACGGTCATCGACAAGATTGCCGAGCCGCTGACCCACATGATCCGCAACGCCGTCGACCACGGCATCGAAAGCCCCGAGAAGCGTGTCGCCGCCGGCAAGGATCCGGAAGGCACGATCAAGCTGACCGCTAAACATCGTTCGGGCCGCATCCTGATCGAACTGCAGGACGACGGCGGTGGTATCAACCGCGAACGCGTCAAGCAGAAGGCGATCGACAATGACCTGATCTCGCCGGACGCCAACCTGTCTGACGAGGAGATCGACAACCTGATCTTTGCGCCGGGCTTCTCGACAGCCGACCAGATCTCCGACATCTCCGGTCGCGGCGTTGGCATGGACGTCGTCAAGCGTTCGATCCAGGCGCTTGGTGGCCGCATAAGCATCACCTCGAAGCCTGGCCAGGGCTCCGTCTTCACCATGAGCCTGCCGCTGACGCTCGCCGTCCTCGACGGCATGGTCGTCACGGTCGCCGGCCAGACGCTGGTGGTGCCGCTCACGGCCATCGTCGAAACGCTGCAGCCCGAGGCGTCCGCGATCCATTCCTTCGGCGCCAGCCATCGCCTGATCTCGATCCGCAACTCCTTCTGCCCGCTGGTCGATGTCGGTCGCATCCTGAACTTCCGCGCCACCCAGGCCAATCCGGTCGAAGGCGTTGCCCTTCTCGTCGAATCCGAAGGCGGCGGTCAGCGCGCGCTGATGGTCGATGCGATCCAGGGCCAGCGACAGGTCGTCATCAAGAGCCTGGAAGCGAATTACACCCATGTTCCGGGCATCGCCGCGGCAACCATTCTCGGCGACGGCCGCGTGGCGCTTATTCTCGATGTCGATGCTGTCGTGGGCGCCTCGCGCGGCCAGGCACTGAAGCAGGACGTATCGTTGGCGGCGGCGGGTTAAACCATGTCCTACACCGTAAAAAGTCTGAGCGAAGGGGACCGCGAGCTGATCGCGTTCCGCGTCGGGGATCAGGAATTTTGCGTCAATGTCATGTCGGTTCGCGAGATCCGCGGTTGGACGCCAGCAATGGCCATGCCGCACTCGCCCTCCTACATGAAGGGTGTCATCAACCTGCGTGGTGCGGTGCTGCCGATCATCGATCTGTCGGCCCGTCTCGGCATGAAGCCGACCGTGCCGAGCCAGCGTCACGTCATTATTGTGGCACAGGTCCACCGAAAAGTGGTCGGACTGCTGGTCGATGCGGTGTCCGATATACTGACTGTTAGTGAAGACAACGTACAGCCCACACCCGAAATCGCCTCGGAAATGCAGCGTCAGTTTGCGCGTGGCATCCTGGCGATCGAAAAACGGTTGATCTGCCTGTTGGAACTGGAAGCCATATTCCCTGAAGCGGAAAGCGAAGCTGCATGAGTGTCCTGAGTGCCAAAGATGCAAGACCGGGGAGCCCCGATGAGATTCTGGCGAGCGGCGAATATCCGCTGACGCGCCGCGACCTCACGGAGATCGCCGCGATGATCTACTCGGATGCGGGAATTTTCCTCAACGAGACCAAGGCATCGCTTGTCTATTCGCGTCTGTCCAAGCACATCCGCAATCTCGGCCTGTCCGGCTTCCGGGAATATTGCTCGCTCGTCTCGTCGCAGGCAGGTGCCGCGCCGCGTCGCGAGATGCTGTCGCACCTGACCACCAATTTCACCCGTTTCTTCCGCGAGAACCACCATTTCGAGCATCTGCGCGATCATGTACTGCCCGAATTGCTGCAGCGTGCCAAGATGGGCGGCCGTGTTCGCATCTGGTCCGCTGCGTCGTCGGACGGCCAGGAACCGTATTCGATCGCGTTGACGGTTCTCGCTATGATGCCGAACATTGCCGACTACGATTTCAAGATTCTGGCGACCGACATCGATCCGAAGATCCTCGCCATCGCTCGCGCTGGCGCCTACGATGAAAGTGCGCTCGAGACCGTATCGCCGCAGATGCGCAAGCAGTGGTTCAACGAGGTCGAGATCCAGGGACGCCGCAAGTTCCAGGTCGATGATCGCGTCAAGCGGCTGATCACATATAACGAGTTGAACCTGATGGCCCAGTGGCCGTTCAAGGGCAAGTTCGACGTCATCTTCTGCCGCAATGTCGTCATCTACTTCGACGAGCCGACGCAGATGAAAATTTGGTCGCGCTTTGCCGAACTGCTGCCGGAAGGCGGCCATCTTTATATCGGCCATTCCGAGCGCGTGTCCGGCGATTCGAAGAATGTCTTCGACAATATCGGTATCACCACCTACCGCTATACGACCAAGGGCCTGGGGAGGAAGGGGTGACCATGGCAGCACGCGTTCTCGTCGTCGACGATTCTCCGACCATGCGTGGCCTGATCACGGCCGTGCTTCGCTCTGATCCCGATGTCGATGTTATCGGTCAGGCGGGCGATGCCATGGAAGCGCGCGAAGCGATCAAACAGCTCAATCCCGATGTCGTCACGCTCGATATCGAGATGCCGAACATGAACGGCCTCGAGTTTCTCGAAAAGATCATGCGTCTGCGCCCGATGCCCGTCATCATGGTATCGACGCTGACGCACCGCGGCACCAATGCGACGCTGGCGGCACTTGAGATCGGCGCTTTCGATTGCGTCAGCAAGCCGCAGCCGGGAGACATGCGCCCGTTTGGCGATCTTGCCGAAAAGGTCAAGGCGGCAGCCCGCTCGCAGCGCCGCCAGGTGATGGCGCCGCAGCCGCTCACGCCGCCGCCCTCCGTCGCCGATTATCGTGTCGGCCGCAAGGTCGTCGCCATCGGCTCCTCGACGGGCGGTGTCGAAGCGTTGATTGCCGTGTTGCAGAAATTCCCGGCGAATTGCCCGCCGACGGTGATCACGCAACATATGCCGTCGACGTTCACCAAGAGTTTCGCCGAGCGCCTCAACCGCCTCTGCGCGCCTGTCGTGCAGGAAGCGACCGATGGCGCGCGTCTGGAAATCGGCAAGATCTATCTTGCGCCAGGCGGCGAACGGCATCTGCAGGTGGTCAACGCCTCCGCGCCATGCTGCCGCCTTCTTGAGCGCGAACCGGTCAACGGTCACCGTCCTTCGGTCGATGTGCTGTTTGACAGCGTCGCCGAACTTGCCGGCCGCAATGCCGTCGGCGTGATCCTCACAGGAATGGGGCGCGATGGCGCCGCCGGCCTCCTGAAAATGCGCCATGCCGGCGCACGGACCCTTGGGCAAAACGAGAAGACCTCCGTGGTCTACGGCATGCCCAGAGTAGCTTTTGAACTCGGCGCTGTTGAACAACAGTTGCCACTTAATGCCATCGGCGAAGAAATCTTGAAGATGACGGCCGCCCGGAAAGAAGGAACTGACTAATGTCAATCGCAGAGAAAATCAAAGTTCTGATCGTTGACGATCAGGTCACCAGCCGCCTGCTGCTCAGCGATGCGCTAACACAGCTCGGCTTCAAGCAGATCACCTCGGCAGGTGATGGCGTGCAGGGCATGAAGATTATGGCCCAGCAGCCGCACCACTTGGTCATCTCAGACTTCAACATGCCCAATATGGACGGTCTCGGCTTCTTGCAGGCGGTCCGTGCCAACCCGGCGACCAAGAAGGCCGCCTTCATCATCCTGACCGCTCAGGGCGACCGCGCTCTGGTCACCAAGGCTGCGGCGCTCGGCGCTAACAACGTTCTGGCCAAGCCCTTCACCATTGAAAAGATGAAGGCGGCGATCGAAGCCGTATTTGGAGCATTGAAATGACCATCGAGGTTGCGGCCCGCCGCGTTCACATCATTCAGGGTGAATGGAAGGTTCTGAATGATCCGAACGCGGTATTGACGACCATACTTGGCTCGTGTGTGGCTGCATGCCTACGGGATCCTGTGGCTGGCGTAGGGGGTATGAATCACTTCCTGCTGCCAGGCAATGCGACCACGCCGACGACGGGGGGAGATGCGACACGGTACGGCGTGCATCTCATGGAATTGCTGATCAACGGTCTCTTGAAGCAGGGCGCGCGCCGCGACCGCCTGGAGGCCAAGATCTTCGGAGGAGCGAAGACGATCTCGACATTCTCGAATGTCGGGGAACAGAATGCCGCTTTTGCCACGCAGTTTCTGAGAGATGAAGGCATCCCTGTCGTCGGTTCCAGCACCGGTGGCGATCACGGGCGCAAGCTCGAGTTCTGGCCGGTCTCCGGTCGTGCTCGGCAGTACCCGCTGACAGGTGCCGAAACACAGAAAACGGTTGCGCTTGAACAGCGTCCCGTGGCGCCGCAGAAGCCGGTCGAAACCAGCATCGAATTCTTCTGAGCCGAGGTTCCAATGAACGTGAATACAATGACGGAACAGCCGTCGCCGGTCGAAGCGCTTCCCGACATCATGATGCGGGTGGTCTCCGAACTGCACGACGTCGCCTATCTGATCGAACGGATCGAGCCTCAGCTTCTCGAACTCGGCGGGGAAAATCTGCTGAACTCGTCCGAAAGCATGAAAGTCCTGCAGGGGATCGACCTTGCCGTGCAGAAGGCACGCGGCATCGCCGAGTTCATCGACACGATCACCGGCGAAATCTCCAACGAATGGATGGTTGACGTCGCAACCGCGCTCAGCCTGGTCAAGCTGACCGAGATGCAGCGCGCGCTTGGCGGCGGTGGCATGCGTCATGGTCATTCCCAGCCTCTCAACAAGGCGGCCGGCGACTTCGACTTCTTCTAGAACGGTTGATTGAGCGATGAACGGCCGTCGTCGCCGTTCTTCCCAGCACGTCAATACGAAACGCTCGCACAAGTTTCGGCTTCTATAGGTCAAATTAGGCAGTAAGCCTGCTTTGTCTGTGAAGATCGTGCGAGAACAGAATGAATCTGTTAAATCAATTAGTTCAGATTATTAGGAACTTCAGTTCCCTTGGGCGGAATCGCCTGCTGGCATTGGCTGGCGTCGGGGTCGTTTCCATTGCGCTTATTCTGGGTGCCGCCTTTTTGGTGAACAAGCCAGCCCAGGAAACCTTGTATGTCGGGCTTGATTCGTCCGATCTCAATCAGATCAGCATTGCGCTTGCCGAAGCCAATATCGGCTTCCAGGTCGGTTCCGATGGTTCGAGCATCACGGTTCCTGCCGGCATGACCGGTAAGTCGCGTCTTCTGCTCGCCGAACGCGGCCTGCCCAACAGCAACAATGCGGGCTACGAACTTTTCGACAATGTCGGCTCGCTTGGCCTGACATCGTTCATGCAGGAAGTGACCCGCGTTCGCGCGCTCGAAGGTGAGATTGGCCGCACGATCCAGTCTATCTCGGGCATCTCGGCCGCGCGTGTTCATATCGTCATGCCCGAGGTCGGAAACTTCCGAAGGGCCGAACAGAAGCCGACCGCATCGGTCATGATCCGAGCCGGTGCTTCGACCGGCCGCTCCGCAGCAAGCTCCATCCGCCATCTTGTCGCCTCGGCCGTGCCGGGGCTTGAAGTCGGTGATGTGACCATTCTGGATTCGGCCGGCCAGCTCCTTGCTTCTGGCGACGAAGCCGGCAACAGCAATCTCAATCGCTCGCTCGGCATCGTCCAGAACGTTCAGGATGAAGTCGAATCCAACATCGACAAGGCGCTCGCGCCGTTCCTCGGCATGGACAACTTCCGCTCCAGCGTCACCGCCGATCTGAACACCGACGCCCAGCAGATCCAGGAAACGGTCTACGATCCGGAATCGAAGGTGGAACGCTCTGTTCGCACCACCAAGGAAGCGCAACAGTCGCAGCAGAAGCAGTCCGACAACGCCACCACGGTCGAGCAGAATATCCCGCAGGCAGCGCCTGAGGCTGGCGGTGCCGGCGGTCCGGAATCGCAGGACAAGTCGGACAAGAAGGAAGAGCAGACCAACTACGAGATCAACAGCAAGACCACCGCGACGACCCGCAGCAGCTACAAGGTTGAGAAGCTGTCGATCGCCGTCGTCGTCAACAAGGGTCGCATTGCCAAGATGGTCGGCGAACCGGCCGATCAGGCCAAGGTCGACGCTTATCTCGCCGAAATGCAGAAGATCGTCGCATCAGCAGCCGGCACCCAGACGGCCCGGGGCGATGTCGTCACCGTCACGGCAATGGAGTTCCTTGACAACCAGTTGCTGGAAGACACTGGAAGCGGTGTCCGCGTCATGGACATGCTCAGCCGCAATCTTGCAGGCATCATCAATTCGCTCGCCTTCGTGGTCGTCGCCTTCCTGGTCATCTGGATGGGTGTTCGTCCGATGGTCCGCAGCATGACCGGTGGTGCAGCGATCGGTGGCGACACCTCGATCGAGAGCGCTGGGCTCGAGCTTCCCGACTTCGCGCCGGCCGGCGATGGCGCAGGCGGGGCGCTCATGGACGGCTTCGGATCCGACTTCGGCTTCGACAGCACCGAAGATCTTCTCAGCCTTGGCGACGACGACGGCAGCTTCAATCGCCGCGTCAAGGAGGGCCCGGAACGCAAATTGTCCCGGATGGTCGAGATCAACGAGGAACGCGCTGCAAAAATCCTCCGAAAATGGGCGGTCGAAAACGCCGCATAAAGAAAAGGCCGGGAAACCGGCCTTTTTCTTTTAGATGCATTATTGGCACGCTCGGGGGACAAACTCGCGTTTGACGCGAATCGTATTGCTATATGCCCGCGAATCACCGTAATTTTGGGATACTTCTAAAAGACAGAATCCTTGGGCGAATCAACGCACAAAATGCAGCCGAAGTAAATCCCAAGAACTCGGAGATGGTGATCTATCATCATTCGCTTACCCTTGGGTGATTCGCGGGAAAGCTGCATTTCTTGACTTCAAGATGTGACAAGCTTCTCTCGTGACGGGTTCTAAGCCGCAGGATTTTTGCCAATGGATATGCATATATTGCAAGCTCTCCGCAGTGAGACACAAACGGCAAATTTCGTGGGTATTGCCGCTGCGAACCTTTCTTCCCGTTCTGAACTGATCGCCCAGTTGTGCGATATCTCAAGCACGGGAAGGTTGCAGCCGGGTCTGCGCATCCTGACCGATTATGTCGGCGCCTCGCATTATCTCCTCGCCCGTGCCGACCTGCTTCAGGAAGCCGGTCTCGATTTCGTCGTCTCGTCGGACTGGCCGTTCGATCTGGTGACCAATCTCGCAGAAGCCTTCGTCGGCGGCTTCGGGCGCGCGACCGAGCTCGAGAAATGCATGCAGCTGTTCCGGCCACACTTTGCCGTGCTGCCGGACACTGCTGACGTACCCGATGGCGCCAGCCGTCAGTATTGCTCGCTGATGTTCAACATCGGTCGCTCGCGGCTGACACTGATGTTCCTGTTCGACGACGGCTTCATCCTTTCCCAGGAGCGCCTGCGCGACGTTGGCCTGCTGACGGCCTACTATACGAGCCTGCTGCAATACAGCGGCACCAAGAGCGATCGCGACTTCGAACTGACCGATCGCGAGCTCGAGTGCCTGTTCTGGATTGCCGAAGGCAAGACCAGCGACGAGATCGCCATGATTCTCGGCATTTCGCGCAACACCATCAACAACTACATCACCAGCGTCATGCGTAAGACGGCGACCAAAACCCGTTCCGAGGCGATCGCGTTCGCCGTCAGGAACAATCTTGTTTAAGGGGTAGCTTATGGCGTATGCATCGGGCAAGACCATCAGTAATGCGGACATGACACGCTCGACACGCGCTTCCAGAGTCAGTACCCGTTCCGATCTGTTTCCGCGCCTCGTCGCCATGCAGAAGCTGGCCGACGCCCAGAATTTCGCCGTCTACCGGATGAGTGGCTCCGGCCTCCCTGCAAAGCAGCGCCTCGTGTGTGAGCTTGAAAACTGGGGCCCGAGCAACGCCGCCTTGAATAAGGCTTTTACTGACGCCTACGGCGATGCGATGATCGAGCACATCGAGAAATCCTTGCTGCCGCTTGCCTGGGCCGGCAGTCACGATCGCAGTCTTCCTGCTCCTGCCGGGATCGCGCCTTTCCTTGTCAGGCTGCAGGACGGCTTGGTACCTTTTTCGGGGATGGCTTTCCCGGTGCGCCTGGGTGCCATCGGCAATGGCTTCGTGATTTTCACCGGCGACGACCTCGATCCGCCCAACGACATGATTGTCGAACTCCATGGTCGTGCCTGCCAGGTGATGATTGATCTCCTGTCGCTTGACGAGCGCCGCGTGGCGGCCGCCGAAGCGCTGAGCGAGCGCGAGATAGCCTGCCTCCAGCTCGCTGGAGACGGTCGCATCAGTGAGGAAATCGCTGAAAAGCTCGGCTTGTCGGTTCACACGGTCAACGCCTATCTCGGCTCGGCCACCATCAAGCTCGATTCGGTCAATCGCATCCAGGCAATCGCCAAGGCGATCCGCCTCGGCTACATTAGCTAAAGCGATCGATCAGCTGGCCAGAGCCTGCAACGGTGGAACGTTGTAGCGCGCGTTGTTCAGGCTGTTTTCCAGGAACGCAGTATTCACGTCAGGATCTGCCGATGGGTTCTCGAACGCGATATGGTTGATCTCGATGCCGGCATGGTCGGCTGCCAGCATCAACTGCGCATAGACGGTCACGCCGTGCGGTTTGATCTCCAGGTCGATGACCACTTCCGGCTTGCCGCCCCATTCCAGCGTATAGCTGCCGCCATGGCCGAAATTGACCGTGCCGGGGTGGAAGAACATCTCGGCCGCCGAGGAGACGAGATCCGCAAGATTGCCGTAATACTCAAAGCGCAGGATCGAGATCAGGTCCGAAGCATCCAGAAGCCGCAATTCGGTGGCGACCGGGCTGATTGCTTCAGCCAGAATTTTTTCACGCTGGGCAGAGTAGGGGCACTTTTTCATTCGGTCATCTTACCCGATTGTTCTTGGCTTGCGCCGCGTACACCCGATGAATGAGCTCAGCGACGGCCTTGTAAAATACTGACGGGATGACACTATCCACCGAGACTTGCGCAAACATGGAGCGCGCGAGAGGCGGATCTTCGAAAACTGGAATTCCGTTGGTCTCCGCGATCTCTCTGATTTTCAACGCAATTAGATCCTGGCCCTTGGCAACGACCACAGGTGCGTCGTTTTCTTCGCGCACATACCGCAGGGCGACCGCGAAGTGGGTCGGGTTGGCAATGACCATCGTGGCGCGTGGGACGTTTGCAATCATGCGCCGTCGCGCGCGGTCGCGCATCAACGCGCGCTGGCGGCCCTTGACGAACGGGTCACCCTGAGACTGCTTGTTTTCTTCCTTGATTTCATGCCGTGACATCTTCAGTTCGGAGAACCAGTGATGGCGCGTCCAGAAGAAGTCGGCGATCGCCACGACGGCCGTCGCGATCAGCACGACGATGGTGATCTTGCGCATCCCCGACATCATCCGCGTGAAGATCGTCGCGGGGTCGGAGAACATCGCGTCGATGGCCGAGAAGTATTCGCTCTTCAGCGCGAAGACCATCACCACGCCGACGATCAGGATCTTGGTCAGCGACTTTCCGAATTCGATCAGGCCCGGCAGGCTAAAAAGACGCGATAGGCCCTTGGCAGGGGATATCCGCGAGAATTGCGGTCGTATGCGCTCCAGAACCGGCGTCGGCAGGTTCTGGGAAATTGAAGCAACTACCCCGAACGACATAAACAGAATCATCGCCGGCGCCAGCAGTTCGGCGCATACCCAGCCGAGATGGACGAACAGCGACATGGCATCCGTGCCGGTATCGATCTTCCACTGGTCCGGTTGCTCGAAGATATCCTTAAGCGCCGCACCGACGCGGCTGAGGCCCTCGGGGAGAAAGAAGATCAGGTAGATATAAGTCGCAAGCACGGTCGCGAAAAGCGGTAGCTCGCGTGAAAACGGGGTATTGCCCTTCTCGGCCGCGTCGGTTTGCTTTTTCGCGGTGGGGGCTTCTGTTTTGCTGTCCTTGTCGTCGTCAGCCAAGGCCGCGGCTCCCCGTCAAAAGAAAAGGCCGCGCCAGTGCGCGGCCGTCCGGGACTGTAGTCGCGGTGATTGCCGCGATCAATCGCGGCAATCGAACGGAAGGGGTCTTTGCACAGCAACAGGGGCTTAAGCGGCCGCTGCAGCGTCTCCTTCGCCTTCCTTGAGCTGGATCTGCCCGGAATTCGCGAGGCGAATCGCTTCCTGCGCGATGGCGCGCCGTGCGATGGCGATTTCGCGCGGGTTGATGCCCGTCGTGCCGCTCTGCAGGTCGGATTCGATCATACGGCGCTGACGCGGGCTGATCGAGGCGAGAACGGCTTCCTTCATCTCCGAGGAGGAGCCGCGCAGCGCCATCGTCAGGATGTCGGCCGAGATATCGTTCAGCAGCATGACACGACCGCGCTGCGGCATGACCATGAGGTCTTCGAACAGGAAGATCTTCGGGCGAACCTTGTTGACCGATTCGCGGCTGATCGATTCGAGCGAGGTGAGCAAGGTGTCGACCTGCGGCTTGTCCATCTCGTTCATCAGTTCGGCGACCTTGGTCGAGCCGACCGAGTTCTTCTCGGCGTCGATCTCGGCCAGAAGGCTCAGCACCTGCTTTTCGATGATCTGCGCGGCCTTCGGGCTGACGGATTTCAGGTTGACGGTACGGTTCATGATGTCGGCGCGGCGGCCGTCAGGGATCTGCATCAGCACCTTGGCGCCGAAGGATGAGGGCATCATGGACAGAATGTAGGCGACGGTCTGCGGATGTTCGCGCAGCAGAAACTTGCCGATGAACGCCGGGTCGCCATCGCCGAGGCGGTCCCAGATGGAGGTCTCATAGGCCTGGAACGCGGTGCGTCGGCCGAGCAGGCTGTCCACTTCGTCTGGCGTCAGACCCTCTTCGAGGATGCTCTCGATTGCCTTGGCGTTGTCCATCAGGCCTGCGCCTTCGGTGAACAGGTCTTCGAACTCGGCCACCAGGCCAAGCAGTTCGTCCGGAGGGATAGCCCGCAGAGACTGAGCCGATCCGATGATCGTCTGCAGCTCGGCCTGCGTGAAATATTTCAACAGTCTGCCAGCGACCCCTTTCCCCATAGCGAGGAGAACGGCCGCTGCTTTTTCAGCCTGGGTCAACGGTTTCTCGGCAAGAGCGCCGCCGAAATCGTCAAAGTCCATCATGGTCTAACCTCTCCGTCCCTACAGCGGGATCAGGCTTTCTTAGTACCTAACACTTCAATCAGTTTCACGCCGAAACGTGTGTCGTCGTTTTCTAGAACGGTGATCTCGCCGCGTGCAATCTTGCGGCCGTTCACCATGATTTCGACCGGTTCGCCGATCTTCTTGTCGAGTGCGATCGTGGCGCCCTCGTTCAGGTTCATCAGGCCCGATACCTGCATGCGGCTGCTGCCGAGCATAATCTGAACATCGATCGGGATGTCCATGATCAGGTCCATGTTGGACTGCATGGCACTGCCGAGCGGGGCCGGCTCGGCGGAAGGCGCCGAAAACGACGTGTCACCGAAGTCCGAGACGCCGCCAAAATCGCCGCCGCCGAATGCTGTGTCGTCGCTGGCTTCGAGATCGCCGCCGAATGCGGAGAGATCGGTGCCGCCACCGAATGCGTCGAGGTCGGTGCCGAAATCAGGCATGCCGCCGTCCGCATCTGTTTTCAGGACACCACGCAGGTCATCGATAGCCTGATCGAGTTCGGCCTCGTTGCCCGGCAGTTCCAGGTTAGGATCGGTATCCTGCTTTGTTTTTTTCGTCGCCATGAAAATCACTATTCCAGTTGAAACTTGCCTCAACCTGCCTTGAGGGGCGAGGGCCGAACTGCGCTAATTCATTAAGTAGCGGATGAGCTCGTCATCCGAGTTGATCGTATCCTTGACCCGGACGGTGTAATTCTCGCCCGATCGGCCAAACTCGCACACGTAGAGCTCTCGACTATTGGCGCTGACGTCGACACGGACGTCGCCGCTGTCCTGGAAGGGAATGACGTCGCCTGCCGCCAGTTTCGAGATGGTCCGAAGTGTCAGGTCCTGAAGACGGATCTTCGCTTCGAGCGTTACCTGCGAGCGGCGAACCTGCTCGGAGATCTGTTCGGTCCATGCGGAAGAGCTGGATGATGGATTCTTCGCCCGCGGCGCGACCACCGTCGTCTTCAACAGAGCAGCCTGCGGAACGACCAGGTGGAATTCGGATGTAATGCCGGAGAGCGTGATCGACATGGTAATGGCAGCCGCGAATTCGTCGTGTCTGTCGTCGGTCACTTTCGGACGAGTTTCGGCCGCATGCGGCGCTTCGAGCGTCGGTTCGAAGCCGCCGGGCGCGTTGACGGCCGAACGCAGCACACCTGCGATCTTTTCGAACACGGTGACGGAAAGTTCGAGTTCGATCACCGACAGAAGCCGTTCGGCCGGCTGCTCGACCGTTTCCGGCGATGCACCCAGCAGATGTTCCATCAACGTGATGATGAAACCGTTGCCGCAGGCCAGCGTCACGTTCGGCGACCAGTTGCGCAGCGAGGCGTTGACCAGCGTGACGCTTTCGCCGAGATCGGCGATCAGGTCGTCCATGTAGCCGGCATGACAGCCGATGTAATTCACCTCGACGTCGAGGTCGGTCTCGCTTTTGATGACGTCGGGCAGGAACTCGCGGTAGACATCGCCGAATGCCGCGCAGAGTTTCTCGACCGTAGCCTTGTCGCCCAGTCTGCCCGTAAGCTTGGCGAGCAGGGCGTCGTCCATTGCTGGTTTCTGGAGTAGAGCGTTCATGTGCGTTTAAGCCGCCTTGTTCTCGCCGCCTGGGTTCATCATTTCCTGCTCGACGGCGTCGATCGAAGGACGCTCGTAGGCAGAGATGGTCTTGCGACCGTATTCGAGCGCCACCTGCGGTACCGAACCGTTCATGTAGGCAAGCAGTGTCTGCTTGACGATGACGTAGAGGCGGTGCTGCTTGGAGCGCACGATCTTGATCTGCGACGTGATCGGCGAGCAGACGCAATAGGAAAGCAGAATGCCGAGGAACGTTCCGACGAGCGCCGAGCCGATCAGGTGGCCGAGCACTTCGGGAGAATCGTTGATGTGGGCCATCGCCTTGATGACGCCGAGAACGGCGGCCACGATACCGATTGCCGGGAAGGCGTCGCCCATCGTCTGGATGGCGTGGTAGGGCTTCATCTTGTCGTGCAGGATGGTGTTGATCTCTTCGTCCATCAAGGCTTCGATCTCGTGAGACCGCGCATTGCCGATGATGATCAGGCGAACATAGTCACAGATGAATGCCGTGATTTCCTTGTTCTTCAGGATCGTCGGTGCGGACTGGAAGATCGAGGATTCGGCCGGATTGTCGATGTGCGCTTCGATTTCGTTGCGCGACTTGGTGCGCAGATCGCGCATCAGCGAGTAGAGGACGCCGAGCGTGTCGAGATAGTTGCGCTCTTTCGGCACCGAGTGCTTGAAGGCCTCTCCGAGCGCCTTGCCCGAATCCTTCACCACCTTCATCGGATTGGCCATGATGAAGCTGCCGAGGCCGGCGCCGCCGATGATGACGAGCTCGAAGGGCTGCCAAAGCGCGTCGATATGACCGCCCATCGCCATGAAGCTGCCGACGATACAGCCGCAGACAATCACAAATCCGATAATGATATTCATCGCCAGTCCAAACCTGATCGTTATTTTCAGTCGAAGGGATAGGGGGGCTGGCTTGCGTGAGGCTGATCGTGGCCTTTCCCATCAGGCATTTGGGATGCCAGCTTCGCACAAGGATTTGCTGTCAGTCTTAAGGTGACGAGTGGGCCTGCGTGCCCGTTTCTGAGATGCCGCCTCAGCGGAACCGGGGTCGAACACACGACAGGCACCCTGATTTCGTAACGTTCATCGCCAATGCCAGGAGCTTACCCCGATGCAATCCGGTCTTTATGTTTCGCTATCGTCGCAGATGGCCCTTGAGCGTCGTCTCGACACCATCGCGGACAACCTGGCAAACGTGAACACGACGGGATTTCGCGGCACCGAGGTCAAGTTCAACCAGATGCTTGGCGATACCGACAACAAGATCAATGCGAAGATCTCCTATGTCTCGCAGGGCAACGACTATCTCTCCGGCAACAATGGCGAACTGAGTCACACCGGCAACATGATGGATTTCGCGGTCAAGGGCGATGCCTGGTTCCAGCTCGACACGCCAGCCGGCAAGGTTCTGACCAAGGACGGCCGTTTCACCCTGACCGACACAGGCGAACTTGTCTCGATCCGCGGATATCCCGTGCTCGATGCCGGCGGCGGTGCCATTCAGCTTGATCGCACGGGCGGCGAGCCGAAGGTCGGTTCGGACGGCATGATTTACCAGGACGGCAAGCAGGCCGGTTCCATCGGACTGTTCGAGGCCGATATCAGCAAGGGTTACCTGCGCTATGAAAACAGCGGCGTGATGCCCACCGAAACGCCGCGCCCCGTGACCGACCGCTTCAATGTCGGCGTCCAGCAAGGCTATCTCGAGAATTCCAACGTCAACGCCATGCACGAGATCACCCAGCTGATCGAGGTCAACCGGGCCTTCGAAAGCATGACGTCGCTGACCAAGGACAGCGAGTCGTCCTTCGACGAAGCGATCAAGACCTTGGGCGGCAGCCGCTAGGCGGAAGGACTGATCCATGGATGACCAATCGCTTGCCCAGAGCGCGCTGTCCCCGAAGCTCACGCATCTCGAAGGGCTTGTCTCGCGCTATTTGAAGCCCGAGGCCCTGGTGGCGCCCGGCGGCCACGTGCAGACGATCGCAACCGGCCACTACACCGTGACCGGATTGTCGCGTCACGTCCGCCTCGGTGAATTCGTCGCCCACAAGTCGCCGACCGGCATCCACTTGGGCGAGGTCGTTCGCGTCGAGCCGGAGCTGACCTTCGTCTGCCCGATCGAGCCCGGTGAGCCGATCGGCATCCATGACACCGTCATCCGCAAGGGTGCATTCCGCATCGCGCCGTCCGACAGCTGGTGCGGCCGCACCATCAGTTCGCTCTGCGAGCCGATCGATGGCAAAGGTCCTGTTGTCGAAGGCCTGAAGCGTCGCTCGATCTCCAACACAGCTCCCCCATCGATGACGCGCCAGCGCGTCGAAAAGGGTTTCAAGACAGGCGTTCGCGCCATCGATATTTTCTCGCCGCTCTGCCTCGGCCAGCGCCTCGGCATTTTCGCCGGCTCGGGCGTCGGCAAATCGACCTTGCTGTCGATGCTGGCGCGTGCCTCGGCCTTCGACAAGGTCGTCATCGCGCTGGTCGGCGAACGCGGCCGCGAAGTGCGCGAGTTCATCGAGGACACGCTCGGCGCCGACATGGAGAAGTCTGTCGTGGTCGTCGCGACCAGCGACGAGAGCCCGATGCTGCGCAAGATGGCGCCGCTGACGGCGACCACCATTGCCGAACATTTCCGCGATCAGGGCGACAACGTGCTGCTGATCGTCGACAGCGTCACGCGTTTCGCCCATGCCATCCGAGAGGTCGCGACCGCCTCGGGCGAGCCGCCGATCGCGCGCGGTTATCCGGCCTCTGTCTTCACCGAACTGCCGCGTTTGCTCGAGCGCGCCGGCCCGGGTCCGGAAGGAACGGGAACGATCACCGCGATCATTTCCATCCTCGTCGATGGCGACAATCACAACGACCCGATCGCCGACAGCACCCGCGGTATCCTGGATGGCCACCTCGTCCTGCAGCGCAGTCTTGCCGACGAGGGGCGGTATCCGCCAATCGATCCGCTGGCCTCGATCTCGCGTCTGGCACGCAAGGCCTGGACGCCGGATCAGGAAAAGCTGGTCTCCCGCCTGAAGGCGCTGATCCACCGGTTCGAGGAGACACGGGATCTGCGCCTGATCGGCGGCTATCGCCAGGGCGCCGACCCGGATCTCGACATGGCCGTCAAACAGGTCCCGATCATCTATGACGTTTTGAAGCAGTCTCCCGGCGATGCGTCTTCGCCGGATTCATTCGCCGATCTGGCTGGGGCTCTCAAGGCCGCCGCCGGCATCGGCAATCAGCCCATGCGACGATAGCCATTTTCAAAGACCGACCGTTGGAAGATAGAAAGACCGCACGTGACCGATTTCGACGATGACGAGAAGATTCCCCCGCTGAAGCCGGAAGGTCGTCGCAGGACGACCTTCAACGATCGTGCATTGACCATCGCCGGTCTTGCGCTTGCCGGCGCATCGGCGATCTTCCCGTGGTACGTCTTCCTCAACGAAGGCAAGTTCGGCATCAACGTCGCCGAGGGCGATCGCACCCGCGAGCTGCCGGACTGGCCGGCCCGCAACGTCTTCAGCGTCTCGCCGCTGGCAATCGCCAACAGCAAGCCACCGGAAGTCAAACCCGACATACCAGTCGATCCGCTGACCACCGCGACGGTCTCCAGCATCGGCAAGGAAGACACCAAGGGTGCGCCGGCCGAAGAGCAGCCATTCCCAGGCAAGTCGGGATTCCGTCTGCTGCACGTCGCAAACGGCAGGGCGCTAATCGAGGACACATCTGGCATGTACGTCGTTCGCGTCGGCTCGATCTTGCCGGACGAAAGCCGTCTCGCAACGTTGGAGCAGCGCGACGGGAAATGGGTCATCGTCACCTCGAAGGGCGAAGTCTACGGGCACAACTGACGTTCCCGCACCGACTGAGCGCACGCTTGAAAGGGCTTCCTGACCGTGAGGAAGCCCTTTTTGTTTGATGATCGCCCGAACTTCCGGTCCAGCTAAATCAGGACCGTCTTTTCCGTAAGTCTGACGCAAGATTACCGCCGTAGGGTCAGGTCAGTAAAAACGGAGAGTTCCCATGCAATCGATTCAACTTTTCGACTTGGCCTCGCGGCAGGCTGAATGGCTGACGATTCGTCAGGAAGTCGTCGCCGGCAACATCGCCAACGCCAATACGCCCAAATATCACGCCAAGGACATCACGCCGTTCCAGGCCGTGCTCGACAAATCCGACGTGACGATGGCGCGGACCGATCCGGCGCACCTGAGCGGCAACGATCTGAGCACCAAGAACGATATCGACATCAAGGAAGCGGCCCTTGATCAGGAGGTCGGCGTGCAGGAATCCGGTAACACGGTCGGTCTGGCCGAGGAGCTTTCCAAATCCGGCGAAATCAAGCGCCAGTACGAGCTGAACACATCGCTGATCAGCTCTTTCAATCGAATGATGCTGATGACGGTGAAGAGCTAAGATCATGGATCCTTTGACAGCAGCTTCGAAAATCGCATCGTCCGGCCTGGAAGCGCAATCCACGCGCCTGCGCATCGTCTCTGAAAACATCGCCAACGCCCGCTCGACCGGTGATACCCCCGGCGCCGACCCCTACCGCCGCAAGACCATCACCTTCGGTGAGGCAATGGATCATGCGAACGGCCTCAAGACGGTCAACGTCAAGAAACTGGGTGTCGATGAATCGAAGTTCAGCACCGAATACGATCCGAACAATCCTGCGGCTGATGCCAAGGGCGTGGTGAAGCTGCCCAACGTCAATATGCTGGTCGAAATGGCTGACATGCGGGAAGCCAACCGCTCCTATGATGCCAACCTCCAGGTGATCAAGCAAACCCGTGATCTCGTCTCGTCGACGATCGACCTTCTGAAGAGCCAGTGATGATCAACAGCATAAACAGCCTCAGCTCCCTCTCGGTCACGCGCGATCTCGCAGGTGTCGATCTTGGGAAAACGGAAGCCTCCTCGTCCTCGCAAAGTGCAACGAACGATGCCAGCTTCGCGTCTGTTCTCGGCAACGTTGCCAATGGCGCGGTCAACACGCTGAAGAGCGCGGAAAGCATGTCATTTGCAGGCATCAACGGGACGGCTTCGACACGTGAAGTCGTCGATGCCGTGATGCAGGCGCAGCAGACCCTCCAGACCGCCATCGCCATTCGAGACAAGGTCGTTTCGTCCTTCCTCGAAGTCACCAAGATGCAGATGTAGTTGATTTAAGGAATAAGCCATGAGAGCGCTCGCCATTGCTGCCACGGGCATGGATGCCCAGCAGACCAATCTTGAAGTCATCGCCAACAACATCGCGAACATCAATACGACAGGCTTCAAGCGCGCCCGCGCGGAATTCACGGACCTGCTTTACCAGACGCAGCGCGCCTCCGGCGTTTCCAACCGCGCCAACCAGGCGATCGTGCCCGAAGGCGCCAACATCGGTCTCGGCGTCCAGACGTCGGCTGTCCGCAACCTGCACATCCAGGGCGAATTGGCGCAGACCGGCAACGACCTCGACGTCGCCCTCGTCGGCCGCGGCTTCTTCCAGATTCAGGCGCCCGACGGCACAACGCTCTATACCCGCGCCGGCGCCTTCAACAAGAACGAGACCGGCCAGATCGTCACGATCGACGGTTACACGGTCGCCCCGAACATCACCATTCCGACCGGCTCCACCGACCTCACCATCAGCCGCTCAGGCGAAGTGACGGCCATGCTGCCGGGCGGCACCACACCGACCACGCTCGGCCAGCTGCAGATCGCCGACTTCGTCAACGAGGCCGGCCTGAAGCCGCTCGGCGACAACCTGTTCCAGGAAACGCCCGCTTCCGGCCAGCCGGTTGTCGGCACGCCTGACGAAGAGGGCTACGGCTATCTCAAGCAGAGCTACCTTGAATCGTCGAACGTCGATCCGGTCAAGGAAATCACCGAGTTGATCTCGGCCCAGCGCGCTTACGAAATGAACTCCAAAGTCATCACCACCGCCGACGAAATGGCCTCCATCGTCAGCAAGAACCTGAAGTAACAGGGAAGGGCCGAAACATGATGTTTTGCCGGATAGAAAGCCTTCGCCGCTGGGCAAGAGCCGCCATCGTTGCAGCCGTCGCGCTCGCAGCACCGGCTGCGCATGCCGCGACCGCCATGGGCTATGCCGTCGTCCCGACGACAACCATCTATCCCGGCGAAACCATCTCCGGCGGCCAATTGCAGGAGGTCGAGGTCACCAACCCGAACCTGGCAGGCGATTATGCCAAGTCCATCGACGAGGTGAACGGCCGGATCTCCAAGCGCACCCTGCTTCCGGGGCGCACCATCTCCGTATCGGCGCTGCGCGATCCCTATACGGTGACGCGCGGCTCCAACATTCGTCTCGTCTTCAAGCTCGGCTCTATGGCCATTTCGGCCGCAGGCTCACCGCTGGAAGATGGTATGACGGGTCAGCTCATCCGCGTCCGCAACATGGACTCCGGCGTTATTGTCAGCGGCACCGTGCTCGCCGACGGCACAATACACGTGGCCTCGAAATGAAGATCATCTCTCGTCTCCTCCTCGCGCTCGTGCTGCTGGCGCCGAATTTTGTGGCTGTAGCACCCGCTGCCGCCATGAGTTCGCGCATCAAGGACATCGCCTCGCTGCAGGCGGGCCGCGACAACCAGCTGATCGGCTACGGCCTGATCGTCGGCCTGCAGGCGACCGGCGACGGCTTCCGTTCGTCGCCGTTCACCGAGCAGTCCATGCGCGCCATGCTGCAGAACCTCGGTATCTCCACGCAGGGCGGCCAGTCCAACGCCAAGAATACGGCGGCCGTCATGGTCACCGCCAACCTGCCGCCATTCGCCAGCCCCGGCAGCCGCCTCGACGTCAACGTCAGTTCGCTCGGCGATGCCACCTCGCTGCGCGGCGGCACGCTGGTCATGACCTCGCTCTCCGGCGCCGACGGCCAGATCTATGCCGTCGCCCAGGGGTCCGTTGTCGTCTCCGGCTTCACGGCCCAGGGTCAGGCCTCGTCCGTGACCGAAGGCGTCACCACCGCCGGCCGCGTGCCCGGCGGTGCGATCATCGAACGCGAACTCCCCTCGCGCTTCAAGGATTCCATCAACCTCGTCCTGCAGCTGCGCAATCCCGACTTCTCGACCGCCGTGCGCATCGCCGATGTCGTCAACGGTTATGCCCGCGTTCGCTTCGGCGGCCCGGTTGCCGAGCCCAAGGATGCGCAGGAAGTTATCGTCCAGAAGCCCCGGGAAGCCGATCTTACGCGCCTGATGGCCGATATCGAGAATCTCGCGGTCGAGACGGATACGCCCGCCAAGGTCGTCATCAACGAGCGGACGGGCACCATCGTCATTGGCGCCGACGTGCGCGTGTCTCCGGTCGCCGTCAGCTACGGCACGCTGACCGTTCAGGTCAACGAGACGCCGCAGGTCATCCAGCCCGAGCCCTTCTCGCGCGGCGTCACCGCCGTCCAGCCGCAGACCGATATCACCGCGCAGAAAACTGGTGGGAATGTTGCGCTGATCGACGGACCCGACCTGAAAACACTGGTGGCCGGTCTCAACAACATCGGCGTCAAGCCCGACGGCATCATCGCCATTCTCCAGGGAATCAAGTCGGCCGGCGCACTGCAAGCGGAGCTCGTTCTGCAATGATCAGATTTTCTTTCGCTGACATGACCGTTGCAGAACTGGTCAAGCGCCTGGCCCTGCCGGCAGCAGCCGTCGTGATGCTGACAATCCCCGGCGCCTTCGCGCAGGAGGCCCGCACCGCCGCTGGCGGTGATCTGACCTCGGAAGAGGAAATCAAGCAGTTCTGCAGCAACATCGCCGAACCCGCGCGCGATCAGCGCTACCTCCTGCAGAAGCAGGAGCTGGAGAAGTTGCGCGCGGATGTCGACAGCCGCGTCGCCGAGATGCAGAAGCGCCGCGATGAATATCAGGATTGGCTGAAGCGCCGCGACGACTTCCTGAAGCAGGCGGAAGCCAACCTCACCGATATCTACAAGAAAATGAAGCCGGACGCCGCCGCGCAGCAGCTGCAACAGGTCAAGATCGAAGTCGCCGCTGCCGTCATCATGCGGCTGAACGCGTCGCAGTCGAGCTTGATCCTGAACGAGATGGATCCTCAAAAGGCGGCGGTCATCGCCAACATCATCGCCAGCGCGTCCGATCCCAATACGTCGAAGGACCCATCATGAACAAGCGTCTCCCGGCCGCGATCGCCGCCGTAGCCATTCTGGCCGGCTGCCAGTCTCCGCAGGCGATCAACGAAATCGGCCGTGCGCCGGCCATGAGCCCGATCGGCAGCGGTCTTGCCTATGGCCAGACACAGCAGATGTCGATGTATCCCAAGCAGCCGCGACAGGTCGCGCAGGGCTATTCGCTGTGGAGTGATTCGCAAGCGGCTCTGTTCAAGGACGCACGCGCGCTCAACGTCGGCGATATCCTGACCGTCAACATCTCGATCAACGACAAGGGTTCGTTCGAGAACAACACCAACCGCAGCCGCACCAACAGCAGCGGTCTGAACTGGGACGCCGAAGCCAACCTCCTCGGCTGGAACCCATCCTCGAAAACCGACGTGACCTATGGTTCCGACACCAGCACCGACGGCAAGGGCAAAATCGAGCGCACCGACAAGTTGACCCTGATGGTCGCTGCGGTCGTTACCGGCATCCTGGAGAACGGTAACCTTGTTGTCAGCGGTTCACAGGAAGTACGCCTGAACCAGGAGCTCCGCATCCTGAACGTCGCCGGTATTGTGCGTCCGCAGGATGTTACCGCCGAGAACCAGATTTCCTACGAAAAGATCGCCGAAGCCCGCATCTCCTACGGCGGCCGCGGCCGTCTGATGGAAGTGCAGCAGCCCCCGCGCGGCCAGCAGGCCGTCGACCTGCTCTCGCCACTCTAAGGTTTGACACGATGGCGGATTCCGAAGGTACCGAAGGCCAGCCGAAGAAGAAGTCGGCGATGATGATGACGATCATCGGCCTTGCCGTCCTGACGCTGCTTGGCGGCGGCGGCGGCTGGGTCGTTGGCGGCATGATCGCGCCGAACATCAAGGGCGCGCAGCAGGAAGAGCAGGCCAAAGAGGCCGCGGGCGCCGCCGAGCAGAAGAAGGAAGGCGAGGCCGGGCTGCCGAAGATCTCGACGGAAGCCAACAATGTCGTCCAGCTCGAGCCGATCACCTCGAATCTTGCCTACCCGTCGGAAAACTGGGTTCGTCTTGAAGTCGCCCTGCTTTTCAATGGGCCGCCGGATGTAAAACTGTCGGAGGACATCCACCAGGATATCCTGTCCTACATCAGAACGGTTTCGCTGCAGCAGATCGAGGGTCCGCGCGGCTTCGAATATCTTAGGGATGACATCCAGGAGCGTGTTGACCTTCGTGCGCAGGGACGCGTATCGAAGATCATGTTCAGGACCTTCGTCATCGAATGATTCGATTCCTCGTGATCTTGGCTGCCATGATGGCGGTCCCGGAGCTGGCGCATGCGCAGCAGCTCCCATCGAATCTGTTGAACCTGCCGGTAGACGGTTCGGTTGCAGCGTGGATCATCCGAACCTTCGGCCTTCTGACCGTCCTTTCCGTCGCGCCTGGCATCCTCATCATGGTGACCAGCTTTCCGCGCTTCGTCATCGCCTTTTCGATCCTGCGAACGGGCCTCGGCCTCGCATCGACCCCCTCGAACATGATCCTGCTGTCGCTGTCGCTGTTCATGACCTTCTACGTCATGCAGCCGACCTTCGATCAGGCCTGGCAGACCGGCGTCCAGCCGTTGCTGTCCAATCAGATCAACGAGCAGCAGGCCGTCGAGCGCATCGCCGAACCGTTCCGCACCTTCATGACCCGCAATACCCGCGAGAAGGATCTGGCGCTGTTCGTCGATCTGGCGCGTGAACGCGGCCAGACCATCGATACCAGCCAGACGATCGACTATCGCGTCCTCGTCCCGGCCTTCATGATCTCGGAAATCCGGCGCGGTTTCGAAATCGGCTTCCTTGTGGTTCTGCCCTTCCTGGTCATCGACCTGATCGTTGCGACCATCACCATGGCCATGGGCATGATGATGCTGCCGCCGACATCGATCTCCCTGCCGTTCAAGATCCTTTTCTTCGTGCTGATCGACGGCTGGAATTTGCTCGTCGGCAGTCTCGTACGCTCGTTCCACTAAAACGTTCGCGTCCCAGAAACGACCGGACGATCTCATCAAACAAAGAAGCCGGCGATCGTGTGATCGCCGGCTTCTTTGTCTTCATGTGAACGGCGTGTGCCCCGTCAGAAGGCTGCTGTCGCGAACGGCGCGGTCCGCTCGGGAAGCGCCGGCACCGCGAAGTGATCGGGCGCCAGACCCTGCTTGGCGCGCTCGACGGCCAGCTCATAGGCCGTCTCAAGGTGTCGGCAGAACCGTTCGGCGTCGAACAGCGGCTTGATCAGCCTGTTGTCTGCGATCGTCTGCTTGAAGGCGGTGACGCGGTCCCGGTCGTTATAGAGGGCGACGGCCATGTCTTCATAGGCCTGCACGTCCGCGGCAACCAGTTCCGGCAGCCCGAGCGCGTTGAGCAGGCTCTCGCTGACGCGCGAGGCGAAGTTAGTACCCTTGAGCGTCAGTACGGGCAAGCCGCCCCAGAGCTGCTCGGAGGTCGTGGTGTGACCGTTATAGGGCCAGGTATCCAGCGCCAGATCGGCGGCCTGCTGGCGGTCGATGTGCCGCTGATAATCGGCGTGTGAGCAGAAGACCACGCGCTTCGTGGGGATGCCTTGCTTCTTGAAATATTCCCGAAGGTTCGCCTCGCTCGCCTTCGATGCGGCGAGCATCCACAGAACGCTGTCAGGAGCCCGGCGCAGGATATTGCACCAGACGTCGACAGCCTCGGGCGTGATCTTGCGCCCGGCGTTGAACGACGCGAAGACGAACTTGTCGTCCGGCAGGCCGTACTGCGCGCGGGTAACCGGTTCCGGCTTCGGCCGACCCACCGGATCGTTCGGCTGGTAGGTATCCGGCAGATGAACGAACTTCTCATGATAGTTCGGCTTTGACGTATCGGGCAGAACGAACCGGTCTCCGATAACGTAGTCCAGATCGGTATTGCGGGTGCTGCCGGGGTATCCGATCCAGGACATCTGGACAGGCGCACCGCCGTGATTGAGGATCTGGTAGCGCGTCTCGAACGTCGGGCCCTTGAGGTCCACGAGGATGTCGATGCCGTCCTGCCGCATCTTGGCGGCAGCCTCGGCGTCTGAAACCCCTTCCAACTCGACGATCCGACCCCAGCGGCTGCGGTCGAACGTGTTTGTGGCGAGGTTCTTCGGATTGGTATGACAATACAGCGTCACGTCGAAACGGCTGCTGTCATGAAGCTCCAGCACCCGTCCGATCAGCTTCATCGTCGCATGATGCTCGAAGAAGTCGCTCGACAGATATCCGATACGGATCTTCTCCGACCATTGATGCGGTACCGCGCGGCGTTTGTCGACTTGCTCCTGTGTGAGCGTATTCAGGCTTCCGGCGCGGCGATTGAGCGCCTCGTCGCCGTTCCACTGCAGATTATAGAATTCCGTCTCGTACTTCAGGAACGCGGTCTCTCCCTTCTCCAGGAGCCCATCGACGACGGGCTTGTGAAGGGTGACGGCGTTGAGGTCGCAAACGTCGCGACTAAACACCAGGTAGAGCAGACGAAACTGAATAAGCTTCGGAAATCGTTTGAAAAGACTGCGCGTCAGGAATGCCTGAGACTGGTCCGACGGATTGTTTCGCAGCATTCGCACGGCAAGCATGGTGTGATCCATGTTGCTGCTTTCGGCCAGCACCTTGATAAAAGGCGTCAGCAGGTCGTGCTGGTTGCGCTTGAGGTAGATTGATCCGAGGACGTAGGCAATTTCCGCGTCCAGGCTTTGGTTCATCATGTGCCGCAGGCCGAGCCTGAGTGCATTGTCCTCGTTGCCCACTTCGAAGTGAAGGATGGCAGCCTTGCGGGAAAATTCGGCACCGCTTTCACCGGCCTTGTCGCCGGCCAGCGAATAAGCCATCGCAGCATCGGCCTTCATGCCCAGCTGCGCGAGGGTCCTGCCCAAGAGCGCATAGGTCTTGGCGTCCTGCTGCGTCTCGAGAAGCGTGTTCAGCGTCTCTAGGGACCTGACATAGTTCCCGCTTTGAAAATCTTTTGATGCTGCGGAAAACGAAACCATGCGATTCACGGACAACCCTCGTTCAGTTTTTTAGATGCGAACAACACGCTCGACCCTTCTGCTCGCGAAGGACCGACTGATGTCATAGGACATGATCATGGCAGGCGAAGCTTGCCCGAGGCAGGAAGTAAGGGTTAAACGGGCAGGACGTAGCAATCAGGGATCGAGACATTAATATTCGGTTAACCATCTGTATTTGTTCGAAAAACTAAAATTGCTCATTAATCAGTCCTCAAGGTTTTGCTGCGAAATTCATTCTCGACATGACGGGTTTGGTCTCAATGCAGAATGACCAAGTGGCATGAAGCCGAACCGTCATTGCCGGTAGTAAGTCCGGTAATGTCCTCCATGGTATCGAATTTCGGGGACGTAATATGACAAGCATTAACACCAACAGTTCCGCAATGGCGGCGCTCCAGACGCTGCGTAGCGTGAACAACAACCTCTCCAAGACCCAGGACGCCGTTTCGTCTGGTCTGAAGGTTGGCCAGGCATCTGACAACGCTGCTTACTGGGCAATCGCCACGACCATGAAGTCGGACAACAGCGCTCTCTCGGCCGTCTCCGACGCTCTCGGCATGGGTTCAGCCAAGGTTGACACGGCTTATACCGCTGTCGAAAGCTCGATCGACGTTGTCACCGAGATCAAGGCAAAGCTCGTCGCCGCAACGGAAGACGGCGTTGACAAGGACAAGATCCAGGACGAAATCACGCAGCTGCAGAAGCAGCTGACAAGCATTTCCTCCTCTGCTTCGTTCAACGGCGAAAACTGGGTATCGGCCTCTGTCGGCGACACCATGTCTGTCGTGTCGTCGTTCATCCGCACAGCGGGTGGCGTCAGCGTCAGCACCTCCGGCTACAATGCAGACGCAACCGATCTGCTCTACACCGACGCCGGCACCGGCATCCTTGACGGCGTGGGCGCTGTCTCCGGCGAGTCGATCACCGAAATGTCGATCAGCTCGACAAGCACCAAGGGTGATATCGACCAGCTCATCACGGACACGGAAACGGCACTGTCGGCAATGACCGCACTCGGCTCCAAGCTCGGCTCGCTGCAGACGGGTATCGAACTCCAGACGGACTTCGTTTCGAAGCTCAGCGACTCGATCGACGCTGGCGTCGGCCGCCTCGTCGATGCCGACATGGAAGAAGAATCCAGCAAGCTATCGGCACTCCAGACCCAGCAGCAGCTGGCGATCCAGTCGCTGTCGATCGCGAACTCCTCTTCGTCGAACATCCTGTCGCTCTTCCGCTAGTAGCGGGCGATCGCCTACAAAATCTGAAGTCTTTGCGGCCGGGTATTCCCCGGCCGCAATTCGTTTTGGCGGAAGTTGGGTCTCTGATGGCTAAGTCACGGGTATTTCTTAAATTCTTTATTCACCAGTTCAGTCTTTCTTAACCATGTTGGGATCATATGGGCTCATCGAAACGGTGAGTTGATCGGCGCAAGGCGCGGTTAACAGGCATGAAGCTGACCGCCGTTTCCGGTAATAATCCGGAATGTCCCTTCGTACAAAACTCGCCGAAAAGGGGCCATTTATATGACCAGCATTCTTACGAACAACTCCGCAATGGCTGCGCTCCAGACGCTCCGCAGCGTAAACAACAGCCTTTCGGACACGCAGAACGCCGTGTCGTCGGGCCTCCGCGTCGAACAGGCATCGGACAACGCCGCGTACTGGGCAATCGCCACGACCATGAAGTCGGACAACAGCGCTCTCTCGGCCGTCTCCGACGCTCTGGGCATGGGCGCAGCCAAGGTTGACACGGCTTATACCGCTGTCGAAAGCTCGATCGACGTTGTCACCGAGATCAAGGCAAAGCTCGTCGCCGCAACCGAAGACGGCGTCGACAAGGAAAAGATTCAGGACGAAATCACCCAGCTTCAGAAGCAGCTGACAAGCATTTCCTCCTCGGCTTCGTTCAACGGCGAAAACTGGGTATCGGCCTCGATCGGCGACACCATGTCTGTCGTGTCGTCGTTCGTCCGCACAGCGGGTGGCGTCAGCGTCAGCACCTCCGGCTACAATGCAGAAGCAGCAGACCTGCTGTACGACGGCGCTGCAGGTGGTATCCTTGACGCCGCTGGTGCTGTTTCCGGTGCTTCCATCACCGAAATGGCGATCAGCTCGACAAGCACCAAGGGTGACGTCGATCAGCTCATCACCGATACGGAAACGGCACTGTCGGCAATGACCGCACTCGGCTCCAAGCTCGGCTCGCTGCAGACGGGTATCGAACTCCAGACGGACTTCGTTTCGAAGCTCAGCGACTCGATCGACGCCGGCGTCGGCCGCCTCGTCGATGCCGACATGGAAGAAGAATCCAGCAAGCTTTCGGCGCTTCAGACCCAGCAGCAGCTTGCTGTCCAGTCGCTGTCGATCGCGAACTCCTCTTCGCAGAACATCCTCACGCTGTTCCGTTAAGAATAGCGGCGCCACCAGGCGTCATCAAAGGAATAGCCCGCCGGTACCGGCGGTGGTTATTTGGAAGCCGCGCTCTCGGGAGCGCGGCTTTTTTGTGGCTGTTAACGATTCGTTAACCAAACTCATGTTTTCTGGCGATCATTAAACGGTATGTTAACCAAGCTTAAGAAGCGGTTAGCAGGCATGAGGCTGATGAACCGTTCCCGGCGGTAGACCGGGATGTCCCTTTTCGAAGTTTGCCACAAGGGGCGCTCTTTTCATGACAAGCATATTGACCAACGTCGCGGCGATGTCCGCACTCCAGACTCTCCGCAGCATCAACAACAGCCTGGAGACGACACAGGCCAACGTCTCCTCTGGCTACAGGGTTGCCGAAGCCAAGGACAATGCCGCCTACTGGTCGATCGCCACCACCATGCGTTCCGACAACCAGGCACTTTCTGCCGTCTCCGACGCGTTGGGTCTGGGCGCCGCAAAGGTCGATACCGCCTATTCCGCAATGGACAACGCGATCGACATCGTTAGCGAGATCAAGGCAAAGATCGTTGCAGCCACCGAGAATGGTGTCGACAAGACCAAGATCCAGAACGAAATCAGCCAGTTGCAGAAGCAGCTCCTGAGCGTCGCTCAGTCCGCGTCCTTTTCCGGCGAAAACTGGGTCGCCGGCAACGGCACGAAAAGCGTCGTGTCCTCGTTCGTGCGCGGCGCAAATGGCGAAGTCTCGGTGCAGACGACCGACTACGAACTCGACGACAGCTCCACCGGCAACGTGCTTTTCGGCATGGACGGATCGGGCGCGATCGATACCGAGACCGGCATCATCGGCACGCCGAACGGCACATACGGCTCGATCTACAGCATGGACATCTCGGAGTTCAGCGTCGAAGATCTGAATGCCACATTGACCGGTGTCGAGGCCGGCCTGAGTGCGCTGACCAAGGCGGCTTCGCAGCTGGGATCGATCTCCACCCGCATCGACCTGCAGGACAGCTTCGTTTCCGATCTCAGTGATTCGATCGACTCGGGCGTCGGCCGTCTGGTTGACGCCAACATGGAAGAAGAGTCGAGCAAGCTGACGGCGCTGCAGACCCAGCAGCAGCTGGCGATCCAGTCGCTGTCGATTGCGAATTCGAGCGCTCAGAACGTCCTGACGCTGTTCCAGAACTAAGCGCGCCAAGAGCGATCTCCTGGCATTGAATATGAGCTGAAGCGCCTGGAAAGCCGCATGTCTATATGCGGCTTTCTCTTTGTTTTTGATAAGAGAATCAAGGTTGCGCGAGGCTTGCGGAGCCGTGTTGGCGCCACTTGCGCAAGATGTATGGCTTGGCTACCTTCGCTTAAGAATTGATTTGTTTTAGCGACAAGCCGGCGGGGGGAACCAGCCGGGGGCATGAGGCCACATCAGTCGCTGCCGGCGGTCCGGTCTATCCTTTCCTCTACCTCAGAGCCCGAAAATGACCTACAAAATCACCAGTTCTGGACAGGTCAATGCGCTTGCAGCATTGCGTATCATCAACAAGGACGTCGAGACGACACAGCAGCAGGTGTCGTCAGGCTATCGTGTCGAAACGGCGGCAGATGATGCGACCTACTGGTCCTTCGCAAGCGTTCTGAGATCCGACAGCAGCTCGCTTCAGAACATTCACGACGCGCTCGGCGTCGGTGCGTCGAAGGTCGATACCGCCTATACCGCCATGGACAGCCTGATCGATCAGCTCGGCCAGGTCCGCGCGACGCTCGTCAGCGCGACGGAAGAGGGTGTCGACAAGGACAAGCTCAACACGACGCTGAGCCAGCTGAAGCAGCAGATGCAAACGTCAGTCCAGTCGACCAGCATTGCCGGCGAGAACTGGTTGCTTAACTACGACACGACACTTCCGACGTCCCGCTCGGTGATCGGCGGCTTTACGCGTGGCGCGAGCGGCGAATATCAGGCGCAGACTATCACCTTCCCGGCATCGCAGACTGTTATGATCGATATGAACGACGCCAGCCGTGGCTTGCTGACCAAGGCCGTCGACGCCAGCACGTTGAACTCCACCGGCTCGACGGCCGCGCGCAACTATTATCTGCTGGACACCGGTTCGACGACAGGTGCGGCTGGTAGCGAGATCAAGCTCGACAGCAACACCACGTCCGAGGAGGTGGCCGACATGCTGTCCGTCGTCGACTCGCTTCTGTCGCAGCTGACGACGACGGCCGCCGGCCTTGGCACCATGAGTGCGCGCATCGACGACCGCGTCGCCTACACCGCCAACATGTCTGATCTGATTGACAAGAACGTCGGCGCACTTGTCGACACCGACATGGATGAAGCCTCGGTGCGTCAGACCGCTCTGGCCACGCAGCAGAAGATGGGCGTGCAGGCGATCTCCATTCTCAACACGGCCGCCAGCAAGGTGCTGATTCTGCTGCAGTGATCGAACGGTCGTCGTTCGCGCGCCGTTTTGCCGACGCCCTTCATCTTCGCACAAGTTTGGCCTCCTACGGTCAAGGCACAAGGGCGCGGTCTCCGATCGCGTCGGAAGAATTGTTCGGTGCAATATGGGGCATGGCATGTCGCGGGCTTCTGCAGATACGAGGTGGTTTGAGTGAGTGCACTTCTGTCTCGCTATCTGAAGGACTTCGGTGAGCCCGTCGTCATGGCGCCTCCGGTCGCCTCAGAGGAAATCGATTTCTCGGAGGACTTCGGGGGCTTCGCCGATGTTGCGCCCGAGCCAGTGGTCGATGTCGAGGCGGCCCGCCGCGACGCTGGCGCCGAGGCACGAGCCAAGGCAACGGTGGAGTTGACGGAAAAATACGAGGTCGAAGCGCAGACGGTCGCGGTTGTCCATCAGCGCGAGATCGAGGAACTGAAGAGCCGATACGAAGCCGAGATAGCAACTCTGGTTGCCGCCCGGCTCACGGCGATTTCCAACGAAGTCGCCGAACTTGTGAGTGCAACGGTGGCCGAGGTGCTTGCGCCGGTGCTGACGGAAACGCTGTCGCAAAAGGCTGCCGTGGATTTGGCCGCCGCGCTGCGCGAGGCCTTTCTCGAAGGCGAAGCCGGTACGATTACGGTCAAGGGACCGACGTCGCTTTTCGAGATTGTAAAACGCGAACTGGGTGAAAAGGCGAGCCTTCTGCGTCACCAGGAAACCGCTGACATTGATCTGACTGTCGAGTTTGGCGAATCCGTGCTCGTAACGCGCATGTCGGCCTGGGCGGCTGGCCTGAAGAAAGTTCTGGAATGAGTGACAGCGAAAACCATCATCACGGCAAGAACGAGATCATCATCATCAAGCGACATGGTGGTGGCGATCACGATGGTGCGCATGGCGGCGCCTGGAAGATTGCCTATGCCGACTTCATGACCGCGCTGATGGCGTTCTTCCTTGTCATGTGGCTGGTCAACGCTGCAAACGAGGAGACCAAGGCCTCGGTCGCCACCTATTTCAACCCGATCAAGCTCTCCGACGAGAAGCCGACCGAAAAGGGGCTGAAGAAGCCCGTCGATCAGGCCGACGGTGAGGAGAAGGCGGAAAAGTCGAAAGAGAAGGAAGACCAGCCGAACCAAGGCGCCTCGGCGGCCAGCGGTGAGGATGAGACCTCCACCTCGGGCGACCAGAAGAACTACTCCGAAGCTGACTTCTTCGAAAACCCGTATTCCGTTCTCGCTGAGATCGCCCAGGAAGTCGGCCAGCAGGCCAATGTCAGCGCCAAGGGCGAGGGCGGCGCGGCCGATTCCGGCCCGGCGACCGGCGCCGATGGCGGCGAAGCATACCGCGATCCGTTCGATCCCGATTTCTGGACCAAGCAGGTGGAAGTCACGCGCGCCGACAAGACGCAGCCGGACGACCCCGCCAAGGAAGCGATCGAACTGGCCAAGGCCACAGAACAGGCCAAGCTGGAACAGGCGGCGCCCAAGCCGGAAGAGACGAAGCCGGATCAGGAGTTAGACAAGACCAGCGACAAGGCGGCCGACAAGGACGGCGTAGCGCCGGAAAGCAAGACTGAAGCCGAAAAGGCCGTCGAGGAGCAACAGCAGGCCAAGGATCTGCAGCAGGAAATCGCCAAGCAGATCGGCGGCGTCGCCGGCAAGCTGGCCGAAGGCCTGACCGTGACGCCGGCCGAGGGTGGGCTTCTCGTCAGCATCTCCGATCAGGGCGACGATTCCATGTTCAACGTCGGCTCCGCCGTGCCGCGCAAGGAGATGGTCCTTGCCATGCAGAAGATCGGTGCTGTCCTGAAGGACAAGCCTGGCGCCGTGGTCATTCGCGGTCATACAGATGGTCGTCAGTACAAGGGCGAAAACGAGAACTGGCGTCTGTCCATGGATCGCGCCCAGGCGGCCTATTTCATGATGATGCGCGGTGGGCTCGACGAGAAGCGCGTGTCGCAGGTCTCGGGCTTTGCCGATCGCAAGCTCAAGGACGCCACCGATCCGTTCAATGCGTCCAACCGGCGCATCGAGATCCTCGTTCAGGCGGATCAGGGGTAAACGATGGCACGTCGGCAGCACCGGCATCTTCTGCCTCTCTTTCTCAGCCTCGCGCTCGCGGCTCCTGCAGCCCTGCGCGCGGAAGAGGCGGCACCCGCTGCCGCGCATGGAGAGACCGAAGCACCGGCGGCAGGAGGCCATGCCGAAGCGCCGGCGCATGCCGAAGATGCAACGCCAGCCGCCGGCCGTGGCGACCCGGCAGCGGACCATGGCGAGGCCGCAGCGCCGACGGTGATGCCGGCCGATGATTCCGCAGATACCGTGCCCTACAAGATGCTGCGCTCGCTGCAATTCGTGCAGGACTCAGTGGTGCTTGGCGATCACTCCGCCACCGAGATGCAGCGCTTCATGCTCGGCACGATCGACACCCGCCTGCGCGCCGTCAATCCTGCTGTCTTCGATGACGATCGCAACGTCGACGCGGCGCTGATCTACGCGATGAGCGGCGGCAATCCGCAGACGCTGGAATATCTGGTCGCCCGCGACGTCAACGGCTATTTCGACAACCGCGTCACCGATATCCTGCGCAAATATCTGAGCGGCAAGGGCCTGCTTGTCGCCAAGACGCTGGTCGAGACCGCCGAGGAATACAAGGACAAGAAGATCGGTCCTTACCTGGCGCTGGTCGGCGGCAACGTCACCATCGCCAAGAGCCCCGAAGACGCGCTGAAACTCTATGATATCGCCCGGCTCAACGCCCCCGGCACGATCATCGAGGAAGCCGCACTCCGTCGCTCCGTCGCCATCTGCCTCGACAAGGGCATGGTCGACAAGGGATTGGAATATTCGCAGCGCTATGTTCGTCGCTTCCTGCACTCGCCCTATGCCAGCCAGTTTGCCGACATCTTCGTCAGGCTGTTGGTCGAGCACGACCATCAGGTCAAACCTCAGGATGTGATCGACATTCTCTCCTTCATGGACGAGGCGCGTCAACGCGAGATCTATCTGCGCATCGCACGCGCCGCAGCCATCGCCGGCAAGGGCGAACTTGCACGTATGGCGGCCGGACGCGCGCAGATGCTATCGGGTGATTCAAAGAACGCATTCGGCGCGCTTGCCGATTTCTATGGTGGCATGGCGGCGATCCCGACCGACAAGATCGACACCGCCGCACGCGACATCTCGACGATTTCCGACAAGGAACTGTCGCCGCGCGACCAGCTCTTGCGGGCCGCGGCACGGTCCGTTGCCGAGCAGGTTCTTCGGCAACCTGACGCTGCAAGCCTGACGCAAGCCTCCGCCCCTAATTCTTCGGGGCAAGAAATCACGTCTGAACACGCAGCCGCTGGGAGCGCGGTGGGGGAGGGCGCAGCACCCGATGCTGTACCCGGGCCGGTTGTTGGGGAAGCGGCGCAATCGTCGATATCCGACGCAGCCGGACAAATCGAACCTGATCCCGCATTTAGCTCATTTGTCACGTCAAGTCGGTCGCAGCTGGATGAGATTGACGGCCTTTTGAACAAAGAAAGCAATTGATATGATGGATATCAGTGTTTCGACAGGGGCATCTCCTGCTGACGCCGCCGCCTCGGTAAAATCCGGCCGTCAAGGCGGCAAGGGCACCGATGCGAATGGCGGTGGTGGCTTCTCGGACGTCTTGAACAAGACCAGCAGCGGCGCCGATAGCAACAAGCAGACAGCCGTCAACAGCGACGCCCAACAGCCGACAAGCACCACCGGCGACGGAAACGACGCGGTCGGCGAAGCTCCGCGTCGACCGACGCCGAAAGCCGTCATTGACGTCAGCGACACGTCACTGGTGGCGCAGGCGCAATCTGATGGCACGGCAACCGGCACCGACAAAACCGCGCAGAAGACGCCGCGCGTCGACGTCAAGTCGATCCGCAAGACGGCCGACGACGCGACCCTTGCCGAAGACGCCAAGGCCGACGACGAGGTCGGTCCACACGCGACCAAGACCGACAAGACGGTGAAAACGGGGAAGTCGGAAGCAAAGCCGGCGACCTCAGATGATACCGCCGTTTCCGACGCCCTGAGCCTGCTCGAGCAGGTTCCGGTCGATGGTGTTTCCGTGGCTGCTGTTCTTGTCGGCCAGAAGACTGTCGAAGCCGCGCCGACGGACAGCAAGGACAAATCGTCAGGCAAGACCAAGTCCAAGGATGACGCCGTTGCCGACGTCACCGGCGCCCTGGCTGTCACGACGTCTTCCGCAGACAGCGACGTGCCTGGTACTAAGGCCACAGAAGGCACCGAGGGCCAGACCTTCCGCCTCACGCGTGCCGACAATCGCAACGTCTCGATGGAGATGCATATCGGCAATGAGAAGGACGCGACGGAAACCGGCAGGAACGTCGAGACCGTCACGGTCGTCGATTCCAGGCGCTATATCGGCCTCGCGCAGAACACCAATTCCGCAGCCGTTACGGCGGCGCTGTCCGGCGACAGCGAATGGGCGCATGCCATGCAGGCCAGTTCGTCGCTTTCGAACGCAGCCGAGCTGAGCAGCACCGGCAAGGTCGTCAATACACTCAAGATCCAGATGAATCCGATCGACCTTGGCCTCGTCACAGCGACGCTGCGGCTTCAGGGTGATGCCTTGAACGTCGACCTGAAAGTCGAGAGCGCCGCCGCCTACAGGCAGCTGCGCGAAGACCACGGCAAGATGCTGGAATCTCTGCGCAGTCAGGGCTATGCCGTAGACGGGGTAACGATCAGTATGGCGCCGACCCCGAACACGGATGCCGGCAGCCAGTCGGGCGCCCAGGACAATTCGCAGCAAAGCTTTGCCCAAGGCCAGGGCGGCGAAGCGCGCGAGCGCCAGAATCAAACAGGTCAGCGTACCGCCGGAGGCTTCAGCAATGTGGGTGAAAGCGATAACGCGGGCGTGGCTCCTGGCACCTCTGACAGCGGTGGCACTGGCGACGTCTATCTCTGAGGCCGCCGCGTCTTCGAGCGGCGCCTGCGAGCAGGAGATCCAGTCCGCGGCGCTGAAGTACGGCATCCCCGAAGGCATCCTTTATTCCGTCGGGCTGACCGAAACCGGACGCAAGGGCTCGCTCTATCCGTATGCGCTGAACATCGAGGGCAAGCCCTTCTTCCCGCCATCGGAGCGCGACGCTCTGAAACAGTTCGATGCGGCGCATCGATCAGGTGCGAAGCTGATCGATATCGGCTGCATGCAGATCAACCAGTACTACCATGGTGAGAATTTCGCGACCCTGGAAGACATGTTCGATCCGCGTCGCAACGTCGAATACGCGGCAAAATTCCTCCGCAATCTGCACGACCGGCACGAGACCTGGACCATGGCGGTCGCACGCTATCACGCCGGCCCCAACAACGACCCGGCACAAAAGCAGTATGTGTGTCGCGTGATCTCGAATCTGGTCGCCACGGGCTATGGCAAGTGGACTCCGAATGCGAGCAATTTCTGCCAATAGCACTTCGCGCAAAGATAGCAGAAATAGAACAAATCGGAAATGTGTCATAATGTGGCGGAAACCTGTCTCAATATGGTCAGGCAAGTCACATTTTACGATGTGTTAACTTTTCCACGAAAAGTTTGTGTGCACAATTTCCCTTACCCACTAAATGTAGAGCAAATCGGGACCAAGATCTTAATCAACTATTAATTTCTGCCTGTGAGTTCCTACAGCTTGTCCCAGAATCGTGCGATTCGTACCCATAGGTCATCGATGTGCCACAAGTGATTCGGAGGCGGACGAATGATCGTAGTGGTTGATGAGCGTGAGCTCGTGAAGGATGGTTACACTTCCCTTTTTGGTCGAGAAGGCATTCCTTCGACCGGATTTGATCCAAGCGAATTTGGTGAATGGGTACAGACAGCTGCAGAGTCGGATATTGCAGCGGTTGAAGCGTTCCTGATCGGACAGGGGCAGCACACATTCGAGCTCCCGCGTGCGATTCGTGATCGCAGCATGGCGCCGGTGATTGCGGTCAGCGATCAGCATTCACTGGAAAACACGCTTGCACTTTTTGATTGCGGCGTCGACGACGTCGTGCGCAAGCCTGTTCATCCCCGCGAAATCCTCGCAAGAGCGGCTGCGATCCGTCGTCGCCTCAAGGCAATCTCCAGCCACACCGATGTCGGCGCGATTCGCGTTTTCTCCGATGGCCGCGATCCCGAGATCAACGGCGTCGTCTTCGCGCTTCCGCGTCGCGAACGTCGCATCCTGGAATACCTGATCGCCAATCGCGGTCGCCGCGTCACCAAGACCCAGATCTTCAACGCAATCTACGGCATCTTCGATGAGGAAGTCGAAGAGAACGTGGTCGAAAGCCATATCTCCAAGCTGCGCAAGAAACTGCGCAAGCAGCTCGGCGTCGATCCGGTCGATTCCAAGCGCTTCCTCGGCTACTGCATTGATTGGGAATAGCTTTTTTAGAGCGCCAATAAAGAAAGCTGCCTAGCCCACCATTTCCGGGCAGCTTTTCAAAGCCAGACAGCTTCACGCAAGGCCCACCAAATACTCTCAGGCCTACCAAGGGAATCGAGGTTTTCAGATGAGCATTTTCGGCAGCATGAAGACGGCAGTGTCCGGCATGAACGCGCAGGCAAACCGCCTCAGCACGGTCGCGGACAACATCGCCAACGTAAACACGACGGGCTACAAGTCGGTATCGACCGCCTTCTCGTCGCTCGTCCTGCCGTCGAGCTCGGGCAACTACAACTCGGGCGGTGTTCAGACATCGGTTCGCCAGTCGGTTTCGGCGCAGGGCGATATCTCTTACACGACGTCAGGCTACGACCTGGCAATCTCCGGCGACGGCTTCTTCATCGTCGAAAGCCCCGACGGCGTTCCGGTGCTCACGCGCGCCGGTGACTTCACCACCGATGACGAGGGCAATCTGGTCAACGGCGCCGGCTTCAAGCTGATGGGCTACTCCTACGATTCCGGCGCGCCTGCCGTCGTCGTCAACGGCTTCTCCGGCCTCGTTCCGGTCAACGTCGCCCAGTCGGGCCTGACGGCGATCGCCTCCACGACCGGTACCTTCTCCGGCAACCTGAACTCCGGCGCGGCGATCGCGACGGGCAACTTGCCGCTGTCCAACACCACGCCGATGACTGCCGACACCAAGCAGATCTCGATGGTCGGCTATGACAAGCTCGGCAACACGGTCCAGTACGATTTCTACTTCACCAAAACGTCGGTCACCACGCCGCCTCCGGCAACCGGTGCCGCCAGCGAATGGCAGGTCGCGGTTTACCGTCATGCCGATGCAGCCAGCGGCAGCTCCACATCCTTCCCATATACGAGCGCGGCAGTCGGCAGCGGCACGATGGAATTCGATGCGACGGGCAAGTTGGTCACCGGCGGTTCGCTGACGATCACCGATCCGGTCACCACTGGATCGATCGCCATGGATCTCACGGGCTTCACCCAGCTCGCATCCGATTTCGCCGGCAAGGGCACGCCGAACGGCCAGGCGGCAAGCCCGGTCGACAGCGTTACCATCGGCAAGGACGGCACCGTTTCGGCCATGTACGCCGATGGCACCTCCAAGGCGCTCTACCGCATTCCGCTGGCAACCGTTGCCAGCCCTGACAACCTGACGCTGATGAGCGGCAACGTCTACAGTGCCAACGGCACATCTGGCGTTACCGTCACCGGCTTCCCGCAGACCAACGGTTTCGGCACCATCCAGTCGGGCGCGATCGAAAGCTCGAACGTCGATCTGGCCGGTGAACTGACCGAGATGATCGAATCGCAGCGCAGCTACACCGCCAATTCCAAGGTGTTCCAGACCGGGTCCGACATCATGGACGTCCTGGTCAACCTCAAGAGATAAGTAGGGTACGGGTAAGCCATGTCGCTCACTTCCGCACTGAATACCGCGCAGAGCATATTCAACAATACCGGCACGCAGAGCAGTGTCGTATCGAACAATATCTCGAACTCCAGCAACAGCGATTACGTCCGCCGTCAGGCGACGATCTCCACGTCGCTGAACGGGGCGCAGGTCGTCAAGATCAGCAGGGCACAGGAAGATGCCCTGATGCGGCAGTGGCTGAAGGCAAGCGCCCAGGACAGCGGCCAGCAGACGCTGGCCAGCGGTCTGGCCGACCTGAAGTCGATCCTTGGCGGCAACGATTACGAATCGTCGCCGGCCAGCTATCTCACCACCTTCCAGGAAAAACTGCAGGCGTTCCGGACATCTCCGAGCAGCACGATCGCGGCGCAGAGCGCGGTCACCGCCGCCCAGGACGTCGCGAATTCGCTCAACAACGCCTCGAAGTCGGTCCAGGCAGTCCGCCAGGACGCCGACAAGTCGATCGCCACGCAGGTCGCTTCGCTCAACACCCTGCTGTCGCAGTTCCAGACGGCGAACGCCGCCGTCAAGACCGCTACCGCCACCGGCGGCAACCCGGCGGACGCGCTCGATGAGCGCGACAAGGTGCTGAAGCAGATTTCGTCGATCATCGGCGTCAACACCGCCGATCGCGAAAACGGCGACATGGCGCTGTACACCACCGATGGCACGGTTCTGTTCGATACCATCCCGCGCACGGTCACCTTCGTGTCGCAGGATACCTACACCCCGACGACCAAGGGCAACGGCGTCTATATCGACGGCGTGGCGCTACCAAGCGGTCAGGGCTCGACCAGCACCTCGAAGGGCAGTCTCCAGGCACTGCTGCAGATCCGCGACGATGTCGCGCCGACCATGCAGTCGCAGTTGGATGAAATCGCCAAGTCGCTGGTCAAGACATTCTCGGAAACCGACGGAACAACGACGCAGCCTGGCCTGTTCGTCTGGAAGACTTCGGCCGGTGTCGACGGTACGACGCCGACGACGACCGATGTGATCGCGGGCATCGCCGGTACGATTTCGGTCAATACGGCGGTGATTACCAGCCAGGGCGGCGATCCGATGAAGCTGCGCGACGGCTCCATCACCGGCCTGACCAATCTGAACACCGGCAACGCCAGCGGCTTCTCCGACAATCTCGACGCGCTCTACTCGGCGCTCGGTACGGCACAGACATTCTCGTCGGATGCCGGCATCTCGTCCAACGTCAGCGTCGTCACCTACGCGCAGAATTCCATCGGCTGGCTGGAACAGTATCGAAGCGATGCCAGCACCGCATCCGAGAACACGGCCGCGGCCCTGTCACGCTCGACGGAAGCCTATTCGAACGAGACTGGCGTCAACCTCGACGAAGAACTGACGCTGCTGCTTGATATCGAGCAGTCCTACAAGGCAGCCACGAAGATTCTCAATGCCGTCGACGAGATGTTGAAGTCATTGCTGGACATAGCGAGTTAAGCCATGAAAAGTTCATTTATTTCTAGCTCAGCCATTCAGAATGCCATGCGATTGACGATCCGCCAGTCGCAGGCCCAGCTTGTAAAATCCTCGTTGGAAGCCACCACCGGCGTCTATGCCGATATCGGACAGTCGCTCGGTTCGGGTGCGGCCAAAAGCGTGAACTTCAATTCCGAAGTCAGCCGTATCACGGCGCTCAAGGGCAGCAACTCCGTCGTTTCCGGTCGCCTCGCAGCATCCCAGCTAGGCCTCACCAGCATGAAGACCGATGGCGACGCGCTCGTGTCCAAGCTGACCGCTCTGCAGGGCAGCCAGGACAAGACAAGCATCACCGTCGCCATCCAGTCTGCCGGCAACGCGCTGTCGTCGCTGATGGATGCCGGCAACACCATGCTCAACGGCGAATATCTGTTCTCCGGCATCAATACGGACGTGCAGCCACTGACCGATCAGTCGACCGCCGCGACGACCGCGATTCAGAACAACCTGACGGCCTGGGCAAGCGGCCTCGGCAAGACGACCGCAGAACTGACCGGCGACGAGATGGACACGTTCATCACCAACTTCGTCGAGCCGATGTTCTCGCAGGATACATTTGACGCGACATCGACGCCGCTGCCGTTCCCTCCGGTGGGCGCTCCGACACCAGTGGCACCTCTCTCCTACACGGCGCCGCCGGCATGGAGCGACTGGTCGAGCGCATCCAACCAGAACATGACGAGCCGCATCAGCAACTCGGAAGTCATCGATTCCTCGACCAACGCCAACTCCGAGGGCATGCGCTATTTCGCGCTCGCCTCGATCACGGTAACGGCGCTGGCCGGCATGGATCTCGGTGGCGACGCGCTGGGCAAGGTCACCTCCAAGGCGATCGGCTACGCGGCCCAGGGCACCAGCGGCATCGTCACTCAGGCAAGCCAGCTCGGTCTGTCGCAGGAGCGTGTCGAAAAGGCCAACGACGCGCTCGATGCGCAGTCGAACATCATCCAGAACAAGCTCGTGGATCTTCAGGGTGTCGACCAGTCCCAGGCATCGACGCTGGTCAATACGCTGCAGACGCAGCTCGAAACCGCATACACGATCGTCTCAAAAATTCAGCAGTTGAGCCTCGTGAACTACCTTTGATGATCGAAGGTAGGCAGTAAAAGTACAAAGAAGGATGCATGAATGTATCAGTTCTCTTATGCCGAGGTCATGCAAGACTCGGTAGCCGATGCGAAGGAGCGGGAGCGTCAAGTTCTCGATCGTTCCATCGAGCTTCTGGCGCTCGCGCGAGACAGAGAGAAGTATAGCCGTGAGGCCATCGATGCATTGTTCTACACCCGTCGGGTTTGGGTGAGTTTCATCGAGGATCTCAAGCATCCGGACAACCAGCTGGAAGTTCAGCTGCGGGCCAATCTGATATCGATCGCAATCTGGATCTTGAAGGAATGCGACCGGATCCGGAAACGGCAGTCAACGAACTACCAGGGCATTATTGACGTTACCACCATCATCAGGGATGGACTTAAATGAAAAGCACGCTTCGTATCTCGCTAAAAGCCGGGGAAAAGATCTTCATCAACGGTGCGGTTTTGCGCGTCGACCGCAAGGTGGCGCTGGAATTCCTGAACGATGTAACGTTCCTTCTCGAAAACCACGTTCTGCAGCCGGAAGACGCGACAACGCCTCTGCGCCAGCTCTACTTCATCGCGCAGATGATCCTGATCAACCCCGAGGGCAAGGACCAGTCGACGGCGATGTTCCGCAAGTCGGTGACCATGCTTCTGACCTGCTTCAGGAACGAGGAAGTCCTCGCCGAACTGAAGCGCATTGATGGTCTGGTCTCGACCGGCCGCGCATTCGACGCGCTGAAGGCCATCCGCGGCCTCTACGTCATCGAGGACAGCATCCTGAACAACCAGGAAATGCATCCGGCGATGGTCGAGCAGATTCGCAAGGAGATCGCGCCATGGCGGTAACGGCAACCACGTCGTCCACATCGGGCACGTCGACCACCTCGACGGCGCAGAAGACGGCGACGCTGAACTATGACAACTTCCTGCAGCTGCTGATCGCGCAGATGAAGAACCAGGATCCGACGGATCCGGTCGATGCAAGCGAGCAGATGTCGCAGCTGGCCAGCTTCTCGCAGGTCGAGCAGACGATCCAGACCAACACCAAGCTGGACACTTTGCTGTCGAGCTCGAGCCTGACCCAGGCAAGCAGCTACATCGGCAAGTACATGACGAGCGCCGATGGCTCCGTCGCCGGCACCGTGGCTTCGGTCAAGGTGTATTCCGACGGAATTATCGCGACGACCAGTGACGGAAAGAGTATCCTCGTCCAGGCGGGAATCACTCTCGCGGACCAGGCGCCGACGACGACCACCACCACGTCGAGCTGATCCGACAGGAAATGAACGACGGTCCGGCCTGAACGGGACGGACCGAAGGCGATATGAGGTTGCCTGGAATGAATGAAGCTGATGCACTCGACCTGTTCCAGGCGGCGATCTGGACGGTTCTCGTTTCCACGGGTCCCGCCGTCGGTGCGGCCATGATCATCGGTCTGGTGATCGCGCTGTTCCAGGCGCTGACCCAGGTCCAGGAAGCGACGCTCACCTTCGTTCCGAAGATCGTCGCGGTGCTCGTCACCATCGGCATCTCGGCACCGTTCGTGGGATCGCAGATCTCGATCTTCACCAACCTGGTTTTCTCGCGCATCCAGTCCGGCTTCTGAGCCACCCTCGCGCAAGCTTCGCGCTTTAACTCTCGATTCGAATTGGCGGGCATCATGCCCGCACCTCTCATGAAGAGACGGAATCGATATGGCGCAACCCCCCGCACTTCCCCTTCCGAAAGCCGCACCGAGCCTGCGCGATATCGGTTTTGCCCTTGGCATCATCGTCATCATCTGCGTGCTCTTCCTGCCGATCCCTCCTTTCCTGATCGACCTTGGACTGGCTTTCTCGATTGCGCTGTCGGTTCTGATCCTGATGGTGGCGCTGTGGATCCAGAAGCCGCTCGAATTCTCGTCCTTCCCGACCATCCTGCTGATCGCCACGATGACGCGCTTGTCGCTCAACATCGCGACGACGCGCGTCATTCTCTCGCATGGCAACGAAGGCCACGACGCGGCAGGCGGTGTCATCGCCGGCTTCGCAAGCCTTGTCATGTCCGGCGATTTCGTGATCGGTCTGATCGTCTTCCTGATCCTGATCACCATCAACTTCATCGTCATCACCAAGGGCGCCACCCGTATCGCGGAAGTCGGCGCCCGCTTCACCCTTGACGCCATCCCCGGCAAGCAGATGTCGATCGACGCCGATCTGTCGGCCGGCATCATCGACGAGCGCGAGGCCCAGCGCCGGCGTAAGGAGCTCGAAGAGGAAAGCTCCTTCTTCGGTGCCATGGACGGTGCCTCCAAGTTCGTGCGCGGCGACGCCATCGCCGGCCTCTTGATCACCGCCATCAACGTTTTTGGCGGCATCATCATCGGCTACTTCCGCCACGGCATGCCGATCGGCGAAGCGGCCGACGTGTTCGTCAAGCTTTCGGTCGGCGACGGTCTGGTCTCGCAGATGCCGGCCCTGATCATCTCGCTCGCCGCCGGCCTGCTGGTATCACGCGGCGGCACCGTCGGCTCGACCGACAAGGCCGTCATCGACCAGCTGAGCGGCTATCCCCGCGCGCTGTCGGTCTCCGCCGTGCTGATGTTCGTTCTCGGGCTGATGCCGGGCCTGCCGCTCATCCCGTTCATGTTCCTCGGTGGCGTCCTCGCCTTCGGCGCCTGGTTTATCCCGCGCCAGATCGATGCCGAGAACAAGGTTCTGCGCGAAGCCGAGGAAAAGAAGGTCGTTCAGAACAAGGAACTGGAAAAGGACTCCGTCAAGTCGGTCCTGCGCACCTCGGAAATCGAACTGGCGCTCGGCAAGATGGTCTCCTCGCGCCTGCTCGGCGCGCACCAGGAGCTGGCCTTCCGCGTCGGCAAGATGCGCAAGAAGTTCGCCACGCAGTACGGCTTCGTCGTTCCCGAAATCAAGGTCACCGACGACATCGGCATCCCGGAAAAGTCCTACCAGATCCGTATCCACGGCACGACGGTGGCGTCGAACGCGCTGCGCGTCGGCGAAGTGCTTGTGGTCACCGGTTCCGGCCGCAAGCCGCGCGTGCCGGGCGACGAGATTCGCGAACCAGCCTTCGGCATGCCGGCGGTGTCGGTGCTCGAAGCCTTCACCGAAGATCTGAAGCGCGAAGGCTTCCAGCCGATCGACAACGTCTCCGTCGTACTCACCCACATGAGCGAAGTCATCCGCAACAACCTGCCGGCATTGCTGTCCTATAAGGATCTGAAGGTGCTGATCGACAGGCTCGACCCGGAATACAAGAAGCTCGCCGACGAGATCTGCTCGTCGCACATGTCCTACTCCGGCCTGCAGGCAGTCCTGAAGCTGCTGCTCGCCGAGCGCGTGTCGATCCGAAATCTGCATCTGATTCTGGAAGCCGTCGCCGAACTCGCACCGCACGTTCGCAAGACCGAGCAGATCGTCGAGCACGTCCGCGTGCGCATGTCGCAGCAGCTCTGCGGCGATCTGGCCGACAATGGCGTGCTGCGCGTGCTCCGTCTCGGCAGCAAGTGGGATCTCGCCTTCCACCAGGCGCTGAAGCGCGACAACAAGGGCGAAGTGGTCGAATTCGACATCGATCCGCGCATGCTTGAGGAGTTCAGCGAACAGGCCAGCAAAGTTATCCGTGAATTCATGGACCGCGGCCTGCCATTCGCTCTTGTCACCTCGCCGGAAACACGGTCCTATGTGCGCATGATCATCGAACGCTTGTTCGCAACGCTCCCGGTTCTCTCGCATGTGGAACTGGCAAAGGGCATCGAGATAAAGATTCTGGGCTCTATTTCATGATAACTGACCCGCAAGGGACCGTGCTGGCGCTGTTTCTGATCTTCTGCAGAATCGGTGGCTGCATTCTGGCGATGCCGGGCTTTTCTTCCGCCCGCGTCCCGGCCCTGTTGCGGGTGTTCATGGCCGGCGCTTTGTCGCTGGCGATCATGCCGGTGCTCTGGGATACGGTCTATCCGGCCGTTCGCAGCTCCAACGCCACCTATATCGGCTATATCTTCAGCGAATCGCTGATCGGCGTCATGTTCGGAATGCTGGCGCGCCTCTACACGCTCGGCCTGCAGTTCGCGGCAAACATTGTCGGCATGATGGTCGGCTACTCGCAGCCGAGCGCCAGCGACATTTTCGAGGACGGTTCCGAAAGCGCGCTCTCCGGCTTCATCATCTTCGCCGGCATGATGCTGCTGTTCATGATGGACTTTCACCATGTCGTCTTCCGCGCCTTGATCGATTCCTACACCTCGATGCCGTTCGGCGGCGTCATGGATATGCGCAGCACCCTGATCTCGTTCACCGATACGCTTTCGACGACGACCTTCATCATGTTGCGGCTTGCCAGCCCCTTCCTGATCTACGGTCTGCTCTTCAACATCGCCATCGGTTTCATCAACAAGCTGGCGCCGCAGATCCCAGTCTACTTCATCTCGACACCCTACCTGCTCTTGGGCGGCCTGTTCCTGTTCTATTTCTCGGTCGCGGCCATGATCAGCCAATTCGGTCAGTCCTTCGCCACCGTCTTTATCGGCAGGTAGAACAGATGGCCGAGAAGACGCGTTCGCAGAAGCTTCAACGTCTCGTCGCCGTGCAGCGGCATCTCGAGCAGATCGCCGAGTACGATCTGGCCGAAACGACTCGCCAGCGGTCCGAAGTCAGCCAGGAGATGGACAGCGTCATCCACGCGCTTGGGTCCATGGACCCCGTCCACCATGCCTTCTCGCAGGGCTATGCCGACAGGTTCAACCGATTGGGCATCAAGGACAAGCAGCTGACCGGCATGCAGGAGCTCCACCAGATGCGAGTCCAGCAGGAGCGCGCCAAGGGCGATCGGCTGGAAGACGGCATGCGCGAGGCCCGCGAAGCCGAGCGTCGCGAGGCCGATGATGACGCAATCTATGATATCATCGATCAGAAATTCGGTACGCCAGCCTCCAGCAAGCTTCAAAAACCATAATCACCTCGATCTTAAATCAAGAGGATTATGACGTGGCTATCTCACCTCCGAGTGATCTGGTTCTGGATGTTGTCAAGGCTGCCGACCCTATGGAGGTTCAGGCGGCCCAGGAAAAACTGAAAGCCAACCAGGCGGCCTTCGCGGCCAACAGTCTTGCCGAAGCCGGCAAGGGCTTCACATCGGCCGTTGATATTCTCGATCGTGCCTCCGACAAGGCCGGCCTCGCCGACGTGAAGAACCGGAGCACCACCACGGAAGAAATCCCGGAGACCTATCGCAAGTTCGAAGCGATGGTTCTGCAGAACTTCATCAAGAACATGCTGCCCAGCGAAAGCGAAGATGTCTACGGCAAAGGCGCCACCGGTGACATCTGGAAGGGCATGATGGCCGAGCAGCTCGGCAACACCATGGCCAAGGGTGATGGCATCGGGGTTGCCAAGCAACTCTACCATGACGCCCTGAAGAAGCAGGAAGGCAAGGTCGTGAACGCGTCTACCGATCAGGATGATCGCAACGCTGCCGTGAGCATGATCAACGAATTCCAGCGCCAGACATTCGGCACCACAACTGCGGACACCAAGTCCGCCAACGACGCCTAAGGGATCGAGGAAAACAATGGAAATAATCTCGAACGAATACCGGATCAAATCGGTTCTTGGACGCCTTGAAATGATCATCGACAACGAGAACACGCGCATCGGCACCGATCCGCAGTTCGATCTCAAGGTCTCGAACGCGCACAAGAGCCGTTGCCTCTATGAGCTGTCCTCGCTGTTTCGCGATACCGACCCCAAGGAACTGGCCGCCTCGCATCTCGACCAGCTGCATGGCCTGAAGAAGAAGCTCGCGCTCAACGCCCGTCGCGTCGAAGCACATTTGGAAGCGGTTCGCACCGTCGCCGACCTCTTGAAGAATGCCGTTCAGGATGCCGACGCCGACGGCACCTACTCGCAAGAGCAATTCGCAATGCGTGATGCCTGATGATCAAGCTCGTTCTCACTGGCGTCTGGGTTTGCGTGATCACGCTGGCATCGGTCTACATGTCGGTGCATCTGGCAACGGCGCCCGCGCCGGCACCCGATCAATCGAAGCAGAGCCTGGTTGAGCTGGTAAAGGGCGAGTCGATTACAATCCCGGTCGTCAAGGATGGCGCCGTGAACGGCTACTTCCTCGGGAAGATATCGTTCATGATGAAGAAGGACGCGGTGAAGGGCATGACGCTGCCGCTCACCGAGATGACCACCGACGAGCTGTTCTCGCTGCTGGTCGGCAACAAGATGGTCGATATCTCGCACATGAAGAGCTTCGATCCGAACGCGTTCCGCGAACTGGTCAAGAAGGACATGAACCAGCATCTGGGCGGCGAGTACATCGATCAGGTGCTGCTCGAACAGCTCGACTACCTCTCCAAGGAAGAAGTCGCCGCCAATGCCTCGGGACAGCCGAAAAAGACCGGCAAGCCCGTCAATATCGTCACGCCGGCACCGGCAAACGAGGCCGCCGCCGCAGGCGAATAGGCGGCACGCGCCGCCCCAGCCTGATGCCACCGCGCACAGCGGTGGTCATGGTTAAGAAAGTCCTGATTTTCCCCAGTAAATTCAATGGTTTTTCCTAAAGGTTGCTTGATGCAGGCCTGATATACCCGCCTGCAATGGGCTGCCTTGCGCACGGACGTCCTCGTGGTTTCCGGCGCGCAACCCCAGGCAGGACTCTCTGTTACCGGGATATCGGAGCCATGAAGCATTATCGCCAGCAAGCGGGCATGAACCTGATCGCCAATTTCGCGGTCCTTGCCTCGCGTCGCGCCATCTTCGATCTGCCGGTCTGCGATCTCGGATGGGACGACGCGCTCGTTTTCATCAACGAACTGCTGTCGATGCCGGTCGGCCACACGTCGATCTCCTTCGTCAATGCCCACAACATCCTGCTGGCCCAGCGCGACAAGGAATACCGCGATATCCTCGCGCAGAACTTGGTGCTGCCGGATGGCATCGGCCTCAACATCGCGTCGAAGATCGCCCATGGTTCGCCGTTCCCGGCCAATCTGAATGGCACGGATTTCGTGCCGGCGCTCCTGACATTCATGGAGCAGCCGCGCCGCATCGGGCTAATCGGCGGCACCCGCGACGTCGTCGAAGCCGCCGCCGCCAATTTCCGCAGGCATGCGCCGTGGCACGAGTTCATCGTCGTCTCCGACGGTTTCTTCGACAAGCAAGATCCATCCGTCGTGGTCGCCGAGACGGCCCGTCAGAAGCTCGACATCCTGATCGTCGGCATGGGAACGCCGTTGCAGGAAAAATGGGCCCACAAGCACATCCGCGCCGATCACGCCCGACTGGTAATGACCGTCGGCGCACTGTTCGATTTCGTGTCAGGCTCGATCCCGCGCGCGCCACAACTCGTACGCTCGATGCGGCTCGAATGGGCCTATCGGCTGATGCAGGAACCCGGCCGTCTTTGGCGCCGTTACGCCATTGGAATCCCGGTATTTCTCTATCATGTCGCCAAATATCGGTTCAGCCGGCGGGCGAATATTATAAAACGCTCAGAAACAGGCGCGGCACGTCAGGATTGAGCGAAAATTAACCTTTTGTTTGCCAGCTCTGTTTAGGCTCGGTTAACCATACGCGACTGCGATGGGTTCGACCGTACCTTGCACGAGATCTGCCGATGCACGAAAATCATTCGAGACGTCCGGCCCACGCACAGCCCCTGTCGTCCGAGGACGCGTTCGGTTCAGACGCCGCGATCCAAGCTCACCGTCCCCACGATCTGCCGCTGCCCGAAGCCGAATTGTTGCGCATCATCGAGCGTGCCCTGCAGGCGCAGCGCCTGCAGTCGGCCGAGCTGCACGATATCGTCGAGGCAAGCACGCCATTGGTCAACCGCATCGAAACCATCCTTGGAAAGCGTATCGAGGCCGCAAACGACATCGGGCAGGAGCGGGAAGACGCGCCACCGGTCACAAGCGCCGATGTCGAGCCGCTGGAATACGCCTTCGAAGCCGACGATCGCGTGCTCGACCAGATGATCGCCGATCACCTGAATGCCGAGCCTGCGTCACCCGCTGTCGCCGAGAGCCATCCGTCTCCCATCCGTCGCGGCCGCACACTTCTGGCCGCCGGCGTGATGTGCGCGCTGGGTGCCGGCGGTGGCATGCTCATCCCCGCCGAGCCATCGGGCTACCGAGCCGACGCTTTGCTGTCGGTATCAGGCACCACAGAGGATCGTCCGGCCCTCGTCGCTGCGGCCCGCAACACGCTTCTGTCCCCGCGCACCGTCGCCACTGCCGTTACGGCGCTTAAGCTCGATCGCGATCCGGAATTTGCCGGCGGCAAGGCCGACGCCTTCAACATTGCCGTCGATCTCCTGTCGGCCAGTGGTGCTGCCACCGATCCCGTATCCCGTGCGGAAGCGTCGCTCGCCGCCGCCATCCAGGCCTCCACGGACGCCAAATCAGGAACGGTCGGTGTGGCGATTACCACCGGCAGCGCCGTCAAGTCGGCACGCATTGCGTCATACCTCGTCTCCACCATGGCCCGCCCGGCACCGGCTTCCGCCGATCAGGGCCTGCTGAAAAAGGCGAGCGCACAGGCCGATGCCGATCTCGCGGCTTTCACGCAGCAGGCGGGCGAGGGCAATGTCCAGGTCGCCACGCGTCTGCAGCAGCAGATCGCCGACGCCGACGCTGCCCTTCGCGACGCGCAGCAGAGGACGACCACGGCGAAGGCGCAGGCGGACCTGCTGAAGACAGCAAAGGCCGACGATGTCCTCACCGGCGCGTTGGCATCGCAGATCCTGTCGCCCAGCCTTGAGGATCGCCGCGGCAAATACGCTGTGGCCAAGTCTTTGCTGGCACAGCTCGCCACCGATCTCGGCCCGCGCCACCCGCGCCTGATCGCACAGCAGGCGGAGGTCGACGGCATGCGGGATGGCATCACCCAGGAAATCGCCCGTCTCTCCCGCGATGCCGGCGATGAGCTCAAGGCCGCCGTCGCCTCCGCACGCCAACTCGGCGACCAGCGCAATGCCCTGATCGCCCAGAGCAAGGATACCGGCGTCGCTCTCGCCCGGCTGGCCGAATTGCGCGACAAGGCCGCGTCCGCGCAGCGGCGGCTCGAAGATCAGATCAGCACAGGTGCCATTCCGGCGAATGGAGCGCATCTCGTGCTGCTGAAGGCGCCGCGGGTTTCTGCTGTCGCGCCGCAGCGCAGCCCATGGTTCATGCCTTCTGTCGGCGCCCTTGCCGGCCTTGCCTTCGGGCTCGCCTGCTTCTGGCGCCGCCGCCCTGAGATGGTGCAAGATGAGGAAGTGCCGGAGGTGGCGGCCTTCGTCGAACCGGTCATCGATATGCCGTCTGAAGCTCCATCGCAGCCATCGGTGGAGGACGAGCCCGAGGAGGTGCAGTTCCTCCGCGCCGAGATTGCCGCTATGCGCGAGAAACTGCGCTCCTACGCCGCAACCGCCTGAGCGCCATTTCGCTGCGACATGATTCCTCTTGCATTTGCTGTTTCAGGCAGGATACGGCGTGAACAGGAAAATCATGCCGAACGCCACCGATTAGAATGGCGCGACAGGTGCAGGGAGACAGTCTTGGCGACAGTAATCGACGGCAAACAGGTTGCAGCTTCGGTCATCGACACGGTGAAGGCGGCGACTGCGGCGCTCGAAAAGCAGAGCGGCGTCCAGACAGGTCTGGCCGTCATCATCGTCGGCGATGATCCGGCAAGCCACGCCTATGTCGGCTCCAAGAGTAAGATGGCCAAGGAATGCGGCTTCAAGTCCATCCAGCACACGCTGCCGCTCGAAACCAGCCAGCAAGACCTGGCCGCCCTCGTCGCCTCGCTCAACGCAGATGACACGATCCACGGCATCCTCGTGCAGCTTCCTCTGCCGAAGCATCTCAACTCCGAAGCGATCATCCAGTCGATCCTGCCGGAAAAGGATGTCGACGGCCTCCACGTCGTCAATGCCGGCAAGCTGGCGATCGGCGATCTCGAAACCGGCCTGGTCTCCTGCACACCGGCCGGCGCCATGGTCTTCGTCCGCCGCACCCATGGTGAGGACCTCTCCGGTCTCAACGCCGTGGTGATCGGCCGCTCGAACCTGTTCGGCAAGCCGATGGCGCAGCTCTTGCTCAATGCCAACGCAACGGTCACCATCGCGCATTCGCGGACAAAGGATCTTGCCGCCGTCTGCCGCAACGCCGATATCCTCGTTGCCGCCGTCGGTCGTCCCGAGATAGTCAAGGCCGATTGGGTCAAGCCGGGCGCCACGGTTATCGACGTCGGCATCAACCGCATCGCAGCCCCCGAAAATGGTGAAGGCAAGACCCGCCTCGTCGGCGATGTCGCCTTTGCGGAAGCGTCTGACGTTGCCAGCGTCATCACCCCGGTTCCCGGCGGTGTCGGCCCGATGACGATTGCCATGCTGATGGCGAATTCAGTGATCGCCGCCCACCGCGCCGCCGGCCAGACGCCGCCGAAGTTCTGATCCCGCAGCCGCAACGATTAGAGCCGTTCATCGCTAAATGGAAACGGTTCTGTTGGCTCAAACGAGTCGGATGGTCGCCCGGCTGGCGCGCGTCGTAGCCCAAGCATACGGCCAAGCCGGCCGGGCGATCAGGCGGCTCGTTTCAGCCAACCCCGCAGGGGCCGGGCGTCTTTCCGCCAGGATCAAAGGCGATCGGCTCGAACGTACCAAGGGGTATGCCCTTCGCCAATCGCCTTTGCCCTAACGAAACCCTGCTCCGGCAGAACCGATTCCATTTAACGATGGACGGCTCTAGCGCGGCGCCGCACCTGTCGACGCCCGCACGATCAGCTCCGTCTTCCACAATTCCTGCTCAGGGAAGGGGCCGTCCCGCTTGACGGTCCCGATCAGCCGCTGCGCGATCCGCACGCCGGCTGCGCGCAGCGATGAGCGCGTTGTCGTCAGCGGCACGGAGAAATTCTCCGGCTTCAGATGCGGCAGCACGTCGTCATGGGCGATCAGCGAAATATCTTCGCCGAGCTTCAAACCCGCCTGTGTCACCGCCCTGATAGCACCGAGCGCCAGCACCGTGCTCGAACAGAGAATGGCCGTCGGTCGCTCCGGCAGCTGCAGGAAGCGCTCCATTGCGAACTGGCCGTGCTCGTCGGTCATCGACATATGGCTGATGCAGTCTTCCGGCAGTGTCAGCCCGCGCTCACCCAGCGCCGAAACCACGCCGTTCCTGCGCCGGATGGCGAAGTCGAGATGCTCCGGCCCGTTCAGCAGCCCAAACCGCGTATGTCCCAGCTGCAGCAGCAGCCGCGTCGCATCGTAGAAGGCGCCCTCGTTGTCGATGTCGAGATAGGGATAGTCCGGCTCCGTGCAGAACGAACGCCCGTGCACCAGAAACGGCATCGACAGCGATTTCAACAGCGGCAGCCGCGGATCGTGACCGCGCATGTAGGCGACGAACAGCGCATCGACATTGCCGCTGATCGCCAGGCGCCGAAGGGCTGCAACTTCATCGTCCGGGTCGGACGGCATGATGACGAAATGGAAATCGTGCCGCACCGCCTCCTCGCCGAGCCCGGTGAGGAATTCGCCGAAGTGGACGTCGGAATAGTGCCCCGGCGCCGTCGGCATCACCAGGCCGATCGAACCGGCCTTGCCGGTCGCCAGCCGCTGCGCCGCCTTGTTCGGACGGTAGCCGGTTTCCTGCACAGCCTGCAGGACACGCTCGCGCGTGGCTTCGTTGACCTCGGGATAACCGTTCAATGCACGGCTGACCGTTGTCTGAGAGAGCCCCAGCATTTCCGATAGCTGTTTGAGATTCACGTGCTAAACTTCCTCCACACGCCCTGGAGGTCATCTCTCCCAAATGGCATCCAAAGCGCTTTTAATAATGTAGCAGCTGCGCCGCTTGACTCAAGAAAAATCGCTCCATATTTCGGATCAGGCATGCTGCATTGCGATATCCTAGGGGTCCTTTAGGGCCCTTTGCGAATTGCCTTGACTCTTTTATGCCGAAAGTGAAATGAGTCTGTTGTCAAAGCGCTTTGGAATTTTGGTTGCAGGGCGTGATTGCGATTGTGATGGGAGGTAGATCACATGAAAAAGTCATTTTTGATGGGCGTTGCCGTGGCGGCGCTTTTGGCAGGGGGTGCGTCTGCCGCCGATTTGAAGTTTGCACCGGGCGAGGACGCCAAATTCAACTGGAAGAGCTACGACGATTTCAAGGCGGCGAATGCCGACCTGAAAGGCCAGGAGCTGACGATCTTCGGACCGTGGCGTGGCGAGGACGAAGCCTTCTTCCGCAGCATTCTGGCCTATTTCACCGAAGCGACCGGCATTGATGCCAAGTACTCGTCCTCGGAAAACTACGAGCAGCAGATCGTCATCGATACGCAGGCCGGTTCGCCGCCGAATATCGCGATCCTGCCGCAGCCCGGCCTTCTGGCCGATCTTGCCAGCAAGGGCTTCCTTGCGCCGCTCGGCGATGAAAACTCCAAGTGGGTGAAGGACAATTACGGCGCCGGCGACAGCTGGGTCGGCTACGGCACCTACAAGGGCAAGGACGGCAAGGATGCCTTCTTCGCGTTCCCCTACAAGGCCGACGTGAAGTCGCTGGTCTGGTACGTGCCCGAAAACTTCAAGGAAGCGGGCTACAAGGTCCCGACCACGATGGAAGAGCTGCAGGCCCTCACGGATCAGATCGTCAAGGACGGCGGCGTTCCCTGGTGCATCGGTCTCGGCTCCGGTGGCGCCACCGGCTGGCCGGCAACCGACTGGATCGAAGACCTGATGCTGCGCATGCAGCCGCCCGAGGCCTACGACAAGTGGACCACCAACGAACTGAAGTTCGATGATCCGGCCGTCGTCTCGGTCATCGACGAATTCGGCAAGTTCGCCAAGAACGAGAAGTACGTCGATGGTGGCGTCAAGGCCGTGGCCTCGACCGACTTCCGCGACAGCCCGAAGGGTCTCTTCGCGGTTCCGCCGAAGTGCTACATGCACCACCAGGCCTCCTTCATCCCGTCCTTCTTCCCGGAAGGAACGAAGCTCGGCCAGGACGCTGACTTCTTCTACATGCCGACCTTCGCCTCCAAGCCTGAACTCGGCAAGCCGGTTCTGGGTGCTGGCACACTGGTCACCATCGCCAAGGATTCCAAGCCGGCCCGCGCTTTCGTGGAATTCCTGAAGACGCCGATCGCTCATGAAGTCTGGATGGCGCAGTCGAGCTTCCTGACTCCTTACAAGGGTGTCAACACGGCCGCCTACGCCAACGAGCAGATGAAGCGCGAAGGCGAGATCCTGACGACGGCAACCACCTTCCGGTTTGACGGTTCCGACCTGATGCCTGGCAAGATCGGCGCCGGCGCCTTCTGGACCGGCATGGTCGATTTCGTCGGCGGCAAGTCCGCTCAGGATACCGCCAAGGAAATCCAGAGCGCCTGGGACGGCATCAAGTAACATCGCCTGACAACCATGCCGCCCCCACCGGGCGGCATGGCCGCAATGCCTGGCCGGACGCCTTGATACGCGCCGGCCATCGCCGCCTCTTGCGCCTGAAGCTGATAGGCTCGGCCCCTTGGCAGCGGATCTGAAAAGACATGCGCGTCAGGGAAGGCGCATCAGGGGAGGGACGAATGCTTTCGCAACTGGTTTCCGCTTTGGGGGTCGTGGTCGTCGCGGTGTTCGCATGCGCGGCCTATTTCTATTTCTCCAACAAGCTGCTCGATCTGGCGCTGCCGGTCAGGGATGGCGACATCCGCGCCGCCTCGCAGAACCTCAATCGCCGCGCCGTCATCCGGCCATGGCTGTTCCTGTTTCCGGCGCTCTTCCTGCTGGTCGTCTATCTCGTCTATCCCGTGATCGCCACGGTGATCCTGTCGTTCTACGATCGCTCGGGCGTCGAGTTCGTCGGCTTCAGCAATTACAAATGGGCCTTCGGCGACCGCGAATTCCGCCAGTCGATCTTCAACAACATCCTCTGGCTCGCCGTCGTTCCCGCTGCCTGCACCTTCTTCGGCCTCGTCATCGCCGTGATGACCGACCGCATCTGGTGGGGCAATATCGCGAAAAGCATCGTCTTCATGCCGATGGCGATCTCCTTCGTCGGCGCCTCGGTCATCTGGAAGTTCATCTACGAATATCGCGGCTCCGGCACGCAGATCGGCCTGTTAAACGCCATCGTTCAGCTTTTCGGCGGCACGCCGCAGGTGTGGATCTCCGTGCCCTTCTGGAACAGCTTCTTCCTGATGGTCATCCTCATCTGGATCCAGACCGGCTTCGCCATGGTCATTCTCTCGGCGGCACTGCGCGGTATTCCCGAGGAAACCATCGAGGCCGCCGTCATCGACGGCGCCAATGGCTGGCAGATTTTCTGGCGCATCATGGTGCCGCAGGTCTGGGGCACCATCGCCGTCGTCTGGACCACGATCACCATCCTCGTCCTCAAGGTCTTCGATATCGTACTGACCATGACCAACGGCCAGTGGGACACGATGGTCCTTGCGAACCTGATGTTCAACTGGATGTTCCGCGGCGGCGGCGACAGCGGCCGAAGTGCCGTCATCGCGCTGATCATCATGCTGGCGGTGACGCCGATCATGGTCTGGAACGTCCGCCGCGCCAATCGCGAACTGGGAGGCAAGTGACATGACCTTGTCAGGAAGCTTCTTCAAGATCGGCCCCGCCCGTCTCTTCGTCCACGCCGCCGTCCTTCTGATCGTCATCATCTGGCTGATCCCGACGCTCGGCATCTTCGTCAGCGCCCTGCGCGACAAGGACCAGATCGTCGTCTCCGGCTGGTGGACCGCCTTCTCCGGCTCGTCGCGCACCGTGGCCAGCCGCCTCGGCGCCGTCGATCAGCAGAAACAGGACGGCCCGGTCTACGTCATTTCCGGCAATGTGCTGGAAGGCCAGGAAGGCCGCTCGATCAACGCCTTCGGCACCAAGGTCGCGCAGCCGTCGGCCTACAAGGCCGGCGAAACCGCCGATCTCGGCGACGGCGTCTCGCTGCTCGTCAATGCCGACGGCAGCTACCGCTACATGAAGAATGCAGCCTTCGGTCCCGATGATGGTGGTCGTCGCGTCTACGTCTCCGTCGCCACCCCGCCCGACTTCACGCTGCAGAACTACAGGACGGTTCTGACCGGGGAGGGCATCGGCCAATCCTTCATCAACTCGCTGACGGTCACCATTCCTGCCACGATCATCCCCATCCTGATCGCAGCCTTCGCCGCCTACGCGCTGAGCTGGATGGAATTCCCCGGCCGTGGGCTGCTGATCGCGCTCGTCGTCGGCCTCATCGTCGTACCCCTGCAGATGTCGCTGATCCCGCTTCTGAGGCTCTACAACGAGATCGGCACGCTGTTCAACACGCCATCCAAGACCTATCCCGGCATCTGGCTGGCGCACACCGCCTTCGGCATGCCGCTCGCCATCTATCTCCTGCGCTCCTACATCGCAGGCCTTCCCAAGGAGATCATCGAATCCGCCCGCGTCGATGGCGCCAGCGAGTTCGATATCTTCACCCGCATCGTTCTGCCCCTGTCCTTCCCGGCACTCGCCTCCTTCTCGATCTTCCAGTTCCTCTGGGTGTGGAACGACCTGCTTGTCGCCATGGTCTTCCTCGGCACTGACAGGGATCACCTGGTTCTGACCGGCGCGCTGAACGCGCTGTTGGGATCGCGAGGCGGCAACTGGGAAATCCTGACGGCATCCGCCTTCATCACGATCATAGTACCGCTGCTCGTTTTCTTCGCACTGCAGCGCTATCTCGTACGCGGTCTGCTCTCGGGTTCGGTCAAGGGCGGCTAGTGATTTCCCCGAGCGCGACTTCCCAAGACGATACCAAACAGGACCACATATGAGCATTGCATCTCCATCCAACCTGACTGTCGACAAAGACTGGTGGCGCGGCGCGGTGATCTATCAGATCTACCCGCGCTCCTACCAGGATTCCAACGGCGACGGCATCGGCGATCTCAAGGGCATCACCGCCCGTCTGCCGCATGTCGCAGCCCTGGGTGCCGACGCTATCTGGATCTCGCCCTTCTTCACCTCGCCGATGCGCGACTTCGGCTATGACGTCTCCGACTACGAGAACGTCGACGGCATCTTCGGCACGCTCGTCGATTTCGACTCGCTGATCGCAGAAGCCCACCGCCTCGGCATCCGGGTGATGATAGATCTGGTCATCTCGCACTCGTCCGACCAGCACCCCTGGTTCGTAGAGAGCCGCTCGAGCAAGACCAACGCCAAGGCAGATTGGTATGTCTGGAGCGACTCGAGGCCGGATGGCACGCCACCCAACAACTGGCTGTCGATCTTCGGCGGCTCGGCATGGGCGTGGGATCCGACGCGGATGCAGTATTACATGCACAACTTCCTGACCTCGCAGCCGGACCTCAACCTGCACAATCCCGAAGTTCAGGATCGCCTGCTCGAAGTCGTGCGCTTCTGGCTGAAGCGTGGTGTCGATGGCTTCAGGCTCGACACCATCAATTTCTACTTCCACGACAAGGAATTGCGCGACAACCCGGCGCTGGCGCCCGAGCGCCGCAATGCCTCGACCGCACCGGCGGTCAACCCCTACAATTTCCAGGAACACATCTACGACAAGAACCGCCCGGAAAATATCGCCTTCCTGAAGCGTTTCCGCGCCGTGCTGGAAGAGTTCCCGGCCATTGCCGCGGTGGGTGAAGTCGGCGACAGCCAGCGCGGTCTGGAAATCGTCGGCGAATACACCTCCGGCGATGACAAGATGCACATGTGCTACGCCTTCGAGTTCCTGGCACCGGATCCGCTGTCGCCGGAGCGCATCGAGGACGTGATGAACGACTTCGCCGCCGCCGCCCCGGATGGCTGGGCCTGCTGGGCGCTCTCCAACCATGACGTCATGCGCCATGTCAGCCGCTGGGGTGCGCTGGTGGCCGACCGCGAGGCCTTCGCCAAGCTCTACGCCTCGATGCTGATGACCATGCGTGGCTCCGTCTGCCTTTATCAGGGCGAAGAGCTCGGCCTGACCGAAGCCGATCTCGCCTACGAGGACCTGCAGGACCCCTACGGCATCCAGTTCTGGCCGGAGTTCAAGGGCCGCGATGGTTGCCGCACGCCGATGGTCTGGGACAGCCAGGTCGCGCAGGGCGGCTTCTCGACCGTCAAGCCGTGGCTGCCGGTCCCGGTCGAACACATCCTGCGATCGGTCAGCGTGCAGCAGGGCGACGAAAACTCGGTGCTCGAGCACTATCGCCGCTTCATCGCCTTCCGCAAACAGTACCCCGCCTTCGCCAAGGGCGAGATCAGCTTCATGGAGCCGCAGGGCGACATGCTGATCTTCCAGCGCGAATACGGCAACGAGAAGCTTCTGTGCGTATTCAACATGAGCGCGACCGAAGCCAACGCGGTTCTACCAACCGGCGACTGGCAAGCGTTGACGGGCCATGGCTTCGTCAGCAATAACTATGGCGACAAGATCGATATCCCGGCGTGGGGCGCGTATTTCGCACGGCTCGCGTAATGGACTTCTGGAGGAGGAGAATTCGATGACTGGACTGACGCTCAAGGACATTCGCAAATCCTACGGTTCCGTGGACGTGCTCCACGGGATCGATCTGGAGATCAAGGAGGGCGAATTCGTTGTGTTCGTCGGTCCGTCGGGCTGCGGCAAGTCCACGCTGCTGCGCATGATCGCCGGGCTGGAGAACATCACCGGCGGCGACATGTATATCGACGGCCAGCTGGTCAACGACGTGCCGCCGTCCAAGCGCGGCATCGCCATGGTGTTCCAGTCCTATGCGCTCTATCCGCATATGACCGTCTACGACAACATGGCCTTCGGCATGAAGATCGCCGGCGAGAACAAGCAGGAGATCGATCGCCGCGTCCGCGCGGCCGCCGAAAGCCTGCAGTTGACCGCCTATCTCGACCGCCTGCCCAAGGCGCTTTCCGGCGGCCAGCGCCAGCGCGTTGCCATCGGCCGCGCCATCTGCCGCAATCCGAAGGTCTTCCTGTTCGACGAGCCGCTGTCGAACCTCGACGCAGCACTTCGTGTCGCCACCCGCATCGAGATCGCCCGCCTCAACGAGCAGATGGCCGACACGACGATGATCTACGTCACCCACGACCAGGTCGAGGCGATGACGCTGGCCGACCGCATCGTGGTTCTCTCGGCCGGAAACATCGAGCAAGTCGGCGCGCCGTTGGAACTCTACGAGCGCCCGGCCAACCTCTTCGTTGCCAAGTTCATCGGCTCACCGGCCATGAACGTCATCCCCGCCAAGATCACCGATGCCGGCGCCAGCACGACGGTGACGCTGACCGGTGGAAAATCCGTCACGCTGGATATCCCGACACCGGTGTCGGAGAAGGGCAAGACCGCCAGCTTCGGCGTTCGCCCGGAAGACCTGCGTATTGCCGGTGCTACCGACGACTATCTGTTCGAGGGCGAAGTGGCGATTGTGGAATCGCTCGGCGAGGTCACGCTGCTCTATATCGAAGGACTGGTGCCGAACGAGCCGATCATCGTCAAGCTGCCGGGCACCCATGATGTGACGCGCGGTCAGAAGATGCATTTCTCCGCCGAGCGCTCGAAGCTGCATCTGTTCGATGCCGATGGCCGGACCTACCGAAAGTAAGCCCTGACTTATCTTTGGGCCGATAGCAAAAATCGGCCCAAGGCGCTGCCGCTCTCACTTTCTGTTAAATATCGCTTGGTAGACTTTCCTCATTGCCTATCTAGAGGAATATTACCGTGGCGACACCCACCCCACAGTCACCAAGACATTTTTTGAGCAAGGAAGAATCCTTCATGTACGACCGCGAAGTGCGGTTCAAGATGGAGGATACGATGAACGCCGCACGTCTCGAATATACCGAGAATGGCGTCATGAACATGGCCTCGCGCCGTTGCGACATCATCCGCATCTCCAAGAGCAGCGCGGTTCTCGCGATTCTCACCCAGTTCAATCTGCCGCGGCAGTTCTATCTCGATCTGCCCGACGCGCGCATCACCAAGATCGGCTGCATGCTGACGCGGGTAAACGCCAACAACACTGTTGAAGTGCGCTTCCTGCGCATGCTGACCGACAAGGAACTGAACAAGATCTTCGTCTACAGCACGCACCCGTCCCACCGCGACCGCGTACTCGACATCCGCGGCTAGAACTGTCGAAGACTGACTTGAACGACAAAGCCCGCGAGATCGTCTCGCGGGCTTTGTCATTTCGTCGGAAAAGCGTGGCTTAACTGAACAGCACGCTCGCGCCCCGGTCGGACGCGCCGACGGCGCGGCGGAACGGTGCGAACAGCTCGCGGCCCATGCCGAACTCGTTGTCGGAGAGATCGGCGCTGACAGGTTCGCGCTCGGCCATGTCGGCGGCATCGACCAGCACTTCAAGCGTGCCGGCAATGGCGTCGAGCCGGATCATGTCACCTTCGCGGATGCGTGCGATCGGCCCGCCATCGACGGCCTCCGGCGTCACGTGGATCGCCGCCGGCACCTTGCCTGAAGCACCCGACATGCGCCCGTCGGTCAAAAGCGCCACGCGAAAACCGCGGTCCTGCAGCACGCCGAGCGGAGGCGTCAGCTTGTGCAGCTCCGGCATCCCGTTGGCCTTCGGTCCCTGGAAGCGCACGACGGCGATGAAGTCGCGGTTCAGCTTGCCGTCCTTGAACGCGTCCTGCAGCTCCTGCTGGCTATGGAAGATCATCGCAGGCGCTTCGATCACATGGCGGTCGGCCTTGACGGCCGAGATCTTGATGACAGCCTTGCCGAGATTGCCACGCAGCATCTTCAGCCCGCCATTCGCCTGGAACGGCGTTTCGATGCTGGCGAGAACCTTTGGATCGACGCTCTTTTCGGGCGCCGGCTCGCGCACGATGCCGCCATCCTCGCCGAGCCGCGGATCGATCGTGTAGGCCTGCAGCCCGTGGCCGAACACGGTGCGGACGTCCTCATGCACCAGACCGTGCTTCAACAGTTCCTTGATCAGGAAGCCCATGCCGCCGGCTGCGTGGAAATGGTTGACGTCGGCAAGCCCGTTCGGATAGACGCGGGCGAGCAGCGGCACCACTTCCGAAAGTTCGGCAATATCCTGCCAGGTCAGCTGGATGCCGGCGGCGCGCGCCATGGCGACGATGTGAAGCGTGTGGTTGGTCGACCCACCGGTGGCGTGCAGTCCGACGACGCCGTTGACGATCGAGCGCTCGTCGATCATCTCGCCGGCGGGCGTGAACTCGTTGCCCTGCGCGGTGATGGCCAGCGCCCGCTTGGTCGCCTCGCGGGTGAAGGCTTCGCGCAGCGGCGTATTCGGATTGATGAAGGACGAGCCGGGCATATGGAAGCCCATGATCTCCATCAGCATCTGGTTGGAGTTCGCGGTCCCGTAGAAGGTACAGGTGCCGGGCCCGTGATAGGACTTCGATTCAGCTTCCAGCAGCTCGGCACGGCCGACCTTGCCCTCTGCGTAAAGCTGGCGGACGCGCGACTTCTCGTCGTTCGGCAGGCCCGTCGTCATTGGCCCGGCCGGAACGAAGATTGCCGGCAGATGGCCGAAGGAGAGGGCGGCGATGACGAGGCCCGGAACGATCTTGTCGCAGACGCCGAGATAGAGCGCCGCATCGAACATGTTGTGCGACAGGCCGACGCCGGCCGCCATGGCGATCAGGTCGCGCGAAAACAGCGACAGCTCCATGCCGGGTTGGCCCTGGGTCACGCCATCGCACATGGCGGGAACCGCGCCCGCCACCTGGGCGATGCCACCGGCCTGCGCCGCCGCTTCACGAATGATCGCCGGATAGGTCTCGAACGGCTGATGCGCGGAGAGCATGTCGTTGTAGGAAGTGATGATGCCGAGATTGGAAACACGGTCGCCGGCCAGTGCTTCCTTCTCGGCGGGGGAACAGACTGCGAAGCCGTGTGCCAGGTTCGCGCATCCGAGCGAAGAGCGGTTCACGCTCTTGCCCGCCGCGTCCCGTAATCGCTCGAGATAAAGCCCCCGCGTCGGTTTTGACCGTTCGACGATACGGGCTGTGATGGCGGCAACGCGCGAGTGAGCGGACATGGGAGATCCTTGTCTTTTCCTGGTCTACGATTGTCTGTTCGTCGGCTCCGTGCCTTTTGGCTTACGGAGCCCAGTAGATATCGAGCGGCGAGGCGGCACGGCGCAAAATGGCGCGAATGGGCATGTCTGCCTCGTCGCCTGCACCTTCGGCCTTGGCCAGAACATCTTTCTTGCTCTCCCCTTCGATGTGAAGGACGAGCAGCGCTGCATCTTGCAGGCTGGAGAATGTGAAGGTCAGGCGCGGTTCGCCGGCACCTTCCGCATCCATGGTGATGACGCCGCGCGGTGTCTTGGGATCAAGTGCCACGGCAAGGTTGTTGCCGCCGGGGAAGAACGAGGCCGTGTGGCCGTCGCCGCCCATGCCGAGAATGACAACGTCGAACGGATTGCCGATCGAGGCCGTGGCTGATGTCGAGAGCTTTGCGGCGTCCTCGACGGAGGCGGCAGCCTGGTAGAGCGGCTGGAATGTCGCCGCCTTGGCCTTGTTCTGTAGCAGGTTGCTCGCCACCAGCAGGTGGTTGGAGCGTGGGTTGTCCGCAGGCACGAAGCGTTCGTCCACCAGCGTGATCGTCACCTTCGCCCAGTCGATGTCGCGTATCGACAGTTCCTGGAAGAAGGCTTTCGGTGTCGAGCCGCCGGAAACGGCAATCACTGCCGTCCCCTTGCTCGTGATGGCGGCCGAAAGCGACGCGGCGACCTTGTCCGCAAGGTTGCGCGCCAGTTCGGCGGCATTGGCGAAATTGTGTACAGTCGCTGCCATCGCTCTCGCCCTTAGATGTTGTCGTGCCAGGTGCGGCCGTCACGCTCGATCAGCGCGATCGACTGGCTCGGACCCCAGGTGCCGGCCGTGTAGCCCTGAACCTTCTGGCCAGTGGATTCCCAGCCCTTGAGGATCGGGTCGACCCACTGCCATGCCGCTTCCACCTCGTCGCGGCGCATGAACAGCGTCTGGTTCGAACGGATCACGTCCATCAGCAGGCGCTCGTAGGCATCAGGGTTACGGACCTGGAAGGAATCGGCGAAGCTCATGTCGAGCGAGACGTTGCGCAGGCGCATGCCGCCCGGGCCCGGATCCTTGATCATCAGCGACTGCTTGACGCCTTCGTCGGGCTGCAGGCGGATGATCAGCTGGTTCTGGTTGATGCGACCGGCCGAATGGTCGAACACCGAATGCGGGATCGACTTGAAGGTGATGACGATCTCCGACATGCGGCCGGCAAGACGCTTGCCGGTGCGGATGTAGAAGGGAACGCCTGCCCAGCGCCAGTTGTTGATCTCGGCCTTGATGGCGACGAAGGTTTCGGTGTTGGACACGCCGCCTTCGAGCTCTTCGAGATAGCCCTTGACCGGGCCGCCCGCCGAAGCGCCGGCGCGATACTGGCCGCGCACCGTGGCCTGCTCGACATTCGAGGCGTCGATCGGCTTCAGCGCGCGCAGCACCTTCAGCTTCTCGTCGCGAACGGCTTCGGAATCCATCGACGACGGCACTTCCATCGCCACCAGGCAGACCAGCTGCATGATGTGGTTCTGCACCATGTCGCGAAGGGCGCCGGCTGTGTCGTAGTAACCGGCGCGACCTTCGAGGCCGACGGATTCGGCAACGGTGATCTGCACGTGGTCGATGTAGTTGGCATTCCACAGCGGCTCATAGAGCGCGTTGGCAAAGCGCAGAGCCATCAGGTTCTGCACGGTTTCCTTGCCGAGATAGTGGTCGATGCGGAAGATCTGCTCTTCCTTGAAGACCTTGCCGATCGTGTCGTTGAGCGACAGCGCCGACGCCAGGTCGCGGCCGATCGGCTTTTCAACGACGATGCGGGTCGTCTTGGTGATCAGCTTGTGGTCGTGGATCTTCTGCGAGATGTCTCCGAAAATACCCGGAGCAACGGCGAGGTAGAAGGCGCGAACGCGATCCTTGCCCTCGTCGAGCAGCTTCTTCAGCTGGTCCCAGCCGGCGTCGGAGCGGGCATCGACCGGCACATAGAACAGGCGCTGGCAGAACTTGGCGACTTCGGCCTCGTCATACTCGCCCTTCTTCAGATGCTCCTTGAGGGCATCCATCGCGAACTTGCGATATTCTTCGTGGGTCAACGCGCTTCTGGAAGCGCCGATGATGCGGGTCGGCTCGGTGAACTGGCCTTCGATCTGGCGATGGTAAAGTGCGGGCAGCAACTTGCGCTCGGCAAGGTCGCCACTGCCGCCGAAAACGACGTAATCGAAAGGTTCAACGGGAATGATTTGGCTGCTCATGAGGCTATCTCTCAATCAGACTGGTTCATGGCCTCTTTAATCTAATCGATTTAAAAAAGCCAGCGTGCGCTGCAACGAATTTGTTCGGCACTGGTTTTAGATCGAATTGGCGCCCGAGGAAATCCGCAATCTGACTAAAACTTGTCGCGCAGCGCAAACCAGGAAAGCGCCAGGAAAAGCAGCGGTGCCCGGGCCGCCGATCCGCCCGGAAACGGCGGCACCTTCAGCGACTTGAAGAGGTCGAGATCGCCTGAACGCCCGATCACAGTTTCGGCATAGAGCCTTCCGCAGTAGTTGGAAAGCATGACGCCGTGGCCGGAATAGCCGCCGATCGAGGTCACGCCGGGCATCACCTCGCGCACGAACGGCTGCCGCGGCATGGTAATCCCGACGGAGCCGCCCCAGGCATGGGTGATCTCGACATTGTCGAGTTCCGGATAGATCTCGGCGATCTGCCGCCGGATGTGCTGCGAAATGTCGCGCGGATTGTCCGACGTATAGGCCTCGCGACCACCAAACAGCAGCCGGCCGTCTTTGGATTTGCGGAAATAGCGCACCACGAAGCGCGAATCGGCGACGGCTTCGCCACCCGAAATCACACCGGGATGGTCGCTGAGCGGTGCCGTTGTGCCGATGAAGGAGCGGATCGGCATCACATGGCTTGCCGTCACCGGCTCCAGGTTCTCGATATAGCCGTTGCAGGCAATCAGCGCCTTGTCGGCAACGATCTGCCCGCGCGGCGTATCGATCGTCACTTTCCCGCCGCCTTGGCGAATGGACGTCGCCTTGGTCATCTCATAGACCTCGGCGCCGGCATTGGCGGCAACGCGGGCAAGCCCGATCAAAAGCTTCAGCGGATGAATGTGCCCGGTACCGCTATCGCGAACGCCGCAGAAATAGCGTTTCGATCCCAGCCGCTCCTGCGTCTCCGCCTTGTCCATGAACTGCGCATGCGGATAGTCGTAGCGCGTGGCGGCGATCTCGGCATTGTCGCGATAGGCGCGCTCATAGCTCGCCTTGTGCGCGACGTTCATCTGGCCGGGCATGAAATCGATGTCGATCTGGTGCTCGGTCGCGAAGTCGAGCAGATGCCTCTTGGCGCCTTCCGCCAGATCGAACAGCGCTTTCGATCGCTCGTAGCCGATCTGCTCTTCCAGTTCCTCCGGCCACGAGCGCTGCCCGGTGCCGAGTTGGCCGCCATTGCGTCCGGATGCGCCGTCGCCGAAGCGGCAGGCTTCGATCAGCACCACTGAAACACCCGCCTTGGCGAGGTTGTAGGCGGCCTGCAGTCCGGTGTAGCCGCCGCCGATGATGGCGACGTCGCATGTTCTCGATCCGTCGAGCGCGGGATAGACGGGCCGTTCGCCCGCCGTTGCCTGATACCAGGAAATCCCGGGCGCGATCGGGCTCTGCCACGTTTCTTGCGATGTCATGGCAAGCACCTCACACGTTGAGGAGCAGGAATTCGCGCTCCCACGGGCTGATCACCTGCATGAAGGTCTCGAACTCGCCGCGCTTGACGCCGGCATAAAGCCCGATGAACTCGCGCCCGAAAATTTCTTCGAAGGCCGGCTCGTCTTCCATCAGCGAGACGGCTTCCAGCAGTCCGCGCGGCAGTTCGATCGAACCTTCGTTCGCCGAATCCTCGGTCGGTGCCGTTGGCTCGATCTCCTTCATGATCCCGAGCAGGCCGCAGGCGAGCGACGCCGCCAGCGCCAGATACGGGTTGGCATCCGAACTCGGCAGCCGGTTCTCTACACGCCGCGCCTGCGGATCCGACACCGGCACGCGGAAGGCCGTCGTCCGGTTGTCGTAGCCCCAGGCATTGTTCACAGGGCACGACATGTCGGGCGTCAGCCGGCGGTAGGAATTGACGTAGGGCGCCAGCATGCACAGCGCGCTCGGCACGTATTTCTGCATCCCGCCGATGAAGTGGAAGAACTCCTTCGAAGGCGATCCGTCGGGATTGGAAAACACGTTCTTGCCGGTGTCCTCGTGGATCACCGACTGGTGGATGTGCATCGCCGATCCGGCCTGGCCCTGCATCGGCTTGGCCATGAAGGTGGCGTAGATGCCATGCTTCATCGCCGCCTCGCGGATCGTCCGCTTGAACAGGAACACCTGGTCGGCAAGCTCGATCGGATTGCCGTGGCGCAGGTTGATTTCAAGCTGTGCCGGGCCCTCTTCATGGATCAGCGTGTCGATCTCCAGACCCTGCTTTTCCGAGAAGTGATAGATGTCGTCGATCAGTTCGTCGAATTCGTTGATCCCGGCGATCGAATAGCCTTGGCCGCCGAGAATGGCGCGGCCAGAGCGGCCTTTCGGCGGATGCAGCGGATAATCCGGGTCGTCGTTCTTGGCGACCAGATAGAACTCGATCTCCGGCGCCACGATCGGCTTCCAGCCGCGGTCGTGGTAGAGCTTCATCACCCGCTTCAACACGTTGCGTGGCGTATAGGATACTTCCTCGCCGTCAGCGCTGACGATATCGCAGATCACCTGCGCCGTCGGGTCGGTTTCCCAAGGCACCACGGAGAGCGTCGAGAGATCCGGCACCAGCTTCAGGTCGCTGTCGCGCGGCTCGTAGCGGAAGCTCTCGGTCTCTTCAGGGTACTCGCCTGATATCGTGTGCCGGTAGATTGCCGATGGCAGCGCCAGCGAAGTATTGGAGGTGAACTTCGAGCTCGGCATCATCTTGCCGCGCGGCACGCCGGCAAGATCAGGCGTGATGCATTCAATGTCCTCGATCCCGCGTGCCCGCAAGAACTGCGCTGCTTCCTTCCAGGAGGCCACGCCGCGCAGAGATCCCGGGTCAGGGGGAGACTTCTTCGAGGCGGGAACGTTCTTGGCAGGCTTCAGCGTCGTCTTTTTTGGGGACATGACACACCGTCTTACGTTGATCTTGCATCCATAATAGCCGGAGTTTGGCAATTGGCGAGGGGGAGGCACGTTGACTTTCGCCTATTGATGGAAAAAGAAGGCGCCTTTCGATGAAGGATACGGCTGTGCAGCGAAAAAGCGATGTGATCGTCATAGGCGCCGGCGCAGCCGGCATGATGTGCGCGATCCGTGCCGGCCAACGCGGTCGTTCGGTGATCGTCCTCGATCATGCCAAGACCCCCGGCGACAAGATCCGCATCTCCGGCGGCGGCCGCTGCAACTTCACCAACATCCATGCCGGGCCGAAGAATTTCCTCTCCGCCAATCCGCATTTCGCGAAGTCCGCGCTCGCCCGCTTCACGCCTGCCGACTTCGTCGCCATGGTCGATCGCCACAAGATTGCCTGGCACGAGAAGACCCTCGGCCAGCTGTTTTGCGACGACAGCGCCAAGGACATCATCCGCATGCTCCTAGACGAGATGGAAGCGGCGGGCGCAAAGCTGCATCTGCGCACCGAGATCGCAGGCGTTGAGAAGAGCGGCGACGGCTATCGCGTTGCGACTTCCGAAGGCGAGTACCAGTGCACCTCGCTTGTCATCGCCACCGGCGGCAAGTCGATCCCGAAGATGGGTGCCACCGGTTTCGCCTATCGCATTGCCGAACAGTTCGGCCTGCCCATGGTCGAAACCCGCCCTGGCCTCGTGCCGCTGACGCTCGACCCGGCGCTGCTCGAAAGCGTCGCACCTCTGTCGGGCATCGCTGCACCGGCCGAACTCCGCCACGGCAAGACCGCTTTCCGTGAAGCGCTGCTCTTCACCCACCGCGGCCTCAGCGGCCCGGCCATCCTGCAAATCTCCTCCTTCTGGCGTGAGGGCGACGAGATCACCGTCGACATCGAGCCCGACATCGACCTGATGGCCCACCTGAAAGCCGCCAAGCAGGCCAACGGCCGGCAGTCGGCGCAGACGGCCCTGGGCGAGGTGCTGCCGAAGCGTCTGGCGCAGTATCTCACGGAACGCGCCGGCGTCACCGGCAACATGGCCGACATGTCGGACAAGGTGCTGACCAGGTTGGTCGATGCCGCGCAGAACTGGAAGGTCAAGCCGTCGGGCTCCGAAGGCTATCGCACCGCCGAGGTCACGCTCGGCGGCATCGACACGTCGGCGCTCGATTCGCGCAGCATGCAGGCGAAGTCGGCTCTCGGCCTGTACTTCATCGGCGAGTGCGTCGATGTCACGGGCTGGCTTGGCGGTTATAATTTCCAGTGGGCCTGGGCATCGGGTTTTGCCGCCGGCGAATCTCTTTAACCAACCTAACCAACTGAATTTTCATCGAGATGAAACCAGTTGGAGGATTCAAGAGTTCTTAAGCAGGGTGCGCCATCCTGTCTCGGTGACGTGCTCGAAAGGGCTTCCTAAATAAGGCTTTACCAGCCGAATTTTTTGTTGGATTGTTGTGTCAGAGAGAAGTGAGGTTCTGCAGATGAACAAGAACACACGACGCGCCCGCGCCATTGCCATCGCTCAGACCAAGCCGGATGCCCGGACTGTTGCCATCAGACATGTCGTGATGGCCGCCAGTGCAGCCGCAGCCGTTATGGCGCTTCTCCTTCCGCGACTATTCTGACATTTCTCTTCTTCGTTTCGACGAGCCTGCTTCGGGCGCCCATGGCGCTTGAAGGCTGAACCTGCGCAAAACCGGGTTTCCAGCCAGATCGCGCTATATGCGCTTATCCAAAAATTAACGCATCTTCGGCAAAGCTTTAGTATGACTTATGGGCGCCTCGCGTTTGCGGGGTGCTAGGCAATGATTGCCGTCCGGGCATGCGCTCGTGATTTCCCATTGTTCCAAAATGTTCGATGCACTCAGCCGACGCGCGATGTCGCCGCCGGTGGGAGGAGTGGTGTATGGAAGGCCGGAACCCCCATGTTTATTGACAGGATTCTTTCCCGTTTCAGAATCAAGACCAAGGTCTTGATCTTTGTTTTGCCCTTTGTTCTCAGCATTTCCGCGGTTGGCTTTACCGGCCTTTATGCTTCCGGTCTGCTGCAGGGCCGTATGGAGATCTCCAACAGCGTGCTTCAGTCGCTGAGCGGGTTCAAGGATCTCTTCGGCTCGATGGATGATTTCCTGCGCACCACCAACGAGGAAGCGCGCGACAAGCTCTATGCCGACGTCGCCACCCAGCAGGGCACGCTGAACAGCACGCTGAAGCAGATCGGCGACAATGCCGGTCGCGCCAACTTGCAATCCGCGACCGACGGCACGACGGGAATTTCCGATACGGTCGGCAAGCTGTGGACCCTGCACGAGCAGGAAGTCGCGCTGCGCAAGTCGATCGACGAAGCCCAGAAGGTGATGATCTCCAGCCGCTTCAACGTCAATTATGACGCCCAACAGCTGCAGGAAAACATCCGCAACGACGAAGGCAACGCCACCGCGATGCTGCGCGCCGCAGACCGACTTCTGAAGGGCGGCGATGCGCTGGCGGCCGTGATGGCCGATTTCGGCAAGGCGCAGGCGCCGGCCGATAAGCTCAAGGTCGTCACCGACGCGATGCCGGGCATCATCAAGGCGCAGCGCCTGATCGAGATCTCCGTTCCGCAGAACCAGAAAAGCATGATGCAGTCGCTGGGCCAGACGATCGGCGACCTGAAGACGCAGGCCAGCGCACCTGACGCCGGCACCGACGAGGCGATCGCCAATCTCGGCCGCCTGGTTTCCCGCTTCCGCCAGATGTCGACCTACACCCAGCTGACGGCCACCCAGATGATGCGCTCGGCGACGACCACCTTCGTCGAGCTCGACAGCCGGATCGCACAGACCAACTCCGTTCTGGAAGATACCCGCCGGCTAGAAAGCGCCATCTATTCGCTGCAGCTCGTTCTCGGCGAGTTCGCCGCCAAGCCGGAAAAGGACAACCGCGTCCGCCTGCACCAGGAAATCGCCACGCTCGGCACCAACCTGAACACGCTGCTCGCCAGCGCCAAGGGCATGAACTTCGCCGAAGACATCGTCGCCGCCATGGCGCCGGCGCTGGCCTCGATGGACAAGGACGCCCAGAGCCTCGTCGCGACGATCGAACAGCGCGTGACCGACTATGCCGAAGCCCGCCAGCAGCTCAACGCCGTCTGGGGCCAGCTCACCGCCTTCGCCGAACTGCAGAAGCAGACGGCCGGCGTCGAGCGCACCCAGGCCAACGGCATCTCCGTCTTCACGACTGGTTTCGGCATCCTGCTCTCCGTCGTCGGCGGCATCGCGCTGGTGCTGACACTGCAGCGCCCGATCGGCCAGATCACCGCAGCCATGCGCCGGATTGCCGATGGCGCGCTCGACACCAGCATCTCTGGCGAGCAGCGTTATGACGAAATCGGCGACATGGCCCGCGCACTCGGCATCTTCAAGGAGAACGCCATCTCCAAGATCCGCATCGAGGAGCAGAGCGACGAGGAGCGTGCCGCCGCCGAACACGAGCGCCAGCGCAACGACGCCGAAAAGCGTGAGATGGATCGCCAGATCGAGTTCGCAGTCAATTCGCTTGCATCCGGCCTCGAGCGCATGTCGCGCGGCGATATATCGACGACGATCGACACCCCGTTCATCGGTCGCCTCGAGCAGCTGCGCCAGGACTTCAACGGTTCGATGGTGAACCTGCAGGCAACCATGAGCCAGATCCGCGACAACGTCGAGATGATCCAGGGCAACGGCAACCAGATGGCCCAGTCGGCTGAGGATCTCGCCAAGCGCACCGAGCATCAGGCCGCCTCGCTGGAGGAGACCGCCGCCGCCGTGGACCAGATCACCGTCACGGTTCGCTCGTCCGCCGAGCGCGCCAGGGAGGCCGATCAGGTCGTTCGCCAGGCCAAGCGCAGCGCCGACGATTCCGCCACCGTCGTCAACAATGCGATCGACGCGATGACGCGCATCGAAGACGCCTCGCGCCAGATCGAGCAGATCATCGGCGTCATCGACGAAATCGCCTTCCAGACCAACCTCCTTGCGCTCAACGCCGGCATCGAGGCGGCGCGTGCGGGAGAAGCCGGCAAGGGCTTCGCGGTCGTTGCCATGGAAGTCCGCGAACTGGCACAGCGCTCCGCCGCCGCCGCACAGGAGATCAAGGGCCTGATCAACAAGTCGACCACGGAGGTAAGTTCCGGTTCCTCGTTCGTGCAGCAGACGGGTTCGGTCCTTGCCAAGATCAGCACCCAGATCGTTGCCATCAGCGAGCATGTCGAAGTCATCGCGCGCGCCAGCCACGACCAGTCGAGTGCGCTGCAGGAGGTCAACGCGACCGTCAACCAGATGGACCAGATGACACAGCAAAACGCTGCCATGGTCGAGGAGACGACGGCGGCCAGCCGCGAACTCGCCACCGAAGCAGATGCTCTTTTGGCGCTGATCCGTCAGTTCAAGATCGAGAGCGATACGCAGGGCCGGCTTCACCGCGCCGCCTGACCAATGTCATACGAAAAGCGAACGATGGCTCCCACCGGGAGCCATCGGCGTTTCTGGCATCAGGCTATATGCAGGAAATCACCCGTGCGTTCTCACCTGCTCCGAACTGATTTCTGTCAATTTTGATAGAATTTTTCTTAAAACATTTTGCCTATTTTGCCCTGATTGTTTCTCAGGGGTCCGCTTATGCTTCGTTTCTTCTCAGCTTCTATTGTTCGACAGATCGTCGCGATTACGCTTGCACTGTTGGTCTTCAGTACGGCTGCGATTGTTTCTGTCACTTATTACAATCTGAGCGCGTATGTGATGACCAGCGCCGTTACCGACGCCAGGGACGCCAGCCGAGCCATGGCGGTGCTCTATGCCGCCGGTGATCAGACGGCGAAGATTGATGTTCGCGACAACCAGCTGATTTGATCACGGAAGACAAGTTGCCGGCCCTTGGCGATCACGCGCTCGTCGATCGCACCGCCGCCTCCATTGCCGGTTACGCAACGGTGTTCGAGCGCCAGGGCACCGACTATGTCCGCGTCTCGACCAATGTGAAGAAGGAAAATGGCGAGCGCGCCGTCGGCACCAAGCTCGCCGCCGATCATCCGGCACAGGCGGCATTGTCGAAGGGCATTGCCTATTACGGTCCGGCCGACCTGTTCGGCAAGAAGTTCATGACCGGCTATTTCCCGATCAAAAGCGCCGCTGGATCGATAGTTGGCGTCATGTTCATCGGCATCCCGATGGAGGTCTACTACAGCAGCCTGCAGCAACTGTTGACACTGGTCGTCGGCGCCGGCCTCGCCGTCCTGATGATTGTTGCCGTCATCGCCTACTTCGCCATCCGCGCCACGGTACGTCCGCTGGAAGCGCTGACCTCAGCCATCAACATCATCTCTTCGGGTAATCTCGACGCACCGGTTCCCTGCGTCGACAAGCAGAATGAGTTCGGCGCCATCGGCCGCGCCTTGGCCCTGTTCCAGGACGGCGCCCGCGCACGCCTCAGCCTCGAGACCCAGGCCGCCGAACAGCGCGCGTTGAGCGACGCCGAACGCAGCCGCAACGACGCCGACAAGCGCACGCTCGACGGCCAGATCGATTTCGCCGTCAACCAGCTTGCCGCCGGCCTCGGCCGTCTGTCGCAGGGCGATGTCTCGCAGATGATCGACACGCCGTTCGTCGGCCGGCTCGAGCAGTTGCGCGTCGATTTCAATGCCTCGCTGGAACGCCTGCAGGACACGCTGTCGCGCATCCGCGACAATGCCGCCGCGATCCACCACAATTCCGGCTCGATGCTTGCATCTGCCGGCGAACTGTCCAAGCGTACCGAACAGCAGGCCGCAAGCCTCGAGGAAACGGCCGCTGCCGTCGAGGAGATTACCGTCACCGTGCGCTCCTCCGCCGAGCGCGCACGCGAGGCCAACAGCGCCGTCATCGTCACCAAGAAGACAGCCGACAGCTCCGGCGTCGTGGTCGGCGACACCGTCGCCGCCATGGACCGGATCGAGGAGGCCTCCAAGCAGATCGAACAGATCATCGAAGTTATCGACGATATCGCCTTCCAGACCAATCTCCTCGCGCTCAACGCCGGCATCGAGGCCGCGCGCGCTGGCGAGGCCGGCAAGGGCTTTGCGGTTGTCGCCATGGAAGTCCGCGAACTGGCCCAGCGTTCGGCCGACGCCGCACGCGAGATCAAGGGGTTGATCGAGAAGTCCACCAGGGAAGTCGCCGCCGGTTCCGGTCTCGTCCAGAAGACCGGATCGGTGCTTGCCTCGATCAGCAACGAGATCATCGCCATCAGCAAGCACGTACAGACCATCGCCACCGCCAGCGCCGATCAGTCGGCAGCACTCCAGGAGGTGAACGGTTCCGTCAACGCCATGGACCAGATGACCCAGAAGAACGCCGCGATGGTCGAGGAGACCACCGAGCAGAGCCGTCAGCTCGCCAGCGAAGCCGATGCGCTCATGACGCTGATCCAGCAGTTCCGCATCGATGCGTCTCCCGTCGCAAATCAGGGACGGCTGCGCAACGCTGCCTGAGCTGACCTTTAACACGGTTGAAGATCGAAGGGTCGCGCACGTCGCGGCCCTTTTCCGTTTTGGCGTGTCGCAGCAGCGAGCGCAGGCTCTCCGCAAGCAACCACAGCGGCGAGGGTCTGAAATCGCGGTAGAACGCGTCCTCGCTCGCAGCTGACCGAGGGTTTCGCTCGTTGTGCTTGAGCTCCGCAAGATAGGCAAAGGCGATCAGCTCGATCATGACAATGTCCTCCTGAGCAATTGAGACACCGTATTTATATCCTTCAAAATAAGCTTCATAAACGCAAAGAATCGCGCTATGTTTTTCACCCATGAAAAATACGCAATGGGATTCCTACCAGCTCTTCCTCCAGGTTGCGCGGCTCGGCGGCCTGACCGGAGCCAGCGCCGCCTGCGGTTTGAGCCCGGCAACGATCGGCCGGCGGATGCTCGATCTCGAGCAGGAGATCGGGCGGTCGCTGTTTACCCGCAGCCAGACCGGTTATCGGTTGACGCCGGATGGCCAGGCGCTGCTCGATCACGTCAAGGAGATGGAAGCCACCGCCCGAAAGGTCGATGCCTGGCGTCGGGCCGGCAGCACCGCTGCCACGGTGCGGATTGCCGCCGGCACCTGGGGCGCCTGGCTGATGGCAGAGAATTTTGGCGCGCTGCGCATGCCTGGCGACAATTTTGCCATCTCGCTGACCGTCGGCGAGGCCCGCGCCAACCTCAACTACCGCGAAATCGACATCGGCATCCGGGCATTCGAGCCCGAGGAAACCAATCTGGCTGCGCGCCTGCTGGGGGAGGTGGCCTACGCGGTCTATGTCAGGCGCAATGCCGACGAGCAGGAGGAGCGCTGGATTGCCATCAGTGAGGCGGACGCGATCTCCAGCTATCTCCGATGGCCGCACCTGAACGCGCCGGGCGCGATCGTCGTCACCGTCAACCGCCCGCGCTCTCTGCCCGATCTCGTGCGCGCCGGCGCCGGCAAGGCGGTACTTCCCTGTTTCGTCGGCGATCTCGATCCGGACCTGCAGCGCCTGGGGGCCGAGGTGCCGGAACTGCGCCACCGCCAGTGGATCGTCATGAACAACGAGGATCGGCATCGCACGGAAATCCGCACCGTCGCGGATCGCATGACGCGGCTGTTGAAAAGCTACGGCGATCTCTTCGCCGGAAAGCGCCCCAGCCGAAGCTGAGGCGCCGCGTCGCAAGCAGGATCAGGGGCTGGGCGAAACCCGGCCTGCGACGATGACGGGAACCAGCAGGTCGCCCCAGTTTCCATCACCGCCGTGATGCCGCGCCGAGCGCACGATCTCGACGGAGACGCCGGCATCGACCGCCTTCATCACCGTTTGGTTGAGCCGGTGCAGATCGTTGGCCAGCATGCGGATCATGCCCTGCTGGTCGGCCGTCATGCTGCTGGATTGTTCCTCGGCGCGTTCCTTGACGCGTGCAAGCGTAGGCATGGCTGTCTCCTCCTTCGGGTTCGCTATTCGGCGGCTGGTTTGAACTGTGCGTGCTCGGTCGATCCGCCCATCGCAGTGGTCGATGACCGGCCGCCTGATATCGCCATCGAGACGGCATCGAAATAACCGGTGCCGACCTCTCGCTGGTGTTTGGTCGCCGTGTAGCCGTTTGCTTCTGCGGCGAACTCCGCCTGCTGCAGCTCCGAATAGGCGGCCATCTGCCGGTCCCTGTAGCCGCGCGAGAGCTCGTACATGCCGAAGTTCAGCTGGTGGAAGCCGGCGAGCGTAATGAACTGGAACTTGTAACCCATCGCCCCCAGCTCGCGCTGAAACTTGGCGATCGTCGCGTCGTCGAGGTTCTTTTTCCAGTTGAACGACGGCGAGCAGTTGTAGGCGAGCAGCTTGCCCGGATGCACCTTGTGCACGCCTTCGGCAAAGCGGCGCGCCTGCTCCAGATCCGGTTTCGACGTCTCGCACCAGATCAGGTCGCAATGCGGCGCATAGGCGACGGCGCGCGCGATGCAGGGCTCCAGCCCGTTGCGAACCTGATAGAATCCCTCGACCGTGCGCCCTGCATCGTAGTCGACGAAAGGCTGGTCGCGCTCGTCGATATCGGAGGTCAGGAGCTTGGCGGCCTCCGCGTCGGTGCGGGCGATGACGAGTGTGGAAACGCCCATGACGTCGGCGGCAAGGCGCGCCGCATGGAGGTTGCGGATATGGGCGGCGGTCGGGATCAGGACCTTGCCGCCGAGATGGCCGCACTTCTTCTCCGACGCCAGCTGATCCTCGAAGTGCACGCCGGCGACGCCCGCCTCGATATAGGCCTTCATGATCTCGAAAGCGTTCAGCGGGCCGCCGAACCCCGCTTCGGCATCGGCGACGATGGGCGCGAACCATGTATCGACCGACAGGCCCTTGTCCTCCGAAGTCTCGATCTGGTCGGCGCGCTGCAGCGTGCGGTTTATGCGCTTGGCAAGCTCGGGTCCGGCATTGGCAGGGTAGAGCGACTGGTCGGGATACATCGCCGAAGCGGTATTGGCATCGGCCGCCACCTGCCATCCGGAGAGATAGATCGCCTTCAGCCCGGCGCGCACCATCTGCATCGCCTGGTTGCCCGAAAGCGCGCCCAGCGCATTGACGAAATCCTCCTGGAGCAGCAGCTGCCACAGCCTGTTGGCGCCCATCTCGGCCAGCGAATAGCGAAGCGCGACGGATCCGCGCAATCGCCTGACATCCTCGGCAGAGTAGGGACGCTCGATCCCGTCGAAGCGTCTGGCGGGAATGTTGCGGTGAAGCGTGTCAAACTCTGTCATCTGTTCTTCCTTGCAGATCATCATGCCGGTTTGGCTGATTGACAGGATTTACAAATCGGGAAGAAATGGCCAGAGTTATATGGGTTTGAGCTCTGTAAAACGGGTCGCAATGCAAAGACTATGACAGTTTCAGTCTGTAAATCTGTCAATTTTTGTAAACATGGCGGCGGCTCTATTCTGTAAAGGACTGTCACATGGCTGAACGGAAAATCTTTGCTGGCCCGAAAGTTCGCAGGATCCGCAATGGCCTCGCGATCACCCAGACGGCGATGGCGGAGGCGCTGGAGATTTCTCCCTCCTATCTGAACCTGATCGAGCGCAACCAGCGGCCCCTCACGGTGCAGCTCCTGTTGAAGCTCGCGGCGGTCTACAAGGTCGATCTGGAGGAGCTGCGGCACGAAAGCGGCGGCAGTCTCGGGCAGCTCAAGGGAGTGTTCGCCGACCCGTTGCTGTCGGGCGAGTTGCCCGGTGATCAGGAATTGGTCGAGCTCGCCGACGCCGCGCCCAATGCGGCAAGCGGTGTCATCAAGCTCTACCGCGCCTATCGCGAGCAGGCCGCGCGCCTTTCCGATCTCACGCTCCTGGCTGCGGGCGACGGGCCGGCGCCGCTGTCGGGGGCGCGCTTGCCCGCAGATGAGGTGCGCGATGTGCTCGAGCGCCGATCGACCTATTTTCCGCGGATCGAAGCGGCTGCCGAAGCCTTCCTGCATGCGCTTTCCGATCCGCGTGATCCCGCGGCGTTCCGGAATTGGTTGCGTGTCGAGCGTGGTATCAGCGTGCGGGTGTTGCCCATCCATGTCATGCCCGACCTGCGCCGCCGTTTCGACCGGCACTCCATGCGCTTGTTCATCTCCGAACGCCTGTCGGCGGCCGACCAGGCGCAGGAGGTTGCCATCGAGGTCGCGGCGCTGGCGCTGAGCGAGGCCATGCTGGAAGAACTCGAAGGCCTGACGCTCTCCACTCAGGAGGCCAGGCGCATCGCGCGCTTCGAGCTGACGCGCCACGCGGCGCTGGCGCTCACCATGCCTTACGCCGCCTTTTTGGCCGCCGCCCAGGGCGTGTCGTATGACATCGACATCCTGCGCGCCCGCTTCAACGTCTCCTTCGCGCAGGCCGCCATGCGATTGACGATGCTGCAGCGGCCCGGCGCTTCTGCGCTGCCGTTCTTCGCGATGGAAATCGATGGCGCCGGCCATCGGCTGCGGCGGCTGGGCGGGCAGGGGTTTCCGCATGTGCGTTTCGGCGGCGACTGTCCCAAGCTGAACGTCCACGTCGCCTTGCTGCAGCCGGGCCAGATCCTTGCCGAGACGGTCGAGACACCAGACAAGGCGCGGTATCTCACAATCTCCCGGACCCTGGAAGGCCCGAACGCGCCGTTCGGCGAGCGCGTCCGCCGCACCGCGCTGCTCGTTGGTTGCAATGCGGAGGCGGGTGAGGCGACCGTCTATGGCAGGGCGGTAGCCAAGCAGGAGGCGATCGCGATCGGGTCCGGCTGTCGGTTGTGTGAGCGGCGTGGTTGCCTGTCGCGCGCCGAGCCGCCGGTAACCCGTCCATTGGGGCTCGATCAAATGGTGGCGGGTCTCAGCAGCTTCGATTTCTAATCCCGTGAAATCATTGAGAGTGCAGGATTTTGCCCTTGTCGGCTCCGGAAATCCTTTCTAGTCTGCAACCAAAACCAGAGGGAGGGCGTCCGCGGAAAACGATGCCCAAACAAAAACAGGAGATAGCATGAGGTCAACTCTCGCAAGGCTTGCAGCCACGGCGCTCGTGGCTGGGCTTTCCGTTTCGCCGTCCATGGCCGAGGATCGTGTCGTCAACGTCTACAACTGGTCCGATTACATCGACAGCTCCATCCTCGAGGATTTTACCAAGGAAACCGGCATCAAGGTCGTCTACGACACCTTCGACAGCAACGAGACGCTGGAGGCCAAGCTTCTGGCCGGCGGCACCGGCTATGACGTCGTCGTCCCGACCGTCTCCTTCATGCAGCGCCAGATCGCTGCCGGCGTCTACCAGAAGCTCGACAAGTCGAAGCTGCCGAACCTCTCCAACATGTGGGACGTGGTCACCAAGGGCGTCGCCTCCTTCGATCCGGGCAATGAGTATGCCGTCGACTACATGTGGGGCACCACGGGCATCGGCTACAACGTCGACAAGGTGAAGGCAGCACTCGGCACCGACGAGAAGCCCAACTGGGATGCGCTGTTCGATCCGGCCAAGGCCGCCAAGCTCAAGGATTGCGGCATCTACATGCTGGATTCGCCGACCGACGTCATTCCGTCGGTCCTCGCCTACCTCGGCCTCGACCCGAACAGCACCAAGACCGATGACCTGAAGAAGGCGCAGGACGTGCTGATGGCGGTCCGTCCCTTCGTGCGCAAGTTCCACTCGTCGGAGTATATCAGCGCGCTCGCCAACGGCGACATCTGCATCGCGCTCGGCTTCTCCGGCGACGTGTTCCAGGCCCGCGACCGCGCCACTGAAGCCAATGCCGGCGTCAAGGTCGATTACTCCGTTCCCTCGCAGGGCGCGCAGATCTTCTTCGACGTGTTCGGTATCCCGGCCGACGCGCCGCATGTGGCCGAAGCCCATGAGTTCATCAACTATATGATGAAGCCCGAAGTGGCCGCCAAGGCATCGAACTACGTGTTCTACGCCAACGGCAACAAGGCCTCGCAGCCGCTGCTCGACAAGGAAGTGATCGACGACACGGCGATCTATCCGACGCCTGAAGTCATGGCGAAACTGTTCACCGTTCCGCCGCTTGACGCCAAAGCGCAGCGCGTGGTGACGCGACTGTGGACCACGGTGGTCACCGGTCAGTAAAACGCACTGATCTGCCCGAACCCCAAAGGTTCGGGCATTTCTTTTGATGGCGCATCGGGTCCGTTCAGCTCATTCGGGGAAACATCATGAAGTCACTCGGCAATATTCGCCGTTCCTTTGCGCCTTGGACCGATCCGGCCGCCAAGCCGTTCATCGCGGTCAAGAACGTCACCAAGCGCTTCGGCGATTTCACCGCCGTCGATGACCTCTCCCTGAACATCTACCACCGCGAGTTCTTCGCCCTGCTCGGCGCGTCCGGCTGCGGCAAGTCCACGCTGCTGCGCATGCTGGCCGGTTTCGAGCAGCCGACCGCCGGCGAGATCGTCCTCGACGGTACGGATCTGGCCGGTACCCCGCCCTACAAGCGCCCCGTCAACATGATGTTCCAGTCCTACGCGCTCTTCCCGCACATGACGGTGGAGAAGAACATCGCCTTTGGTCTGCGCCAGGATGGCATGAGCAAGGACGAGATCGGCGAACGCGTGCTGCAGATGCTGAAGATGGTGAAGCTCGAGAAGTTCGCCGCCCGCAAGCCGAACCAGCTCTCCGGCGGCCAGCGCCAGCGCGTGGCGCTCGCCCGCTCGCTCGCCAAGCGCCCCAAGGTGCTGCTGCTCGACGAGCCGCTCGGCGCACTCGACAAGAAACTGCGCGAGGAAACCCAGTTCGAGCTGATGGACCTGCAGCAGAACCTCGGCCTCACCTTCGTCGTCGTCACCCACGACCAGGAAGAGGCGATGACCATGGCTGACCGCATCGCGGTAATGAGCCATGGCAAGGTGGTCCAGGTCGCGACGCCGGCCGAAATCTACGAGGCGCCGAATTCGCGCTTCGTCGCCGACTTTATAGGTGATGTGAACATCTTCGACGGCAAGGTGACGGCATCGCTCGGCGACAAGGTCGAGATCTCGGTGGATGAAAGCCTGACGATCCGGGTCACCGGCGCCGAGCCGCTGCCGGTCGGCAGCGCCGCCGGCTTCGCCATCCGCCCCGAAAAGCTGAAGGTCACCCGCACCCCGCCCGCCAATCCCGGCATCAACGCCGCATCCGGCGAGCTTTGGGACATTGCCTATCTCGGCGACATGACCGTTTTCCACGTCAAGCTGAAGAGCGGCAAGGTGGTCAAGGCGTCGTCGCTAAACGCCCAGCGCTCCGTCGAGGACCCCTTCGTCTACGATCAGGAAGTCTGGGTCACCTTCGCCGAGGACGCCGGCGTTGTGCTGAAGGATTGACGCCATGGGCAAGCTTGGATCCTCCGTCTACAACCGCCTCGTCATCATCATCCCCTATGTCTGGCTGCTGCTGTTCTTCCTGGCGCCGTTCTTCATCGTCTTCCGCATCTCGCTGTCGACGACGGCGATCGCCATGCCGCCCTACGATCCGGCTTTCTCCTTCGCCGACAGCTGGGCCGATGTCTGGGACAAGATCGCCAGCTTCTCCTTCGACAATTATCACTACCTGATCGACGACCCGCTCTATTTCAACGCTTATCTATCGAGCGTCATCATCGCCGGTGTCTCGACACTGCTGACACTGCTGATCGCCTATCCGATCGCCTACGGCATGGCCAATGCCGCGAGCAGTATCCGCCCGACGCTGCTGATGCTGGTCATCCTGCCGTTCTGGACCAGCTTCCTGATCCGCGTCTACGCCTGGATCGCCATCCTCAAGCCCGAAGGCTTGCTCAACCAGCTGCTGCTGTCGCTGAACATCATCGACAGCCCGCTGATCATCCTCAACACCAACATCGCGGTCTATATCGGCATCGTCTATTCCTACCTGCCGTTCATGGTGCTGCCGCTCTATTCCTCGCTGGAGAAGATGGACGGCACGCTGATCGAGGCGGCGCAGGATCTCGGCTGCCCGCCGATCACGGCCTTCTGGCGTGTGACCTTCCCGCTGTCGCTGCCGGGCGTCGTCGCCGGCTGCATGCTGGTCTTCATCCCCGCCGTCGGCGAGTTCGTCATCCCCGACCTGCTCGGTGGATCGCAGACGCTGATGATCGGCAAGACGCTGTGGAACGAGTTCAACTCCAACCGCGACTGGCCGGTCTCTTCGGCCGTGGCAACCATCCTGCTGCTCATTCTGGTGATTCCGATCGTGTTCTTCCAGAATGTCCAGGCCAAAGCCGATGAGCAGGGGAGATAGGCCATGATGAAATGGACCCGCTTCAACGTCGCCTCCGTCGCGCTCGGCTTTGCCTTCCTCTATCTGCCGATCGTGCTGCTCGTCATCTTTTCGTTCAACGAATCCAAGCTCGTCACCGTCTGGGGCGGGTTCTCGACCAAGTGGTACGCGTCGCTCTTCCATAACCAGGCGCTGCTCGATGCGGCCTGGGTCACGGTGCGCGTCGGCGTCATCTCGGCAACGGCGGCCACCATCCTCGGCACGCTCGCTGCCATCACGCTGGTGCGCTATACCGGCTTCCGCGGCCGCATGCTGTTTTCGGGCATGGTCTACGCACCGCTCGTCATGCCGGAGGTGATCACCGGCCTATCGCTGCTCTTGCTGTTCGTGGCGATCGGCCTCGACCGCGGTTTCTGGACCATCACGCTGGCGCACACGACGCTGACCATGTGCTTCGTCGCCGTCGTCGTGCAGTCGCGCCTCATGACCTTCGATCGCTCGATCGAGGAAGCAGCGCTCGACCTTGGCTCGCCGCCGGTCCGCACCTTCTTCGAGATCACCCTGCCGATCATCGCGCCGGCCGTGGCCTCGGGCTGGATCCTCGCCTTCACGCTGTCGCTGGACGATCTGGTCATCGCCAGCTTCACCTCAGGCCCGGGTGCCACCACGCTGCCGATGAAGATCTACAGCCAGGTCCGTCTTGGCGTCACGCCCGAGATCAACGCGGTCTGCACCATCCTCATCGCCATCGTCGCCGTCGGCGTCGTCTGTACATCTGTTATCACCAAGCGCCGGGAAATCCAGCGCGAGCGTGACGAACGCGCTGCCGCTAACGCCCCGTGACGATGTTGCTTGCCATCAAGATATTACTTGGAAGCGCTCGGGCGGTTGCCGGGCAGGGCTGACAGCACCGGTTCCGGCCAGGAGCCGCCGACGAAGAACGGCAGAGCCGGAAACAGCGCGTCAGTCTCCGGCTTCGTCGCGCCGATCTGTCCGGAGAGCGCCAGTCCGCTCGACTTGTAGGGGATGACGCCGGAGAGCGTGATCGTCTCCTTCGGTCCCTCGATCCGTCCGGTGCGGATCTGCGCGGCGCCATCGGCGAGATCCGCCGACAGGTCGAAGCTGTCGAAGGCGAAGGCGCGATGCGAGACGGCGCTGAGCGCAAAAAAATCCGCCTTGGCCGCTTCGCTGCGCACGGCCTCCGTATCGAAACCGGGCAGAGAGCCGGATTGCGCGCGGAAATGCAGGTTGCCGGTCACGTCGGCGGGTCCTGCTTTCCACAAGGGCAGGGCGGTCCTGACCGCGAGGTCGAGCGATCCCGTTGCCAGCGGCAGCGGCCCCTTCAGTTGCAGCCGTTCGATAAGTCCGGCGAAGTCGGCGCCGCGGATCGACAGTTGCAGCTTGCCGCCGCCATCGAAATCGCCACGCGTCGCCTCCAGATGCGCCGTCAGCGCGCCGCCCTCGAACTGGCTGTCGCCGACATCGAACCGGGCCTCGTTACTGGAAACGATGATGCTGGCGCCGACGTTCGAGAGCTTGAACGGCGTCAGGTCGGCTTGTCGTGCCGAAAGCCGGAGATCGAGATCGAGCGCCTGGAGCGCCCCGCCATCTGGCGGCCCATTGCCTTCGCCGGCGGCAAGCCGCACCACGAAGGCATCGAAAAGCGATTTGAAGTTGATCTGGTCGAAGGCAAGCGTGCCGCCAAGCTTCGGTCGTCTGCCGGGAGAGAATGCAATGTCCATCGCGCCGCTGGCGCTGGCGCCGTTCATGCCGAGGCTGACATTGTCGAAGCGGAAGCCGTTCGCCGCCGATACGACGTCGCTCTCGATCGAGAATGCCTGCAGCGTCGCCACATCCGGCAGCGAACGCCCCGCCCATGTCAGCAGTGCCGGCAGGTTCGGAATGTTGACGGCCATGTTGCCGGACAGGCTGAACAGATGGGCGATGTTCGCCACCCCGTCGAACTTTGCGTTGACGAGCGTCGAGGTCAGCGCCGTCTTCATCGAAGCGTTCTTTCCACCGAAGATCAGCAGCGGGCTGCGCGAGGAGAAGTCAAGCTTGATATCGAGGCCGTTCGTTCTGGCGATCAGAACCGCGCCGATCGGGCTCGACAGCCGCGGCCAGCCGATGTCGGCGGTAACTCCGTCGAAGCGGTAGGTCTTGCTGCTGGCGACATCGGTGACGTTGAGCGTGCCGTCCTCGACGGTGATCGTGCCGATATCGGCATCGAGCGGTGCGGCCAGCGTCTCTTCGCCATTCGCTTCCTGCGCGCCGGCGATGGCCTTGGCCAGCTGCCCGTCATTGGTCCAGTCGATCGTGCCGTCGCGCTCGCGCGTCAGCAGCAGGTTGGGACGCAGGATGTGGAACTCGTGGAAACTCGCCTTGCCCCGGAAGGCATCGATCAGGCTGAATTCCGCCGAGATGCTTTCAATCGTTCCGAGCAGCTTGTTGTCGGCGCTTTTCTGGCGAACCGCGATCTTGTTCAGCGTGATGCGCGGCGTCGGCCAGAATTCGATCTGCGGCCGGCCGGTGATCTCGGCGTTGTAGCCAGTCCATCGCGACAAAGAATCCTCGATGCCGCCGCGCACGAGACCGGTCGAGACCACGTAGGGGCCGGCGACGCGCAGCGACACGAACACCACAAGCGCGACGAGCAGCGCGAACGTCGCCAGGCGGGCAACGCCGGGGAGCCAGCGCGAAATCGGCCTGATCTTGATCCGCCGCCGTGGTTGTCGAGACGTACTCATGAGTTTCGCAAGTCTTTCGACGTTCGCCCGTTAATCTACTGAAAATCCGGATATATCAAATGCCGGACGGTGGCAAATCGATAGCCGAATGCAGGTGCCGACCCATCTTTATCCACCTTCGTGGCATGTTATATAGGGACGCAACAAGAGGAGTTGTGCATGCGTGACGATAAGCCACTCTGGACGCCTTCGCGAGCCTCGGTCGAGGCCAGTCCGATGTACGCCTTCATGCAGACATGCAACCTCGATCATGGCCTGTCGATGGCGAGTTACGGCGATCTGCATGCGTGGTCGGTTGCCGACCGGCCGGCCTTCTGGACAGCCGTCTGGGAGATCTGCAGCGTCAGGGGCAATCGCGGCCAGCGTGCATTGGTCGATGGCGATGTCATGCTCGAAGCCCGCTTCTTTCCCGATGCGACGCTGAACTTCGCCGAAAACCTGCTGTCGGGCGAGGGTGCCGGCGACGCGATCATCTTTCGCGGCGAGGACAAGGTCGAGGACCGCTGGAGCTGGGACAGGCTCCGAACGCTGGTCTCAAGGCTCCAGCAGGCGATGCGCGCCGCCGGCATCGGCCCCGGAGACCGGGTCGCGGCGATGATGCCGAATGTGCCCGAGACGGTTGCTTTCATGCTTGCCGCATCGTCGATCGGCGCGATCTGGTCGTCCTGCTCTCCCGATTTCGGCGAGCAGGGCGTGCTCGATCGCTTCGGCCAGATCGAGCCCAAGCTCTTCATCGCCTGCGATGCCTATTGGTATGGCGGCAAGGTGCAGGATGTCGGGGCCAAGGTCGCGGCCGTGGCCGCCCGTCTCGGCGTCCCCTCCGTCATCGTCCACTATGCCGGCGATTCCGCCGCTGTCGTGCAGGCCACATCCGGCGCCGCCACGCTGGACGATTTCATCGCAGCCCATCCGGCTCGCCCGCTGGAATTCCTGCAGCTGGCGTTTTCGCACCCGCTCTACATCCTCTTTTCCTCCGGCACCACGGGCGTGCCTAAATGCATTGTCCATTCCGCCGGCGGCACCCTGCTGCAGCATCTGAAGGAGCACCGCCTGCATTGCGGCCTGCAGCCCGGCGACAAGCTGTTCTATTTCACCACCTGCGGCTGGATGATGTGGAACTGGCTGGTCTCGGGGCTGGCCGTCGGTGCGACGCTGTGCCTGTTCGACGGCTCGCCCTTCGCGCCGGATGGCAACGTGCTGTTCGACTATGCCGAAGCCGAGCGCTTCGCGGTGTTCGGCACCTCCGCCAAGTACATCGACGCCGTACGCAAGAGCGGGCTGACGCCGCGCACCTCGCACGATCTCTCAAGCCTGCGGCTGATGACCTCTACCGGTTCGCCGTTGTCGCCGGAAGGTTTCACCTTCGTCTACGAGGGCATCAAGGAGGACGTGCAGCTTGCCTCGATCTCCGGCGGCACCGATATCGTCTCCTGCTTCGTGCTCGGCAATCCGCTGCAGCCGGTCTGGCGCGGCGAGATCCAGGGGTCCGGGCTCGGCCTTGCCATGGATGTCTGGGACGACGAAGGCCGGCCGGTGCGCGGCGAAAAGGGCGAGCTGGTCTGCACCAGCGCGTTCCCGTCGATGCCAGTCATGTTCTGGAACGACCCCGACGGCGTGAAATACCGGGCCGCCTATTTCGATCGCTTCGACAATGTCTGGTGCCATGGCGACTTCGCCGAATGGACTGCGCATGACGGCATCGTCATCCATGGCCGCTCCGACGCGACGCTCAACCCGGGCGGCGTCAGGATCGGCACCGCCGAGATCTACAATCAGGTCGAGCAGATGCCGGAGGTCGCCGAAGCGCTGTGCATCGGCCAGGATTGGGAGGACGACGTGCGCGTCGTTCTGTTCGTGCGTCTCGCCGCCGGCATCGGTCTGACCGACGAGCTCACAAAATCGATCCGAACCCGCATCCGCGCCGGCGCCTCGCCGCGCCACGTGCCGGCTAAGATCATCGCCGTTTCCGATATTCCGCGCACCAAGTCCGGAAAGATCGTCGAGCTGGCCGTTCGCGAAATCGTGCACGGCCGGCCGGTCAAGAACAGGGAGGTCTTGGCCAATCCGGAAGCGCTTGAATTCTTTAGGGGAATTGAGGAGCTGACGGTCTAGATCGTTAAACTTATAGTGAAACTACAATATTTGGTGGTCGATAGATTCTGTGGTATGGAAACCTCTCGTTAACAAAGGTTTGTCAAAGGTTGACGTAACTTGGGGCTGCATATGAACGAGGCAGCTTTGGAGCTCATGCTCCCGCAACATGATGTTTGACGACTAAGCCCTTGTTGAACAGCACCCAAATTTGAAAGGCAGCCCTCGGGCTGCCTCTTTTCGTTTCAGCATTGATAGCTGAGCAACGAACGATCTCAGCCCGCCAGCACCCGCTGCGACGGGAAGGCGATTTCGACAAGCGTGCCTTCGTTCGGCGTCGAGCTGATGGCGAAGATCGCCCGGTTGGCATCGACCATCGCCTTGGTCAGCGGCAACCCGAGGCCGGTGCCTTCGCCGCGATGGCGCGATTGCGTCGACACTTGCCGGAATGGCTTCATCGCCTGATCGAGTTCGCTGCGGGTCATGCCGACACCAGTATCGCGAATGCGCAGCACCACGCTGCCGTTGGTCTCGTAGGAGGTCGATACCACGATCTGCCCGCCCGACGGCGTAAAGCGGATGGCGTTCGACAGGATGTTCAGCGCGATCTGCTTGATCGAGCGCAGGTCGGCCACCACCTCGGGCACCGCATGCGACAGCGCCGTGCGGATGATCACCCGCTGGCTGTTGGCCTGCGGCTGCAGCAGCGCGACCGCCTCCGAGATCGCCTCGTTAAGGCTGATCGCGTCGAAATCGAGCTCCATCTCGCCGGCTTCGATCTTGGATATGTCGAGCAGGTCGTTGACGATATCGAGCACATGCCGGCCGGAGCGGCCGATGTCGTTGGCATATTCGACATAGCGCGGATGGCCGATCGGCCCAAAGCGCTCGCCGGCCATCATGTCGGAAAAGCCGATGATGGCGTTGAGCGGCGTGCGGATCTCGTGGCTGACGCGGGCAAGGAAGTCGGTCTTGTGCGCATTGGCCGTCTCGGCAGCGCTCTTGGCGCCGCGCAATTCGTCTTCGGTACGCTTCCACTGGGTGATGTCGCGGATCACCGCGCAATAGCCGCTGGAGGAGGTCAGGTGGCCGAGCGTCATGAACAGCGGCACGAAACCGCCCGCCGCCTCGCGGCCGATTACTTCGCGCCCGTCATTGAGCACGCTGGCGACGCCGTGGCCGGAAATGCCGCTCAGATAATCGAGCACCGCCTTCTGGCTCTCATGCGCGAACAGCATCACGAATGGTTTGCCGCGCGTATCCTCGTCGTCGTAGTTGAACAGGGCGCTGGCCGAGCGGTTCATCGAGCGGATATCGCCATCGGCGCCGATCACCACCACGCCGTCGGTCGCCGTCTCCAAGATCGAGCGCAGTTCCTCGACCTCGACCTGCAGCTTGGCAACCTTCTCGACCATCCGGTCGGCGGCGCGTGTATCGCCTGGCACCACCTCAGGCACGACGGTCGGACGCTCGTTGGCAACAGGCATCAGCGCCAGCATCAGCGCCGTCGTGTCTTCCCAGCGGATCGACTGCAGCCGCGCCGAAACCGGCACGAGATCGTCGTCCATGGTGACAAGCATCATGCCGTCGTGGCGACCGTCATTGCCTTCGAGGTCGCCGCGCTGCAGCAGCGCGTCGATGCCGCCGACATCCGCCAGATCCTGCAGCGACCGGTAGCCGGTCAGCCGCATGAATTCCGGGTTGGCATGCATCAGCTGGTCGCCGGCATGGATCAGCACCGCCACCGGCAGCTGGTCGATCATCCCGGCCGAGAAGCCATCGGTCATCTTCACCCGCGGCGGCACGAAGCTCGCCAGGATATCCATCTGGCTGACGGTTTCCTCGAGGCCTTCGGTGACGTCCTCGTTGTCATTATCTGCAGGAGTGGGGTCGGCAGAGGTGAGATCGACAGGGGCGGGCAGGCCGGTCGCTGCCGGCTCCGCTTCAAAAGCCGATGCGGCCTCGGCCTCATCAGCTTCCGGTGCGGACGCTTCCTCGGCTTGCAATTCGGTGTCGGCCTTCACCGGCCGCTCATCGGCCGCCTCTGTCGGCTTGGCCGCTTCAACGGCCTCGTTGCCGCTCTCCTCCGGGGAGGCCGCCTTGTCGCCGTCGCTCTCCGACGCGCTCACGCCGAAGGCCTCCAGCCGCTTGGCAATCTCGCGGAAATTCGCCTGCTCGGCCGTTGTCAGTCCAGGGCCCACGCCATGCAGCTGCACGATCTTGTCGGTCAGGCGGCGGTTCGGCGTTTCGACGATCCGCAGCGCCGGCGGTTCGGCGCGGGGCGAAGGTGCAGGGGTCTCGGGCGTCGCGTCTTCTTCTGTCGTCTCGGTCGGCGCGACGGTTGCTTCTACGTCAGGCTCTTCGCTTGCAACGGGCTCATCTGCGATGTCGGAAGCATCGTCCGCCGTCTCTACGATGTCCGGCTGCTCTTCCGCGACCGGCTCATCGGCCACAGGCTCAAGATCGGTAGCCTCGTCTTCCACGACGATCGCCGAAACATCCTCGGCCGCCTGATCGTCCGAGACGTCGTCAATCGCCGCAGCCTCATCACCGTCCGGCTGCTGGCCAAACGTCAGCCCAAGCGCCAGCGGATCTTCCGCCGCATCCGACAGGCGCACCACGCCGAACCCGCGAAAACCGTCGAATTCGCGGCTTCTCGTATAGGTTGGCAGCGCCGCCAGATCGACCGGCACCGCAAGGCTGGTGCCTTCGATCGGCCAGTGGATGGTCTTGCCCGACCATGTGTCGCGCCGTTCCAGCGCCTCGGAAATCTTGCCGTCCGGGTCGAGATTGAACAGCGCCGCGATATCGCTGAAGGCAACGCCGATGATGTTGGCGGCATGCGGACCGACGGCCTCGGCGAACTCGCCGGAGACTTCGCTGAACTGCCCCTGCGCATCGATCTTCCAGACGAACCGCGTCGCCCGGCTGTTCGGCCTAAACACGAATCCGGCCGTCTCGACCGATGCCGGCGCTGCCATCAAGCTCGCGACGGCAGCCGATGGGCTCGTCGCGACAGGCTGGGCCTCGGCCGTTTCAGTTGTCTCTACGATATCGGCAACGTCAGTCGCCACGGTATCGACCACATCCGTCTCCGGCTGCTGATCCGCTGACGCTTCCGGCTCCACCAGAGGCTCTTCGCTGATCTCGCTCGGCTCGAAGGCCGCGATGTCATCTTCGTCGGGCAGTGCTTCGGGATGAAATGCCTCGTCCGGCTCATCGGCCTCAGCTTCATCGCCATCAGGCTCCGCCGCGACCTCGTCCTCAGCAACGACCGTTGCCTCCGGGAGATCGGCATCGCTGGCCATCATCGCCGCAGGCGCGTCCTCGATCGTCATTTCATCAGGCACAGAAGCCGCGACGTCTTCGCCAACATCGCGCACATCCCCGGCGTCGGTCGTCTCCGTCACCGGTACTTCTTCGACCGCCTCCAGCACCGGCTCGGCGTCGGTGGTCTGCTCCGCGGCGACGGCGTCCGCCGCGGCGTCGAGGTCGGCGGCAACCGTCTCTTCGGGCGCCTCGTCGATGTCTTCGATCCCGGCCACCGCATCGATCGCATCGGCGAATTGGGCGGGTGCGGTGACACTATGGTTAACGGCGCTTGTGGATAAGTCGGGCGCATCCGTCGGGTCGAGGCGGCCAAGCACGGTCTCGACGGCGAACAGCAGATAAAGCGCCGGATCGCTGCTGATTCGGCCGATGGCGGCAGGCAGGTAACCCTTGCCGGTTGCGACAGGGCGCTTCACCAGTCCGTGCGGATGCGCGGCCGCCATCGTGCCCAGCGAGCGGGCGGTCGGCTGCGTGACGCCGAGCGAGGCAAAGCCCGGCGAGGCGGCGATGATCTCGCCGTCGGCGCCAATGACCGCCATGTGCGTATCGGGATCGTCGAGCCCCTTCAGCATCTGCGCCGCCGATTGCTCGGCCGAAAGCGCCCGCGCTGGCGCCGGCAGCGACACAAGAATCGCCTGTTCGCCCGGCGAAACGCTGATCAGCTCCACCGAAGCCTGCACGGCAACGCGCTGAAACCCCTGCGGTATGCGGATGATGAAGGTCCTGCTGTCGCCGATGATGGCCAGCTGCTGCGCCGTCGCCGTCAGCTGGCGGAAGGTGATGTCGGCGCGATTGACGCCCTGATCGATCAGGTCATAAACCGTCGAATGCCCGAAAAGCTCCGCTCCGGCCCCGTTCGCCCACAGCGCGCCGGACAGGTCGGTCGAAAACAGTACCAACGCTTCGCCCTGCGAGAAACGTTCTCGAACCCGGGGATGCACGGCGATGTCGATGAATGGGTACTGTATTGCGGGCATGATCGGACCTTTGGTCTTCGGTCATTGTCTAATTAACGGTCTATTAATAACGACTGGCCGCAAACCGGTCCAGCGCAGGCGCCGGCTTTTGGCCGAAAAGGTTAACGCCGCGTGCGGTGCACAATGATGTTGCAGTGCACAATAATTTCGGCTATATAATGCATGTCTAACGAACGAGGCTATCACGATGCCGAGACAAAAGGAGCCTATACAAATGGCGAAAATGGAAGACGTATTTTCTATCTCCTCTTTTGATCCTTCGAAATTCGCTGACTCCTTCCGCGATTTCGCGGAGAAGGGCTCGATGCAGTCGCGCGAAGCCTATGCCAAGATGAAGGCCGCTGGCGAGGAAGCCGGCAAGACGCTCGAATCGACCGTGCAGACCGCCCAGGCGGGCGCTGCCGAAATCGGCCATCAGGCGATCGGCGCGCTGCGCACCAACGCCGAGAACTCGCTGAGCCACATGGATGCGCTGCTGTCGGTCAAGTCGGTCGCCGAATTCTTCGAGCTGCAGTCCTCCTTCCTGCGCAGGCAGACGGAGCTGACCATCGAGCAGGCAAAGGCCATGCAGGAAACCTCCAAGCTGGTTGCCGAAAAGCTGGCCAAGCCCTCCAGGGACGCCGCCGAAAAGGTCATGGCCTCCTTCAAGGCCGCCTGATCCTCCACGCAAGAAAACCAAAAAGGCTGGACGCGATGCCCGGCCTTTTTGTATATAAAGGGGAGATAGGGCTTGAATTAATTTTCAAGTCCCCGTATGTGAGCCCCGTCGCGCCAAGCGACGTTTGTGCGGTTGTAGCTCAGTTGGTTAGAGCGCAGGTTTGTGGCACCTGAGGTCGGAGGTTCGAGACCCCCCAACCGTACCATTCTTCCACTTTTCAATGTTTTGACGACATGTCGGGTCTTTCACGGGCTCGCCGAATCCGCGTCCCTCAATGCCGCATCATCACCGGCATCGGCGCGTGCGACAGCACGTAGGGCGTGATGCGGCCGAGCAGGAGCTCGAGCAGGTAGCCGTATTTGAAGGCGCCGATCAACAGGCAGGTCGCTTCTTCCGTGCGGGCGAAATCGACGATCGCCTCGCCGATCGATCGCGTCGAGGAATGGATCGCGGTGATGTCGGCCTTCAGCTCCAGCCGCGTCAGCAGCTCGCCGGCACTGCGCTGGTAGGTGCGCTCCGGCGTGTCGTTGACGCACAGCATGGTGACGCGGTCGGCGGCGTCGAGCCAGCGGCGGGCGGCGATCACGGCGCTGCGGGTGTGACTATGCGGTTTCCAGCCGATCACGACGTGGCGCAGAAGATCGCCGCGATAGCCGCGCGCTGGCGGGGCCAGCACCAGCTTGTGCGCGTTGAAGATGACGCTGCGGAAGGCGTCCCGTGCGTCGATGCTGCCATGGCGCGTGGCGACGACCAGCTGGCTTTCGACGCATTCTGCCGCAACGCAGCGTTCGACATCGCCGCGGCAATCGTCCAGAAACACCGCACGCCGGTCGAGATGCCCCCGGCGCCAGCGTGAGAACGCCTGGTTCACCTGGTCGAAACGCTGTCGCGACAGCCCCTGGGCGTGGTCGCGCAGCTGTATCATATCGATCTCGTCGGCCGACAGGATCAGGCTCAGCGGCTCCGAGCCGATATGCGCGGCGGCCATGGAGCCGTGCACCGCCCGGGCCGCATCCTCGGCCATATCGAGGCAAAGTGGCGCCGTCGCCGGGTCGGCCAGCAGGGCGAGAACGTCGGCTCCGGCGTGCAGCCTGCGGAGCGGATCCTGTGTCGGTTGCGGGTGGTCGTCTGGTCTCGGATCCTGGCTGAACATCTCGGACCTTTTCCGCAATGCGCTGGCATTGCCGCTGTGGCCGCTCGCCCAATCTCGGGCCGGCGTGCAAATTTTACGCCTCTCTCGGGCAGGTGACAACCGCAACCGCGCCTGCCAGAGCCGCTGCGGTTCAGCCGAACGACTCGCTTGGTAAAGATAATTCAATCGTGCTATTCAATGGTCAGCAACCATTTCCCGCGTTTCGCGTTACAGCCCGACGTGCAAAAGATCTTGCTAATCAACACCATCACATCGTGAACCGCCATGGCATTTATATTGCGTTGCAAAATGTGATCGAGAATGCCATTTTCCCGCCGGGGGTTAATTCAGAGTGATTTTAGAAGGAGACGTATATGTCCATTTCGCTCAGCAATCTGGATAAATCCAACGCCCAGCCGATCCCGTCGGTCAACGTTGCTGCTGTCGTCAGAACGGCCCGCGAAGCCATCGGCTACAGCATCGACGATCTCGCCGTCACCTGCGGTCTGCTCGTTGCGGAGATCCGGGACGTCGAGAGCGGCGAAGACGTGGATCCAGCCAAGCTCAAGCGCATCGCTGCCGCCCTGCAGCTGCCTTTGGCATCGCTCGGCCTGGAATAAGTTTGCCCTGTCTGCGGGACCGTCTGTCGCCCGGCCGGTCCCGCCGCTTTCCCGCCTTCGCTTAACCGCTCATTCACCATACCCATTAAACCCGATGGGCAGCGGCACAGCCGAGGTAGTTTTACCTTCCCTCTTTATATGATGCGTTAGCAGCCTGGGCGCGAATGTTGCCCTCGAAAAACCGCGCCAGGTTGCGCGGACGTAGGCCTGTTTCCAGGGGGACAGCATGGAACAGCGGGAATTTCGGATTGGCGACCGACAGGTCAATCGCGGCGAACTCTTCGAGCGTGGCGCCTTGGCCATCTTGTCGATGTGTTCGTTTGCGCTGCCGATCCTCGATATCAGTACGTCGGGCGCCACCGACGACGTCTTTCTCTACGACTTCCAGCTGATCGGCGGCGCCGCCTATCTGCTGTCGCTCGCCTATGCGGCCGGGCTCTTCGGCATGTTCGCCCATGCGATGCGCCACCATATGCGCTTTATCGATCTCGCCGGCGTGGTCGTCACCATCGTCGCCATTTCCCGCGCCATCTACCTGATCGTCCAGAACGCCATCCCATCCGATGAACAGCTGTCCGACGCGACCGTCGCTGTCGCCGGCATCAACCTCTCCTACGGAAGCCTGCCGCTGCTCCTGCTGCTCGCCGGCGGCCTCTGGCAGCTGAACAAGTCCTGGCGCCATTAGAGGTTTAGCTGCCGCTATCCGACCCGAGGATGGAACACCGGCGAGCCGCACACGTTTGCTTTCCTGACGGGAGAGCAAGCATGTCGGATATCGATACACGAAATACAGCCAGAGATACCGGGACGGACGGCGCCTTGATGCCGGTTCAGAGCCTGGCGCAGTTCCAATGGAAAAACCGCGTCGTCTTGATCTTTCCCGACCAGGACAACGCCCAGGCGGCCCGTCAGGAAAACCTGCTGCTAGGCGATCGGTCGGGCCTGGAACAACGCGAGATCGTCGTTTTGAAGGTAGTCGGTGGGAGCGTGCGCGCGCTCTTCGGCGCCGGCGGCGATCTTGATGTCGGTTCACTGACGCAGGATCCTGCCAATGGCGCCCACCGCCCGCACACCGGGGAATTCTCAACCTTTCTCGTCGGCAAGGATGGCACGGTGAAACTCGCCACCCGCCAACCGATCAGCACCGGCGAACTCTTCGCCATCATCGATGCCATGCCGATGCGCGCGGCGGAAAAGTCTGCCGCAGGGCGCTGACCCGATACCAATCACCAAACAGACGAAAGGAGCGGATCATGTCCGTGCCGAACGAACCCTTGCCGGCAACGCCGCCGGTGCCGGCCCCCGACTGGGCGCCGCAGCCGCCGATCCAGGAACCGGAGCCCGACATCCTGCCGGACGAGGCGCCGAACCCCAATCCCGATGAAAACGACGAGCCGGCCAAGCACGCCTGATCGGCGGACCGGCGAGCCACCTTTCCACCGCCTGACGGATCAGAGAAACATCCGCCGGTCGGTGGCGACAAGCTCCTGCAGGAAGTCGACCACGGTGCGCACCCGCACCAGGTCGCGGGTGCTCTCATGATAGGTCGTCCAATAGGCGCGCTGGATCGAGACATCGGGCAGGATGCGGATCAGCTCAGGATACTGCCGGGCGATGTAATCGTGCAGGATGCCGATGCCGGCGCCGGAGCGCACCGCCTCCGTTTGTCCGGTCGCCGTCGAGATCTCGAAGGAGGCATCCCAGCTGCGCATCACCGACGATGAGAAGTTCAGCGATGCGGTGAAGATCAGGTCCTCCACATAGCCGATCCTCGGATGCGCCTTGAGCGCCTCGATATCGGCGGGCGTGCCATGCGCTCGCAGATAGTCCTGCGAGGCGTAGAGCCCCAGCGTATAGTCCGTCAGCTTCGAGGAGACGAGCCGCCCTTGTTCCGGCCGCTCCAGGGTAATGGCGATGTCTGCTTCGCGCTGCGACAGCGAGAAGGAACGCGGCACCGGCACCAGCTGGATCTTCAGCTCCGGATGCCGCTGGATCAGCCGGCCGAGCCGCGGTGCCAGGAACGACACGCCAAAACCATCCGGCGCACCGATCCTGACGGTGCCGGCAATCGTGCTGTCGAGATGGCCGAGGCTCGCCTGCGCCCGCAGCATCTCGGTCTCCATGCGCTCCGCGGCTTGCAGAAAGATCTCGCCGTCCTCGGTCAGTTCGCAGCCATTGGTACGCCGCACCATCAGCCGCGTCTTCAGCTGTTCCTCGAGCGTCGTCACCCTCCGGCTGAGCGTCGCGTGGTTGACGCCGAGCCGTTTGGAGGCGGCAAGGATCTGCCCGGTTCGCGCCACGGCCAGGAACATACGCACATCATCCCAGTCCAAATCGGCCTCCGACTTCAATTTTTGCACAACGGTTGCTTATACCTGTTCATTGATTTGTGTAAATTGAAGTGCGATTGTGCGCCACCAACCACAGACAAGAAAACCAGAGGAGAAACACCCATGCACGAGATTGGTCATTTCATCGGCGGCAGGCACGTCGTCGGCTCCAGCGGTCGTTCGAGCAACGTCTTCAATCCGGCAACGGGTGAAGTCCAGGCAACTGTCGCACTCGCCAGCATCGAGGAAATGCGCGCCGCCGTCGAAAACGCCAAGGCAGCGCAGCCGAAGTGGGCCGCCACCAACCCGCAGCGCCGCGCCCGCGTTTTCTTCAAGTTCGTCGAACTCCTGAACAAGCACATGGATGAGCTCGCCGAGATGCTCTCCAGGGAGCACGGCAAGACGATCGAGGATTCCAAGGGCGACATCATCCGCGGCCTCGAAGTCTGCGAATTCGTCTGCGGCATTCCGCACCTGCAGAAGGGCGAGTTCACCGAAGGCGCCGGTCCGGCGATCGACATGTATTCGATGCGCCAGGCTGTCGGCGTCGGCGCCGGCATCACCCCGTTCAATTTCCCGGCGATGATCCCGATGTGGATGTTCGCGCCGGCCATCGCCTGCGGCAACGCCTTCATCCTCAAGCCGTCGGAGCGCGATCCATCCGTGCCGATGCGTCTTGCCGAACTGATGATCGAAGCCGGTCTTCCCGCCGGCATCCTCAACGTCGTCAACGGTGACAAAACCGCTGTCGACGCCATCCTCACCGATCCCGATATCGGCGCCGTCTCCTTCGTCGGCTCCACTCCGATCGCCCGCTATGTCTATGGCACGGCGGCGATGAACGGCAAGCGCGCCCAGTGCTTCGGCGGCGCCAAGAACCACATGATCATCATGCCGGACGCCGATCTCGACCAGGCCGTCAATGCCCTGATGGGCGCCGGCTACGGCTCGGCCGGCGAGCGCTGCATGGCAATCGCAGTTGCAGTCCCGGTCGGCGAGGAAACCGCCAACCGCCTGATCGAGAAGCTGGCGCCGAAGGTCGAAGCGCTGCGCATCGGCCCTTACACCGATGACAAGGCCGACCTCGGCCCCGTCGTCACCAAGGAAGCGCAGACCCGCATCAACGGTCTCATCGACCGCGGCGTGGAAGAGGGCGCCAAGCTCCTCGTCGACGGCCGCGGCTTCAAGCTGCAGGGCTATGAGGACGGATACTTCGTCGGCGGCACGCTGTTCGACAACGTCACCCCCGACATGGACATCTACAAGCAGGAAATCTTCGGACCGGTCCTGTCCGTCGTCCGCGCCAAGAATTACGAGGACGCCATCGACCTGCCGATGAAGCATGAATACGGCAACGGTGTCGCCATCTTCACCCGCGACGGCGACGCCGCCCGCGATTTCGCCGCCCGCATCAACATCGGCATGATCGGTATCAACGTTCCGATCCCGACGCCGCTGGCCTACCACTCCTTCGGCGGCTGGAAGGCCTCGAGCTTCGGCGACCTCAACCAGCACGGCACGGACTCGATCAAGTTCTGGACCAAGACCAAGACGATCACGGCCCGCTGGCCATCCGGCATCAAGGACGGCGCCGAGTTCTCGATGCCGACCATGAAGTAGGCTGTCTTAAAACTGTGATTGGAAGCGGGCTCCACAAGGGGCCCGTTTTCGTTCTATAAAGGCTCCGACGAAAAGGTGACCCCAATTTTCATATTTCTGTATTTTGGAATTGTTCAAAACTACTAATGCCTCTATATAAGCACCCTAACGAGAACGATTCTGGAGATCGGCATGCGTTTGACGAAACAGACCAACTATGCGGTTCGCATGTTGATGTACTGCGCTGCCAATGAAGGCAGCCTCAGCCGAATCCCGGAAATTGCTAGGGCTTACGGCGTTTCCGAACTTTTCCTGTTCAAGATCCTGCAGCCTCTGAACAAGGCCGGCCTTGTTGAAACCGTGCGTGGCCGCAACGGCGGCGTTCGCCTCGGCAAGCCTGCCGACAAGATCAGCCTGTTCGACGTCGTGCGCGTCACCGAAGACAGCTTCGCCATGGCGGAGTGCTTCGAGGACGACGGCGAGGTCGATTGCCCGCTTGTCGACAGCTGCGGTTTGAATTCCGCTCTGCGCAAGGCGCTCAACGCGTTCTTCGATGTGCTGTCACAGTATTCGATCGACGATCTGGTCAAGGCGCGCCCGCAGATCAACTTCCTGCTCGGCATTACCGGCGATCATCAGCATGGCAAGCCACGGGCCGTCGCTCCGGCCGCCTAAAGTAGCAACCGCTTCTTATCCGCAACCGCAGTCACCCATGGTGGCTGCGGTTGTTTCGTTTCCGGAAACCGGTCTCAAAACGGGCTCTGAGGGCAGGGTATCTGTTCCCCTTCGTCGCCGAAACACATTAAATATGACCAAAAAAAGGGTTATCCAGCGCGAATATTTCTAAATTTGACGGGTTTTCGACGTAAAATTACTAAAGTTGTCCAGCCGGAAAAATTTTCCGGCCCGGTCGTTGATTTCAGCAAACAAATATCGTTCCATCGGCGCTCGATCCGGAGGAGCGCTCTGGGATCAGAAAAACTTATAAAAGAACAAACCTGGGAAACGAAATCATGAAAAAGATCTCTGTCCTTCTGGCAGCGACCGTCTTGGCTTCTGCCATGGCATCGACGGCCTGGTCGAAGACGCTGGTATATTGCTCGGAAGGATCGCCGGAAGGCTTCGATCCTGCAATCTACACGGCAGGCACCACCTTCGACGCATCCTCGCGTACCGTCTACAGCCGTCTGGTCGAGTTCAAGCATGGCAAGACCGAAGTCGAGCCCGGCCTTGCCGACAGCTGGACCGTTTCCGACGATGGCCTGACCTATACGTTCAAGCTGCATCCGGGCGTCAAGTACCAGACCACCGACTTCTTCACGCCGACCCGCGACCTCAACGCTGACGACGTCGTCTTCTCGTTCGAGCGTCAGCTGAAGGCCGACAGCCCCTGGGCCAAGTACGTCGCCGGCGTTTCCTACGAATACGCGGCCGGCATGGGCTTCCCCGAGCTGATCAAGTCGGTCGAGAAGGTCGATGACCTCACCGTCAAGTTCACGCTCAACCATCCGGAAGCACCGTTCCTCGCTGACCTCGCAATGGACTTCGCGTCCGTCGTCTCGAAGGAATATGCCGACAAGCTGCAGGCCGATGGCAAGATGGAGCAGATGAACCAGATGCCACTCGGCACCGGTCCGTTCACCTTCGTCGCCTACCAGCCGGATGCCGTCATCCGCTACAAGGCCAACGAAAGCTACTACAAGGGCAAGGAAAAGATCGACGATCTCGTCTTCGCGATCACCCCTGACGCATCTGTTCGCGCTCAGAAGCTCAAGGCCGGCGAATGCCACATCATGCCTTACCCGAACGCAGCCGACGTCAAGGATCTGAAGGCCGACTCGAGCCTCAAGGTTCTGGAACAGCCGGGCCTGAACGTCTCGTACCTCGCCTACAACACCCAGCAGGCGCCGTTCGACAAGCCTGAAGTGCGCAAGGCACTCAACATGGCGATCAACAAGCAGGCGATCGTCGACGCCGTGTTCCAGGGCGCCGGCCAGGTTGCCAAGAACCCGATCCCGCCGACGATGTGGTCCTACAACGACGCCGTCAAGGACGATGCCTACAGCCCCGACGAAGCCAAGAAGGCTCTCGAAGCCGCTGGCGTCAAGGATCTGTCGATGAAGATCTGGGCGATGCCGGTTTCGCGTCCGTATATGCTCAACGCCCGTCGCGCCGCCGAGCTGATGCAGGCTGACCTTGCCAAGGTTGGCGTCAAGGTCGAGATCGTCACCCACGAATGGGCTGAATACCTGAAGCTCTCCAAGGACGTCAAGCGCGATGGCGCCGCGATCCTGGGCTGGACGGGTGACAATGGCGATCCGGACAACTTCCTCGACACGCTGCTTGGCTGCGAAGCCGTTGGCGGCAATAACCGTGCACAGTGGTGCAACAAGGAATTCGACGCCCTCGTGAAGAAGGCCAAGAAGACCGCTGATGTTGCAGAGCGCACCAAGCTCTACGAAGAAGCACAGGTCGTCTTCAAGAAGGAAGCGCCTTGGGCAACCATCGACCACTCGACGGAATTCGTTCCGATGAGCGCCAAGGTTTCCGGCTACGTGCAGGATCCGGTCGGCGTTCACCGCTTCGATGGCGTTGATATCGCCGAATAAGCAAATCTATGCAAAGATGCCCGGCAAGACCGGGCGTGGCCGGCGGTCAGGAGTGATACCTGACCGCCGGACTAATATGGACATATGATATGTTTCGATTTTTCATCGGGCGCCTTGCGGTCCTGATCCCCACCTTCCTTGGTGTTTCCATCATCGCCTTCGCCTTCATCCGCCTGCTGCCCGGAGATCCGGTCATGCTGATGTCGGGCGAGCGCGTCATGGCGCCGGAACGCCACGCCGAAATCATGCACGACCTCGGCCTCGATCGGCCGGTCTACGTGCAGTATCTCGATTACCTCGGCAATCTCGTCCAGGGAGACCTCGGCTCGTCGATCGTCACCAAGCGCCCGGTGCTGCAGGAGTTCGCCTCGCTGTTCCCGGCGACGCTGGAACTGTCGATCTGTGCCATGCTGTTCGCCGTCATCCTCGGTATCCCGGCCGGCATCTTCGCCGCCGTGAAGAGGGGGACCTGGTTCGACCAGGGGGTGATGGGTGTCGCCCTTGTCGGCTATTCCATGCCAATCTTCTGGTGGGGCCTGCTGCTCATCGTGCTGTTCTCCAATACGCTGCACTGGACACCCGTGTCCGGTCGTATCTCGCTGATGTACTTCTTCAAGCCGGTCACCGGCTTCATGCTGATCGACAGCATCATCTCCGGCCAGGCCGGCGCCTTCAAGTCGGCCTTCCAGTCGCTGATCCTGCCGACCATCGTTCTCGGCACCATCCCGCTCGCCGTCATCGCCCGCCAGACGCGCTCCGCCATGCTGGAAGTGCTGGGCGAGGATTACGTCCGCACCGCCCGCTCCAAGGGTCTCGCACCCTTGCGCGTCGTCGGCGTCCATGCGCTGCGCAACGCCATGATCCCTGTTGTCACCTCGATCGGCCTGCAGGTCGGCGTGCTGCTCGGCGGCGCGATCCTGACGGAAACCATCTTCTCCTGGCCGGGTATCGGCAAGTGGATGGTCGATGCGGTGTTCAAGCGTGACTACACCGTGGTGCAGGGCGGCCTGCTCCTGATCGCGGCCATCATCATGCTCGTCAACCTGATCGTCGATCTCATGTACGGTCTCATCAACCCACGCATCAGACACTAGGAGCGGCCCCATGAGCACGACAAATACAACGTCTGCCCAGCCCTCCGGCCTGTCGGAGTTCTGGTACTACTTCTCGCGAAACAAGGGCGCGGTCATCGGCCTCGTCGTCTTTGTCTTCGTCCTGCTGCTGGCGATCTTCGCGCCGATCGTGGCACCCTATGATCCGAACATCCCGTCCGGCATCCAGCGCCTGCCGCCGTCATGGTCGGAAGCGGGCAACAGCGCCTATCTGCTCGGCACCGACGCGGTCGGCCGCGACATGCTGTCCCGCCTGATCTACGGCACCCGCTTCTCGCTGTTCATCGGCCTCGTCGTCGCCTCTCTGTCGGCCGTCGCCGGCGTGCTGCTCGGCCTGATCGCCGGTTATTTCCGCGGTCGCACCGACACGATCATCATGCGCGTCATGGATATCATCCTGGCCTTCCCGTCGCTGCTGCTGGCCCTCGTGCTGGTCGCTGTCCTTGGACCGGGCCTGCTGAACGCCATGATCGCCATCTCGATCGTCAATCAGCCGCACTTCGTCCGCCTGACCCGCGCCGCCGTCATCAGCGAGCGCGAGAAGGAATACGTCGTCGCTTCCCGCGTCGCCGGCGCCGGCACGCTGCGTCTGATGTTCAAGACCATTCTGCCGAATTGCCTGGCGCCGCTGATCGTTCAGGCGACGCTCGCCTTCTCGGCGGCAATCCTCGACGCGGCCGCCCTCGGCTTCCTCGGCATGGGCGCCCAGCCGCCGACAGCCGAATGGGGCACGATGCTCGCCGACGCCCGCGAGTTCTTCCAGAGCTCGCCGTCGCTCGTTACTTTCCCGGGCCTGTGCATCCTCATCACCGTTCTCGCCATCAATCTGATGGGCGACGGTCTGCGTGATGCGCTCGATCCTAAACTGAAGAGGTCCTGATATGGCACTTCTCGAAATCGAAAATCTCGTCGTCGAGTTCCAGACCTCGACCGGCACCTTCCGCGCCGTCGATGGCGTGTCGATGAAGGTCGATGCCGGCGAAGTGCTGGCGATCGTCGGCGAATCCGGCTCCGGCAAGTCCGTCTCCATGCTCGCCGCCATGGGCCTTCTGCCTTGGACGGCGAAGGTCACCGCCGACAAGCTGATCTTCGACGGCCGCAACCTGCTCGGCATGTCGGGCAGCCAGCGGCGCGACATCATCGGCAAGGACATGTCGATGATCTTCCAGGAGCCGATCGCCAGCCTCAACCCGTGCTTCACCGTCGGCTTCCAGATCGAGGAGGTGCTGCGCATCCATCTCGGCATGAACAAGGCCGAGCGCCGCAAGCGCGCCATCGAACTGTTCGAGGCCGTCGGCATCCCGAACCCCGCCGAGCGTCTTGGCCACTTTCCGCACCAGATGTCGGGCGGCCAGTGCCAGCGCGTGATGATCGCGATCGCGATTGCCTGCAATCCGAAGCTTCTTATTGCCGACGAGCCGACCACCGCGCTTGACGTCACCATCCAGAAGCAGATCCTCGATCTCCTGATGCGTCTGCAGGTCGAGCATGGCATGGGCCTGATCATGATCACCCACAACATGGGCGTGGTGGCCGAAACCGCCGATCGCGTCATCGTCCAGTACAAGGGCCGCAAGATGGAGGAGGCCGACGTGCTCTCCCTCTTCGAATCGCCGAAAAGCGATTACACCCGCGCGCTGCTCGCGGCTCTGCCCGATAACGCCACCGGCGACCGCCTGCCGACCATCGGAGAAATCTTCAAACAGACGAGTGAGGGAGCGGCCCAATGACGCCAGTCCTCGAAGGCAAGAACATCGTCCGCAACTACTTTCTGCCGGGCGGCCTGTTCAAGAAGGAAAAGACCGTCCACGCCGTCAAGGGCGTGAACTTCAAGGTCGAGCAGGGCAAGACGCTGGCGATCGTCGGCGAAAGTGGCTGTGGCAAGTCCACGCTGGCGCGCATCATCACCATGATTGATCCCGCCAGCGACGGCGAGCTGTTCATCGACGGCAAGAAGGTGGATATCGCCGCCGGTGACCTGACGCCGGAGATGCGCCGCAAGGTGCAGATCGTCTTCCAGAACCCCTATGGTTCGCTGAATCCGCGCAAAAAGATCGGCGACATCCTGATGGAGCCGCTGATCATCAACACCGACACGCCGGCGGCCGAGCGCCGCTCGCTGGCGATGTCGATGCTGAAGAAGGTTGGCCTGCAGGAGATTCACTTCAACCGCTATCCGCACATGTTCTCCGGCGGTCAGCGCCAGCGCATCGCCATTGCCCGCGCGCTGATGCTCAACCCGCGACTTCTGGTGCTCGACGAGCCGGTCTCCGCGCTCGACCTGTCGGTGCAGGCGCAGGTGCTCAACCTGCTCGCCGACCTGCAGGACGAGCTGAACCTGACCTACGTCTTCATCAGCCACGACCTCTCGGTCGTCCGCTACATGGCCGACGACGTCATGGTCATGTACTACGGCGAGGCTGTCGAATACGGATCGCGAGACCAGGTTTTCAACGACCCGCAGCACAGCTATACCAAGACATTGTTCGCGGCGACGCCGCGCGCCGATGTCGAAACCATCCGGGCCCGTCTCGCCCGCAAGAATGCGGCCATCGCGTCGTAGCCTTGGGTCTCCTGACACGGCGGACCATGCCGAAGTGAGGAGAAATCATACCAATGTCAGCACATAACACGCGCCCCCATGCCATCATCGTCATGGGGGTCAGCGGCTGCGGCAAGTCGTCGGTCGGCGAGGCTGTCGCCAAGGCACTTTCCGTCGAATTCGCGGAAGGCGATGCGCTGCACCCTGCATCCAATGTCGAGAAGATGTCGAAAGGCATTCCGCTCACCGACGAAGACCGCATGCCGTGGCTCGACATCATCGGCCGTACCATGAAGGCAGCGCTTGATCGCGGCGAGGGGATCGTCGTTTCCTGCTCGGCGCTCAAAAAGACTTACCGCGACCGGCTTCGCGCCTCGGTCGACGGCAATCTCCATTTCGTTTATCTCCACGGCTCGAAGGAGCTGCTGACATCCCGCATGGGCGCCCGCAAAGGCCACTTCATGCCGCTCTCGCTGCTCGAGAACCAGCTGGCGACCCTCGAAATTCCAACCGGCGAACCCGGCGTCGTCACCGTCGATATCGACCGGACGATCGACGAGATCGCGAAGACGGCGCTCCGCGATCTCGCTGCTTTGGGTATTGCTTAACCGTCGTTGCGCAGAAGAATCTTCTTCTCGAAGAAGAACCACGGCCGCAGGCGCACGCCGATGACGTTGCCCGCAAACGCCGCTACGGCCCAGAGATAGCCATGCAGGCTGCCCGAGGCTATGCCGGAGAAATAGGCGCCGATATTGCAGCCGTAGGCGATCCGCGCGCCGTAGCCGAGCAGCAGGCCGCCGATAACTGCCGCCAGCACCGAGCGCAGCGGAATATCGAGGCTTGGCGCGAACCGACCAGCCAGCGAAGAGGCCAGCATCGCACCGGCGATGATGCCGAAGTCCATGACCGAAGTGATGTCGGCGAAGACACTCTCGGCCAGCGCCTTGGCATTGCCAGGCGTCTGCCAGTAGGCCCAGGCCGTCGGGTCGATGCCGATCAGCTGCGCGCCCTTGGCGCCCCAAAGTGCGAAGGCAGAGGTGATGCCCCAGGGGCGGCCGGCGATCGACAGCGTCGCGAAGTTGAGCAGTGCCAGCGCCACGGCGCCAAGCAGCAGCGGCCATGGGCCGCGCGTCAGGCGCGCAAGGCCATGGCGCGGCGAGGGTGCTTCCGTCTCCAGCGATCCATGCCAGCGCTTCTCGACCAGGATGGTCAGGCCCGCGATGACCGCGAAGATGATCAGCGACACCGCGATCCCGCCGGTAGCGCCAAAGCTTGTGACAAGCGAGGTCGGTGGCAGCGACGGCAGGCTCACCCACCAGTCGAAATTGACGGTGCCGAGCACTGAGCCGATGATGAAGAACAGCAGCGTCACCAGCATGCGGGCATTGCCGCCGCCGGCGGTAAACAGCGTGCCCGACGCGCAACCGCCGCCAAGCTGCATCCCGATGCCGAACATGAAGGCGCCGACGATGACGCCGATACCGGCCGGCGATACCGAACCCTTCACCTCATGGCCGAACAGCGAGCCGCTGGCGAGAAACGGGAAGAACAGCACGACGGCGATGGCAAGCAGGATCATCTGCACGCGCAGTCCGCGCCCGCGCCCGTCCATGATGAAGACGCGCCAGGCCGAGGTGAAGCCGAAGGCGGCATGGTAGAGCGCGATACCGAGTGCCCCGCCGACGAGAAACAGCGCGCCTTGCGCCGGACCGTAGAAATAGCCGAGCAGCAGCGTGCCGAGAACGAGAACCAGAAGCGAGCCAAGACCGGGCGCTCCGAGCGATGGCTCTCTGGTGTCGAGAGCAGATGACGAGGCAAGGGACATGGGAGATTTCCTAGTGTTTCCCGTGTTGTAACCGATAGCGCACTACTCGTGTAGGAATGGCATTTCATCGTGCGCCATGATCGCGGATTCATGTCCTTATCGCGACCTTAAATACGAAAAACGACAGATTTACGGATTGAAGCGCTTCGGCGAATAGGCGGAAATGTCGACGAACGGCTTCTCGCCGGTCATCTGTTCCGCCAGCGCTCGGCCTGTCACCGGACCGAGTGTCAGCCCATGATGCGCGTGGCCGAAAGCGAACCACAGGCCCTCGTGACGCGGCGCCTTGCCGATGATGGGCATCATGTCGGGCGTGCAGGGGCGGGCGCCCATCCACGGTTCCGGATCCAGCCGTTCGCCGAGCGGGAACACCCCGCGCGCCACCGCCTCGGCGCGGTCGAGCTGCACCGGCGTCTTCGGCGCGTCGATTGCCGCGAATTCGGCGCCTGTGGTCAGTCGTATACCGCCGGCCATCGGCGCCATGAGATAACCGAGTTCCGTGTCGGCCACGGTGTTGTTCAGCACCGCATTGCCCTTGGCGGAATAATGCATGTGGTAGCCGCGTTTGACGCCGAGCGGGAAGGCGTAGCCGAGGCGCCGGGTGGCCACCGCCGCCCATGGCCCGAGCGCCATCACCGCCTCGTCAGCCTCGACGGGACCCTCGTCGGTGGCGATCTTCCAGCCGGCGCCGAACTTGCCGAAGGAGTTGGCGTCGCCTGTCACGAAGCGTCCGCCGATGCTCTCGAAATAGCGGAGATAGGTGGCCGTCAGCACCTGCGGATCGGTGACCGACCAGGGATCGCGCCACTTCAGCCCGCCGACGAAGCCGAGGTTAAGGTCCGGCTCCAGCCGCGCCAGATCGGTGCTGTCGAGACGCTCGAAGCCGACGCCGAACTCCGTTTGCAGCCGCTCGGCTTCAGTGAATTCAGCGTCGCGCTTTTCGGCCGTGCGGAACACTTCCAGCCAGCCGTTCTTGCGGATCAGGTGTTGGGCGCCGGATGCCTCGACCAGGTCGTGGTGCTCTAAGATCGAATGCTCGATCAGCGGCGCGTAGGCTTTCGAGATCATCTGGTGGCGCTTGGCGTTGGAGTGCCACCAGTAGCGCGCCAGAAACGACAGCTGCCCCGGCAGCGCCTTGAGGTGATAATGCGCGTCGACGCGATTGTTGAGCGCATAGCGCATCAGCACGCCGAGCTGCTGCGGAAAGCCGTAGGGCACGACGCCCTCGCGCTGGATCAGCCCGGCATTGCCGAAGGAGGTGCCGTTGCCGGGCGCCTTGCGGTCGACAAGCGTCACCTGTCGCCCGCGCCGCTGCAAGTGGATGGCCGTCGATACGCCGACGATGCCGGCGCCAAGCACGATTACGTTCTTCGTCATAATTCCGCGAAATCCAAACTCATTCTGCGATCGAAAATGCCCCTCCGCCGCGCCGCGCGCAAATGAAAAATCGCATTCATTTCAAAAACATTGCCGCCTTCAACGCCCGGCCCTCGGCCGCGATGCGCACAGCCAGCATCGCCGCGTTCAACACCGAGAACACCGCTGCGAAGACGGGCATGCCGAGCGCCAGCGGCAGCACCGCGATCTCGGCGATGACGACGGCATAATTGGGATGCGATAGGAACCGGTAGGGGCCGCCGCGCACCAGCGGCGCCCCCGGCAGCACGATGATCCGCGTTGTCCACCGCCCGTTCAGCGTCGCCAGCACCCACAGCCGTCCGAGCTGCAGCAGTGCGAACACCGCCACCCAGCCGAGCACCACCGGTCGGCCAGGCCCGAGCAGCCACAGCCCGGCGATCCATGCAGCGTGTAGCGCCACCATGTAGGGATAATGCGCGGCGCCGATCTCGCTTGCCCCGCGCGCTAGAAGCGCGCGGGTGTTACGGCGGGCGATGACGAGTTCGGTCAGCCGCTGCAGCGTCACGAAACTCAACAGGGCGATCGACCCTTCCATCAGCCGACCCTCCTGAGCGTCACGCAGCTGGCGGCAAAGCCCGGGCCCATGGCGATCATCGCCGCCCGGTTCGGCAGCCCGTCGCGCAACACCCGTTCGAGCACGAAGAGAACCGTCGGCGACGACATGTTGCCGTATTCAGAAAGCACCGCGCGCTCATGGTCGAGCGAGGCCGGATCGATGGCAAGCGCCGTCTGCAGCGCCGCCAGTACCCGCGCTCCGCCGGGATGGCAGATGAAGCGGTCGATATCGCCGCGGGCGAGCCCGTTGCGGGCAAGAATGCCATCCACCGCCGGTCCCAGTTCCTTCTCGGTGAAGGGCGGCAACGATTGCGCCAGCACGATGCCGAAGCCGCTGTCGTCGATCTTCCAGCCCATGATGCCGAGCGTATCGGGAAACAGGTGCTCGCCGGTCGATTCCACTTCGGCGATCCCCTCCGGCCCGGCCCGGAGCACGCAGGCGGCGGCGCCGTCGCCAAACAGCGCGGTGGCGATGATATTCGCCCGCGTCAGCTCGTCCAGCCGGAAGGCCAGCGTGCAGAGCTCGATCGAGACAAACAGCACCGTCGCGCCCGGCCGCGCCCGCGCCAGCCGCGCCGCGACCGCGAGGCCGGAAACGCCGGCGGCACAGCCGAGCCCGAACACCGGCACGCGCTCGACATCGGCGCGAAAGCCCATCGCGCCGGCGAGTTGCGCATCGAGACTCGGTGTGGCGATGCCGGTTGAGGATACAGTGACGATGCAATCGACGTCCGCGCCCTTCAACCCGGCCTGCGCCAGCGCTTGGCTCGCCGTTTTCTGGAAAAGGTTGCGGGCCTCCTCGCCATGGGCCTGCATCCGGTCCTGCCATCCATGCGGCTCGGTAAACCAAGACAGCGGTCGCGCGGCATGGCGCGTGCGGATGCCGGCATTGTCGAACACGGGTGCAAGATGGGCGAAATCCTTGAGCCGGCTGGAAAACAGCCGCGCGGAGGTTTCGGCGGCGTCCGCCTGGGTGATGATATGGTCCGGCGCCGCACAGGCGAGGCTCAGCAGTTTGACGGTATGGTTCACGGCAATGTCCTCTTCGTCCCCCGACGCGCAGGACAAACACCTGACCGCCGGCTTTATTCGCCGCCCGCTTCTCACAAATCAGTGATCGAAAAAATCGGCAGCACCGCCGAATAAAATGCGACGCCCCGGTGTTCATCCGCCGCAACCCGGTTTTCCCGATCGTCGAAGCCCGATGGTCCAAGCCTATCATTCAAGAGGAGATATTCCATGACGTCAGCAACCGTTCGGATCGCTTCCATCCTGCTCGGCGGCGCCATTGCCGCCTTTGCCTTCACCGCGCCGGTTTATGCCGCCGGCGGCGACGACAATGGCGAGGCCACCATGCCCACCTGCAAGAAGGGCGAGGTCTACGACAAGAAGACCCAGAAATGCGTCAAGAAGTCGAGCGCCAACATCACCGACGACAACCGCACCGACTACGCCTATTCGCTGGCCAAGGCCGGCCGCTACGACGAGGCGCTGGCCATGCTGGATACGCTGAAGGACGGCAATACCGCCGAGGCGCTGAACTATCGCGGCTACGCCACCCGCAAGCTCGGCCGCACCGACGAGGGCATTTCCTATTACCTGAAGTCGGTGAAGCTCGATCCGCAATACGCCAAGGTCCGCGAATATCTCGGCGAAGCCTATGTGGTCAAAGGCCGCGTCGATCTTGCCAAGGACCAGCTCAGCACCATTAAGACGCTGTGTGGCACCACCTGCGAGGAATATCGCGATCTCAACGAAGCGATCCTCGATCCGTCGAAGATCTGACGGCAGAGCAGGAAGCGTGTCGAGCAGGAATTTTTCGATGATTGTCGCCCACACCCCGTTTCCTGCCTATAGTCGTCCGAAACGGAGCCTGCCGGCCGGTCCGGCGGGCTCTGCGGCAAAACCCGTGGCGGAGGTGGCCATCGCAAGTGAAGCAGAGATCAGGAGCGGGCTGACGGACCATCTGTCGCGGCTCTGGCGCTATGGTCTGGTCCTGTCACGTCGCCGCGACGTGGCCGACGACCTGGTGCAGCAGACCTGTGTCCGCGCGCTGGAGCGGGCGCCACAGTTTCAATCGGGAACGCGGCTGGATCGCTGGCTGTTCTCGATCCTGAATTCGATCTGGCTGAACGAAATCCGTTCCCGGCGCGTCCGCCAGGGCCGGGGTTTCGTCGATGCCGAAGAGGTGCTTGTCATCGACGGTGCCGGTCTGACGGAGACACATGTGATGGCAAACCAGGTGCTACGGCTCGTCGACGCGCTTCCCGAAGCGCAGCGCGTCGCCGTGTTTCTGGCCTATGTCGAGGGACTGTCCTACAAGGAGGTGGCCGGTGTGCTGGATATCCCGATCGGAACCGTGATGAGCCGGCTGGCCGCCGCCCGCGCCACGCTTTCCGGTAGCGTCACTGGCACTATGGCCGGGGAGGGCGGACGATGAGCGAGAGCACGCAATTCCCCTCCGACGAGCAGCTGACCGCCTTCATCGACGGCGAACTGGCGCCCGACGAGGCGGCGCGCATCGAGGCGCTGGTGCAGACAGACGCCCGCGTGGCGGAGCGGTTCGAGCTCCTGTCGCGCGCCAGCCTACCTTTCGGCGCGGCGTTCGAGCCGCTGCTGTCGCAAGCGCCGAAAGCGGCGCTTGAGGCGATGCTGTCCGCGATACCGCTCCCCGCATCTGCGAAATCCGAACCGGCACCTGCCGTCGCCGGTCGTCGTGGCTTTCTCGGCGCACTCGCCGCCTGCCTGGTGGCCGGCGTCATCGCCGATCGCGCCTTCATCGGGGTCAAGCGGCAGCTGGCGAAGGGCGATGAGGGCAGCGAATGGCGTGCCGTCGTTGCCGAATACATCGCGCTCTACACCCCCGACACGCTGGCCGGCCCTGTGCCGTCAAATGCGGCGCAGGCCGCGCAGCTGGCCGTGCTCGAAACGAAGCTCGGCCTGCCGCTCCCGCCCGAGGCCATCGCCTTGCCGGATGTCGATTTCAAGCGCGCCCTGCTGTTGCAGTATGACGACCAGCCGCTCGCCCAGATCGCCTATCTCGACCCCGAGACCGGCCCACTGGCGCTCTGCATCGTCCGCTCCGACGACGGCGCCGCGCCGCCGCGGGTCGAAGGCCGCAAGGGCATGAACGTCGTCTACTGGGCCACCCCCGCCCATGCCTTCATGTTGATCGGCCACGCGCCGGTGGACCGGATGCAGGCGCTGGCGGCGGATGTCAGGATGCGGTTGTCTGTGTAACGATGGTTGGCGGTGTGCCGTGTGGCACCGCCCTCTGCCCTGCCGGGCATCTCCCCCTCAGGTGGGGAGATTGGCTGGGCGCTGCCGCTCGCTGCAACGATGACTGTTTGCGAATGCCTTCACCACGAGTCGATCTCCCCCCTTGAGGGGGAGATGTCCGGCAGGACAGAGGGGGGTGCCACGAACGCCGTGCGCTCTACCAACCCCACAAAACGCCGAAGCGCCGCCCGCTACTCCACAACCCCGAACACCGGCCCGTATCCGCCATGCCAGGACGCATCGCTGCGCCCCATGCCTGCGTCGTACAGCCCAGTCCCTCCGCCGCCATCGAGAAACAGTGCATTGCGGCACTGCAGATGATCGCGAAACAGCCGTGCGAAATCGTGGAAATTCACCGCATCGTCGCTGACCGCGATGCGCACCATGCCATCCTCGCAGACCCCGACGCCGCTGCGGCGGGTGCGATCGGTCGAGCCGACGATGAAGATCGGGTTGATCTTGCCGTCGATCACCAGCATCGGTCCGGATTGCGTCGCCAGCCGCACCTTGTGCGTCTGCTGCACATACGTTTCGGTCGGCACGATGCCGGCGCCCTTGTCGTCGAGATAGAAAACGCCGTTCGGCGCCTTGTAGAAATTCGGCACCGGACCGCTGACGGCGGGCGGCTTGATGGTGGCAGCAGGACGCAATTCCTGCCCGTTCTCGACATAGAGCCCGATCGGCGAGAAATCCTCGTGATACATGCCGGCATTGACCGCGAATGCCAGCGTCTTTCCCGCCGCCCGGACGGCATCGGCGATATCAGGCAAATAGCGATAGGGCGCCCCATCCGCACGCTTCCAGAACAGCCGCAGATCGTCCTTTCCGGGCGCGACGCCGCAGATCACATAGTCGGTGCCGTCAACGGTTTCCGGCGCGCAACGCTCGGCAGCGAGCAGCGGGGTTGCGGCAAATGCGATCACGAGGGTAACGGCTGCGCCAAGCAGGCTGCGTGGAAGAGAGGTCACGTCCTGTCCCTTGGCTTGAATACGCGGCTGACAGCAGCGACCGGGCGCCAACATCGCGTTTGCGGTCTTGGCCGAGCGCCTACCGCTTCTGGCTCGGCAGCACGCCGGCGCGCTTGTCGGCCTCGAAGGAGGACACGGCATCGGCATAAGGTTCCTGCCGGGCGACGCTCCAGTAGCGCAATTCGTCGAGCGGGATCTGCTTGCCTGATATGGCGCAGGTGACATAGGAACCCGGCGATAGGATCTGAAAATCCGCATCGAGATAGCGTATCTTCGCTTCGCGGTTTCCGTTTCCTTCAAACAAGTTCATGCGCTCCATTCCTCAAGACGGCTGTCATCCGATTGCCATAACCCGGCGCAATCGCCATTGCCAGCATTTTCAGCTCCGGCCGAACAGCCGCTCGATGTCGGAAAGCTTGAGCTCGATATAGGTCGGACGGCCGTGATTGCACTGGCCGGAGCCCGGTGTGACCTCCATCTGCCGCAGAAGCGCGTTCATCTCCTCCGGCCGCAGCCGACGTCCCGAACGTACCGATCCATGACACGCCATCGTCGCCGCCACATATTCCAGCTTGGCGGACAGGCCGGACGCGGTGTCCCATTCGGCGATCTCGTCGGCCAGTTGCCGGATCAGCCCTGGCGCATCGACCTCGCCCAACATCGCCGGCGTCTCGCGCACCGCGATCGCTCCCGGGCCGAACCGCTCGATCGCCAGCCCCAGCTCGCCGAGTTCGGCTGAAAACTGCATCAGCCGGTCGCAATCCTCTTCCGGCAGGTCGATGATCTCCGGGATCAGCAGAACCTGCGAGGCCAGCCGCTTCGAATGCAGCGCCTTGCGCATCGCCTCGAACACCAGCCGCTCATGCGCGGCGTGCTGATCGACGATCACAAGCCCGTTCTCTGTCTGCGCCACGATGTAGTTCTCGTGGATCTGCGCCCGCGCAGCGCCCAAGGGGAACCGCGCCGGCGCTTCGGTCTCGGTTGCCGGCATGGGCGATCCGGCAGCGGCCACATGCGGCGCCGGTGCCGTCCACGTCTCGGTTTGCGCCATCTCGGCCCGCGCCGTCGGCATCGTCAAACCGTCGAAGGACGCCTGTGGCCGTTCGCCGAAACCGCCATTGGCGGTCGCGCCATAGGGGCGCGACGGCGAGGTAGCGGCGCTCCATGGCTGTTGCTGTGGCGGCGCGCGATAGCCGTTCGGCTGGAAGCCGGGGCGGAAGGCGCGCAGCATGCCGTCGGCGCCCGTAGTCGCCGCCCGGCTGCCGTCTCGCGCCAAGGCCTCGCGGATCGCGCCGACGATCAGCCCGCGCACCAGCTGCGGATCGCGGAACCGCACGTCGGATTTCGCCGGATGCACGTTGACGTCGACCAGCGCCGGATCGAGCCCGATCGACAGCACCGCCACGGCATAGCGCCCGGAGGGGATTGTCTCCGCATAGGCGCCACGGATCGCCGACAGCACCAGCTTGTCCTGCACCGGCCGGCCGTTGACGAAGGCATATTGATGCGCCGCGTTGCCGCGATTGAAGGTCGGCACGCCGGCAAAGCCGGTCAGTGTCACATCCTCGCGCTCGGCGTTGATCTCGATGGCGTTGTCGCGAAAATCCTTACCGAGGATCTGCGCCATCCGCGCCAGATGGTCGTCGCCGGTCGCCGGAAATTCCAGCGTCGTGCGGTCGGTGCCTGACAGGACGAAGCGCACCTGCGGAAATGCGATCGCCATGCGCTTGACGATCTCGGTGATCGCGGCAGCTTCGGCCTTTTCCGTCTTCAGGAATTTCAGCCGCGCCGGTGTCGCGAAGAACAGGTCGCGTACCTCAACGATGGTGCCGGGGTTAAGCGCCGCCGGCCTCAGGTGCTGCAGCTTGCCGCCGGCCACCGCAATCTCGGCGCCGCCGTCGCTGTCCCGGCGGCGGCTGGAGATCGACAACCGCGCCACCGAGCCGATCGACGGCAGCGCCTCGCCGCGAAAGCCGAGCGTTTGGATATCGTCGAGTGTCGTCGAGATCTTCGAGGTGCAGTGGCGGCGCACGGCGAGTTCGAGATCGGCCTCGTCCATGCCCGAGCCGTTGTCGGAGACGCGCAAAAGGCTCTTGCCGCCGCCCGAGGTGGCGATCTCGATGCGCGTCGCGCCGGCGTCGAGCGCATTCTCGATCAGTTCCTTCGCAGCACTGGCCGGTCGTTCGATGACCTCGCCGGCGGCGATCTGGTTGATGAGCGTTTCGGAGAGCTGCTTGATGGACATGCCGCCATTTTCGCGGATTCTCGTGGCTGAGGGAAGAGGCAAAGCAACCAGCCAAGCGTTTGTACCGGCTTTGGTATTTCGCTGCTTAATGTTAAGCACGCCTTAAGACAAAACTGCCATTTTGCCGATAATGACCCGCCGAATAAAACCATAATCGGATAGATGTAGGACGCTTAGGAATGACTGCCGGCCGTGACCCAGCGGACACAACACCTGCGGATGGCCAAGGCTTGCCCATGGTCGGTCTCGACACGGCGTTGTTCGACGCGGTCTGCGATAGCCTCTCCTGCGCCTTCATCGTCTATGACAAGACCGATCACATCGTCTTCGGCAGCCGTCAGGTCCTTGATTTCTTTCCCATCTGCAACGAGCATCTGCAGCCCGGAACGCGGCTTCGCGATTTTCTCGGCGCCGTATACGAGACCGGCATGCGCAGCCGCTCCGCCGGTCAGGAAGTGCTTAGCCGCGAAGACTGGCTGTCGCAGAAGATCGCCACCCATTGGCGCGAGCGCTACGAGGCGGTTGAGCGCTACGGCAACGACAGTTGGGTGCGGTTCCAGAAGCGGCGTCTGGCCAATGGCTACGGCGTCTGCGTCATCTCCGATTTTTCGGAGGTCAAGAAGCGCGAGGAACAGTGGCGTCTCGATCTCGAACGGGTGCAACTGACCGAGGATATCCTCGACAACCTTCCTTTCCCGCTGTTCGTCAAGGATCGCAACCTCACCTACGTCGCCGTCAACATCGCCTTCTGCGAGAAATACCAGACCACCGCCGACGAGGTGCTCGGCCGCAAGAGCGCCGAACTGTTTTCGCCCGAGGTCGCCACGCGCTTCGAGGAAAGCGATCGCCACGTTCTCGAAACCGGCGAGATGTCGGTAGTGCGCCAGCGCCAGGTCGCCCGAGATGGATCGGAGCGCGAGATCATCTCGCGCAAGCACCGCATCGGCAAGCCGGGCCGTTACTATCTCGTCTCGACCATGCAGGACCTGCCGCGCGAAGGCGCCGATCTCGACGAGTTCGAGAAGGCGTCGAGCGTGACGACGTCACCCAAGAGCACCTATCGCCGCGCCTATGTTCCGATGCACGGCGACAGCGAGCGGCGCGAGCCGGCGGCGATGGAAGCCATCGTGCCGGAAAACTTCTCCGGCCGCCGCGTCCTTGTCGTGACCGGCGATATCGCCGCCGAGACCGCCGCGCTGCGCACGCTGGCCAAATACGGATTCGAGGCGTGCTCGGTCCGCAACGAAGACGAGCAGGAGCAGTTCCTGGAAATCGCCACGTCGGCGGGCCTGTCGCTCGACATCGTCATCATCGACAACCAGATGGGCATGCGCTGCCTGGAGCTCGCCGAGCAGTACGGCATCTCGTCGCTTGTCATGGACGGCTTCCAGATCTCCACCGAACTCACCTTCCAGATCGCCCGCCATTTCAACCGCAGCAATCGCGGCAACATGGCTGATCGGATCGAGGGCGACTGGGAGATCACCACGTCGGACGACGATGTCGAGCTCGACGTACTGGTGGCCGAGGACAACGACATCAACCAGATCGTCTTTTCGCAGATCCTCGAGGGCCTCGGCTACCGCTACAGAATTGCCGCCACCGGCGACGAGGCCGTCAGGATGTGGACCGAATACCGGCCGAAGATCGTGCTGATGGATATTTCCCTGCCCGGTTTCAACGGCTTCGAGGCCGCCCGCTTGATCCGGCAGGTTGAGGCTGGCAAAATCAGGACGCCGATCATTGGCGTGCTGACCCAGGCCTTCGAGCGCGACCGCGCCGAATGCGCCAACGCCGGCATGGACGATGTGATCATGAAGCCCGTCAGCCCGGATATCCTTGAGACCATCTTCCAGAAATACATCCAGAAGGATGTACGTCAGGCCCAGCTTTGAGTTGAAATGTGGTCAACTCCCCAGATTTTGGGAGGCTGGCCTGTATCATTCAGGTTGTCCCCTATCGAATTTTTAAGACTTCCCGGCCATTCTGCCGGCATTGGGGAAGTTCTGGGTCGGAATGATGATGTCGGCAGATTTGCCTTTGGTGCCGGTTAGCCAGAATGAGCTTCAAACGATGGCCTATACCGACCCGCTGACCGGGCTTGGTAACCGCTATCGCATGCGTGATCGCATCGCCCAGATCTCGGCCGAACGGGCCGACGATCCGGCGCCCTTCACCATCGGCATCGCCAATCTCGATAGCTTCAAGCCGATCAACGACCTCTTCGGCTCCGCCGCCGGCGACGAAATCCTTTGCCAGGTGGCGCACCGCCTGAAGGCATGCATTCCCGACGGCGCCGTTGTCACCCGCCACGATGGCGACGAGTTCGCCTTCGTCCTGCCGCTGATCTTCGAACGGGCCAGCGCCGAGAAATTCGGCCAGATGATCCGCGAAGTCCTGTCGGCGCCCTATGATCTCGGCGACCGCAACGTCCGCCTCTCGGCCTCCTTCGGCTTCGCGATCTATCCCTTCGCCGGTGCCGAATACGAGGAATTGCTGAAGAACGCCGAGACCGCGCTTTACCGCTCCAAGCGCCGCGGCCGCAGCCAGATCACCGTCTATTCACGCGAGATCGCCCAGGAGATGAAGCGCGCCACCCAGCTGGAGCAGGCGCTGAGAAACGCCATCATCTCTGATGTCATCGACGTGCATTTCCAGCCGATCGTCTCGCTGGCGACCAGCCAGGTTGTCGGCTTCGAGGCTTTGGCGCGCTGGAACGATCCCGATCTCGGCTTCGTCTCACCCGGCGTCTTCGTTCCGCTCGCCGAAGAGCGCGGCTTCATCGACGCGCTCTCCGAAGCTTTGTTGCGCAAGGCCGCCGAAGCGGCGCTGTCATGGCCGCGTGAACTGTTCCTGTCGTTCAATCTGTCCTCAGCCCAGTTGATGGATCCCGGTACCAGCGCCAACGTGCTCTCCATCCTCGGCCGCGTCGGCTTCGATCCGCACCGGCTGGAGCTCGAGATCACCGAAACCGCCGTCATGGGCTCGGCCGACACCGCCAACCGCATCATTGCCGATCTGCGCGAGGCCGGCGTCCGCATCTCGCTGGACGATTTCGGCACTGGCCAATCCAGCCTTGGCCGGCTGCGCGACTTCATGTTCGACAAGATCAAGATCGACCGCGCCTTCGTCTCCCGCATCAATTCCGACCGCGCGTCGGAACACATCATCAAGGCGATCCTGACGATGTGCGAGGGACTTGATCTGGAGGTGGTTGCCGAAGGGATCGAGGACTACTCGGAAGCCGCCAAGCTGCGCATGCTCGGCTGCGGCATGGGGCAGGGCTACTATTTCGGCAAACCCGCCGACAGCATCGCAACGCTGAGATTCCTGCACGAGAATTACTATGATGCCGGCGAGCGGATTACGGCCTGAGGCCAAACCGAAATTGTTTCCCAAAGTGAATTGGTCTCGGTGACACAAACGCCGATGGCGCCCTTTCGGACGCCATCGGTTACGCATGCACTGCGACTAACGATGCAGTGGTTACTTGGCTGTGGTGGACCCGGTCGAGGTCGCATCGGTTGCAGCCGGGGCCTTTTCGGCCGACTGCATCTGTAGCGTCTTGAACTCTGGCGCTGCCTTCAGCGTTTCGGCCGTTTCCGAGGTTGTCAGCTTGACGCTGCCATCCTGGGTATTCTGGGCAACAGTGACCTTGTCCATCGGAACGGCGACGTTCTTTTCGCCGATGCCGAGGAAGCCACCGACACCGATCACGGCTGCGACAAGGCCACCATCCTTTTTCATGATCAGGTCGTTGACGTTACCAATGCTCTCGTTCTGGCCGTTATAGACAGCCTGACCAATATAGGTGTTGGCGCTGACCTGGTCGGCGGCCTGCTCGGTCAGATAGGTGCCTCCAGCGGCAGCTGTATCTGTCGTCGCTGCTGGAGCCGGAGCCTGCGCCGCGTCACCAGCCGGCGCCATTGCGTCGGGCTTCACTGCCGGGTCGGCGGGCGCCGACATGGAAGGCGCGCTTGGCGAGGCCGGCTGCGTTGCGCTCTGCGAGAAAGCGACTGGTGCGAAGGCCGTGGCAAACAGGGCGCCAGCGGCAACGGTGGTGAGGAGTTTGCGTGTCATATCGTACCTACTTTCAGCAGCCTTGGGTGATCTCTGGCCCGGCAATCTTCTTCTCTGAGAAGCGTCTCTGCCTGGCCGGTTCGATAGGTAAATGAATGGGTTGGCGAATGGTTCCGAGAAAAAGGCACGCGAAAATGGTGGATTTTTTTGGAACTTTTCGACCGGTTCGAGGTTGCAGCAACCGTTCTTGGAAAGGCAAATCTCGGGTCGGAAGCTGCCCGCACAAAGCCTGACATCGTCGCCAAAACGAAAAGGGCGCCCCACCGGACGCCCTTCGACACCACGAGAACAGAAGCCTCAGAGAATATAGGCCGCGTCGAACACGCCGCGGACCGTAATGCCAAGTTCCAGCAGGGCGCCGGCGTCCGGCTGTGTTGCTCGGGCGTCGTCGTCGAGGCCTTCCCAGGCCGTGGTCACCGCCAGCCGGTCTGCATCGGGGCCGATGAAGGCGGGGCAGGAGGGTTGGGCAGCGGGTACCTTGTAGCGGGCGATCCGCAATCCGTCGGGGCTATAGCGATCCACCGCGCCGGCGCCCCAGCGCGAATTCCATATATAGCCGTCGGCATCGACCACCGAGCCGTCGATCCCGCCTTCTTCTTCCATGCTGTCGACAAGCACGATCGGTTCGCCCGTGGGCAGGCCGGTGGCCGGATCGACCATCACCCGCATCAGCCGGCTGAGCCGCGTATCGGTGAAATAGCCGACGGAACCGTCTGGCGAAAAGCAGATCGAGTTCGGAATGGTGATGCCGCTGAACAGCTTCGTCACCTTGCCGCGCGCGACGTGATAGATGGCGCCGGCCTGGGTTTCGGCGCGCTTGCTCATCGTGCTGATCCACAGCGCGCCCGAGGGGTGCATGCGCCCGTCGTTGGAGCGGTTGTCCGGCCTGTCATTTTCGATCGCCGCGTAGAACGTCAGCGCGCCGGTGGCGATATCGCGCACGAACAGGCCGTCTTCTGTAGCCAGCAACTGCCGCTCGCCATCGATGCGCGCCAGCACGCTCGCCATCACCGGCAGTTCGTGGACCTTTTTCTCGTCGGTGGACAGATTCAGCTCGTGCAGTTCCTTGCCGAGAATGTTGAACCACCAGATGGTGTTGGTATCGGGGTCGTAGGTCGGCCCTTCGCCCAGCACCGAATTGGTGCTGGACAGGGTCCTGCCCGCGAACTCGTGGATCTCAGTCATCCGCCTTATGCTCCCACTGCTGCGTCATAGGCATAGATGGTCGCCTTGGCGCGTTCGGCAACCTCGGCGACGGTCATTCCCGGCTTGTAGATGCTGGTGCCGAGACCGAATGCGAGAATGCCGGCATTGGTGTATTCGGCAAAATTCTTGTCGGACACGCCACCGACGGCGGCGATCGTCAGCTCCGGCGGCAGGATCGCGCGGATGGCGTTGATGCCGGACGGACCGAGTACGCTGGCCGGGAAGAATTTGAGGCCGGTCGATCCGGCGCGCGCCGCAGCCAACGCTTCGGTTGGCGTGAATACGCCGGGCATCGTCACCATGCCGTAGTCGCGGGCGCGAATGATCACCTCGGGATCGACGTTTGGCGTCACCAGCAGTTTGCCGCCGGCATTGTGGAGATTGTCGACCGCCTCGGTGGTCAGCACCGTGCCGGCGCCGATCAGGACATCGGCAGGCGCCATCTTCGCGGCGATCTCGATCGACTTAAACGGCTCCGGCGAGTTCAACGGAATCTCGATCGCGGTCAGGCCGTTTTCGATCAGCGCAGCAACGACGCCTTCGGTTTCCTCGGGCTTGATGCCGCGCAGGATGGCGATCAGCGGACGCTTCATGGCGGGGAAGGGGATACGGTTCATCGCTTCTAACTTTCTTACTGTTGCCAGATGGCTGCGGCGGCGGCCGACAGGCCGCGGAGCACTGCCGCGTCGGCATCCACGGTGGTGAACTTCAGAGATAGGGATTTGAAGGCGGTTTCGTAGAGCTTCTGCAGGCGCCCGGAGGCGACAAGCACGATCGGCGTGTCGTTGGCCGCATCCGAAAGCGCGCCTGCGATCTCAAGGCCGATCAGCGTGCCGGAGATCCGCGCCTGCGCCGCCGCCGCCGACAGGCCGTGCAGCAGCTGGCCCGAGCGGGCGGTAAACAAAAGATTGCTCGCCATCTCCGGTTGGTGGAAGGCCGCCGTGACCGATGCCTTGAAAGCGGAATTGTCGGCCGGCGACTGATCGACGCCGGCAACAGCATGAGACAGGATCGTGTGCTTCGAAATGGCGTCGAACAATTCGCCCGTCATGAAGGTCGAGAAACCGATCACATCCGCGTCCTCGACATGCACCCATTTGGAATGCGTGCCGGGCATGCAGACGGCCTGCGGACCGGTGCTATCGGGCTCTAGCGCGCCGAGCAGTTGCGTCTCTTCCCCGCGGATTACGTCAGGCGATGCCTTGTCGCGCTGCGCGAGCCCCGGAAGGATGCGCACGTCGCGGCTTTGTCCGGGCACCGAAACGGCACCGGTGAGGATCGCCGACAGTGAGGTCGGAACGTCGATATAGCCGGCTTCCACCCAGCCCTGCTTGGCGCCGGCCATGCCGCAGACGATGACCGGTGTGGTCTCGGGCGCGCCGACGGTTGCGAGGTGCTTGGCCAGAACTTCGGCGAAACCGGTCTTCGCGGCGGTCGTCATGCCCTCGTCGCTGCGGCTTTCGCCCAGCACGCTTCCATCGCTGCCGATCATCCATAGCCGGAAGCTGCTCGTGCCCCAGTCGACCGCGATATAACGGGGTGTTGTCATCAGAAAATGCCTCCATCGACAATAAGAGACTGCGCCGTCACTGCGGATGCGCCGTCGGATGCTAGAAACAGGCAGGGGCCGACGATCGCGTCGGCATGCAGAAGTCGTTTGATGCATTGGCGGCCGACCGTGTCGGCAATGCCTTCTTCGGTCAGCCACAGCTTCATCTGCCGTTCGGTGGCGATCATTCCAGGCAGGATGCAGTTGACGCGAATGTTGTCCGCTCCGAGCTTTCCGGCAAGGCTCTTCGTCAGCCCGATGATGCCGGCCTTGGCCGTCGAATATGCCGGAAAGTCGGGCATGTTGAGCAGGAAGGCGATCGACGACATGTTGATGATCGCGCCGCCACCCGCCGCCCGCATCGACGGCGCCACCGCCTGGGCGGTGAAGAACACATGCCGCAGATTGGTCGCCTGGTTGTCGTCCCAGTAGTCAGGCGTCACGTCATCGAGATCATGGCGGTCGTCGCGCGCGGCGTTGTTGACAAGCACGCCGATCGGCCCGGAATGGGCGACAACGGTTTCCACCGCCCGGCGGATCGCCTCGACATCGCGCAGGTCGACCTGATGGAAGCGCACCGGATGCAGACTGTCGCGCGACAGGCGGTCAACGAGTGCATGGCTCTCGTTGACCGCGATATCGATGAACGAGACCTTTGCGCCTTGGCGTGCGAAGCCTTCGACGATCGCCGCGCCGATACCGGATCCTCCTCCTGTGACCAACACGCTGCGGTCCCTGAATTCGGGATATTGCGCTCCAAGCTCCGCCACCACTATCCTCCCGATAGTTCCATTATTCAGAACTCAATTTGACTATATGGAATTATCGGATTAACCTGATGCCTCTGTCAAGCTTGAGGATCGAGATGCCCGCTGGAGATGGCGATACTGCTGATAAGGCCGAGATCGCGGACAGGCGGGAGACGGGGACCCTCGGGAAGCTGATGCTGTTGCTCGATATCGTCACCAACGCCGATGCGCCCATGCGCTTTACCGACATCCTGGCTGTCGCCGGCCAGCCGCGCGGCACGCTTCACCGCCAGTTAAGCCATCTCAGCGAGGAAGGCTTGCTCGAAGTCGATCCCGATGGCCGATATGCACCCGGCCTTCGTCTCCTCGCGCTTGCCTCACGCAGTTGGGCCCGCAACGAATTCAGGTTGATCGCCGAACCGCATCTGCGATCGTTGCAGGAGCTGACTGGCGAGACGGTGCATCTCGGCGTGCTGCGCGGATCGTCCGTGATCTATCTCGACAAGGTGGAGGGCCGCCAGCCGGTCCGCATGTACTCCCAGATCGGCAACGCCTCGCCGGTCTATTGCACAGGGGTCGGCAAGGCGGCATTGTCGGTGCTGCCTGACGAGCGCGTCCACGCGCTGCTGGCCGATATGTCGTTCCACCAGTTTACGCCGAGCACCCGCACATCACGAACGCTGCTGGCCGAGCTTGCCGAGATCAGACTGTCCGGCAATGCTTTCGATCGGGAGGAGCATGAGGTCGGCATTCGCTGCGTCGCCGCCCCAATCCACTCCGATGACCTTTCCTTCGTCGGAGGCATCTCCGTCACCGGGCCTGCCTACCGCCTGACGTTCGAGCGGCTGAACGATTGGGCCGAGCCGGTGCGGCAGGCGGCGAAAAGTATCATGAGCAGCATGCGCATCGGCCTCGGCCCGCGTCGATGAGCGCAAATAGTATGATTTTTGGCAAATAAGCGCGTTCTGTTGCTTGAAGCATCTTGCTGTTTTGTGAAGAATCGTCACGATTGGCGGTTGTCAATCCCCTATCCTGGGGTGTACTGCCGTTGGCCATATTAACGGCGATGCAGCCATTGGCATGCAGGACGTGCAGGCCGTGCAACAAATTCAAGAATTTTGAGCTGATGACATCAATGAGCACTTTACCGCAATCGTCTTCCGTAGACGTATACGTCAATGAAGTGGCTGGGCTGAACACCCAGTTCGATATCTTCCGTTTCATGAAACGGCTGACCGAGGCTTACCGCGCACGCGCCTTCATGGTTCTCAACCTGCCGTCCGCGACAGCCCGCGACCTGCAGAGCAACACCGTCATCACCAACTGGCCCGTCGAGTTGTTGTCGGCCTACGACCAGGAAGCTCTCTTGACCAGCAGCCCGATCGTCCGGCGCCTGCGCGCGTCGACGATCCCTTTCTTCAGCGATCTCTCCAAAGTCAAACTGGAGCGACCGGACAGTCGGACCGGCATTGTTGCAGCGATGTTCGAACGCTTCAGGATGGCGCGCTGCGCCTATTTCCCGACCCATGATGCGTCGGGTGCTCGCGGCGTTATCTCCTTTGCCGGTGATCGGGAAGACTTCGCCGCCGAGGAGATGCTGCAACTCCATTATATCTCTACGCATGTCTTCGATAGGCTCGCGGAAATCCGCGCCCTTGACAGCCGTGTCATCGACGCGCTGACCGACCGGGAGATTGATTGCCTGAACTGGACAGCGGCCGGCAAGACGAGTGTCGAAATCGCCGACATTATCGGCCTCTCAGAGCACACCGTGAACCATTACCTGAACCGGGCGACCAGAAAGCTCGATACGGTCAATCGCACCCAAGCTGTCGCCAAGGCATTGCGCATCGGCCTGATCAAGTGAGGCTTGCTCAAATTGTGAGCCATTGCCCAAGGCCAGCCTAAAAAGTCACCATTCATAGGTTGCTCTTCCAAACGCCGCTGCCTGATTCCCCGTGAATCACGTGCCTCTTCCAACTGGCATGGTTTCTGCTTCTTATTACTCAGCGGTCCAGAGGGGGCCTGGTAACGACGCCGATCAATAACGGCGCGACCTTCATTCCGCCGTTCGATGCCGGCCGCCTACGCGAGCCGACATCGGGCGGCGGTTTGTTGTTTTTGGGATACGCTGTAGTGGCGATCGATTTCATTGACCGTCTTTTTCGCCTCTTTGTATCTGGCCTTTTGGCGCCTGCGCCCTACAAACCCCCTATCCACTTGGATGACCGTTGCGCCATCAGGGCGAAAGCCCGGCGGACTTGATGTCGCGACGGTCTCCTTTTGTGATCCCCCCGAATAGGTCTGTGTCTCACCCGTGGTTTTTTGCCGATTTTGTTTGGCGAAGCCGGTCCGCTCCTCTATCTACTGAGCCCAAACAGGGTGTGAGGATGGACATGACTGAGATCACCAAGGAGCAGGTGCTGGAGACGCTGGCGACGGTGCTTGGCCCCGATCTGGAGCACAACATCGTCGAGGCGGGCATGGTCTCCGATGTCTTCATCTCGGATGGCAAGGTCTATTTCTCCATCACCGTCCCGGCCGATCGCGCCAAGGAACTCGAGCCCCTGCGGCTTGCTGCCGAGCGCGTCATCAAGGACATGCCGGGCGTCAAAGGCGCGCTGGTGGCGCTGACCGCCGACAAGAAGGGCGCCGCCCCCGCTTCACGCCCGCAACCTCAGGCCGGTCACGGCCATTCGCACGCGCCGCAGCCCCAGCAGCGCGCCGGCAAGATTGGCGTGCCCGGTGTCGGCGCCATCATTGCGGTCGCGTCCGGCAAGGGCGGGGTTGGAAAGTCGACGACAGCAGTCAATCTGGCGCTTGGGTTGCTCGCCAACGGTCTGCGCGTCGGCATTCTCGACGCCGATATCTACGGCCCCTCGATGCCGCGCCTGCTGCAGATCTCCGGCCGCCCGACCCAGATCGATGGCCGCATCATCAACCCGATGGAGAATTACGGCCTCAAGGTCATGTCGATGGGCTTCCTCGTCGATGAAGAGACTGCGATGATCTGGCGTGGCCCGATGGTCCAATCGGCGCTGATGCAGATGCTGCGCGAAGTGGCCTGGGGCGAGCTCGACGTTCTGGTCGTCGACATGCCGCCAGGCACCGGCGACGCGCAGCTGACGATGGCACAGCAGGTACCGCTGGCCGGCGCCGTCATTGTCTCGACGCCACAGGATCTCGCGCTGATCGATGCCCGCAAGGGGCTGAACATGTTCAAGAAGGTGGAAGTGCCGGTGCTCGGCATCGTCGAGAACATGAGCTATTTCATCGCGCCCGATACCGGCGCCCGCTATGACATCTTCGGCCATGGCGGCGCCCGCAAGGAGGCCGAGCGCATCGGCGTTCCTTTCCTCGGCGAAGTTCCGCTCACCATCAATATCCGCGAGACCTCCGATGCCGGAACGCCGCTGGTGGCCAGCGAACCGGATGGCATCGTTGCCAGCATCTATCGCGACATCGCCGCCAAGGTCTGGGCGCAGATCGAAAACAAGCCGCAGCGCGCGGCACCGGCCATCGTTTTCGAGTGATTTGCCTGCGTCGCCTAGACTGACAAATGCGGACGAAATGTGATCGAAACATGCAGTTCACGTAAGATGTCTTGATTATTGCGTTGGTTTCCGTCATATGCCCGCCGTCGCCATGAGGGCGGTTATCGAATGCTCGATGTTGGCCGGCCCGTGACGGGTTCCTTGCCAACGGCATGTTCGGAGTTGTCTTGTCGGTCCATGGATTGGTAGCTGCGATGCGGTCGAGCGAAATGCATGTCCTGACGACGGCAGGATATGGCTGGAAATGGATGAACATTCTTAAGCCGCTTTCGTTACTCTCGAACACTTGTAGCCCGTGCGTCGCTTCGGCCGGCGCATCTCGGAAGGTTTTTCGATGAGCAGAGCAATGGCTTCGAGATGCTCCGACACCCGGAGATGCACCCGGTGATCACGGCCTACTGTTCCAACTGTCAGGCAATCGACCTTGGCGATCTGTCGAAGGGCAATGCCCTGCGCGACGATGTCGTCTGGATCGACATGATCGAGCCGACCCATGAGGAAGAAGCCTATGTCGAGAAGGCGCTGGGAATCGAGGTTCCGACCCGCGACGACCTCAAGGACATCGAGCCCTCCGCCCGCCTCTATACCGAGGATGACGCGGTCTTCATGACGGCATCGCTGGTTTGGAAGGCAGAGACCGATACGCCCGTGCTGACGGATGTCGCCTTCATCCTCGCCGGCAACCGTCTGATCACCATCCGTTACGCCCAGCCCAAATCCTTCGCCCTGTTCATTGCCGCCCTGCACCGCGTGCCGGCCCAATGGCGCAACGGCGCATCGCTGCTGGCGAAGCTCTTTGAGACGATCATCGATCGCACCGCCGAAATTCTGGAAATGTCGGTCGCCCGTATCGATATCCTGTCGACGCATGTGTTCGGAGATCGTGCCAGGAAGGTTCGCAAGCCCGGCAACTTCCTCGAAGAGAAACTGCGCGACATCGCAGCCCACCAGCGCCTTGTCAGCAAGGTCCGCGACAGTCTGGCATCGATGTCCCGGCTGATGACCTTTTTCGCCACGATTCCCACTGTGCAGCAGGACCGCGGCACGAAGGAACTCTGCCGCACGATGTCGCGCGATATCCAGTCGCTCAACGAACATTCGTCCTATATCGCCGGCAACATCACCTTTCTTCTTGATGCCTCGCTTGGTCTGATCAACATCGAACAGAACTCGATCATCAAGATTTTCTCGATTGCATCGGTCGTCTTCTTGCCACCGACGCTGGTCGCATCCATCTATGGTATGAATTTTGAATCCATGCCGGAATTGCGCTGGGCCGAGGGCTATCCCTATTCGATCGGTCTCATGGTGATTTCCGCCATCATCCCCTTCTTCTTCTTCCGTTGGAAAGGCTGGCTCTGAAGAGCCTGTTTTTGTTTCATGTCCGCAGACAGCCATTCGCAGGAACAACCAATGAGCCCGCGCAAGCTCTTCTATCTTGCGCTGGGTTCCGTCGGCGTCGTGTACGGCGATATCGGCACCAGCCCGCTTTACGCGTTTCGTGAGGCCCTCAAGCCGGTCGCCGCCGACGGCCTGACGCGTTTCGAGGTCATCAGCGTCGTCTCGCTGATGATCTGGGCGCTGACCATCATCGTCACGATCAAATACGTGCTGCTGCTGCTGCGCGCCGATAACGAAGGCGAAGGCGGCACGCTGTCGCTGCTGGCGCTGCTGTTGAAGACCGCCAACGGCCATACCGCCCTGTTGATGATGCTCGGCCTCGTCGGCGCGGCATTGTTCCTCGGCGATGCGATGATCACCCCGGCGCTGTCGGTTCTGTCGGCCGTTGAAGGTCTGAAGCTGGTGGCGCCCTCGATGAGCCGCTACATCGTGCCGATCTCGGTGGCCATTCTGGCGGTGCTGTTTGCCGTGCAATCGCGCGGCACGGGCACGATGGCGCGCTATTTCGGCCCGATCACGGCGCTCTGGTTCATCGTGCTCGCCATCGTCGGCATCTCGCACATCTCCGACGATTTCGGCATTCTCGCCGCCTTCAATCCCTATTATGCCGTCAGCTTCCTGATGCATGAGGGCTTCTTCGGCGTCATCGTGCTCGGCGCCGTGTTCCTGACGCTGACCGGCGCGGAAGCGCTTTACGCCGACCTCGGCCATTTCGGCCGCCGCCCCATCCAGTGGGCGTGGTTCGTGCTGGTCTTTCCGGCGCTGACGCTGAACTATCTCGGCCAGGGCGCGCTCGTGCTCGGCAATCCGCATGCCATGTCGGATCCCTTCTACTTGATGTTCCCGAAGTGGGCGCTGCTGCCGGCCGTGCTCCTCGCCACCGCCGCCACCATCATCGCCAGCCAGGCGGTCATAACAGGCGCGTTTTCGCTGATCCGCCAGGGCATCAACCTCGGCTTCCTGCCGCGCATGGAAATCCTCTTCACCTCGGAAACCAACACCGGGCAGATCTTCGTGCCGTCGGTCAACATGCTGCTGTTCCTCGGTGTCATCTTCCTGGTCATCAGCTTCGGCAGCTCGGATTCGCTGTCGACGGCCTATGGTATCTCCGTTACCGGCGCGATGGTGGTCACCTCGATCATGGCGTTCGAGTTCGTGCGCGTGCGTTGGAACTGGTCGGTGCTGACCGCGACTGCCGTACTGGCGCCGCTTCTGGTGTTGGAGCTGATCTTCCTCGGTGCCAACCTGATCAAGATCCACGACGGCGGCTACATCCCCGTGCTGATTGCCGCCGCCTTTGTCATCGTCATGTGGACATGGCGCCGCGGCTCGGCGCTGCTGATGGAAAAGACCCGCCACACTGATATTCCGCTGGCCTCGTTCATCAGTTCGATCGAGCGCAAGAGCGATCACTCGCCGGCCCATGTCCCGGGTACTGCGATCTTCCTCACCAGCGATCCGGAATCGGCACCGGCGGCACTGCTCCACAATCTGAAGCACAATCACGTCCTGCACGACAAGAACGTGATCCTGACGATCCGCACCGTCAACAAGCCGCGCGTGGCGAGCGCCGATCGCTACAAGGTCGAGCAGATATCCGAGCGCTTCTCACGCGTCGAGCTCGCCTTCGGCTTCATGGAGTCGCAGAACGTCTCGCAGGCGCTGGCGACCTTGCGCAAGACCGGGCTGAAGTTCGACATCATGTCGACCTCCTTCTATCTCGGCCGCCGCAAGCTGGTGCCGGATGCGAAGTCGGGCATGCCGTACTGGCAGGACCGGCTCTACATCGCGCTGGCCAACGCCGCCGCAAATCCCTCCGATTACTTCCGCCTGCCGGCCAACCGCGTGGTGGAGCTCGGCTCGCACGTCATCATCTGACGCGCCGACATATCGATTGCAGAGCCCGGCCATCGCGCCGGGCTTTCGCGTTTGGGGGACTATGAGGCGAGGCTGGATGAATTAGGAGGCGCGCATTAACCAAGCATCAAGGTTAATGAGACACTTTTATCGGCATGTTCATGCGTCCCATGCCGGAGTCTGGTGTTGCGTCGAAATAGCTGGTTTTCTGGTAAGTCCCGTGCCCCCGGCGCTCCGCGCTCGGTTTCCAGGCTGCGCCCCCTCATCAACAACTGGAGCTCGCCCGCGCTCTTCGGTCTATGCGGTTGGCTGATGTTCCCGTCCATGGCATCGCAGGCCGATCTCGCCGCCATGTTGGCGGGGCTGGATCAGGGCCGCGAGAACTGGCGCATGGTGTTGACCAACTCGCCCGCCGGCTCGATCCACCAGGCCGAACTTGCCTTCTCTGATCCCGTCGTCACCGGCACCATCGCGGCAGGCGCCGGCATGGTGCTGCCCGATGGCCGCAAGGTAGCCTTCACCACCAAGGACAAGGGGCACGAGGACACGGCTGACGAAGACCGGGTCAACCGCGGCGCCAAGAAGGGCAGGGTGGTAGCCGTCGAGCAGGTGCAGCCGCCGAAGGATTTCTCCGCCGGCTCGATCCTGCAGCGCACCCATCTCCTGTTCGCGCCCACCTTCAACCTGAAGGACAAGTCTGCCTTCGTGAAACCGAAGATCCGCGGCAAGGAAATCCAGATTGCCGCCAATTTCTACAAGAAGCAGCCGCCGAAGGTTGCTGCCGACGTCTCGCCGATGCTGGCCGATGTCGTGACCAGCAACAAGTCGGACGTCCTGGCCACTGCCTTTGCGCCGGCCGCACCCGATTATTCCCGCCAGTCCCCGTTCGACTCGATCCTCACCGAAAAAGACGACGACGGCCGCTTCGTGCCGCAGATCGGGCCGAAGGACCACGCCTGGGCCGCAAGCGTGTTGCCGGCAACGGTGTTTTCCGCCGCTGAACAGCAGTGCCTCGCTTCCGGCATCTACTTCGAAGCCCGCGGCGAAACCGTCAAGGGTCAGGCGGCCGTCGCCCAGGTGATCCTCAACCGCGTCCGTAACCCGGCCTATCCGAAGACCATCTGCGGTGTCGTCTACCAGAACGAGGATTGGCGCAACCGATGCCAGTTTTCCTTCGCCTGCGACAACATCAAGGACCGCGTCAACTCTCAGGATCACTGGAGAATCGCCCGCGACGTGGCGATGGCGGTGACCGCCGGCCGCATCTGGCTGCCCCAGGTCGGGTCCGCGACCCATTACCACGCCGTCTATGTCCGTCCGAAATGGGCGAAAACCATGGAAAAGGTCGGCCGTATAGGTCTGCACGTCTTCTACCGCACCTATGGCGGCGGCTGGATCTGAGGAAAACGCCGATATTTGGCCGTTTTCCGGCGATATCGGCCTTCCCTGAAGCGGATTCTTCCCGTCGATTTTGACGCAGCCCGCTCATATCGATCTAAGCATATGTTTTTGATCGCTTATTTTATGGCTGGACATTGTCCCGCCACGCCTTGACTATGCTTTTTGCTAAAACTATGTTGCGCGCGACTTCAAAGCGGGCCGGAAGGCTCTTCAGCCTTGGGGTCGTTGTCCGGAAAACCGGGGTAGCGGCATACGGACGGCGGCAGGCGGAGGAGAGCAAGATGGCGGAAGACCGCGAGGGGGATCTGGAAAAGCGTCGTGCGCAACTGGGAGCCGAATTGGCGACCAAGCGTGTCGAAGCGGGGAAGGACGAGGCCGACGAAGCCCGCGCCGAGGTAAGCCGACAAGGCTATGCCCAAGCGATGAAGCTTTCGAGCGAGTTCATTTCCGCTGTCGTGGTTGGCGCCGTTCTGGGTTATCTCTTCGACCGCTTTGTCGGCACTGCGCCTTGGGGATTGATCGTACTTCTTCTTCTTGGATTTGGTGCCGGCGTGCTGAACGTCATGCGCGCTGCGGGCAAGGTTGCGAAACCGGATCTCGATCTGCGCGGAGACGACCGGAAATAGGGCGGAACGTTCACGCGTTCGATCCAGTGCAATAGCCCCGTCTCGTGCGGGTATTAGATATAGAGAGAACAAGCGGTGTCTAACGATCCGACCCATCAGTTCCTGATCCAGAAGATTGTGCCGATCGAAATCGGCGGGATTGATTTCTCGTTTACGAATGCATCGCTCTTCATGGCGGCTTCCGCTGCCGTGGCTGCCGGCTTCCTCTATTTCTCGACGTCGAACCGCGCGATCGTTCCCGGTCGCTCGCAGTCGGTCGCCGAGATGTCCTACGAATTCATCGCAAAGATGCTGCAGGAAGGTGCCGGCACCAAGGGAATGAAATTCTTCCCGCTGGTCTTCTCGCTCTTCATGTTCGTGCTGACGGCAAACCTGCTCGGCATGTTCCCTTACTTCTTCACCATCACCAGCCAGATCATCGTCACCTTCGCGCTGGCGCTTCTCGTCATCGGCACGGTTCTGGTCTACGGCTTCTACAAGCACGGCTTCCACTTCCTGAATGTGTTCGTCCCGCAGGGCGTTCCCGGCATATTGCTGCCGCTGGTGGTGGCGATCGAAATCATCTCGTTCCTGTCGCGTCCGATTTCGCTCTCCGTTCGTCTCTTCGCCAACATGCTGGCCGGTCACATCACCCTTAAAGTGTTCGCGGGCTTCGTTGCCTCGCTTGGAGCCATGGGTGCAGTCGGTATCGGCGGCGCAGTTCTTCCCCTCATCATGACCGTCGCCCTGACTGGTCTCGAGTTCCTCGTCGCCTTCCTCCAGGCTTACGTCTTTGCGGTGCTGACTTGCATGTACCTCAACGACGCGATCCATCCGGGTGGCCACTAAGGGATACCGACATTGACGCCCGCGGGCGTCAGTCAATTCGCCGCAACACCATTTCAAAGGAGTTCAACATGGACGCGGAAGCAGCAAAGTTCATCGGTGCAGGCCTCGCTTGCTTCGGTATGGCCGGTACGGCTCTTGGCCTCGGCAATATCTTCGGCAGCTATCTCTCGGGCGCCCTGCGCAACCCGTCTGCCGCTGACAGCCAGTTCGGCCGTCTGGTATTCGGCTTCGCCGTTACGGAAGCTCTGGGCATCTTCTCGCTGCTCGTCGCTCTCCTTCTGCTGTTCGCCGTTTAATTTCGGCGCACTGAAGGATCACGGCCCGCCAACAGCGAGCCGTGATCCTTTGTATTTGCAGTACACCTGGAGGTGAGCATGTTTTTTGTGACCCCGGCTTACGCTGAAGAAGCCCCGGCGGGAACCGCAGAAACTGGTGCAGCGACCGGTACAGACGCGCATGCCGCCCCGGCCGCAGGCGAAGTCCATACCGAGACCGGCGTGCCAGCCGAACACAAGGGCGGTGTTTTCCCGCCTTTCGATACGTCGACCTATGCATCCCAGCTTCTGTGGCTGGCGATTTCATTCGTTGTTTTCTTCGTGCTCATGCAAAAGGTCATCGCACCGCGCATCGGCGGCATCCTCGAGCAGCGCCACACGCGCATTGCCCAGGACCTCGATGAAGCTGCGCGCCTGAAGGCACAGGCCGACGCCGATGTTGCGGCTTATGAAGCCGAACTGACGGAAGCCCGCGCCAAGTCGAATGCCATCGGCACCGCTGCGCGCGATGCTGCCAAGCTCAAGGCCGAAGCCGATCGCCGTGCGGTCGAAGCGGGTCTGGCTGAAAAATTGAAGGCCGCCGAAGGCCACATTGCCGAGATCAAGGCAAAGGCATTCGAGGACGTCGGCACGATCGCCGAGGAAACGGCAAAGGCCGTCGTCGAACAGCTCATCGGTGGCACCGCCACCAAGGCTGAAGTGACGTCTGCCGTCAACGCCGCCAAGAAGGGAGCCTGATCGATGGAATTTGCATTGGACGCAACATTCTTCGCATTCGTCGGTCTCGTCCTGTTCCTGGCGCTGGTCGTCTACCTCAAGGTTCCCGGCATGATGGCGAAGTCGCTCGACGACCGCGCCGATCAGATCCGCAACGAACTCTCGGAAGCCAAACGCCTGCGTGAAGAGGCCCAGCACCTGCTGGCCGAATACCAGCGCAAGCGCAAGGAAGCCGAAGCCGAGGCTGCCCACATTCTGGCGGCTGCCGAGCGCGAAGCGGAAATGTTCACCGCCGAAGCCAAGAAGAAGACCGAGGAATTCGTAGCCAACCGCACCGCGGTTTCGGAAGCGAAGATCAAGCAGGCGGAAGCCGATGCGATGAAGGCGGTTCGTTCCGCCGCCGTCGATCTCGCCATCGCCGCCGCCGAAACGGTTCTGGTGAAGAAGGCAGACGCCAAGCTTCAGTCGGAGCTCTTCAGCAGCGCCCTCGGCCAGGTCAAGGCTCGCCTCAACTAAGGTCAGTCATATAGCGATTGAAAAGCCCCGTACTACGGGGCTTTTTTTATGTTTGCTGTTGTTGGCGAAGAGTGTTGCACCCCGGAAGCGTGTGGCACCCCGGCGGACGATGTCTATTCGTTCTCGATGATCTCGACTGCAACGTCCACGACCTCGACTCGGCGCAGCGGACGAAACGTCATCCGGTGCAGGGGGCAGGGGCCGTGGTTCTCGATACCGGCGCGGTGCCTGGCGGTGCCGTAACCGGCGTGGGCTGCAAAGCCGTAGACCGGAAAGATCAGGTCGGCGCGGGTCATCATCCGGTCGCGCGTCACCTTGGCGACGATCGAGGCGGCGGCGATCGACACCGAACGCGCATCGCCCTTGACGACGGCCTGGCCGGGGCACTCGAGCCCGGGCGGCACATCAAGGCCATCTGTCAGCACGAAGCTGGGCACGATCGACAGGCTGCATATCGCCCGGCGCATGGCATCGAGGCTGGCCTTGCGGATATCGGTCTCGTCGATCCGCCGGGAGCTAGAGGAGGCGATGGCGACGGTAGACGTCGCCAGGATTTGCTCGAACAGTTCCTCCCGACGCTGCGCCGAGAGCTGCTTGGAATCGTTGAGGCCTTCGGGGATCCGCTTCGGGTCGAGAATGACGGCGGCGGCGACCACCGGCCCGGCCAATGGCCCGCGACCGGCTTCATCCACGCCGGCGACCGGCCAGTGGCCGGCCTTGCGCGCCTTCAGCTCCAGCCGGAAATCCGGCACGAGGGGAAGCTCTTCGAAAAGCATGGGAGAATCGGGTGGCGTGCGACGTTTCATGCGGCTGAACTTCGCACGCCAACCCGATTTCCTGCAAGTCCCCGAAACAGGGCGGCGGACCGGGGACTTGAGAACGGACGGCCAGGGTCAGCCGTCCGAAGGCAATATCAGAGCAGCGACAGCTGCACGCCGCTGCCATCCGGCGGCACGAACAGGTCGTCACGCAATGGCATGCTGCGGCGGGTCATGCCGAGCCGCTTGGTAGCCATCTCGAAGCGGCGGGCGATCTGCCAGGCATAAGGACCGGCACCCTTCATCCGCTTACCAAAATCGGCGTCGTAATCTTTGCCGCCGCGCATCGAGCGCACCAGCGACATGACGTGCCGGTAGCGGTCGGGGTAATGCTGCAGCAGCCAGTCGCGAAACAGCGGCGACACCTCCAGAGGCAGCCGCAGGATCACATAGCCTGCTTCCGTCGCGCCAGCGGCATGCGAGGCGTCGAGAATGCGCTCGATCTCGTGATCGTTGAGTGCCGGAATGACGGGCGCCACTATAACAGAGGTGCGGATGCCGGCCTCACTCAGCGCCTTCACCGCCTCCAGCCGCCGCGATGGCGTCGTGGCCCGTGGCTCCATCGTCCGCGCCAGCTTGCGGTCGAGCGTCGTGATCGACAGCGACACGCGCACCAGGTTCTTGTCGGCCATCCGCTGCAGGATATCGAGATCGCGCAGGATCAGCGCCGACTTGGTGACGATCGACACCGGATGATTGGCTTTCTCCAGCACCTCGAGAATCTGGCGCATCACCCGCCATTCCTTCTCGATCGGCTGATAGGGATCGGTGTTGGTGCCGATGGCGATGACACGGGGCTTGTATCCGGGCTTCGCCAGTTCTCGTTCCAGGAGCTTCGGTGCATCCGGCTTGGCAAACAGCCTCGCCTCGAAATCGAGCCCGGCGGAAAGTCCCATATAGGCGTGCGTCGGCCGCGCGAAACAGTAGATGCAGCCATGCTCACAGCCGCGATAGGGGTTGATCGAGCGGTCGAAGGGAATGTCTGGCGACTCGTTGCGGGTAATCGCCGTGCGCGGCTTCTCGATCTGCACCTCGGTCTTGAACGGGGGCAGCTCTTCCAGCGTCTGCCAACCGTCGTCGAACGTCTCGCGGCTCTGCGGCTCGAAGCGTCCGCTCGGGTTCAGCCCGGCGGCGCGGCCACGGCGGCGATCGACGTCGATGCGAAGACCGGAGGAAACGATCATCGCGTCGGCAATATCTGCCGTATTGGCAGGCGCGAAAGCGGCCTGCCCTGCAAGGGAGTGCTCGTTCATCGGATTCTCCGTCGACGAAAGACTTGGCCCTCGTCCGTTCTGGTGATTAAATTCCTATCGCCGAAATGAGAACAATGCAAGAACAAAATTCGAAAACTGTTGCTGGCAATTTTTGTGCGGCGCACTATAAATAGGCAATGTTGACTGTTGTATTGGAATGCCGGGATCAGGAACCTGAACTGGCTCAGACTCTATCCGTGTTGGTGGCTGGCGCGATCGAGGGGCTTGTCAGCGATGTCGTGGTGCTTGACCATGGCTCGCGGGATGGCTCCTCGAAAGTCGCCGATGCGGCCGGTTGCCGTTTCCACCAGCAGTGGGATATCAAGGACATCCTGCGTTCGGCGCGCGGCGAATGGCTGCTCTTCGTCGAGCCCGGAGCCCGCCCGCAGAGCGGCTGGATCGACGAGATCTCCGAATATGTCGCGCTGAACAAGGTGCCGGCGCGCTTCACTGCCTCGCGCGGATACCGCAGGCCGTTCTATCAGCGTCTGCGTCGTTTGGCGCCGCTCGAGCTCGGCCTTTTGCTGCCGAAAAAACATGCGATGGCGTCGGCCCGCAGCGGCATGCATCTGGCTGAATTCGTCAAGGGGCAGAAACTGCGCAAGCTCTCCAGCGAGCTCATCCCCTCCTGGGTAGCGCGATCGGCGCGCTGAGCAGTTCTATGAGGATGCGCCGCGCTTCAGGTGCTCATCGAGCCGCGGCATGATCTCCACGAAATTGCATGGCATGTGGCGGTAGTCGAACTGGCCCTTGATGATGCCGTCCCAGGCATCCTTGCATGCACCCGGCGAGCCCGGCAGCACGAAAACGAAGGTGGTGCCGATCAAGCCCGCCGTTGCCCGTGACTGGACGGTCGAGGTGCCGATCTTGTCGTGCGAGATGCGGTGAAACACCGCCGAAAAGCCGTCCATCCTCTTGTCGAACAGCGGCTCGAGCGTCTCCGGCGTCACGTCGCGTCCGGTAAATCCGGTACCTCCCGTGGTGATCACCACGTCGATGTCGTTCTGCCGCGTCCAGGTCGTGACCTGCTCCTCAATCGCGTGGCGATCGTCTGGCGCGATCGCTCGTGCGACCAGCCTGTGGCCGGCATCGCCGATCCGCGTCGCCAGCGTATCGCCGGATCGATCGTCGTCGAGCGTGCGCGTGTCGGATACGGTCAGAACCGCGAATCCGACCGGTATGAACGGACGAGCTTCGTCAACGCCTGCCATGATCATCTCCCGTCATCGTTTCCGTCGCTTCGAAATACCAGTCCGGCCGCAGTTTTTGAAGCCTGTCTGCCGCGGCTACCGAGTCGGCGTGGCTGTTGAAGATGCCGAAGCACGTCGCGCCGGAGCCCGACATCCGCACGAACAGCGCGCCGGCCTCATCAAGCATAGTGGATAGTTCGGCAATTTCCGGCACCAGTGCCCTGGCCGGCGCCTCGAGGTCGTTGCGCATGTCGGCAAGCGCAGCGGGCCAGGATGCGCGGGGAGCGACGGCAAGCCGGCCATTGGTCTTGCCGTCGAGCCGCTGGAAGACCTCGGGTGTCGAAACGCGTTTCAGCGGGTTGGCGAGAACGATGTGGAACGCCGGCAGGTCATCGACCGGCTCGATCTTTTCGCCGATGCCGCGGGCGATCAGCGGCCGGCTGGCAAGGCACATCGAAACATCGGCGCCGAGCCGTACGGCAATCGCATCGAGCGTATCGGCGGGAAGGGGCGTGCCCCAGAGGCGCAGCAAGCCGCGCAATGCCGCCGCGGCATCCGCCGAGCCGCCGCCGATGCCGGATGCGATCGGCAGGTCCTTGCGCAGATGAATGCGAACGGCCGGCGACGTACCGCCGGCCTTGATGACGGCGGCGCGCAGCGCATCGCGCGCCTGCAGCACGAGATTGGTCCGCGCGTCGCCTTGCAGCGCGTCGCCGAAGCGTCCCGAGATATGGAATTCGTCCGCCGTTGCTTCTGCGAAATCGAGCCGGTCGCCGCATCTGGCGAAGGTCACCAGCATTTCCAGCAGGTGATAGCCGTCGCTTCTCTGGCCCGTCACATGTAGGGCCAGATTGATCTTGGCAAAGGCATCCTCACTGATGGCAACGCCCGGATCGATGCCCGGGGGAGCGCCTGTGTCAGCCATGGATGATCAGGTCTTCTTGTCGGCCGGCTTCGGATCGATCGGCACCGGATCCGGCGTCTTCTTGTCGACGGTCTTGGCATCGTCGGTCGCGGCCGGCAGGCCGTTGGCGATCTTGTCCTTGATCTTCGGGATCTCGGCAGCCTCTGGCTCCGAGCCAAGCGCCCGGTTCCATTGGTAGACGGCCTCGAGCTTGCGCCCGACGCGCCAGTAGGCATCGCCCAGATGGTCGTTGATCGTTGCGTCGCCGGCCTTGATCTGGGCGGCGCGTTCCAGCTCTTCGGCTGCGTCGTCGAACCGGCCGAGACGGTAATAGGCCCAGCCGAGCGAATCGATGATGTAGCCATCGTCAGGCCGGAGATCGACGGCCTTCTTGATCATGTCCAGACCCTCGTCGAGGTTCCGGTTCATGTCGATCCAGGAATAGCCGAGATAGTTCAGCACCTGCGGCTGGTTCGGATTGAGCTCCAGCGCCTTGCGGAAGCTCGGCTCCGCCTTGTCCCACTGCTTCAAACGCTCATAGGCGATGCCGCGCTGGAAGAACACCGTCCAGGCGGTTTTGCCCGGCAGCGGTCCGATCACGTCGACGGCCTTGTCGTAATTCGCCGCCATGGCCGTATAGTCCTTGGCGTCGGAGAGAACGCTGCCATAGGCGAGGTAACTGCGGATATCCTTCGGGTCCGATTCGATCAGCCCCTGCAGATGCTTGCGCGCCTCCTCGACCTTGCCACCTTCGGCCAGCGCCAGGCCGAGCTGCAGCTCGGAGATGCGGCTCATCGGCGAAGTGTCCGGCACTTCCTTGTAGAGTGCGATCGCGCGGTCCGTCTGGCTCTGCTTCTCGGCAATGCCGCCCAGCATGACAAGCGCATCGGCGCTGTCAGGGTCGAGCGCGCGGGAAATCTGCAGGTAGAGCGAAACGATGTCTTCCGCGCCGTCCCGGTTCAGCGCGCCGGCAAACGAGAACAGCACGCCGGCCGCTCCCTGCTTGGCGGTGGTGATCTGCTGCACCTGCTTCTCGTCGTTGGTGATGCTCTGGCGCAGCGCGTTGAGCGGCGCGTAGTTCGGAAGCAGGTTGTCGCCGACGGAGATGGTGTCCAGCGCCTTCTGCTTGTTGCCTTGCGTCGCTTCCAGACGGGCAAGCGCCATGATCGCGCGCATGAAGGTATCGGGCGCAGTGGCGGCGCCGTCCTTGTCGAGAACGGCATCGTTCAGATGCTTGCGGGCTGAACGAACGTCGCCGTTGACCACGGCGATCGCGCCGGCATTGTAGTTCTGGAAGATGGCCAGCCAGTCTGGCCCCTTCATCTTCTCGACCTGCGCCAGCGCATCCTTGCCCTTGCCGTCGCCGAGGCGTGCCCAGGCAGCCATCAGGTCGTTCATCACCCGGTCGAGGTCGGTCGGGCCGGTGGTCTTGAGAGCGGATTGGGCAGTCTTGAATTCGCCGCGGCGGATGGCGTCGGCGCCACGCACGATGGTCGACAGCCGCTCGATGCTCGGATCGTTCTTCAGGTCGTTGGCGTAGCGCACGCTGTCCTTGATGTCGCCGTTCAGAAGCAACGAGATCATCAGGCGCTGGCGAATCTCCGGATTGCCGGGCTCGATCTGCAGCGCCTTCTTGTAGAGTTCGATCGCCGTCTCGTAATCGTGATCGACATCTGCGGTGCGGGCGGCAAGCAGGGCGCCGGCGAAGGTATTGACGCTATCGGGATCGAAGATCACGTTGGCGCTCGCGTCGTCCGTCTTGGCCGCGTCTTCGGCATTGGCGCCGCCAAGCGCACCCAGCGACAGAACTGCCGCGAGGGCTGCGCTCGAAAGAAGACGAATGGCAAAATTCCGCCGCATTAGAAAACCTTTCGTGAGGGCAGCCAGCATGCGCCGACTGCAAAATCAGTTGAACAGACTGATTCACGACAGGATGGCTTTTTTGAAGCGGCCCCGCAAGAAAATCAGCCTGTGATCAATGACTGTCGGTTAATTGACGCGCTCGATGCAGAAGTCGATGACTTCCATCAGTGCCGATTTCCATGCCGTGTCGGGAAGCGGTGCCAGCGCATCGCGTGCGATCGTCCCATAATGGACCGCGCGACCGATCGTGTCGTTCAGCGTTCCGTATTTGGTGATCAGGCCCAGTGCCTTTTCCAGATTCTGGTCGCTGCTCTCGCCGCCCTCGATCGCCTTGCGCCAGAAAGCGCGCTCGTCTTCGGTGCCGCGGCGGTAGGCGAGGATCACGGGAAGCGTGATCTTGCCCTCGCGAAAATCGTCGCCGACATTCTTGCCGAGATCGGCGGCCTTGCCACCGTAATCCAATGCATCATCGACCAGCTGGAACGCGAGGCCGAGGTTCATGCCGTAGGACTTCATCGCATTGCGCCCAGCCTTGCCGGCGTCGGCCACGATCGGGCCGACTTCGGCGGCAGCCGCAAACAGCGCTGCCGTCTTGGCGCGGATGACCGAGAGATAGTCGTCCTCGGTCGTTTCCATATTCTTGGCGACGGAAAGCTGCAGCACCTCGCCCTCGGCAATGACACAGGCGGCCGACGAGAGAACGTCGAGCGCGTCGAGCGAGCCGACATCGACCATCATCCGGAAGGCCTGGCCGAGCAGGAAGTCGCCGACGAGCACGCTTGCCTGGTTGCCCCAGATCATGCGGGCGGTGGACTTGCCGCGGCGCAGGTCACTTTCGTCGACGACGTCGTCGTGCAAAAGCGTCGCCGTGTGCATGAACTCGACCGAGGTCGCCAGCTTGATGTGGTTTTCGCCCTTGTAGCCGAACAGCGCGGAGGAGGCGAGCGTCAGCATCGGGCGCAGGCGCTTGCCGCCGGACGAGATCAGATGGTTCGCCACTTCGGGGATCATCTGCACGTCGGAACCGGCCTTTGAAAGGATCAACTGGTTGACCCGCTCCATGTCCGCCTTGGTTAGATCCACCAAAGGCTTGACGGATGCCAGTTTGTTTTTGCTTTCTTCAAGCGGTATGACCACGCCCAACGACCCGGACTCCTGTTCACTCTGTGAATTAGACCATAGAAAGGGGCGGCAGAAGCGGCAAGAGGCGAAATTGCCACGTCGCGGAAAATTGAAAGGGATTTCACGGCAAATGCATGAACTTATCCGCGCCAACGATCCCGTGCTGCTCTCCTTCGCGGAAAGCCTGATGAAGGATGCCGGTATCCACTGCTTCATTGCCGATCAGGGCATGAGCATTCTCGAAGGTTCGCTCGGCATGCTGCCGCGCCGCCTGCTCGTCGACGAGGACCATGCCGACCGCGCCCGCCGCATCCTTGTCGATGCCGGTCTCGGCGACGAACTGCGCGAACGGAAGTAAGCGAACGATGCCGGACGCCACACCCGCTGTCGAGGAAACCATAGACGCCTTTCATCGTGGCGGCTTCCACATCGTCCAGCCGAAGGGCAGGGGCCACCGCGCCGGCATGGACGCGATGCTGCTCGCCTCGCTGGTGGCCGACGACCGCACAGTGAGGGTGGCCGATCTCGGCGCCGGCGCCGGCGCTGCCGGTCTGGCGGTGGCGTCTCGCCTGCCGAACGCGGAGGTTGTGCTGTTTGAACGCTCCGCCGAAATGGCGAACTACGCACGCCGCAGCCTGCTGCTGCCTGATAACGCCCATCTGGCCGATCGCATCTCGGTCGTTGAGGCTGACGTGACCCTGAAGGCCAAGGCCCGCAACGACGCCGGCCTCAAGGACGAAAGCTTCCACCACGTCATCATGAACCCGCCCTTCAACGATCCCGGCGACCGCAAGACGCCGGATGCGCTGAAGGCCGAGGCGCATGCGATGACGGAAGATCTGTTCGAAAGCTGGCTGCGCACCGCCAATGCCATCATGCTGCCGGGCGGCCAGCTATCGCTGATCGCCCGCCCGGAGTCGATCGCCGAGATCGTCGCCGCCTGCGGTCGCCGTTTCGGCGGCATCGAGATATCGGCGATACATCCGCGTGCGGGTGAGAACGCCGTGCGCATTCTGGTGACTGGCATCAAGGGATCGCGCGCGCGCCTGTCGCTACGCGCGCCGCTCATCATGCACGAACAGGGGAGCCACAAGTTCTCCCCTTTCGTCGACGATCTCAACAATGGCCGGACGGCTTATCTCAGGCGTTAGAGCTGTTTTCACGCAATTCCAGGAAAACCGCTTCGCACTTTTCCTGGAATTGCTTTAGCCAATCACGAAGTCGAACAGCAGCTTGATGTTCAGCCCGGCAATGACGATCGCGATCGTGTAGGCGATAGCAGACAGCCAGCGCGGTGCGACGAGCTCGCCCATCTTCGTCTTGTTGGCGGTGAACATCACGAGCGGGAACACCGCGAAGGATAGCTGCAGGCTGAGCACCACCTGCGTCAGAATCAAGAGCTCCGCGGTGCCTGCGTCGCCATACCAGACGGTCACGAGACCCGCCGGGATGATGGCGATGGCGCGGGTGATCAGACGCCGCACCCATGGTTGCAGCCGGATCTTGAGAAACCCTTCCATGATGATCTGCCCGGCCATCGTCGCCGTCACCGTCGAATTCAGGCCGCAGCAGAGCAGCGCGATACCGAACAGCGTCGGCGCGATGGCAAGCCCGAGCAGCGGCGCCAGCAGCGACGAGGCTTCGCCGAGTTCTGCCACATCAGTCCGTCCATGCGCATGAAAGGCGGCCGCCGCGAGGATCAGGATCGAGGCGTTGATCAGCAGCGCAAAGCACAAGGCCACCGTCGAGTCGATCGTCGCGAAGGTCAGCGCCTCGCGCTTCTCAGGCAGGGTATGGCCATAGTCGCGGGTCTGCACGATGCCGGAGTGGAGATAGAGATTGTGCGGCATGACGGTGGCGCCAAGAATGCCGAGCGCCAGATAGAGCATCTCGGGATTGGAAACGATCTCGGTCGTCGGGAAGAAGCCGCGGATGACATCGCCCCACTGTGGATCGGCCATGAAGATCTGCACGCCGAAACAAACCGTGATGATGGCGAGCAGCGCGATCACGAAGGCCTCGACCCAGCGAAAGCCTATCTTCTGCAGGTAGAGGATGAGGAAGACGTCAAGTGCGGTGATCAACACGCCGAGTTCGAGCGGAATACCGAACAAGAGGTTGAGGCCGATCGCCGTGCCGATCACCTCGGCGATATCGGTGGCGATGATGGCGATTTCTGCAAACAGCCAGAGCGGGATCGATACCCATCTCGGAAAGGCATCGCGACAGGCCTGCGCCAGATCGCGGCCGGAGCCGATCGCCAGGCGCGCGCAGAGAGACTGCAGCACGATCGCCATCAGGTTCGACAGTAGCGCCACAGCCAGGAGCGTGTAGCCGAATTTCGAGCCGCCGGCGAGCGAGGTCGACCAGTTGCCCGGGTCCATGTAGCCGACCGCGACGAGGTAGCCGGGGCCGACGAAGGCGGCGGCGCGGCGCCAGCGGGAGGCATGCGTCTTCGCGCCGATCGAGCGATGGACATCCGCCATCGAGGCCTCGTCGCGCTCGTGGCGCCAACCTGACTTGGCCTTCGGGTTCATAATGTCCATGCAGCATCCGCCTGTGTGTTCGATACGAGCAATATGGCGGATTAGAATGATAATGCAAGTCATTCGCAATAAGAAAGTTTGCGGGTGGATGTTTTGCGTCCCAGCCATTGCGTTTGCCGCTGCGACGCATACATGGGAGGGACGTTTCTAGAGCCTGTATGAAGGAATTATGATGGCCGGATTGTTGAGAAGACTGATGCCGAAGCGCTTCCGCAAGGAGGGCATCGTGATCCCGGTTATCAGGCTGCAGGGCGCCATCATGTCGGGCGGCAGCCAGTTCCGCCCGGCGCTGAACCTTGCCTCGACGGCGCAGGTTCTCGAAAAGGCCTTCGGCTTCAAGGATGCGCCCGCCGTTGCCATCTCCATCAATTCGCCGGGCGGCTCGCCGGTACAGTCACGGCTGATCTTCACCCGCATCCGCGAGCTGGCGCGCGAGAAGCAGAAGAAGGTCATCGTCTTCGTCGAGGATGTCGCGGCCTCCGGCGGCTACATGATCGCGCTGGCGGGAGACGAGATCATCGCCGACCCGACCTCGATCGTCGGCTCCATCGGCGTCGTCTCCGGCGGTTTCGGTTTCCCGGAGCTTTTGAAGAAGATCGGGGTCGAGCGCCGGGTCTATACGGCAGGCGAGAACAAGGTGATCCTCGATCCGTTCCAGCCGGAGAAGGAAAAGGACATCGAGTACCTGAAAACACTGCAGCTGGAGATCCACCAGATTTTCATCTCGATGGTGCGCGAACGCCGCGCCGGCAAGCTGAAGGATGACGAGACGGTCTTCTCCGGCCTGTTCTGGACCGGCACCCGCGGCCTCGAGCTCGGCCTGATCGACGGCCTCGGCGACATGCGCCAGGAACTGAAGAAGCGCTACGGCACCAGGACCAAGCTAGAACTCGTTACCCCGGCAAGAGGGCTTTTCGGACGCCGCATTCCCGGCATATCATCCGCCTCGCTGGAGGGAGTCGCTTCCGGCCTCGCGGCGGGTCTTGTCGAGACCGCCGAAGACAAGGCATTGTGGGGCCGATACGGCCTCTAAGGGAGCAAAATAGACGACATGCCGCAACTTCTGATCATGGGTGTGCTCGTCCTGGGCGCCTGGCTCCTCTACCGCCGCTTCGTGGCCGAGGCCACGCGGCTGGCGGAGAAGTCGCGGCGCGCAAAAAAGGAGCAGCAGACCGGCGCGATCGGCACGCTGGTGAAGGACCCGGTGACGGGGGAGTATCATTTGAAGAAGGATGAGGATTAGGGGAACCCAGCGCTTGATCAGCCGCGTTCCCGAACCCGCGCCTGCCAATCCGCCCGGCCATAGCTGACGCAGAGAACGAAGACGGATTGGGCTTCGTCTTTGACGACGAAGCAGACGACTGCTTTTTCTGACGCTGGAATGCTGAGCAGCCCGGGATAAAGATCGCTTCGGATAGTGCCGATGTGGGGAAAGTGGGTTAGCCGTTCGATGAACGCTGTTATTTCGTTTATCTTGCTTTGGCCGATCCGCAGCCCGGCGAAGTCCGAAATGAGTTCACCGATCTGATACAGATCGGCTTCGACCAGCGGATGCAGCGTGATCGTGTACGGCATCCGGCGCCTCTTTCTTGAATCTCCGAGCCAGCCTTTCGTTCAGTCTGTCTGCCATAGCCTTGCCATCCCAAGGAATCCTCTGATCCTCGGGCAATTCCGCGCGCCGCCGAATCTCGTCCGCCATTCCGGACAAAGGGTCGTCTAAAGCTCGCTCGAGCATTCGGACCCGCGTCAGCGCTGCACTGACGACATCCGGCACGCTCGGATAGAGTCCTTCCTCGACCAGTTCTTCGGCGAAGCGAAGGTCTTGATCCGACAATGTCACGGTAATCTCGACGCTCATAATCGTCTCCAGGACAAACCTCCCCTCATTATAAGCCAACCGACACCGCTTGTCCCCCCTGCAAACTGTGGGGAGGAGATCGGCACACCAAACCCTTGACCCCCATCGCCGCCCGTGGCACCTGTCGCCCGACCAAACCAATCGAACGGCGACCAACCTCATGTCCGCATCCAGCATCCCCGACCATATGAACCCGAAGCGCTCGTTTCAGGCGCTGATCCTGACGCTGCACAGCTATTGGGCGGACAAGGGTTGCGCGGTGCTGCAGCCTTACGACATGGAAGTCGGCGCCGGTACGTTCCACCCGGCCACCACGCTGCGCGCGCTCGGCCCCAAGCCGTGGAAGGCCGCCTATGTGCAGCCCTCGCGCCGCCCGTCCGACGGCCGCTATGGCGAAAACCCGAACCGCTTGCAGCATTATTACCAGTACCAGGTCATCCTGAAGCCGAACCCGCCGAACCTGCAGGAACTCTACCTCGGCTCGCTGGCCGCGATCGGTCTCGATCCGCTGCTGCATGATGTCCGCTTCGTCGAGGACGATTGGGAAAGCCCGACGCTCGGCGCCTGGGGTCTCGGATGGGAGTGCTGGTGCGATGGCATGGAAGTCTCGCAGTTCACCTATTTCCAGCAGGTCTGCGGCCTCGAGTGCTCGCCTGTCGCCGGCGAGCTGACCTATGGCTTGGAGCGCCTCGCCATGTATGTTCAGGGCGTCGACAATGTCTACGACCTGAACTTCAACGGCCGCGAAGGCGACGAGAAGATCAGCTATGGCGACGTCTTCCTGCAGGCCGAGCAGGAATATTCGCGCCACAACTTCGAGTTCGCCAACACCGAGATGCTGCATCGCCACTTCATCGATGCCGAAAAGGAATGCCAGGCGCTTCTCGCCGCAGGCGCCCCCGGCGACAGCGATAACCACAAGCTGCACAAGTGCGTCTTCCCGGCCTACGACCAGTGCATCAAGGCGTCGCACGTCTTCAACCTTCTGGACGCGCGCGGCGTGATTTCGGTGACCGAGCGGCAGAGCTATATCCTGCGTGTGCGCACGCTTGCCAAGGCCTGCGGCGAAGCCTTCCTGCTGACGGATGCCGGGGGCGTCAATCTCGCGAAAGCGGCTGCCTGAGCGCTTAGCGGCGCTCGTTTGCCTTGACGTCGACGGTGCGTACAGCCGGGCGCAGCGCGCTCTGCAGCAGGAAGAACGATGAGATGGCAAGCATGTTGAGCAGGAAGATGACTGCGCTCATGGGCTGACTGATCCTCGTGACATCTGGTGAATCCCGCCGCCGTCGGCTGATTCCAAGATTACATTACGCTCTCCTGATACGTCGCGGTATCGCAAGATCTTGGGATGCGTTTCTGGTCGCCATCGTCTAAGCGAAATGCCGGATGACAAGCGCGGGCAACCCGCATAGTCTCCCGCCGACCTGACATCGTAACGGGGGATTTTCGATGTATATTGTTCTTGGGCTCATCGTCCTGATCGCGCTCTACGCGGTCATGGTCTATAACGGCCTCGTCCGCGCCCGGCAGATGGCGGAAGAAGCCTGGTCCGGCATCGACGTGCAGCTGAAGCGCCGCGCCGACCTGATCCCCAACCTGATTGAAACAGTCAAGGGTTACGCCACCCACGAGAAGACGACGCTCGAAGAGGTCGTCAAGCTCCGCAACCAGGCGCAGGCCGTTCCATCAGGCGACGTCGCCGGTCGTGCTCAGGCTGAAGGACTGCTGGGGGCAGCGCTTGGCCGCGTCATGGCACTCGCCGAAGCCTATCCGGACCTGAAGGCCAACGAGAATTTCCGCGAGCTGCAGACCTCGCTTGAAACCATGGAAAGCGAGATCCAGATGGCCCGTCGCTATTACAACGGCGCGGCGCGTGATCTCAACGTCAAGGTCGAGAGCTTCCCCTCGAACCTCGTCGCCGGCCAGTTCGGTTTCAGCAAGCGCGAGTACTTCGAGATCACCAACGAGGCCGATCGCGCCGTTCCCTCGGTAAAGTTCTGACCCCAGGCATTTGCCTTTGCGGAAAAACTGCTATGAGCAGGCAAAGAGCGCGGTCGCACGGGGCCGTGCGCAATTGCCCGACAAGACATCGAATGAAAAGACAAGTTCATGAGTAAAGACAAGCTCACCATCATCCCGGCCGCTGCGCCGCTGTCCGGCCGCGCGGTTCCTCCCGGCTCGAAGTCGATCACCAATCGCGCCCTGCTTCTGGCAGGCCTCGCCAAGGGCACCAGCCGCCTCACCGGCGCGTTGAAGAGCGACGATACCCGCTACATGGCCGAGGCCCTGCGCGCCATGGGCGTGACCGTGGATGAGCCCGACGCCACCACCTTCGTTGTCACCAGCTCGGGCGAGCTAAAGGCCCCGGCCGGCCCGCTCTTCCTCGGCAATGCCGGCACCGCCACTCGCTTCCTGACCGCTGCACTTGCGCTCGGCCACGGCCGCTATGTCGTCGATGGCGACGAGCATATGCGCAAACGTCCGATCAAGCCTCTGGTCGACGCGCTGCAATCGCTCGGCGTCGCCATCGAGGCGCCCACCGGCTGCCCGCCGGTCACCATCGATGCCAGCGGAAGCTTTTCGACGAACAAGGTCGTCATCGACGCCGGCCTCTCCAGCCAGTACGTCTCGGCCCTGCAGATGGCCGCCGCCTGCGGCTCCGAACCGTTCACCATCGAGCTCGCCGGCGCCGATATCGGCGCCCGCGGCTATATCGACCTGACGCTGGCAGCCATGCGCGCCTTTGGTGCGAAAGTATCGCAGCCGACGCCATCCTCCTGGGTCATCGAGCCCACGGGCTACACGGCCACCGATTTCGTCGTCGAGCCGGATGCCTCCGCCGCCACCTATCTCTGGGCTGCCGAAGTACTGACCAAGGGCGCCATCGATCTTGGTGTCGCCAACGAGGATTTCACCCAGCCGGACGCCAAGGCGTACGACGTCATCCGCCAGTTCCCGCATCTTCCTACCGAAATCGACGGCTCGCAGATGCAGGACGCGGTGCCCACCATCGCTGTACTGGCCGCTTTCAACGAGACGCCGGTGCGCTTCGTCGGCATCGCCAACCTGCGTGTGAAGGAATGCGACCGCATCCGCGCCGTCTCCACGGGCCTCAACAATATCCGCGCCGGCCTGGCGACCGAGGAAGGCGACGACCTGATCGTCTCATCCGATCCCGGTCTCGCCGGCCAGACGCTGCCGGCCGATATCGACACGTTCGCCGATCACCGCATCGCCATGAGCTTCGCGCTGGCGGGGTTGAAGATCGGCGGCATCACTATTCTCGACCCGGATTGCGTCGGCAAGACCTTTCCGGCGTACTGGGATGTGATGGCGGGCCTTGGTGTGCATTATACCGACGAGGGCTGATATTATCTGAAGCGGCCGGGGAGCCGTTAGCGGGGGAGTGAGATGATCCGGCGGCTTTCTGGTCTTTGCCTTGCATTGCTTCTGATGATGGCCGCCGCTCCGCTTTGGGCCGCCGAGGTCATCAATTCCTACGTCTCCGATATCGCGCTGGAAAAAAGCGGCGCGATGACGGTCACCGAAACCATCACCGTTAACGCCGAAGGCAACCAGATCCGTCGCGGTATCTTCCGCGATTTCCCGCTGACGCAGACAGATGCAAGCGGCCGCCGCATCCGCGTCGATTTCGAGCTCGTCTCGGTCAAGCGCGACGGCCGCGACGAGCCCTCGCGCACGGAAACCATCACCGACGGCATCCGCATCTACGCCGGATCGCCCGACGTGCTCCTGAACACCGGCCGACATCAATACGTCTTCACTTACCGCACCGGTCGGCAGATCCGCTATTTCGACGATCACGACGAGCTCTACTGGAACGTGACAGGCAATGGCTGGATCTTCCCGATCCTCTCGGCCACATCAAACGTCACCTTGCCGCCGGGCGTTTCCGCTACGGACACCGCCTACTTCACCGGCCCGCAGGGCGCCACCGAGACCAACGCCCGCGCCAACAATGGCGGCAACCGCGTCTCCTTCGCCACGACTGCCCCGCTCGGTGCAAACGAAGGCCTGACCATCGCCATCAAGATGCCGAAGGGCTCGATCGATCCGCCATCGGGCAGCGAGGCGAACCGCTGGTGGCTGAGCGACAACCGCGACTACCTGATCGGCTTCGGTGGCCTGATCCTCGTCTTCCTCTATTACACCCGCTCCTGGCTGAAGGTCGGCCGTGATCCTGAGCGCGGGGTCATCGTTCCGCGCTGGGATGCGCCCGATGGCATCTCGCCGGCGCTGGTCAACTATATCGACAACAAGGGTTTCTCCGGTCAGGGCTGGACGGCGCTCTCGGCCACCGCGCTCAATCTGGCTGTGCGTGGCTTCGTCGTGCTTGAGGATCTCAAGACCTCGATCGTCATCCGCCGTACAGACAAGCCGAATGCGGGTGAAAAATTCGAGGCCGGCGAGGCGAGCCTGCTCAACGCCGTCGGGGGCAAGGGTTCGCTGACGATCGACAAGGCCAATGGCGAGCGCGTCAAATCGGTGGGCGAAAAGTTCCGCTCCGCCATCGAGCGCGAGCATCGCGGCAAGTATTACAACTCCAACATCGGCTACACGGCAGGAGGCATCGCGCTCAGCGTGCTTAGCCTGATCGCCTTGTTCGTCTTCGGCTCGCTGGAACCCGATACGATCGCGCTGATGATCGTGCCGATTGTCGTCTCGGTGTTCGTGGCGGTCTTCATCGGCGGTCTCGCCAAGTCCTTCCGCCCCGGCCAGTCGCTTGGGGGCAAGATCATGGCCGTGGTGGCCATCGCCATCGCCGTCTTCGTCGGCTTCAGCATCATCTCGACGCTACTGCTCGCGCTGTTCTCCAGCCTCATGGAGTTCCACGAGACACCGATGATCTTCGCCGTCGGCGGCATCGTGCTGCTGAACATCCTCTACGTCTTCATCATGGGCGCGCCGACGCCGCTCGGCTCGAAGATGATGGATGGCATCGATGGCCTGCGTCAGTATCTGACGCTGGCCGAAAAGGACCGGATGAACATGGCGGGCGTCCCCGAGATGTCGCCGCAGCATTTCGAAAAGCTGTTGCCCTACGCGGTCGCGCTCGGTGTCGAAAAACCGTGGACCAGTACATTCGAAACCTGGCTTGCCGCCGCCGCGGCGGGTGCGGCCGTCGCCTATCACCCTGGCTGGTATTCCGGCAATTTCGGCGGCGGAAATTTTTCCGATCGCATCGGCGGCTTCTCGTCCTCGATGGCATCGACCATCGCCTCGACACTCCCCAGCCCGCCCCCCAGCTCGTCTTCCGGCTTTTCTGGCGGCGGTGGGGGAGGCGGTTCGTCCGGCGG
>UCIT01000144.1 GCA_900472625.1 Hyphomicrobiales bacterium | reverse complement strand
CACCTGTGGGGGAGATGCCGGCAGGCAGAGGGGGGTATCGCGCGCGCCGAAGCCTGCCGCAAATCGCGTTAAGCAGCAACCGTCTGCCCACCCTTGCGCTTCACCAGCGCATCGACGCTGAGCGGGCCGGCACCGGCGGCGACGAAGTAGAGCATGACGAAGCAGAAAAGAATTGCGGCGACGCCGCCGTTCTGGGCGGGGTAAAAGCCGCGCGGGGCGTGGCTGATGAAATAGGCGAAGGCCATGACGCCCGAGAGCACGAAGGCGGCGATGCGGGTCTTGAAGCCGATCAGCACCAGGAAGCCGAGGATCAGTTCGAACATGCCGGCAATCCACGGCAGCGAGCCGGCTTCCGGAACGCGCTCGGCAGCCGGAAAGTGCAGGATCTTCTGGGTGCCGTAGCTGAACAGCACAAGCGCCGAGACGATGCGCAGCAGGCTGAGAAGATGCGGCTGCATGGAACTGACGGAAGCGAACATCGGAGACCTTTCGAATGGTTGAAATCAGCGTCAGCCTTTAGCGATCGCCGATGCGATGACAATTCACGAGTTCTGACATGATCGTTATCGCGGCATAGCCGGCGTTTTGGCGCGTCCTCCGCTGCATCGTGAGCCGGCTCAAATGTAGAGCGCCGCCATCTTGCGCCATTCGGCGGCGCGGTGGGCGCGACCGTCCCACAGATGCAGCTGGTGGCCGACCTGCTTGTCGGCGAGCAGGCGGCTGAGATGCCGATTGTTGTCGAGGAACGGGTCGTCGCGGCCGATGGTGAGGACGATCTCGACCTCGCGCAGCCTTTCGAGTTGCCAGCCGTCCGAGAGCCCTGGCAGGAAATGCATCGGCGTGTGGAAATAGACCGAGCTGTCGTAGTAACCGTTCAGCAGGTTGCCGAAGGATTCGACCTCGATCGTCAGGTCGTAGCGGCCGGAGAAGGCGACGAGCTTGCGGAACAGATGCGGGTGGCGAAACACCAGACTGGCGGCCTGGAAGGCGCCGAGGCTGCAGCCGTGGACGATTGTGCAGTCATGGCGGTTTCTGTCGGCCATCAGCGGCAGCACTTCGTGGAGGATGTAGTCCTCCAGCGCTTCGTGGCGGTGGATGCGGTCTGCGGGGTGCCGGTCGAAGCCATAGAAGGTCTCGCTGGCCAGCCCCTCGATGCAGTAGAGCTGCAATTGGCCGGCCTCGAGCTTTTGCGACAGGCTGGCGACGAGGCCGAGCCGCTCATATTCCCAGAACCGTCCCTCGCGGGTCGGAAACACCAGCACCTTGGCGCCGGCATGGCCGAACACCAGGAGCTCCATGTCGCGATCGAGGCGCGGGCTATACCAGCGCAGATAATCCCGGTTCATGAACCCTGAAAAAACCTCGCACCTTCTGGCGGAGCGCAAAATTCTGCTCCGTCATGCCAGGATAATCGAAATGTCCGGCGTCGAGGATGAAGATTTCATTATATTTCGAGGCCGGCAGGGCGTTGGCGACGGCGAACTGGCAGGGCGGCGCGACGGCGGGATCGAACAGCGCCGGGGCGACCAGCATCGGCACGGTGATGCGGGTCGCGGCAATCGCGGCATCGAACAGCCGCAGGTTCTCGAACGGGTCCGGGTGGGTCTTCGCGTAGGTCTGGACGGAATCGGCGCTGCCGACGGTCGGCAGCGCCGATTCCG
>UCIT01000028.1 GCA_900472625.1 Hyphomicrobiales bacterium | reverse complement strand
TGAAACCCTGATCTGTTGCTCGGTTCCCGCCAAAGGCAAGGTTCTGCAGATAGAAATCTAGAGGACATTTGCGTTCCGATACAGGCCCTGTAGCAGACACCGGACGAAGATACTTATCGGCCCTTCACGTGCATGATCCATCAGACGAGGCGCTTTTATGAGGTGTTCGAAGTCATTGCGGGCATTGACGCCCCATATCAGAATGGAAATCGAAGCGCTGGTCTAACTCGGCCCGAGCGGAGAGCCGGTCGTTGGCCTGATGACCGAATGGCTGAAGGGGTATGATTGCGGAAACGCTTCTCGACCGGCGACCTCTGCGGCACGATGCGGCTCGGCGCCTACAAGGCTGCTTTTAAGAAAGGCACCAAGATCGCCGAACTCAATGGCTCTTCCGATATTTCGGAGCGCCACCGCCATCGTCACGAGCTCTACGTCGATTACAAGGAACACCTGGAAGCCTGCGGCCTCGTATTTTGCAGACTGCTGCCGATTGCCCCGTCCACCTATTATGAGGTCATCGCCAAGCGCACGGATGAGGACCGTCTTTCGACCTGCGCTCGACGCAACATTGCCATAAAGGTCGAGATACGCCGGGTGTTCAACGAGAAGTTCCAGGTCGATGGCGTGCGCAAGGTCTGGCGACAGTTGCAACGGAAAGGTTACGACATCGCCCGGTGCACAGTCGCTCGGCTTATGAGCGCAATGGAGCTGCAGGGCATAATTCGCGCAAACCGATCCGCACGACGGTCAGTGACAAAACCGCGCCATATCCGCTCGATCGGGTGAACCGGCAGGTCTACGCTCCCGCGCCGAACATGCTGTGGTTATCTGATTTTCACCTGCGTTGCGACCTGGCAGGGCTTCGTCTACGTGGCCTTCGTTATGATGCCTTCGCCCGCCGGATCGTCGGTTGGCGGGCAAGCCGGACTGCCGACGCGGGCTTTGTGCTCAATGCCCTCGACCAGGCACTTCATGATAAGCGGCCCGGTCACCGTGGCGGGCTGGTTCATCACACGGGCCTTGGCTCGCGATATGTCCATTCGCTATTCTGAGCGATTGGCAGAGGCAGGCATCAACCCTTCTGTCGGTAGCGTTGGCGGATGACGACGCCCTCGCCGAAACGATCAACAGCCTTTACAAAGCCGCGGTCATCCATTGCCGGGGATCATGGCGCAACTTCGAAGCCGTTGAGTTCGCCACGTTCGAATGGGTGGAGTGGTTCAACAATCGACACCTTTTAGAGCCCATTGGCGACATACCGCCAGCCGAGGCAGAAGAACGATGCTATGTCATGCTAGACGCGCCAGCCATGGCCGCATAACTTAAATCAAACAGACGCCGGCAAACTAGGCGCTGTTCAATTATGACTGCAGAAACAACGATGGTTCGCGGCGATCTGGCATCTTCACAGAAGACGAAGCGCTTCGAAAGCTTGTTCATACAGTGAACAGTCCAGCGCCATCTCTTGAGCGGAGAGGCGAGCCTTAATAGTTTGCCTCAACATTCTGGGAGGAAAAAATGAGGCTTATCAAACATCTTCTAACAGCATCCGCATTTGTTCTTGCAATATCGGCTACCGCCGAAGCGCAACAGCGCAAAATGCCAGTTCGCATAGGCATCCTAACCGATATGAGCGGACCTTTCAGTGATGATCATGGTATGGGATCCGTAGCCGCAGCAAAGCTCGCCATCGAGGATGTCGGTGGCTCTATTGGCGGCTATCCGGTGGAGGTAATCTTCGCGGACATGCAGAACAAGGTTGATGTGGCAAGCACGATCGCGCGGGAATGGCTGGATACCAAGAACGTAGATGTCATCATGGACGTACCGTTTTCGCCTGCCGCGTTAGCAGTAAAGGACCTTGTAGAGCAGAAAGACAGTATTCTCGTTACAACGGCCGGGACGTCGATGACGGGAAAACGCTGTAACGCTAACACGGTTCAGTGGGCATTCAACAACTACGGAAATGTCAAGACGGTCACCCAGGCCCTTTCCCAAGCCGGCGCAAAAAGCTGGTTCTATATCACTGCTGATTATGTGTTTGGCAAAGAGATGGACGAATTTGGCAGAGAGTTCGTCAAAGCTGCGGGCGGACAGGTTCGCGGCTCGGTGCTGCACCCAAACGCGGCAACCGATCTATCCTCCGCGGTGACTACGGCCATTGCATCCGGAGCCGACGTCATCGGCCTCGCGAACGGCGGAACAGACACGCAAAACAGTATCAAACAGCTTGCTGCATTCGGTGCAATCGACAGCAATCAGAAGATCGCCATGTTTGGGTCTTCGCTACCAGCAGTGGTGGCAATGGGCCTCCAAAATACCCACGGCGTATATATGCCGCTACCATGGTACTGGAACCTGAACGACAATGCGAGAGCATGGACAGACCGATTCCGTAAGGTGGCCGAACCACTTGGTTTCAAGATTACGCCATCCTATCAGCATGCCAGCACCTTCGCGTTTCTGACCCACATGTTTAAGGTTCTGAAGACCGATCCGACTCTCAAAGGTGCCGCACTTGTCACCGCGATGAAGAAAGTGCCGACAGACGACCAATTGTTTGGCAAGGGTGAATTGCGCGTCAACGGGGTCCACGCACATACCTACTATCTCACGCAGGTGAAGGACCCTGCTGAAAGCACAAGCAAATTCGACGTGCTCAAACCGGTGGCGACAGTGTCCGGCGACGACGCTTTCCAGCCCTTGGCGGAGAGTGGCTGCGCACTTGTGCAGCAAGCAAAATAGGCTCTCGCCTATCGTTTATTCGTTCCCGTTTTCAATGTATCAAGCGTCGGTAGATGGACATGAACGTCGAAGAGATATCTGCGCATCTGGAGATCAGGCAGGCGATCTATCGCTATTGCAGGGGAATTGACAGAGGCGAGATCGCACTTGTCGATAGCGCCTATCATCCGGATGCGGTAGATCGGCACGGTCCTTGGACCGGAGCCGGCGCCGATTTCGGAACGCATATGGTCAATAAGATGGATGGCCTACCCACCGTCGGCCAACATCACGTCACCAATATCCTTATAGAGATCGTTGAAAACACCGCCAATGTAGAAAGTTACGTCATCTGCCTGCTTCCTCTCAAAGAAGAGGCAGGCGGAGGGCACGTGCTGCTGTCCGGGCGCTATCTCGACCGATTTGAATGTCGGGAAGGACGATGGAAGATTGCCGAGCGCGTTGTCATTCAGGACGTCACCACAAAACTTTCTCTGGAGCAGTGGGCCGGCGTAACCGGATACGAGACCGGTAAGCGCCGTGAACTTGATAGTTCGGCAGGCCATTTCTGGGATCTTTCCGGGTAAGCATCGTCCACCAAGCGCTGAAAGTTATTATTATTATGGTGCAGCAAATCTTCTTTGAGGACGTGAATAGGGTCGCGATACGCAGCGTTGCCGACCCCGAAGGACCGGTTGGTCACGAAGTGCTGGTTCGACCTGCGTACGTGGGCATTTGCGGAACCGATCTCCATGTTTTGAAAGGCAAACACACGGTTAAGCCCCCGCTTGTGATCGGTCACGAGATGTCGGGCGTCGTCGAAAGCGTCGGGTTGGATGTCAGCGATCTGGAACCGGGAATGCACGTGGTTGTCAACCCAGTCGTCGCCTGCGGTAAGTGCGACGCTTGCCGTCGTGGACGCTTCAACATTTGCGAAAGCGCGAGCGTAATCGGCTTCAGGCGTCCTGGCGTCGGCCAGACGAAAATGATTATCGAGCGGAAGCAATTGCATGTCGTACCACAGGATCTAGGACTCGATCTCGCCGCTTTAGCGGAGCCGTTGTCCGTTGGTGTCCACGCTGCCAAACAAGCGGACGATCTGAGCGACGTCCTCGTCATCGGTTGCGGGACAATCGGTCTCTGCACTGTTTTGGCTTTGAAGGCACTTGGCGCGGCATCCATCACGGTGGTAGAGCCGCAGGCTGAAAAGAGAGCCCTCGCACGGCTTGCTGGTGCCGACATCGTCCAAGACGTAGGTGAGCCCCTCACGGAAAGGCGATATACGACATGTTTCGATGTCGTGGCGTCCCCTGCAACGATGAAGCTTGCGGAGAATTCCTGCTTATCCGGTGGCACGATCGTGATCGTCGGCACTCCGTTAGGCGTGCCGGACCTCAACATAATTCGCCTGCAACGCTTCGAGATGGTTTTGAAGGGCAGTTGCATCTTCAACGACGATGATATGGCCGAGGCAATCCAGTTGCTCTCGTCGCGGCAGGAAACCGCGCGGCACCTCGTAACTAATGTGAGGTCGTTGAGCGATGCCGCTGCGGCGTATGAGGAAGCGCTCCTTCCTGAGAACGTCAAAACTCTAATCCGCATGAACGAGCGATAGTTCCAATGATTGATAACGCTAGCAATTTCATTCTCGAAGCGCATAACGTTGTCCGCCGCTTCGGTGCTTTCCTCGCCGTGGACGATGTCTCATTCGCTGTCAAACGTGGTTCCGTACATGCACTCATCGGACCGAACGGAGCCGGGAAGACGACATTCTTCAACGTCTTGAGCAAGTTTCTCCAGCCTTCCAGCGGAAGGATCGTATTCGACGGGGAGGACATTAGCAGAACCGAACCGTCACTAGTCGCCCGTCGTGGGCTCGTTCGTTCCTTCCAGATATCAGCCGTGTTTCAAACAATGACTGTGTTGGAAAACGTCAAGGTCGCACTCCAAAGTGCTCGGGGCAATTCGTTCGACTTCTGGGAAAGCGGCAAGATTCTGAACCGATACGATCAACGGGCTCGTGAACTCTTAGAACTCGTCGGGCTGACGGATCGCGCCGATGTTCTAGCAAGCCAGTTGGCCTATGGACGCAAACGGTCCCTAGAAATCGCGACGACACTGGCGCTTGAGCCAAAAATGCTTCTCTTGGACGAACCGACCGCAGGCATGGGAACCGAGGATATAGATCGGATGATCGCACTTATACGGCAGGTCGCTAAAGGCAAGACCGTATTGATGGTTGAGCATAACCTGTCGGTAGTATCGTCACTGTCTGATCAGATTTCCGTTCTGGCACGTGGCAAACTAATCGCCAGCGGCGATTACAATTCGGTTGCTAACGATCCGCTGGTGAAGAAAGCATACATGGGGAGTGGGCATGCTTGAAACCGATGTTACTCGACCGAGATTACTCGAGGTTACGGATCTCCATGCATGGTACGGCGATTCTAAAGCCCTGCATGGCATCGATCTTCATGCCTTGAAAGGCGAAGTCATATGCCTTGTCGGAAGGAACGGCGCAGGCAAGAGCACGACGCTTCGGTCGATCATAGGAAGTCTCAAACGACGGACAGGTTCGATCCGCTTCCGTGACAAGGAGACTATCGCTATGCCGCCCCGAAGCATTGCTGGCCTCGGCATAGGTTACGTGCCGGAGGAAAGAGGCATCTTCGCCACGCTGACGGTTGAGGAGAATCTTAAGCTTCCTCGTATCGTCCATCAGGAGCGGATGTCGTTCGAGGACATTTACGAACTTTTTCCAAATCTCAAGACGAGGTTGAAGACCTTCGGGACTAAACTTTCGGGCGGTGAGCAGCAAATGCTCTCGATTGCCCGGGTGTTGCAGACCGGATCGCGCTTCCTGATGATGGATGAGCCGACGGAAGGCTTGGCCCCGGTTGTCGTTGATCATATAGCAGATAGCATAGAATTGCTAAAGCAGCGTGATTTCACGATCGTCTTGGTCGAAGCAAATCTCAAATTCGCATCGCGCCTCGCCGATCGTTTCTACGTCGTTGAGCAGGGTAGGATCGTCGACCATATCGAACCATCACGGGAAGTCGGTGAGGGTCACGTGGAGCGGCTACAGGCCTATATCGGAGTATAACAATGGACACCGTTCAAATCTTCGGGGTAGCAGCGCCGGTTTTGTTTAGCCAGATATTACTTGGCGTTATAAATGGTTCGTTCTATGCCCTGCTCAGCTTGGGCCTATCGATCATATTCGGCTTGCTCAACATCGCGAATTTCGCGCATGGCGTGCAGTACATGATGGGGGCGTTCCTTTCCTATGTCCTGCTTACATATTTCGGCATTAGCTATTGGTGGGCGCTTCTGATCGTTCCTATTTTCGTTGGTATGTCCGGCGTAGTTATCGAACAGCTGTTCCTAAAGCGCATAGCCGACGCCGACCATCTTTACGGACTACTGTTGACATTCGGCATCGCTTTAATGGTGGCGGCGTTGTTCCGAATAATATTCGGAGCATCAGGCATTCCGTATCAGGTCCCTGCCGCTTTGAGCGGGGGAACACGGCTTGGGTTCATGTTCTTGCCCCACTATCGAGTTTGGGTGGTCGGGGCATCGCTGGTACTTTGCATCGCGACCTGGGCAATTATTGAACGGACCCGGATCGGTTCATATCTCCGCGCCGCAACCGAAAATCCCACCATGTCGGAGGCTCTGGGGGTCAATGTGCCGTACCTGGTCACGTTAGCGTACGCCTTTGGTGCCGCCCTTGCGGGAATTGCCGGCGTTCTCGCCGCTCCAATCTACCAAGTTAACCCGGACATGGGTAACGACCTGCTTATCATCGTTTTCGCCGTCGTCGTCATCGGAGGCGTCGGCTCCATCGCCGGCTCAATTGTCACGGGTTACATTCTCGGTATCGTTGAAGGTGTAACGAAGGCCTTTTATCCCGAAGCCGCCGCAATTTCGATTTTCCTTGTCATGGTAGTCATTCTGGCGATCAAGCCCTCGGGCATCTTCGGAAGGCCGCTCTGACAGAACTGACGCCGAGCTACAGCATCGCAAAGCGAAGAATGAAAGAAACAAATATGCGTAACACAATATATGAGCACCGAACATTTCTGCTGCTCGCCATACTCCTGATTTTGGCGCCGATAGTTCTGTACCCGCTGTTTGTCATGAAGTTCATTAGCTATGCCTTATTCGCGATGGCGTTTGCGCTTCTGCTGAGATACGCTGGCCTTATGGCCTTTGGGCATGCCGCCTATTTCGGCTTGGGAAGTTATGTCTCCGGCTATGCGCTGAAGTATTTCCACATCTCGCCGGAGGTTGCGATCCTGCTCGCTCTTGTGTGTTGCAGCGCCCTTGGCGTCTTTTTTGGCGCGCTTGTAGTACGCAAGCAGGGGATCGTTTTCGCATTGACCACCTTGGCTTTATCGCAAATGGTTTACTTTATCTCTCTACAGTGGACTTCGGTCACCGGCGGTGAAGACGGGATACAGGCAGTGCCGCGTGGATACCTGTTAGGCCTGATCGATCTCGGCAACGACACCAACCTGTATTATTTCGTTATCGCACTGTTCCTCGCTATATTCTTATTTTTGCAGAGAGTAACTACATCGCCTTTCGGAAACGCGCTCCGCGCTGTCAGGGACAATGAGCAGCGGGCGATTTCGCTCGGATATCAAACGCACAGACTGAAACTAATCGTCTATGTCATCTCGGCTGCAATGTCCGGGGCGGCAGGTGGGGTGAAAGTCCTGGTGATGCAGGTCGCAACCTTGGCAGACGTACACCTGAATATGTCCATCGAACCCGTCATTATGACGTTGCTCGGCGGAATCGGAACGTTGCTCGGTCCGATCGTAGGAGCTCTTATCGTGACGTCTATGGAGAATTATCTCGCGGGTCTCGGAGCTTGGGTCGTTTTCTTCAAGGGCCTTATACTGGTTGCGTGCGTCATGCTGTTCAGGGATGGCATTGTGGAATTTGTCGGGCAGTTGATTAGGTATTTCTCCCGTCGCGCTGGCTTCGAGCCGAAAACGATTGCCCGCTACGAGGTTAAAAGCGAGTCGGCGGAAATGGGCTGACGGAACTGTTCAGCTTGACCTTGGCCCGTCGGAATAACCCATTTTGAAGTAAGCTCTGGCCGATCGAGAGGACGAGAGATTGAAGCACAACAGTTTACAAACGAACAGATTATCGGCATTCTGAAGGAGCACGAAGCGGGCACGCCGGTCTCGGAGCTTTGCCGCAAGTACGGCGTCAGCGATGCCAGCATCTATAAATGGATAGTGAAGTTTGGCGGCATGGAAGTGTCGGAAGCCAAAAGGCTGAAGACGCTTGAGGACGAGAACACAAAGCTGAAACGGCTCCTGGCAGACGCCATGCTCGACAATGCCGCTTTGAAAGACCGTTTGGGGAAGAAGTGTTGATGCCCGCAGCGAGGCGGAATGCTGTCACTCATTTGATGGATCGCCACCAGATGAGCGAACGGCGGGCGTGTAAAACTATCGGCTTTTCCGTATGACAATCGGTTATGAAACCAGGCGCAGCGACGACCATGATCTTCGCGAGCGGATGAAGGCGCTAGCGCATGAACGCCGCCGTTTCGGATATCGACGCCTTCATGTGCTACTCATGCGTGAGGGGCACCTTGTAAACCACAAGCGGCTCTTCCGGCATTATCGGGAAGAGAAGCTGGCAGTGCGGAAGCGCGGTGGTCGGAAACGTTAGTCTGTCTCTCCTCCCGGGATCTGCTGACTGCAACCGAAACCGGTCACGTCGATCTTACCTTTGTTGAGGAGTCAGTGTCCGCAACCAGTGGGGAACTGCTTTCTGTGGACCGCCTTGTTTGGGTCGGAGCAAGGGGTGGATCGGCCCACATGAAGACACCTGTACCGGTGTCGCTCCCACATGCCATTGGACTGAGGGGTGGCAATGGGTGTGAAGCATGGGATCAGGTTGAGGGCTTGAGCAAACAGCCTAGTCTCCCTCGCCGTGTGTGCACTGCCGTTATCAGACAGATGTTCGATTGCGTGCGGGGCGCTGGTTGCGTTGAAGCGCTTTTCGACGGCCTCCGACATCATGTCTCGAATGTCGGAGCCGGATGTCCCGGCATTGGCGACGGCTGCCTATGAGATAATTTCCCGGCCAAACGCATCGATAATGAACGCGAGACGAACCAACTCGCCATTTCAGCAAGTGAGCTCAAGCCCGTCCGAGCACCAGCGGAGGTTAGACCGCATCACCATGACCTTGCCGTCGTGGACACGACCAATTCGCACCGCCGTGTGTTTCTCAAGGATCATGGCGTGATTGGCCAATGCGATACACGTCACTGGAACTAGCGGAGGAACGCGGACTGTCGCCCGCCATATAGTTGCCGCGCAGGCAATTGCGGCGAGTGCAGGTCTCGGGTCGTCAAGGGTGAAGTGAGTTATTTGTTCGAGCCGAGCTATCGCTTGAGCGACGATGAAACCCTGATCTGTTGCTCGGTTCCCGCCAAAGGCAAGGTTCTGCAGATAGAAATCTAGAGGACATTTGCGTTCCGGGTTGTTGCGGTAGGGCGCGAAGGTGTAGGGTAAGGCTCTGATCTCGTAATAGATCCTATGAACATGCAAGATCTTCCACTGCATCGAAGTTGCCGCTGATTTCTTCGGCTAACGGGCTTTTGCCTTCTTTCTCTCGCCACCTTTCTAGTCCCAAACGAAGTGTTCCCATGACCAGCATCGCTGCGATACGAAGACTTTTTCGGCGTTCCACGCCGGGCCATTTCGCATAGAAGCTTTCTGCGAGCTCATCCTCCATTTCGATGAAATGTGATTGTTTTCGCATCCGTAGAGCCTCGGTTGACCGGAGCAACTGGTCGACTACGATTGAATCCTTCGTCTCATATTGCGACACGAGGGCCAGCATGCATCTCTTGGCGACGTCGAGAGGACTAGCATCTGATGACTCTTCAAGAATAGCGGAACGCATGGCTTCCATAAAGCCACTGCTGTTATGCGCGAGAAGAATGTCTTCCTTCGATTTGAAATAATAAAAGAACGTCCGACGAGATATTCCCGCAGCCATGGCAATGGCGTCCAAGGTCGTCTCATCATACCCATTGTCTATGAAAAGTCTGAGTCCCACTTGGGCAATCCGCTCGAGCTTTTCTTTACGCTTGCGCTCTCGTAAGCCTTGCGGCTTCAAAATCTCCATCTAATCCACGCCCACTTCACAAGAATTCACTTGACATTATCGCACTGAGTGCGGAAATACTCCGCACCAAGTGCAACATTATAGGCAAGGAATTTCGGAATGCCACAGGGTAAAATCTGGTTCGTTACAGGAGCATCTCGCGGTTTCGGTCGCGCATGGTCCGAAGCGGCACTCACTCGTGGTGACAAGGTTGTGGCCACCGCACGAAATGTGGGCGACCTTACAGAATTAGTTGACGCTTACGGCGATAATGTTCTCACGCACGAACTCGATGTTACCAATCGCGAGGCGGTCTTCAATGTCGTCAACTTAGCCCACCGGCACTTCGGTCGCATCGACGTTGTTCTCAGTATTGCAGGTTATGGTTACATGGGCGCGGTCGAGGAGCTCGATATCGACGCCGCAAAGGCAAACTTCGAGACCAATGTGTTCGGCACACTTTCAGTCATTCAAGCGGCTCTGCCTTTTCTTCGGCGACAAGCGGGCGGCCATATTCTGACGGTGTCAAGTATCGGGGGTATACTCAGCTTCCCAACAGGAGGTGCTTATACGGCAACGAAATTTGCCGTGGAGGCTATCTCGGAGGCGCTCGCAGGCGAAGTGGCGGATCTTGGTATCAAAGTCACCATCATCGAGCCAGGGAGCTTTGCAACCGGCTTCGGTTCATCCGCGAGGTTCGCATCCGGTATCGATGTCTACGATCCTGTTCGGCAAGCCATACGCTCCGGATTCAAACCATCCGACCAGGGTGATCCTTCCGCAACCTCCACCGCTATCATGAAGGTGGTCGATGCGCAGGAGCCCCCACTCCGTCTCGTACTTGGCGCGACCACGATCCCGCGGTTCAAAGCTGCCTACGAGCAGCGCATCAGGACCTGGGAAGCCTGGGAAGATGTTTCGATTGCCGCACATGGGGCGAGATAAGCGCTCCAGTCAGAAAAGATAGCGGCGGATACGGCCGTAGCGTCGATCTGAGGCGCTTTCACACTTAGCAGATGCCGGCGATCTTGCGCTCTGACATATCCTTCTCCGCGTTCACGAGGGGGCGGCCCCTCGCACTAAGCCGGCGAGCTTCCAAACTACGAGAACACATGGCGACGATCCGTGTAACGGCCGAGCGACAGCAGGGGATGAACTGTTGGGGGAGACGCCCGGTCCGGTCGCCGTCAGAGCATGATGCGTGCTCAGCGCCATGATGGCGCGCAGGGAGGGAAGGCATATGACATAGGCGCATATTCTCGCGGTCGACATTGCAGAACGGAGTTTCCAGGTTTGTGTAACGGATCGCGGCGGTGCGGTTCTATTTAACCGCGTCCTATCGCTGACCCAATTACAGCAGGTGCTAAATAAGCAATCGCTTTGCATTGTCGCGATGGAAGCCTGGGCCACATTCCCACAACTGGCTCGGGCACATTTTCGGCCGCAAACCTCGAATTGCAGCTGTCGCGCTCGCTAACAAGATAACGCGCATCATTTTTGCAGTGATGAAAAGGGAGCAAAACTACAGGATGGCGTGATCCGCTCCCTCCGTCGAATGGGAATGCCGCGACGCCTGGAGTGTTGAGCCCCAGCGAGACGGTCTCATGGACCCTTGGAGACCGGCGGCGTGGCACAGTCGCGAGGGGCGACATTGGTTACCAGCTTCGCTACCTTTGGCCGTTGGGCCGCTCGATCAGCATGCCATTGCGCAGTGATGGCGCGATTGTCGAAGTCACCGCCGCGTGTCGCGGAATTGCGTCTGATCTCTCGCGAGATTGTACTGGGTGATCGTCCCAGCTTACGTGCGATGGCTCAGATTCCTCGAGCGCACTCCAAAGCGACTTCCTCTCGCTCTACGAACGCCGCGCTGCGGTTTTTGAGTGATGTTGCCGAGGGTGAAATATGTGTGGGAGGGATACCGCCTGAACTCCGAAACCACCGGCTCCCAACGGGGGCAGAGACACTGGCTTCCACAGCGGCATCTTCGCTGGACAAGCCAGCCGCTATTTCTCGCCAAAAACCTACACAAGTTCTCACGCTGCCATACCCATGGCCGGCCTGGCGAGGATAATTTCTGCCGCGTTGACCGCTCCGATTGCCGTCTTACCGTCACGATAAACACCTCCTAGTTTTGGGTGTTGCGGCGACCGGTTGAATCTGCCTCGGCATCCGCGGTCCGTGTGGTGGATGCAGCCGGGAGGAGGCTTTCTGCTCTCAAGCGCCGAACGCAACGCTGCCAACGCCAACGGCGTGTCCAGGCGTTTTGACAGGCCATAGCCGACGACTTTCCGGCTGCAAGCGTCGAGAATGACTGCGAGATAGCAAAAGCCGAAGGCGATGCGGCTGTATGTGAAGTCGGCCACCCAGACCATGTCAGGCGGCGACGAGATCACATTCCGATAAAGTTTTGGGTAGATCGGTGAATCGTGGTTGCTATCCGTCGTACGAACTTACCGCTTGCGAGGCGTGATCCCTAGCCGTTGGCCCGCAGGACGCGGGCGACACGCTTGTGATTGACCACGTGCCCTCTTCGCTGAAGCTCGTGCGTTACGCGTCGGTATCCGTAGCAGGGCGGCTCGTCCTGGATATCCTCGATGATTGCAACGAGTTCCGTATCCCCAAGGTTCAACGCTCTTGTAGTTGATCGATAATAATAGCTGCTTCGCGGGTGATCGATCATTTTGCACCCCCGTCTGAGAGGTCAGGCCGGGGACCGGTGATGATGGAGGAGTTCCCGCTGTCTCCGGCGATCGGCTGACGCGGGTTTTTTAACCAGGTCCAGCTCTATTGTGAGCTGGCCGACCTTGCGTTCAAGCGCCGCAAAGTGTGCCTCGTACTCGGCAATAACGCTAGCTTCTGCTTCCTCGTCGTTCGCTTCGCCACGATCGAACTGCGTCAGCCACAACTGGATGAGGTTTGCCGAAACGCTGAATGTGCACTGCGCATCGCGCCGCCCGATGACGCCGTTCCGAATATCTTGACAAAGCTGCAACTTTGAACGGCGGCGAATGCCGTCGATATGGACCTCGGGACCTCATGAGCCTTCTTAGATTGAAGCCCGCAAAGTGTATCAGTTTTTTCGTGTCCCGTGGTCCAGCCCGAAGGGTTCACTCCATCACCGGCTCAGTTCTGTGTGGACCAACAGTTCGGCTTCAGAGAGGCAACCCGCGCCTCTTACGAAAAGCGCCACCGCTCGTTAATCCGGCGGTGGCGTTTTGAACCCTGTGAAGGCTGTATGCTTAATTCTGAGCGCTTCTCTTACGAGGCGATACGCTGCGGGGGCTGGGCCGAGCGAAATGTATCCTCGCCCTCCTCGGCCATGCTCTTAACGCGTCCATGGTTCATTATCAGGGCCTTCTTGCGGAAGAACCGCAGCAGACCACTTGGCCCCATGCGCGAGCCCCCCATACCGGACTTGTTGAAGGAGTTCTTCTCGGCATCGCGAAGGATGGCCTCAGTGATGGCTGTGTCCTGCAGGGCAATCGCGCCAGCATTTAGCTGTCGACCAATGCGGATGGCCTCTTCCATGTCGCCGCCGATGACAGCACCGGACAGCCCATACTGCGTATCATTTGCGAGACGGACCGCGTCTTCTTCGGTCTTATACTTCATGACCGGCGTGATTGGCCCGAAAGTCTCCTCGGTCATGATCGCCATGTCGTGGGTCACGTCGGTCATGACAGTCGCTTCCATGTAAAGCCCGCCGCCAAGCCGCTGGCTCTTTCCGCCCGCGACGATCCTGGCGCCCTTGGCGAGCGCATCGTCGATATGTCGATCGACGATCTCCGCCTGTCGTTCAAAGATGAAGGGATTGATTTCACCGCTGGAGTGATCCGGATAGGTGACCCGCAACGCTTTGGCCTGTTCCGAAAGCGCTTTCACGAAGCGATCGTGCACGCTTTCCTGCACGTACACTCTCTCTGTGGCGAAGCAGATCTGACCGGTGCACCAGACCGAGCCGCGCAGAACCGCGGTGGCAGCCCGTTCGATGTCCGCGTTTTCGGTCACAATCGCCGCATCTTTGCCACCGAGTTCAAGAAAGGCCGGGATGAAGCGCTTGGCACAAGCTTCCGCAACAAGCCTGCCTGTTGGCACGCTGCCGGTAAAGCACTGCATGTCGACCTGCTGGATAATGTCCTGGCCGACTTTGCCGTCGCCTTGCACATACCGAAGCACCTTCGCAAGCTCTGGAACTGCCTGAATTGTGCTCATTACAGGTTCAATGAAGCGGGGCGTCACTTCACTCGGTTTGATGATGACAGCGCAGCCTGCGACCAGCGCGGGTATGGCGTCCATCGTGGATAGCAGGAACGGCTGGTTCCAAGGACTGATGATGCCTACCAGTGGATACGGCATCAGTTGTGTCGCGAAGGTGACGTCCTTGAACGTCGAGCTGTCGCCTTGCAGATAGGCTTTATCCATCACGCCTGCGGCGCGTTCGCACCAGGAACGCAGAGCCTTGACGACCATTAGCGGAACCTCGTGCGAACGACGGTAACGGCCTGTGTCGGCGAATTCCGCGTCACCTATCACCGTCGCACTCGCTTCGAGCGCGTCGGCCCATTTGCGTAGAACGGCAAGCCTTTCTTCCAGCGGCGCGGCGCCCCAGGCGTTTTGTTCACGGCGCATGTCGCGGCAGATCGCGACGATCTCCGCGGTTTCGGGTGGGGTGAAGGCATAGTCTTGTTCTCCGGTCCTGGGATTCCTAACCGATATAGTGCGTTGCATCTTTTTCTCCATCAAGCGCATTAAAAGGCTCAGTATGAAGGCTAGACTCGATATCGAAGCCGGCAACGCAGCCGGGCCGAACGTCCAGCGAGTGAACAGCTTGATCAGTTGTTGCCCATTCGAATCATCGTTTTGACATTCGCCGGATCACTGGCGTCCGCGTAAGCCTGAAAGGCTTCATCAAGCGACCTCTGGCCAGTAATAAAAGCCTCTGCATCAAAAAGGCCAGAGGCGAGGATGCCAATGGCTTGGCGCATGTCATCGTCAACGAAGATGCTGCTTCCGAGAAGCGTGAGCTCGTATCGTTGCAAGCGCGGAGTATTCACTTCGCTGAAACCAAAAGCTGTTCCAACGACGACAATCACCCCGCCGGACATGCAACTGCCTTCTGCAAGCCCGAGTGTGGCCGGCCGCCCCACTATGTCGAAGCAGGTGGAAAAAAAGCGCTCCGCCACTGGCTCGTCCGGCGAAAGGGCTGCCGTTGCGCCGAGATGAAGCGCGAGCGCACGTTTCGATGGAACAGGCTCTACTACGGTAACGCGTGCGGCACCGGCGGCCTTGGCGGCGGCAAGTACGCAAAGCCCGATCGTACCGCCTCCAATAATCAGCACCTCTTCAAGGTCGCTCGCGCGCGAAACGGCATGGACGCCGACGGATAGCGGTTCGGCGAGTGCCGCATGGTGTAGCGGTATGGTGGGCGGAACGTGGTGCAGTTGCTTCTGTTTGACGACGAGTTTCGTCTGCGCCGCACCGGGCAGCCGAAAACCAATGATTGTCGCCTTCTCGCAAATGTTATAGCGGCCCCGAAGACAGGCGGTGCATTCACTGCAGGCCACTACCGGGTTCAGGGCGACGTGATCCCCTGGGACAAAGCCATCCACGCCGGCCCCAATCTTTTCGACGATACCGGCCATCTCGTGCCCGATGACCAGCGGCGGCTTCACGCTATGTTTTCCATGCAGCACATGAACGTCGGTACCACATATGCCGACAAAGGCCGGTGCTAGCGATACTTCACCATTGCCAGGAGGCGGCGGAGGCGGCGCTTGGCGAACCTCCACGTGGCCGAGTGAGGGAAAGAATATCTGTTGGATCATCAAAGCACCGATCAGATTGTAAATGGTCTTGTCTCGCTTCAAACGCTAGAGATTGCCAGTCCGCCCGTCATTGCCCATTCCGGCCTGTTCACGATGCGGACGACCTCTGGATGCCGAACTCCGTTTTCGCAACATGATCGGCAACGCGCAGCGCCTGCGCGGCAATCGTGAGAGATGGGTTGACCGAGCCTGACGAGGGAAAGCAAGACGCGTCTACCACGAAAAGGTTGGGGTGATCGTAGGCACGGCAATGTCCGTCGAGTAGAGCGAGAGACGGTTCGTCGCCCATCCTGACCGTTCCGCACTGCGCCGAGCTGAATGCCAATGGCATAGTGTTGGTCAGGACAGAGGGGAAGCCGATTTGCTTCATCATCTTCGTCATAATGCCGGCCAAGCGTTTGTGGGGATCCGCATTCGAACGTACGACCGCAAGCCGCGCCTCGCCTCCGTCGATTACAACGCGATTGTTTGGTTTTGGCAGATCCTCAGTGGTGACCAAAAGGTCGACGCTCCGCGCAGTTAGGAAGCGACCGACAACAGCTGGCAGAAAGCCGACGCGCACCTTCAGGGGTACGGGTAGGAGGTATCCCCCAGATAAAAATCGTTTATCGACATTGTTTTTGAAAGTGCGTCGGGTTGCGGCGCTGAGAAACGGCCATTATCGCCGTGAAATAATGGCCCATGTAGTGTCGGCCCACCATCCCCGACGAAATAGCAGTACCCGCCGGATAAGAGCTGTCTGCTGATCGAATGAGCAGCAGCGCTGAGTTCAAAGCGCCGGCAGACAGGATTACGGTCTTCGCCGCGATCGACTTAAGTTCACCCTGGTGTTTGACTTCTACGCGCGCGATTCTGGAGCCCGACGCCTCCCTAACCAGCCTGAGCACAACGGCGTTATCCCACAAAGTCACGCGTCCGGTTTCAAGCGCCGGGACCACGCAGCGGGTTTCGGCATCGTTCTTGGCGCCGACGCGACAGGGAATCCTCACAGGTTGCGCAACGGATGCATTTTCCACCCTCGTGAAGATCGACCGCCACCGGCAGAGGGTTTGGATGAAGGCCCTGGCGCCGAAGCTTTGCCTCGACCTCGGCGACGAAAGGCTCCGACTTAACGGCGGGAAAGGGGAAGGCGGTCGATCGATACGGTTCGGTGGGGTCGTCTTGGATGGCACCGTGAACCCCGAAGAGTTGCTCCGCTTGGCCGTAATAGGGTTCAAGGCTGCTGTAGGAGAAGGGCCAGGCTGGCGATGTGCCGTCGAGATGCTCAGTCGCAAGAAAATCCTGTTCTCGGAACCTGATCATCACCGATCCAAAATATTTCGTGGCGCCCCCGATGTTGTAGCGGGCGTAGCGGTTCACGGGCTTGCCGACCGCGTCCTTCCAGGCCTCCTGCGTGAGATATCGCCGCTGTAGCAGGACCTGGCGAGGATTCCAATGACACGGCCTCTCTCCAAAAGCAGGACGTGCAAACCCAGATCTGCGAGGCGCTTGGTCAGCGGCGCGCCGCCTGCTCCACTTCCCGATGACAATGACGTCGGGATGCATGATCTCCCCCTTTTTCAAGATGAGGCGAGAAATTTAAGGGCTCCTACCACGGTTGCAACGGTCACCAGTCTCACGTCTGGCAGGTGAACGGCCGGTTCGGCTAATAATGTTCACTCTGCGAACGGTCGCGACGCGATACTTTTTTTGAACGATGGTTTGGCGTCGATTTAGGCTGTGAAAAGGGAGAAGGCGATGAACGGACCATCAAATCGCAAAGCCGTCGAGATGACGTTTAATGTAAGGGCGGAGCCATACCCGTCGTGGATCTGTGACACAGTTGGCTGCATCTACATCGGGCCCATTACAGCCAGCACTTGTTCATCAGGTGAACAAAAAACAGAAAAATCTTCCATTTACGGGTCCCGTTAGTAGTGTTGCCGCCATTCAAGTTTTCGATATCTGTTCAAAAATCGGCGAGCTGCATCCGCGGGAGCAATCGCTGATCGAATTTAGAAAAATGGGAGTTGGAATGACGATGTCCGATATGCCGACCAATACGGATGTTCTGGTACTGGGGTGTGGCGCTGCAGGATTGAGCGCTGCGATCGAAGCGGCTGATCTTGGCCTCAAGGTTCTAGCGCTGGAAAGCGAAGACGAGCTCGCTGGAAGCACGCGCTTGTCCGCTGGCCACTGCTCATTTTACGGCACAGGAATCGTCGAAGGGTCGCGCGAGGAGTTCGCGGCCGATCTTCGGGATTCTCATCATGGCGACGATGATCCGAAATTGGTCGAACTCTATCTCGATCATGTGCCCGGGGCATATCGGCGGTTGGTCGATGACCTTGGCTTCCACTATGACAAATCGCTTCAACTCGCCCATATGCGTCGGGCTTGGATGCATGAGCTTAGCGGGAACGTGCGGGGCGGGGCGGAGATCGGCAGACTTCTTGAGGTCGCCGCGCGACAGCGGGGCGTTGATATCCGCGTGGCTGCTCGAGCGCGCCGCCTCATCCGCGACGATGCCGGCCGCGTCGTCGGTGCTGATGTGGAGACGAAGGATGGTAATGTCACGATTCTTGCAGCCAAGGGCGTGGTGCTAGCGACCGGCGGCTTTACGCGAAACCTTGCACTGATGACAAATTTTGGTGGGCCGAACGGCGCCCGCATGCTGCCCATCGGCGGTTCGGGATGCCGCGGCGACGGATTAATCATGGCGCTGGCGCTCGGTGCAGCAACCTCCTTTATCTCGGCTGGCGTCGCGCCGACCGGTCCGGCGGAGCCGAAGACCCAAAAGGGCTCCCTTGTCGCCTATTGCGGAGCAGTGCTCTTGAACAGCGATGGCGAACGTTTCGCCAATGAGGCGGGCATGTACAGTGATGTGTCGGTCGCGGCCCTTAAGCAGGAAGATGAGACGATCTTCCAGATTTATGACGAGACCGTTCGCGAAGCCTACAAGAATTCAATGTGGGGCCGTGTGCTCACCGGCTTCCCCGAATTCAAGTCGGATACGCTAGAGGAGCTTTTCGACCAGATCGCAGCGGAGCGTCGCTTCGACGCCCAGGCAGCGGTTGCGACGCTTGGACGCTACAATGAAAGTGTGCGGCGAGGCCATGATCCGGAATTTGGAAGAGATCATATGGTCGGCACGGCGGGCAAGCCGACCGAGATTACGACTGGGCCTTTCTACGGTATCATTACCGTGCCTGGCACTACACAAAACAATGGTGGCCTGAAAGTCGATGATGGGTTGCGTGTCATTGATGTCTTCGGAAAGCCGATCGATGGTCTTTATGCCGCCGGCGAAATCGTAGGCGGCTTCCACGGCAACGGTTATCTTTCGGGGACGCATGTCGGCATGGCTCTTGTGTTTGGTCAGTTGGCGGGCAAGGCTGCGGCCGGATTGGCAAAAGCCTGAGACAATGCGCGATGGCTTCGACCTTGAAGGTAAGACGTTTCTGCTGACAGGCGCGGCTGGAGAGATTGGTCGCGCAATCGCGCTTGTCTGCTCCAAACTGGGTGCGGAGATGATTATGATCGATCAGAATCCGATGGATGATTTGTGCGCGCAGCTTAAGTCCGAGGGTGCTACCTTTCGGAATTTTCAGTGTGACGTAACCCAACGCGATCAGGTCGAGGATATTTGCCGCAGGGCGGGGCCGGTGGATGGTTGCATCCTCAATGCGGCAATCTCACCTTTTGACGATTGGATGGCGGACGGCTGGGACGACGTTTTCCACCGAGTGATGGCCGTGAACATCAAGGGCCCGATCAATTTTGCCCGAGCGCTTTTGCCTGGAATGCAGGCGCGTGGCTGGGGACGGATTGTCATCACTGGTGCGGTGGCCGGTCACACCGGTGGCGGCATGCTTGCCGCCACTCCGCCTCACTACGTTATCTCAAAGGGCGGGCTGCACACCTTCACACGCTGGCTAGCGCGGCGCGCTGGCGCCAACATTTGCGTCAACGCGATTGCGCCCGGCCTCGTCGAGACGGCCATGAACGCCTCCCAACCCTTTATCCCGTCTGGAGCCCAGATCATAAAGCGCAAGGCGACCGTCGATGAAATCGCCTGGCCAGTTGCTTTTCTCTGCTCTCCGGCGGCAAGTTTCATGACGGGAGCAATTCTGGACGTCAACGGCGGCGTGTACCTTCGGTAACGTGAAGTAGGATAGACCAGTTCGAGTTCACGCGATGAACAATTGGATACGCAGTGTTGAGGCGGTAATCCAAATGTTCGACATTTAAACGCTTTCACACCAGACAGATACGAATGAGGAATGACAGTGACAGCATCTGAAAACATGGGTACCCAGGCGAGCGCCAATCCGGTCAATGAGCGGGTTAGGGGAAAGGTCGTTCTTGTATCCGGCGGGCTTGGTGCCTTCGGCATGGTTACGGCGCGACGCTTCCTGCTCGAAGGAGCGCACGTGGTTCTCGCCGACATCGCCCCAAATTCCCGCCAAGATGTTGGCGAAGTCTTCGCCGGCCTGCCTGCGCCGCTCGTCACAAAACTCGACGTCACGGATCCCGCAAGCTGGCTGTCCGCCATTGAGGTCACCGTCAGAGAATTTGGACGGCTCGATGTTCTTGTTAACAACGCCGGCGTGGTGACACAGGTGCCTCAGGCTTTCGATGAAATCGAGATAGATGAATGGCGCCGGGTATTTGCAATCAACGTTGAGGGCGTCATGCTCGGCACCCAGGCTGCTTTACGCTACATGAAGAGCAACGGTGGTGGCGCGATCGTCAATCTCGGCTCGATCTCCGCTTATGTCGGTACGAAAGACAACTGCACCTATGCGATCAGCAAAGGGGCTGTGAAAATAATGAGCAAGGCTGCTGCACTGAGCGCAGCGCGCTTCGGCTATAACGTGCGCGTCAACACCGTTCATCCAGGCTACGTGTGGACGCAGCTAATTGCGGAAAAGTCGACCCGGGAGCATGGTTCGGCGGAGGCCGCAAAGAAGTTGTTTGCTTCGATGAACCCGTCGAACCGGCTGGTCGAGCCTGAGGACGTTGCTGCCGCCATCGTCTATCTCGCCTCTGACGACGCGAAAATGATCAATGGGGCGGACCTGGTGGTCGATGGCGGCCGTCTGATTCAGTAACGCGCCACCTCCGACCGCTTCTATTCAGATAAATCGAGAACGGCCATTCCCGGCCGCAGGGAAACTCATGCCTACGATCTTCTATGCTACCCCCGTCGAGTTCGAGTTCGGAGCCAGCCAGCTCGTTGGGGATCGCTGCCGCAAACTTGGTATCAGCCGTCCACTCGTAGTTACGGATGCGGGGGTCGAGGCGGCCGGGATTACAGAAAAGGTCACACGGCATCTGCAAGGTCTGCCTTATGTAAAGACCGCAGATGTAACGACCAATCCATCGGAAGCCTCCGTCCTTAGCGGGCTCTCGCTCTACCGAAGCGAAGGTTGCGATGGAATAGTGGCGATCGGCGGTGGCTCGGTGATTGACACGGCCAAGGCGATCGCGCTTCTGGCGACGAACGAGGGGTCCGTCCTCGAATACAGCACTCATAGCGGGCCACCTCGCCACATCCTGACCTTGCCAGCGCCTGTCATCGCAGTTCCGACCACAGCGGGCACCGGGTGTGAGGTAAGTCGAGCTGCCGGCATTTCGGTGGGCGACGACCATACCGAAGTGACCATCATCGATCCGCTGCTCTTTCCGCGGCTAGCGCTATGCGATCCGGAATTGACCCTGTCGCTACCTTCAGGACTGACAGCAACCACCGCCATGGATGCCTTCACTCATTGCATGGAGGCTTTTATCTCGCCGGTGAAGAACCCGCCCATCGAAGCAATCGCTCGTGATGGGTTGCGGCGTCTCTACAACAATATCGAAAAGGTTCTCCTAAATCCCTCCGACCGGACCGCTCGTTGGAACGTGATGATGGGAGCGCTCGAAGGCGGAATGGCGATTCCGAAGGGTTTGGGCCCAGCACATGCGGTGGGAATCCCTCTAGGGAAAGTGGGTGCGCATCACGGCGCTCTGGTTGGCGTCTTGATGCCGAAGGTCATTCGCTGGTATGGCGATTTCCTTGGGGCCAAGCAGGAGGAACTCGCTGCGATTCTCGGCTTGACGAACGGGCCTAATCTGGCAACCGCCCTTGAGGATTTTAATCAGCGGCTCGGCCTGCCTGCGAACCTGACCGCACTTGGCGTGCCTCCTGAAATCCTTCCCTCTATAGGCGAGGATGCGACGCGCATGCGTTACCACGAGATCTGCATCAAACCCACCGATGCGCAGGGTTATACTCAGTTGCTGAGAAGCGCGATGTAGCATATGTCCGAATTTCAGCAACGCCATATCGGAACGAAAACGCTTATCACTGGCGGGTCGCAGGGGCTTGGCTTTGCGATCGCATGCCGGCTCGCATCCGAGGGCGCAGAAATGATCGTGATCAGCGGTCGCGACAGGGCAAAGGGCGAACTTGCAGCGGCGAGCATTACCGCACTGGGTGCGCGGTGCGTATTTTTGCCTGCTGACGTCTCGAAGCTTGACGATTGCGCACGTCTCATAGCACAAGCCGTCGACTTTGCGGACGGGCTGAATTCCTTAGTCAATTCAGCTGCGGTGACCACGCGAAGCTCGTTGTTGAATACCACGCGCGCGCAGTGGGCAGAGCACATCAACACCAATGCGCGGGGCCCGTTTTTCCTGATGCAAGGCTTCGTTAAGCACCTCAAGGAAGGCGGCAGACCAGGATCGATCGTCAACATCCTGTCTGTCGCCTCTCACTGCGGGCGAAGCTGGCTTGCTCCCTACGCCGCCTCGAAAGCGGCGCTCGCAGCGTTGACGAAAAATGTAGCCCACGCACATCGTTGCGACCGGATCCGTTGCAACGGGATCAATGTCGGCTGGATGGAAACACCCGGCGAAGCGAGGATCCAAGAAACTTACAACGAAGGTGGTGACAGCTGGTTAGAAGCGGCAGAACGCCGTTTGCCCATGGGCCAGCTGGCCAAGCCGGAGCAATTGGCCGATCTCGTCGCCTACCTGCTCAGCCCGCTTTCGGGCATCGTGACCGGCTCTCTGATCGATTACGACCAGAACATCGTCGGGGCCCCTTGTGACAGCGAAGGCGCTGTCTAATCGACTTGCCGGACCATAGCCGGCGGAAGTGTCATCATCTCGCCCAACTGTGCATAGGTCGGTCCGGCTATACGGCCAACCGGATCGAGTTTGCGGGTGCTGATCTTGTCATTCACAAGGAGATCTGGGCGGACGTGGTACCGAAGGACCTCGCCGATCATACTATAGTTCTGTTCACGGCCGAATGGAATTGCAAGGTGCAGCCGGCATTCTAGCGCTGCGGGGGCGGAGGCGACCCGCGGCGGAGCCACGACAGAGCTTTGCGCAGTGGCAAGTTCGAGCGCGTCGGCTTCACTCTCCTCAGGAGGATAATTCGCCGAGCTGTCGTGGAGGGACCCGAGAAGGCTCTGGTCGGCAATATTTACGACAAATTCTCCGGACCGCAGGATGTTCTCTCCTGTTTGCCGCAAAACGCCCGCGGTTCTCCCGAAGCTCACCAGCACCATGGGCGGCTCCTGGGAAACGAAGGTGAAGGCCGAAAACGGAGCGAGATTGACCTTTCCCCCGAGAGACAGAGTGGAAACCCAGGCTATCGGGCGCGGAACGACGAGGCCAGTTAATAGCTTATACCGCTGATCGCGAGTCAGGGTCGAAGGATCAATTTCAGTCATTCCCGGTGGCCCGCTAATGTGAAGCTTGCTCATGGCCGTCCCACGACCGCGTTCAGCCCTGACGCCGCGACGGGCAGCATCGAGCCGCATGTCCTGAAGCCGTTTGCGCGGCTGCTCCTCCATGTAAAGCCGGTCATGCCCCCAGAACGACGGCCCATCGAAAGTCTCGTGTGGCTGCCAGGTCTCGGGCTCGATGACCCGGGCGCCCCGGCCATATTCGACGAAGAAGCCAGATGGCGTGTGGCGTAAACCGACGTCATGTGGTCGTTGGTGTGTCGGCCGAGCGCATATGCGATCCTGCCCTCATCGTGCTGGGCAAGGTCGTATCCCTGACCGACGTGGTCGAGGCTGCTCATTTCCACCATGAAATGATGCACTCCGCGGCGGCCCGACCCAACCATGGAGAAGCTGTGATCGCGGCTGTTCAGGTGGAAGAAATGCAGCTGATATGGCGTCCTGCCAAAATCCGTAACTGAGAAGCCGAGCACCTCGGTGTAGAATGGCAGAAGTGGCGTGGCGTCCTCTACGTTCAGGACGGCATGCCCCATGCCGAACGCACCGGTCTTGAAGCCCGAGATCGGCCTTCCCGGCGGAAACAGAGCGACTGCCAGCATCGGCTTCCAGAATACCTCGTGACGGTTCCCGGGCGGATCTTCAAACCAGATTAACGCCTGCACGAGCCTCTGGTCGGTCAGCGTGGCCGACGCCTGGGTTATCCGAACTCCATAATCCTCGACCCGAGCGGCGATAGGTTCGAGGTCCTGGCGCCTCTCGACCCCCCATTCGAGAAAACTAAGGCCTTCGCGGCGATCGCGCGAGACCATCAGCCTTTGGCTTCGGTCATCCATCTGAAACGCGCGGGACGACCGCGCCCGATCAATCTCCTGCGTGCCGAGCAGCGCGGTGGAGAAGGAAGAGATGTCATCCAGCCGGTCCGTTTGAATGCCAATGTAGCCAAGCGATGTCAGAGTCATGCGGCATCTCCTTGTACCGGCAACATGCGCTTTCGCAGGGACGCATCAATCGTCACGTGGATTGCGTTCACGATGCGGACAAACTCGTCTTTTTTGTTCCGCGCGCCGTTTAACTTTCATACAGTTGTGAACACGGGAGAATTTCAACGCAGCTTATTTCGTTCATTTTTGAAGGTCGCGCCGGTTTTGGCATTGTGCAGGAAGACCAAGTTCTCGATCTGACCGATCGGTTTGCTCCACCTGTTACGTCTCTGAGCTGGTTACTTTCGGCCGGCCTGATCGGCGAGGCTGCGCGGATCGCTCAGAGCGAGATCGGAGCCGTCGCACTGGAAGAATCGTGTTGGTCAGAGTGAGCCGTGATGCCGCGCTGGCTTGAGGCAAACGACCTAGCTGCGGTGCTAATCCGACCTGATCGTTACATCCTGACCGTCATTCCGGAGGGTTTCGATGCTTCGGCGGCGATAGCCGATTTTGACAAACTTTCTGCAGGCAGGAAAACCCTCGTTGACGTTTAATGGAGACCGAAATGCTATTTTCCTCTTGCCTCGCTTGTCGTATGGGATCGCGTTTTTTTGCCGCGAGTGATGGGTCGGGCGGCGGCGGGGTAGAATTGAAGGAGCCAGACCGCTGGCGCCTGGATGTTCACCACCATATCCTCCCGCCTGCCTATGTCGATGCGCTTGGTGCGGCTGCAATTGGAGCACCGGCGCCGAACAGGGCCATGCCAACCTGGTCTCCCCAGGCCTCGATCGATATGATGGACCAGCTGGGGATCGAACTCGCCGTCACATCGATCTCGGCACCCGGTCTCTTGTGCGAAACGACAGACGCTACGCGGCGACTCGTAATGACCTGCAACGACTATGCGGCGCAGCTGCGCATTGACCATCCCGGTCGCTTTGCCATGTTTGCAGCATTGCCGCTCCCGGATGTTGATGCCGGTCTTGCCGAGATCGAGCGCGCCTATGACAGTCTGGGAGCCGAGGGCATCGGTTTGTTCACCAACTTCGATGGTCTCTATCTTGGGGACGAGAAATTCCGTCCAGTCCTCACTGAACTCGATCGGCGCAAAGCGGTCGTCTATGTCCATCCGACAACGCCACTCTGTGCGCCCGACCTCGGCATTCCCGCCTCGACGATCGAATTTCCGTTCGAAACGACCCGCACTGTCACCGATTTGATTTATAGTGGCGCTTTCGCCGCCTATCCGAACATCCGTTTCATCTTTTCTCATGCAGGCGGGGCGGTACCCTATCTTGCCGAGCGCATTGCGCGTCTTGCGACGACTGATCGCCGCTTCACCTCGCTCGGCGAAGAGCCACGTAAGTCTCTTGAGCGGCTCTACTTCGATACGGCATTGTCGGCAAATCCAACCGCGATGCGCGCTTTGCGCGACTTAGTGCCGTCAAGGCAAATTCTTTTTGGGACGGATTTTCCTTTCGCTCCAGCCTCGACTGCAATCCGGTCCCGCGACGCACTGAACTCTATGCGCGTACCGGCTGCCGAGCTCCAAGGCATATACAGGGATAATCTGCTCTCCCTTTTCCCGAACCTACTAAATGGTCCAAGGCCGTTCACACCATGAACGCCAAAGGCGTCTTCGTTGCGAAATGCGCAGTCAATAATGAAACTCCACTTACTCTTCATCAAGTATCGTTGTGAAACATGACAAGACCAATTCATTTCGGCGATATCGCTCACCTCGGCCATGTCGAGATCCTGACGCCTTCTTTGGACGAGAGCACTCGCTTTTTCATCGACCTGTTCGGGATGACCGAGACCGCTCGATCGGCGCAATCGGTTTATCTCAAGGGATGGGACGATTATGAAATCTATACTCTGAAGCTGACGGCTAGCGTTCAGGCAGGGATTGGCCATCTCGCATTTCGGACAAGCTCCAAGGATGCGCTTGAGAACGTCGTCGCTCGGATCCAAGCCTCGGGTGCAATCGGTGCCTGGATTGGCGAGGACGGTCATGGTGATGCATTTCGCTTCTCGTCCCCGGACGGTCACCCCATGGAGGTCTACCACGAGACGCGATGGTTCGAAGCTCCGCCGGAACTCAAACCGTCCCTCCAGAACCAGAGCCAGAGGATTCCGGGGCGAGGGGCCAATGTCCGGCGCATCGACCACCTCAATCTGTTTGCGTCCGACGTGGCCGGGATGCGCGCTTTCCTGACGGACGTTCTCGGTCTTCGCATGACGGAGCAGACGCTCGACGCAGATGGATTGGAATCCGGCTGCTGGGTGACGTCGAACAATAAGTCGTATGACCTCGCCGTGACCCGCGACCCAAGCGGTGCCCGCGGACGTTTCCACCATGTAACATACGCAGTCGATTCCCGTGATGAGGTGATCAGAGCGGCCGACCTGTTTCGCGACAATGGTGTGGCCATCGAGATGGGGCCCTACAAACATACTGTCCAACAATCGTTCTTTGTCTATGTCTACGAGCCGGGCGGCAATCGGGTCGAGGTAGTCAATACAGCGGCCCGGCTCGTATTGGCGCCGGACTGGAAGCCGATCGTCTGGACCCATGCCGAGACACAGAAGCGGCCGGGCTGGGGAATGCCGATGGTCGACAGTTTCTGGAATTATGGAACGCCGCCGGTCTCGGGTCGTACGAGGGAGGAGCCGTGACTACGAAAACGCTCTTCGTTAGCGGATCCGCCGCCCATCCGACTGTCGGCACACTTCTCAAGACCACCTCAGTGCAAACGTTCGAGGTTTTGGCGACAACTGGCCTTGATTTTATCGTGCTCGACGCAGAGCACGCGCCCTTCGACCGTCGCGATCTCGACCTGATGATGTTGGCGCAGAAGGCTTGCGCATTCCCGGCGCTTGTCCGCCTGCCCGATGACCGCCCTGCAACGATCCTAAACGTCCTTGATCTCGATGCAGCTGGCATCATTGTTCCACATGTCACGTCTGCCACCCAGGCGCGGGAGATCGTGCGTTCCGCCCGCTTTCGCAATGGACGGCGTGGCTTCTCCATTTCTCCACGTTTTGCAGGTTTTGGCACACGATCGCGTGCCGATGCGCTCGATCACGGGGATACCGCCTTTATCGGCGTTCAGATCGAGGATCGCGACGCCCTTTCGGTCCTGGACGATATTGCGGCCGTAGACGGGATCGACGCCCTGGTCATAGGTCGCGCCGATTTAGCTCTCTCCATGGGTTTCGAGGATCCGGGCGAAACGCCAGTCGAAGACGCTATCCAGCAGATTATCACGGCTGCGGTGCGCCACGACAAGATTGCCGCGCTCTTCGTTAGCGGTGCTGCGCAAGTGCATAGCTACGCATCCGTCGGAGCATCCTGCTTTGTCCTTTCGACCGATCAGGCCTTGTTGAGAAATGGCACGCTGTCCGTCCTATCCCCAATCAAACAGAAAGCAAGCTGAATGACCACGCGACCAGCCCGTCGGGCGATTATCGATGACTATCTCGAGCGAGCGCCGAATATAGCCGAGCCGAGTATGCGATCGTGGACTACGGACGCCACGAATTTCTCTGTCAGCGTAGTCGATCTGGACCCCGGGGCGGAGGTCAGTATCGGCTACGAAGACGAAATTTTCCTGCTGCTTGCGTCTGGATCTCTGACGCTCACGGCGGAGGAGGTGAGCTTGACGATACAAGGCGATATGTTGGCGATTACCCCTCCCGGGACATTGACAGTAACATGCCTGGAGGCCGCGCGGTTCTTGCAAGTGGTACCTCGCAGAAACGATGCTTCGGACGAGAGAGCGGCAGATGTCGTTCCGTTGCCATCGGTTGTCAGTCGTCCATCTCGGCCGGTCCGGGTTTATGATCTCGCGAAGTTCACTCGATCCGACAGCAATATGCGCCTGTTCCAAACAGCCGATTTGATGATCAACGTGCTCACAAGACGCGAAACACCTCGCGATACCAATGCGCTTTCGCCACATTCACACGAAGATTTCGAACAGGCGTCAGTGGTTCTGGAAGGCCGCTACGTCCATCATCTTCGCTATCCATGGACATCCGATCTCTCGCAATGGCGGAACGACGAAGCATGGGAGGTCGGAGCACCATCAGTCGCCATAATCCCTCCAACCGTTGTCCACACCAGCCGTAATATTGGCGGCGAGACGGGTTGGCTGATCGATGTATTCGCGCCGCCTCGGTCCGACTTCCTAACCAGGCCTGGGCTTGTCAACAACGCTTGCGACTATGGTGATGCTCTATGACCATGATCAGTGACGGGCAAAGTCGGCTTTTGATCCGGTTGGAAATCGAAGCGCTCAACGCCGAATTTGCCTATCGGGTGGATCACTTCGAAGGGAAGGGTGTCGAGAACCTGTTCACGCCTGATGGTAGCTACGGTGTGACGGGCGGCGGTCGCAGTGTCGGCCAGGATGCCATTCGCGAATCCTATGATGCGCGTCGCAGCCGAGGACCCCGGACGGCCCGACATATTTTCACGAATCTGCGGCTGCACGAGGTGTCGCCGACAGAGGCCACGGGCACGACGATCCTGGTTCTATTTGCTGAGGACGGAATGCCGCCTCTACCGGCCAATGTTCTCGCAGTTTCCGACTTCGAGGATAACTATCGATACTCCGCTGGACGATGGCTCTACCACTCGCGAACCATTCATCGGCAGTTTCAAGCTGAAGGTAGCGTACCGGTGCTTCCGCTCGGGCAGAAACGATGAGACACTGTCTGGCCGTGGATTGAGAGAATTGGGGAAACTTCTTGCCGAGCTTCAACACCGTACGATCCCTACAGCGTGGACTGGAAGTTTTGACTATCCTTAACCTGCACGGCCCGCAGAAAGCGCAGCAAGTGGGTGAGCTTACCGGGCTCCCGCGGCCGACCGCCTATCGCTTGCTGGAATCGCTGGCATCGCTTGGTTATGTGACCAAATCGGCCGAAGATACCTGGCTGTTGACCCTCAAGGTGAAATCCTTGAGCGCCGGCTTCAACGATTCGGCCTGGGTCACCCAGATCGCCCTGCCGGCGATGACTAAGCTCGCCAAGCAAATTCTCTGGCCAATCGATCTGGTGACATTTGATGCATACGAGATGGTTGTCCGCGAATCCACGCATCCAATTAGTCCGTTTTCACTTGACGTCGGAATGGTCGGCCACAGACTTCCAATGCTGGACACTGCAGCAGGCAGAGCGTATCTGTCGTTCTGCCCACATGACGAACGGACGGCGATCATCGACGCCTTGTCGCGATCTGATCGACCGCAAGACCTGATGGCACGTAATCCAGAAGCGGTCGAGAGGATCGTGTCGCGGACGTTGAAGCTCGGCTGCGGATATCGGGTCCGAGGGTTTAAGAGCCAAACGTCGAGTTTTTCTGTGCCAATCATTCACGACAATACAGTTATCGCGTGCCTGACCCTGATCTGGATCGCGTCCGCGCTCGACTTCCATGAGGCTTCATCGCGCTACCTTGATGCGATGCGTAATACTGCCGATGAAATCGCAAGCGCTATGACGGCCGGCTCAAAGGACTCTGACGCCGACGTGTTTTAGTGTGCTATCAGTAGGCGAAGGCGTATTCGAAAACCGCCGCCTCCATACAGCGCAAATGCAGAAAGACGATGACCGCACACCAACGAGCGTCTTTCTCACAGATCAGAACCACATATCAACTCGAGCACTCGAGCCTCTATTAGAACTTGTATTTGCTAAGCCGAATAATCGTGAACATCTTTGAAGGCTTGAGTAAGCCGATCGACAAAGCTAGGCGGTTCGCTATCGAGCCAGAGTGAAAAAGCCTGTCCAAACGCAGCCATCCCAAGTTGCGCTACTAGCATCGCTGTCTGCTCAGTTGCGCCGCGTTCAACCAGTGCGGCGCTGACTTTTCTCGTGACCAACAGCAGCTTTGCATTCTCACGTTCCTGCAATGCAGCACTGGCTGCGATTATACGACGCCTAGGTTCGGAAAACCGGCGGTTTGTCACAAGCAGCGGTTCCACCGCGCTAAATGCGCGGAACAACATCGCCCACGGCCGAGCATCAGGCGCTGCGGCAATGGCATCAACCAAAGTTGCACTCAGCGCCGCCTCGCCATCGAACAGCACCTCCCGCTTGTCAGGAAAGTGACGAAAAAAAGTGCGCTGAGTCACTCCCGCTGCAGCCGCTATTTCTGCACTGGTTACCTCATCGAAGCCCCTCTCATCGTACATCTTCAGTGCGACCTCTTGAAGACGGCTGCGTATCTGTGAACCATCCCGTGGCATGTATCCTCGTATTGTCAGTGACTGACATATATGTTAAGTCAGCGACTGACAGCTTACCTCACCAACTAGGTCCCGACAAGCTGTCGATGTTGAAAGCGAGGAATAGAATGACTGACGATCGTGCCGCCATGATGAAAACGGTCCACTTGGAGCATTATGGGTTGCCTCTTGATGTGCTCAAGTTGGGAGATGCCCAAGTGCCACTGCCGGGCGCGGGCCAGGTCCGCATAAAGGTTCATGCTAGTGCCCTTAATCCAGCCGACTGGGCGCTTTGCATGGGCTTCTTTCCAGTTAAGGCTCCACGAGGAATAGGACTTGACGTTTCGGGCGTGGTAGATGCTGTCGGGGACGGCGTGGTCGACACGAAAGTCGGCGATAAAGTTTTCGGGGTTCCAGATTTCCTAAATCACTCGACAGCGGGAGCCTCTGAATATGCTGTATTGAGTGTCTGCTTTCCCGTTCCCGAAGGCCTGGCGCTCAAAGAGGCAGCCGCTCTGCCGATGGCAGTAGAGACTGCGGTCCGTTCTCTTGACCTCCTTGGGGTGCGGAGTGGTCAGACGATTCTAGTCAGCGGTGGAGGTACCATGACAGGATTTGCGGCGGTTCAAATTGCTCTAATGCGCGGTGTTCGTGTCATTGCGACATCGGGCAACACCTTTGCTGACCGCCTTCGCGGTCTCGGTGCAGATGTCCTACCTTATGGCGATGGTTTAGCCAATCGAGTTCGCGAAAGGCTCGGCAAAGCGCCCGATTTCGTTCTTCACACTGCGCAAGTGTCTGGATTGCTGCCAGAACTTATCCAACTTGTGGAAGGCGACCCACAGCGCGTAATGAGCATCAGCGATTTCGACGAGGGACACCTCGGGATACGCACAACGGGGCGTGAGCCTGACATGGTGCTTCGATACGACGCGCTTCCTACCTACGCGCGGCTCGCCGCAGAGCGGAAGTTTACCATACCTATTTCGCAGGAATTCGAGCTCTTCCAGTGGCGCGAGGCGGTAGAAATTAGTTTAAGTGGCAAAGCGCATGGCAAACTATTGCTTTTGATAGGCTGAACACTCCTAACGGAAGCCGGAGGCAGATCCCTCTCGCCACCGAGGCGCTCGGGCTGCCGATCCCGCTGATCGGCACGCCCGGCAACGCGAAGATATCGCCTTCGCCCACAATCTTGTCGACGGCCTGCCTGTAGGTGCCACATTGCCGAAAAGCGGTATCATGCACACCATCTCATCAACACGCTGAAGGAGACTGGCGCAGGGGTCTCGCGCTTGGCCGCTTCGCCCAAATGCGTCCCACCTGTCTCGACGGTCCAACGCTATTTCTACACTTGACGTAGCGCCCGACTTCTTCAGGTGATGAAAACGGTGTGGGTCATGAACTTGCGCAAGATCGAAGGGCGCGAGGCAAGCCCAAGTGCCGCTGTGATCGATAATCGGTCGGTCTGAACACTGAAAGTGGCGGCCGTTTTCGGCTAGGACGCTGGCACTAAGGTAGGAACTGCAAACTAAGTCATCATTGATCTATAATTAGTCAATGCGAACGCGCCGTCGCGAATGTCTTCAGCGAAGTCCCGAAGCTTGGCGGGATCGGGTGGCGCATACAACCGGTTTATCTCAGTCGATGGGTCGATGTGGATGTCGTAGCACGCTATGATCCGCTCTCGCCGCCGCCGGGAATGTCTGGGCTACTCCACCGCTTCATTAGAGATCGATAGGCCGCAGGGGTTTTGCCAACAACGCTCTTGAATGCGGTGCCGAATGATGTCGTCGATTGGTAGCCAACGCTACAAGCGATCTGTTGTAATGTGCGGTCGGTATGAACAAGATCGCGTTTTGCTAACGTCATCCGCCAGTACGTGAGATATTCGACGGGAGGGATGCCTACCAATCGGCGAAAATTTTTCGCAAAGACCGAGCGGGACATACCTGCAAGGGCAGCTAGAGATTGCACCGTCCAAGGCTTTCCGAAATCATTGTGCAGCAGCTTGAGGCAGGGGCCGATTCGCGGATCCGCCATTGCGCAAAGCGCGCCACTCGATAACGTGCGAGAAAAATTAGATTGCAGCCTCAGAACGTGTGTCAGCATTAGTTCCAATAGTCTGCACTTCACCCACTCACCTCCTGCCAAGTCCGCCGAGGCCTCTTCAACAATCAGATCGAGGATGAGTCGCAAGCGTGTGCGTGCCATCTGATTTTCCGTAAAGTGACTGACCCGCGGGAGAAGCAATGTTTGCAGCCCGACGTCGGCAAAGATGAAATCGAAATGACCCGCTAAAACGAGGCAAGTCTTTTGGCGAAGTATCCCGAGGTGAGATTGCTGGCATACCCCAAACAATCGATACGACTGGCTTGCGTCTGTGTCATCCACCTCCATCGACCAATGCCCTGGCGCATTTAACATCACGAAATCGCCCGGCTTAACGCAGAGCGTCTCGCCATCGGGCAAGCGTAACTTACACGCGCCGTTCACAACTGACCCGAACACAATGCCGTCGTGTTTTGAGAAGTCTTTCTTGTGCTGCTTTTCCAGCAACATTTCTTTCCACAGAAATGCCCTCGGCTGCAGAATGTTGAGATACTGTGTGATTGGGTCAGCCATTCAGGACGATCTCGAAGTGATTAGCGACGATTGCCTATTTATCGTCTTCGAAGAGTAGAGCACAAGTACTTGCGAAACAGGAGGACTGAAATTGGCCAAAACGGTATTGATCACCGGGTGTTCAACGGGATTCGGAAAAGCCGCAGTTGCAAAGTTCTTGACCTCAGAATGGAATGTGGTGGCGACAGCCCGAAAAAAGTCCACGCTCGCCAACAGGTTGGAAACTGAAAACTACCTGCCACTGGAACTCGACGTCACAAACAAAGAGTCGATTAGATACGCATTGGATCGTTCCATCAAACGGTTCGGCGATTTAGACTGCGTTGTCAACAACGCGGGGCGCGCGATAATCTCCGCTTTTGAAGCAACTCCAGCTAGCGCAATTCGGGAGATGTTTGAAACGAATTTCTTTGGTGCGATAGAAGTCATGCGGGCCATGATACCCCATTTCAGAGAGCGGGGTGGCGGCCGCTTCGTCAATGTTGCCTCGGGTTCCGCCATCACGCCGGACCCATTAATGGCAGCTTATTCCGCGTCGAAGTCGGCGCTGGAAGCGATGACCGAGGGATTGATGTTCGAGTTGAGGCCACAAAATATTCATCTCAAACTCATCGAACCTGGATTTGTCCCCACAACCAACTTCATCGCTAACACGCAGGAATCGTCTTTTTCGATCGGGGTGCTTCCATGTTACGCTGACGTATGGGAGAGGACCATGGCACTATTTTCGCAACCACCAACTTATGGACAAGCCACTGAGGAAATGGTCGCGCAAGCTATTTATGATGCGGCAAGCGAGAGTGACGAAGGCTTACGACACATCGTAGGCGACGACGCACTTTTTTACGCTCGGATGAGAAGGGAGACGTCCGAAAGCGTTTATCAAGATTGGGCTAGGTCACGCATCTGACAGACCATAATGCAGACAATAAGAAAGTTGTAACTCGTTCACAGAACACGCTCTGTTCGCCTTGAACAGTGTTAACGGCGGCACGAATTCCGGCCACGCGGCAGAGCAAAAGTGGGGCTTAAGCCCGAGAGGCGACAGCTATCGATTTGCACAAAGCGGCGCCCGTAAGGCTGACACGCCGCTAAACACGTGTCTTAGTCGATCAGGCCGTTAAGCGGCAGGGGTTGCCGATCGGGCGGTCACAAAGGTCGTCAATTGTGTACAAGACATTTTTTTTGGCGTCGTGACGAGTAATCGACAACCCTTTACATGACGCGACGATCGCTGCTGCGCGGGATTCTCTAGGAGGAGGAATGGCAGAATTTACGGATTTTTGGCTGCATCCTCGGTTCAGTGATCTCGGTATGCTCAGAGCGACATTTCGAGATCATAAGTATAATCTGCATACGCATTCGACCTATGTCATTGCCCTCATAACAGACGGTTGTGAGCGCGCCAGGATTGGCAACAAGAGTGTGAGAGCGACGCCGGGAACAATCGCGATCGTCAATCCAGAAGAATGCCACGATGGCGAGGCCGGTGCAGAAGGCGGATGGTCTTATTTGACCTTCTACCCCACTCTTAGCCTCATGCGCTCCCTCTACGAGGAACTCGGGCAGACCGGCGTACCAGAGTTCGCTTGTCCGCACGTTGATGATCACGAACTGGCAAACTCTTTCTATCTTGCGCACACGATGTCGCGTGACAGCGAGGGTCTGGGGGCAGAAACGGCGTTGATCGACGCACTTCAACTATTGATTCTACGCCACAGCGATAGCACTGCACTCGGCAGAGTGCCGACATTCTCTGGAGCTGGAGAGCGGGTGAGGCTTTACGAGGAACTTGTGAGAGAGAACATCACCGCGGAGTTTGACCTAGACTTTTTTGCCGAGGCGGCCGGAGTGTCGCGCTTCCAAGTCATTCGCGACTTCAAGAAGTTTTCCGGTCTAACCCCGGCCGCTTACGTCCGAAATCACAAACTTCGATTTGCCGCGTCGAAGATCGCAGAAGGTTTCTCTCTTGCTGAAGCCGGCCTTGAGGCTGGTTTCTTCGACCAGAGTCACTTTTCGCGAGTTTTTCGCGCGGTTAACGGCATGACGCCCGGCACCTTTCAATCCGCGATAAGATGTCGCTCGGTTGTCGTAAGCTCTTAATGGAAAGAATGTTTAGACACACACGATATAAGTAACGTGTTCGAAAGAACATAGATCTGAGAGGGCATCTGAACCAGCATCTTCGATGACACTACGTGATCTAGGCCCGGAGTCGACGAAGGCGTCAAACGCTAGCGGGTATTATTGTCGTTGCTTGGTGAAGTGTTTATGTGCGCGCTCCAGCATGCCTTGAGCAATCGGCTGATGCGTCTGAATGGCGCCGCTTGCATTTTGAGCAGTCTCCGAAGCTTTAGATATCGATTCGGTCATACTGGTTTATGAGTTCCCCGAGCGTCGATGCCGCCTTATCGATGTCACTTGTCGTGTGACCAGCGCTAACCTGGATCCGTAGTCGGGATTCCCCACGGGCCACGATCGGGTATGAGATAGCAGGCGCGAATATGCCGTGTGCACGAAGATTTGCCGCCAGTTCACACGCTCTATCTTCGTCTCCGACTCGCAGCCCAGTGATAGCGCTGTCGCTCTCATAAAATGAAAGCCCGTAGAACTTGAAGGCTTCCCGTAGATATTCAACGTTGTGCCACAGTTGTCCGAGCGGATCCTTGTCTGAACTGACAATGCGGACCGCCTCCAGCGCGGTGGCTGCGTTGGCTGTCGTCATTCCCATCGTGAAAATCCAGCTGCGGCTTCTGCTTTTCAGCTCTTCCATCGAATCGTACGAACCAGCGACAAAACCACCGCTTGCCCCTCCGAGAGCTTTTGAGAGAGAGCCGGTTAGGATCAATCCCGGTGAGGCGTTCGAAAGTCCGCAGAGCGGTGCCGTGCCCATGCCTTGAGGTCCGACAACAGCAGTTGCATGCGCCTCATCTACCACCAGCAAAGCGTCATACTCGCGAGTGAGCCGGTAGATTTCTTGCAGCGGGGCGGCACCGCCTTCCATGCTGAAAATTCCATCTGTAATAACGAGCTTTCGACGTTTCTCGCCAGCATTATCGAGCGCCTCGCGAAGCCTTTCGACGCTCCTATTCTCGTAGGAAACAACATCTGCTTTGCTCAGCCGGCAACCGTCGATGATGCTCGCATGATTGAGGCGGTCGGAGATGATGACGTCTCCTTCCTGAGCTAGCGTTGTGAGCACTCCGGTGTTCGCGGTCCCCCCTGAAGAGAAAACCGCAGCTGCCTCGGTGCCGAGATATCTTGCGAGCGCCTCGCAAAGCTCTACGTGAAGTTCGGTAGTCGCTAGAACCGGGTATATTCCGACCCCAGTCCCGTACACTTCCAGCGCATCCCTCGTGGCCGAAATCACGCGCTCGTCGAGGGAAAGGCTCAAATAGTCGTTCGAGCCCAGCATGATCATGTCAACGCCGTCGATAATGGCGTGGCCGCCGCGGCGATGGCTGATAAGCCGGTGGCTGGTCCGTGATTGTAGTGTCATGCTGCAACCTCTTGTGTTTGAAGCGGCAAAACCTGTTCAGCTAGGGTCTGCCAGTAGCGCAAAACGGTCGGGACGATTGCATCGTTGAAAACGAACTTGTCGCCGTGCAAGCCTTCAGACGGGCCTACGTCGCCCACGCCAACCCAGGCATAGCAACCGCCCACCGCTCGAACCATGTAGGCAAAGTCTTCGCAGCCAAGGCTACCCGCGAAATCGGTAGTGACATTTTCGGCGCCGAGCACCGTAGAGGCGGCTCGAATTGCTTGCGCGGTACCTTCTGGTGTATTCACGAGGGGAGGGTACCCCTTTTTGTAGTCCAGCTTGGCGGTCAGGGAATGTGCCGAGGCTATGCCTTCGGCGATCAGGCTGATTACCTTTTCGCAATGGTCCGAAAAGCCCGGCTCGAAGAAGCGGCAGGTACCTTGCAACCAAACCTTCTTCGGCACGATGTTGCCGACATTTCCTCCGTGGATCTGCGTGATGCTAATCACGAGCGAAGACTGCGGGTCGACTGACCGACTGACAACTCTCTGCACCGATTGCACAAATGCTGAGGCGGCGAGAATGGGATCGTCGCCAAGCTGTGGCATTGCTGCATGAGACCCGAGGCCTTCGAAGGAGAGTTCGAAGTTGTCCACGGCCGCGAGTTGCGGGCCAACGCGGGTCGCGATTGTACCGAACTTGACACCCGGCCAATTGTGAACCGCAAAGGCCGATTCCACCGGAAAACGATCGAAAAGACCGTCCTCGATCATGCGCATGCTTCCCCCTTCATTTTCCTCCGCGGGCTGGAAAATGAAGTAGATCGTCCCATCAAAAGAACGCGTTTCCGAGAGTAGTTTTGCGGCTCCGAGAAGCATTGCGGTGTGGCCGTCGTGTCCACAAGCGTGCATGACACCTTCTTTTTTCGAAATGTATGGAACGTAAGCTTTCTCCATGACCGGGAGAGCGTCGAGTTCCGCCCGGAAACCGATTGCTCGCTTACCCGTTCCAGAACGAAGCACGCCCACTACGCCAGTACCGGCGATTCCTTCGTGCACCTCGTCGAATCCGAAGTCACGAAGCTTTTCGGCGACGAACCGTGCGGTTTCGAACTCTTGGAATCCAAGCTCAGGATTCGCATGGATGTGATGACGCCAGCTGATGACGTCATCCGTGAGGGCGGCAATGGGATCGTTGTGCAGCATTGGTCTCTCCTTCGAGGAAACTCGATTGGCAAATCGCTAAGCTGTCATCGGGCGTATCAACGGTCATCCACCCGGTCTTGGATGGAATTGACCCTCATAATGAAAGAGATAAGAACGGACCAATTTTCGTAACAAAACCATCATCTGAAGTTGCCGCGTTGCCGTCGGCGTTGCCGCTGAAGGCCCTCTCCAGACATCGTGAATGTGTTTTGACCCGCTAGCTGCACGTCAAGTGGCTTGACTGATATAGAACTAGCGCCGCACGGTGAGGTATGCCGTGTTTATTCGTTTCTCACTCCGGTGATTACGATTGGATCCATCGCGAGATGCATCGCCTCCGATGTGCCTGCTCGTGGTATTTGATCGGCCAGTACGCCAAGGCATTATCGCTACAGGCGAAATTAACGGTAGAAGGATTGAAGACGTGGTCGATTCGCGTCAGTGGACGCATTCGGGACCAGCTGATCACTGCCCATCCATATCGCTTTAGCTTAGCCACGTAACGTGTTTAGCGTCCCACGAAATTCGGAGGACGCTTCTCGATGAATGCCGCCATGCCTTCCTTCTGGTCCTCTGTCGCAAAGAGCGCGTGGAAGACACGGCGCTCGTACAATAGCCCCTCGCGCAGCGGAACCTCGTCGGCACGGCCTACTGCTTCACGAGCGACAATGGTCGCCGCCTTGCCATAGGAGGAGATCGATTTGGCTGCCTTCACGGCCTCGTCGATGAGCTGGTCATTGTCAAAGATACGGGCAACCAGCCCACTGCGCTCGGCTTCCTCGGCCTCCATCATCCGGCCGGTCAGCACCATGTCCATCGCCTTTGCCCTGCCGATCAGCCGCGTGAGCCGCTGCGAGCCGCCCATGCCGGGAATGACGCCAAGCTTGATCTCCGGTTGGCCGAATTTGGCGGATTTCGACGCATAGATGATGTCGCACATCATGGCGAGTTCGCAGCCGCCTCCCAGCGCGAAGCCAGAGACGGCTGCAATCTTCGGGGTCCGCATAGAAGAGAATTCCTCCCATCCGGCGAAGAAATCGTCATGGAACATATCCATGTAGGATTTCTGCGCCATTTCCTTGATATCGGCCCCAGCGGCGAAGGCCTTCTCCGTTCCCGTCAGCACAATGCAGCCGACGTCGGGATCGCGATCCAGTGGCTTCAGGGCCTCAGCAAGCTCGCGCATCACCATTGAACTCAAAGCATTGAGAACCTCAGGCCTGTTCATGCGCACGAGCACGACGCCGCCATCGCGGCTGATATCTAGAGAGTGGATCGGGGCGTCGGTCATGGCTGGTCTCCACGTTTCATTTCGGTCAGTCGCGGCAGGACAGCGGAAAAATCGCGACCGCGTCCGCCATGCTCCACGAAGGCCTGGTAAAATTCCGTGGCAGCCGCCCCAAGGGGGGTGGCCGCTTCCACACTCTCTGCCGCCGCCTGGGCAAGCAGAAGGTCCTTCAGCATCAGCTCGGCTGCAAAACCCGGCTTGTAGTCGTTGTCGGAGGGGCTCGTGGGCCCGACCCCTGGCGCCGGGCAATAATTATTGAGCGACCAGCAAAAACCGGAGGACGTTGAAACCACGTCGAACATCTTCCGTCGATCCAGCTTGAGGCGGTCAGCGAGCGCGAAAGCCTCGCAGACACCGATCATCGATATGCCGAGGATCATATTGTTGCAAATCTTCGCAGACTGGCCAGTCCCGGCCCCGCCGCAATGCACGACTTTCTGGCCCATGACATCGAACAAAGGCTCAGCCCTCTGATAGGCATCGACCTCGCCGCCCACCATGAAGGTCAGCGTGCCTGCGGCGGCACCGGCGATGCCGCCGGACACCGGTGCGTCAAGGCTAGCAAGGCTGGCCTCGCGCGCTCGGCCGTGCGCATACTGTGCACTCCCGACATCGACGGTCGAGCAATCTATGAACAAAGCGCCTGCGGCGCCATGGCCAACGATTTCGTCATAGACGGCGCGCAGGACCTGCCCGTTGGGCAACATAGTAATGACGACATCCTGACCGGCGGTTGCTTCAAGTGCCGTTACCACTGACTTTACACCCTTCGCAGGGGTTCCGGCGACGTCGTAGCCGGTTACTGCGTGGCCTGCCTTGGCCAGGTTGGCGGCCATCGGCGCGCCCATATTGCCTAGCCCGAGAAAGCCGATCTTCATGGCTGCTTCACTCGTCATCTCGCATTCTCCCATGTCATCAGATCAAGATCACCGCCTTCGGCCTCGCGCCGCATCGTTGCCACCAGTTCTGCCGGAACCGAGGCGATATCCTTGTGCCGCCAGACAGGCTTGCGATCCTTGTCGATGACGATGGCGCGGATGCCTTCGAGAAAATCACCATGCTCTAGGACCCGGCTGACAAAGCGGTATTCGTTGCGTAATGCGATCTCAATCGACGTGGCGTTCCGGATCGTGGAAAGTATCATCAGCGCGGAAAGGGGCGACCCTTTGGAAATGGCATCGATCGAGCCATTTGCGAACTTCGACGCGTCTGCCCTCAGCCGGTCTATAATTTCCGACAGAGTAGATGCGGAAAACGTCGCATCGATAATCTGCTGGCGGGCGGCGAGCGACGAAGGCGGCGGAGGCGCGCGAAAATGGTCAACGGCCGACACATCGCCGGTGGACACAAGCGCCGTCTTGAGACTGTCGAGCCGCGCACGGTGGACATAGACGTCAGCAAAGCCGGCATGGATCGCATCTTCGCCGGTCATGCGGTAGCCAGTCAGGCCGAGGTAGGCGCCGATCTGGCCCGGCGCTCTCGCCAGCAACCATGAGCCGCCGACATCTGTGACGAGCCCGACGGAGCATTCAGGCATTGCGACCATCGATCCGTCCGTGACGATACGGTGCGTCCCATGCGCCGAAATCCCAACGCCGCCCCCCATCACGATACCGTCCATCATCGCGACATACGGCTTGGGATAGCGCGATATCAGAGCATTGAGCCGGTATTCGTCGCGCCAAAAACGATTTGGTGTCCTGGTGTCTCCGGCTTTGGCGTGCTGATATATATAGGCAAGGTCGCCGCCAGCGCTGAAAGCCTTTTCGCCCTCGGCGTCCACGAGGACCAAGCCAATGGCATCGTCGTCGGCCCAGTCCAGCAGAGCCGCTGTCATCGTGTTGACGATGGTTTGATTGACCGCGTTCAACGCCTGCGGCCTCGTCAGCGTGATACGCCCGACCCGTCCTTCGACGCGGACACGGGCATCTGTTCTGGTTTCCATTCCGCCCTCAATCCGCAAATATTTGGCGCGCGACGATCACGCGCATGATTTCGTTGGTGCCTTCGAGAATTTGATGGACGCGCAGGTCGCGCACGATCTTCTCGATCCCATAGTCGGCCAGGTAGCCGTAGCCACCATGCAGTTGCAACGCGCTGTTAGCGACGTCGAAGGCGGCGTCCGTGACGAAACGTTTGGCCATCGCGCAATACTTGCTGGCGTCTGGCGTCTTATTGTCGAGCTTCCACGCAGCTTGGTGCAAAAAAATGCGGGCTGCCTGCAGCGCGGTTTCCATATCCGCGACCTTGAACTGCAGCGCCTGCAAGTCAGCAAGCGTCGCCCCAAAGGCCTTGCGCTCCTTCATGTAGGCGACCGACTTGTCGAGGGCGGCCTGCGCACCTCCCAGCGCGCAGGCCGCGATGTTGAGGCGTCCGCCGTCGAGCCCTGCCATGGCATATCTGAAACCCTTTCCCTCAATACCGATAAGGTTTTCAGGCGGCACAGTGCAATCATCGAGCTGCACCTGGGCTGTCGGCTGCGCCTTCCAGCCCATCTTTTTTTCCGGCGCGCCAAATGAAAGGCCTTCGATCGGACTTGGTACGACGATTGCGGATATACCCTTCGGCCCGTCCTCTCCAGTCCGGCACATCACAATATAGAGATCGGAATAATCGCCGCCGGAGATGAAAGCCTTATTGCCCGTGAGCACGTAGCCCTCGCCTGATCTAACGGCTCGTGTTCGCAGCGCTGCGGCGTCGGATCCGCAGCCCGGCTCCGTTAGGCAGTACGAAGCGACTGTAGTCATGGCGCACATATCCGGCAAAAGACGGGCCTTGAGGTCTTCCGAACCGTAACAATCGATCATCCAAGCGCACATGTTGTGGATCGACACGAAGGCAGCCACCGAGGGGCATGCCATCGAGAGCGCCTCGAAGACCAGCGCGGCATGGAGCCGCTGCAGGCCGGACCCGCCATATTGCTCAGAGACATATATTCCGCCAAGGCCGAGCGCGCCTACTTCGGCAAGCAACTCTCGCGGAATAGTTCCCGCTGTCTCCCATTCGCTAGCGAAAGGCGCGATTTTTTCCCGGCCGAATGAATAGGCCATATCAAAAACAGCGTTTTCTTCTTCCGAACGTTGAAAGTCCATAATCTGCACCTCCTCTAACTCGGTTAGCGCCCCGAAGAAATCTTTCGGGTGCAGGAAAAAACGGATTGCCATGCGCGCCAATCTTCGGCTCGCCATTGCCCAACACGCGTGCTCCGGCGGCGACGAGTTGGTCGCGGGCGGCCAGGATGTCGGGAACCTCGTAACAAATATGGTGCATGCCCCCATCGGGGTTCTTCGCCAGGAAGCTCGCAATCGGCGAATTGTCGCCGAGCGGTTCAAGCAGTTCCACCTTGGTATTGTCGAAGACGACGAAGACGACCGTTACGCCCTGCTCCGGCAAGGCCTGCGGCGCAGAGACCGTCGCGCCGAGGCTGTCGCGGTAGCGGGCGAGGGCAACATCCAGATTGGGCACCGCAAGCGCGATGTGATTGATGCGTCCGAGCATGGTTGTTCCTATTCGTTGCGCAGCCGGCCTTCGGTCAGATCGAGCACGGCGCGGGCCGCATCCACGACATTGGTGCCGGGGCCGAAGACGGCGCTGACGCCGTGATCGAGCAGGAACTGGTAGTCCTTGCGCGGGATGACGCCGCCGCAGACAACGATGATGTGGCCTGCGCCCTTGGCCTTCAGTTCCTCCACCAGTTCCGGCAGCAGCGTCTTGTGGCCGGCGGCGAGCGATGAGACGCCGACGACGTCGACCTGTCTTTCAATGGCGAGGTCGGCGGCTTCGTCCGGCGTTTGGAACAGCGGGCCGGCAATCGCCTCGAAGCCAATATCGGAAAAGGCCGAGGCGATGACCTTGGCACCGCGGTCGTGTCCGTCCTGCCCGAGCTTGGCGACCAAGATCTTCGGCTTCTTGCCCATCCGGTCGATCTGGGTTCTTAGCCGGCTTACAAGCGTCTGGTATTCGGGATCGTTGCCGCTGGCCGGGCCATAGATTTGGGTGACGACTTCGGGAATGGCCGAATGATCGCCGAAGGCTTCGCGCATCGCATCCGAAATCTCGCCCACCGTGGCGCGAGCGCGGGCAGCCTCGACGGCGGCCTCGAGCAGATTGCCCTTGCCAGTGCGGGCTGCATGTTTGATCCGGTCGATCCAGTCCTGCCAGATGACGGGATCGCGCAGCGCGCGCACCTTTTCCAGCCGCTTGACCTGGCCGTCGCGAACGGCGCGGTTGTCGATCTCCAGCGTTTCGATGACAGCTTCCTCGGGCAGGCGATATTTGTTGACGCCGACGATGACCTCCTCGCCACGGTCGACTGCGGCCTGGCGGCGGGTGGCAGCCTCCTCGATCAGCGCCCAGGCCTTTTCAGCCAGTTCCGATGTCAGGCTCTCGACATAATAGGAGCCGGCGAGCGGATCGACGACCTTGGTGACGCCGGTCTCGTGCTGGAGAATGAGCTGGGTGTTGCGGGCGATGCGGGCGGAAAATTCCGTCGGCAGCGCGATGGCCTCATCGAAGGAATTGGTGTGCAGCGACTGGGTGCCGCCGAGCGCCGCCGACAACGCCTCATAGGCTGTGCGGACGATGTTGTTATAGGGATCCTGCTCCTGCAGCGACACGCCCGAGGTCTGGCAGTGGGTGCGCAGCATCGAGGACGCGGCTTTCTTCGGCTGGAACTCTTCCATGATGCGCGACCACAGCAGGCGAGCGGCGCGCAGTTTTGCCGCTTCCATGAAGAAATTCATGCCGATGGCGAAGAAGAAAGACAGCCGCCCGGCGAATTCATCGACATCGAGACTCTTGGCGATCGCCGCCCGCACATATTCGCGGCCATCGGCCAGCGTGAACGCCAGTTCCTGTACCAGCGTCGCGCCCGCCTCCTGCATGTGATAGCCGGAGATCGAGATCGAATTGAACTTCGGCATTTCCTTCGCCGTGTATTCGATGATGTCGGCGATGATCCGCATCGATGGCTCGGGCGGGTAGATATAGGTGTTGCGGACCATGAATTCCTTGAGGATGTCGTTCTGGATCGTGCCCGACAGCTCGGCGCGGGAGACGCCCTGTTCCTCCCCAGTAACGATGAAATTGGCGAGGATGGGGATGACGGCGCCGTTCATGGTCATCGACACCGACATTTCGGCAAGCGGAATCCGGTCGAACAGGATCTTCATGTCCTCGACGGAATCGATCGCCACGCCGGCCTTGCCGACATCGCCGGTGACGCGGGCGTGGTCGGAATCATAGCCGCGATGGGTGGCGAGGTCGAAGGCGACGGAGAGGCCCTTCTGGCCGGCAGCGAGCGCCTTGCGGTAGAAGGTGTTGGATTCTTCGGCCGTCGAGAAGCCGGCATATTGGCGGATGGTCCAGGGACGTCCGGCATACATTGTGGCGCGCGGCCCGCGGGTGAAGGGCGACAGGCCGGGGAGGGTGCCGATATGGGCGAGATTGGCGGTATCCTCTTCCGTATACAACGGCTTGACCGCGATGCCCTCGGGTGTCTGCCACGTCAGCGTTTCGGGGGATGCTTTGATCTCGCGTTCAGCGAGTTTCTGCCAATCGGTTTTGGGGATTTGATTAGCCATTACGCAAACTCCAGTATTACCTCGTCCACCGCAAGGCCCTGCCCCATCCGGACCTTGACCGACTTCACCACCGCCTTCTTTTCAGCCTTCAGTAGGTTCTCCATCTTCATCGCCTCGACGGTGGCCAGCGCCTGTCCGGCCTCGACGGTGTCGCCTTCGGCCACCAGCACCTGCGTAATGACACCGGGCATGGGGCAGAGCAGTTGCTTGGACGTATCGGCCGCCTGCTTGACCGGCATGAATTTCGACAATTCGAAAATCCGCGGGCCCATAACGCGATAGACGAGATCGGTGCCGCGCCAGCGTAGGCGCCAGCCGGTATTGGCGCGGGTCACCTTTACCGGGATCGGCCGGCCGTTGATGGTGAAGGTGGAGAGCGTCGCACCGGGGCGCCAGTCGCTTTCGATGGCGTGGCTGATATCGTCCTCATAGGCGACGACGATGCGACCGGCCTCCGCGCTGACTGATTGCGTCCAGTAGAGTTCGCCGGCGACGGAGACGAAGTCGGTTCCCAGAGTGCGCGGATGATTGGCCAGCGTGTCGGAGATTTTCGTCTTGCGGTCCTCGTCGACGCGGTGGATGAAGGCGGCGACAGAGGCTAGCTGGCGTCCCTGCTCGGCATCGGGCGCGATGCCGTGAAAACCCTCCGGCCATTCCTCGGCAATGAAGGCCGTGGTGATATTGCCGGACTGGAAACGCGGATGGGCCATGACGGCGGAGAGGAAGGGCAGGTTGTGGCCGATGCCCTCGACTTCGAAAGCATCCAGCGCCGATGCCATGGCCTCGATCGCCTTCTTCCGGTCCGGCGCCCAGGTGCAGAGCTTGGCAATCATCGGATCGTAATACATCGAGATCTCGCCGCCTTCATAGACGCCGGTATCGTTGCGGATGATCGTACCATCGCCTCGCTCGCCCTCGGCCGGCGGGCGGTAGCGCGTCAGACGGCCGATCGAAGGCAGGAAGCCGCGATAGGGGTCTTCGGCATAGAGCCGGCTTTCCATTGCCCAGCCGTTCAGCTTCACGTCGGCCTGCGCGATGCCAAGCTTCTCGCCATTGGCAACGCGGATCATCTGCTCGACCAGATCAATGCCGGTGATGAGTTCGGTGACGGGATGCTCGACCTGCAGGCGGGTGTTCATTTCGAGAAAGTAGAAATTTCTGGCGCCATCGACGATGAACTCGACCGTGCCGGCGGAGAAATAGCCCACGGCTTTCGCGAGTTGCACCGCCTGCTCGCCCATCGCTTTGCGGGTCGCTTCATCGAGGAACGAGGACGGCGCCTCCTCGACGACTTTCTGGTTGCGGCGCTGGATCGAGCATTCGCGCTCGCCGAGATAGATCGTGTTTCCATACTGGTCGCCCAACACCTGGATTTCGATATGACGCGGCTGGTCGACAAATTTCTCGATGAAGATGCGGTCGTCGCCAAAGGAGCTCTTGGCCTCGTTCTTGGAGGCCGAAAAACCTTCGCGTGCTTCCTGGTCGTTCCAGGCGATGCGCATGCCCTTGCCGCCGCCGCCGGCCGAAGCCTTGATCATCACGGGGTAACCGACACCGGACGAAATCTTCACTGCTTCCTCGGCATCCGCGATCAGGCCCATATGGCCGGGCACAGTGGAAACGCCGGCTTCGGCAGCGATCTTCTTGGACGTGATCTTGTCGCCCATCGCCTCGATGGCGCCGACCGGAGGGCCGATGAAAATGACGCCTTCTTGGCTCAAGCGTTCGGCGAAGGCGCGGTTCTCCGACAGGAAACCGTAACCGGGATGCACGGCATCGGCGCCGGTCTGCCGGATGGCTTCGATGATGCTATCCATCACGAGATAGGACTGCGCTGATGGTGCCGCTCCGATATGCACCGCCTCGTCGGCCATGCGCACATGCATCGCCTCGCGGTCGGCGTCGGAATAGACGGCCACGGTCTGGATGCCCATGGCGCGGGCGGTGCGGATGACGCGGCATGCGATCTCGCCGCGGTTTGCAATCAGGATTTTCTTGATCATCGTCTTCTCACCCACCCGATTACAACGGCATCGTGTCATGCTTGCGCCAGAAGCTGTCCCGCTTCTTGCTCCGCAACATCGCAAAGGCCCGCGCGATCCGCTTGCGCGACGAATGCGGCATGATCACCTCGTCGATGAAGCCGCGCTCGGCGGCGACGAAGGGATTGGCGAAGCGGTCCTCATATTCCTTCGTCCGCGCCGCGATCTTTTCGGCGTCCTTGAGATCGGAACGGTAGAGGATCTCGGTCGCGCCCTTGGCGCCCATCACGGCGATTTCCGCCGTCGGCCAGGCATAATTGACATCGGCGCCGATATGTTTCGACGCCATGACGTCATAGGCGCCGCCATAGGCCTTGCGGGTGATCAGCGTCACCATCGGCACCGTCGCCTGGCTATAGGCGAAAAGCAGCTTGGCGCCGTGCTTGATGATGCCGTTATATTCTTGGGCCGTGCCTGGCAGGAAGCCGGGAACATCGACCAGCGTCAGGATCGGGATGTTGAAGGCATCGCAGAAGCGGACGAATTTGGCTGCCTTGCGCGAGGAGTCGATGTCGAGGCAACCGGCCAGCACCATGGGCTGGTTGGCGACCACGCCCACCGTCTGGCCCTCGATGCGCACGAAGCCGGTGAGGATATTGCGGGCAAACCCTTCGGCGATTTCGTAGAAATCTCCCTCATCGGCAATGGCGAGGATCAGTTCCTGCATGTCATAGGGCTTGTTGGCGCTGTCCGGGATCAGCGAATCGAGCCGTTGTTCCAGCCGGGCCGGATCGTCGTGGAACGGCCGGACCGGCGGCTTGTCTCTGTTGTTGAGCGGCAGGAAATTGAACAGGTCGCGGATCCTCAGCAGCGCTTCGATATCGTTGTCGAAGGCGCCGTCGGCGACGGATGATTTGGTCGTATGGGTCCTGGCTCCGCCGAGATCCTCAGCCGTGACGATCTCGTTGGTGACGGTCTTGACTACATCCGGGCCGGTCACGAACATGTAGGAGCTGTCGCGCACCATGAAGATGAAGTCGGTCATGGCGGGCGAATAGACCGCGCCGCCGGCGCAGGGGCCCATGATGACCGAGATCTGCGGGATGACGCCCGAGACTTCGGCATTGCGGCGGAACACTTCGGCATAGCCGGCGAGCGAAGCCACGCCTTCCTGGATGCGGGCGCCGCCGGAATCGTTGAGCCCGATCACGGGCGCGCCGTTGCGGGCGGCCATGTCCATGATCTTGCAGATTTTCTGGGCATGCGTCTCCGACAGCGAGCCGCCGAGCACGGTGAAATCCTGGGAGAAGACATAGGCCAGACGGCCGTTGATCGTGCCCCAGCCCGTCACCACGCCATCGCCCGGCACCTTGCTCTCGGCCATGCCGAAATCGGTAGCGCGGTGGGTGACGTACATGTCGTACTCCTCAAACGAGCCTTCGTCGAGCAGCACGTCGAGGCGTTCGCGGGCGGTGAGCTTGCCCTTAGAATGCTGGGTGGCGATCCGGGCCTCGCCGCCACCAAGGCGGGCGGCATTGCGGCGGGATTCGAGTTGGCTAAGAATTTCGCGCACGAATGCTCCCTGAAAAAAATTTGTCACCGAATAGCTCAGCGATGGATCCTGGGAAATTTGAAAAAGGTAAGATTGCGCAAATGCAAAATATGTGAAATGAATTTTGCAAATCTGCGAAAGATGAAGATGGCTGGAAAACTTTACATTGGCCGCAAGGTCCGAGAGCTACGCGTTGCTGGCGCCGCCAGCCAATCTCAATTCGCAGAGCGCATCGGCATATCGGTGAGCTATCTGAATCAGATCGAGAACAATCAGCGACCGGTTTCGGCAACGGTCTTGTTGTCTTTGGCGGAGAACTTCAAGATCGACCTATCGGGCTTTGGTGCCGGTGAGAGCGAACGTCTGATGTCGGCAATTTCAGAAGCGCTTAAGGATCCGATTTTCGCATCTAGTAGCCCATCCAAACAGGATCTGAAGCTGGTGGTTCAAAATGCGCCGACAATAGCACATGCGCTCATTGCGGCGCATCGTGCCTTTCGGCACACTTCTGAACAGCTCGCCAGCATCGATCATTCCATTGGTCGCGGGACAGGGCTGACCGAGGAGACGCCTTATGAAGAGGTCCGAGACTTCTTCCACTTCATGGACAATTACATTCACGTTCTCGATCTCAAGGCTGAGAGGCTTGCTCGAGAAGTCGGGATCGGAGAGACTGAGAACTACACCGTTTTATGCAGATATTTGAAACGAAAGCACGGCGTCCAGGTTACGCGCACTGGTCGAGATGACAATGTGGTTCGTCGCTTCGATTCGACGAGCCGAACGTTGGCGCTGAACCCTTTCCTCGCGACCTCAACGCGCGATTTTCAGCTCGCTATCCAGATTGCTCAGTTTGAAGCGGCGGGTGAAGCGGACGCTATTTTGAAAGAAGCTTCCTTCAAAACTGAAGAAGCCCGCGAAATCTGCCGAATTGGGCTCTTCAACTATTTTGCAGGCGCACTTCTGTTGCCCTACTCAACTTTCAGGCAAACAGTGCAGGAGGTTCGGCACGATCTGGAGCTGCTCACTGCACGCTTCGGGGCCAGCTTGGAGCAAATTTGCCATAGGCTCTCGACACTGCAGCGTCCAGGTGAGAAGGGCACGCCTGTATTCTTCGCTCGTATTGACCGCGCGGGCAACATCAGTAAGCGGCATTCAGTAGCTAAGTTGCAGTTCGCACGTTTCGGAGCCGCTTGTCCGCTGTGGAATGTGCATCAGGCCTTCGAAGCACCAGGTCGCATTATTCGGCAGCTGGCAGAGACGCCGGATGGAGTGGGGTATCTCTGTCTGTCGACCCAGATCGTAAAGGGTGGTCGGGGCTTTCACCAACCTCGTCAGCACTATGCTCTGGCTCTAGGATGCGAAATCTCTCATGCTCACAACTTTGTCTACGCTGACAATATGGAATTGGGTAATCGGGCGGCCTTCGACGCAATTGGCATCTCGTGCCGCGTTTGTGAGCGAACGGAATGTGGAGCCCGTGCCATCCCACCTATAAATGGTCGACTGTCGTTCGATCACGACCAGCGCTCAATCTTGCCGTATCATTTGAGGAGGTAGTTATTTTTAGCTGCGAGGGGACGAGGCCAGTTGTAATGACCCTGGCCTCGTCCAATGGCTTACGCACTTTTTACGGCCATCGGATGACGAGATCACATGGACCAGGACACAGACGGGTCAAGCAAGTCGTCACATATGCGGGTGGACAAAAAACTGTGCGATGAGCGTGGCACCCATGAATGTTCCGGCATTCGCAACGAGAGAAACCACGATAATCCGCCAACCAAGTCTCCGGAAAACCGGAACATCTTTTGCAATGGAGAGTCCAGCATAGGTAATTACGGGCGTGGCAAGCGAAAGGAAATTGATCTTGCCTGTTAGCGATGTCACGAGGTCTGCATAAGGAACGCCTGGGAAAGTTAGCGCCATTGCGAACAAGGAGACAAAAAGGACGGCTGGTAGCACGTTAGCCGCTAGGCGATAAACGACATAACCGGCTGCTACGACCACCATTATGATTGCCAGCCCAGCCAAAGCTTCGCCATTGGGCAGAGTTTTATAGTTATACCAGTTTCCAAACAAAGCCATCAGGCCGGAGACGATCCAGATTGAAACCAGATGTACCGCAGAAGGCGAGGGCACATTTTCCGTGGTTTCCGCAGTCGGTTGGTGCTCCGAGGGCAAGCTTGCGGTGTGACTTTTCCGGCCAATCAATGGCTCAAGCTTGCCGTAAAGCCAAACCGTGAAAGGGAGTGACAGAAAGAGCGTAAAATACGTGCCAATCGTGACTGTCACGAGATTGGCGGCCGCGGCAAACGCTGCAACCTGCTTTGCGACCTCTGGCGTTTCTTGAGCGGCAATTGCTCCGGATGCAGCGGCCATCATGCTACCAGATCCGACCCCCGCGCCCATCGCCAAAGCAAGTGGATTGAACACGCCGAGGCTAGCGATTAGGCCTGCGAAGATCGCGATAAACGCTGCACCGAAAACGGTACCCGTAATGTACTCTGCGAGTACACCGTGCCCTTCCGGACTATCCATCCCATACTTTCCGCCGATGATAGCCAAGCTAGGCTCACGGCCAACTGAGAAGGTCGCTCCGATCGCCTCTCTCTTGATCCCCAGCACCAAAGCCAATGGCAGACCAAAGATCATCGTGCCGAAAAAGTGCCCGAACTCCTGAAACACCAGTGCCCAACCCGATTGAAGTATCGTGGGCAGGTTACCACCCACGAGCAGACCGAGCTTGGCGATGAAAATCAAAAGAGCGGGCTGCAAAACTGCAGACGCCATGACCTGCATGTGGCTGTCGACCCGCAGCGGTCCGGGCAATCTCGGACCGGCTATTCCCCATATAGCCCCGATGAGCAGAGCCCAAAGAAGCGGCATCAACACTATCTGCAGTTTGCCGCCAAGCGGAATTGCAACTGTTCCGATAAGTTCGGCTCCGAGCACACACAGAGCAGCAAACAGAAAGAGTTTCATGAGGCGGCTGCCCGAGAACATGCTCGGTATATGAACAGTTCCAGTTTTTACAATCATCGTCGTTCCCTCTATCAATTATTTATTGAAAACGGGCCGTTTCTCACGGCTCTTGAAGGATCGAAGTTTGACTTGGCGGCACGAGTCCGTCTTGGATGGAAATGACCTGTTTCTTGTTCACGCCGGCCATTCGTCCGTGCTATTCTGACGAGGCGATCAGTGTCTTGAGGAGTGACATCGTTGACTGCCGCATCGAGTAGATTTCGAACGACATTCCAGGTTCGACTTGTGGACGGCAAGAAGATCGAAGTGATCGAGGGTGATCGACACGCCTGGCATTTCAGAGTACACTACCATCTCGGCAATGAGCTCGCGCATATTACGAAGGGCCGAGCGCGACTGCGAATTGCATCGGGCTCAACAGACGTCGAAGCGGGCGACACTGTCCTGATCCCAGCTGGTACTTTGCATAGGTTCGAGCCTCTGGATGTCGAGGGTTGGGCCTTTCGCTCGGAGTTCTATTTGGGGGCCGAGATTATCTGGGATGAGGTTGGTGGACCGATTGTCGCGCGCGTCACAAATCAATTATCAGCCAGACACACGTTGCAAACAGATCTCGCAAGCGTTGCAGCGGGTTGTGCTGTTTCGGCCGGCCATCTTGCGCGCATCTTCCGTTCCGACGTTGGTACGAGCGTCCACAATTTCCATGTATTGCTCGCCATTCACAAGGCTAAGACGCTTCTGAAGGAGCAGAGTCCGGTGGTCGATGCTGCCTTGGATGCTGGGTTCTTTGACCAGGCCCATTTTACACGGGAGTTTGTACGGATGGCGGGACTGACCCCGGGCTTGTTCAGGCATGCCTGGGCAACGGTTAGTTGACCGCCCCAAGAGCTCGGCTCGCACCCACACCCTAATAAGCCACGGCCTGGCGTACCATACGGCGCGCGACGGCGAGAGCGTAAGCGCAAAGTACAGCGGGACTGTGCGGCTATCGAGCGGTTTCGTTCACCATCATCGAAAACAGAACCACTAGCTTGTTCCGTGGCGGCTCTATGCCAACAGCGCTGCTCAAGTTTGGCGGTCAATCGGAACAGGCCTTCCATTCGCATCGACGGCGACCATCACAAAGCTAGCCGACGCAGTCAGCCGTCTATCTTCGCGATTGAGAGCCTCCGACCACAAATCGGTCTCGACGGTTATCGAAGATCTTCCAATCGCCGATATCTTGGATGTCGTTTCAACGATTGAGCCGACTGGAACCGCTGCCTTGAAGGCAATCTTGTTTGAGGAAGCAAGCACCGTAATGCAGCGACTCTTTCGGCTCGCAACAATAAATGCGGCCTTGGTCATCTGAGCGATTGCAACGCCGCCGAATAGGTTTCCATGATGGTTTGCTTGGTCTGCAAAAACGATATCGGCAAGCTGCAGATCGCTCTCGTTCCCGACTTCTAGGGGCCTCATTGGCGGAAGACGCCACTCAGGATCGAGCCCGTCAGGCCGAGCGACCATGGTGAAAGTTCCGCGCGTACACGTCAGCCGCGTGTTGCGGAGAAAATCCTCTGCTATCATCGTGACCTCCACAGAGAGAGACGTTCTGCCAACCCGCCTAATCTCAGCTGTTAGTTCAACAATGTTCCCGAGGCGAGCTGGGGCGCTATAATCCACCCGATCGCAGGAAGCCGTCACGAACGGCGCGCGTCCGTGACGGGTTGCTGCGATAAACGCTGCACGGTCCATAAGCGAGAAACCCTTACCCCCAAACAGGGTCCCGTGATGGTTCGTATCGCCGGGAAAAACGAGTTCTGCCATTCGGGTTACCGCACCACTTCGATAAGACTCACTCACTGCACGTTCCTTATTTTGATGATATCAAACGGCATCACAGCGCTGCCCAAGGACGCCCTACGGACACATCCTGAGAAAATCGTTCAAAGATCGCTTGCCAAGTGACCGAGGCAGTCGCCCGGCTTGACCACTGCGAACGTGCGAATACAAACCGCCAGCCCGCCGGCCTTGAACCGTATCTCCACCGGAGGTAGCCACGGCTGCGTCATGTCGAAAATTCTCCCGGCCAGCGCACCGGGAGCGAGTTCGGCGCCCAACTTATACTCCGGCTGAAATATCCCGTGGACGGGAGAGAAAGCGAAAAGGTCGGGGTCGTGCAGATTTAAATGACGCGTCGTGTGATGCTGGCTTGGCTCCCCAATCTCGCCTTTGGTTAGCCCGATATGGCGAAAAACCCGTCGTAGACCACCACTGAGAATCCGCAGACCATCCAAGTTCACCGTTGAGCCACCTCCGAATTCCCCGGTTAGGAAATGGCAATTCTGCCTGTCTGCCACATTGCCAAAGACGCTGTCTCCTCCGTCGAGCGCCTTGAGACTGTCGAAGTGGCCGACGAGTGGCGAGCCGAAAGCCTCAACGAGGCCAGCGATCGTGGAACGTTTTGAAGCGTCCGACCAAGTGGGTGCCAAGAGTAGCGGAAGGTATTGTAGAGATGAACCGCCGGAGTGCATATCGATCGCATAATCTGCCCGGCTGAGCAATTCGTTCGCAATATAGTCGGCAATTTTCTGCGTCACGCTTCCGTGCTCGGCGCCCGGAAAACTGCGGTTGAGATTGAGACTATCGATCGGTGAGCAGCGCGTGGCCGCTGTGAAAGCGGGATGATTGACCGAAGGAAGAACAATCAACCGACCGTGAATATCGAGCGACTCGAGTTCGCCCATGAGACTATAGAGCGCCAAAGGTCCTTCGTATTCATCACCATGAACACCTGCGACCAGGAGAATTGTGGGTCCTTCGCCCTGCCTTTTGACGGCAATGGGAATGCGAATGTGCCCGTAGGCGGAATCGTGTACAGAGTGGGGGATTCGAAGATACCCGAACCTTGCTCCGATTTCATCTAAAGAGATTGATGATGTGATTGTGCTCATGGGCGTGATCCTTGTGCTATTACCTGCACCGAGATCATCGCTACGTTGGCTCAAGTGTCTTGCATGGAACGCGCGTTTCAAAAGATTTGTCTGAAGCCTATTCGGACAAAGCACCTGAAACGTTTCGCTGTGGCGCCGCTATTTCCGCAGCTGCCCCTGTACGCCCGTCTCTCTATCGAAGAGGGGTCGATCGATTGCCCGCCAATCCCGCGCAATACGATCAGACACATGCCTCATATGATCAGCCGGGCGCGGATGCCCGCGAACAAGTCACTGCCGATGCATCAAATCGTAAGATCTGGGAGAGATCTGACCGGCGCACGGTGTGGTGACGGCGATAGCATTGGTATCCTCCATGAGAGAACGATCCGACTTTAAATCTGGCCGCCGTTTAGCCGCCTGGTTTGGGCTTGTCCCGAGGCAGCACTCTACCGGAGGCAAGGATAGCCTTGGAGGCATCAGCAAACGTGGCGACGATTATCTGCGGAGGCTGTTGATCCATGGTAGCCGATCTATCATGCGGTGGCGTGGTCGGTCCTCGCCCTGGCTTGCGAAGCTAAGGGATCGTCATCCTGCCAATGTTGCGGCGGTTGCGGTTGCCAACAAAACCGCTCGCATGCTGAGGTTTGGCGGGACCTATGGGCACCCACGAGAAGGCGCAATAATGAGAACAGCGTAATCGCCGAATTCGATCCGATCGGATCGATGTGGTTGCGAGGATAGAAGGCAAATGATGGCAAAGCCGGGCTAACCGGGAACCAGCAGAGCCCGTTGGGCGCATCGAACCATGAGTTCGCGTCGCGTGATTGGGAGCTGGTTTATGGATCAACCATCAAGGCCGTGGGTCGCAGGGTGCGGCTCCCTGTAGAGGCCGAATAGATGACCGCAGCCGCAGGTTCGCCAACTATGCTTTTTGGCCTTGCAAAGTCGGGGGCATCCATAGATGTGCCCAACAGAAAGCCAGTGACAAGGGAACGCCACCCATCCGGTCCGACGTGGCGAGGTGCGAATAGCCACCGTAGGCATCCACCTAGATTGTCCCGTTGAACCCGTCGAGGATTTCAACGGCATATTCGCCTTTACGCCCGGGCCGGTAATGGAACACCACGCCCGGCGGCGCGGAGCCATTTCAGCCGCGGTCGTCATGCAACACGGCCCAGAGATAACCGGTCTTCGTCTTGCCTCGTCCCGGATCAAGAACCGAGCTGTTGTCTCATCGACATAGAGCCGCGTACTTTTCCACAGCAGCCGTTTGGCCATGTGGTCGACCACCGGTGCTATTTCGCTGCCCGTGCGCCCCATCCAATCGGCCAGCACCGTGCGGTCGATCGGCACCCCGTGTCGCGCGATGACTTCAGCCTGTCGGTTCAGCGGCATATGTTCGGAATGCTTGGAGACGGCAATCTCCGCCAGTAGTGCTTCGGTCGGCCAGCTTCCTTCCGGGAGGTGCGCCGGCGCTCTGGCCTGGACGACGCCCGTTCGACCCTTAGGACATGCGTGTTTCGGGCGGATCGTGACGATCACCTCGTAGCGCGCCGGGACGCGGTCGAGCCGTTCCGTCCGGTCCTCCCCGATCCGGACCATGTTGCCGCAACGCAGGGACAAGCGATGCTCTCGGGCTCGATCACGCGCTCGACCCGCGGCAGGTGTTCGGCTAGTGCACGGGCCTTCCGCTCCTTGCGAGGAGCGGCCTTTTCCGGATCGGATGTGCTGGCTTCGATCTTTTTCTCGACGGCGGCGATCCGCGCCTGTGTTCGGCGATCGCCGTTTCAATATCTTCCAGCGCCAGTTCCATCTGCGCCGGATCTAGCTTTTCCGTTTTCGGCCCGAACTTCGTGCGCCGATAGTCGTGAACATGCCCCTCAAGCTTCTCGATCAGTTCCTTCAACTCGGAGATGAACGCGTCCTTTTCGGCCATCACAGCCTGCTCATGCTGACGTGCAGCGAGCTCGACCGATAGCTCTAACTGCATCGCCGCAAAGGCTTTGACAACCTCTGGCGGACGGTCCGGAGACAGGCTGAGATCATCGTAGCGACCAACAAATCTATCATCTGCCACGCAAATCTCCAGATAATCCTGGAAACCTTCTCGCACACCCAGCAAGCCTCAAAATACAGCCAATCCAATGGGGCGGAGACGGCGCTTACAACCGCTCGGCTACGCCCGATGCATTAGTTCGAGACAAACCGTTCCTCGCGAAGCTCAGCTTTCTCCTGTTCGGACTGGCGAATGTCGCAGCCTTCCATTGATGTCTCCGCTGTTCCAGCGGAGTGCAACCGAGAGTGATTTTGCGAGCTTGCGCGGCGGCATTGATCCCGTCCAGGCGAGTGTCCTAATTGAGGATATCCTGAACGAAAAGTGGTTCGACGCGCGTGGCACGTTTTTGGACAGCCGCGATCATGCGTTTGTGCAGGGGATGGGGCATATAGTGATCGCGTGATTCTGGTGATTCAAAGATAATAAACAATGCCGCTTGAGGTGCGTTGTGGTTGCTAACATCTATGGTTGCTCCGAAACCCGCTGAAAGCACACCTGGAATGTTTCTTAGTTGATTAGCAGCTTTTGCCAATTCCCGATGAACCTCCGAGGAGTTATCTTCCAGCCAGAGACTGACGACATGATGGATTTTCATAATGAATATCTCTCGAAAATCTTTTCGACCAGCACACGCCGGCCGATGATAGCTGGAGGTGTGCTTGGGTTGTTTTGGATATGTTTCGCCTGACGCTCCGCAAGTAGGGCTTCCTCTGCCGCGAAGGCTGCGTGGAAAGCGGCGGGAGAGTCCCAGTCTGCGTAGATAATCAACACCCTTGCTCCATCAATTCCTCGATGGAGTTGCGCAGACTGGAAGCCCGGTTTGCTTTTCATGAAATCGGCATGTGCGGGAAAGGTCGTCAGAAACCCTTCAAGGGCTACATCAGTTGCAAAGACATAGGTCCCTATCAGGGTGACCTCACCTCTATAACCGGATCGAAGCTGGCTTTCATAGGGAACACTCGGATCTACCTCTTCAAAGGCTATGGGAGCGAAATTCTCAAAGTCGGACATGTTAAATCCCTCAGGGCATTGCGAAGCTAAAACATAAATGACAGTATGCTGTCATGAAGAACGATATAGAGAAACGACAGCATGCTGTCAATCCCGAAGCGGCGTGCCGCGCCTATACCGCTTTGATCGACCAGATCGCTCAAACCGCCGCGCTGTTGGAGGCGGTAGGGAACGCATCTGCTAAGCCAGCGGGCCAGACATTCGCTCGCACCCAAGTTCTGAGTATAATTGAGAATAATCCCGCATCTGTTGCCGCGATAGCAGGATACCTTGGACACACGCGCCAGAGTGTCCAGCGTGTTGCTGATCTTTTGGTAGAGGATGGCTTGTGTCGCTACAGTCCCAATCCAGCGCACCGCCGCGCAAAGCTTCTTGAGTTATCTCCCGAGGGAGTAGCAGCTTTGTCGTCAATACAAGCAGTTCAAAACCAATGCGCCCGTTATGCAGCAGCCGGGATAGCGCCAGAGGAGATGGATTTCGCGCGTGAGATTCTCGCTCTCATACATCAGCGATTGTCTAGACTTTGACTGTGACATTCATTTAAGGCGACGGATCAGGCGGTTTGGCGTTGATCCGGCTTGAGTAGCGCTGCGTATGACCGAGATTCTTATCAATATTGAAAGAAGAACCACTACGCCTGCATGATTTACTCTCCTGATCAGCGCTTTGAAGAGGCGACGTAGGATGCGAATTTGCGTTTGGTCCCCAAGCCACCGACGCAACCGCCAGAGCTGCTTTACGTCCGCGCCCACGAGATAGCGGAGACTGTCGCTTGGGTCATTCGCGGCTTCGAAAGTCATGTCCGCAACCGCCTCAGGTGTGCTTGCACGCCGAGCGTTTCGTTCACGTGTGGTGTTGATCGCCTCCATCATGGGCGCATAGTCAGGCAGCGCTGAATAATCGAGAACCTCAATGGATCGGCTTGCGAAGTCCGTCTTGGTTAGTCCGGGCTCCACGATTTTGACCCAACCTGCCCAGCTCGTGCCACAGCCCTCAGACAATCCTTCCACCGCAAACTTGGTTGCGCGTAGGCCGAAAAGGCCATTACGCCGCTTGTCGATTATGAGTGCTCCGCCGAGATTTGCTCGGAAGTGAGGCGCGATGGCTTTGCCGCCACTGATCGGTACAACTATCGTTGGAGGTCATGTCCCGCCCGCCGCTCCCCCATCCAGCTTCTAAGAAAACGAGAACTGGGAGTTTGACCAGACCGGTTTGATGTCACGGCGATTAGCTTCGATAAATGATCTTCCAATTTTCCAATTGCTGAGGGCGAGCGCAAGCTCTATGGGCAACTCAGTCGTCGGCGTGACAACCATCCTCCGTTGAGTGACCTAGGGCTTTGAACGCGAAACGAGCCATAACTGATCGTGCTCAGGCTGTACCGGCCTTGGCAGAGGTATTTCGCCAGCATGGTTTCGAAGGAGCCAGCTTGTCGGCGGTTTCCACCGCGACCGGCCTTGGCAAAGGGAGCCTCTACAACTTCTTTCCAGGCGGGAAAGATGAAATGTTGCAGGCAGTCCTCGCCCACATTGAGAGCTGGTTCGAGAGCAGGATTTTCCTGCCGCTTGAAAGAGCCCGAAATCCCGAAGAAGCGGTCCCTCATATGCTTAAGGAGGTGACGGCCAATTTTCATTCCGGAGCAAAAGCCTGTTTAGTCGGCCAACTTGGGCGCTTCCAGTAGCGCCTTCTCAGCTGCGATCACGGGCTATTTCTATCGGTGGATCTTGGCACTAACCCAATGCTTAGAAGCAGGTAACGTCCCGGCGGTGCAAGCCGGTGAACTCGCAGAGGAAACGGTGTCAGGCATCCAAGGCGCAATCGTGCTATCGCAAGCGACGAGCGATCCCGGCGTTTTCGAGAGGATCGTCGCGCGGCAAGAAGCTCGTTTGTTATATGCCTTAGGCACGATTGGCCCTCTGGCCTAAGCACTGATAATCAGGCTAGGTGAACTGCGTTCATATAGGTGGATTACCCCCATAGGGTTCACCTCACATTCCGGCAGCTCCCTATAGCACGCTCATTATGTCGTCCGCGCATATAATCGATGAAGGCGGCGAATGCCTGCGTCGGCTGTTTGGTAGCCTTGTAATACAAGCAGTGGCCATCGAAGGTGGATGAAAATCGATCAAGCAGAACAATGAGTGTACCTGACGTAATCAGGTCGGCGGCGTGGTGCCGCGGCAGATATCCAATTCCCGCTCCTCGGACTGCGGCCGTGACTGTACTCTTGATACTTTCGACGGTGAGGCGACCGGGTGGGTCAATCGTCACATTCCGCCCCCCGTCTTGAAAGGACCACCGGTGTTTCGCGCCGCTAGCCATTCGTTGACGGATACACTGGTGCTTCAAGAGGTCAGCTGGTCGTTGAGGTTGTGAAGATTTCGCCAGATAGGCCGGCGACGCGACGGCAACAAATGCCACCGGCGAACCAATAGGAATGGCGACCATGTCCCCGGGTACATCGCCGCGATAACGAATTCCAACATCAAAATTTGACTCGACAAGATCGACAAGCGCCATATCGACCGAGTGCTCGATCTCGATCTTAGGATAGCTATCTAAGAATTGCGCGAGGCCGCGCTCGAATAGTAGCCGAACACCATACTCCATTGTCGTCACCCGCACCCGGCCCGATGGGAGGGTCGCCATGTCCTAGAGTTCGTCAACCGCTTCGTTGATCGCTGCCATGGAGGGGCCGATCCGTTCCGCGAGCTGCGAGCCGGCATCGGTGAGGCGGACGCTTCTTGCTGTGCGCTCAACTAGGCGCACGCCCAGCCGCGTCTCGGTGGCTCGCAAAGCGTGGCTGAACGCGACGCGAGGGTCCGGTAAACCGGGCCTTGCTCATGGACGCTGCCTAACATACGTCCGTTCGTGACCCAAACCCGCTAGGGTCCGACGGAGTGAAGATCGTCTCTTTAAGTGCGTTAGTTTCTTATTTATGGTCGAGGCATGAAAAAATCCCATGCCTCTTCCTACTCCGCCGATGATCTCAGACGTGCGCAGACCTACAAAGCGCGCGACTACCCGCAGGATGTTGATCCGAACATTGAAGGGCTCGTGCGCGAAATGATCTCGAGCTTCGCCGACAAGTGGACCGTCGTCATTCTCGACACGCTTTGGGATGAGGGTACGCTGCGCTTCTCGGAGATCGCCCGCCATGTCAGCGGCATTAGCCAGAAGATGCTGACGCAGACGCTGCGACGGATGGAGCGAGACGGACTTGTCGTCCGTAAACTGTATGCCTGTGTTCCACCGAAGGTCGAATATAGTCTCTCGCCTCTCGGCCTGACACTCAGTGCAGCCTTCTGTAACGTCTGGATCTGGGCTGTCGAAAATCATAAAGCGGTTGACGCCGCGCGCGCGACCTTCGACCGGGAGGCCTGACAACTCGACAAAAACCCCGTTGGCCGTGGGTGGGAATTTGCTTGCTTCGCTCGTCCTGACCTGCAGACCATGTGTCGAGTTCGGCTCGCAATTCCGCGACCGCCCCCCGGCTGGTGATGCCGAGCAAGTAATAGGCTGCATTGATCGCAACAGGACTGGCGCGGATTGCCCGCACCGAGCGGAATGCGTCGATCGCTTTACAGATGACTCATGTCGGTCATCTACATTTTAATCTGGAAATGGACTGCCTGGGCTCTCCTGCAAGCAGGCCGCCACATCGGCGAGCACCGAAAGCGCCAGCGCATTGGCGTCACGGGCTTTCGGAAATAGCCCGCTCGGTGCCTCGATCCTATCGACATCCATCCGAACCCTGTGTCCTCAGGTAATCGGTCCGTTTGGCATGCGTCCGTCTGCTAACCCAATGCACCGAGATAGAACGGCCTCGCGGCCCGCGCTGCCTTGAGAAGGCCCCCTCTGCATCGAGGTCAGGGCAAAGCAGCACCACGGCACTGTAAGCATCGACGTGCTCGACAAGCATCCGAGGATCACTGGAAGGGTCAATCTCACGACGTCGTAACCGCTCACCGCGGTCATTTTTGCCGTCGTCTTTGACTCAAGCGGCCGCAGACGACCAGCCGTGTGTCGATGGCCTGTGGGCGATCACGAAATCCTCGCTATCCCAGCCGGTTTCCCCTATCGAGACAGACCGTCAGCATCTGGCGTGAAGGTGAATATCGAAGTCCCGTCGAATGTCGCGATGCGCGCGCGGCAAGAACCGCGGCGATCTTGTTCGATCTGCCTGACCAAATGGATTATGATTGTCAGTCCACCGCCACAAGGAAGCACGATGTCGAATGTGGGCGACCCATGCCCGAATGCCACTCTCCGATCCCTGTTTTTCGGCTAGTGCTAACAGCGCCTCTGCAGCTACCGCCGCCTCGGTACATCCACCGGAGATATAGCCGCAATAGCGCCCGTCGATGCTGATCGCCATCTGTGCGCCAATGTGCGCGCATCACCACCTCGGATTTCGACGAGCGTGGCGAGAGCGACAGCCTTCCGGGCCGAGAAGGCCTCAACGACAAAGTTGAAGATGTCGCCGATATCATCGGTCGACAACGCAGCGATCGGCGTCGGAAAGACCGTTCCGGAATGAGAAGGGCTTGGGGTCAGCATGGCTAGCACCTACGGCAAAGCCGGAGGATGGCTGATCCGCCATTCCACTATCCTTCTGTTCGCAGACAGCCGGAATAGGTAGAAGCGCTTGCTTTGCGGCCGACCGATCCCGTAGGTCGCCTAGACATGGATGTCCGTTCCGCGAACCGAGATGTCATCGATGATGAAGACGCGCCCGGCTTCAAGAATATCCCGACGCAACCACGTTTCGAATTTTGGCGCCGTCACCAGCGTGCCGTCAAAGGTCTATGCATAGCCGCCCTTGTCAAGGTCGAAGAGTTTCAACGTTATCGACACCTCCCGCGACAACAGAGCGGATGATAGGTCGCGGATAATGTTCTCAGCCGGCCGGGACTGAGAATGGGATGGCGCAGCGGCAACCAGGCTGCCGGCGAAGACGAACATTGCATAGCGGATCATTGTGAAACCCCTTCCTGTCAGGCGGCGAGGACGAAGTTGAACCGGCCGATTGCTTTTGTCCGGTCCAGGACCATTAATAGGCGCGGATCGAAAAATTGGTCCTTGTCGTTGCGTGGGTGATCTGGCAGGTAGAGCTGTGTCGTCAGCAGTGGCCGACCGGGCGCCTCTACCCGAAAATGGTAATGGGCCGTGCGCAAGGAATAGTGATGCGTCATGATCGTGTCGAAACCCCAGCGTCCCTTAGCATCGGTTAACTGGTGGCCACGCAAGCCGAAGCCGCGATTGTCGTAGTTGCCCTCGTGATCTGCATGCCAGATTTCGACGATCGCACCGGGCACCGGATTGCAGCTCGTGTCGATGACGAAGCCGCAAAGGGTAAAGAGGGATTGTCCGGCCGCGGCCGGTCCGAGGCTCGAACGCAGAGGTGCATCCGGGCGATAGTAGGGGCCTTGCGTCTGCTGTAGCGTTTCGTCCTCGCGCCCGGCGCAGCTCGGTGTCAGCGGTAGATCCGCAGTCTGCGCTAGGGTACTGTCTGGGAGAAGCACCAGGGACGGCGGGACGGCTAGCAGCGCCTTGAGCATAGTTCGTCTGGTCTTTTCCATCATGTCTGGCCTCCTTCTCCTTAAGCCGCAAACGCGATCCAACGCCCGGCAAACAGTGCGGATATCCAGGTGAGCGCCGAGGTCGCGGCGCTGATGCGAATTGCGAGCGTAGGTAGTTCGGCACGGCTGCGGCGAATGAAGCCGTGGCAGATGACGATATTGACGAGACCGACGAGGAGGATTGCGATCTTCACGAGAAATACCGGCATTGTTGCGTAATGGCTGCCGCGCACGGCAAACAGGATGATGCCGGTGGCGATCGCCAGTGCTAGTCCCATCGCTGCGACAGGGATAGCCACATCGAGCCCCTCCCGCCAGTGGTCGCGCCTCCAGAGACCGGAAGCGCGCAGGTCGAAGGTCAGCACCGCACCTATGAGGGTCGCCAGTCCCAAGATGTGCAGAGCGTTCACTGTTGCGTAAAGGGTTAGCGAGGACCTGACCTGAGCAATGAAGCCAAGGTCCTCGATCATACGAAACACATCGATCAGCATTGCTCGACCATGTAGCTCATTGCCGCCTGACGGCTTTCGATACTGCCGTCCGCCAGCCGCAGCCACTGCACGTTCAACTGATACGGCGCCTCGCAATTGCGGACGGCGACAGCGGCGATCCGGTCGCCGACGGCTACCCGGTCGCCAAGGCCGACATACTGCGAAGTCGGCGGCAATTCCAGTTCGACGGTATTGCCGCGCAGATCCTGCGGCACATGTAGAGCCGCATTGCTAAGGAAGGAAGAAGCCGGCCCGAGCGTCGGCGCCGGTTGCGGGACTACCAGATCGGCAGCAATCCTCACGGTGATCTCCGAGTGCGGGTTACCGAAATAGAAGCGCTCGACCGTCCCCTCGATCCAGACCGGCTTGCCCATATCATATCGGCTCGTGAAGCCGTGATGCGCGAAGGCAATTGGTACGAACGACGTCAGCGACAGGCCCAGAATGGCGCCGATCAGGTGTTTGGCAGCAGGGTAGTGCGTCATTCAGGGATGTCTTTCGAAGTTTGACCGGCAACACTCAGCCCGGGTTGATCATCCCGAAAACGGCCTCGAAGTTGCCGGTTTGCTCGGCGGTGCGCTGCGGCATAACGCGCTGCACGAGAACTTCCGCCGGTGTCGGATCAGCGCAGAGAAGCGTGATCGATTCCGTCACGAAGTCGGTAAGCGGTAGGGCGCGCGGGTTGGCGGACTGGCCAGGCGTCAGCTCGGTTGCGACCAATGGCGGGGCGACCTCGACCACTGCGATGTTCGTCTTACGCAATTCGTGGCGCAGGCTCTGGCTCCAGGAATGGATCGCGGCCTTGGTTGCTCCGTAGGTCGGCGTGTCGGCGCGCGGCACGAAAGCGAGACCCGACGAGACCGTGACGATCGCCGCTTCTTGCTTAACGCTGAAATGCGCCAGCAGGGCGGCCGTCAGCCGGATCGGCCCCAAAAGGTTGGTCGCAATCGTGCGTTCGATGATATCAAGGTCAAGTGCGCCGGGCAACGCCTTCTCCACTTCCATAATCCCGGCATTGTGGATCACTGCATTGAGATTGGGATGTTCGGCAGTTACCAGCGATGCGAAACGCTTGATCGCTTCTGCATCGCTAACGTCAAGTTCATAGCCTGCCATGCCGGGATTGGAGCCGAGCGTTGCCTTCAACGATGCAGTGTTGCGGCCCGTTACTATAACTTTCGCGCCTCGGGCTGCGAGCGCTTCCGCCAGGCCCCGGCCAATGCCGGAATTGCCCCCGGTGATGAGAATTGTTGCTTTAGAAAAGTCCATGGTTTTTTCCTCTTGAGTGTCGTCTGCATACAAGGAAGGCTAAGCGCAATACTCTCTTTTGGGAAGCAGGCACCTTCTGGTAAGTGCCAATTGTCCGCTAAACCCGATTTTTTGGGTCGCAGAATCATCAGACCTGCGGTTCGAGGAGCGCCTCAAGGCGAAGTGGCAGATTGCGAACACGAATGCCCGTTGCGTGGTAGACGGCATTGGTGATTGCCGGAGCGACGCCGGCCATGACCGCCTCACCCAGCCCCTTCACACCGGATCTGTTAACCTGGAAATCTGGCTCATCGATAAAGCCTGGCTCGATCGAGCCGATATCGGCGTTCACCGGGATTTAGATATTCGGCGATATCGCCGTTCATCACACCGCCATAGCGCGCATCCGTCTCAGCGCCTTCCCGGAGCGTGCCGCCAATGCCCCAAACGACGCCGCCAATTGCCTGGCTGCGCGCCGTGCGTGGGCTCAGCACGCGCCCGCAATCAAACATGCTGACGACGCTCGGCAGCGGATGCGTCCGGTCGAGCCTTCCACATGCACTTCAACGAATGCGCTGCGTAGCTAAACGCGACAAAGCCCGGGTACGGGACCGGCCGGCGCAACGCGACCGGTGTCGGTCCGTCCCAGAACCTGAAGCTCTTGCCCAGGCGCCACGCTTAAAGCCTCAACTTGCATTTGACCCGCTCCCTTGCGAGCAACCATTCCACCAAGAGGCAGTGAGGCGGAAAGATTCACTCCAGCTTCTGCCAATGCCTGCATCAAAGCATCGCAAGCAGCTTCAGTCGCTGGCACGGCAGATGCCGAGCCTTTTGCTAGGCGCATCGCCGACGGAGATATCGTCCAGCGGATACCGCATAGGCGCTTCCGCCTGGGCGATAGGCTCGGCGAGTGGGCTGTCGATCGTCGCGGCGAATGGCTGTTCCTCATAACTGCCTTGGAGCAGGGCTGTCGCATCGATCGCCACTTCCAGCGTTTCCGCTAGAACTAGCGCGATCGGCTGGCCCCGGATCTGCACGATGATCTCTTCGGAAAACAGTGTGGCATCGTGCTGCGGCTCGGTGCCTGGCTGCCGGTGCAGCTCGGCGATTGGGATAGTTCGAGGTCCTCGCGGTCCGGCAACATCGATCAGCGCGTCCATGGCGATCAGTGCAACGGCAAAGTCTCCGGGATAGGCCGCTACACAGGCATCGGAGCCGCCGAACAGCGCATGCGAACGGTTAGCGCCATCGATCGCGGCATAGCCGGAGCCCGGATTGCGCTTGTTGCAGGCAAACGGTGCCCCGTGACGAAAGTAGGCGCAGCGGGTACGTTGCAGCAGGTTTCCGCCGAGGCTCGCCATGTTTCGAAGCTGTTGGGAGGCGGCCTTCGAGAGAGCATCCGAAAGCAGCGGAAACTCCGCCTTCAACCGTGCATCCTCGGCGGCATCGGCCATACGCACCAGCGCGCCAAGGCGCAGCTAGTTGCTGCTCGTCTCCATCGTTTTCAGTTTGGAGAGATTGTTGATATCGACGATGCGGCTGGGCGTCTCCACACCGAGCTTCATCAGATCGAACATGGTCGTTCCGCCGGCAATCAGGCGCGTGCCTTCGCCACCGGCCGCAAGCGTAGCAACAGCCGATTCCAGATCCGTCGGGCGAGAATAATCAAAACGCTTCATTGTCAGCCCTCCATCCCGCGCTGCATGCTCAATTGCGGCGACGATCCCCGGATAGGCTCCACATCGACAGAGATTGCCGCTGATATATTCACGGATCTGCTGCGGCGAACCAGCATGGCCTTCGCGCACACAGGCGAGCCGGCCATAATCTGACCCGGCGTACAATAGCCGCACTGAAGCGCATCGTAATCAATAAAGGCCCGCTGCATAGGATGCAGGTTGTCACCTTTGGTAAGCCCTTCGATCGTGGTGACGTCGAGATCGTCAACCGGTACGGCAAGCGTCATGCAGGCGGCAACGCGGCGGCCATCGACATGCACGGTGCAGGCGCCACACTGGCCGTGATCGCAGCCCTTCTTGGCCCCGGCCAAGCCAAGCTGGTCGCGCAGCACGTCGAGCAGCGAGCTGCGCGGATCAAGCGCAAGTGCACTCGGCGTCTCGTTGACGCGGAAGGCGACGTCGATTTCCGTGCGAAACGCCGCCGGCAGGGGCGGATCGGCCTGCGCCAGCGCCTAGGTGCCGAAACCGGTCACAGACAGAACACCAAGTGCCGTACCGCCCTTCAACACGTCGCGCCGGCTCAGCCCTCCGGTGCCCGCTTCTACATCCTTCTCGTGGTTTATCGTCATAGGCAACCCCGGTGTAATCTTCCGACAGAAATCGAAAGCGATTGCACGAAACGTGCCTTTGTCGGTCCCCAAGAAAAGAAGGCACCTTTTGGGAGAGACAGTCACCAACAGGTTAGCCTTCTGAGAAAGCTTGGTGTTCGGTTGTTCACAAAATCGCTAACTCGGCTTTGGGGTAACGACTATGAGACCGGACCAGTGCTCTGAGATACCCGGCCTTAACTTTTGCTGTGGTCGTGACAGCGGCGTTTTGCCTGACCTGGAGACGAGGTTTGAGCGGACCGCCAGGCGCGCGATCTAAGATCCACCGGTCATATCCACGATTTATCCGTCTGACCTCAAAATGGCGGCCCGTCCATTATTGCCGTCCGTACATACCGGCGCAAAACCTTCGAAGCCGAAACACACTTCGATCTTTAGGAACCGCGGGACGAGACCGCATTTCTCAGCATTGCGGCGACAGGAATATTACAAGGGGCTCTTATGTCGCAATCACTTTCGCCAAAAGCAGGTGGGCCGCCCCCTCTCTGTGCAGGTTTCTCCTTGTCTTCGCTCTCTTCGGTGAAACCTGCTGTCTAACTAAAGAATAATACCCAGGACGCAGGAAATCACCCCCACGCCCGCCTGATCGCGTCTAAGGCGGCCAGTATCGTCGGGTCGTGGGTGCGAGCATCCAAGCAGAGGAAACTCAATGTCGTGGAGATTTTAACATTTTCAGCGATGACAAGGCCGTGCGCCTGTTGTTCATGAAGGGCAATCGACTCTCGGCAGAGGCTCAATCCCACTCCTGTCCGGACCATGGCGACCATGGATGTCTCCTGATCCACCTGGGCGACGATATTTTGCCGGACGCCAAGATCGGCAAATAGGCGCGACAGCAATCGATTGTGGACCGATGCCTGTGGTGTGCCGATCCAAGGAAGCGATGCGAGTTGTGACCAGTCCGCGCCGCGCAGGAAACCGGCAAGCGCTGGCGGAGCGACGACGCGATAGGTCAGTTGCGCCAGTTCGCGGGCATGGAAAAGCGGTGCGGCATTCTCCCCGGTCATATCTGTGGAAGGATCATAGTCGCTTGGATCACCGAGAAAGAAGCCGGCATCGAGTTCATTTCGTCTCAAGCCTTCCGGCACATCGCCGCTCATTCCGTGGCGGAGCGTGGTTTCTATGCCCGGTCCGCTTTCGAGAAGCGCTTTCAGAAACGCCCCCAACCGGGTGAATTCCGGGTCGATGATCGTGCCGATACGCAATTTCCCTCGGATGCGTGTCGATAGATGTCCGGCCGTCTGGCCGAAATCCGTCAGCGCCGCCAGCACCTGCTCGGCCTTCGCAGCCAACAGCGCCCCTTCCTGCGTCAACGCCAAACCCATGGACGTTCGCCGGAACAGGGAGAGGCCGGTCTCTGCGGCAAGACGTTTCAGTTGCAGCGTTACGGCGGGCTGGGTGACGTGCAATTGCTCCGCGGCGCGGGTAACGTTGCCCTCCCGCGCCACGGCGACGAATGCCCTCAATGTCCTCAGGTCAATAGACTGGATCATATTAGTTTCATTTATAATGCCTTCTATCATTTGTCATTGGATTTTCTGGCTGAACCTCCGCTATGGCTTTAAACAATGTAGGCAGGGAGGCTGGCATGCCACGGCAAGATGTTGAAGCTTTTAATTGTGCGTTGTTCCACGGGACCAGGCGGGCAGCACGATGACGCGCAACGCTTCCCTCCTTTCCCACGCTGCTTTTGATTATATTGTTGTGGGTGGTGGCTCCGCAGGTTGCCTGCTCGCCAACCGCCTCAGCCGCGATCCGGCGACGCACGTTCTTTTGCTGGAAGCGGGCCGCAAGGATGATTATCCGTGGATCCATATTCCTGTCGGGTATCTCTACTGTATCGGCAATCCACGCACCGACTGGCTCTATAAAACCGAGCCGGATGCCGGCCTGAACGGGCGCTCACTACGCTATCCGCGCGGCAGGACGCTCGGCGGATGCTCCTCCATCAACGGCATGATCTACATGCGTGGCCAGGCGCGCGACTTCGACGGCTGGGCGACGGCGACGGGGGACAATGCATGGTCCTGGCAGAACTGCCTGCCCGATTTCAAGGTGCATGAGGACCACTACCGCCTGGACAACGGCGCGGATCCGAAGACCGGCGGCAACAGCCGGTTCTCCGACATGCATGGCCACGGCGGCGAATGGAGGATCGAAAAGCAGCGGCTCAAATGGGACATCCTCGAATCCTTCGCCGAGGCTGCCGTTGAGGCCGGCATTCCACGCTCGGAGGATTTCAACAGCGGCGACAACGAGGGCGTCGGCTATTTCGAGGTCAACCAGCGCTCAGGCTGGCGCTGGAACACGTCGAAGGCTTTCCTGCGCCCAGCGAAGAACCGCCCGAACTTGACGATCTGGACGCAATCCCATGTCGAGCGGCTGATCCTTGATGCGCAGGCGTCCGGTGGCAAACGTTGCACCGGTGTCGTGGTTCGGCGGCGGGGCCAGAGCGCCGAGGTCCGGGCGTGCAAGGAAGTCATTCTGTCCGCCGGCGCGATCGGCTCGCCGCAAATCCTGCAATTGTCGGGGATCGGCCCAGCCGGATTGCTCAAGCGTCATGGCATCGAGGTCGCGCATGACCTGCCCGGCGTCGGGGAAAATCTTCAGGACCATCTGCAGATCCGCGCGGTGTTCAAGGTCGGCAATGCGAAAACGTTGAATACGCTCGCCAACAGCCTGTTCGGAAAAGCGATGATCGGGCTCGAATATGCGTTGAAGCGCAGCGGTCCCATGAGTATGTCGCCGTCGCAACTCGGCGCTTTTACCCGGTCGGACGATAGCCAGGCGCATGCGAATCTGGAGTATCACGTCCAGCCGCTCAGTCTCGACGCCTTCGGCGAACCTTTGCACAGCATTCCCGCTTTCACCGCAAGCGTCTGCAATCTCAACCCGACCAGCGTCGGAAGTGTGCGTATTCGCTCCGATAAGGCATCGGACGCCCCGGCGATTGCGCCGAACTATCTCAGCACGGACGAAGATCGCAAAATTGCCGCCGAAAGCCTGCGGCAAGTGCGCAAGATCGTGTCGCAGCCGGCATTGGCCAAATACCAGCCTGAGGAGTGGAAGCCCGGCCTGCAGTTCAAGAGCGACGGGGAACTGGCGCGGCTGGCGGGCGATATCGCCAACACCATCTTTCATCCAGTCGGGACGACGAAGATGGGTCGCGACGACGATCCGATGGCAGTGGTGGACAGCCGTCTCAGGGTGCGCGGCATCGAGGGGCTGCGCGTCGCCGACGCGGGCATCATGCCGAAGATTACCAGCGGCAACACCAACGCGCCGACGCTGATGATCGCGGAAAAAGCGGCCGGCTGGATTGTCGCCGATGCGCGCGCATAGAGGCTCTGGGGAGACAAGAGCAATGACATCGATCGCGCGCGCTTCCGCTTTCCGGCGCTCGGGTGGGTGATTTCGGGCTGTATGTTGCCGTCGCGGCCCTGGCCACGATCCTTGGCGATCTCAGTGCGGCCGTTGCGAATGTTGATCCTTCCGGCGGTCCCCACCCCGGCGTGCAACGGAGAGGGTTTGTCTTGCGGTTGTAAACGGCTGCTAAAGGAGTGGTAAGTGTACGAGACCTTGTATATAGCAAATCGCGATCGCGGCAGGAATCGAACCTTCACAGGCATGCCGCGGTCGTCGCAAACTGATATCTGCTATCTCTTTGCGACGTGATATCATACCCAACCGCAAGGCTATCGCTACGGCAAGGCGCGTCTACCCGGAAGATAGCGACGACGCCTAGCTCCTCCCTGACGAGGATGTCAGATAATCGACCCGTAATTTTCGCTATTGCGCGACCTTCAAGGCGCGCGTTCCACGTTGCGGCCCATCACATCGATATCAGCGGCATGGGAGGAGCGCTTACACTTCAAGCGAAAGGTCAGGTGCCCTTTGGCTCGGCCGCCGCCTCGCCCGGAGCGCGAGGCGACTGTTGGCAAAAGCGTGTGACGACCGCGAATATCGTCAAACTCCCGCAGGTGTTGAATTCAACGAGACGGCGATCGCTGGAGGCCGACGAGGTTCAGGATGAGCCTGGTAATGGTAAGGGCCGTAACGCTGTCGGCATCCTTCCGCGGCTGCATCTCCGTTACGATCAAGCCAGCAATCCTGTTGTGCCGCGCGAGGTGTCTGATGAAGATGGCAGCCTGAACGAAATCGAGGCCACCCGGCTCCGGCACATTCACGGCCGGAGCGATGGTGGGATCAAGACCGTCGCAGTCGAGTGAAATGACGTAGCGGCGGCTGAGATCAAGCGATTCGGCCAGCTTCTGGGCGCCTTGCTCATGTACGTCCCAGGCCGTGATGATGCGGTTGCCGTATTTATGTGTGGCTTCAACCTCTTCCCTACGAGCGCTGCCTATCGAGCGCGTGCCCAGGTGGACCACTTGGCTGACGCAGGACAGTTCGCGGGCACGCCGCATCGGGCTGGAGAAGCTATCGCGGCGCCCGTAGGCTTCATCACGGAAATCTATGTGGGCGTCGTACTGGAGAATGTTAATGTCCTCGACGCCGACGAATGAGGCGATGGCGAGGGGAGGGACCGAATCCATGCCCCCCACGAGGATTGGGACAACACCCTTCTTCACCAAGGGCGTTACGACCTCCGAAATGTCCTGGCCGATTTTGTCCGGATTGCGGACGTCTTCCGAAATGTTTCCGAGGTCGGTGATGTTAGGGACACCGCTTTCGAACTGCGGCTCGTTCAGGTCGAAATTCCAGTGTGTCGGATTTTTCGCGTAGCTCCGCTGATGGGTGTACCTGCGGAGATGATCCGCGGCGTCAGCGCACACGAACAGCTCCCAGGCTTCGCAGGGAGGGCCATAGGGAACGCCGACGAAAGCATAGGGGGTTGAAACATCTTCCGGGCGAGAGGCGCTCGGAGAACCTAGAAATGTCTGGTGGACGGGGAGTAGGCTCATTTAGTTTCCTCGTGTTGTTGATGATTATTCCAGGATTCGCCTCAGAAAGGCCTGGGTACGTTGTTGGGTTGGACGTGAAAGCACCTCGTCGGGCTTGCCCTGTTCCACGATGACGCCACCATCCATGAAAATGACGCGGTCGGCGACGCTCTTCGCGAAGCTGATCTCGTGCGTGACGACGATCATGGACATCGCACTGACCTCTGATAAGGATCGCATGACATCTAGCACTTCGCCGACGAGTTCAGGATCGAGCGCCGATGTCGGCTCGTCGAAGAGCATGACCGACGGCTCCATCGCCAAGGCGCGTGCGATCGCAACCCGCTGCTGCTGACCTCCTGACAGAGCGGCCGGATAGGTATCCAGCTTCTCCGCCAGGCCGACCCGTTCAATGAGGCGTCTGGCTCGCTCTGCGGCCTCCTTGCGAGAAAGCTTAAGGACCCTGCGCGGCGCTTCCATCACGTTCTGCATAACGGACAGGTGCGGGAAAAGATTGAAGCGCTGGAACACCATGCCAATTGTCGCGCGCTGTTTCTGTAATGCGCGTCCGCTCAACTCGCGGAACTTGCCGTCCTCCGGCCTGTAGCCCATCGGCTCGCCGTTAAGTTCGACAAGGCCGGCATCCGGCTTTTCAAGGTGGTTGAGACACCGGAGAAACGTGCTCTTGCCGGATCCTGAAGGCCCCAGGATGCAGACGACTTCCCCAGAAGCGAGGTCGAGATCGACCCCCTTCAGGACCTCCAGAGGCCCAAACGCCTTCCGGATGCCTCGTGCCCGAATAGGATTGGTTACGGTTGTGTTCATCGGACGGTCGACCTCGCGAAGTGGCGTTCGATCCGGTGCTGGGCAAGCATGAGGATGGTCGTGCAGATGAGATACCAGCCGCTGGCCACCAGGAGCATCGGAATGACTTCGAAATTCTGGGAAGAGATGAGCTGCGCCGTGTACAGCAGTTCGGGCAGCGAAATCACGCTGACCAGGGTCGTGTACTTCAGCATCGAGATCGTCTCGTTTCCGACCGGGGGAATGATGACGCGCATCGACTGGGGCAATATGATCCTGAAGAAGGTGCTCCACCCGGAAATTCCGAGAGACCTCGCCGCCTCGCGCTGCCCGCTGTCCACGGACAGAAGGCCTGACCTCACGATCTCGGCCATGAACGCGCCCTCGTTCAGGGACAGGGCGATGATTGCCGCGCTCCAGACGGTAATGGCGCTATTGGTGTCGATCTCCACCAGTGGGGGCAGAAATGGCAGTCCGAAGCTCATCGTCGGGTAGAGTGCCGCCAGATTGTACCAGAAGATGATCTGAACGAGCATCGGTATGGATCGGAACAACCAAATGTAGAACTTCGCGACGCTCGACAGGACGATGTTGCCGCTCAAAGCCGCGAGCGCCACGATAAAGCCGATGACGATCGATATCGTGATCGCGATGACAGTCAGCACGATTGTTGTCCAGAGACCACGCAGTATCATGTCTGAGAAAAAATAGTCTCCCACCACATCCCAGCCGAAGCGGGGGTTGTTAACGACCGAATTGACCATGCCAAGGGCCATGGCGATGACGAACACCGCCGCGACCCAGGTGCCGGTTCTCCGCCGCAGTAGCAGCACGGCATTGGCAAGGTCGCGATCCGATAGTTTTGCCTGAGGTGCCATTCCAACGGCTCGCGTGTTTTTCATCATTGTTTACCGTTCATCACGGCCTTCTCGACCCGCGATCCCGCCGGAAACTTGTACTTGTCGAGGAGCGCCGCGTAGGTGCCGTCCGCGATCATCTCATTCATGGTCTGCAGGATGATCGGACCCAGTTCGGAACCCTTTTCAATGGCGATCCCGCATGGTCCCGCATTGAAGGAAGAGCCTACGACCTGGAACTGATCGGGGTGCTTCGCCGCCACCTCGCCCCAGTATTCCATCCCCCCCAGAGCCACGTCGCTGCGTCCGCTGGAAAGTGCCGGCAATTGCGCGTTTTTGTCCGGAAACGTCTGGATTTCCGGCGCCTTCTTTCCGGCGGCCTCGCAGGTTTCCTTGAGCTTTTCGGCCGAGGCGGCTTCCACCGTGCCGCGGCTCACGGACACTCGCAATCCACACGCGTCGTCAACCGAGGTCAGAACGTTCGACGCGTTCGAGGTTTGAAGCATGGCCGAGCCGGAAACGATGTGATCGACGAAATCTACCTTGTTCTGGCGCGCCGGCGTATCAAGCATGCCGCTCATAATGAAATCGATGCGCTTGGCTTGCAGGCTGGGGATCAGCGCGTCGAAACCCAGATTCTGAATTACAAGCTTGACGCCAAGCCGCTTGGCGATTTCGACCGCGAGTTCGGGTTCGATGCCGATATATTCGTCAGTTGTGCCTTCTTTGGTCGTAGCCCATGGAAACCCGAGGTTAGCGCTGAGACCAAGAACAATTTTACCATTGGATTTGATAGATTCGGGCAGTTCAGCATTCGCCGCACTTGCACTGGGAAGCCCAATAGATGCTATTAGCAGTGCGGCCCACAATGTAAGGTATGGCAAATATCTATTCAGCATTGTTCACTCCTCCGGGGTGTTGTCATGGGCGGATTCGCCGCACTGTTCTGGGCTGACGACCCTGTCAGCAGGCACAAAAAAACCCGCGTGCTCCATACGGAACCTGCGGGCTACCTTGCCACCTATCCTCCTTGAGGAGGCGTACGCGTGTGGCCGATCGAAGATCAGGGACGCGCGTACGTCTTGAGGTAAAGCTAGAGCTTTTATCGAGCCTACGCAACCCCATATAACAAGTTTACCTCCAAACCTTTACCGTTTGGAGTTAGTAAGCGCGTTCGTGTCTCGTTAAGGGGACCGCGTGGGCTTCGGCTGTCTCCGCTGCAGTTTGTCCGGTCTCAGACACGTACCCTACCGGCAAGTCTCCCTTTAGGTTTGCAACTGTTCGCTGCCGGATGGCATTGATAATCTGATCGACGGCTTGCTTTGCGCCGGCAACGCGAGTGGGATGGTCCGTGTCAGCGGCCGCATGCGGCAGCAGTGCTAACTTGTCACGATGTTCTTTCAGCAGAGAGAGATATGGAACAAGCGGACCAGTCGGGCCATCAGCGCCGACGAAGATATCCGCGTCGATCGCAGCATGGCGAATTTTTCCTGACGAGAAAGCTTCTCCCAGGGCAGGGATATCGACCAGCTCGCCGCGGTCGTAGTTGATCAGCACCGCCTTGTTGTTCAATGCGAACATAACATTGCGATCGAGAATGCCAGAATTGGCGAATTCACCAGTCGATATATCCAAGCGACCGAGTCCAAGATGCACCGATATAACATCCGAACCGCGGGCGGCATCAATTGGGTTTTCCGCATAGCGGTATCCTTCCCAAAGGATATTCTCCTTATGGATGGGTCTAGCATAGATCACGACCTCCATTCCGAATGCCTTTGCAAGCGAAGCAACCTCGCGGCCGATGTTGCCGTACCCGAGTACAGTAAAACGCTTTCCTTCCAATTTCTCAGTAGGGAAGTGAACGAGGTCTCGTCCAGTGTCAAAAAGACCATCTACGATCCGTTGGTGGAGAATCTCGACGGGAAGGTCCGGAGCAACTCTTAGCAGCGCTTTGAACACCATTTGCGCGGTTGCACGGGCATTGATGCCAGGCGTGTTCATCAGGGGCGCTACGCCCCGTTCACCGTTCGGCCCGCCCCAAGAGGCAGATCCCATATTAGCAGTTCCCGTTCCGATCCGAACGCCGCCCTGCGAGAACTTGGCACCTGGGGGAATGGCTGTTGCCGCCGCAATTACAGCCTCGTACTCGCCATGGCCCGCTTCGCGCACTATTTCGTCCACGGTGCTCAGGTGCGGAAGATAGAAAAAATGGATGCACCCATCGTCTGGAATTTGCGTTTGTGCCTGGCTCCCAATATGGAAAACCCCGCCGCTCTCTTCGATATATTTCACGACCTCGGTAGGATCCGGCTTGGAGTCATCGGTGAGCTTTAGGCCGATGAGATCGACGATGAGGACCTTGAAGGTTCCTCCGCGACCGTCATGGTTGTTGTAGTTGGTCATGGAGCTGGTCCTCGAGTGAGCGGCTGCAACGGAAGCATTTGAGAATGTCGAAAATTCACAAGCGGGCCGGTCCTTGATTATCGGGCCAACCGCTCTGTTGAAGAATCAGTATGGCTTGATACCTGGGGCCTTAACTGGTGAGCTCGCGGGAGCGACGCTATCGTTCGAAAGCATGTCACGCATCGTGCTGCCTTGTGCCGACCAGTAATTTGCAAGGATTGAAACGTCCCAACCCACGCAGAAATGCTTTACACCCATTTCGATGTATCTGGCCGCCTGGCTCGCGTCGCCGATTTCGACGCGCGGGTGCAGGCCTTTGGCAAGCGCGAGTTTGATCGTCTTGCGTTCGGCAGCCACCACCTCGGGGTCCGTCGTCTGTCCTGTTTTTCCAATGCTCATGGAGTAGTCCGAGGGCCCGAACTGCACCATGTCGATCCCGGGCACCGACAAAATAGCATCGAGGTCGTCGAGGCAGGATTTCTTCTCGATCATAATTGCAATGACGACGTCGTCGAGAGCATCGACGTAGCTCTGCTTGCCACCTTCGCGGATTGTGCCGACATCGCGACGCATCCCAACGCCCATGCGGCCCCGGCCGCGCGCACCGCTAGACATCGTGGTCTCAGCGCGCACGGCGTCAACCGCTGCTTTTGCGTCTTCGACAGACCGGATATCGGCGAACAGAACGCTCTGGAAGCCAGAGCCGATCGCCCGCATGGCCTGATGCGTATATTGCGTCTGCTCGATTTTCAGCATCCCACCAAGGCCCGCGACTTCAAAGGCTCGACCAAGATTGTCCAAGTCGTGCATGGTAAATGGGCTGTATTCTCCGGTGAACTCGACATAGTCGTAAGAGCCCGACTGACCCGCAAGTTCGATGATGGTTGGCCAGGTAGAAAGGACATGGGTTCCTACGGTGGGCAGGCCGGCGGTGAGCTTCTCACGAAGAATATTTCTACGCATTGATTTCCCTCGATACGGTTTTGAGACTGAGAGGTGGATGCCCAACCTCCGGCTGCGGTCTTGAACATCAGGCCCGATTTGCCGCTTAGATTTGAGCATAGTTGTTCTGGGCGCCGGCCCATGGTCTCGGACCGGCGCGATTGACTGTTGGATCTAGTGAGGTCTCTGCTTGGGTTCGCAGACTAATGCATGATTTGCCCGAGGAATGTCTTGGTTCGATCATGCTGAGGCTTCGTGAAGAAAGCCTCAGGATCGGCAGTCTCAACGATTTCGCCTCGGTCCATAAATATGACGCGGTCCGCCACCTTACGCGCGAAACCCATTTCGTGTGTCACCACTACCATCGTCATTCCTTCGTGGGCGAGATCTGTCATCGTATCGAGAACCTCGTTGACCATTTCGGGATCAAGCGCCGACGTGGGTTCGTCGAACAGCATGATTTTCGGCGACATGCACAAGGCGCGCGCGATCGCGACACGTTGCTGCTGGCCCCCAGACAATTGAGCAGGATATTTATTCGCCTGCTCGGGTATTTTCACGCGCTCCAGAAAGCGGCGGGCTGTCGCCGCCGCTTCCTCTTTGCTGACGGCTCGCACCTTGCGGGGCGCAAGCATGCAATTTTCCAGGACAGTCAGATGGGGAAAGAGGTTGAACTGCTGGAACACCATGCCGACCTCTTTCCGAATGGTCTCGACGTTCCTATCGCTCTCAGTTAGCTCGACACCATTAACGCGGATACGCCCACGCTCAATCTTTTCGAGCTGATTGATGCAGCGGATCAAAGTGGACTTACCTGAACCGGAAGGCCCACACAGTACGATCTTTTCACCTTGATCGACGTCGAGACTGACATTTCGAAGTGCCTGGAACGCTCCAAACCATTTCTCCACATTTGCCATGTGGACGATTGGCCTGGTGTCGCCCTGTCTGTTTTGCTTATCGTTCACGGCCGGTCCTTCATCACAAAGTCTGGCAGCGGCTGGCCGACCCATTTTTGCGAGAGCGCCTCCAGCTCGCCGTTGTCCTTCATCTCGCTGATAAACTTATTGATGTACGCGAGAAGTTCGTCATTGCCCGGGCGAATTGCGATGGCCTGACGCTGTCGATACGGAAGCTTGAACTTCACGTCGAACCGGCCTGGCGCCCTTTTGTCGATTTGCGATGCGGCGATCGAAGACGCTGCCAGCAATTGTGTCTGGCCGGATAACAGCGCCTGAACAACGGTCGCGTCGTCGTCGAAGCGCTGAATTTTCGTTTCGGCGGGAGCAGCAGATACAAGCGCCCCATCCTGGGTTGATGCGCGTACCAAGCCGATCCTCTTGCCGTTCAAGTCACTGGCAGACTTTACTTGGACGCTCTTATCACCATAGACAACAATCTCGATGCCGGCATAGGCTTGTGTGAACGAGACCTGCTTGGCGCGCTCAGGGGTTACCCCCATCTGCGAGATTATGATGTCAAGTTGGTTGGACTGCAGATAGGGGATACGGTTTGGGCCGCTGACCGGCGTGATCTCAACCTTGACCCCAAGCTTTTCCGCCAGCCGCTTAGCGACATCCACGTCGTAGCCGATGGGATTGCCTTGCAGATCGATCGAGCCGAATGGCGGGAAATCGAGCGGCGTTCCAATCTTGACCACCCCTCGCTTCTGTAGCTCCTCGACCGTCTGCGCGTGGGCGGACTGCCCGACCAGCATCGCTGTAAGGCATGTCGCCGCGATGGCCAAAGTTTTCATAAAGTTCATAGTCGCTCTCCTCCTTTTGAGCTCACGATAATTTAGTTGATGCCTTCGAAAACCGCAGCTCCATGCGCCTGGCCAAAAGGGACAATGGCCAGCAAAGCACGAAATACAGCGCGGCTACGGTTGAAAAGACGATCAGGGGCTGGAAGGTCAGGTTGTTGACTACCTGACCCGCGCGGGTGATCTCGATGAAGCCGATAATCGAGGCGAGGGATGTCCCCTTGAGAAGCTGGACCAGAAATCCAGCGGTGGGCGCCACGGCGACCCGTGCGGCCTGAGGCAGGATCACCGACATCATGCGATCGCGGTATTTCAATCCGAGTGCCCAGCTGGCTTCGGCCTGGCCCCGGGGAACCGCCTCGATGCAACCCCGCCAGATCTCTCCGAGGAACGCGCTAGCGTGCAGGGTGAACGCCACGGATGCGGCGAACCATGGATCGATCTTTACGCCGAACAGGTTCAGCCCGAAGAACACCAAGAAGATCTGCATTAACAGCGGCGTGCCCTGGAACACTCGAATGATTGACAATGAGAGGTAGCGCAGCGGGGCCACAGACGAGTTTCTTGCTAGCGCCAATGCGATGCCGCCAATCATTCCGCCAGCGAATGCGATTGCTGTCAGGGCCAGCGTCCAACGGAGCGCGGAAACGATAAACCAGAATTCTTCGAAACCAAAAGTTCGAAACATCGATCTACCTCGCCAGCGGATATTTGAAAGCCCAACGGCCGAAGACGTCGAATAAAAGTGACATGCCCAGCGAAAGCACGAAGTAGATGGCCGTCACCACCAGATAAACTTCAAATGCCGCAAAGGTGTTCAGCTGAATATTATTGCCTGCGGCGGCAAGATCTGTTGCCGATATGACCGATACGACGCTCGACGTCAGCATTAGATAGATGAACTGACTTGTCAGTGCGGGATAGATTGTCCGGATCGCTGGCTTGAAAATAATGTATCGGAAGACCTGAAATTTTGTCAGGGCGAGTGCCGTGCCAGCTTCTAGCTGGCCCGGGCTTATTGCCTGGATGCCGGCGCGAATGATTTCTGCTGAGTAAGCGCCCACGTTGATGGCAAGGGCGACGAGGGCCGCCGAATTCGGATCGAACTTGAGGCCCATCGTCGGCAGCGCGAAATAGACGAAAAAAATCTGCACGAGAAACGGCGTGTTTCTTACCACCTCAATATAGGTATTGGCCACCCAGCGCAGAGGAGCAGCGCCATATATTTTGGCTGCGGCAGTTGGAACCGCGATCAGCGTGCCGAAGAGAATGCCGCCGACTGTGAGCTGTATCGTCAGAAGTGCGCCTTGGAGCAATTGATCAAAGTGTTCGAAAACAGGGGCGAAATTGAAACTGTACATACTTATTACCTGCGCAGCGCATCAGACGCGTTCTCACGGAACCCAAACATTCTGGTCCAACAACATGAGGCGGCACGCTATCTTTTCGATAACAGCGCGACCATCACGAGGCTGAAGTGCCCCCGCCAAGGCCTTTTGTTGGGCCAATTTCGACAGAGCTACCCTTTTTACGCCTCGAAATCAATGAGGATGAGCAAATAATTTTAGTCTGGTTGGACCAAAAGGAATTGATCTGGCCCAACCAGATATGCATATGTGTGATATGAGAGAAAAACGCGCCCGCACCACCAAGTCCCCAGAATTCCCCCATGGCCGCTCGGTCGTGAACCGGTTGGTCGACGACATTCGTGACCTGGTGAGTTCGCGCGGCCTGCAGGTCGGCGATTCGTTCCCTACGGAACGTGAACTTTGCGCGTCCCTTGGCGCCTCTCGGAACACGGTGCGCGAAGCGCTGGTCGTACTGCGCGCCTTTGGGCTGGTCGAGACAAGGCCGAAAAGCGGGGCGATTGTGGCTGACGGTCATGCTGAAGCCGTACGCAGGCTCTTGTCATTTCATCGCGGCGTCGTCTCAGCCGAAGGTTTTCGCGACGTCCAAGGGTTTCGGCGCATCGTCGAGACCGGGGTTGGCGAACATATCATAACGCATGCGTCGGAAGCAGATCTTGACGCTCTGGATGCCGTCAACGACCGGATCCTGAACCTGCGAGAGATAGATGATCTCGTTCGCGCGGATTTCGATTTTCATGATGCCTTGGTTGAACTTGGGGGTAATAGGACCGTTCTCGCGACCTACCGCATGCTGAGGCCGGTAATTGAAGACATTATGCGGATCGGCAAGTCCGTGAGAACCGTCAAATCGGATGTTCACGCGACGCACGCAGAGCTGGTTGAGGCCCTGCGGCAGCGAGATCGCCTTGCCTACGCGTATCTGGTGAGCCGGCAGATGAACAACGGACTGAGGCACCTGTCTCAAACTATCGATCCGGACAAACAGTAACGAATTGCGGGTCAACGCGGGCGGTCGGTTGCCCCGCATGGTCGACTGGAGGAATACGTGCGCCGTTCAGACATCAACAGACAAATTGAGTTTGCCAAGGGTTTCGCTGCCAGTCATGCGCGCGTCCTCCCGGAATGGGCGGATTGGTCGATCGGGGATTACGAGGGTAGGGCAGACGTTGCCAGCTACCTCCACGAACGGCACATGGGCTGGGACATCACCGATTTCGGTTCAGGAGACTTTGCGCGGCGCGGTCTCGTGCTATTTTGCCTGCGCAACGGCATACAGGGTCGGTCCCATGAGCGGCCGTATGCGGAAAAGATGCTCGTCGTGAACGAAGGGCAAGAAACGCCTTTCCACCATCACAAGGTCAAACTCGAAGACATCATCAATTGCGCCGGCGGCAACTTGATGATCGAATTCATAAACCCGTCTCATATCGACGAGCCGATCACAGTGCGCAGTGATGGGATACCAATCGCGCTAGCAGCGCGCGAGCCTCTCCGCTTAAGGCCAGGCCAGAGTGTCACGGTAGAGCGCGGTATAGCACATCGCTTTTACGGCGAACCGGGCCACGGCCCCGTTCTGGCTTGGAGGTCAGTCAAGTCAATGGCGATCAAAACGACAACTTTTTCTCCGACGATGTTGGACGCTTCTCGAAGATCGAAGAAGACGCGCAGCCGGTCAGTCCTTTGTGGCACGAGCTGCGTGCTGTCGGTTGATTTGGTGATGCACTCGCGATCTCAAGGAATTGCATCATGGATCTGAAGGAAATGCGTCGTCGGACGCCGGACCTCAGGGGCATTGCCGATATCAGGCTCGTCACTCTTGAGGATGGACCGGGGCGAGGACAACGCCTGTTGATTGCCCGAAACGCCGAAGGTGTTGCCTACGAAGTCGCCGTTGATCGCGGCTTTGATCTATCAGAATTCTCGTTTCGGGGCGTTAATATCGGTTGGCGTTCGCCGAACCAGCTGAGATTTCCAGCCCAGGAACCGAGCTCGCAGGAGGGATGGGCGTTCTTGCGAAATGTTGACGGTGCGCTTGCGACCTGCGGGCTCGATCATTTCGGGCCTCCCGTTTCTACCGACGTCGCCTCCCTAAAGCATCCTCACCTTACCTCGGTACGTCGGCCCTTGCATGGCAGGATAGGCACCGAGCGGGCGCGCCTGCTTGGCTACGGAATCGATCAGGCGGGCGAAAGGGTTTGGTGTGAGGGCCTGATCCGGCAAGCGACTCTGTTTGGAGAGATCCTGGAGCTTCGGCGGCGGATCAGCCTTTCGATTTTCGGCGGGACGAAAAGGATCGACGATCTGGTGACTAATCAAGATTTTCGGCCGACAGATCACGCGGTTCTCTACCACCTCAACCTCGGTTACCCGTTTCTGGATGATGCGACAACGCTGCACGGGCTGGATCAAGCATTTCTTAATGAATTTCATGCGCTGCCGCGCATGCCGGTGGATGATTTCGGCGAGCGTGTAGATCTCATTAGGCCGGGGGCCTCATCTGAATATGTCCACATCGCAGTCGCAAACGCCAAAATCGGAATACAGGTCACGCTGTCATATTCCAGGCAACAGCTTCCACACCTGTTTGTTTGGAGGGCGTATCAGTCTGGGGTTTTCGTGCTCGGAATCGAACCCTCATAAGATGATGGTGGCGCCGAAAGGCCCCAGATTGCGACTGGCGAGACACGCTCTTATCAGTTGAACCTCAACGTTGCTCGAATTGCTGCTTCATCCTCGCCAAGGAGCAGTCGCCCCCCTTTCCAAGAATTGGATGACGAGAGCCATGCTTGAACCGAAACAGTTTTTGACGTCCCTTTTTGATGCCGCAGTGGCCGCCGCAGATCCATTGAAGGCCATAAAATCATTCCTGCCTGAAGCGCCAAAGGGCCGAACGATAGTGGTTGGAGCCGGCAAGGGCGCTGCCCAGCTTGCGCAAGCGCTGGAAAAGGTCTGGCAAGGCACGCTCGAAGGCACGGTCGTTACCCGGTACGGTTATGCTGCCAACTGTAAAATGATCGAGGTGTTGGAAGCTGCCCACCCCATTCCCGATCAAGCGGGATTGGCGGCGGCGCAGCGCATCCATGAACGAGTAGGGGATCTCAGCAGCGACGATCTAGTGATCGCTCTCGTATGTGGTGGCGGCTCCGCCCTTCTTCCGGCTCCACCGACCGGCTTCAGCCTCGATGATGAGATAGCATTAAACGCTGCTCTGCTTCGCTCAGGCGCACCGATTTCCGCGATGAATCTCATTCGTAAGCAGTTCTCGCAAATCAAGGGAGGAAGACTTGCCTTGGCAGCTTACCCGGCCAGGATCGTCAGTCTTGTCGTATCCGACATCCCGGGAGATGATCCCGCGCTCGTCGCGTCCGGACCAACAATTGCCGACGGGGGCACTTCATCGGATGCTTTGCGAGCAATCGATCAGTACCGGATCGAGGTTCCGTCGCAGATCAAGGGCTTCTTGGAAGCTTTTGAAGGCGCCCCATCGCCCGACGACCCAAGGTTTTCTGGCAACCGCGTGCACATCATCGCTTCCAACGGTGTGTCGTTGAATGCAGCAGCGGAAGCCGCTCGACGTATGGGTGTCAATGCACTGGTCCTATCGGATTCAATCGAGGGCGAGGCGCGAGAGGCGGGGGCTTTCCACGCTGCAATTTCGTTGCAGATTGAGAGAGGCACCCAAGGTCTCGACCGGCCGATCGTTCTCCTTTCAGGAGGTGAGACAACAGTCACGTTGCGCGGAAATGGCAGGGGCGGACGTAACAGCGAATTTCTGCTAGCCTTTGCCAGGGGCATTGCGGGGGCCGGCGCGATCACGGCGCTAGCGGCCGACACCGATGGGGTCGACGGGTCCGAGGACAACGCCGGTGCGTTCGCCGATGGCAAGACGACCGCAGACCTTGCCGCCCGGGGCTTGGATGCACGAATCTTGCTCGACGAAAACGATTCCTGGACTGCTTTCAATGCAATCGGTAGCCTGTTTAAGCCCGGGCCCACCGGGACCAACGTCAATGACTTCCGAGCAATTTTAATTCAATGACCTGGCACAAGACATATACATTGTTAGGCGGCTTAAGACCGAAACTTGCACTGTTCCGTCTATCTAGCAGCCGGCCACGCTATCGGGTGCGAAGTGGGGGCGGCGAGTGTCGGCGGCCCGTGCTTCCACTGCATGCCGGAGGGAGGCAAGAAATTACCGCACATACCGTCCGTCCCGCTGGGCACTACCGGGGAGAAGTTTGGCCTGATCAATGTTTCAGCTATGTGAAACGTTGCTGAGACTGGAAAGCAACAAAATTACCTATTGTTTCTCCCTCCTTGCAACCCTAGTGTCGCGCGGAGACGCGGTGCTGCGAAATCCAGGAACACGCGAAGCTTCAGCGGCAGAATACTGTTCGGCAGATAAACCAATTGGACTGGCGACGCAGGAAGTTCAAAGCTTTCCAGTACCGGCACTAGCAGTCCTCGGTCCACCAACATGCGGGCTTGATAGGACATCACCCGCGTCAAGCCTAGGCCGGAAGCCGCAGCGTCGATCGCGGCTTCGGCAGTGTTGACCGAGAGACGAGGCGTAATTGCAACGGAAAATATCTGTCTTTCATCCCGGAAGGGCCAGGCATGAGGAGATGCTAGAGTATCAAAAGCTATGCATTGGTGAGCACTCAAATCACGTGGATTGATTGGCTCAGAGTTTCTCTTGAGGTAATCTGGGCTGGCGTAGACAACATTTCTCACGAACCCCACCCGGGCCGCTATGAGGCTCGTGTCCCGCAGTTCGCCGATACGCACAGCAACGTCTATTTGTTCCTCCACCAAACTATTGTTTCGATCGTTGAGCGTTAGCTTCATATCGATCGCGGGGAACGTTTTAAGAAAATCGGAAATCACGGGCAGAACGTGCAAGCGGCCGAACACGATCGGAGCAGTCACCGTGAGATCGCCTTTCGGCGAAAGATATTCCCCCGCTACCCGTCGCTCCGCCTCGTCTATACGGTCCAAAATGTCCCTTGCAGCGCTGACGTACTGCTGGCCTGCGTCCGTTATGAGAATTCTGCGGTTAGTTCTGGTTATCAATCGCGCTCCTAGTAGCCTTTCCAATTCGGAAATTTTGCGACTGACAGTTGGCAGCGGGGTGTGAAGCGATCTCGCGGCGGCCGAGAGACTGCCGGTTTCAATCACCTTAAGAAGTACGCGCATCGCATCGATACGATCCATTTTGCCTTCCAAAAAGTGAGAGGTCGATTACAACGGGATACATCTACTCTAAATTTTTCGAGATCGGTAGGGTTGCGGCGACACTATAGACGATCGTTGATAAACACGGAGTGCTACCATGAAACTCTACCATCTCCCTCTTTCCGGACATGCCCATCGGGCAGTCTTGTTTCTCTCGCTGCTCGGCCAGAAAGCTGAATTAATCGAGGTGGATATCCCCAATGGCGCTCACAAGACCCCGGAATACCTGATGCTTAACCCGTTCGGTCAGGTGCCCGTACTCGATGACGATGGCGTTGTCGTGAACGATTCCAACGCAATCCTCGTCTATCTCGCGACGAAGCTTGGCCGTAAGGACTGGCTGCCGGACGATCTCGAAAGCGTTGCAAAGGTTCAAAAATGGCTTTCGGTCGCCGCCGGTGAAATCGCCTATGGGCCGTGCGCGGCGAGATTGATCACCGTGTTCGGCGCTGATTTCCGTGCCGATGAAGTCATTGCGCGTGCTCACCGAATCCTGAAGCTCATCAACCAGGAGCTTGAGCATCACCAGTTCATCATTGGGAGCAAGCCCACGATCGCCGACGTCGCGCTCTACAGCTACATTGTCGCTGCGCCGGAAGGCAATGTGGACCTGACGCCTTATCCGGACGTGCGCCACTGGCTGGCCCGGATCGAGGCTCTTCCCGGTTTTGTCGAAATGCCCAAGACCGCCGCTGGCCTTACGGCCTGACGGTACATTGCGGCCGGACATGACCGGCGGCCATTCTTCAGGAGGCGACAATGTCAGAAGGTATGGAACCGCATGCTTCGCCGTGGCATGAAGGCGAGCTCGAACTGCAGCGAAGCGTCGGTGTTGTCGATCAGATGGACCCCGTCGGCCGAAGGGTGCTGCGCC
>UCIT01000047.1 GCA_900472625.1 Hyphomicrobiales bacterium | reverse complement strand
TCCAAGCGGATCGCAGCGAGCCTGCGGGCCGAGAATTTCGTTGTCGATATCGCCCGAAACGGCGAGGACGCGGAGCACGCCGGGCTGACCGAAACCTTCGACGCGGCCGTCCTTGATCTCGGACTTGCCTAAAGTCGACGGTGGCACGGTTTTAAGTCCTGGCGCGCACATGAGCGAACGACGCCTGTTCTGGTTCTTACCGCTCGCCACGGATGGCCATGACTCCGCAGTCTGAAAACAACCTCGGAACCATTTTATAGGTAGGGACAATGATGCCACCTCTCACCAGTCGATAGCGGAACCATCATAGGCTAGGAAGCTGCCTGTTTCCTCTGCGTTGAGCCGTTCAAGCGTGCCGAGGACATTAAGAGCCGCCTGGAGTGGGGTGACAGTCGTGTGTCCGCGCGAATACGGCGCGGATAATGGTGTCTGCACTGTGCCGGGATGAATGGCAACAACGCATGCCCTGGGATGAGTTCTGCACAGTTCGATCGACGCCGTGCGGACAATCTGGTTTAGCGCGGCCTTCGAAGAGCGATAAGAGATCCAACCGCCGATCCTGTTGTCTCTGATTGAGCCTACTCTCGCCGACAGAAATGCCGCAATTGAGCGATCATACCGCGGCAGCTTGGGGAGGAAATGCTTGGCTATGAGTGCAGGGCCGATAGCGTTTGTCAGGAATTGCTTGGCCATGACATTGGGATCGATCTGACGTATCGACTTCTCTGGTAGCGTGCCGTCGACGGTCAATACACCGGTAGCACATATCAACAAATCGATTGCGCCCTGGATGGAAGCTGCCTGCTTCGCAACTTCGGACTCACTAGTTATATCAAAGCCATCATTTTTTCTGGACAGTTCGACCAGCACGCCAAGCCTCACATCGCGTCGCAATGTTGCACAAAGGGCCGAGCCGACGCCGCCGCTTGCACCGATCACGACCGCTCTATAGCCTTGCCTCAACGAATGGAGAGAAAGGTCTGATACGTGGCCACTTGTGGCATCGGGCCCGAAAGTTTCCGTCACAGTCTCTCTCCTATCGCCTCTGAAAGCGCCACTGCGCTGAGGAAGCCAGCTTCAACCCGGTTCCCTATCGTCCAATCTCCACATGCAGCGAGACCATTTTCAAAATCAACGAGGAGTTCGCCTTCGCTGGGTGTCTCAACGTTGGCAAATCGCCACCGGTGTATGTCACAAGACAGAATGTCTTTAGAGATATCCGGCAAAAGCTCGGCTATTCTATCGAACATAATGGCTTGCACATTTTCGAGCGCGTCGTCGACATGCCGATCTGCCCATCCATTGTGTGAGTGTACGACAAGCGATGGAAGCGACGACCGTTGCGGGCGCGAAGGGCCCTCCGAGATCAAGGCGATAACTTCGTCATCGTAGCGGATTGCGCAGTGTCGACCCAACTTGAATGATCGAGGCCTGAGCATCAGTGTAAAGCATGCATTCATCTTCGAACTGGCCATCCGGCCAATTTCAGAAAAGCTTTCGGGCATCAATGCCAAAGACTGAGGAGTAGGACTGGCTGTTATAACCCAGTCGAACGGGCCGACCCGTTGAGATTCCGTTTTGAGAATCCAATGCTTGGCACTGCCCTCAACTGAAATGATTTTAACACCGAGCCGGATGTCCAACCCACGAGACAGCCACTTAGGGAGAGCTGTCATGGAAGGTACGCCGACAAATCGTGGCCACCGATGACCCTCGTCAACGATGCCCCTGGCGCCGGACGACGACAAACCGATTATTCCCGACCAAGCCTCGACGACGCCAAGTTCGATCGCCGGTTCAAGTGCCGCGTGAAAGGCGGGATCTCGGATCGTGAAGTACTGCGCACCGTGATCGAAGGCAATCCCGTCGGCATGCCGCGTTGCCATTCTGCCACCAACACCTCGGCTCTTTTCAAAGATCGTGACATCCGCTAGGCCGTGTAGCGATCTTGCTAGAGACAATCCGGCAATGCCAGCACCTATCACTGCAATTTTCTTTGGGTCGGACATCGCTGCTCCTCAGAAAGCTTTCTACAAGATACCCTTGAGTTCGGATCAAAACTGGCTCTTATCGAGGCACCCTTGCGAGACGGCCGAGTTTTACAAATTGACCGATGCTGTCTTGCGGAACTGGGCGAAAGCGGTTTCAGCTCAGATGCCTCTGCAAGTGAGGGCGGATCCGAAGGAAACATCGGTATGCGAGTTCGAACATGGGTGTGACCGGACGCCAGCCTGCCAATACGCCAAGTGGACGTAAAAGCGGGATCGCACGCCACATCGCAGCAAAGGCGGCTGCTCCCGAATAAAGATTTCCAGTCTCCTCGGCATGGAAGCGTGAGAGGATCTCGGTGCGCTCAACTGGGCATGCGGCACGCGGATCACAGGCGTCGACGAAGCGGATCGCGCCGCGGCGATCAAGTCTCTGCATCAGAGCGATCTCTCGCCGGCAAAGTGGGCAATTGCTATCAAACCAAACGGTCAGCTTTTCCGTCATCCGCGAGCAAGCATGATGAAGCGAGCCTGGTCGGCCGCCGACGTCTCGAACACGCCGGTGAAGGTTGTCGTGAGGGTCTTTGATCCCTGTTTGGCAATCCCGCGCATCGCCATGCACATATGCTCCGCCTCAATCATGACCGCGACCCCCTTTGGGCGAAGGCTGTCATCGAGCGAATGGGCAATCTGGGACGTCATTGCCTCTTGGGTCTGAAGTCGACGGGCGTAGAGATCGACCAGTCTTGCCATTTTGGAAAGACCAAGCACACCGTTGTTTGGGACGTAGGCAACATGAGCCACTCCAGAAAACGGAACCATATGATGCTCACAGTGAGAATGGAAACGGATGTCTTTGACAATCACCATTTCATTATATCCCGCCACATCCAAGAAGGTCCTGGACAGTACGTCTTCGGAAGCCATCTCGTAACCAGAGAACAGCTCACGATAAGCTTTGGCAACACGTGTAGGCGTGTCGAGCAGACCCTCGCGGGAGGGATCGTCGCCAGCCCACCGAATTAGGGTACGCACAGCGGCCTCCGCTTCTTCTTGAGTTGGTCGGTCGATGGCAGCCAAAAGATCCGCGTTGTTGGCGATCGCATCCATCAAGGATTCTCCTGACATTGATAAACGACGGAGTTTACGACCCTAGCGGCGTTTCAGATCAAAAACTCACTGCTGGTCTGCGCGCCAGCCATCCTATCGTCAGAACGACCGTTACAAGGCACCCGGCGTCCGCTTTCTGATCCGGCCCCACACGGGCTCGTATAACTAAAGTTACGGAGAACAGGGGCAGGGGATGTCACGCAGGGTTTCAATTGTTGGAAACGGATCGTTCAGTCACCGCGACGCCGCAATAATCGATCGCTGCGATCTTGTCGTGCGATTTAACGATTGCAGGTCTTTAGGTGAGGGTGGCTCGCGCACTGACGTGGTCGCGATTTGCAATACGGGCCGTCCCGCAGCATCGATGATAAGGACGCTGTCGTGGCGTGAGCATCCAGCGGTAGCGTCAGCCTCGGAATTTTGGTGCGTTCGCGATGTCCTAAAGTTCGCTGAACTCAAACCGAATCTCGATCCGGAACTTGACGATTTCTGTGACGACTACACTGCGGAGTTCGCGATTTTTGCGGCGAAGAAAAACAAGACCCTAAGAGTCATACCACGCCACCACCACGATCGCATCGATGACGAGCTTCGGTCCATGTCGCCCGATAAATACATTGTACCGAGCTCTGGTATGATGGCGATTGCGTATCTGCTCGGGCACGCGTCGTCATCGGGAGATGAGATTATCCTGGCGGGTTTCGATCATACGGGATGGGAAGGGCATCCTTTTGCCGCCGAACGGATGCTAGTCGACCACTACGTCGCCGAGGGCCTTGTCCAAAGAATCGAGACCCTCCATCCAAAAATGTCTAACGAGACCGCTTCTTGACGCTCCGATATTTTCAATTGAGGCAGGCGGATGGTTTTCCAAAGTCGAAATCTCTCGATCGCGCTCACCTATGCGGGTGCAATACCGTTCTGGGTCTTCGTGCTCGTCCCCGGAACGGTAGCCGGAGTGAGCACCGCGTACCTCTTCGCAACGTACGGCGCCATAATCGCTAGCTTCATGGCCGGAACTCTTTGGGGTCAATTGCGAGGAGCAGCGTCCGATCTGGCTGTCCTCGCCGCAAGCAACCTGATTGCCTTGATGTCGTTTGCCACTCTAATGTTGTCGAAGCCGGTGCTTTCCCTAGCCGTACAAATGCCGCTTTTTTGGCTGCTCCTCGCTGCAGACTACCGAATTTGTTCGAGCGATGACAAAAGGCTTTGGTATCTCCGGCTACGTTTTCGCGTGACGCTTGTGGTGTCGCTGGCTTACGGCGTCATGCTTCTCGGTATGAATGCACATGCTCCGGCGTGAATGGTGTTTGAATACATCGCCCATCACCGCTAACGTGAACGATACGCTTACGGCGCGCAGAAATTGGAAAATGACTTTCTTTTTTTTGATCTGTTCTGAATTTCGCTCCGTATCTGCGATCGTGCAAAGAAAAGTAGCGCTCCGAACCGGTTCGCATGCCGAGATATCTACTAGGCCAATTGCCTGAAATTTGCCGGGATCGGAACCAGAAGGCCCAAGTTTTGGAGGAAGAACAGGAAAAATCCGATGCTGCTCGGATCAATACATTGATGGCCGCAGTCGCAAAGTCGCGAGATGTGGAGGCATTCGAGGCTGTTTATAGTCATTTCAGCCCTCGCGTCCGCTCATACATGGTCCGACTTACGAAAGGCAATCGCGTACTCGCCGAAGAGTTGACGCAAGAAACCATGATGAAGGTTTGGCACAAAGCGGAGCTTTTCGACCCATCGAAAGCGCAAGCGTCCACCTGGATTTTCACAATAGCCCGCAATCGCATGATTGACGCCATGCGCAGAGGCGCTCGTGCTGAATTCGACGTCAACGATCCGGCTTTTGTTCCAGACCAGATTGAAGCAGCCGACGCCGCGATCGAACGCCGCCAAGATGCGCAGAGATTGCAGCAGGCGATGATGACCCTGAAGGGCAAATATATAGAGGTGCTTCGGATGTCATTTTTTGATGGCCTGACGCACCCCATTATAGCCCAAAAACTTGACCTCCCACTTGGAACGGTAAAATCAAGGATACGACTTGCATGCGAGAAACTGCGGATGGCGCTTCAGGAAAACGACAAATGATCGAACACCATCTGGATGACGATATGCTCGTCCACTACTCCGCTGGCACATTGGCAGAGGGCTGGAGCGTGGCTGTTGCCACGCACCTGGCACTGTGTCCGGCATGCCGTTCAAACTTGGCCATGCTCGAGAGCGTTGGAGGATATTTTCTACAGCGCGAGCAAGGTGATAATGGGGATGTATCAGAAGGCTGGAACAATCTCAAAGCGCGGATTGAAGCCGGCGAGATCGAAAATGTCCTTCCCATGAAAAGGCATTCGGCCGATCCAACGTTCCCAGAGCCATTGCGATCTTACATTCACGGTGCCGGGGGTCTTAAGTGGCGGCGGCTGGGCAGGGGGGCGGCGCATATGATCATTCCGACTGACGACAGCACTACAACCGTGCGCCTGTTGAAAATTCCGGCAGGTCAACCCGTTCCCGCACACTCCCATGACGGCTCGGAGCTGACTCTCGTACTTGATGGTAGCTTTAGCGATGAAGTCTCGACGTTCCGCCGTGGCGACGTTGAAATGGCCGACGGGGACCTGACCCATCAGCCTAAAGCAAACCCTGATAGGGATTGTATATGTCTTGCCGTAACCGATGCCCCGCTGCGGTTCCGGAGCAGGTTTATGCGATGGTTGCAACCGCTGCTCGGTATCTGAGATACACGGTCGGTGGGGGACCGGGGCAGCGCTCGTCAGTATATGAGTTAATTCGAAAGCAAAGCAAACCACGGTCCATGTCGCGCGTACAACCGATACCGAGCCACAAGGCCGGCATCGAGAGGAGACGATCATGAACAAGGTATCAAAAATTTTGGCCATCGCCGCGGCGGTATCCGTAGCCGGTGTTTTCGGAGCCTATGCTGCCAATCCGAAAGTTGGCGGTGCTGCGATGTATGAAAACAAAAACATCGTTGAAAACGCTGTCAACTCCAAAGATCACACCACGCTGGTCGCCGCCGTCAAGGCAGCCGGCCTAGTGTCGACGCTGGAAGGCAAGGGGCCATTCACCGTCTTCGCACCGACCAACGAAGCCTTCGCGGCTCTGCCGGCCGGCACCGTCGACACGCTGCTGAAGCCGGAAAACAAGGCCAAGCTCACCAAGATCCTCACCTGCCACGTTGTTGCGGCTGACGCGATGGCGAAAACGGTGGCCAAGATGATCAAGGACGACGGTGGCGAGCACGACATCAAGACGGTCGGCGGCTGCGTGCTGAAGGCCAAGGAAAGCATGGGCAAGATCACTCTGACCGACGAGAGCGGCGGTGTGGCACATGTGACGATCGCAGACGTCAAGCAGTCGAACGGCGTCATTCACGTCATCGACAAGGTTCTGCTGCCGAAGATGTAGGCTCATTTGCCGGACGAAGCTCGTTAATCGAAAGCTCTTGTGAGGCCGGCGCTTGTGCCGCCGGCCTCAGCGAACCAGTTGATGGTTCGCGTCGGCTCCTGGGGCATGGAGCCGGTCTGGTTGCCGAAGGTCCAGACAAACAGTTTTACGCCACCGCTCCAAACCGGATCAGAAACAATTTACAAACGAGAGCGATGTCTAACGCCGCCTTGCTTCGCAAAATCTATTCCGGAGGCTCACTCAGATCTGGCGACGCCAACGAGCCAAAAGTCGTTGGAGCGTACGTCGGTGCATGTTTAGGATACGAGCAGTCGCCGAAACATTGTTGCCGGTTTCCGCAAAGACGGTTTCGATGTGCTCTAAACGAACAAGATCGGCCGGTTTGAAGGTGTTGGCTCCCGGCGCTATCGGCCCACCAGGAACATCCAGTACCTCCAGGATCTCGTCGGCGTCGGCCGGCTTGCAAAGAAACTCGGTGGCTCCTAGCTTCACCGCAGCGACAGCAGCTTGAACGTTTCCATAACCGGTCAAGACAAGTGTTTTTGTATCACGCGCGGTAGCTCCTACCTCCTCGACGATTTCGAGGCCACTGCGTTCACCGATCCGAAGATCCGTGATTACAACGTCGAAATTCCGAGATCGAATTGCGTCGATCGCCGCGTCTACTGAATTCTGGATCTCTGTGTGGAAGCCGCGCTCTCGAAGTGCTTTAGCAAGCCTTTCCGCGAACACACAGTCGTCATCTACCACAAGGAAGATCGACCGCTCATTATTGCGTCCAGGCGGATCGTTTTTGACAGCATCAAGGAAATGGTTCATCTCGACTTTCTCGCTGCAGTTTATCGGGCGTGACCGTGGATGTTCCGTAAAGACGTAGGCTAATTCGAAATCACGGCGGCGCTCTTTGGCTTGTGAGACTGAGCGGCGACCAAAATCTAAAGTAGGCGCGTTACGATGATGACTGCTCCTGTTATCGCACTTGCACCGCCAAAGAATTCCCACGGCTGGTAACCAATCATCATGCTGGTCTGAGGATAGGGGAAATAACCGGTTCCCTGTCCAATCCACAGACAGCCCAAGGCAATCAGACCGCACCCGACGCAATAGGTCAAAGCTCCTCTCTTCATCAAAGCTTCCTATGTCGGCCGTATTCCTTCGATCAGACTGGACACTGTAAAAATGTCTTTATCGCCACGGCCGCAAAGGTTGAGAATGGTGATGGATTCCGTCGGCATTGTCGGGGCGATTTTGATCAACTCTGCCAGGGCGTGAGACGGCTCGAGAGCGGGGATTATGCCTTCTTCGGTGGCGAGGAACTGGAAGGCGTCGAGTGCGTCGGCGTCGGTAGCAGATCGGTAAGAAACTCGACCGCTTTCCTTCAACCAAGCGTGCTCCGGCCCGACGCCTGGGTAGTCCAGGCCCGCCGAAATAGAATGGCCCTCCTGAATTTGACCGTCGGCATCCTGCAGAAGGTATGTCCGGTTGCCATGCAGAACGCCCGGCGTTCCTCTGGAGAGTGAAGCGCAGTGTTCTTCGGTTTCGACCCCTTTGCCGCCCGCTTCCACGCCGATCATTGCTACATCGGCATCGTCAAGAAAGGCATGGAACAGGCCGATCGCGTTGGAGCCGCCACCCACTGCCGCTACTAGCAAGTCCGGAAGGCGGCCTTCATATTCCAGGACCTGCTCACGCGCTTCAATGCCGATGATGGATTGGAGGGTCCTCACCATTTCGGGGTAAGGATGTGGCCCAGCCACGGTGCCTATCAGATAGTAGGTATCGTCGACATTAGACACCCAATCGCGCAGGGCCTCGTTCATAGCATCTTTCAGCGTGCCTTGACCGGAAGTGACAGGCCGCACCTCGGCACCGAGAAGACGCATCCTGAAGACGTTCGGCGCTTGGCGCTCTATGTCCTTGGCACCCATATAGATGATGCACTGCAGGCCAAAGCGAGCCGCGACCGTTGCGGTTGCAACTCCATGCTGGCCCGCGCCCGTCTCCGCGATAATTCGGCGCTTCCCCATTCGTTGGGCGATTAATATCTGGCCAACGCAATTGTTGATCTTGTGCGACCCTGTATGGTTGAGCTCGTCCCGCTTCAGGTAAATACGGCTACCACCCAGCGCTGCGGTCAACCGCTCTGCCAAATACAAAGGACTGGGTCTACCAATGTAGTGGCGCGAAAAGTAGGAAAACCGTTCCCAGAACGATGGGTCATCCTTCGCTGCCTGCCATACGGTATTTAGATCTAGAAGAAGCGGCATGAGCGTTTCAGCAACGAAGCGCCCCCCGAACCGGCCGAAAAGCCCATCGACGTCCGGCATTGTAAAATTTGGGGCTGGCATTTCATCCTCCGTGCTTTTCGCTTCTACGCAGGACAGGCATTTTAGATGTTGTTTTTTCCTCGGACCTCACTCGTCCAGTAGAGCCAAAAGCAATCTGTCGGCACGGGCGCCGTCGCGATACATGGATCTAGCAGAGCAACCACGCAGTTAGGTATCAACTCCAACAGGTCATCTGGAGCGATGCGGTGACTGTTCTGAACGCTATTTGGCCCGTCGTCTGCTGGGAGCCCCGGCGAGCTTGTACATTATCGGATACCACAGCCTTGAGCGCCGAAGCTCGACGATGAGGTCACGGGGGGCACGGCATGGTATCTCCATTGAGAGCCGGCCAAAGTCTGCGCACGAGACTGGGGCGGCAAAGGACTGCCTGGGGGGGCAAGCCCTTCGCCTATCACCAGGAGCGTCTCAGGAAACTTCCAAGCGACGAGAGATGCTACCTCAACTTTCACACGCGGCAAGCTTCTTTCGGTCGACCGGCTTGCCAGATGCCTAGAGTGAGTTGTCAGGGATGATGAAGTTGCCATCCAGATTGTCGATGTTCTGGCAATTTAGCACCCGGCAGGACCTGTTGTCGCGTGTCGGAATGCTTTTCCATTCGGCGTATTTATTGGCGTCGCAGTAGCGGCTGTTACGGACAAACCTGTCATAAAGCGGAAGCCCTCTGGGCGACGTCCACCGAAAGATCACAGCGCCTTGTTCATGGACCGCAGTTTGAGCGCTGTCGCAGCTCATGGACTTCGGATTGAGACGCGAGATGGCATAGGAGGGCAAAACTGCTGCTGTTGAGAATAGAAGTGCGAGAGCGACGATCTTCATGACGGAGTTCCTTCGTTTCTGTGCAGACAACTTGTGAAAGCGTCCCCCGTTCCAAAGGGCGCGAAAAGGAGATTCGCGGCCAGGACGTTCTGGAGCATTGCTGAATTACGACCTATGCGACCGTTGCGCTCCGACAGGCGGACGGAGGGGATCGCGACGGCCACGATTTTTCGATCGCTTCCAAGGTTGGATCCGTCTTCTCCAAGATGCCCCAAAAGCAGCTCATAAGGGCAAAAGACGAGGCTACGTCTGGCTTAGACAGACCCGCCCCACCTGTACTTAACGCGGGCATCGAGGAGAGAAGCTAGTGCCGGGTTGCGGTGCGGATACACCCCGGCTGATTTCAGAGCTGCCGTTCTATTTCACAGTAGACAATGCTCGGGTTTGAGCCCAACCAAACCGATACGTTGACATCATACCCCACCGAACTCTGATTTGCGATCATGCGCATCTCATGTTCCGACCTAAGCAGGAGAGACCAGTTCATGAACGTTTCCATGTACCCGTCGACATCCGTCGAGGTGGAAAAGTTAGCGAAAAGAAACGTACCGCCTGGTCTAAGCATGCCCACGGTCTTTTTAGTCAGCCTGATGGCCACGGGGTCCGGCAGGTAGTCGTAGAGCCCCGCCGCATAGATGAAATCAAACATGCCCAATGAATGTCTGCCAGCCAGCAACGATTTGACCGAACCATTCACCGCGTCGACCGAAGTACCCACGAAATCACGGGTCACGGTGCCGACGCTTAACGGGTCCTGATCCAAAGCCACCCACCGTGTGATAGCGCCAGCGGCCAGCGCCTGCGACATCATTGCCTCGCGAAGATGGCCTGAGGCGATCGAAAGCACTTCGATCGGACCGTCATGGTTTGCAGCGATCTCATCGACGCGGCGCGCAATGATGTCTCGACGCTCTCTGACGGCAACGGATGAGGAAGCATCCTTTGTGTGTCGATATATCGCACGACCCAAGTCACTCGAGGTAGCAACGGCGTGCTCTACCTCGGGTCTTCCGTAGATGAAGTCTAGAAGGTGTGCGTCCCCAGAGTAACCCCGCGGCTTCTCAAACGACCAGCGTGTAAGGGGGTCTTGATGAAGATACTGAGCAACGGGATGTGACTGCGCGATCGGGACAATCTCATCCCAAACGGCGGGATGAAAGTCGCGCTTGATATCATGCAGAGAGGCCGCGAGGCGCTTGACAATCTGGGCAGGCACAACCCCAGATCTGAACTGACGGATCGAAAGCTCCAGATTCAACGCAAGCTCGGCTTTGGCTATGGAGAGCTGGGCAGGGTCGGCACTTATCTTTGCTGCTGCCCGACGGAAATCGCGCGGCGTGATGAGACTTTCACCGTCTAAGAAAGCGTTCTGTGCCATTCCGGAACTCCATTGACCCTGCGTTAAGCATAATCAACCTCCGGGCCGGAAGCGACTGGAATCTACACGGGATAAGGGTATTTCTACTGTTGCGAGTGGAATCACAGCCCTCTAAAAGTTTAAAGTAATAGCGCAAACCGGTCGCAGGTTGCTTAAAGCAACTTTTGGAGGGCACCGAAGTATGGCCTACATTCTTGATATGGAATCGCATGAAACCGTGGGCGCTGTTTCATGAGTGCAAACACTGATATATGCGGTAAAGGCGAATGCGCTGGGGGATTTTCATTCGCTGAGGCTCGCGCATCACTCGAAAAAGAAAACGATGCTATTCGAAGGCGAAGCGCTCGGCATGGCATCTGGTTTGCCGTTGCGGTTTATGTTGCCTTCGCGCTGCCGGATCGGTGGCTAATTCCTGATGTTGCGCCGGTGACAATAGCAGTACGATTCGTCGTTGCTGTCATTGCGCTTCTGAGTTTCGAGACGTTGAGGTTCGTCAACGCCAAGACGGTATGGCTGGACGTGACCTGCGCCTTGGCGCTGCTGCTTGGCTACGCTGGATGGCTTTGCCCCGCGATCGAAACCCGCGACGTCGCGGCGATGTCTTACTACATGATATTTGGTGCGATTTTCATGATGGGAGCCAATCTCTTTTTCAGCTTCCCGTTCCGGCTATCGGTGGCAACCTCGAGCCTAGTTTTGTGTACGTTTTTCATCACAATAACGGCCGTCTTTCCATCGAGTCAGTCATTCAAGGTCGCATTCGGCCTGTTCTATGTTTCGTGCTTTGTGTTTACGTCCTTTGTGAACTGGAGATTGAACGCCGAACGCCAGAAGGTGTTGCATAACGCCGCGGAAGCTCGTCATCAGCAATGGGAAGCCACCGAACGAGGGAGGGCGCTCCTAGAGCTTTCACACACAGATTACCTTACTGGCATCGGCAACCGGCGAGCCCTCGATCGGCGACTGGATGAGTGTTGGAGCGAGTGGACGACTCAACACCGAAACTTCTCCGTATTCCTCATCGACGTGGACTTCTTCAAACGGTTCAATGACCGCTACGGCCACCTGGAGGGGGACCGCTGCCTTACAGTTGTCGCCAACGCTCTTAAAGGTGTCGTCGAGGCGTCCGAGGGCATGATCGGCAGATACGGTGGCGAGGAGTTCATTGTCGTGATGCCCATCGACACGCCTAAGGCTGCCATGATTGTGGCCGAAAGGATCAGAGTCGAAGTTGAGTTACTTGCCATCGCTCACGATGAACGGCCCGATGACACATGCATCGTTACCGTAAGCGTCGGCGTCGCTTTCACCCGCGAGCAATCTGGTGAAAAAGTCGAGCGCTTGGTCCGCGAGGCCGACCTCGCTTTGTATAGCGCGAAGGCGAGCGGGCGAAATTGCATTCGCCATTTCGATCCGGCGTTGCCGCGCCCGCATGACAGTGCTGGCAAGCTCGTCCCGCTATTGGCGGCTGCAATCGATAGGAAACTTGTATCGCTTGTTTACCAACCGATCTTTGACGTGACGAACGAAAAAGCCAGAGCAGTCGAGGCGTTGATGCGCCTGAGGATGCCGGATGGCACTGCCGTCTCTCCAAAAATCTTCATCCCGGTCGCGGAGCGAACTGGTGCCATCCTGGAACTCGGCAGGTGGGCCATCGAGACCGCATGCCGTGAAATACTTATGACCGACAGAATGGCGACCGTGAGCGTGAACGTGTCGCCCATACAGTTACGATCACCGGGTTTTGCCGCTAGTGTTGCCGATATCCTCTCAGGATGCGGCGTTAGCGGGTCTCGCCTTGCTCTGGAGGTCACCGAGGGGCTGGACATGGACATGCAGTCCGAAGTCCTCAGATGTATCACCGATCTACGGACCCTCGGCGTCGAAATCTGGCTAGACGACTTTGGCTCCGGCTTTGCGGGACTTTCTTGGTTGCGGGCGATCGAGTTTCAGACTGTGAAGGTTGATCGGACCTTCCTGCATGACTGCTCTACACCGCGCGGCTTGACCATGCTCACAGATATGATCGCTCTCATTCGAAATCGGGGAAATACTATCGTAGTGGAAGGCGTCGAAACTGAAGCGCAGTTGTCGCTGTTAAAGGGACTTCGCATCGATCGAGTTCAGGGCTTTCACATGGGGATGCCTGTGAGCGCTGAACTGCTGAATGCAGCATAGATTGATCGTTATCAAACGGGGTGGAGACACCGGCTATCCGGATTGAATTGTTGCGGTACCATCGTGCTGGAGAAGGGCTTGGGCAAGCTGAGGTCGAGTGGCAAGAGCGGCTCCCTCAACAGGCTCTTGAATTACTGGGCAAGAACGGTGTTCGTGCAGATGCTGACGCGTCGCGCCCGTCTTGCCGGGATAGAAGTGCTTGAGGTCTGGGCGGAGTATTCCTCGACCAACGGAAACCTTGCCTTCGATGCCCCCGACGCTGTGCGTCGGCCACAGAGATAGCCAGACGGCATCGCCCGTCTGGTTGGAATTAAGGACGTCCTGCCAGCTCTCGAGGAAGGGTGCGTTTCCCGTCTATGGATGAATGGGAAGGTGCCCGCCGAACTCGGCTCGTGGCAGAACGTTCATCGGACAATCAAAGCGGCGAAAATTGGCTACCGCCGCCCGCACCCCGACGTGCCGATCGGCGCTCGGGTTTCCGATGTCCCTGGAACGAGAATGTTCTGTGGGCATGCGGTCGTCCGCCTTGGCAGATGTCATCGACCGGGACTGCTGTTCCGGCCGACCGTGACGCCGGTCAAGCTGGACGCAGCAGTTCGGACTTTCTAAGTGCAACGTGGAAGTGTTCTCGCGAGCGGACGTTCCCCACGAAAATCCGCATAGCCGAATTTCAAATCCCGAAACTGCGCATCACGTAATCCGGAGCCGCGCCGACATCGGTAAATATATTCCGCAGCTCGTCGTCGCTTGCCTTGGCAAGTATTCCGGTGCGCACCAGAACGGAATCCAGCCCAGCCGTTTGTGCACCAAGAATATCGTGCTCGACGCTATCACCGACACAAACCACCCGACTACGCTCGGCGACGCCCGTCATGCGTAGCGCGTGCTCGTAGATTTCCGGATATGGCTTCCCTAGCCAAGTGACGTGACCGCCCAGTTCCTCGTACAGTTTCGCGATACTTCCGGCACCCGGCGCGATCGAGCCGTTGTGCAGCTTGTGGACATCCGGGTTGGTGCAGTAGCACGGTACGCCATGCACGGCTGCCCCCCTGAGCATTTCGCGATAGTCGGTCAGCGGTATGCGCTCGGCCTCGCTCCCGGAGATGATCACCACATCCGCGTCCGAGGCGGTTTGCGTCGCGACGAAACCAAGGCGATCGGAGAGGTTGCTGTCGCCCCCACTTGAGATTGTGAGACAGCGTGCTCCTCTGGAGACGTCGAAGCCCGGACGAGACAGAATATCGAAGGCGACGTCACCCGAAGTAATAAAGAACTCGAAACTATCTTCTGCGAACCCCAGCTTGATAAGTCTCGCCGCGTTGTATTCTCCGCTACGACCCGAGTTGGAGAGGATCACAATCCGCTTTCCGGCTGACGCTAATTGAGACAGGGCGGCGACAGCCCCGTCGTAAGGCCCAATGTCATCCCTGAGAACGCCAAACTGATCGACGAATAACACGTCGTACGTTTGCGCCAGCATATTGAGATTGGTTATGCGTGGCTCAGGCATGGTGGTTATCCAGTCTGGTGAGAACGAGAGCCGCCGTACCGACCGCGGCTTCGACCGATCTTGCAGGTTCTGTTCGAACACGCATGGCATTTGACCTCATCGTCGCCCAGGCAGGGTTTCGGGCACCACCACCCACCGTTCTCAGACTTCTCAGCTCGGGTGATCCGAGTTCTCGGAGTCTTTGATATCCCAATCGCTCTATTTCGGTCATTCCCTCAAGGATCGCCTGGAAGAAAGACGCATCATCAGCAGGTCGCGGGGTGAGGCGGGGCAGATAGGCGGGATCGTTGATCGGAAAACGCTCGCCTGGACGCACGAGCGGGTAGAAGTCGAGACCGAGAGGGCGATGTGGGTCGACCATCTCGGTGAGCTCATTCAAACGGTCGTCGCCAATAAGGGCGCGAACAACGTTGCCGCCACTGTTTGATGCACCTCCGACAAGCCAGAAGCTACCGACACGATGTGAGTAGACCCCATATTCGGGCGCATTGATCGGTGTGTCCGACGCCAATTTGAGCACGATGGTAGAGCCAAGGGCTGTAACGGCGTCGCCGATATCGGAAGCGCCCGTCGCCAGGAAGGACGCGCAGCCGTCCGTCGTGCCCGCATGAAACCACGCACTTCGAGGCACTCCAAGTTCCAATAGGTGGCCCGCGATCGGAGATACCTTTGCTCCCGCACGGCGAACCGTCGGCAGCTTGGAGATGTCCATGCCCGCTGCTTCCAGCCAGGCTGGCCAAGTTTCGCTACCGAGGTCGAAGCCTGTCTTCAGCGCGTTGTTTTCATCGCTGACACGTCCCAGGCATCCCAGCTTCATCAGAATCCAGTCGGCCTGGTGTACGATAGCTTCGGCGTTGGGGAGGCTTGCCAAATAGATGGCGCGGGCGAGACCGGAATTCGCACCAACGGCGGTCGTCCCGGCGGGTGCACAATCGGAGATACGGGCAACGACTGCTGCGTCGGGGCAGGGGTCGTTGTACATAAGGACATCGCCGGTCGGCACGTCATTTTTGTCCAGTGCAAGGACTGTCCCAGACGTGCCGTCGACGGCAATGCCTTCGATTGAATTGAGATCGATCTGATGCGCGACATCCTCGATGGCTTGTTTGGCGCGCGACCACCATGAAGCCGGCTCTCGTTGTTCGAGTTGCGAACCGAATGGCGCGGCAGCGAAGGCTACGGTGTTGCCAGAGCGGTCAATCGCCGCAGCGCGAGCCCCTGACGTGCCGATGTCGATGCCGAGGGCGACAGCATTATGTGTCAAGCTGCTCACACGGATTGCCTCGCCGCTCCGCGGTCAAGCGCTTGCCGATACTGTTCGGCTTCCCAATGTGTCAATTCGTGTTCGTCGTCCTTCGTGAGATAGGCGATCGCCTTCCCGTCCGGAATTCGTCCGACGACCTCTGCCAGGCAACGCGCCATGACTTCGCCTCCTGGCGTCAACGTGCTCGACAGCAACACACCCTTGTCAGGAACTATCAGCAATTTCGGTGTTTCACGGCCTTCCAACCGCAACGCTGCTTCGTATTCCGATACTGTCTGGCCCTCTGAGAGGAGGCCGATTTCGGTGCCTAGGAAGATGACGTGGTCAGGATAAAGCGAACCGCGCAAAGTGATCGAGCGATTTGCCTCAGACAGCGCAACGGTATGGCTTCGAATATCACTTGCAGGGTGGAAGCTCGATCCCTCGGATATCGCCTTGAGAGCATCTAAATCCGGGCTGTTGGTTTGGCGAGGATTGCGCGACAAAGCGATCGTTACGCGCCCGATCCGCTCAGCCACCTCTTCCACGGACACGCCGCAGACGATGATCCCGTGATTGAACAAAATCAGTACGTCAGGCTCGGACGCTGCCGCTTGCTCGATCTCACGGGCTAACGGGGTGCCGGGGCGTCGGTAGGGGATGGTTGCCCATTTGAGATCCGGCAAGGTGGCCATGCGAACCGCCAATTCCGCGTCTCGGTCCTCCAGAACCGCCAAGGCAATCGCGTTTACGCAATGATAGTGCGCGACCACAGGATTTCTAAGTGCCGCGTGAAAGCTCGTCTCGATTGAGGGCCTTAGGCCGCTTGAATTCAGGCCGGACACGACAAAGTCTGTAGACTTTTCTGCCCGTGGATCACCCTCGCGAAGGGCGGTAACGAGCGGTTCGACGACAACGGGGACCATGATGTCCTCGCTTTCAGCTTTGGAAAGCCACGTACCGGATGCCTTCACCCACATCACGCCATTGTCTTTAATCGACGTGTTGCCGCCTGCACCCTGTGTTTTCAGGATGTCGTTGCCGATTTCGCTCGAAAGCCGGAGAAAGCCTTTGAATAATTCGGAATCTCTCAGGTCTGGCTTCGCCATGGTGCATCTCCTCCCATTGCCTACGACCAATCGCAAAAAAAGCGAGTGAGCGAACTTTTTCGCGACCTTATGTGGATGACGGAAAATAATCAACAATGAAGATTTTCCGTCTTCGATGTTGCGAATTCCGCTCCCGTATGATTATAGTTTGTCAATGATGTCGAGGGAGAGGCGTCAATGGAGGAGCAAGTTGAACGATTCCGATCGACATCGCGTCATCACTGAACTGCTCAGTGAACGGCCATTCGCGTCTGTCCGCGATCTGCAGGAGCGCCTTGGCGTTTCGCCTGCAACCATCCGTCGCGATATCGACAAGCTCGACGAAATCGGTGTCGCCCGTAAGGTTTATGGAGGCATCTCCGCGACCGAGGCCTCAGTATCCGGCCGTCTGTCGGCCAGACCCTATGACGAGAACCGTGACATCGCAGTCGATGCCAAGCTGGCGATCGCGGAGAAGGCTGCGGGCCTCGTGCGTGATGGGGACTCGATCATCGTGCATGCCGGATCGACCTGTTATCAGCTGGGTATGCAGTTGGCGCGCCGCAACGTCCGACTCTACACCAACTCAATGCCGTTGGCCGCCTATGTCGGAGAGCATGGTACCTGCAATCTGACGCTAGCGGGCGGCATTCTCTATCGGGAGCCAGGTATCATTCACGATGCTTCGGCAGGTGCACCAGACTTCTTCGCATCGCGGTTTTTCCTCGGTACCCAAGGCATCAGCAGTGAAGGCCTCCTGGAGTCGCACCCTTTGTTGACGAAGGCGATCGGAGAACTCAGCAGCTGCGCGGACGAAATCGTGTTGCTAGCCGATAGTCGAAAGCTGGCAATCCAACCGCGAAACGTCGTTTTGCCTCTCTCCCGCATAGGAACCATCGTTATCGATGATGGCCTGTCGGATGTCGGCGCGAAAATGCTCGAAGACGCTGGAATCACTGTCGTAATCGCAACGGTCGGAGGGCAATGATCGTGTCTTCAAATTCGATCGCTGTTTTCGACTTGGGGAAGACGAACTCCAAGCTTTTCGTCTTCGGTGACGACGGCTCCGTTTTGTTTGAAACCAGGACGAAGCCGAGTTGGATCGATCACGACGGAATTCGTGTACTGGATGACGAGGCCTTGTTTGAGTGGATGAAGACCGCCTTGCATGCCGCCGCAAGAGATTACTCCGTCGCACACGTCGTGTTCTCCGGTCATGGATGCACTTTTGCGCTCGTGGCGGGTGAAAACCTGACGCATCCGGTTCTCGACTACGAACAGGAGCCGCCTCCTGCGCTGGCGAACCGTATCGATATGCTGGTCCCTTCGTTCACGGAGACCTACTCACCAAAACTTCCTCTCGGCTTCAACTACGGTCGGCACCTCCTATGGCTGGAAGCGTCGAAGCCTGAAACGGTCTCCGGCGCTGACGCTATTCTTGCGTACCCTCAGTTCTGGTCGTGGCGATTTTCCGGGCGAAAGGTATCGGAGATTTCCTACATCGGTTGCCATTCACATCTTTGGGCACCATTGCACGGGGATTACAGCAGCTTGGTCGATCGCCACGGATGGCGCAGCAAGATGCCGGAATTCCAAAGAGCCGGCGCAGCTCTCGGCGATTTTCATTTCACTTTGGATAGCGGCACCAACGCTTCTGTCGTCGTTCACAACGGTGTGCACGACAGCAATTCCGCCCTCTATTATTACCGCTCTGTGGGTTTCGAAGACTTTACGCTCGTGTCCACCGGGACGTGGGTGGTAATTCTGAACTCGGCGTGTCCGCTGGCTGCACTGGACGAGCATCGTGACATGCTTGCCAATGTCACCGTCGATGGCAAACCCGCTCCTACGATCCGGTTCATGGGTGGGCGGGAATATGACATTGCAAGTGGTGGGTGGAATAAGCCGATCAGCGTGCAGTCGGTGTCGCGTGTGATTGCGAAGGGAGTATTTGCTCTTCCCGCCTTTGCGCCTGGTGGGCCAATGCAAGGTTTCGAAGGCCGTTTCGTGGGGCCTGAGGTCGATGGTGAGGAACGGGCGGCCGCCGCGCTACTCTATGTCGTCCTAATGACAAATCTGTCACTTGATCTCATCAAGTCCGACAACCCCATCGTCATAGACGGAGGTCTGGTCAAAACGGGCCTGTTCGCCGAACTGCTCGCACAACTTCGCCCGACCCAATCTGTTTTTACAAGTACTGCTGCGGAAGGCAGTGCATTCGGTGCCGCGGCTTTGGTTTTCGAAACCTTAGGGCGAAACCCGTTCGCCAACGAAACAACGATGGCCGCCTCGTTGCAGATTTTCGGTCTCGAGGCTTACCGAGATGCGTGGGCGGCATTGACTGAGATCGAAAGGCCGGAAGTTTCGCAGCCACGGAAGGAACTTCACGCATGAGTGAGGCGATTACTCAATCTCGCATTCCCGTCCTTGAGATGCGAAACATCAGCAAGACTTTTGCGAGTACAAAAGCTCTGACAAACGTATCTCTCACTGCATTTGCGGGCGAAGTGCACGCCTTGATGGGCGAAAACGGCGCTGGCAAGTCGACCCTGATGAAAGTGCTCTCCGGGGCTTATGTTGCCGATCAGGGTGGGACCGTGCTCGTCGAGGGCAAGCCGATTGTAGCCGGGGATCCGATCAAGGCAAAAGCAAACGGTATTTCCGTTATCTATCAGGAACTCTCTCTGGCCCCCAATCTCACGGTGGCACAGAATATGTTTCTCGGGGCCGAGCCATCCAACTGGGGGGTCGTCGACAAAGCTGCGGCTCGTGCTCGTGCCGAGCCTATCTTGAAGCAGCTCGGTATAAATTTCGGGCCTTCGCAGCTCGTGGCGACGCTTTCGCTGGGCGAGCGTCAGATGGTGGAGATCGCGCGAGCACTGACCACCAACGCAAAGATTATCGTCATGGACGAGCCGACAACATCGCTTACGTCGAGGGAAACAGATCGGCTGTTCGAAGTGATCGCGGGTCTGAAGGCACGCGGAATCGCCATCATCTATATCAGTCACCGAATGGAAGAGATTTACGCGCTGGCGGACCGTGTCAGCGTCCTTCGTGACAGTGCCTATGTTGGAACGCTGGAGCGTGCGGAACTCTCGGCCGAAAAGCTCGTGTCGATGATGGTCGGTCGCGATCTGTCCTCTTTTTACAAAAAGGAACACGGCGCACCGCATCAGGCCGCCAGAACCGTCATGTCGGTGCGCGACATGGCCGACGGATACCGGGTTCACGGGTGTTCATTCGATGCAAAGGCAGGTGAGGTTCTGGGAATAGCTGGCCTTGTTGGGTCGGGCAGAACCGAGCTGGCTCGTTTGGTGTTCGGAGCGGATCGCAAGATGTCAGGTTCGGTCACGCTCGAGGGCAGGGAGTTGGCAATAGCTGGTCCACGTGACGCAATGGACGCAGGTATCGCCTACCTCACCGAAGACCGGAAGGGTTTAGGTCTGTTTCTTGATATGACCATCAACGAAAACATCAATATCGGGATCATCGGTCGGGATGCGTCTCGCGGCGGCATATTGAACTTCGCTGCTGCCAAGGAGCGCGCCACCCGGGCCATCAAATCGCTTTCCATCCGCACGCCGAGCGCCAGTATTAATGTCGGGGCGCTGTCAGGTGGCAACCAGCAGAAAGCACTGATCGCCCGCCTGCTCGAAACCAAGCCCAAGGTGATCATCCTCGACGAGCCCACACGCGGTGTCGATGTCGGTGCTAAATCGGAAATATATCGGATTATCGATGAACTGGCCGGAAGCGGCATAGCCGTCGTCGTGATTTCAAGCGATCTGCCTGAGATCATCGGGATCGCCGACCGCGTGCTGGTCATGCGGGAGGGCCGCATCGCGGGAGAAGTTCTCGCATCATCGGATCAGCCCATAAGCCAGGAGGCCATCATGGCTTTCTCCACTGGATCGGCATCGAAAGTAGCCTGAGGCCGCAAACTTAGACGACGGGATAAAAACATGACCTCGACATCGACCGATCAGACAAATGTTAGCAAGGCGAAATTTCGATCGACGCTGACCGCGCTGGGAATGCTCCCTGTACTGGTAATCCTGGCTATCGGCTTTCATCTGCTGAGCGGACGTTTTCTGAGCGTCAACAACCTGTCTATCGTCACCCAGCAAGCCTCGATCAACACCGTCCTGGCTGCGGGTATGACGTTCGTCATTTTGACCGGCGGCATCGACCTCTCGGTAGGCTCCATTCTCGCCGCGTCGGCAATGGTTGGTGTCATCGTGTCATTGTGGCCCGACATCGGAATGCTTGGCATCCCCGCCGCGATCGGTGTCGGCTTGGCATGCGGGGTGATCAACGGTGTCATTATTTCATTCCTCAAGTTGCCGCCGTTCATCGTGACGCTCGGATCGCTGACGGCGATGCGCGGTATCGCTCGCCTACTGGGCAACGACACGACAGTCTTCAATGCCGATCTCCCGTTCGACTTTATTGGCAACGGCTCGCTCTTCGGCATTCCGTGGCTGGCGATCATCGCTCTCGCCACCATTGTTATCTCTTGGTTCATCCTGAAACGAACCGTTCTCGGAACCTGGATTTACGCGGTGGGTGGAAACGCCGAGGCCGCGCGGCTGACAGGTATAAAAGTACCTCTCGTTCTGCTGTTCGTTTATTCAATGTCCGGGCTTCTTGCCGGCGTGGGCGGTGTGATGTCCGCAGCCCGTCTATACGCCGCCAACGGGCTCCAGCTTGGACAATCTTACGAACTCGATGCGATCGCGGCAGTCATCCTCGGTGGCACGAGCTTCGTCGGCGGCGTCGGCTCGATTTGGGGCACGCTCATCGGAGCCCTTATCATTGCCGTGTTGTCCAACGGGCTGATCCTCGTCGGTGTGTCCGACATCTGGCAGTACATCATCAAGGGACTTGTCATCATCGTTGCCGTTGCGCTCGACCGCTACAGGCTGAAAGGACTTAGCCGCACATGATGTGCGGTTTTGGAAACCGGGTCTACCGGATCACGGGCGCGGGGAGCGCCATTATGGAGGAAAGTATGCGTCTGTTTTCTAAACTGCTCATGGGCACCGCAGTAGCGGCTGCGATCGCAATGCCCGCTTCTGCCAAAGACCTGCAGAAGATCGGTATCTCGGTCGGCCTGCTCGGAAACCCGTTCTTTGTCGCCACGATCAAGGGCATTGAGGACCGCGCAAAGGAGATCAATCCAAACGTCCAGGTGACGTCGGTTTCCGCCGATTATGACCTCAACAAGCAGGTCTCGCAGATGGACAGCTTCGTTGCGGCTGGCGTCGACATTATCATGTTGAACGCTGTAGACGCCAAGGCGATCGCACCTGCGGTGAAGAAGGCGCAGGCGGCTGGCGTCATCGTTGCCGCGTTCGACGTATCCGCGCCGGGTGCCGATGTGACCGTGATGACGAACAACATCAAGGCAGGTGAAGAAGCCTGCAAATACATCGTCGACCAGCTCAAGGGCAAAGGTGACGTCGTAATTATCAATGGTCCGGCATCGTCGTCGATCATCGATCGCGTCCAGGGTTGCAAGAATGTCCTCACGAAAAGCCCGGATATCAAGATTCTGTCTGACGACCAGAATGCGCAGGGATCCCGCGATGGTGGTCTTGCCGTTATGCAAGGCCTGCTGACGCGCTTCGACAAGATCGACGCGGTGTTCGCGATCAACGATCCGACCGCCATCGGTGCCGAACTCGCCGCAAAACAGCTGAACAGAAACGAATTCTTCTTCACGGCCGTCGACGGCGCGCCGGATATCGAAAAGTCGCTCGCGAGCGGCAGCTCGATGATCAAGGCTTCTGCTTCGCAGGATCCGTACACGATGGCCGGTGACTCACTGAAGATGGCAGTCGACGTCCTGAACGGCAAGAAGCCTGCGCAGGATACCGTCCTTCTCGATCCTCAGCTGATCACGGCAGACAACATCAAGGACTACAAGGGCTGGACCGCAGCTCGCTAAGGTCTCCTCCCGGGCGGCCCGCCGGAGCTTTCGAGCCCGGCGGGCTGTTTTTCCAAGATTCATCAGGAATTATTGCCATGTCCAAAATCGGCGTTCACTCGTTTGTATGGAGTGCCGGCTCATCAAAAGACGAGCTGGAAAGGACCCTCACGCGTTCGCATGAGCTAGGCTTCAAGCTTGTCGAGTTCTCCTACCTAGATCCAGAGCAGGTCGACGTGAAGTGGCTTGCGTCTCGTGTCCGGGAGCTGGGACTTGACGTGGCTGTGAGCATGGGCTTGCCGACAGAAGGCGATATATCGAGCCAAGACCCGTCTGTTGTTGCAAATGGGGAAGCGATTCTCGATCGTGCGGTAGCCTTGGTCCGCGATCTGGGCGGCACGAAGCTCGCAGGCATCCTTAGTTCCGGACACGGCAAGCAGGAGCACGCGCTCTCGCGCAAAGACTGGGACACGAGCGTGACCACGCTGTCGAAGGTTGCTGACCGCGCCAAGGCGGCGGGCGTCACACTGAACCTCGAGATCGTCAACCGCTTCGAGAGCAACATGCTCAACACAGCGGCCCAGGGCCTCGCCTACATCAAGGATACAGGCGCGTCGAATGTCTTCCTGCACCTCGACACCTTCCATATGAATATCGAGGAAGCCGACGTCGGGCTGGCCATCCGCAACGCAGGGGACAAGATCGGCTACGTCCACATCGGCGAAAGCCACAGAGGATATCTGGGAACTGGGAACATCGACTTTGCGGGCATCTTCGATGCTCTCGTTGCCATCGGATGGGAGGACTATGTGACCTTTGAATCCTTCTCGACGACCATCGTGGACAAGGACCTGTCGCTGAAGACCGCTATCTGGAGAAATCTCTGGGACGACAATGTCGCTTTGGCAAAGCATGCCAAGACATTTATAGAACTCGGGATGGAGACCGCACGCATCAAAGCTAATTTGGTGAGGGCAGCACATCTACCGAAGGCGTGACCAGATCATAAGGATTTCAAAGCTACGTCGGGTCGAATTGGATCCGACGATCACGATCTCGAAGAACATAGGCGGCTATATGGCTGGCGGCCGCAACTCGACCGATAGTAAATAATCGCATGGACGAAGTGCGGGACCTGCACATAGACACCCTGGGGAAATTCACTGCCATGCTCAAGCCTCGATTTTCAAGAGGACGCCCATGCAGGGGTCTTGCAGAAATCTGCTTGTTGCATTGGCGCTAACAACCGTCGGCGTCGCAGCATTTTTCCTTTTTCTCTATCTAACTGGACACGATCCCGACGACAGTCCATTGACGCTGAAGGAGTGGATGATTGCCGGGGTTCTGATCGGACCAGGCTTCGGATATCTCATGAAATGGCGTCGCGCGAGAAGAGTTGGCTGTCGCGCTCAGCGAAGCAGGCCATCGATGTCGAATTCGTCCCAGCCTCTTAGCTGTGACGCCGCGTCATCTGGCTCCTCTCGTTTTGCTTTCGTTGTCTTGGCACGCTTCTTGAGGGACTTTTTCAACTTCGCCTCGTAGGCTGTCTTACGACGTTTCTCTGCTTTGGCCTCGGCGTCTTCGGCGCGCCACTCATCTACCACTCCGCGGTCAAGCAAGTCTTCAACGATCTTGGGATCGAAGACGTGGAACGTAATTTTCCGAGCGCGACCGTTCAATCGAACGGTTCGCGTCCCCGCGCTTGGAAGACGGCCGTCTGCAAGCCATCGGTGCCTCTCGGTCGGCTTTATGGTGAGTATGTCCTGGATTTCGCGCGGAATTACCGGAAGGGTCTCGGCCTCGGCAACGGTACTCGAGATGATCGATGCCGCAGCGTTGAAAGCAGTCTTTTCGCTAGCCGACATAGCCAATATAAGCTCAACGCCATCCAACGAGATGGATTTCTTTGAAGTAGGGGGGAGGCGCGATTGGATTTCCTGGAGAATTCCCTTGGCGCGCACCGCGGACCCTAACGTCGCGGACGCGGGCAGCGTCCATCCCCGGATGAGTTCGACGTCGTTCTTCTCTTTTTTGGGCATGCAGAATAGATGGTGAAGGTCTCGTTTATCGTCAATGCGGGTTCACCCAAGTTTTGTTGCTAGGCGATGGCCCGGGCGGCGGCATATCCGCAGGCGCTTGCATCGCTGGTTAGGACGGTTCCCCAAACCATATCAACAATGCTCAGGCTGACGGGCCATCCTTTTAGCGTGGCAAGGTTCGTCATGCCGTAGGTGCCGTATGCGGCAAGCCCAAGCACGGCACCGTACCCGATCGCGACCTAAACCGAACCCACACCAAGAGCCGGCCGCACCGCAAGCACCACGATAGCAATCGCAAGACGAAGTAGAAGAGTGTGGCGACGCCGAGGTTGGGGGAGGCTTCTAACGGGTGGACCGGTTTAAATTCGCAGTCCGCTATCACGAAGAAAGAGGAGAGCTGATGCGCTCTCCTCGTCATCAGGCCGAACGTCGGCAACAGGATGCGGACGTTAGGGTTCGGCAATCGTAATACTCCCAGCTGCCCTATAAAGTTTCATCAAGGAAGCTACTGCCTTCGAGGTACCCACGAAAAAGCCCGCCGTATGTATCCGAAGACAAGGTCAGCGACGATATCGCCAACGCGACCGTGCGACCAAAGTGCAGTCGCATCGAAGTCTGGTGAACTCATCGACCAGGCCGTGACACAGATTAACCGTGCTCATCGATTAGGCCATGGAAACGCCAATGCCACTGGACCGATTACAGCCTCTAAGATACGCCTTCAATGTAATAAAATAGCAACCATGTTTCCGACGAGGACGCTTTGCCGTTTGAAGCTCTGAACAAACTCTGGTCCGGCGTTCGCGAATCCAGTCATGACTTCCGCGCCTCGACGGAGATTTTCCCACAGCTCGACACGGACAAGCTTATCCAGACGTTGAACGTCCGTGAGAAGGGCGAGGGGAATGGACGGGTCAACCGCCCGGCAACTTCTGCACAGTCCTTGGATGAGGTCGAGCAGAGGATTGTGGGTCGTATCGAGCAGGAGAAGGCGTCTGCTTACCAAGTTCTCGAGGATCAGTTTCAGACATTCGATGGCAGGTTGCGGAACCTGGATTTCGAGGGGCAGTTTGGACTGATCCGTCAGGCAAACGCGTCCAGTCTTTCCGATTTCAAAGCCGAAATTGCCAGTGGGGTCGACGAACTGCATGGCCTGCGCCGCGACCTCAAGATCGCCGAAGACGAGATGACGTCATTCAAGCGACAGCATCGGCTCGATCGCGCGGCGAAGGTTCCTAGCGCGGGCGCAACAAGTGTCAAAATCGCCCTGCTTGTTGTCCTCGTCCTCGTCGAAATCGTTATGAACGGCAACTTCCTCGCCAAAGGCAGTGAGCAAGGTATTATCGGTGGCATTACAGAGGCCGTCGTATTCGCTGTCCTCAATATCGGCGCAGCGCTGTTGTTCGCCATCTTCTGCGTTCGAAACCTCGTCCACCGATCCTGGCTGATGAAGCTATTCGGCTTGCTCGGCCTGGCTGCCTACGTTGCTGTCGCTCTTGCGGTGAATCTCGCTTTGGCTCACTACCGCGAAGTGTCGGCGACCATACTCGAGGGGGCAGGGGCTGAGGTCATTCGCCGGATTCGGGAAAATCCGCTCGGATTAGTGGAACTGAATTCCTGGATGCTTTTCGCCATCGGGATTTTCTTCTCGATTTTGGCGTTCATCGACGGATGTATGTTGACCGACCCGTATCCCGGCTTTGCAGGGGTCCAGCGCCGTTTGGACGAGGCACGGCACAACTACATTTCCGGGAAGCTCGATTTGATCGACAACCTTCGCGAAATCCGTGACGAGCACAACGGCAAGATCGAGGAAATCGTCAGGGACCTGAGCTCCCGCCGTCAGGAGTCTGCAGCCATTATCGCCCACCGGACACGGACAATGGGGCTTTTCGCGGAATACCAAAGTCATCTCGAACGGACCGCGAATTCGGTCCTCACAGCATATCGAGAGGCCAACCGTACTGCGAGAACGGACGCCGAGCCCCAATATTTCGCGATCGCGTACAAGCTCGAGCGGATCACCCCGGTTTTGAAGACCAGCGAAGACTGGGACGATCGCGTTTTGACCGATCGAATTCAGATTGCGCAGGCCGAACTCAGCGATCAAGTCAGCAAGATCGGGTCCGCCTTCGAAGCCGCCGTCGCTCAATATCACAAACTAGACAATCTATTCCCGGAGGCAGGCGTTGGCTCGGAACAGGCGGCGTAGCAATCGGTCAAGAAAAGGCGGCTTCTCGACGGGCGCTGTGATCGGAACGATCGCACTTTCGGCAGTGGCCCTTGGAATGGTCGGGGCATTCGGCTGGCTCAAATACCAAGCGATGTCGACGATCGCGCTGGACAAGGCGTCTCTATGCCCAACGACGGGACCGACGAGCGAGACGGCCATCCTGCTGGATGTGACCGATCCGATCTCCGAAGCGACATCAATCGATCTCAAGAACCAGTTCCAGCGACTTGTTTCAAGCGTACCGGTTAATGGCGCGATCGACGTTTTCGCTCTCACTGCCGAGGAGGGTAAGCTTGAGCGGACGTTTCATGGTTGCAATCCTGGCAGCGGCGACCTCGCCAACGAGTGGACGAGCAATCCCAAGCTCGTACAGCAACGTTGGGAGAAGGGTTTCCAAAAGCCCCTGGACGACATCGCGGGCAAGATCGGCTCCGGCGCTTCCGGTGAGCACTCTCCGATTATGGCGGGCATCCAACGAATAAACCTCCAGGCCTTTCAGCCTTTGCCTGCTGGAATAGATAAGACCTTGTACATAGCCTCGGATATGGTCGAGCATACGGCTGATTTCTCCAGCTACCGTGACGGGGTTTCGGTCACGAAATTTGAAGCCAGCCCGGCGAGGGAGAAGTACCGGACATCCCTGGATGGAGTGCAGGTAAAAATCCTTGCTTTCCAGCGGCCGGGTCAGAAGTTTGAGATGGAGGACCTCGCCACGTTCTGGAAATCATGGGTGGAGAAAAACAACGGAGAATTCGCAGGCTTCACCCGCTTGGAGGGGGTGCAGTAATGGCGACAAGCGATACCGGAAAGACCGAATTTCGAGACTGGGCTCCGATCGTGCTATTCGCAGCCGTGACGATAGGAGGCATGGCGTTCATCTGGTCGGCTAAACTGGCCGCTTGGTCAACTCTTGTCGTGACTGCTGTTCCACTGGTGCTGATGGCCATCTACTTCCTGGCCTCGATAGCGCTTGCGGGCTTTCGTCTCCACAACGAACAAGCGGGCGATAACCTCTATTACATGGGGTTCCTCTTTACGCTCTCCAGCCTTGGCGTATCCCTCTACCTGTTCGCCGGAGAAACCTCGATCGAGACGATTGTGCGCAACTTCGGAATCGCGGTGACGTCGACGATCGCCGGTGTGACCTTGCGCATCCTCTTTAACCAGATGCGCCGCGACCCGCTCGACATCGAACGCAGCGCCCGCCACGAGCTTGCGGAGATGACGAGGCGTGTGCGCACCGAGCTCGATACTTCGGCGCGCGAGTTCTCGAACTACCGTCGCGTCAGCAACCAGATGCTGACGGAAGGCTTTGAAGAGATCGGTCGCCAGGCGGAGAAGAACGGCGAGGAAATCCGCAAGGTGATCGAGGCGATCTCGAAGGAAGCAATCATCCCGATCCAGGTTGCCGCAACCGAACTTTCGTCCATAATCGAGGGCCACAACAGGTCCGTCACCGATCAGGCAGCGGAAGCGACAAGGAAGCTCACCGAAACGAGCGACAAGCTCTCCACGATCATCGACAAGTTTGGTGTGGCCGTTGAGGGCGTCAGTGCGCGCCTTGGTGAAATCGGGAAACCGGAGGACGTGATCCGGTTGGAGCTCACCCCTGCAGTCGACGCAATCAAGGACATGACCGACGCACATTTGCGCAGGATGGAGGAGGTGGTCACTGAGACCCGTTCGCAGGCCACCAGAGTCGACGAGGCACTCAAGCCGCTCAACAGCATAGATAGCAAACTGGATCGCATTGCGGAAGCTTTGGAACGCCAAAGCGAGCCGCGTACCTTTTCTCCAGCGGATACAGATAGCATTGGACCCGCTGTGAGCGATCAAACGACGGCAGTCGCTGCGAGCGGCCCATTGGAGGATGTCGGGTCCGGGCCAACGGGTTCGGGCGCTGAACCGAAACGGCGGCTGTTTAGATGGTGAATCGAGCAGACGCGAGCCCAAAGCTGGAACACAAGGGATATAACCGCGGCCTTATCCTCGGCCTAACAATGGCCGAATCCATGCTCCTGCTCGTTTTTTGCCTCCTGTTGGTAGCTGCGGCGATGATCACCGCCGAGCGCAAGCAGCGCATGGCCGCCGAACAGCGGCTGGTGCAACTGGAAACACAGAACAAGGAGTTGTCGGCACAGCTTGTCGAGGCGCAGTCGAAGCTTGGCTCGCATATGACGCCTACTGACCGCGCCAAGTTCGAGAGCGAATGGCGCGAACTGGTGTCCGCTCGCCAGATCATAGACAGGCTCAAGATGAATGACGCGAGCCCAGCGGACCTTGATAAGCTCGCGGCCGTGGCGAAGGTTCTCGCCATAAACAACGTCTCTCTCGACCGAGCACCGGGGAAACTTGAGGAGATGCTCAAGGGCAACATCCAACCGCACGAGTGGCCTCCCATCATCAATCTGTCTGAAGCGGGAGGCTACTACTTCACGTCGGGTAGCGCGGCGCTGACACCTGAGTTCGAGGGCAAACTCGAGACTTCTATCGCTGAACAGATTGCCGACAACCTCGAGCGCTACAAGGTCGACGTCGTCGAGGTGATCGGTCACACTGACGAGCAACGTGTCGCTAGGAGCTTCTCCAACCTCGACGACGCGTCGATCGGGGTTATCGATGGCCGGCTTCCGGTCGACGCTCTCCAGCCGGCGGATAACGCCGGACTTGGGCTTGCCCGGGCAATCGCGGTCGCGAATATCTTGAAGGCCAATGCAAACCTCAAGGACGTCACGGTGTTGCCGATGTCGGCGGCCCAGCTTGTCGTCCCGGGGGACAAGCTCACCGCGGGGCAGGCAGGGGATGTCCAGGAGCGTCGACGCATTGAAATTCGGATACGCAGACGGGCGGAATCGCTCCAGCCCTAATCAAACTCCTTCGAGTGGGAACAAATCGGACGCAGCCTCATTTCACGTCGAGATTTCACGTCGCGCCAAGCCGGAGCTTGAAAATGTCCCGTAATAATAGTGGCAGCACTCAATCGACTACCGTCGAAACCAAATCTTCGAACCGGCTGTTCGCTCAAGGCGGCAATCCAGAATACCGCCAGTCACCCCCTCAGGTAAGCAATGTTCCCGAGAACCGTGAGGTGGATGACCTTACGCTGATGATGCTACAGGCGAGGGAAGGGCGCGCCTAGCCACCCTGTTGAAGAGCACAAAACCGGGGTTCAAGAAAATCCCGCGACACTGCATCTTTTTCCGAGCTTGGACGTTCTCTTCGCGCAATCCAGGAAACATCCATGACAGAATTCGGCACGAAGCCTACCACCTGGGATGGCAAACACTGGCACGGTAACGCAGCCACAGCTTTCACCGGGCGACTACAAGCTCAGGATCAGGGACGTCAACTCTGATAGCGCGGCTTGGGCCATGGCCAACGACTCGGCTGATGTCATCGCGTCGCTCAAATTGAGAATCGCATGCTGAGCAGCAAATTGAAATCCATGTGCCAAGTTGCGGTAGCGGTAACCATCGCGTTGGGCTGTGCAAATGCCAAAGCGGAGCAGGCGGTAGCGCAACGAGCCACCACGTCTCCCGCCGATCCCGGGGCTCGTTCGGGCGCTCCGGCACAACGACCGGCCGTCACACCTACGCATCTCGTGATCTTCCTTCATGGCTTGCAAGGCTCTGGCTCTGCGATGGCACCGTTCGGGACCTCTTGGCAGAAAATTCTGGGAGCTACGAAATTCGTCTCGCCCGATGCTCCATTTCGCCATCGCGGGGGAGGCCGGGAGTGGTTTGATGTCGACGACCAAGTCCTGCGCCCTGATCGGATCGCAGGCGCTCGGCAAGCTTTTGATGATTTGCTCCGGGAAATCGTTGAACGAGAGGGTTTCGAGAACGATCTCGACAAGGTCGCCTTTGTCGGTGTGTCGCAAGGCGCAATCATGGGACTCGACGCTGTCGCGTCCGGTCGATGGAAAGTAGGCGCGCTCGTCAGTTTCGCCGGCCTTCTGCCACTTCCGCCAAAAGCGTCCGCAAACCAAACTGCGGTACTTCTATTGCATGGCGGCGCGGACCGAAGAATTCCGGCGGCGGCTTCCGTCGCGGCGGCGGACCAGCTGAAATCTGCTGGTTTCGATGTGACCCTGGAAGTGGTGCCAGGCGTGGGTCACACTATATCTTCAGAGGAAGCTGCAAAAGCACTGCGCTTCCTAGCTGAACAGTTTGCTTCATAGAAAAACCCGAGTGCGAACATGAACTTGAAGCACACGAATGTTGCCAACACCACGTCAGGCACGGTCAAGGTTGAATTCCACGGTGAGGGAAACGAACTCATCACGGTTCGAATGGCCGTTGACCAAGAATTCGATGAAGGAAGTTCTATTCTTCGCGCCAAGGCAATGATGGTCCAGCTCACGGCGCCCGGTTAGACCGCATGGAATTGCAGTCATTCCTATCGTCGTTGAGGCCTTGATGAATATTCCTAACAGCATCATTGCACCCAAACATAACAAATGGTGCGTTCTGCGACTACCTAAGTGGATTGAAACCGTTCACGTTCGGCCCTGCCTGTCTTGGGATCGGCATCGGTCACTTCGCCGGCTTCCCTGCTATTGCCCATGTTGACCGGCGGAGCGCGGCGGTCGTCGATATTGGTTTCGGGGAGCTCGTCGTCATGCGTGTCTTTGTTCAGCGACTTGGGCGGAAGCTTTGCGGAGCCGGGGATAGAGTTGGTTGTCATCGTTGGTTCTCCTCTGAAGGATGAACTCGTAGACGCCGGGGCGGTTCCCGAAGTTGCGGCGGCGGCATAGGAAGCTTTGAAGAGCCGCGCCGAATTCTTTTGGGCGGCAATCGATGGGACGATTGTCAATGGGAAGATGGAGGAGAACCCTCGGGCATCCCACTTCTTCCTTCATGCGTTACTGGACATTCAGGAAACCCTTGAAGAACAAATGTATGTCGAGGCCAGGATAAAGAGCATCGCGTTGGCGTAACACCGCAACCAACGGCCGAAACTCGCGTCCGGTCGTTGGTTGTTCAAGATATTCGTCGATCAAATGGCCTTCGCCAAAGTAGCTGCAGTCTCGCGGTAGGTACGCAGCGGTCGACCAAGGAGTTCGACCAGACGGTCGATGTCTCCCTCGTCTGGGATCATGCCGTCGCTCACGTATCGCTCGGCCATCAAGCGCATTTCATAGGCCGTCCATTTTGGCATGAACGTCGCCATTGTCTGTTCGAATCCGCTCGGGTCGTCGCCCCCGTAGACGACGGGACGACTGAGGACGTCCGACCAGATGGCGGCGACGCTTTCTCCGGTGAGTGTGTCCGGTCCAACGAGATTGATCGTCTCGATCGGCAGCTTGCCATGCGCCTGGTCGCGGCGGATCAGTTCAAGCGCCGCCACTTCGGCGATGTCGCGCGCGTCCACCATCGCGATGCCTTTGCTGCCAATCGGCATCGGGTAAACGCCATGGTTCAGGACGACCTCCTTGATCATCACTTCGTTGTCGATGAAGTGGCTTGGGCGTAGGATCGTCGCGCTGAAATCCATTGCCTTGAGCATCCGCTCCGCGCCCGATTTTACTGCGAAGTGCGGAACGTTGACAGCACGGTCGGCATCGAAGACCGACAGGTAGACGACACGTTCCACGCCGGCTTCTCTGGCGACGTTGAGGGCAATGATAGCCTGAGCGAACTCGTCGCCCGTCACGGCATTGAGCAGGAAAAGCGTGCGGATACCTTTGAAAGCGTTGCGCAGGGAATCGAGGTCCAGGATTTCGCCTTGCACCACCTCCACGTCGATCGGGAAGGTCGCCTTCGAGGCGTCGCGGGTCAGGACCCGTACCGAGGCTTTTCGGGAAACGAGCTGCTCGACGACATGATGGCCAACGCGGCCGGTTGCACCAGTTACCAGGATTGTCATTGAAGTTCTCCGTTCGTTGTTGACAACCCGAATATGGATGGCTCACTGATGATCCAATAGACGGATAATTTGAACACCTTGTCTCATCAGTGGAACGCTCATGGATCTTCTAGGACTTGCCGACTTCGTCTTGGTTGCCCGGCATGGCGGCTTTGGCAAAGCAGCGCGCGCGACAGGTCGTCCTAAGGCGACGCTCTCGCGACGAGTTGCCGAGCTGGAAGCCATTCTTGGACTGCGGCTCGTTGAACGCGGTGCCAGGATGCTGAAGCTTACGGAGGAGGGGCGGGCGCTCCATCAGCGGGCCGGAGCGCTTCTCACCGAGCTGGATGAGACAGCGTCTGCAATCGCGGCGGGAGGCCACAAACCGCGGGGCAGATTGCGCATCAGCGCGCCGATGCTGTTTTCGCAAACGGCCATGGGAAAGCTTGCCGCTAGCTTCGCCCTCAAGTTTCCGGAGGTAAGGCTTGAGGTCACCACGGAGGATCGCGTGGTCGACATGATCGATGAAGGCTACGATCTGGTCATCCGCGTCAATCCCGATCCCGACAACAGCCTCGTCGGCCGCGTTTTCCTTCGAGACCGGCTGGTCGTGGTCGCACCTGCAGGAATGCAGTATCCAAAGGTCGACGCCGTCGTTCCTGTAGTCGTGCGCGGCCCGGCGGACCCGACGAATGTGTGGGCGATGACCACGGAAACCGGATCCGCCACTTCCATCAATGTTGAAACAGTCCTCAGTCTGTCGTCGCTGCTGAACGTACGGGACGCCGTGAGGATGGGCGTCGGAGCGGCACGACTACCTATCTCCCTTGTCAGTACGGATATCGTCTCAGGTAAGATCGCAACGTGGGGCGATGTAGAGGGCTCCGAGATATGCCTATGGGCACTTTATCCCTCGAGGCGTCTGCTGAGCGCGCGCGTCTCGGCGTTCCTTGACCATTTGAGGATCGCCTTTCCGAACGGGCTGCCCGACGAGCTCTCGGCTTACGTCGATGGGCGATCTTGAGGCAACTAGGCCGGATGGCGTTCAATCACCGTTGTCGTCCCGTGTTCAGTTATGGCGCTGTGGTAGGCTAGAGATCTGACGCTCGCACTTTGCCGTTCTCGGTAATCATCTTAAGGTCGTCGGCGGTGGGAGAATGCGATAGATGAATCCGCGATGGTTCCGGCGAATTGTAGACTATGCGAGGCAGGACTTTTCTGTCGTTTGCGGTTCTAAGGGAATTTGTCGCTCATCGAACCCAATTTTTTGCTCTATTCAAATACGTCCAACTTATTTGGCGGTTATGGCATCGCCACTCGAGTTGCCCCCGAACCAGCCGCCTCCGCTACGACAACGTAAGGACGCTCCGTATGACGACGATCAAACGCATTGTGCTGGAAAGCCGCCCGCTGGGTGAACCCTCGCCTGAAAACTTCCGATTGGAGGACGCAGAGTTACGGGAGGCCGCGGAAGGCGATGTGACCGTCCGTGTCCTCTATCTCTCGCTCGACCCCTATATGCGCGGGCGTATGAGCGATGCCAAATCCTACGCCGCGCCAGTGGCGATCGGCGGCACAATGGAGGGCGAGACAGTCTGCGAGGTGGTTAGGTCGAGGCACACCGGTTTTGCGCCCGGCGACATCGTTCGCGGGCGCACAGGCTGGTGTACGGGCGCCGTCATCAGTGGCGATCTCCTGCGAAAGGTCGAGACGCATGGCGCTCCGATCACGACTGCGGTCGGCGTCCTCGGCATGCCGGGATTTACCGCATGGAGTGGTCTCAAGTTCATCGGCGAGCCGAAAGCGGGCGAGACGGTCGCGGTCGCTGCCGCATCAGGACCGGTCGGTTCGATGGTCGGACAACTCGCCAGGCTCGCCGGGGCGAGGGCGGTCGGCATCGCCGGAGGGGCGGACAAGTGCGCGTTCGTTAAGGACGAACTCGGCTTCGATGCCGTGGTCGATCATCGCTCGCCGGAATTTGCCAACACTCTCGAAATCGCTTCTCCAAATGGGATCGACGTCTATTTCGAGAATGTCGGAGGTCACGTCTGGGATGCGGTACTTCCGCTCCTGAACCAGTTCGCGCGCGTTCCGGTCTGCGGCCTCGTGGCGCAATACAATGGAGCGGCTCCTTCGGAGACCGATCACCTGCCGGCAACGATGTCCGCCATCCTCAGGCGGAGCCTTCTCATTCGAGGGTTCATCCAGACGGAATTCGCCATCGAGCATTTTCACACGTTCCTCGCCGAGATCGGTCCGCGGGTCGCAGCCGGCGAAATTAAGTACCGCGAGGACATCGTCGATGGATTGGAAAACGCTCCCGAGGCATTCATCGGCATGCTGAAGGGCAGGAATTTCGGCAAGCTCATCGTCAAGGTCGATGCCAACGCCTTATGAAAAGTCTCGATATGAAGAAGATTGCAGTTCTGGACGACTACCAGACCGTCGCATTGGAGAGTGCCGACTGGACACCATTGAATGGGCGCGCGGAAATCACGGTCTACAACGACCATGTCGACGACGATGAGTGCCTCATCGATCGCCTCGTACCGTTCGATGCCATTTGCGTCATGCGCGAACGGAGTCCACTGCCAAGGAAAATCCTCGAACGACTTCCAAATCTGCGGTTCATCTCCTCGGCCGGAGCCCGCAACGCTTCGATCGACCTTCCGGCGGCACGTGATCTCGGGATAGTGGTGTCCGCGACCGGTGCAAACGGCTCGGGTGCTCCGGAGCTGACATGGGCGCTCATCCTTGCCGCCGCGCGCCACATTCCCAAGGAAGTGACCTCTTTTCAAAAAGGTGGCTGGCAGACCACTGTCGGGCAAGATCTTTCGGGAAGCACGCTTGGCGTTATCGGCTTGGGTAAAATTGGCCGTCAGATTGCAAAGGTTGGACAAGCCTTCGGAATGGACTTCATCGCATAGAGCCAGAACTTGACCGACGATGCGGCACAGGCCGCGGGCGTCAGGCGGGTCGAGAAGGAGGCGCTGCTTCGCGAGGCCGACTGGGTAACGCTGCATCTCGTTCTATCCGAGCGAACGACAGGCATCATCGGCCGCGAGGAACTGGCGATGATGAAGCCTACCGCCTGGTTGGTGAACACTTCGCGCGGGCCTCTCGTTGACGAAATCGCGTTGATAGATGCCCTTGAAGCGAAGGCACTAGCGGGCATCGCTCTTGATGTGTTCAACGTCGAGCCGCTTCCGTCAGATCATCGTCTTCGAGCCCTGCCCAACGTGATAGCAACACCGCATCTGGGTTTGTAACGCAGAAGTCGTATCGGATATTTTTCCAGGACACGGTTGAGAACCGGCTTTCCTGGCTGGATGGCGCGCCTACCCGTTCCCTGTGATTTTTACGAAGATAGATCCGCCTCCCGAACCGAGACGGAGAGGCATGATCGGTGTCTCCATGATGGTGTGGAGCGTGTCGCTCAAAACGATAGGTCAGTATCGGTCCGCTGCTGCCGTCTCTCGATTGGGGCCCGGAAACCGCGTCCCGCTCCGGTCTCCGTCTGTCCCGACCATTCGTTCGCACCCCATGGCAAGCCGCCGACGCAGCTTCGCGAGACATGCTCCCGGGCCGAACTGAGCCACGAGAACTTTTCGCTCGAAGCTGTCACGACGATCGCAGACCGCGCATTCCAGCACGATAATTACATCCAGAATGTCCTTCAGTGTGGGTCCGTCGCCGCTCGCGAGGTTCTGTCGCCGTCTCGCCATCATCTTTCCGGATGCCCCGATGCTGGAGCGCGGCTGTTACTGATCCTCCACAGACAAGGTGCCGCCGCGGACAAATTATTTTCAATGGTGACGCCGACTTACGCGATTGTCCTATGGAATTGAATCATCTCGGTAATCTTCTGAATCTCTAATTTTTAGGACTAGAATCCTTCCGACAGGACGTCTTGGCGCCACGATCTATAAGGAAGATGGCGATCAACGGAAAGATCCAGCGCGAAGGCGACGTCGTCCATCTTGTTGCACAGCAGCTCTTCGACCTCAGCGGTGACCTGTCCGGCTTGGCGGACCGGGAGATCGACTTCAAGCTGCCGACGGGCAGGGGAGACGAGTTCGCTCACGGATCGCCGGGCAGTCCGTTTCGAGGGATCGTCCGCCGCCGCCTAAGCCGCGGGACATCCTCATCCCCGATCTCCACATCGACACGCTGAAGGTGAAGTCAAGAAGCTTCCACTAGGTCACGCAGCTACCGACGATCGATCCGGCTCGGCGCGGCCCGAGGTCGCATGCTGCCGATTTCGGCGCGTCGCCGCCGTCTCCAATATGGACGCAAATTCGCCCAGGCTGACCTTGTCGGCCCGCAGCATCAGTTTGATCAAAGGATCTTTCAGCGCTTCGGTCATCGTCAGTTCGTTCATGGGCGGATCCTCCTCCATCCACGCACACTACCGCCTTTTTATTGCAGGCGTTTGAAAGCTACGTGGCACAAATTGGGCGAATGGCCGACGGTATTTTCGCTCCTCAGATGCCCATTACTAGGAAGTCAACGTCTATCTACCAAAGCGGTGGTCCCCTCTTCGAGTTCAAATCAGGTGAGTTAGATCGACGTGTTTGTTGTTTCACCACACGACGAGACCAAAACATCACAGCCTTCATTGTCAGATCTGATCACGCAGAGACTTGAAAGAGGTCCTCAGTTCGGCTGTAAACAGCTCCGGCTGCTCCCAGGCAGCGAAATGCCCCCCGTTCGCTGGGCGGCCGTAGTGGATGAGCTTCGGATAGGCCTTTTCGGCCCAGCTCTGCGGTGCCTGATAGATTTCATCCGGGAAGGCGCTGACGGCGACCGGGATCTTGATGCCGCGCGGGTCGAAGAAGCCGCCGGAAGGGAAATGCGCATTGTCCCAGTAAAGGCGAGCCGAGGAGATAGCCGTATTCGTCAGCCAGTAGAGGGTGACGTTGTCGAGCACGTCGTCCGGCATCAGGCCTTCCTTTGCGCCTTCGAAGGAACGTGCGATCATCCGGTAGCTGCGGATGTCGTGATCGAGCATCCACGAAGCAAGTCCGATAGGCGAATCCACAATGCCGTAGAGCGTCTGAGGCCGATTGTTCATCTCGATCGCGTACCCGAGCCCGTTCTTGTAGAAATCGTCGAGCTGCCCATAGGCCCGCTTCTCGTCGTCCGAAAGGCTCGCAGGCGCCGGAGCGCCAGATGACAACAGCTTGGCGATATCGGCCGGCACGGTGGCTGCCATGTTGGTGTGGATGCCGATAAGGCCCGCTGGTTCCTGCACCGCCATCAACTCGGTCACTGCATTGCCCCAATCGCCGCCCTGGGCGACATATTTCGTGTAACCGAGGCGTTGCATCAGCACAGCCCACGCCTTGGCGATGCGCGGTGGATTCCAGCCCGTCTGCCTGGGCTTGGCTGAGAAGCCGTAGCCCGGAAGCGAAGGAATAACCACATGAAAAGCGTCGGCTTCGGTGCCGCCGAAGGCGGTAGGGTCTGTAAGAGGCTTTATAATTTTCATCTGTTCGATGACCGATCCAGGCCAACCATGGGTGATGATTATCGGCAGCGCATTTTCGTGCTTCGACTTGACGTGAATGAAATGAATGTCGAGGCCGTCTATCTCCGTAAGGAACTGCGGAAATGAATTTAGCCGAGCTTCGACCTTTCGCCAGTCGTGGGTTTTCCAATGGGTGGCGAGCTTCTTAATCGTGTCGAGCCTGACGCCCTGGCTGTCGTCCGTGACATTTTCTTCGTCCGGCCAGCGGGTGGCGGCAACGCGTCGATGGAGATCGGCGAGTTGATCCTGGGACGCGGCAAACTTGAAGGGTCGGAGCTCGGATACCTTACTGGTTGCTGCGAACGCTTCAGGAAAGACACCGATGGCGCTGGCGGACGCGGCGACTGCAAGCAGTGTTCGACGGGTAACTTTTGGCTCTACTCGGGACATAGCGTCCTCCTTGCTCGTGCGTTGTTTTGACGAGGAGGAAGTTCGCACCGAGGGAGGTCTGCAACAATTGCACCAAGGTATGGCCGACACCTTTGTATCGGGTTGTTCCCCCACTGCTGGACAGTGGTGAGGAGGTGGGCCGGATCACAGACGCCGGAGCGAAGGGCGATTCCCGCTTGTCATTGCGAGGCTGCCGTAACGCTTGCCTCTTCGGCGGATGGTACGGAGAAGTGCATGGTCATGCCCGGCCCCTGGTTAGGCTCAGCCCAAAGGCGTCCACCATGACTCTCGATGATGGAACGACAGACTGAAAGACCGATTCCCATCCCATTGTTCTTCGTCGTGTAGAACGCTTCGAAGATCCGCGTGCTTCCGTCGGGATCAAGACCAATTCCGTTGTCGCTAACGGCGACGCTTATCTGCCCATCACCACCGAGCTCGGTTTGGATCTCGACTAATCTCAGCCGATCCTTCACGCCAGATACCGCGTCAATGGCGTTGCGAAGCAAGTTGTTGATCACCTGTTGAAGTTGGACGCGGTCGCCGTTGGCGGGGGGAAGGGCGGTGGCGAAGTGGGTCCGAATAGCGAGGCCGTTGCGTCTCTGATCACCAGCAGACAAGGCGACGACCTCGCTCACAGCGTCGTTTATATCGACGTCTTCGAATTCGATGTTGCGCTTGCTGAACAACGCCCGCAGTCTGGCGATCACCTCGGTGGCTCGATTGCCGTCCCTGATCGTGCGCCGCGCCGTCTCAAGGGCCGTTTCTATGTCGGGGGGCGTGGCTGCAAGCATCCGCAGACAGGTGTTCGCGTTCGTGATGATGCCCGATAGGGGCTGATTCACCTCGTGCGCGATCGCCGCCGACATCTGGCCAAGGCTGAGGATGCTGGTCACTCGCGCAAGCTCGGTGCGCAATTGGTCGCGCGCTTCCTCCGTCAGGCGCCTCTGTGTCACGTCCTGGATAGCTCCAAGGCATTCACGGTTTCCATTCCGGTGAATTATAACCTCACCGATGACGCGCACGTATTTTATGTCGCCGTTGCGGGCGAGAACGCGAACCTCGTATTCCGAGTCTTCGTCGCCTTCGCGTACGGCGCCGATCTTCCCGGCAAACAGCGCGACGTCGTCTGGATGTATCCGCTCCGTTATCCGGTCAAAGGTAACGACTTCGTCTTTTTCGAATTCGAGGATCCGAAGCCATTCGTCGGACAAGATCAGCTCGTCGGTTTCGACATGCCAGGAAAACGTACCGGTCCTGATCAAGCGCTGGCCTGCAACGAGAAGGGCCTGGCTTCTCCGCAGTTCATCTTCGGCTTGCTTGCGATCGTCGATGTCGGTCAGGAGTCCATACCATCGGACGATCTTGCCTTCGGCGTCCAGAAGCGGCTGTCCCCGCACCTGGAACCACCGAAATACTCCGTCGTGTCTTCGATACCGGCTCTGGTAGTCGTACGGATTGCCGCTCTTCAGCGCTCCCATAAAGGTGTCGATATTGACTTGCACATCATCAGGGTGAGTTATTCCGTTCGTGGACCAGTCTTGCACCTCGTCGAGAGAGATTCCGAAATAGTCCAGTAGCTGTTGGTTACTCCCGTCGAGCGTCCCATCGGGCTGCGAAAGTATGATCATGCCCGGAACCATATTGACGATATGGCGGAATTCCCTTTCGCTGTTGGCCAGCGCCAGTTCGGCATGCTTGCGGTCGTCGATATCATTAAGCAGGAAGTACCACCGCACAACCACGCCCGCGTGGTCGCGCACGGGAGTTCCCCGTACCTGGAACCATCGATAGACGCCGTCGTGCCGACGCAGCCTTTCCACCACCTCGTACGCCTGACCAGAAACGACCGCTTCTGCGAATCTAGCTACGCCCCGGTCTCGATCGTCAGGATGAATGATATCGTTGGTCCGCCAGCTTTGATGCACGTTGAAATCGTAGCCGAAATATCGCAACGACTGATCGTTGACGCTCTCCACAGCCCCGTCGGGTCGGAGCACAATGATGAGGCCTGGGATCGAGTTTACGATCAATCGCAGCTCGATCTCGCGCTCGCCCAACGCCTCCACCGCTTTGCGACGATCATCGATATCCGTCAGCAGACCATACCAGCGGACGATCCCGCCATTATCGTCTCTGACCGGGTGGCCACGGACCTGGAACCAACGAAATTCGCCATCATGGCGACGAAAGCGAGTCTCGAAGTCATACGGCTCTCCCGTTTTGAGCGACGCCGTAAATGTCTCGACACAGTGCCGCAGGTCGTCCGGGTGCGTGATACCGTTAGTCGCCCAGTTCACAACCTCCTCAAGGGGCAGTCGGAAGTAATCGAGAAGCTGTTGATTTGCGCCGTTCAACCGACCTTCGGGCGTAAAGAGCGCGACCATTCCTGCGATAGTGCCGACAATCAAGCGCGACTCGCGCTCACTGTTTGCGAGAGCTACCTCGGCTCGTTTTCGATCATCGATGTCGATCAGGAGATGCAGCCACCGTTGGATCGCACCAGACCGGTCCCGCAGCGGTAGACCCAGTACGTTATGCCACCGATATTTTCCGTCGGCGCGAAGATGGCGGCTCTCAACGTTGTAAGACGTGCCTGCCATGTGAGCGGCGATCTGAGCTTCGATGGTTTCCTTCAAGTCGTCCGGGTGGACGACCTCCGAGGCCTTCCAGTCCTTTAGATCCGAGAGGCTAAGCCCGAAATAGGAGAGGGTCAGTTGGTTGAGGCCTTCGACTTCCCCCGTCGGTGTCGTCACAGCCACGGGTATCGGGATGCTATCGACGACGAGCTGGAAATCGAGTGCGGCCTGTGACCTTTCTTGTTTCTTAACGACGGGTTCAAGATCGGTCGCGACCGCGCACCAATTCACTGCGCCGTGGGCAGCGTCTTCCAAACGGGCGAACTGAATGAGGAAATGGTGAAACTCGCCTGCAGCGTTCCGAAGTCGCGCTTCGATCGTTCCCTCCGTCTCTGAGTGCCCGAGGTTCCGCAGATGGAGGATGACGGGGCCAACATCGGCCGGGTGCACCGCCTCCTCCCACCGCCAGGACTGCCCAGACGCCGGGCGCAGCCCCGTGAACTCTACCCAGCTCCGGTTGACGAAAACGACCTGGCCATCCTCCTGCATGGTCCAGACCAGGCCGGGCAGCGCATCGAAGAACTGAAAGACGTCTATCCCCATCGTCCACTCAAAGCCCAATTTCCGGGGAAGAATGTACAATATCGATCATTTCACGGCTACTGCGCGGCACTAGACACTTTAGTACCTATGCTTATGTGGGATTGTGGGGGATCCCAGGTCCGCCGACCCCTCTCTATTCGTCTAACAACGACGCGAGCCGCAAAGCATCCTGAAGGTCGTCGGCGCTGAAGGGCTTGAACAGACAGTCCGAAGCCCCTTCACGTATCAACCTCGACCGCACGTCCTCATCTCTGATCGCAGTGATGAATATGATTGAAATTTTTCGGCCTCTCCGACCAAGTTCCTGCTGAAGCTCCGGCCCGGTCATACCAGGCATTGCCACGTCGAGGATCATGCCGTCGCTGATTTGTAACGACTTTGAATTTAAAAACGCCTCAGCGGACGCAAAAGCTTCCACGGACAGACCGAACGAGCGGAGGAGATCCGGTAGCGCTTCCCGGACGGATTCGTCGTCATCGACCACCGAGACATGTTTCTTGCGGACAGTCATAAATTCCTCTGCATATCACCTGCCGTCGGTACCGCCGACCCACCGGTACTTTCCCCGTCGCCGCTTGAAGACGTCGGGACCGAAAATCCTACGGTAGCGCCATGGTCAGCGTTTGGTGCAGCCCAGAGCCGGCCCTGATGGTTCTCTATAATCGAACGGCTGACAGAGAGGCCGATCCCCATGCCGTCTCGCTTCGTCGTGTAAAAGGCGTCGTAAATCCGGTCTAGCCCCTGTGGAGCAAATCCTACGCCGGTATCCTCGATGTGGAGCCGGACTTCTCCAAGGCCTCCTTCTGTCCTTAAACGAATACGTCGCGGCCTATCTCCCGCGGTCGGCATCGCCTCGATCGAATTACGAAGCAGGTTCATGATAACTTGCTGAAGCTGCACGCGAGCGCCGGTCACGCTCGGCAAATCCTTTGCAAAGTCGGTCGTCAATGACGTTTTTGCATGTTGCAGGTCGCTAGATATCAGCGCGATGACTTCCTCGGCAATCTCATTGATGTCGATTGCCTCGAGGTGTGGTGGTTTGCGGCTGAACAAGTTCCAGAGACGGGCGATTACTTCGGCAGCGCGGTTGGCGTCGCGGATCGTCCGCCGTGCCGTGTCCTTTGCGATATCGAGATTCGGGGGATCCGATGCCAGAACGCGCAGACAAGTCTCCGCATTGGTCACCATGCCAGCCAGTGGTTGATTCACCTCGTGAGCAATCGACGCGGTCAACACACCGAGGCTCGTAACGCGCGTTACGTAGGACAGCTCTGACCGTGCCTGATTGAGCGCATCTTCCGCCTTCCGGCTCTCGGTAACGTCCTGCACGGCGCCAATCAATTCCTGATCACCATCCCTGTTCCGCTCACTATGCGCAAGCACCCGTATGTGTTTCGGCGATTGGCTCGGCGTTGTCAGGATTATGTCGTAGTCGAAGTCGCCGTCCCCGCTATTGGCTTGATCGATAACCTGCTCGACGGTAGCTAGACTATCGGAATCCAGACGGGACAGGACGACGTCGAGCGTCACCGGCGTCGTCGGATCGACTTCGAAGATCCGATAGGTTTCCGCCGACCAGGTGACTTCGCCCGTACCAAGATTGAGCAAGAAGCTCCCCGTCTTGCTGAGGCGTTGGGCGTCCGCGAGGAACGCCTCGCTTCTGCGCAGCTTCTCCTCGGCTCGCTTTCGGTCGTCGATATCCGTCAACAGTCCATACCACCGGATGATCTTGCCTTCGGCGTCGCGAAGGGGAAGCCCTCGAAGCTGGAACCATCTCCACGTGCCGTCATGTCGCAGAAAGCGGGTTTCGTAGTCGTATGGCTCTCCGGTGGCGATGGAACCCATGAAGCTATCGATGCAGGTCTGCAGATCGTCCGGGTGCGTGATGCCGTTGCTCGACCAGTCGTTCAACTCCGAGAGCGGACGCTCGAAATAGTCGAGGATCTGCTGATTGCCGTCGATCAACTGGGCATCGGGCGAGAAGATCGCGATCATGCCCGCGATGCCGTCGACGATCAAACGGGACTCACGCTCCCGTTCGGCCAGCGCTCGTTCCGCGCGCTTGCGGTCTTCGATATCGATGTGAGTTCCATACCACTTGACGACCTCACCGTCGTCTCCGAGAAGCGGCGTGGCGCGAAAGAGAAACCAGCGGTACGCGCCATCGGTTCCGAACATTCGCGCTTCGAAATCGGCAGGCCGGCCCGATGCAAGTGACGCGTTCCAAAACTTTGCCAGATCGCCGGCGTCCTCCGGATGAATGACGGATTCCCACCCGGAGCCTTCGGCTTGTTCGGCATTGAATCCTGCATATTCCAACCACCTATCGTTCACGAATTCGCAGTAGCCATCGGGGCGGCACGTCCACACGGTGACAGGCATCGCGTTGACGATGTTGCGAAATGCCAGTTCGTTGAACCGCAGCGCGTCCTCGGCTTTCCGCCGATCATCGATATCGATATGGAGCGCGTACCAACGTGCGACGGCGCCGCTTTCATCCGCGAGGGGACAACCGACAATCCGGAACCAACGATATTCGCCGTCGGCGCGCCGGAGCCGTACCTCGGCCTCGTAGGCCGAGCCTTCGACGACCGCCTGTTGAACGGCGTTGGTTAACCCCGGCATGTCATCGGGATGGACTACGTCACTTCGACCCCAGGAGCGTAGTTCAGCAAGCGACCGGCCGTAGTATTGCAGGAGGTGGCCGTTGATCGCCTCGACGTTTCCGTTCGAATCGAGGACTCCGATTCCGGCCGGAATGCTTTCAAGGATGGTTTCATCTTCCGATGCTTTCGCCGCGCCGTCCCGCGTCCATGCTCGCCACGCAATGCCCACCTCCTCGGTCGCCAGGCCGTACCACCTCTCCACCCGATCGTTTTCGATCGATGGCTTGCAGCGGACACGCAACTCCTGCAACGCGGAGGTGGAATGACTTACTGGCAATGTGATTTCGAAAGGCTCGCGTCCGGAGAGCAGCGCGTACCATTGCTCTCTCGTGTCCCGCAGATCTGAATGAGACGCGGCTAGGGGCCAAACCGTCACAGCTTCGGCTAGCCCGAGGAAATCAACAAGGTTGCTGTTCATGAAATCAATGCTGCCATTTGGAAGAGCCGTAAAGGCCATTCCTGGCAACGCTTCCAGAACCCGAACGAGTTCCACGTTCATATCTATCCTTTTTCGTGGCGTTGCGCCCTCAGGATATCGTGCGGGTTAAACAACTAGCCGTATATTATCCTATGGTATCGGTTGTGACTTTACCTGCGGGTCATACTAAGTTGTACCGCTCACCGGTCGAGTTTATGCTTCAGTGAATATCAGCAGTGTCTTCAAGCCGAAGGCGCGCGGCCATGTTCACGAGGTCCGGAAGAGTTCGGGCGCACATCTTCCGCATGACTTGGCCGCGATGGGCCTTGACGGTGATCTCGCTGATTTCCAACTCGTATGCCACCTGCTTGTTGAGAAGCCCCTTGACCACACGGACCATGACCTCCCGTTCGCGCTTGGTGAGCGCCTCGTAACAACCTTGCAGCGCGAGCAAGTCGCCATCGTCACGTAACATGGCTGCGCTCTGTTCCAACGCCGACCTCACGGCCTCCAGGAACGCAACGGTCTCGATCGGTTTGGTAAGAAAATCCAACGCGCCTCCTTTGAGAGCTTTCACTGTCGTCGGAACGTCGCCGAAACCGGAAACGAATATGATCGGCATCCTGCTCGGGCTTGTCGTAATCATGCTCTGGAGATCGAGGCCGTTCAGTTCTGGCATGTTCACATCAAGAACCAGGCAGCAGGGAGTGGCCAGAACTGGTGCTTCGAGAAAACTTTGCGCGGAGTCGAAAAGCAGGGGCCGCCACCCGGCGGAGCCAATCAGCAGCTCGAGCGATTCTCGAACTGAGATGTCGTCATCAACGACAAAGACTGTCGGTCGATCCTGATCGCCTAGGTTCGAAGTCGTCACCGTGGAGGTCATCCGGTACATGTGCTCTCCCAAAGAGCTGTCCAGGTCGTCGCCAACTTCCCGAGAAATGGTATCACAAAATGTGCGCTTGGCGACAAAATCATCGGTTCGCTTAGCAAGCCTGGAGACAATGAGCGGTGCAGCGCGGAAGTCCATTGTACAATGGTATTGGGCCTGAAGGGTCGCACGTTGCTTGCTTGTTGGATAGAAGGCCAGTGACCGGCAAGTTCGCGCGCGGCCGCCGGCGCCCAAAGCGGTCAGGAGCAGGTAATGGATCGTATCGATGCAATGAAGGTCTTCGTCACTGCGGTCGAAGAAGGAAGTCTGGCAGGCGCCGCTCGTAAGCTGAAGCGGTCCCCAACTGCGATCAGTCGGGCATTGGGTCTGCTTGAGCACCACGTTGGCGTGGAACTCCTTCACCGCACGACAAGGAGTCTAAAACTTAGCGAGGCGGGCCAGAGATATGTCGAAGCATGCCGCAGGGTGCTTGTCGATCTCGAGGAAGCGGACATGATCGCCGGCTCTGAGCGATCCTCTCCAAGAGGAATCCTGACAATCTCGGCGCCGCCCATTCTGGGCGAGGAGGTGCTCCGGCCGATCCTCGACAGCTTCCTTCGTGAGAACGCCAACGTCTCAGTGCGGCTATTAATGCTCGACCGGTTCGTGAACCTGGTCGACGAGGGAGTGGACGTCGCCCTGAGGATCGGCAATCTCGCGGACTCGACCCACATGTCCACGCGCATCGGCGGAGATGTCCGCCGCGTCGTGGTCGCGGCGCCGCGATATCTCGACACCCGAGCCGCAATCGACGAGCCCTCGGATCTCTCCCGCCATGACCTGATCGCCTTCTCGAACTTCGGCCTTGAGTCCTGGAGCTTTGCGCCGGCCAGAGATACTTCCATCCCAAGAACCGTCCACTTCACCCCGCGCTATGTCGTCAACAGCGTCCGAGCTGCAGCGGCGTCCGCCGCCGATGGAATGGGAGTTACCCGGCTCTATTCCTATCATGTCGCGGAATATGTCCGAGACGGTCGCCTCAGAGTCGTTCTTCCCCAGGCGGAGCCACCTGCGCTGCCTGTCCACATCCTAACCCCTCAAGGCCGCGCAGCGGTTCCGAAAGTTCGTGCCTTCATCGATTTTGCCGTCCCGCGTCTACGTTCGGAACTTGGACGCATCGCCACGGAATCCGGCAGCCTCGATTAATTGTGCCGAAAAGCGGTTGGCTGTCTGCAGGCAAACGACAGTTCTCACTCTCGTCCTCCACGGCTAACTTCCGGTCAAGGTGATGAGCTCGGTACAGGCTCAGTGCTCGTTATCCGAGGCTGACGGACGAGTGTCGCCGGTAGCCAAGCGAGAACGCCGGCCCGAGAGGACCGGCGTTCTCGCGAAACGCTCGGCGGGGAGGAGCACCTGAGGCGCTCGCTTTCAGGCCCGGAGGAGAGGGCGTCGGAAAGCCGTGAAGTGAAAGATTGAAGTTGTCACGTCGGTAGGGTTTGGCCAGCCTGCTCCTTGACCAGATAGTCGGCGTACCATTCTGGCCAGGCGTCGTCGTGCTTGCCGCCGTCGCGCTTCTCATGCTCGCCATGAGCGGAAGCGACCCTTCGCAGCGCATCTGCGAGGTCGGCGGCGGATGTGAATGCAACGCCATTGGCGTCGATACGACCGGGAAGTCTCGCGGTGACCTCCTGCAGCAGCCAGCCGTTGCCGTCGGGGTCTGAGAAGGAGGCGAAAGAACCGTAGCTCGACCGGGACGGATGTGGTCCCGGCAGACGTTGGTCGGCGCCCTTGTGGTGGAAGATGCCGCCAGCATCGTGAAAGACGCCACTCATCTCGGCGCCGCGCGAGGCAAGGGCCGCGTGCGCCATCTCGATGTCGGTGACCACGAGGTGGAAGCCTTGAGCGGAACCGGGTGTGGCGGCGGTCACATTCGATCCGAAGATAACGGAGCAAGGCGAGCCCGGCGGGGTCACCTGCACGACGCGAAAGCCGTCCTTGCCCGACACGTCGGCATCGAGCCTCCAGCCTAGGCCGGTGTAAAAGGACTTTGCCCGATCGACGTCGGACACGGGAATGACGATGACTTCGAGCTTCGTGTCGATGTGATCCGTGCGCGCGGAACTGGTTGGGGCAGGTTCCTGGATAACCATCTCGATCTCCCTGTTAATCGCGGCCACTTTCACCGCGATCGGCACGATGCGCCGTCGTTGATCACGATGTCCATTGTCCGAAGGTGTCGATGCTCGAGCACCGATCCATTGGTATCGCCGATACCATCGAACAATATCTTCGTCAGCCTTGCTGGACGATCCCTAAGACGCAATCCAACCACTGAGTTTCAACGGAGGACGTCATGTCAGCATCAGTAGAAACGGCAACCGCACTGTCGCCGACGCGGCGGGAACTGCTTGCAGTCACGGCCGCGACCGCGGCCCTCAGCGTTCTACCGAAGCACGTCCGGGCGGCGACGGCAGGCGATGCGATCCGCCCTTTCAAGTGCGCTATCCCGCAGAAGGAGATCGACGAGCTGCTCCGCCGCGTGCGTGCGACACGTTGGCCGGGTAATGAGACCGTTTCCGACCGTTCGCAAGGCGCGCAGCTTCAAAAGCTAAGGCCGCTCGTTGAGTACTGGGGCACGGAATATGACTGGCGGAAGGGCGAGAGGAAGCTCAACGCGCATGAGCAGTTCATGACCAGGATCGACGGCCTCGAGATTCACTTCATTCACGTCAAGTCCAAGCACGCGGATGCGCTGCCGCTGATCATGACTCATGGCTGGCCGGGATCGGTGCTCGAGCTCGTCAAGACCATCGGACCACTGACGGACCCGACTGCACACGGCGGCGCTGCAGAAGACGCTTTCCATGTCGTCATACCGTCGATGCCCGGCTACGGCTTCTCCGAAGTCCCAAGCGAAACCGGATGGGGTCCGGACCGCATCGGGCGTGCCTGGCACGTTCTGATGAAGCGCCTCGGTTACGATCGATATGTTTCGCAAGGCGGCGACTGGGGCGCTGTCGTATCCGACAAGATGGCCGCCCAGGCGCCTGAAGGACTGCTCGGCATCCATACCAACATGCCGGCGACCGTTCCGCCTGAAATCGCCAAGGCGCTTGCCGATGGAGAGCCGGCACCCGAAGGTCTTTCCGCCGACGAGAAGGCCGCGTACGAACAGATGAATGCGCTCTACACCAAGGGCGCCGGCTACGCCCTGATGATGGTCACGCGGCCGCAGACGTTGGGCTATGCGCTGACCGATTCACCCGTCGGTCTCGCCGCCTGGTACTACGACAAGTTCGCCGACTGGACCTACAGCGGCGGCGATCCGGAGAAGTCGCTGACCAAGGACGAGATGCTCGATGACATCTCGCTCTACTGGTTCACAGGAACCGCCACGTCGGGCGCGCGGCTTTACTGGGAGAACAACGCAAACAACTTCAACGCCGTCGACATCAAGATTCCGGCTGCAATCACCGTCTTTCCCGGCGAGATCTACCAGGCTCCGAAGAGCTGGGCCGAGAAGGCGTACCACAACCTCATCTACTACAACAAAGTCGACAAGGGCGGCCACTTCGCCGCCTGGGAGCAACCAGACCTTTTCGCATCGGAGCTGCGGGCGGCGTTCAGAACGCTGCGCTGACGCTTTATCCAAAGCACCTCAATAAAGGAGAAACGACATGACAAACTTTCCAAGAGGCACTGCGCTGATCACCGGCGGATCGTCGGGTATTGGAGCGCTTTACGCAGACAAGCTCGCGCGCCGCGGCTACGACCTAATACTGGTGGCGCGCAGCCAGGATGCGCTCGCCCGGATCAGCAAGGATATCGCAAGTTCGACCGGTCGAAACGTAAAGACCGTGCGGGCGGATCTGAGCCAGCGCGACGACCTTTTGAAGGTCGAAGGAATCCTTCGGAGCGACCCGTCGATCACCATGCTCGTCAATAACGCCGGTGTCGGCGCGGTCGAACCGTTGCTCATGTCCGACGTCGAGGCGATGGAAAGAATGATTGCGATCAATGTGACCGCTCTTACTCGTCTCGTCTATGCGGTCGCGCCGTCCTTCGTCGCCCGCGAGCACGGCACGATCGTCAACATGGCTTCCGCGTTGGGCATCGCTCCCGAAATCCTGAACGGCGTCTACGGTGCGACGAAGGCGTTCGTCATCGCCCTGACGTTCTCGCTGCAGAAGGAGCTGGCCGAAAAGAACATTCGGATCCAGGCCGTCCTTCCCGGCGCGGTGGAGACGCCGTTCTGGGAAGCGTCGGGCGGCTCGCTCGACCGTCTTCCCGACCAGATCGTCATGAAGGCGGAAGACGCCGTCGATGCGGCACTCGCCGGTCTCGACATGGGCGAGCTGATCACTCTTCCGTCCGTTCCCGACATCACCGACTGGAACGCATATGAGGCGGCACGGCAGAAGCTGATGCCAAACCTGTCTCGCAACGTTCCCGCACCGCGCTACCGGACGCCGGCACTAGCGTCCTGAAACCGGTGGAACAACACATACGAAGAGAAGCAGAGATGTCCGACTGGGATCTTTTGAACGGGTTTCCGCGTGTGCGCCTGGTGAACGGCCCTACGCCGATCCAGCGGCTGGATCGGCTGGAGCAAGTCCTCGGCGAGCGTCGACGGGGCGTCTCGATCTGGGCAAAGCGAGACGATTTGATGGAACTCGGGGGCGGTGGCAACAAGCTACGCAAGCTCGAGTTCCTGATCGGCCAGGCCATGTCGGATGGCTGCGACACGCTCGTCGTAACCGGCGGCGTGCAGTCCAACTTCGCCCGTCTCGCCGCGGCCGCCTGCGCCAGAACCGGAATGGCATGCGAGGTCGTTCTGGCTCAAATGGTGCCCCGCGTAGCCGAGATCTATCAGACGAACGGGAACGTGTTGTTGGATCGGCTCTTCGGCGCCCGTGTCCACCTGCTCGGCACGAGCGATGATGCGGGCGCATTCGCCAAGAGCCGCGCGTCGGACATCGCCGCGGCTGGAAGCAAGGCATTCGTGGGCACGCTGGGCGGTTCGACGCCGGTCGGAGCTTTGGGCTACGTCGACTGCGCGCTCGAAGTCGAAGTTCAATCGACCGAAATCGGCGTTGCATTCGACCAGATGATCGTCCCGAACGGCAGCGGCGGCATGCACGCCGGTCTTGTCGCAGGAGCTGTTCTCGCCGGAAAAGATCCTTCGACGATCAGAGCGTATACTGTTCTCTCGCCAGCGGAGGCATGCATCGTCGCGACGGTGGAAAAAGTCAACGCTGTCTTCGACCTTCTCGGGGAGAAACACCGAGTTCGAGCGGAGGAGCTGGCGATAGACGGAGCGCAGCTTGGCGGCGGCTACGGCATGCCGACGACCGAAATGATTGAAGCGATCAGGGTCGTCGGCCGCACCGAAGGCCTACTTCTGGATCCCGTCTACGGAGGAAAGGCCTTTGCCGGCCTGCTGTCCGATATCGAAAACGAAGTCATCGCGCCAGGATCGAACGTCCTGTTCGTCATGACGGGAGGTTCTCCTGGGCTCTATGCGTATGCAGACGCCCTGAGCAGCGACTGATCCTCCCCCCGGAGGGTCATCATCATCAACCCGACATCAAAAGAGGAATGCCATGCCTACGAAACCGAAAATCGCCATCATAATCGGCTCCACCCGGCCGACCCGTTTCGCCGACAAGCCGGCACAGTGGATACTGAAGCAGGCTCAGGCCCGCGACGACATCGACGTCGAAATCGTCGATCTGCGCGACCACCCGCTGCCGTTCTTCGACGAGGTCGCGTCGAACGCCTACGCACCAAGCCAGAGTGCGGAAGCCGTTCGTTGGCAGCAGACCGTGGCCCGCTACGACGGGTACATCTTCGTCGTAGCGGAATACAATCGCTCGATCACCGGCGTGCTGAAGAACGCCCTCGACCAGTCATACGTGGAATGGGCACGCAAGCCGTTCACCGCGATCGCGTATGGCACCGCGGGCGGGTCGCGCGCACTAGAGCATCTGCGCGGAATCGGCGTCGAGCTTCAGATGGTTTCCACGCATGCGGCCGTTCATATCGGCGGCAGCGACTTCTTCACAGTCTTCTCGATGGGCGGCAACAAGCCGATCGAAGAGATCGAAGGCAATCTGCTACCGTCGGCGAAGACTGCGTTGGACGAGCTGGTCTGGTGGGCGAAGGCCACGATGGCTGCCAAGGCTTCAGAGGTCTAACCACTGCAAGACAAGAGCGGGGGCGTCAGCGCCCCCGCTCCAGTTTATCGTCTACACGCGAGCGGCGGAATTGCTATTCTTGAGTGGAGCTGGAAGCAGATCTTCTGGGAAGTCCTGGTAGGACACCGGGCGCAGGAAACGGTAGATCGCCAATGTGCCTACCGACGTCGATCTTCCGTCAGACGTCGCCGGATAAGGTCCGCCATGGACCATCGCCGGGGAGACCTCGACGCCCGTCCCGAAGCCGTTGACGAGAAGCCGGCCGGCAAGAATTTCCAACTGCGGGATCATCTTGGAGGCCGCATCGACGTCCTTCGCATCCAGGTGCAGTGCGATCGTCAACTGACCTTCCAAGGATTCGACGACCGTGCGCAGATCGTCGTGGTTACGGCAGCGAACGATCAGTCCCGCCGCCCCGAAGACTTCTTCCTGAAGCTCCGGATTGGCGAGAAAGGCAGCCGCTGTCGTCTGGAAAAGCGCGGCCGAGGCCTGATGAGCCGTTCCGTCCTTCCCGGCAGAGACCTGCGATACGGACGGTGACGACCCAAGCCTTGCAACGCCCTTTCGATACGCCTCGCAGATGCCGCCTGTCAGCATGGTCTGAGCCGGCGCTTCCGCCAAGGCCGCCGCCGCGCTCTCGACGAAGGCGTCGAGGCCCGCACCCTCGATGGCGATGATCAGCCCAGGATTCGTGCAGAACTGACCGGCGCCGAGGGTCAGCGAAGCCGCGAACGATCTCCCGATTTCCGCACCTCGGCTGAGCAGCGCGTTCGGGTAGAGGATGACGGGGTTGATACTGCTCATTTCGGCGTAGACGGGTATGGGCTGCTTCCGCTCCGATGCGATCTTCATCAGAGCGGTCCCGCCACGGCGCGAGCCGGTGAAGCCGACGGCGCGAATACGATGGTCGGCGACCAGGGTCTGGCCTACCCCGAATCCAGCGTCGAACAAAAGCGCGAAAGTCCCCGACGGGAGCCCGCATGCCGCGACGGCGTCGACGACGGCCCTGCCAACGAGCGCGGACGTTCCGGGATGGGCGGAATGCGCCTTGACGATCACCGGACATCCTGCGGCGAGGGCAGAGGCGGTGTCGCCGCCAGCGACAGAAAAGGCGAGGGGGAAGTTCGACGCCCCAAACACCGCGACCGGTCCGAGGGCGATGTTGCGAAGCCGCAGGTCGGGCTTCGCCACCGGCTTGCGGTCGGCTTCGGCGGGATCGAAACGCAATTCCTGGAAAGCACCTTCCCGGATCTCCTTCGCGAAGAGCCTAAGCTGTCCCACCGTCCGGGCACGCTCCCCTTCGATGCGGCCGCGCGGCAAGCCCGTCTCGTCGATCGCTCGCAGGACGAGTTCGTCCCCGATGGCCAGAATTCCTTGCGCGATCGCTTCCAGGAAGCGGGCACGATCTTCGAGCGAAGTCTCCTTGTAGACCGGAAAGGCGTCCCACGCCAAAGCTGCGGCCCGCTCGACCTGTTCCTTGGTCGCGCCTGCAAAGTTCGGCTCCATGGCGTTGCCGTCGGCAGGATTGGTCGCTGAGAACGCTGCGGCCGCGCCGCGCTCGTTCGCGCCGCCGATAAGAAGGTCGCCGGAGAGTGTCATCGTGGATCCTTTCGCAATGATGAGCAGGCCGCCTTGCATGAAAATGGGAGGGTTGATGCGAGGCGCCGGGGCTAGCTTTCGAGTTCAAATAAGGTTCGGCGACGCACCTGCCAACCCCCGAAGCGCAAATAGTATTACTTTTCGATCTGAGAAATCCGGCGTGCGGTAGGACGCGCGCCGGATGGCTGTTGGCAACGGCGCCGGCCTTAGGCTGTCTGGGTGAGAGCGATCGCCGCCACGGTTTCCTTTGTGTCGACGATGGCGCCGGCATAGCTCGGAAGATTGACCTCCAGGGCCGCGTGCATCATTTCTGGCGAGTAGTCGGCGACCGCGTCCTTGACGACCGTAACGTCGTAGCCAAGCTCGGCCGCATAGCGGACGGTCGCCTCGATGCAGGTGTGGGCCACCAACCCGATCACGATGACACGTTGTATGCCGTGCCGTTTTAGCTCGAGATCGAGATCGGTATTGGCGAAGCCGCTCGAGCACCAATGCTCGGATGCGACGACCTCGCCGGCCACGGGCACGAATTCGGCACGGAACTCGCCGCCCCACGTGCCGAACTCGAAGCTCTTGCGGTGCCAGGCCGCACGCTGGATCGGCGCCACGTACTTCCAGTTCTCGTAGTCTCCGGCCCGGTAACGATGATGCATCGCGAAGAACACCCGGAGCTTCGCTTCACGGGCGGCGGTCAGTACTTCGAGCATGTGCGGCACGCAGTTGTTCGCCTCCGCGACCTCCTTGATCCGCGGCCAGATCTTGCCACCCTCGGAAATGAAGTCGTTGTAGGGATCGACCACCAGCAGCCCGGTATTGCTCCTGTCGAAGGATAGTTCAGTCATGATTTCTCCTCGCCAGTTCAGGCTGCCTTCGTCGCGGAGTTCCTCAGGGCCGCGCGTTCGATGCTCGCTGCGAACAGCGGCGTCTCGCCCTTGTTGTGGGCGATGGACATCGGCTGCCGCTGCGTGCGGAAGAGTTCGAACGGGATGCCCTGGCGATCGAGGAAGGCGATCATTTCGTCCGTTGCAAAGGATTGGACGCGGTTGGTGAATTCGCAGCGGTTCGCATCGAGCTTCTTCACGCTCAGTTCCCAGGTGACGTGGATGGTGACCCGGCCGTTGGGCGTAAAAACGTCTGAATCGGAGTCGAGGATGAGATGATGCTTTTCGCCGAGTGTCTCATGGTAATGCTGGACCATCAGGCTGCCGCCGATCGTCTCGACGTTGATCGACATTCGCGTGCCGTCGGCCGCGGTGGTGAAGCCTGCCGCGATGTGGGCGGGCGAGCAGCCCTGATATTCCTTTTCGGGCAGATTGAAGCACCATGTCGGAATATCGATCGTCTCGATCGGTGCGTTGATGATAGCCGAAAAGCTGGAATCGACGATCTGGTTTTCAAGGCTGTGCATGAGACTTCTCCATTGTCGTTGAGTGTGTTGAAGGATTTCCGATGCCCGCGCGCGACCTGCCGAGTCCTTGCGCGGGCATCGCCTCGGCCTAGTTGTCGGCCAGAGTCTGGGTGTAGTGTCCGAGCCGGGTTTCAATGTCCGGGTTGGTCTGCAGGCCCATTTCCATCAGGCGTCCGACTTTCTTCTGCGCCGCCGGACGCTGGACCGAGGTGATGAAGGCGTCCCAGCCGGCGGCGATCTCGGGATCGCTCGGAAGGCTCGCGAAATCGACCAGGCGTTTGGTGTCGGCAATCGCTTGTCGATCGAAGCCAGAGATCCGCGTCGCGAGAGCGTCTACGAACGGGTCAAGCTTGTTGTCATCGAAGGAGCGGTTGACGTAGCCGTACTCCTCGGCGAGATCGCCGTTGATGTCATCGGATCCGAGAAGGACTTCGAGCGCTCGACCGCGCCCCATCAGCCGCGGCAGCCTTGCCATCGGGCCGCCTCCGGGGACGAGGGCAGCGCCGACCTCCCATTGGGAAAGAATTGCCTTCTGACGGCTGGCGAAACGCATGTCGCTGGCGAGGGCGAGCTCGCTTCCGACGCCCGTCGCGCGGCCGCGGATGAGCGCGATCGAGACGACCGGCGACTTGCTGATGCGAACCAGCATGTCGGGCAGGGGGTGCAAGCCGGTCGGGCCAGAGGGGAGGCCGGTGGATTCGACGAGGGGCGGCGTAAAGTTGTAGTGGGTGAGGAAGAACCCCGGTACGTCGCTGTCGAAAACGACGACCCTAAGATTGGGATCGCTCTCGATCGCGGCCACGACTTTTTCCATCTGTGGGATCGTCTCCGGTCCGAAGATGTTGAAGGGCGGATTGTCGAAGGTCACACGCCAGTAGGCGGGCGTCCGCTTGTCCACCTTGATCTGCGCATGTTCCTGACCTTGGTCGGCCTTGACCTCTGGAGCACCGTCCACCTTTTCGGCGACCTTCGTCTGACCGGATAGGGCGAGCGCCGGAAGCAGCAATAGCGCCGCGGCGGTAAGGGCTTTCGACGACATCGCGATGGCGCTTGTCCTGATTGGCTGTCTGACCTTCATGGCTGGCTCCGTTCTTGGGTTTGGGATGCGAACGCTGGCCCGATCTCGAACACCAGTTCGATCTCGACGGGCATTCCAAGCGGTATGCTGGAAACGCCGAGGACGACGCGGGGAGGGAGCCGGGCGGGGCCGAACACGTCGAGCAGCAGCTCCGACGCTCCATCGGCGACCTTGGGGTGTTCATGGAAATCGGCGGGGCAGGCGATATAGACGCCCAGCTTGGCGACCGATCGGATTCTGTCCAGCGTCCCTAGCTGCGACTGCGCCGCGGCCAGACCGCTCAGGCAGGCAGCTCTCGCCGCGTCGTAGCCTTCGGCCACCGACAGCTCGCGGCCGACAAGGCCGATGTAAAGTGGTACATGTCCGGCGACCGGTAGCATGCCGCTTAGGACAAGCAGCGAGCCGGACTGGAACGCTTCGACATACGCGCCGAATGGCGTGGGCGCCTTCGGGAGGCATATCGCCAGTTCCTTGATGCGCTCCTCAGCGCTCGCGACTACCATTTGCCGAGATGTGCGCCGTTGTCGACGTGCAGCACCTCCCCGGTGATGTTGGACGATTCCGTCAGATAGACGACGCCGTCGACGATCTCCTGAACCGCCGTGATAGTCCCCATCGGCGACAAGGATTCGAGGAAGGCCCGCGGGTTTTTCGCGTGAAGAGGAGTGTCGACGACGCCAGGCGAGAGCGCGTTCACCCGTATGTTGTCCTTGGCAAACTCCAGCGCGAGGCTCTTAGTGACGGCGTTGAGACCGCCCTTGGTAACCATTGGAAGCGATGCGGTCACGCTGGCAATCGGATGGTCCGTCAGTGACGACGTGATCGTCACGATGCTGCCGCCGGATTTCTGGCGCAGCATCTGTTCGATGGCGCGCTGCGTGAAGTGGAGGAATCCTTCGACGTTCGTCGCGCATAGGCGGCGGAAGTCTTCAATTGTGTATTCGAGGAACGGTTTGGTGAAGAAGACCCCGGCATTGTTGACGAGCGCATCGATCGAACCGAATTGTTCCACCGCCGCCGTCGCCACCCGCTCGGCGGTTTCGGGATCCGCGACGTCGCCGTTGATCAGCTCCAGCCGGCCTGCGCGATCGAACAGCGTGCTCTCGCTGATGTTCCGGGATGTTCCGACGACGTTCCAACCCTTGTCCAAGAACGTCTTGACCAGTCCGGCCCCGATTCCTTGCGACGCGCCGGTGATGACAACAGTCTTATGCACGCTCATGCCTGCCTCCGTTCTGGCGACGAGGGTTCCTTCGGCCGCCGGGTGGCGGTCGTCGCTTTGTTCCTCGTGCGATGCGTTGATCCAGCCATCGGCCGGGAGCTGCCCGGCGGTCGCGCCGTCGTCCGCTCTGCCAAGACCATCGCGCCGAAAAGCCGGACCCGATATTGTACCAAGGTGTTCCCGATACCTTCGGATCGGGTCGCTCTCCAAGGACACCAAGGTCCAATAGACGCGGGTCGTGGCCGAGGGTATCAGCGTCGCAACGTCACGCATGACAAGGAGTCCACATGACCCGCTGGCCCGATCGCCGAATTCTCGACCTGTTTGGAATTGAGCTTCCCATCATCCAGGCCCCGATGGCCGGCGCGACGACGGTCGAAATGGTCGTCGCCGCGGCCAAGGCCGGCGGTCTGGGGTCTCTCCCAAGCGCACTTTTGACCGTCGAGGGGCTGCGCCAGGCCCTCCATGAGATTCGCGCCGCCACCCACGCGCCCGTGAACGTGAACTTCTTCTCACATGTTTCACCCGCCGAAGATCCGGCAGCGCAGATGCGATGGAGAGCTTTGCTCGCCCCATACTTCGTCGACGCTGGACTCGACCCTGCCGCGCCGATCGCCGCAGCGGGTCGTGCACCATTCGACAATGCGTTCTGCGAGGTGGTCGAGGAGTTGAAACCGGAAGTCGTGAGCTTTCATTTCGGGCTGCCCGACAGATCGCTGGTCCAGCGCGTGAAGGCGGCAGGGGCGAAGATCATGTCGTCCGCGACGACCGTCGCCGAGGCCGTCTGGCTCGAAAAAAACGGCGTGGACGCAGTCATCGCCATGGGTTTCGAGGCCGGCGGACATCGCGGGAATTTCTTGAGCCAGGACATGACGACACAGGTTGGGATCATGGCGCTCCTGCCGCAGGTGGTCGATGCGGTACGGGTGCCAGTCATCGCCGCTGGCGGGATCGCCGACGGGCGTGGTGTCGCCGCTGCTCTGATGCTTGGAGCTGCCGCCGTCCAAGTCGGCACGGCATACCTCTTCTGCCCAGAGGCGAGGATTCCCGCACTTCACGCAGAGGCGCTGGCTTCCGCCCGAGATGACAGCACCGCGATAACGAACGTTTTCACCGGCCGTCCAGCGAGAGGCGTCGTAAATAGGCTGATGCGCGATCTGGGTCCGATCTCAGACGCCGTGCCTGCATTTCCAACCGCCGGAGGAGCTCTCGTACCTATCAGAGCAAAAGCCGAGGCTGAGTCGAGGAACGATTTTACCAACCTCTGGGCGGGTCAGGCCTCCCGTCTTGCTTTGAAAGTTGGTGCCGAGGAATTGACGCGAGAGCTCTACCAGTCGGCGTTGGACGTGATCGCACGCCGCAGTCCTACCTGACGGCATCCGGCAGATCCCTCCGGATCGCGGCAGACAGCCTGCCGCAGACAGATGGTTCACGCAGACGTGGACCAAGCTAACTGAAGGGGAGCCGTCGCCCGAGTTCGTGGCGACATTTCTCCAAACAAAGGACAGCGTCATGTCTAAACACAGCCCCAGCCCATATCTGGTCGTGCTCGCTGGATCGGCGTCCCTCGCCATCGCCATGGGCGTCGGTCGGTTCGCATTCACTCCAATCCTGCCGATGATGCTGCACGACGGCGTCCTTGATCTTTCGCGAGGCGGAGAACTCGCGACTGCCAACTATGTCGGCTATCTGGCCGGTGCATTGGCGGCGATGGCGGTACCCAGAAGGTGGGATCATACCTTCGTCATACGCGTGACGCTGGTGTCCACGGTCCTGCTTACGGCGCTGATGTCTGCGCCCTATGCCGAAGCTTGGGTCGCTCTTCGGTTCTTGGCGGGTGTGGCTTCGGCGATCGGATTCGTCTTCACCTCTGGTTGGTGTCTCGCCCAGCTCTCTGGAACCGGCAAATCGATCGGAAGCGCCATATTCACGGGACCAGGCGCAGGCATCGCCGTGACCGGCCTGGCCGCCAGCGGGATGACCATTCTCGGGCTTACCGGTCACACGGCCTGGCTGGTATTCGCGGCGATCTCGGCGATCATCAGCGGGATCATCTGGAAGACATTCGGCAAGAGCGCGAAACCGGCCGACGCCTATTCGGTGGGGGCGCCTACGCGCGCCTCCGGCAAGGTGCCAAAGGCGGAAATACCTCTTTTCGCCATGGCTTACGGGCTGGCCGGCTTCGGCTACATCATCACGGCAACCTATCTTCCGGTAATCGCGAAGAACAGCGTTCCCGGTTCGCCCCTGCTCACCGTCTTCTGGCCGCTGTTCGGTGCCGCGGCAGTCGTTGGATCACTCCTGGCGGCGCGCGTGGGGCATAGCGCCGACGTGCGCCTCCATCTGATTGCCGCGTACCTCGTGCAGGCGGTCGGAGTGGGGCTGTCGGTCGTCTGGCAGGACGCTTTTGGTCTTGCTATCAGCAGCGTTCTGGTAGGCCTGCCCTTCACTGCGATCAGCTTCTTCGCCATGAACGAAGTTAGGCGGATCAGATCGAGCCACCACGCGCGTTACATGGGACTGCTGACGGCGGTGTTCGCGATCGGACAGATCATGGGGCCGCCTGCCGTCGGAGTGATCATGAGGCAGGTGGTGAACGTGGACGCCGGGTTCGACCTCGCGCTTGCCGTCGCCAGCATCGCCGTTGTAGTCGGCGCCGGGATCTATGTTGCGATGATCCTGCTGTTTCCAAGCGAGCGGAAGGCAAAGATCGTAGAGCGCTCGGTTCGATCCACTTGAACATTAGCCGCTTCGATCTCCTCCGATACGATCGTTGCCTATCTCCAATTCATCGGCGACCCCATCGTACAATAGATGGGTCGGCATCGATTGCGCATGCTGCACAGACGACGAGACGGATAAACCAAGTCGGCCAGCACGACGAGAGTTACAAACCTTGCAAGTGTGTCAGCCACCTCTTAGGAAGTACGGAGAAAAGAAATGGACCGGCATCTCACGGAAGTTAACGGCAGCGAGACGACGCAGGACGATGGAACCGCCTTGGATTCTTTGATACGGTTCTATCGGGCCTTCAACGCTGGCGATCTCAAAGGGCTTGAAGAGGTCTGGCTTGGTAGCTCGGATCCCAGCATGGACAACCCGATCGGCGGCATCCGCCGCGGTTGGGACCAGATCGCTGACGGGTATTCAAAGCTCTTCAAGGGCGAGGCAAAGGTCCAGGTGACCTTCCACGATTTCACGAGCCAGGGCGGTGACGAGTGGCATCTGTTCGTTGGCCGCGAACGCGGAATATCTCAGACGGCGACGGAGACACTTGCTCTCGCCTTCCGGACGACCCGGTGGTTTGTACGCAAGGACGGCGGTTGGCGACAGCTTCATCACCATGGGTCTGTCGAGGATCCGCTGATGCTGGCTGCCTATCAGAAAATGATCTTCGGCTGAAGAAATGGGCGCCGGCAAACGTCGGCGCTCTCGCGGCGCGCACCAGCTAGTCGCGCGGCTGCCCCCGCACCAAAGGCGCGACGTCGGTCCCCAGCAGCTCGATCGAACGACGCATCGCTTCCGCGTCGAGCGCGGCCGTGCTCATCTGAAAGGTGATGCGAGCAATGCCTCCCAACGTTCTGTTAACATGAGATATTTTGGCAGCCACCGTCTGTGGGCTGCCGACAAGGAACGCGCCACCCGGCCCGCACATGTGCTCGAACTGGGCCTTTGTCGGCGGCGGCCAGCCGCGCTCTCTTCCAGCGTCCGTGAACATTTGGAACCAGCCGGGGAAAAACGCTCTCTTTGCCGCCTGGTCAGTCTCTCCGACAAATCCAAGAGCATGGACGCCTACCCGCTGGTTTTCAGCGGGATGCCCGCTGGCGAGCCACGCTCGGCGATAGAGCTCGACCAGCGGCAAAAAGCGCTCGAAGCTTCCGCCGATGATCGCCACCATCAGAGGGAGGCCGAGCGTCCCGGCGCGGACGAAGGATTCGGGCGTGCCGCCGACGCCGAGCCATATCGGCAATTTGGACTGATGCGGACGAGGAAAGACGCCTTCGCCATTGATTGCAGGACGAAACCGGCCCTGCCACTTGATGTTGGGTTGCTCCCTGATCTTGAGCAGCAAGTCCAGCTTTTCCGCAAACAGCGCATCGTAGTCCCTCAGGTCGAAGCCGAATAGCGGATAGGCCTCAATGGAAGAGCCACGACCGACCACGATCTCAGCCCGTCCTCGGGATATCAGGTCCAGCGTTGCAAACTCCTGAAAAACCCGCACAGGATCGGAGGCGCTAAGAACGGCGACGGCGCTCGTCAGCCTTATCGACCTGGTACGCGCCGCCGCTGCGGCAAGTATCACGGCGGGCGCGGAATCGAGCGCGTTCTCCCTGTGGTGTTCGCCCATTCCGAAGACGTCCAAACCCACCTGGTCCGCCAGCTCCACCTCGGCAAGCACGCTCTCCATGCGATCGACTGCCGACTGCAGTCGATCCGTATCAGGTTCGGGCAAGAGCATCGCAAAACTATCGATACCTATTTCCAATGTTGATCCTTTCAATAGGCTCGCACCCGGAGCCAAGGCGTCTGACGCCTTCCTGGCCAAAGCGCTTCCATCTCACGACCAGGCGATGCCGCGCCAGTCTGGTTTTTCGGATGGAGATCATCCATATTTTCGATAATTATGCGCGTCTGGACCCCGGTTGCTTACGCCCAGGAATCGACGTCTCTCACCGCCTTGGCGAACGCCTCGGGCGCCTCCTGCGGCAAATTGTGGCCGATCCCTCCGGCTGCGAGACGATGTTCGTATTTCGCCTTGAACTTTGCGGCGTAGGCCTTGGGATCAGGATGAGGCGCTCCGTTGGCGTCGCCTTCCATCGTGATCGTCGGCACATGGATTTCGGGACCGGACGCAAGCTTGGTCTCGAATTCGTCGAACCTCTTTTCACCTTGCGTCAGGCCCAGACGCCAGCGGTAGTTATGAACGACAATCGGAACGTGATCGGGATTGGCAAATGCTTCTGCACTCCGTTCGAAGGTGGAGTCGTCGAACTTCCACTGCGGCGAGGCGAGACGCCAGATCAGCTTGGCGAAGTCGTTCGTGTATTTCTCGTAGCCGTCGCGACCTCGGTCGGTAGCGAAGTAGAACTGGTACCACCACTGAAATTCTGCGCCTGGGGGCAGGGGCGCCTTTCCGGCAGCCTGGTTTCCTATAAGATAGCCGCTGACGGACACCAGGCCCCTGCATCGTTCCGGCCAGAGCGCGGCGACGATGTCGGCGGTCCGCGCGCCCCAGTCGAACCCGGCGAGCGTCGCCTTTTCAATCTTCAAGGCGTCCATCAGCTTGATGGCATCGACGGCCAGCGCCGACTGCTGGCCGTTGCGCATCGTATCATCGGACAAGAACCTGGTGCTGCCGTATCCGCGCAGATGCGGAACGATCACACGATGACCCCGCTCCGCGAGCACAGGCGCCACCTCGGCGAAGGCGTTGATGTCGTAGGGCCAGCCGTGAAACAACATAACCGGGGAGCCGTTTTCAGGACCGAGCTCGGCGTATCCGACATTCAGGTCTCCGGCGTCGATACGCTTGTCGGCGACCAGGCCCATGTTCCTGTGCCGTACCGGCGTTTTGCTTTGCTCAGCACCTTCGACGCGCCGTGCGAGGATTCCTGCGGCCGTCAGCCCGAGTGCCGCTCCGGCAAAGGAGCGGCGTGTCCAGGTCGCATTGTTTGAGTTGCTCATGGCTGTGTCTCCAAAGATCGCTTGTTGAGCGCCTGCCGCATGACAGACCCTTGGGAGTCCATTTCAGACAGGTGGTAGAAATGCGCTACTGTCCAATGGTGTCGGTACGCTAAGAGAGTGCTCAAACATGAGTGCGCGGCGGCGCCTCAGAACGCCGGCAGCTTTTCGGACGAGCCTGACGCGGGGCCAAGTCTTGCGGCCATATACAAAAGGTCGGGAAGTGTTCTGGCGTTCATCTTCCGCATTAGCCGGCCACGATGAGCCTTGACGGTGATCTCGCTAATATTCAACTCGAAGGCCACCTGCTTGTTCAGCAAACCTTCCACCACGAACTTCATGACTTGACGTTCTCGCGGCGTCAGCGTGAGAAAATAGGCTTCCAGACGGTTTGCCTCGTTGAACGCACGTACCGATGCGTTCATCTCCTCTAATATTACGGCGGGATCATCCTGCTTGGGGAGGAAGGTCACTCGAAATCTGGTCGTGGCAACAGAAGTTGCCGGACTGTTCCTCGGGGTGACAACGATGATTGGGCAGTGCACCGCGAAGGAGCAAATCAACCGCGCCAGATCCGAAACCGGCAGATCGGCCATGCTTGCGTCAACGAGGAGGCAGCTGAAGCACCCGGATTGGGCGTTGCTCAGCAAGTCTTGCGCCGAGTTGAAACGTTGTAGTCGTTGGCCGATGCTCGAAATATGTAGATGCAAATTGGGATCGAATTCGGTGCCGTTATACAAAACGGCGACCAAGGCATCGCCGTAGAGTGGTGTCGCCATTGTCGAGAGATCAGTAGGGTTTTGTGTGGGGGTCATGCCTTCGTCCTCTTCGATCGTGCGCGCGACGTGCTGCGGCTGGGAGATGTTATGAACGCTTCACGCTCCCTCGTTCTGAAGTTGCTTCGCGTTTTTAAACCAACACGCAGGTGTCCGCGACTTAAGTGGTGTGAGAGATTCTGAAAAAAGCTGAAGTAATCTCTTATCAGTTGTGGAAGTACCCTTGGCGCAATCTGCCCCTCTGTGTTTTTATCGAGGCGGTTGAACCAGATAGATTCGGGTCGCTTTGGGACAGATTGAGATAGGCCTCTTCGAGCACTCGGGATGGGAGCTTGATGTAAAAAAGCGAGAGCTGCGTGCGATGGGCGCTCCGATACCGCTCGGCAGTCGCGCGTTCGAAATCCTCGAAACACTTGCTGTTTCTGCGGGTCGGATCGTCACGAAAGACGAACTGATGAAGCGCGTGTGGCCCGGAATGGTTGTCGAGGACAACACCCTTCAGGTTCATATCTCTGCAATACGGCGTGCGCTTGGAAAGGACAGAGACTTGCTGCGCACCGTGTCCGGTCGCGGATATCGACTACTCGGCGAGTGGACGGAGCCGGAAAATCGGTTTGCCGACCCGAGGCCCGCTACGCCCGTGCGGTCGAGCGGAAGAGAGGGTTTTGTTACGAGCATCCCCTCGGCGGCGTCCGAGCTGATCGGCCGCCAGGCTGCAATCTCTCATATCGCAACACTCATGTCGGCCTATAGAATCGTGACCCTAACGGGACCCGGCGGGATCGGAAAAACCGTACTCGCGTCCGAAGTCGCGCGCCGCCTTCTGCCGACGATCGATGGGGATGCATTCTTTGTGGAGCTGGTTTCCCTCTCGGATCCAAATCTTGTTCCCACGACAATTGCACAGGCTCTCGATTTGCGCCTTCAAGGCGACGACGTCTCCGCCGAGCTCGTTGCGCGGGCAATTGGCGACCGAAAAATGTTGCTTCTGATCGACAACTGCGAACATGTCGTAGATGCCGCTGCCGAGATGGTCGAGGCCATGCTGCGCGCCTGCCCGAACGTTTCGGTTCTCGCGACGAGTCGGGAACTTCTCCGGATCGAAGGGGAGTTCACATATCGTGTTCCCCCGCTTGATGTGCCCGTGAACGATAAGGTTGGTGATCCTTTAACTCACAGTGCGGTTCAGTTGTTCGTCGCTCGAACACGGGCGTTGCAGTCCGACTTCACGATTAGCGAGGAGCGGGTTTCGATAATCTCGGGTATTTGCAGGCATCTCGATGGAATTCCACTGGCTATAGAGTTCGCCGCCGCCCGTGCCGCCACGCTGGGGCTTCAACAGATCGCCGGCCGATTGGATGACCGTTTCGTGCTTCTGACCGGCGGACGCCGCACTGCTTTGCCTCGACACCGCACGCTTCGGGCTGCACTCGATTGGAGCTATGAGTTGTTGCCCGAAGAAGAGCGGTGCCTCCTGCGCAGTCTGTCCGTATATCCCGCAGGGTTTACCTTGGAGGCCGCGATGGCAGCCTGCGGGGAGGACGAGGAAGAAACGGCACTAGCAGGCTGTTGAAAAAGGCTCTGGCGTGAAGACTTTGGT
>UCIT01000044.1 GCA_900472625.1 Hyphomicrobiales bacterium | reverse complement strand
CGAACTCCGGTCTCTCTGCAGTCCGTCTTCCAATCTTCGCGACGGCCTTGTGTGCCTCACAGGCACGTCCAGGGCACTCCAGCGGTGACACGCACAAGGCGCGATCGTCGCCAGCCCCGGAGGGAGACCATTTTCTCGGACCCGGACTGTGAGGTTTTGCGTCTCACCCTCACACCCCGCGCCGGTCCCGCCTCGCCGGCACGCCTGCCGGTGTATCCGATAACGGGACGGCTTCAGTGTAGGGAAAGGTGGGGCGACGGGGAAAATCGACCAACGATTTTTTTGTGAATATGCTCGCGCCATCTTTGATGGAAGAGCATTTTCTACCTCATTTTAGGTATATTGAATTTATCAAATAGGCTTAAAATATGGGATTAATGTAATATACCAGGTATGGGTTTCCTTAAAATGGCCATTTTTGGGGAGGGTTTTGCCGGCCGCAAACGTGGCGCCGGGTCGTCCCGGCGTTCCTATCGGGGGACGAAACCATGCATCCTGCATTTTCCATTGCTATGGCGGGCTTGTTCAGCCTGTCCTGCGTCAGCGGCGCCGGCGCCCAGAATGTCCGCAAACTGTCGATCGGGCCGTTGAAGAAAAACGAAAACCTTGCCTACACGCTGCAGACCGTCAGCGTCCGTGCGGGCTGCTTTCCGCCGCGGCTACGGGGCATTCTTGCCTATATTGCGGTGAAGACCGGCCGCCGGCCGTTGGTCACCTCGGGCCTGCGGGCGCATTCCGGCCGCTCGCATTCGCAGCACCGCCATTGCGCCGCTGCCGATATCCGCGTTCCAGGCGTCTCGGACCGCACGATCATCGCCATCGCCTCGCAGGCGCCCGGCATCGGCGGCATCGGCCGCTATTGCAACGGCATCATCCATGTCGACGTCGGGCCCAAGCGGCGCTGGACCCACTGTTGAGCGAACCCGTCTTTCGTCAGCCCTCGGTCTTCGTGGCTGCCGGCTTGCGGTTCAGGTTGCGGCGGATCATGCCGAGATTGGCGCCGCCGATCAGGAAGGCCGTGGCGAAGTAGACGATCATCGCGATGCCGATCAGCAGGCCCAGCGTGCCGACCTTGGTGGCCAGCGATGCGCCGGATGCCAGCCACGGCTCCCAGCGATGCTGGAGATACATGATCACAGCGCCCATCACGGCCGCCGACACGATCAGCAGTACCGTGCGCCGCGCCAGCGCCCATTCCCATGCCAGGTGCCCGCGCCGCAGCAGCGTTCCGAAGAGCAGCACGGTGCTGATCCAGCCGGCAGTGGCCTCGGCCACCGCGATACCCGGCGCGCCGAGATGCGGAAACAGCGTCAGCGCCGTGGCGCAGTTGACGCCGACGGCAACTGCCGAAAACCGCATCGGCGTCTTGGTGTCCTCGCGTGCATAGAAGCCTGGCTGCAGCGCCTTGATCAGCACGAAGGCCGGCAGGCCGATGCCATAGATGGCGAGGATCGAGCCGACGATCGCGGTGTTCTCCTGATGGAAGGCGCCGCGCTCGTAAAGCACACGGATGATCTCGTCCGACAGGATCCACAGCGCGAATGCCGCCGGGATCGTCAGGAACATCACGAATTCGATCGAGCGGTTCTGCAGGTTGCCTGCCTCGCGCAGATTTCCGCCCTTCAGCGCCCGCGCCAGTTCCGGCAGGAGAACCACGCCGACGGCGACACCGACGACGCCGAGCGGCAGCTGGTAGATGCGGTCGGCATATTGCAGGGCGGCGATCGCGCCTTCCTTGCTGGAGGCGATCGCCTGTCCGATCATCTGGTTGATCTGGGTGATGCCGCCGGTGACCGCGGCCGGGATGGCGAGGATCAGCAGTCGCTTGACGTTCGGCGTGATCCGGGGAAAGCGGATACCGATGCTCATGCCGGCATGGAGTACGCCGAAATAGACGACGGCGAGTTGCAGCACGCCCGCGACCAGCACGCCCCAGGAGAGATACCAGGCGGTCTGCAATGGCTCGGCGCCGGTATAGAGTGCGTAGAACAGCGCTCCGATCATCACGACGTTGAGGAAGACGGGGGCAATCGCGGCGGCGAAGAAGTGATGCAGCGAGTTCAGCATGCCGCTCATCATCGCCGTCAGCGACATGCACATCAGATAGGGAAACATCACCGCCGCCATGCGCACGGTGATCGAGAACTTCTCCGGATCGTCGGTAAAGCCGGGTGCGATGATGAAGCGCACCAGGAGCGGCATCGACAGCTCCATCACGATGGTGATGAGCAGCAGCACCGAAAACAGCACGCCGAACACTTCCTCCGAGAACCGCTTGGCACCGTCGACCCCGCCCGCTTCGATCTCCTTGGCAAACAGCGGCACGAAGGCGGCGTTGAACGCACCCTCGGCGAACAGCCGGCGGAACAGGTTCGGAAAGCGGAAGGCCGCATAGAACACGTCTGCCATCGGCCCGGTGCCGAGTGCGGCCGCCATCAGCGTTTCACGGGCAAAGCCGAAGAGCCGGCTGCCCAGCGTGGCGCCGCCGACGGTGGCGAATTTCTTGACGAGGCTCATGGGGCGGGTGTTCCTGCGGGAAGGGGCAATGGGCAAGTTGGGTGGGGAACGCTGCGCCTCCAACTCTCCCTCATTCCTGTGCTTGTCACAGGAATCCAGCGAGCCCAAGTCCTTGGGCTGAAAGAGAATCCTTTGCCGCGCGGACGCGCGGCCGCTGGATTCCTGTGACGAGCACAGGAATGAGGGTGGGAAAACTGACCGTTCAACCTCGCACCGCCTAGCGCGCCTCTTCCGTCGTTGCGGCCGGCGCGATCATGCCCGACGGCATCCGTTCGCGCAGCTCGTCCTGCTCCTCGGCCAAGACCGCCTTCATTCGCGCCGTGATATTGGCCCGTTTGCTGTCGCCGGAGATCTTCTGGCCGACGAGATCGGTGACGTAGAAGGTGTCGATCACCTTTTCGCCGAAGGTGGTGATCCGCGCCGACTGGATGTCGAGCGATAGATCCGACAGCACCGCGGTCACCTCGGACAGCAGACCCGTCCGGTCCAGGCACTCGATCTCGATGACCGTGAACTTGTTCGACAGGCTGTTGGATATATGCACCGACGGCGGAATGACGAAGGCCTTGCTCTTCTTGCGGTTCTTGGTGCGCGTGGCGATCACCTCGGGCAGCCGCTTGCGGCCGGACAGCACGTCCTCGATCATCCGGCCGATCGTGCCGGCGCGGCGCAGTTCGTCCGCATCGTCCTTGAACTCGCGGCTGACATGGATGGTATCGAGCGCCCGCCCGTCGGAGGTCGTGAAGATCTGCGCATCGACGATGTTGGCGCCGGCCGCCGCGCAGGCGCCGGCGATGACGGCAAGCAGGCGCGGATGGTCGGGCGACAGCACGGTGATCTCGGTAATCGCGTGAAAACTGTCGGTGCGCACCATCGTCGCCAGCGCCTGGCCGGCCTTGTCGGCCTGGCGGATAAAGCCGGCATGCCGCACCTGGTCGTCCAGCGAGACCGACAGCAGGTAGGGCTGGTAGTGCAGCTTGCTGTAGATCTTGCGGTCTTTCTGCGTCCAGTCGGCCAGCGCATTGAACAGCGCCTCGGCTGCCACCACGGCCCGCTCCTTGCGCGACACCTCGGAAAAACCGCCGGCGAGCAGCAGCTCGGTCTCGTAATAGAGCGTTCGCAGCAACTGACCCTTCCAGCCGTTCCAGACGCCGGGGCCGACCGCGCGGATGTCGCAGACAGTCAGGATCATCAGCATCTTCAGCCGCTCGAGCGACTGCATGCGGTCAGAAAAATCGGTGATCGTCTTGCGGTCGGTGAGGTCGCGCGTCTGCGCCACCATCGACATGGTCAGATGTTCCTCGATCAGCCAGACCACGGTTTCCGTCTGTTTCTGCGACAGGCCGAAGCGCGTGCACAGCTTGCGGGCGACGCGGGCGCCGGCGATCGAATGGTCTTCCTGTCGGCCCTTGGCGACGTCGTGCAGCAGCACCGCGACGTAAAGTGCCTCGCGGTCCTCGATGCCGGGCATCATCTTGTTGGCAAGAGGATGCAGGTCGTCGGCCTTGCCCTTGTCGATTTCGGAGAGCACGTCGACGCTGCGCAGCAGATGCTCGTCCACCGTATAGTGGTGATACATGTTGAACTGCATCATCGCGACGATCTTGCCGAACTCAGGAATGAAGCGACCGAGCACGCCGGCCTCGTTCATCCGCCGCAGGATCAGCGCCGGATCGCGCTTAGAGGTCAGGATGGAGAGGAACAGCCGGTTGGCCTCTTCGCTCTCGCGCACACTGTTATCGATCAGGCTGAGCGAACGCGTCACGCGCTTCAGCGCGTCCGGGTGGAACTCCAGCCCGTTGATATCGGCGACGTGGAACAGCCGGATGATGTTGACAGGATCACGCTTGAACACGTCAGGGCTGGCGAGCGCGATGCGGCCGCGATCCTCCATGAAGTCGGTGCTGCCGGCGATCTTGCGCGTGCGGTGGGTAAAGCGGCTGAACACACCGGACAGGCCCGGCGTCGACTTTGCCTGCTGGTCCTCCAGCGCCGCGCACAGGATGCGGGTGAGGTCGCCGACATCCTTGGCCACCAGGAAGTAATGCTTCATGAAGCGCTCGACGGCCGAAAGGCCGGGGCGCGCGTGATAGCCGAGTGCCCCGGCGATATCCCGCTGGATATCGAAGGACAGGCGCTCTTCGGCCTTGTTGGTGAAGAAGTGCATGTGGCAGCGCACGGCCCACAGAAAGTCGTCGGCCTTTTCGAACAGCCGGTATTCGTGCTTCGACAGAACGCCGAGCGCCACAAGCTCGGCCGTGTCGCGCACGTGATAATAATACTTCGAGATCCAGAACAGCGTGTGCAGATCGCGCAACCCGCCCTTGCCCTCTTTCACATTCGGCTCGACCAGATAGCGCGTGTCTCCGGCCTTGCGGTGGCGCTCGTCGCGCTCGGCGAGCTTGGCGGCGATGAACTCGGGGCCGGTGCCGGTGACGATTTCCTTGTCGAAACGGGATTCGAGTTCGGTTTCGAGAGACTGCAGCCCGCAGATGTAGCGCATCTCCAGAATCGCCGTGCGGATCGTCATGTCGGACTTCGACAGCGCGATGCACTCTTCGACGGTGCGGGTGGCGTGGCCGACCTTGAAGCCCATGTCCCACAGCATGTAGAGCACGAACTCGACCGCCTTGTGCGTCTCTTCCGCCGGCTTCGGCTGGAACAGGAACAGGAGATCGATGTCGGAGCCCGGTGCCAGCGTATCGCGGCCGTAGCCGCCGACAGCGGTCACCGAGAACTTGTCCTTCTGCTTCGGGAACACGTGATCGGTTGCGAATTCATAGAGAACGGTGATGATCTGGTCCTGCAGCCAGGAGATCCGACGGGCGCATTTCAGCCCGCTGCCATCGATCGACAGCAGCTCGCGCGCCTTGTTGCGGCCGTCAGTGCTTGCCTTCTTGAAGATAGCCAGGAGATCGGAGCGCATCGCGTCCGGGCGGTTCTTGTTGGCTTCGACCACTGCCTCGCACTGCTTGCGAAGGTAGTCGGTATCGAGAATGTCGGAGAAATCGATGTCGTTTATCGGCGCCATGCGCGGGGCGGCTTCCTGTTCGCGCGGCGCGACCGTCTGGTGCGCCTCTCGTTTCGTCTGCATGCGCTATAGCCTCTTTGACCCGGGTTTGACACGGGCTTTCATACTGCAAGAATTCTTTAATTTTGGCGAAAAGGTGGTCCTGCCGTCACGCTAGGCGAAGACGGGGGGCGTCAGGCGGCGATCTGCGCGTTGACGGTGTACAGCACCTTGCGATTTTCGCTGGCGATCTCCTCCAGCATCTCCCTGTCACACTCGCGATAACCGGCCTTGGCGATCGATGCCGCCAACTCGGAAATCCTGTCGCAGCAGCGAATGATCTGCAGCAGACCGAACGGCGATGCCCAGCCGCGCGGATTGCCATGCTCGTCGGCCAGCCGCAGCGCCTCGATCGCCGTGAAGATATTGGCGAGCAGCTGCGTTTCGCGAAGAAGGCGGTCCATGAACATGCGGCTCAACCCTGCTTCAGCTTTTTCTTGAGGTCGTAAAGCGCATCCAGCGCCTCGCGCGGCGTCATGTCGTCGAGATTGAGGCTCTTCAGCGCCTCGTCGACCTTCGATGGCCCCCGCGCCGCGTCCTCGCGCCGCACCGCCACCTGGAACAGTGGCAGGTCGTCGATCAGCTGGCTCGCCGGGTTCTTGCGGTCGGCGTCTTCCAGCCGCGTCAGCACATCACGGGCCCGCGCCACCACCGATGCCGGCAGGCCGGCCAGCCGCGCCACCTGGATCCCGTAGGAGCGGTCGGCGGCCCCCGGGCCCACCTCGTGCAGGAAGATCACGTCGCCGTCCCATTCCTTCACCCGCATCGTCGCGTTCGAAAGCCGTGCCAGCTTTTCGGAAAGGACGGTCAACTCGTGAAAGTGCGTGGCGAACAGCCCGCGGCAGCGGTTCGCCTCGTGCAGATGCTCGACGGAGGCCCAAGCGATCGACAGGCCGTCGAAGGTTGCCGTGCCGCGCCCGATCTCGTCGAGGATCACGAGCGAACGCTCGGTCGCCTGATTGAGGATCGCCGCCGTCTCGACCATCTCGACCATGAAGGTCGAGCGGCCGCGCGCCAGGTCGTCGGAAGCGCCGACGCGGGAGAACAGCCGGTCGACGATGCCGATATGCGCCGATGTCGCCGGCACGAAGCAGCCCATCTGCGCCAGGATGGCGATCAGCGCGTTCTGGCGCAGGAAGGTCGATTTACCGCCCATGTTCGGGCCGGTCAGCAGCCAGATCGCCCCATCCTTGCCGTCGCCCTCCGGCGAGAGGTCGCAGTTGTTGGCGACGAACGGGCCGGACGACTGCCGCCGCAGCGCCTGCTCAACGACGGGATGGCGCCCGCCCTCGATGGCAAACATCGTCGAACCATCAACCTGTGGCCGGCAGTAGGCCTGCTCTTCAGCGAGCAGCGCCAGCCCGGCGGCGACGTCGATCACGGCTAGCGCTCGCGCGCCCGCCTTGATTGCTTCGGCTTCGGCGACGACAGCCGCAGTCATACGGTCGAAGGCGGCAAGCTCGATCGACAGCGCCTGGTCGGCGGCGTTCGCAATCCGGCTTTCGAGATCGGCAAGCTCCGTGGTGGTGAAGCGCATGGCGTTCGCCATCGTCTGGCGATGGATGAACCGCGCCTTGGCCTCCGGCGTGTCGGTCATCGGCCCGGCATTGCCAGCGGTGACTTCGATGAAGTAGCCGAGCACGTTGTTATGCTTGATCTTCAGCGACTTGATGCCGGTCTCGTCGGCATATTGCAGCTGCAGCCCGGCAATCACCCGGCGCGATTGGTCGCGCAGCGCACGTACCTCGTCGAGCTGGGCATTGGCGCCGTCGCGCAGGAAGCCGCCGTCGCGCTTCAACAGCGGCAACTCGTCGCCCAGTGTCTCCGACAGCAGCTGCGCCACCGAGGCGGGCAGGGCGGACAAGCCCGACAGCGCATCCGCCAGTTCCTCGGGCAGCAGTGCCGTTTCGAGCAGTTGTGCCACGTCACCTGCAGCAACCAGCCCGTGCCGGATCGCCGCCAGATCACGCGGTCCGCCGCGGTCGAGCGCCAGACGCGACAGTGCGCGTGGCATATCCGGCACATGTTTCAGGTGATCGCGCAGATCGCCCGATAGCGACGGCTCCTCGATCAGGAAGCCGATCGAATCCAGCCGCTCGTTGATCCGCTGCGGGTCGGTCAGCGGCGACATCAGCCGCTCGGCCAGAAGCCGCGCGCCGCCGCCGGTCACGGTGCGGTCGATCGCCTTCAGCAGCGAGCCGTTGCGATCGCCGGAAAGCGTCCGCGCTAGCTCGAGATTGGCGCGGGTCGCCGGGTCGATGAACAGCGTCGAGGCGGCACTTTCGCGCTCGGGCTTGCCGAGTGGCGGCCGCTCGGCGATCTGCGTCTTCTCGACATAGGCAACGGCGGCCGATGCTGCCGCCAGCTCGGCGCGCGAAAACGTGCCGAAGCCGTCGAGCGTCGAGACGCCGAAATAGCGTGCGATCCGACCCTCCGCCGTCGCGCTGTCGAACAGCACCGACGGCTGCGGCACCGCGGTGCGCCCGAGCACGTCGAAAACCGGCTTCAGCTCGGGATCATGGAACATCGTATCCGGCAGGATGAGCTCGCGCGGATCGATCCGGAGGATATCGGCGAGCAGCCGCGAGGCCTCGGTCTCGGCCAGCCGGAACACGCCGGTGGAGATGTCGATCCAGGCGAGCGCCAGCAGCGGCTCCGAAGCGCCGCGAATCCGGGTCAGCGCCATCAGATAGTTCGATTCCGAGGGCGAAAGCAGCTTTTCTTCGGTGATCGTTCCCGGCGTTACCAGCCGCACGACGTCGCGCTTGACCACCGACTTGCCGCCACGCTTCTTGGCCTCCGCCGGATCCTCGATCTGCTCGCACACCGCGACGCGGAAGCCAAGACCGATCAGCTTCTGCAGGTAATCATCGGCCGCGTGAACCGGCACGCCGCACATCGGGATATCCTGCCCCATGTGCTGCCCACGCTTGGTCAGCGTGATCCCCAGCGCCCGCGACGCGTCGAGCGCGTCTTCGAAGAACAGCTCGTAGAAATCGCCCATGCGGTAGAACAGCAGCGAGTCCGGGTTGTTCGCCTTGATCTCGATGAACTGTTCCATCATCGGGGTCGCCGAGGCGCGGCTTTCCTCCGTGGCAAGCTCGGCAGCCGAAAAGGCTTCGTGTCTGGAGGTCATGCGATCGTTCACGGAGGTCCGGTTCATCCCAAAAAAGAGGTGCCAACCCTATCCGCCCGCCGCTATACATGACAACCGCCATTGAGGAAGAGCAAGGCGTCACCCACAGGACGTTGGAGGAAAAATGCCCGATACCGAGAACAAGCCACGGCCGGTCACGTCGGTCACCGATCAGGAAGCCCTCGAATTCCACGCCATGGGGCGGCCTGGGAAGCTGGAGATCACGCCCACCAAGCCGATGGCAACGCAGCGCGACCTGTCGCTGGCCTATTCGCCGGGCGTCGCCGTGCCGGTGAAGGCAATCGCCGCCGATCCCGATAGCGCCTACGACTACACGACGCGCGGCAACATGGTCGCCGTCATCTCCAACGGCACCGCCATTCTCGGCCTCGGCAATCTCGGCGCGCTGGCATCCAAGCCCGTGATGGAGGGCAAGTCAGTGCTCTTCAAGCGCTTCGCCGATGTCGACAGCATCGATCTCGAGGTCGATACCGATAATGTCGACGAGTTCATCAACTGCGTCCGCTTCCTCGGTCCGTCCTTCGGCGGCATCAATCTCGAGGACATCAAGGCGCCGGACTGTTTCATCATCGAGCAGCGCCTGCGCGAACTGATGGACATCCCGGTCTTCCACGACGACCAGCATGGCACCGCGATCATCGCCGCCGCCGGGCTGATCAATGCGCTGGAGCTGACAGGTCGCGACCTGAAGAGCACCAAGCTGGTCTGCAACGGCGCCGGCGCGGCCGCGATCGCCTGCGTCGAACTGATCAAGGCGATGGGCTTCGCGCCTGACAATATCATCCTCTGCGACACCAAGGGCGTCATCTACCAGGGGCGCACCGAAGGCATGAACCAGTGGAAATCGGCGCATGCCGCCAAGACCAAGGCACGCACGCTGGAAGAAGCGATGAAGGGCGCCGACGTCGTCTTCGGCCTGTCGCAGAAGGGCGCCTTTTCGGGAGAGATGATCCGCTCGATGGCCGATCGGCCCGTGATCTTCGCCATGGCCAACCCCGATCCCGAGATCACGCCGGAGGAGGTCGCCCGCATTCGCGACGACGCGATCATGGCGACCGGACGGTCCGATTATCCAAACCAGGTCAACAACGTTCTAGGCTTCCCCTACATCTTCCGCGGCGCGCTCGATGTCCGCGCCACCACGATCAACGACGACATGAAGATCGCTGCCGTCAAGGCGCTGGCAAGCCTTGCCCGCGAGGACGTGCCGGATGACGTCGCCGCCGCCTATCAGGGCAACCGACCGCGTTTCGGCGCGCAGTACATCATTCCCGTCCCCTTTGATCCGCGGCTGATCTCGGCCATTCCGGTGGCCGTAGCCCAGGCTGCGATCGACAGCGGCGTCGCCCGCAAGGTCATCACGGATATGGCCGGTTACGCCCGCGAGCTGTCAGCCCGGCGCGATCCCATCGCCTCGACGCTGGCGAGCCTCTACGAGCGCGTCCGCCGCCGCCCGAAGCGGGTGGTCTTTGCCGAAGCGGAAGAAGAGCAGGTCATGCGCGCCGCCATGTCCTACGCCAACCAGCAGCTCGGCACCGCCATCCTGCTCGGCCGCGAGGACCTGATCCATGCCACGGCCGAGCGCGCCGGCATCGATCTGAACCGCCCGGGGATGGAGATCGTCAACGCCCGCATCTCCACCCGCGTCGAGACCTATATCGACTATCTCTACGCCCGGCTGCAGCGGAAGGGCTATCTGCACCGCGATGCCCAGCGCCTGATCCACAACGACCGCAACCACTTCGCCGCCTGCATGGTGGCGCTCGGCGATGCCGACGGCATGGTGACAGGCATCACCCGCAACTATTCGACGGCGCTTGAAGATGTTCGTCGCTGTATCGACCAGAAGCCAGGCCACCGCGTCATCGGCGTCTCGATCGCACTCTGCCGCGGCCGCACCGTCTTCGTTGCCGACACCGCCGTGCACGACATGCCATCCGCCGAGGAACTGGCCGACATCGCCATCGAGGCTGCCGGCTTCGCCCGTCGCATGGGTTACAATCCCCGCGTCGCGATGCTCGCCTATTCGACCTTCGGCCACCCCTCGGGCGAGCGCTCCGAGCGCGTGCGTGAGGCGGTCGCCATCCTCGACAAGCGCCACGTGGATTTCGAGTATGACGGCGAGATGTCGGCGGATGTGGCTCTGAACCGCAAGGCGATGGAGCAATACCCGTTCTGCCGCCTCTCGGGCCCCGCCAACGTGCTGGTCATGCCGGCCTTCCACTCGGCGTCGATCTCGACGAAGATGCTTCAGGAACTCGGCGGCTCCACGGTCATCGGCCCGATCCTCGTCGGCGTCGACAAGGCGGTGCAGATCACCTCGATGGGCGCGAAGGATTCGGACATCGTCAACATGGCGGCGATTGCGGCCTACACCGCGGGATCATGATTTGGGTTATGGGAGAGGGTGTGCCGCGAGGCCCCCTCATCCGACCCTAACGGGCCACCTTCTCCCCGGTGGGGAGAAGGGATTCTTGGCGGGCCGCTCGCTCCATCTCCCCTTCTCCCCAACGGGGAGAAGGTGCCCGAAGGGTCAGGCGCAACACGTTGCGCCGGGGATGAGGGGGCTCCGGGTAAAAACGCTAGTAATCAACTAACGGGATAACACCCCACTCAGCTGGCAAACCGCCCGGCATCCGCACCATAATAGTTTACATACCGATCCGAGATGCTCGAGATCGGCAGCACGATCAGCACGTCGGTGGTGTTGAACGCCTTGTCGACGACGGCGGTGGAACCGACCATGGCGCCGAGACGGAGATAGCCCTTGATCAGCGGCGGCAGCGCCATCAGCGCCCGCTTCGGATTGATGGCTTCAACCGGCATCAGGTCCATGTCGCGGGCCATGTGCGGCAGGGCGTCGACGGCCCATTCGTCCTTGGCGGCGACGTTGTGGTGCAGGAAGGACAGCGCCAGCGCATGGGCTTCCGGATGGATGCCGGGAAACGAGGCGCAGCCGAACATGGCGCTCATGCCGTGCTTCAGCGCGTAGGCCCAGTTGCCCTGCCAGAGCAGCTCGACGATCCGCTTGGTGCGGTAGTCGGGCAGCACGCAGGAGCGGCCGAGCTCCATGAATTTCTTATCCGGATGGCGGGCAGTCAGCGCATCGACGTCGAATTCGGAAGCCGAGTAAAATCCGCCGTTCGCCATCGCGACGTCCTGGCGCAGCAGCCGGTAGGTGCCGACGATCTGGTCTTCGCTATCACCCTCGATCGAGCGATCGAGCACGAGAAGGTGGTCGCAGAAGGCGTCATAGGCGTCGAAATCGCGCTTGCGGCGCATCGCCTCGATCGGCAGTTCGGCCTTCATTTCGTCGACGAACACGCGGTAGCGCACCGACTGCGCGGCATCGATTTCGCCGGGCGTCCGCGCGAGGCGGGTCTCCAGGTTGCCGATGCGGCCGAACACGTCGCTCTCGATCTGAACAGCCTTCTGCGCAGTGCGCGGGGCCTCGACGAGGGCGTCACGGTTGCAGATGTCTACGGACATGACGATTCTTTCATTGCCGGCTTTGAGACGCCATAAAACACTTATATGCGACAGGAAAGTGACATTTTAAACCCCCAGATACGCAAGAAACGCACGGGTCGCTCTTCAGCTAAAGCGCCTCTGCACGACGGGCGGAGAGGGCGGCGACAGCCTGAACTTCCGTCAGGAGCCTTATGGGATCGACGGGCTTGAGCATGACGCGGTTTGCCCCGTTCAGCAAGACTTGACGACGCGATTCGTCGCGCTTGTCGGCCGTCAGCACGATGATCGGCACCGACGGAACGTCGAGACGGCGCTCGTGACCGCGTAGCCGGCCAATCATTTCGATGCCGTCACCACCCGGCATGGAAAGATCGCTGATGACGATGTCCGGCCGGACGCTTCCTTCGGCCAGCGCCGCATCGAGCAACGCCTCGAAATGCTCGACATGCTGCACCTTGTGCCCGGCCTTCTCGAGCATGGCGCGGATCAGCATGGCGTTGATCGGATCGTCCTCGGCAAGCAGGATCTTCAGCCCGCTCTGCATGCCGGCTTCGGGGATGCCGGCGCTGAAGCCTGGCTGGTTGTCGTTCAGCGCATCGCGCTTCTCCATGCCGCGCATGCGTCCGCGCAACACGTCGATCAGCGATTGCTCGCGCAGCGGCCGGATCAGCCAGGCGTCGAACAGGTCGAGCGAATGGGCGTTGCGCTCTTCCGGGTTGACCAGGAAAATCTTGCGCAGGCCGAGCGCTGCGATCTCCGTGCGGTCGGCGAGATGGGCGGCGAATTCGGCGGACATCCGGTGATCGACGATGATATCGGTCGGGCGGCGGCCGTTGGCGGCCATGTCGAGCAATATCCAACGCGCGGTCTCACCGTCCTCGACGAAATGGCATTGACCGCCCAGCGTGCGGATGGTTTCGGAGATCGCCATGCGCGCAGCACCCGCCGGTGCCAGCAGCACCACGAGGTTGCCGGACAGCAGCGTATCGCGCCGCGAGCGGCTCTGCTCGTCCTGATCGATCGCAAAGCGGATGCAGAACTCGCTGCCGGTTCCCTTCTCGCTCGACACGGTCAGCGAGCCACCGAATTCGCGCATGATCCGCGCCGAGATGGCAAGACCGAGCCCTGTTCCGTTGCTCTTCTCCACGGTCGTGCCTCCCTGTTCGTATTCGCCGAAAACCCGCGCCTGTTCCTCGTCGGTCATCCCCGGCCCGGTGTCGGTCACGGTGATCTGCAACTGCTCGCCCTGCTGGGAAACACGAATGAACACGCCGCCGACCTGGGTAAACTTGACCGCGTTGCCGATGACGTTGAACAGCACCTGCCGCAGCCGTGCCGGGTCGAAATTCATCATCTCCGGCACGTCGGAGGACACCGTAGAGCCGATCTCGATGCCCTTTTCATGCGCCCGGTGGGCCAGCATCTCGACGACGCTTTCGAGCAGCTTGCGCAGCGATTCCGAGCGCGGGCGCAGCTGGAAGCGGCCGACCTCGATGGTCGAAAAATCGAGCAGGTCCTCGACCAGCTGTGTCAGCGCGTGGCCGGACTGGCGGATTCCGGTCAGATAGTTGTCCTGCTCCTGCGTCATCCGCGTCTCGGTCAAGAGGTGCGTCATGCCGAGAATGCCGGAGAGCGGCGTGCGCAGCTCGTGGCTGACGGTCGCCAGCAGCCGGGACTTCGAGGCGCTGTGAAACTCGGCCTTCTGCCGAGCCTCCTCGCGCTCATGCGCGGCAAGACGCTCGGGCGTGACGTCGCGGGCGATGCTGTGCAGCAGCAGTCTGCCATCGGCTGCGTCGCGGGTCACGACGTCGCGCCAGAAGAAGATGCGCTGGCCCTCGGGCGTCGAAATCTCGACGTCATAGCGGTGTGGCTGCGTGCCGGGGCGAAAGGCGATACCGATCTCCTCGCAGGTCTGGCCGAGCGGATCGGGTCGGCCCGTCAGGCGCCGGAACGTGTCGTTGGCCGCGATGATCCGACGGTCCATGGTGCGAGTGAGGGTGATATCGCCGAATGCATCGTGAATGCTGGCAAACAGGTCGGCGGTTCTGTCGGTACCGCTGTCCCGTGCGTCGGCTGCGGCATCGGCGCGGATGCGATGGGTGGAAAACAGCGCGACCGTGATGATGGCGGCCAGCGAAACCGCGCCGGTTCCGATCGCAAACAGCAGCGGGCCACCCGCATAGCCGAGTGCAATGAGGGCGACGGCAACGATAATTCCCGCGCCGCCCAGCCAGTAGGACAGCAGCAAACGTGCCGCGGTGATATGCGCCGGTTTCGTCGGGATGGTGTCGGATGGCGTGGCAAGCGGCAGGGGCGCCGGCTCATCTTCCGGATGAGCGACATGCCCGCCAAAGGCGGCAGCCAGCTTTTCGTGCAGTAGACCCAGTCCGACCATAGGTTCAAATTAGCACGCCGGCCGTTCCGAATGCCTTCAGCAAACCGCTAAAAATTTACGTATTCGCGCTTTTGGGTTGTATCAGCTCGTCCAATATCACGCATGCCGCGCCGATGGTGATGAAGCTATCGGCAAGGTTGAAGACAGCGAACGACCATGTCTCGGTATAGAACAGAACGTAGTCGATCACGTGTCCATAAAGGAAACGGTCGATCAGGTTGCCGAGCGCGCCCGATATGATCAGCGCATAGCCGAGATGCGCGAAGGTGCGCTGCTTGCCGGTGCGGTGCCAAAGCCAGATCACGAAGGCGACGATGATCAGCCGCATGCCGACGATGAACCAGCCGTCCATGCCCGAGAGCATCGAGAAGGCGACGCCGAGATTGTAGGTGCGGTAGAGCGCCAGCATCGGGATGACGTGCACGGCCTCCTGCAGCGGCAGCGTGTGATCGACGACGATCTTGATGATCTGGTCGAGCACCACGGCGAGAACCACGAAGATCACGATCGGCAGCGGGCGCGAAAACAGCGTCGGGCGGTCTGGCGTCTGGTCGGTCATTTGGCCTCGGAAAGCGAGAGAAGATGGCGGCGCGCCTCAAACAGCATCACGGCGCTGGCGACGGCAAGGTTGAGCGAATCCGCCAGCCCCTGCTGCGGAATGCGGGCGAGAGCATCGGCTTCCCGCGCCAGCTGCTCGGGCAGGCCGGATTGCTCGTTGCCCATCAGGATCACCACGGGCTTCTTCTTGTAGTCGATGGTACGATAGTCGACCGAGCCGGCCAGATGCGTGGCGACCACGGATACGCCGGCCTGCTTCTTCCAGGCGATGAATTCCTCCGGCGTGGCGCGCGAGACCGGTACGGCAAAGACGGAACCCATGGTGGCCCGCACCGTCTCCAGCGAAAACGGATCCGTGGTCTCGCCGACGAGGATGACGCCGGATGCGCCGGCGGCATCTGCCGTGCGGATGATCGTGCCGAGATTGCCGGGGTCGCGAACCCGGTCAAGCGCGATCCAGGTCTCGCCCTGGCCGGGACGGATGTCGCGAAGCGGCTTCCAGCGGTTTTCGAAAACGCCGACCACCATCTGCGGATTATCGCGCCGGGTGATCGAGGAGAGAACCTTCTCGCTGACCTCGAGCACCAGCCCGCCGGAGGCAACGGTTTTCGCCGCCATCTGCTCGACCAGTGGCTTGGCCTTGGCGGCCTTGGCGTAAACAAGCGTGCGGATGGTCCAGCCGAGCTCGATCGCATCGATGACGAGCTTCAGGCCCTCAGCCATGAAGGTGCCGCTCTGCTCGCGGGTCTTCTTGTCACTGAGCGACTTGATGTCCTTGATGATGGGATTGGCAAGCGAAGTGACTTCCTTCACATGCCCCACCTTGCGGGGACCGTTGTCGCGGTGTTCGTAGCTCATTTCGGCACCCAGCGGGAAAAGAGGGAGGTGGACAGCGCGCGGGCCGGCGTCTTGCCGTCCAGCCCGGCTTCGCGGATCACCAGCTCGCCGGATTCCACCACGCCGCCGGCGCCGCGCATCGTCTCGCGCATCAACTCGTGGATCGAATAGAAGCTGGCGCGGATCGAATAGGCCGTCAGCACCAGGCCGACCGCCTTCGGCGACAGGATCTCGCGGCAGATGTCGAGCATGACGGGCAGGTGCTCGAACAAGTGCCAGACCTCGCCATTCGGCCCACGGCCGAATTTCGGCGGGTCGGTGAGGATGATGTCGTAGGTGTTGCCGCGGCGTTCCTCGCGCAGGATGAACTTCATCGCGTCTTCGCAGATCCACCGGATCGGCGCCTTGTCGAGACGGCTCAGCGCCTGGTTCTCGCGCGCCCAGCCGATCGCCTTCTTCGACGCATCGACATGCGTGACCTCGGCGCCGGCAGCGGCTGCGACAAGCGAGGCGACACCGGTGTAACCGAACAGGTTGAGCACCTTCAGCGGACGTCCGGCGGCCTCGACCTGCTGCTTCATCCACGTCCAGTGAACGATCTGCTCAGGAAACACGCCGACGTGGCGGAAGGAGGTGAAGCGCCCGTAGAAATCGACGCCGAGAAGGTTCAGCGGCCAGGTTTCGCCGAGCGCGTCCTTCGGGAAGCGCCAGCGTCCGGTGCCTTCCTCGTCGGTGTCGCCGGTAAAGGCCGCATCGACCTTCTCCCAGACATGCTTGGGGAGTGACGGCTGCCACAGCGCCTGTCCCTCAGGGCGGATGATCCGGTAGGGGCCGTATTGCTCCAGCTTCTCGCCATTGCCGCTGTCGATCAGGTGAAAATCGCCGGCGCCGAGAGATTCGAGAATGACGGGAACGCGCTCGGCCGGACGATCGCCGGTCCGCGCCATCAGCGGTCGCTCGGCAGCGCTGGACGCGCCGGCGGGCTCGCGCACCGCGTCCTGCTGCGGTGCCGGCTTGTTCACGGGCTTGAGCGGACGGCTGCTGCTGCGCTCGTCGTTGCGGCGTCCGCCGGTTGGGCCGGTGCCGGTTTTCTGTCCCGGCCGGCGTTCTTTTTGTCTCAACGTGATGTTCCGCGTGCTGAATTCGATAGAGCCCGTGCAAATAGCATCCCGTTTCACCTTGGCAAAGCGCTTTCCCGCCGCGATAAGTCTGGCTACGTGAAAATGGGAGGATTTCGGATGGACTTCACCGGGCAGGAACGCATCACCGCACCGCGCGATGTCGTGTGGGCCGCCCTGAACGATCCCGATATCCTCAAGCAGTGCATTCCTGGCTGCCAGGCGCTCGAGTTTGTCGGGCCGAACGAGCTCGTCGCCACCATCAAGGTCAAGCTCGGCATCGTCTCGCTGACCTTCACCGGCGAAATCAGGGTGTCGAACATCGATGCGCCGCTCAGCTACACGCTCTCGGCCGAAGGTCGCGGCAGCATCGCCGGCTTTGCAAAGGGTTCCGCCGATGTGACGCTGGAGGCGGACGGCCAAGAGACCATCCTGCATTATCTGGCGGCAGCCGAGGTTGGCGGCAAGATCGCCCAGCTCGGTTCGCGGCTGATCGATTCCTCCTCGCAGAAGATCGCCTCCCGCTTCTTCGCCGACTTCAACGCCGCGGTCAGCGCAAAATCCGCGAAATAGCCAATATCGGCAATTGGCAGTTTTCGACGCCTACTCTAAATCGATAGCCATGAGCTGGATGATACGATCGCCCGAGCAGGCAGACCTGGAAGAACTCGCGAACATCTATCTCGCGGTTCGGCGCGAGACGTTCACCTGGGTCAATCCGCTCACCTTCCGACATGAGGACTTCTTCGCGCACACGCAGGGGGAACTGGTCTGGCTCGCCGAAATGGCGGATGGCGAGATCGCCGGCTTCATGACGCTGTGGTCGCCTGACGATTTCGTCCACATGCTCTACATCAGGAACGCGTGTCAGGGGCAAGGCATCGGCACGGCGCTTCTGACCGCGCTGCCGGACTGGCCGAACAAGAAATACCGCCTGAAGTGCCTCGATCGCAACGAACGGGCCAAGGCCTTCTATCGCGCCCAAGGCTTCGTCGTGACGGGAGCAGGGGCGTCCGCCGAAGGCGACTACGAGGAAATGACATTCTTCCCGGTCGAGTGACCTGCGACGCGCTGCCGAGGCAAGGCGCCGCAACAACGGATGCCGGCATCACTGAAGCTGTGGCTTCCTCAGGAAATTGTTGCGATCGGCGGAGCGCACACGCAGCCATGCCTCGCGGCCGTCGCGCAGGATCCGCATCGGGATTTCAGCGCCGGCCGGTCCGCTGCTCCAGATCTTCCGGTAGAAATCGGCAAGCCCATCGACCTCGCCGTCGCGCACTTCCGAGATGACGTCGCCACGACGCAGTCCCGCCTCGTCGGCCGGGCTTCCCTCGGCCACGCTCATCACCACGACATCGCCGTTGCTTTCGGCCGAAAAAGCGCCGAGCCATGGCCTTGGCGGCTTGTTCACCTGGCCGCGCGTCATGAGGTCGTCGAGGATCGGCTTCAACAGGTTGATCGGCACGATCATGTTGATATCGGCAACCTCCCCGCCCTGGCTCATCTGTAGCCGCAACGAGCCGATCCCGAGCAGCTTGCCATCCTTGTCGACAAGTGCCGCGCCGCCCCAGGAGGGATGCGCCGGTGTCGTGAAGATCGCCTCGTCGAGCAGGTACTCCCAGTAGCCGGCGAATTCCTGCTTGGCGACGATTCTTGCATCGACGCACTCGCCGATCCCGTCGGCCAGCGTCACTTCCTGGCCCAGCGCCGCGGCCGTGGCGTTGCCGAGTTCGAGCGCCGGCAAATCGAGAGGGCCAAGCGCCTGCAGCAGTCCAAAGCCGGTTTCCTGATCATATCCCAGCGCATGCGCGGCAACGACACGTCCGTCGTGGGCTGTCAGCCAGACCTCTTCGGCTTCGGTGATCAGATAGCCGATGGTCAGCACCAGACCGTTGTCGCGAATGACGACGCCGCTGCCTTCGCGGCGGGTGCCCAGCGTGTCGGCGGTAAAGGCATCATCGGGAATGGAGGTGCGTACGGCCACGACCGATTGCCGGATTTGATCTGTATTCATGGTTTCATCCTCATAAGGCGAAGCGCTGAGGCGGTGAAACTGCCTTGTCGAGCGGAGGCGCAACGGATTGATCAGATATAGCTATGAACAGAGATGGGCCGGCGCAAGTATCTGGCAAGCCAAATGTTCGTGACGCCTGCGAGGCACTCCGACACCCGTCTTACGATGCGGGCCTGCTATGCCGGATCAGCGCGACGGCAGTTGTCCGACGACTTCCTCGGCGCGGGTCTTGTGGCGATCGGCCTCGCTCTGCCAGCGCACCGCTTCCCTGGCCTCGTTGCGCGCCCGCTTGCGGTGCTTGCCCTGGTTGAGCCAGGTGACGGCGGAGCCGGCGAACATGCCGATGATCAGCGCGATGAAGATGAAGACGAAGAACGGTGCCGACAGCGACAGGACCTGATCCTCGGGCCGGAACGGATTGAAAGCCAGCGTCACGCTCTGTCGATTGGCGACGCAGAAAATGATCAGGATGATGCCGAGTGGCAGCAAAATCAGGAGGTTGATTATCTTCTTCGCCATCGCAGGCCTCCATATGCATGCGCGCGCACACTGTTGCACGGCGCGCTTTTCTTCAGCGACAGGATAGAAAAGACGCCGGGAAGTTCAAGTGCGGTTTCGCCTGCGGCGGCCGGTAACGATGATCAATCGTCCTGATCGGCTTGTCCCGGGTTCAGCCGCTCGCGCAGTTCCTTGCCGGTCTTGAAGAAGGGAACCCATTTCTCTTCGACGAACACCGTATCGCCGGTGCGCGGGTTGCGGCCGGAGCGGGACGGGCGGTTCTTGACGGAAAAGGCGCCGAAGCCGCGCAGCTCGACGCGGTTGCCCGCGGCCAGCGCATCGGTGATCTCGTCGAGCACCGCGTTCACGATATTTTCCACATCGCGATGGTAAAGATGCGGGTTGCGTGCCGCAACTATCTGCACCAGCTCGGACTTGATCACTGTCGCCCCCTTAAATTATTGATTTCTTATCAATCGTGGCCAACCTGCCAAACTGAAACGAGCCCGTCAAGAAGCAACTTCTGCGGCAGAATCCCGGCAAGGTCTTGGCTTCTCGCCAGATCACCGTAGCCGAGAAGAGTCAATATCTGTGATGCCGCGCCGGCAAGCAGGAATGGCGTGCTGCTCTTCTTGTTCCACTCGATCTCGGGCAGGTCCTTGCTGACGTTCTTGGTGGCGAGGTAGGCACGGATTTCGTCGTCGCCGCCAAGCTGGTCGATCAGCTTCACCTTGAGCGCCTGTCGGCCGGTGAAGATCGTCCCATCGGCAAGCTTCAGCACCTCATCGCGCGGCAGTTTGCGGCGGTCCGCCACCAGATCGACGAACCAGGCGTAGCTATCGACAATCATATTGTTGATCATTGCCTTGGCTTCCTCGCTGGCCGGATGGAAGGGCGAGGGCTCGGCCTTCAGCGGCGAAGACTTGATCTCCTCCATCGACACGCCGATCTTGTCGAGCAGAGGCTTGACCTGCGGATACTGGAAGATCACGCCGATCGAGCCGGTGATCGAGCTGTCGCCGGCGATGATCGTGTCGCCTGCCGTCGCGATCATGTAGCCGGCCGAAGCCGCAAGCGTGCGAACGTCGGAAACGACGGGCTTCTTGGCGGAGATCGCCCGGATCGCCTTGAAGATGCGCTCGCCGCCGTAGGTGGTTCCGCCGGGCGAGGAAATCGACACGACCAGCGCCCTGACGGCCTCGTCGTCCTTGATCTTGTCGAGACGGTCGAGAAGCTCGGTATCATCGGTGATCAGGCCTGAGATCGTTATATGCGCCACATGCGGCTGCCGGCTGGCCCGGTCGGAAAACCAGAAGCCATAGGCCGCGAGGCCGAGCGCCACGACCAGCAGGATGGCGACGACGCGCCAGAAGCCGAGCTTGCGGCGCAGTCTGCGGCGATCCGCGATCATCGAGCTATCCATTTATTCCTCCGGTCGGCAAGTCTGACGCAACTCTTCCAACGTAGAGTGCATTAAACATGCGGAAATGCTGTCGGCGTGGGTTTTATGCTTTTCTTGCTTGTTGCAGAAAAAAATCCATATTGGCAAGTCAGTGTAATAATGCGAAACGAACTGTGATTGGCGAAAGCGCTCCCTATATACGCTGTCCAATCATCGACACGGACCCGATTTATGCTCAACACCTTGGATAATGGCGGACAGGCTGCCTATGCGAAGCCCGCGCAGACGGCCTATGGCGCTGCGAGGTTTCACTCTGCGCGCGTTCGCCGACTAAAGGTTCTGCTTCCTGTCGCCGCCGTGATCGTCTCCCTGGCCTTTATCGGCGTTTCTGTCATCCGCACCTATCTGCCCGAGAATATCAAGATCGAAGGCGCCCGGATCGAGAACGGCAAGGTCGTCATGCTGAAGCCGGCGATCGCCGGCCGCAATGCCGCCGGCATCAATTATTCGATGCTGGCCGAGCGTGCGTTGCAGGATATCAAGAATCCAAACCTGATCTCGCTTGAAACCGTCAAGGCCGTGGTTCCCGTCAAGGACGATGTGGTCGCCAGGGTCGAGGCGACGACGGCCGACTACGATCGCGCTACCGACAACCTGAACATTACTTCGCCCTTCGTCATCAACATGAGCGACGGCCTCGTTGCCAAGTTCCAGACCGCCCAGGTCGACGTCAAGGGCGGCAAGCTCATTACGTCAGATCCCGTTGCCATTCAAAAAGATGGGGCATCTGTTGTTGCGCGCTCGCTCAAGATGACGGATAAGGGACGCACGATCACATTCGAGGGGAACGTTCGAATGAATGTGAACCCCACCGCTATACGCAAACAAGGCACTTAACACGCGGGTCTTCATGGCAAACGATTGTCGCATTTCTACCCGCAAGGCGGGCGCAGTATTCACGAATGGTGCCCTTGCACTCCTGCTGTTGGCTGGAGGCGCCTTGGCGCAGGCGACGACCAGCCAGATGAGCGGGTTGCAACTGAACAGGGATCAGCCGATCCAGATCGAAAGCGACAAGCTTGAGATCCACGATCAGGATCACACCGCCGACTTCACCGGCAACGTCAAGGTCGTTCAGGGAACGACGACGCTGCAGGCCGGCCACATGACCGTGTTCTACAAGGCCAAGGACGCAGCCGCTGCCGATGGCAAGGCGCCTGCCACCAAGGCATCGGAAACGACGGCGCCTGCCGCGTCTTCGGTGTCGTCGGGCAACGCCGATATCGACCATATCATCGTCACCAACAAGGTGTTCCTGACCTCGGGCACGCAGACCGCGACCGCCGACAACGGCTCGTTCGACATGGCCAAGCAGCTCTTCATCCTGAAGGGTGACAAGGTTGTTCTGACGGATGGCGGCAACGTCTTTACCGGTTGCCAGCTCACCGTGCAGATGGCAACGGGACAGGCGCAATTGGACAGCTGCGGGGGGCGCGTCCAGATTCAGCTCGATCCGCAATCCCAGAAAAAGAACTGACCCCGGCCACCACGTGAAATTATTCTCGCTATCGACTATGTTCGGCAAGACCGGGCAACAGGCCGCCGCTGATGCGGGCGCCGTTGACAAGAGCCGCTATCAGGGAACCCTGATCGCGCGCGGTCTGACGAAGACCTACAGCACCCGGCGCGTGGTGAACGGCGTATCGCTGGTCGTGCGTCGTGGCGAGGCCGTCGGCCTGCTCGGCCCGAACGGCGCCGGCAAGACCACCTGCTTCTACATGATCACCGGGCTGGTCCCCGTCGATGAAGGCACCATCGAGATCGACGGCAACGACGTCACCTCGATGCCGATGTATCGCCGCTCCCGTCTTGGTGTCGGCTATCTGCCGCAGGAAGCGTCGATCTTTCGCGGCCTGACGGTCGAGGAAAATATTCGCGCCGTCCTGGAAGTGCACGTCAAGGACAAGGCCGAGCGCGAGAAGAAGCTCGACGAGCTGCTCGACGAATTTCACATCCGCAAGCTGCGCAAAAGTGCTGCCGTATCGCTTTCGGGCGGCGAGCGTCGCCGTCTGGAAATCGCCCGCGCGCTGGCCACCGATCCGACATTCATGCTGCTCGACGAGCCCTTCGCCGGTGTCGATCCGATCTCCGTTTCCGACATCCAGAACCTCGTGCACCATCTGACGGCGCGCGGCATCGGTGTTTTGATCACCGATCACAATGTCCGCGAGACGCTCGGGCTGATCGACCGCGCCTATATCATTCATGCAGGCGAAGTGTTGACGCACGGCCGGGCAAACGACATTGTCAATAATCCGGAAGTTCGTAGACTATACCTCGGCGATAATTTCAGCCTCTGATAGCATCTGTCCGCGACGGAAATTTACCTTGCTGTCATACTTCCGCTTGACCAAATAGAATAAAAAAGCAATTTTTGGGCCAACTTGGATTTCAGTGGCCCCAGCCCCGTTTTAGGACACTGTTTCCCGGAGGAACCGAACGGGAGTTTTGCGTCCATCATGGCACTTTCGGCCAATTTATACCTGCGCCAAAGCCAATCGCTGGTGATGACACCACAGCTGATGCAGTCGATTCAGCTGCTTCAGATGACGCATTTCGAGCTCACCCAGTTCATCGCCCAGGAAGTCGAAAAGAATCCTTTGCTCGAATTCCCGTCAAATGACGCGGAAACAGGCAGTGACCGTGCTTCCGACGAGGATGATGCGCGCGCCCGTCAGGCGGACGACCAGGGTTCGGACGAGGATTACGACAGCCGTTCGGAAGTGATGTCCGGAGATTGGTCGGATCGCACCGATAGCGCCGGCGCCGGCCGGATGAACGACGAGCTGGATGCCAATTACGCCAATGTTTTCCCCGATGATGGGGTGCCGCAGCGCGCCGATGCGCCGGAACTGATCAGCCAGTGGAAGTCGATGCCAGGCGGCGGCGAGGGCGCGGATTCCTACGATCTTGATGATTTCGTTGCCGGCCAGATCTCGCTTCGCGACCATCTGGCGCAGCAATTGCCTTTCATACTCCCCTCTATCGCGGATCGACTGGTTGGCCAGTATCTCGCCGATCAGCTCGATGAGGCCGGCTATCTGCATGCCGACCTCGCCGAGGCGTCGGAGCGGCTGGGCACCAGCATGACGGATGTCGAGCGCGTTTTGACAGCCCTGCAGACGCTGGATCCACCCGGAGTGTTTGCGCGAAGCCTGTCGGAGTGCCTGGCGATCCAGCTCCGCCAGAAGGACCGCTTCGATCCGGCCATGCAGGCCTTCGTCGCCAATCTCGAACTCCTTGCCCGCCGCGATTTTGCAACCTTGAAGCGGCTGTGCGGTGTTGACGAGGAAGACCTGCTCGACATGCTGAGCGAGATCCGCCAGCTGAACCCCAAGCCCGGCAGCGGCTTCGAGGCGGTCATGTCGGAAGCCATCATGCCCGATGTGGTCGTCAGGGGCGGTTCGGATGGCAGCTGGCTGGTCGAACTCAATCCGGACACGCTGCCGCGCGTGCTCGTCAATCAGTCCTATTTCGCAAAGGTCACCAAGACTGGTGACGATCACGCCTTCCTGTCTGAGTGCCTGCAGACGGCCAACTGGCTGACGCGCAGCCTCGATCAGCGGGCCAAGACGATCATGAAGGTGGCGACGGAAATCGTCCGCCAGCAGGATGCCTTCCTCGTTCACGGTGTCGATCATCTCAGGCCGCTCAATCTGAAGACGGTGGCCGACGCCATCAAGATGCATGAATCGACCGTCAGCCGCGTCACCTCGAACAAATACATACTGACGCCGCGTGGCCTGTTCGAATTGAAGTATTTCTTCACCGTCTCGATCAGCGCCGTCGAGGGTGGTGACAGCCATTCGGCCGAGGCCGTCCGCCACAGGATCCGCGCCCTCATTGCCCAGGAAGTCCCCGAAAACGTACTCTCAGATGATGATATCGTAGATATCCTAAAGGAGAGTGGGGTGGAACTTGCTCGTCGAACGGTTGCCAAGTATCGTGAGGCGATGAACATAGCCTCTTCCGTCCAGCGCCGGCGGGAGAAGCGGGCGCTCGCTAAAGTCGCGGGCTTCTGAGGGATTCGATTGGCTCGATCGACCTGTGCGCCTCGCGTAAAAATGGCGTCTGTTGACTTTTTGGTAACTTCTGGCTAGAAGCCGCGCCAAATTGGCGCGGTGAATGGCGTCGGAGGTTATCCCCATCATCCTCAGGGCGCCCACAGCCGAGAACTTCGGCCGATCTTGCTTGAGATTGCGCGAAGTGCTTGGATGAGAGTCAGCCTTGGCGTAAAGTGATACTCGCAAACCACATAAGAAGGGAAACTCCATGAGTGTGCGTGTATCCGGTAAACATATGGAAATTGGTGATTCGTTCCGTCAGCGGATCGAGGACCAAATCGGTGTGGCCGTCACGAAATACTTCGACGGAGGGTATTCTGGTCAGGTTATCGTACAAAAGGCCAACGCCCGTTTTTCCGCCGATTGCAAGGTTCACCTCGACAGCGGCGTCATATTGCACGCGGCCGGAGAGGCAATGGACCCGCAGTTGGCCTTCGATGCCGCTTCCGAACGTATCGAGAAGCGACTTCGCCGTTACAAGCGGAAGCTGAAGGATCACCACGCTGGAAATCATCCGAATGGTTTTGCCGAAGTCGCCTACACCGTCATGGATGGCATGCCGGATCATGACGACGAGGTCGCTGATGATTTCGCACCGGCGATCGTTGCTGAAAGCACGAAGCAGATGAAGACGATGTCCGTCGCAACCGCCGTGATGGCGCTCGACATGACGGACGAGCCGCTGCTGCTGTTCCGCAGCCCCGGCAAGGAACAGTTGAACATCGTTTACCGTCGGCACGACGGCAACATTGGCTGGATAGACGCAGCCAACATCAAAAGCTGAGAACAAGGCGAGGGGCGGCAGAAACCTGCCGCTCCCCCAGCTTGGCGCAAAAGGAAAAAGAAATGGCTTTGGCAGATTTGCTGCAGCAGAATGCAATCATTCCCGCTCTCAGAGTAAATTCCAAGAAACAGCTCCTGCAGGAATTGTCGGCCAAGGCGTCGAAAGTCACTGGCCTGTCCGAGCGGGAAGTCTTCGATGTCATCCTGCAGCGGGAGCGTCTCGGCTCCACCGGCGTCGGCAACGGCATCGCCATCCCGCATGGCAAGCTCGCCAGCGTCAGTTCCATCGTCGGCATCTTCGCGCGTCTCGACCAGCCGGTCGATTTCGAAGCGCTTGATGATCAGCCGGTCGATCTCGTCTTTCTGCTGCTCGCGCCCGAAGGCGCCGGCGCCGACCACCTGAAGGCGCTGTCGCGCATCGCCCGCGTTCTGCGCGACCAGGATCTGGTCTCGAAGCTGCGCGCAACCGATTCCGCGTCGGCGATCTATGCTTTCCTCAATGAGGAGCAGGCGTCGAACGCCGCCTGATCATCCGATAGCGAGCAAAAAAAACAGGCGCCGGATCGCTCCGGCGCCTGTTTTCGTTTCTATATGGCGTCCAGCCTCTCGGCTCAGAACTCTTCCCAGCTGTCCTGCGCGACGGCTGCGGAGCCGTGCGACTGGGCGGCCCGGCGCGGTGCCGGAGCGACGGCCTGACGGTAGCTCGGTGCCGATGGCTGGCGGTACGTTGCCGCCGGTGCCCGCATCTGCTGGGCCGTCGAACGCAGCGAAGCCGACTGGCCAGCGCCACTGACACGGAAGCGCATCACGAGCTGCTGCAGCGTCTGGGCTTCTTCGTTGAGCGTCACGCTGGCGGCCGTGGTTTCCTCGACCATGGCGGCATTCTGCTGCGTCACCTGGTCCATCTGGTTCATGGCCTGGCTAACTTCCTTGAGACCGATCGCCTGCTCGCTGGCCGACGCGGAGATCTCGCGGATGAGGCCGTTGATGCGCATCACCTGCTCGGAGATGGTATGCAGTGTATCGCCGGCCTTACCGACGAGATCGACGCCTTCCTTGACCTGCACGGCCGAGGTGTTGATCAGCGTCTTGATCTCCTTGGCAGCGCTGGCCGATCGTTGAGCCAGTTCGCGCACTTCCTGTGCCACGACGGCAAAGCCCTTGCCGGCTTCACCGGCGCGCGCCGCTTCGACGCCGGCGTTGAGCGCCAGCAGGTTGGTCTGGAAGGCGATCTCGTCGATGACGCCGATGATGCGCGAGACTTCCGTGGAGGACTGCGCGATGCCGTTCATCGAGGCGATCGCCTTGCGAACGACGTCGCCCGATCTCTCGGCATCCTCGCAGGCGTGGTTGACGTTGTCGGCCGCGGTGCGGGCATTGTCGGCGCTGGAGTTGACCTGCGCGGTGAGCTGGTTCAGGGCTGCTGCGGTCTCTTCCAGGCTGGCCGCCTGCTGCTCGGTACGCTTGGCGAGATCGGATGCGCTGCCGCTGATCTCGCTGGTGCCAGAGCCGATGTTGACGACGCTGAGGTTCATCGTCGTGATGGTTTCTTCCAGCGCTGCCAGAGCGGCGTTGAAATCCTGCTTCAGCTTGTCGTATTCGCCGGGGAACTCGTCGTTGATGCGGTGGCTGAGATTGCCCTTGGACAGCTCGGAAAGACCCGATCCGACGATCGAAACGATGTGGCGCTGCAGCGATACCGACTGCTGACGCTCGCTCTCGGAACGCCCGCGCTCGGACTCCGCTTCCTGCCGCTGGACCTTGGCCTCGGCTTCGAGGCGGCGGCTGTCGGCCAATGCATGGCGGAAGCCTTCCAGCGCCTTGGCGACCGAGCCGGTTTCGTCGGCGCGATCCTGGCCGGTGACCGGCTGCTCGTAGCGGCCTTCGCTGAGGGTGCGGACGCTGGCAACCAGGCCGCCAAGCGGCTTCTGGACGAAGGCGCGCACGGCAAAGTAGAGCGCCAGCATGACGGCTGCGAGAACCAGAACGCCTGCGACGATCATCATGACGGTCTGATCCTGCACCGGCGCATTGATCGCGCTGTGCGGCACATCGACGAGGATGACCCAGTTGGTGTTCAGATCAGGCAGGGCGAAGGGATAGACCACGCGATCAAAGGGCTCGCCGTCGCCGATCGACAGGTTCTTGACCACGGCTGGCGAGAGCGTGGAAAGGCCAGCCTTGACTTTATCCACGCCTTCGCCCTCGTAGGGCTTCATCGCCAGGTCCTTGGACGGCGCGACGATCCAGTTTCCACCCTGCGACAGCAGGGTCACGCGGCCGGTTCCGAAAGGATGCAGGTTACCGAGCTTGTCGGTGAGCGACTTCAGCGAGATGTCGACGCCGCTGACGCCGATCATCTTGCCGGCTGACATGACAGGATAGGCGATCGAGGTCATTGCGGTGTTCTCGCCGGTGGTGCTTTCGGCGTAGGGCGAGGAGATCGCGCCCTTCTTGCTCGCAGCCGCGAGGCTGTACCATTCGGCCTTGTAGTCCGATCCGAACACCGAGAAGGTGTAGCCACCGTCCTTGGTCTTGGTCCAGTAGGCGTTGAACGCGCCCGTCTTGTCCGAGCCGAGGTCCGTCCGGCCGGCAAACGATGGCGATTGACCGTCGAAGGCGTTCGGCTCTTCGCCGAACCAGCTGCCGAACGCGAACTGGTTGCGCTCGACGTTGGCCTTCAGCATGTCGACGATCGACTTGCGATCGAGATACTTGCCCTCGTGGCCACGACCGATCACGCCGGCCATCGAGCGCGCAGCGCCTGCGAGCTCGCCCACCGAAGAGGCCACTTCGTTGGCAATCGCTTTTGCCTCGAGGTTTGCCTGGTCCATGGTCAGCGTTTCCACCCGGTTGCGGGTTTCGCCGATAAGGAAGAAATTGGAGATCAGGAGAACCAGCGCGATGGCGCAGCCGGTAATCAGGATAAGTTTGGCCGCAAGCGATTTCATGCGAAAGATGAACATGGATTCCTCGGGGGGATCAAGGATGGGCCGAGCGACGCATCTGCCGGCACAAAAGGCGAAAGCATGCCCCGTCATGGAGCCGCCGTAGCGAGTGCCGCATCCCCTGAGAAAAGGAGCCGGCGATCGAGCGGAAGATCGCCGGAAACCTATTAAATTTGAATGAAATACGATTATATTTTAGCGGTTCGGCAGCAGGCATTGCGGACAATGTCGCCAGCCGAAACGGCTATAGCTTGTTTGCGACTTCATCGCGCAGCGGAATGGACGGCTGAGCCCCCTGCTTGAGGCAGGCGAGCGACCCCGCGACGGCAGCGCGCCGAAGCGCCGGCTCGAAGGCGAGGCCTTCGTCGAGGCTGGCGGCGAAGTAGCCGCAGAACGTGTCGCCGGCACCGACGGTGTCCACCGGTTCGATCTTCAACCCCTTGGCCCGAGAGATCACGCCGTCACGGATAGCGACCACGCCGTCGCCGCCGAGCGTCACGATCAGCGTTTGCCCCGTTTCCGAGTTGAGGCGCTTGAGCGCCGCTTCCCGCTCTTCCGCCGTCATGTTCTCCTGGCCGGCAAGACGCTCGAATTCCGTTTCGTTGGCAATGACGATGTCGGCCAGACGGCCGAGGCGGGCAGCGTCGTCGATCAGCGGCGCCAGATTGAGAATGGTGGTGACGCCCTTGGCCCTGGCGGCCGAGAGAGCCTGCTCGACGGCGGCGGCAGGCACCTCGAGCTGAAGCATCAGCGTGTCGCCCCTGCTCATGCCGCCAACGGCCTTGTCTGCATCGGCTGCGGTGACCGTGCCGTTTGCACCCGGCACCACGGCAATCATGTTCTCGCCGTCGCCGCCAACGAGGATGATCGCCGTCCCGGTCGGCTCATCGGCCCGTTTGACGGCATCGAGTTCGGTACCGGCTGCCTTGAGAAGCGCCAGAGCGTCATCGGCAAATCCATCATGGCCGACGGCACCGGCCATGTGCACGCTGCATCCCGCGCGGCGCGCGGCCAGCGCCTGGTTGGCGCCCTTGCCGCCGGCAGCCGTCGAAAAGCCGTTTCCGGCAACGGTCTCGCCCGGCTTGGGCAAGCGCTGCGTGGTGGCGATGAGGTCCATGTTGATGGAGCCGAAAACGGTAATCACTGAGGCGTTCCTTCCAGAGCTTTTCTTTGGCGGCGACACTGCCCGAAGGTCTTACTCGTCGTCAACCACCCTGAGCTTGAGAAGTCCCGTTCTGCTCTCGACGGATTTTGCCGCAGGCTCGTCATCGCCTGATACCTTGCGGCCATCGCCGCCTTCGAACTCCAGCGCCTCGATCTTGGCGCCCCGCCTTGTCAGCTTGTCGGCGGACGTGACGATCATGTCGACATCCTTCTGGGCCATGGCGAAGTGACCCTGCAGCTTGCGCACGCGCTCGTCGAGACGACTGAGATCGTCCATCAGATTTGCGACTTCGCCCTGGATTACATGCGCCTGCGCCTGCATCCTCTGATCCTTGAGAACGGCCTGGATCACCTGGATCGACAGCATCAGCAGTGATGGCGAGACGATGACGATGCGCGCCCGATGCGCCTTCTGCACGATCGCTTCGAAGTTCTCGTGAATTTCAGCGAAGATCGATTCCGACGGCACGAACAGGAACGCCGTCTCCTGGGTCTCGCCCTGGATCAGGTATTTCTCCGCTATGTCGCGGATATGGATTTCCATATCGCGGCGAAACTGCTGCGAGGCCACCTTGGCAAGATCCGGGCCGCCGGCGTCGCGGATCGCGTTCCACGCTTCCAGCGGAAACTTGGCGTCGATCACCAGCGGTGCGGCGCCATTCGGCATGCGGATGGTGCAATCCGGGCGCGATCCGTTCGACAGCGTCTGCTGAAACGCATAGGCGCCCATCGGCAACCCGTCCGCCACGATGGTTTCCATGCGCGATTGGCCGAAGGCACCGCGCGTCTGCTTGTTGGACAGGATCGCCTGCAGGCCGACGACATCCTTGGCCAGTGTCTGGATGTTGTTCTGCGCCGCATCGATCACCGCCAGCCGTTCCTGCAGCCGCTGCAGGTTCTCGTGCGTCGATTTCGTCTGCTCGGTGATCGTGCTGCTGACCCGCTGGGACATGCCATCCAGACGCTGGCTGATCGCCTGGTTGAGTTCGGATTGCCGGGAGCCGAACACTTCGGCCATCGTCGACATCCGCCCATGCATCTCGGCCTGGATCTTCAGGAGCTCCGACATTCGCGCATCGGCCGCCATCGCCCGCTCGTTTGCGTCCTCGGCCTGCTCGCGCCGAAGCTGGCTGCTGCGAACCATAAGGACGGTCATCAGCACCACCACGGCGGCAAGCGCCCCTCCGGCAAGCGCCAGACCTGCGGGGCTGAGATGGATCAAGGCGGCGGTCAATGAGTCGGGTGTCGCGTTCATGGCGCCACCATAGCAAAATTGCCGCTGCTGACTAGATCAAAACGTGAACGAGCAATTGAGCGTCTAGATTGCCGCTGCGGGCGTTCAATCAACCGCTAGCCGATTAATCGAGCCGGTATTTAACCTTTGCTAAACTATATTCGTCAAAAGCTGCGGCTAAATTACCGTTCCGTTTCAATTGCAAAGCAGAGACATCATGAGCAGCCAGCAATCCGACACCTCTCTCCAGCAGCGCCTCGATTTCATCGAGCTCGATGATGGAGCCCGGGCTGCGTTGCGCGAGATGCGTCCGACAATCTCGCCCCTGCTGGGCGCCGCTCTCGATCGGTTCTACGGAAAGCTGGGCAGAACGCCCGCCGTGGCCCGCTTCTTCTCCGACAAGGCGCATATGAACAGTGCCAAGACGCGGCAGGAGGCGCACTGGGCCAATCTGGCGGGCGGAAATTTCGACGAAGCCTACGTCAAGGGTGTGACCGCAGTCGGCAAGACGCATGCCCGCATCGGCCTGGAACCACGCTGGTATATCGGCGGCTACGCGCTGCTGATGAGCGATCTCATCAAGGGCCTGATGGACAAGCAGTGGCCGTCGATGTTCGCACGCCAGCAGGGCAAGGTTCTGGCCGAAAAGCTGTCCGCCGTCGTCAAGGCGGCGATGCTCGACATGGATTACTCGATCTCGGTCTATCTCGAAGCGCTGGAAGAAAAGCGCGTGACGCTTGAGGAAGAGCGGCTGAAGGCCGAGGCCGATCAGGCGCATGCGCTTGAGCGTCTTCGCCGCGGCCTCGAGGCGCTCTCCAGAGGCGATCTCGAATCCACCCTGCCGACCGATCTTCCGGGCAATTTCAAGGATATGGGCGAGGACTACAATCGCGCCGTCGCCGCCTTGCGCACATCCTTCGCCTCCGTCCGCGCCACATCCGGCGAGATCATGCGCGGCACCGACGTGATCGCCAAGGGTTCCGACGATCTGGCGCTGCGCACCGCGCAACAGGCAGCCGGTGTCGAGGAAAGCTCGGCAGCCCTGCAGCAGCTCTCCGTCAGCGTCGGCCAGACGGCGTCGAATGCCGAGAAGGCCTCCGCCGCCGTGCGCGAAACGCAGCACAAGGCGAAGAACTCCGGCGAGCTCGTCACCAGCGCCGTCTCGGCCATGGCCGGCATCGAGAAGTCCTCGACCGAGATCACCAAGATCATCGGCGTCATCGACGAAATCGCTTTCCAGACCAACCTGCTGGCACTGAATGCCGGCGTCGAGGCGGCCCGCGCCGGCGAAGCCGGCAAGGGCTTTGCGGTCGTCGCCCAGGAAGTGCGCCAGCTCGCCCAGCGCACCGCCGATGCCGCCAAGGAGATCAAGCGGCTGATCTCCGAAAGCTCGATCCAGGTCAACCAGGGCGTCGACATCGTCAGCAGCACCGGCGAATCGCTGAGCGACATGATCAACCGGATCGACAGCATCAACAGCTTCGTCGCCGACATCGCCTCCGCTGCCCGCGATCAGGCAACCGGTGTCAACGAAGTCAGCGTCGCCATCCGCAACATGGACACCATCACCCAGCAGAACTCGGGCATGGTCGAACGTACCTCGGCGGAGACCCGTCGCCTGAGAAACGAGGTCGAAGGCCTGGTGGGACTGCTCGAACGCTTCCGTATCGGCGGCAACGAACGCCCTGCCTACGAGGCCTCGCGCCGCGCCGCATAGGCAAAATCCCGCGAAATTCCGGAGACGGCGTAAAAAAGCGTCGCCTCCGGGCTCTTGGATAATTCCATCCCGCAAAAAGATGGGTTATGGGGAACGCCATGACCATCAAGCCACTCATCATTCTCCCCGATCCGCTGCTCCGTCAGGTTTCCAAGCCGATCGAGCGCGTCGATAGCGATCTGCAGCGTCTGGCCGACGATATGCTGGACACGATGTACGATGCGCCGGGCATCGGCCTTGCCGCCATCCAGATCGGCGTGCCGCGCCGCATGCTTGTCATCGACGTCGCGCGCGAGGGCGAGGAAAAGCAGCCGCTCGTCTTCATCAATCCCGAAATCGTCGCCTCTTCCGACGAGCGCTCGGTCTACGAGGAAGGCTGCCTGTCGATCCCGGATTACTATGCCGAAGTCGAACGCCCAGCCACCGTCAGCGTCAGGTATCTCGATCGCGACGGCAAGGAACAGACGGTCGAAGCCGACAGCCTGCTTGCCACCTGCCTGCAGCATGAGATCGATCATCTAAACGGCGTGCTCTTCATCGATCACATCTCCCGCCTCAAGCGCGAAATGGTCGTCAAGAAGTTCACCAAGGCCGCCAAGACCACCAAGGCAATCTGATCAACGGATTGAACCCGGGGCGTCCGCGTATTATGATATCAGTGATATCATAGTGGAGGTGCCGCATGGGTGATCTTCTGATCCGCAATATTTCCGACGCGTTGAAGCGCGATATCTCCGTGCGCGCTGAAAAGAATGGCAACAGCCTTTCCGATGAGGCAAAGAGCCTCTTGCAGAAGGCCGTGGTCGATGCCTCGGGCGCCGGAGCGCCGACGAAGTCGGCATGGGAAGCCATGCGCGAAATCCTTGCGCCGAAAAACGAGGCGGAAGCACGCGAAGCCGAGGAATACGCGAAAATCATGGACGAGATCGAGGCGGAGCGAAAAAGGAATTTTGGCCGCCCTTCCGAAGAACTAGAATGATTGTCCTGGACACGAACGTCATATCCGAGGCGACCAAACCAAAACCGAGCCTCTTGGTCGAAGCTTGGTTCGCGGCACAAAGCATGTCGCATCTCTATCTGTCCGACGTAACTATCATGGAGCAATCCTTCGGGGCTGAACGCTTTTGGCTTCGGTCCGGCTCGGTGCGGTACAAGGAGAAGCTCAACGAGACGTTGGCCGTATACAGTGGACGAATTCTTGCGTTTGAGCGGCACATCGCCATCGAAACAGGCAAGCTTCTTGCCCGCCGCGAGGCCATCGGTAGAGCAATGTCGGTGCAGGACGCCATGATCGCCGCGATCTGCCTCACCCACGGCGCGACACTGGCGACGCGCAACACAAAAGACTTCGAAGGGCTTGATCTCAAGCTCGTAAACCCGTTTGAAGACGGCTGATCTTCACGAGCGGTTGCAGAGCCCAAGCTGGCTGCATAACAGGAACTGGCGGCACACAATGTCTCTTCGCATCATCTTCATGGGAACGCCCGAGTTCTCGGTCCCGACGCTGCGCATGCTTGTCGATGCCGGCCACACGATCCTTGCGGTCTACACCCAGCCGCCGCGTCCCGGCGGCCGGCGCGGGCTCGATCTGCAGAAATCGCCGGTCCACCAAGCTGCCGAGCTGCTCGACATTGCCGTGTTCACGCCCGTCAATTTCAAGGATACCGAGGAGCGAAAGCGTTTCGCCGCCCACAAGGCCGATGTCGCCGTCGTCGTCGCCTACGGCCTGTTGCTGCCGGAGGCGATCCTCAATGGCACCAGATACGGTTGCTATAACGGCCACGCGTCGCTGCTGCCGCGCTGGCGCGGCGCCGCGCCGATTCAGCGGGCGATCATGGCCGGCGACGAAAAGACCGGCATGATGGTCATGAAGATGGACAAGGGCCTCGACACCGGCGCCGTCGCCGTCACCAGCGAAGTGGCGATCGGCGAGAACATGACGGCGGGCGAGTTGCACGACAAGCTGATGCATGCAGGTGCCAAGGCGATGGCTGAAGCAATGGTCAGGCTCGAAATGGGCGACCTGCCACTGACGCCACAGCCGGAAGACGGCGTGCTCTACGCATCGAAGATCGACAAGAGCGAAACGCGCATCGATTTCTCGCGCGATGCCGCAGACGTTCATAACCACATCCGCGGCCTTGCGCCGTTTCCAGGCGCCTGGTTCGAGCTCGAGATGTCAGGCAAGCCGGAGCGCGTGAAGGTGCTCGGCTCCGAGCGCGCCGAGGGTTCTGGGACGGCCGGCACGCTATTGACCGACGATCTCGTCGTCGCCTGCGGCTCCGGCGCCGTCAGGCTGACGAAACTGCAGAAGGCCGGCGGCAAGCCGCTGGCCGCCGCCGACTTCCTGCATGGCACTCATCTGCCTGCGGGCACGAGGCTCGCCTGATGCATCGATACCGCATGATCGTCGAATATGACGGTTCGCAATATGTCGGCTGGCAACGGCAGGACAATGGCCCCTCGGTACAGGGGGCCATCGAGAAGGCGATCCTGGGTGCCAGCGGCGACACCGTATCGATCCGCGGCGCCGGCCGCACCGATTCCGGCGTCCACGCCATGGGCCAGGTGGTGCATGCCGATCTGTCGAAGCAATGGGCGCCCTTTAAGCTGCAGAATGCACTGAACGCGCATCTGAGACTGTCAGGTGAACGCGTCGCTATCCTCGAGGTCGAAAGCGCCAGCGAGCACTTCGACGCCCGCTTTTCCGCCCTTCGCCGCCACTATCTCTACCGCATCGTCACACGCCGCGCGCCGTTGGCGCTCGAGGCAGGCAAGGCCTGGTGGGTGGCCAAGGCGCTCGATCACGACGCCATGCATGCCGCCGCGCAGATGCTGGTCGGCAAGCACGACTTCACCACCTTCCGCTCCGCTCATTGTCAGGCAAACAGCCCGGTGCGCACCCTCGACAGGCTGGATGTGGCGCGCACGGGAGACCTGATCGAAATCCGCGCCACCGCCCAGAGCTTCCTGCACAACCAGATCCGCTCCTTCGCCGGCACGCTCAAGCTGGCGGGCGAGGGTCGCTGGACGCCTGATGATGTGCGCGCGGCGCTGGAAGCGAAGGACCGCAAGGCCTGCGGCCCGGTCGCCCCGCCTGACGGCCTCTATTTCATGCAGGTCGATTACCCCGACGTGATCATCGAGCGGCGCAAGGAGACAGCCAATGACGACGACGATCTATCATAACCCGGCCTGCGGCACCTCGCGCAACACGCTGGCGATGATCCGCCAGTCCGGTGAGGAGCCCGTCGTCATCGAATATATGAAGACGCCGCCGAGCCGCGCGCAACTGACCGCCTTGGCCGCCGCAATCGGTATCCCTGTGCGCGGGCTGTTGCGCGAAAAGGGCACGCCCTACGCCGAACTCGGCCTCGACGATCCATCGCTGACAGACAACCAGCTGCTGGACGCAATGCTCGCCCACCCGATCCTGATCAACCGCCCGATCGTCATCACCGAAAAAGGCGCACGCCTGTGCCGGCCGTCGGAGATCGTGCTGGAGATATTGGACAACCCTGAAATCGGCGCGTTCAGCAAGGAGGACGGCGAGGTCGTTCGCGGTCGGTAGCAGTCTAGACCGGATAGATCCCAAGAAACCGCTGCAGATACTCCGTCAGCATCAATACCGGCACGAACAGCACCAGCGTCATCGCTCCGATCAGCGGACCGTTGCCGGAGAAGATCATCCTGAGGATTCTTGCGAGCGCGAAGACCTGCGCGAGCATGAAGGCGAGCAGCAACATCGAGACGATGCCGATCGCGCCGGGCACGAAGAACACCAGCGCCAGCAGCAGTCCGTTGATGTAGGAAAGCGGCACGCCTAGCCAGTTGATGCTGACGATCACGGATGAAAAGCGGTCGCCCTTCTTGAAGGCCATAAGCAGCAGTCCGGCCAGTACCAGCGGCACGAACCAGTTAGCCGCCTCCACCAGTCCGAGCCGGAAATAGAACAGCGCGCCGACATCGGTGTGCGGCGGCATCCGCTGCAGGAAGGCCTCGCGCCACCACAGCCACGATATGCCCATTGGCGGCAGGCACCAGACGAAGGCCCAGAAGGAGCGGTTGACGCCGCGGTCCGACACGTCGAGAAACCGGAAGCCGGCCGGGTCCATGCGGATCAGCAGCCAGAGGCCGGACAGGTAGTATTGGACTTCCCTAAACCCCGGCATTCTCGAACCAGCGCGCGAGGAAGGTTTCATAGATGACCGTCAGTTGCTCCAGGTCGGAGACCGCAACGCGCTCGTCCACCATGTGCATGGTCTGCCCGACGAGGCCGAATTCGACAACCGGGCAATAATCCTTGATGAAGCGGGCATCCGAGGTTCCGCCCGTCGTCGACAGTTTTGGAGACAGGCCGGTGACGCTCTCGATCGCCGAAGACAGCGAGGCGATCAGCGCGTTGTTGCGTGTAAGAAATACATGGCTGGGCCGCTCCGCCCAGACGATATCGTATCGGAACGGCGGACGCCCGGGCCGCAGCACGCCGTCACGCGCGGCAACGTCGAGGCGACGGATGATTTCCTGCTGCAGGCTGTCGGCCGTCCACGTATCATTGAAGCGGATGTTGAAGCTCGCGGTCGCCTTGGCCGGCACGACATTGGTCGCCGGATTGCCGACATCGACCGTCGTCACCTCGAGATTGGAAGGCTGGAAATTCTCGGTTCCCGCATCGAAGGGCGGATGCATCAGCGCCTGCGTCAGCTGCAGGATGCCGCGCACCGCGTTGTCGGCGAGATGCGGATAGGCTGCATGGCCTTGAACGCCATGCGCAGTGATCTTGCCTGCCAGCGAACCGCGCCGGCCGATCTTGATCATCTCGCCGAGCGTATCGGGATTGGTCGGCTCGCCGACCAGGCAGGCGTCCCACGTCTCGCCACGCTCGGCCGCCCATTGAAGCAGCTTGGTGGTGCCGTTGATCGCGGGGCCTTCCTCGTCACCTGTGATCAGGAATGAGACCGATCCCTTCGGTGCCCCGTGCTTTTCGATATGGCGGGCGATCGCCGCCACGAAGCAGGCGACGCCGCCCTTCATGTCGACGGCGCCACGGCCGAACAATTCGCCGTCAGCGATCTCGGCCGCGAAGGGTGCGTGGGTCCACGCGCCTTCGTCGCCGACGGGCACGACATCGGTGTGTCCCGCGAACATCAGATGCGGACCGTCGGTGCCGAGGCGCGCATAGAGGTTTTCGATATCGGGCGTTCCGGGCTCCGTTGCCTTAACCTTGTCCACCTTGAAGCCGAGCGGCGACAGCATCGCCTCCAGCGCCGAAAGCGCGCCGCCTTCGGCGGGTGTGACGGAACGGCAGCGGATGAGGGTCTGGAGATTGGCGACGGGATCGGTAGCGGTCATGGCAATGGAACTATCCGGCGGTAATGGCAAAGAAAAGGCAAGGTGAAGTTGTGCCGGGCGAAATGTGCCGTGCGTTTTCCGCCGGCTCCACATCCGGCGATCGCCATTCCGGCGCCGCATGCTCCACGGAGGAGCCGCAGCGCCGGAATGTGGTGACCTTATTAGTCGCGCAGCAGTTCGTTGATGCCGGTCTTCGAGCGGGTCTTCTCGTCGACCGTCTTGACGATCACGGCGCAATAGAGGTGCGGCGCAGGAAGGCCGTTCGGCATCGTGGCATTGCCTGACGGCATCGAGCCGGCGACGACGACCGAGTAGGGCGGCACTTCGCCGTAGGTGACTTCGCCGGTGGCGCGGTTGACGATCTTCGTCGACTTGCCGATGTAGACGCCCATGCCGAGCACCGAGCCTTCACGCACGATGCAGCCTTCGACGACTTCCGAGCGGGCACCGATGAAGCAATTGTCTTCGATGATCGTCGGGCCGGCCTGCATCGGCTCAAGCACCCCGCCGATGCCGACGCCGCCCGAGAGATGCACATGCTTGCCGATCTGTGCGCAGGAACCGACGGTCGCCCAGGTATCGACCATCGTGCCCTCATCGACGAAGGCGCCGAGATTGACGAAGGACGGCATCAGCACGACGTTCTTGGCGATATAGGCCGAGCGGCGCACGACGCAGTTCGGCACGGCGCGGAAGCCGGCGGCGCGGTATTCGCTCTCACCCCAGTTCTCGAACTTGGAAGGAACCTTGTCCCACCAGGTCGAGTTGCCCGAACCACCCTTCACGACTTCCATGTCGTTGAGACGGAAGGAGAGCAGAACCGCCTTCTTCAGCCACTGATTGACCTTCCAGACGCCATCGGCTCCGCGCTCTGCAACACGCGCCTTGCCGCCATCGAGAAGCTCGAGCGCGGTTTCCACCGCATCGCGCACTTCGCCCTTGGTCGTCAGGCTGACGCTGTCGCGATTGTCGAAGGCGGCTTCGAGGGTCTTTTCGAGGGAGGAGAGGTCGGTGGCGCTCATGAGAATTCCTTAAACTTCGATCTTTATCGTGGAGGCCGACGCCTCCGGGAATTGTGATTGGCGGGATGCGATCTGCTCTATCCCATGCAGGCCTAAAATGGAATGATTTTTCGGGGGCGGTTCACTCCTGATCACTGCTACAAAACGACATACCGGCAGAGGCTGCCGGCACGACTGAAAGGCATTGGAATGGCTAAGGGCAAGAACGGCAGACTGCGGCGCAAGGATGGCGTCTGGGATCCGTTGAAATCGAGCGAGACCGACAAGCAGCGCGCCGAGGCCGTGCCGAAGACCCCGCAAACCCTGTCGCCCGCCTATCGCCTTGCCTATGCCGACGAGGATTTCCTCTGCCGCGAGGAGCTGCGGCCGATCCGCCTGCAGCTGGAACTCATGAAGCCCGAGATGCTGCTGACGGAACGCGGCATCAAGTCCACCGTCGTGATGTTCGGCGGCGCCCGCATTCCGGCTCCCGGCCAGAGCGCCTGGGCGGCCAGAAACGAAACGCAGCGCGCCAATCTGGAAGCCGCCTCCGTCTATTACGACGAAGCCCGCAAATTCGCGCGCCTGTGCTCGAAATACTCGGCCGGCTTCGACTTCCATGAATATGTGGTCGTGACAGGTGGCGGACCCGGCGTCATGGAAGCGGGCAATCGCGGCGCCGCCGACGAGGGCGCGCCCTCCATCGGTCTCAACATCGTCCTGCCGCACGAGCAGGCCCCGAACGTCTACGTGACGCCGGAGCTGAGCTTCAACTTCCATTACTTCGCCATCCGCAAGATGCATTTCATGGTGCGCGCCAAGGCGATCGCCGTCTTCCCCGGCGGCTTCGGCACGCTGGACGAATTCTTCGAATGCCTGACGCTGATCCAGACCGGACGCATGGAAAAGATGCCGCTCATTCTCTTCGGCGAAAAGTTCTGGAAAAGCATCGTCAATTTCGAGGCGCTCGCCGAATTCGGCACCATCGCCCCAGATGATCTCGACCTGATAAGCTTCGTCGACACCGCCGACGCCGCCTGGAAGATCATCCAGGATTTCTACGAGCATCCGGAATAGACAGAAAAGCCCGCCGCGATGATCGCGACGGGCTTCGTCATTCTTGCTTGTCTCAGTTCTTATAGGAACGGACGCTGCGGCATGTCGGCGATCGAGATCACGCCGTCCTTGTTGGTGTCCATGCGCGTGAAGAACTTGTCGAAGGCGGCTTCGGCTTCCTGCTTGGAAATCTGGCCGTTCTCGTCCGTATCGATCCGCTGCATGATCATCAGTTCGCGTATCATGCCTGGCCCGCGCATGCCGTGGCGACCGGGGCCACGATTGGCCTCGTCCTGCGGCGGTGCCGGCTGGCCTGCATCGGCATCGGCCGGCGGCGGGGCAGGGGCTGCATCGTCGTCCGCTGCCATGTCGTCGGCAGGCGCCTTGGCCTTGGCCATCTGCGCTTCGTGATATTTCCGGATTTCGCCCGGTGTCAGCGAGCCGTCATTGTTGGTGTCGATGGCGGCGAAGATGGTCTCCATGCCGTTCTTGGCTTCGTCCTTGGAGATCTGGCCATCCTTGTTGGTGTCGAACTGCTGCAGCATCCGTACGAACACGACTTCGCGCATCATCGGCCCGCGCGGTCCGCCGCCCATCATCGCGTGGTGTGGCTTTGGCGGATGCTTGTGCTTGTCGCCGGGCGCAGCAAAACTGCTGCCGGCTGCGGCACCGACGATCAGGACGGAGGAGAGTGCGGCCAGTATCAGCTTGTTCCGAGACATTTGGGTTCCTTTCAGTGTGCAATCTCATTGGGGATTACAGACAACAAGGTAGGGCGGCACGCCTCGATTACCCAATTAAACATCGGTAAGCTGGATGAAACTTTCGTAACTTAGCCGTTAATCTTCTCAAGGAAATCAGTGAGATCGTCGGTGACGAAGTCGATGTGGTCGTCCTCGCCGCTGGTCTTTTCCCACCACTCGACAACCGTGTCCTCGAGGTTGTTCGGCACCAGCAGGACTGTCTTCATGCCGAGCGCCTTGGGGACCGTCAGGTTGCGCGGCAGGTCCTCGAACATCGCCGCCTTGTCGGTCTCGACGCGCTTCAGCTGCGTGAACTTGTCGTAGGTTTCCTGCGCCGGCTTCGGCACGAATTCGGCGGCGACGATGTCGAAGATATCGTCGAAATGGTCGAGAATGCCGAGCGCGCCCGCCGCCATCTCGGCATGCTTGACGCTGCCATTGGTGAAGATGAACTTGCGGCCGGGCAGCGCCTTGATCGCCGCGCCCAGTTCCGGCTGCGCCGTCAGGCTGGAGTAGTCGATCGCATGCGCCTTCTCGAGGAAGTCGTTCGGGTCGACGCCGTGGTGGATCATCAGCCCCTGCAGCGTCGTGCCGTGCTCGAGATAATACTGCTTCTGTAGCTTGCGGGCCTCGTCGCGCTCCATCTGCAGTAGCGTCGATACATAGGCCGTCATGTTCTTGTCGATCTGCGCGAACAGATTGACCCGGTGCGGATAGAGCGTGTTGTCGAGGTCGAACACCCACTCTGTCACGTGCGAGAAGTCGGATTGGGTCGGGGTGCGATCGATCTTGGTCATGCCTGCCTTATGGCACGGGCGGCCACCGATTGAAATCCGGAATGCGACCATTCACGTCGGCTGATTGAAGCGCGGGAACGACCGCACTAGTCTTGGCAGAATAACGTCCAGGGAGAAACAACGATGAACCAGTCAGACAAGGCGAAAGCGTTCGGCGCGCTGCACCGGAAGGGCAATCCTGTTGTCCTCTACAATATCTGGGATGCCGGCTCCGCCAAGGCGGTGACCGAGGCCGGCGCCAAGGCGCTGGCAACGGGCAGTTGGTCGGTTGCCGCCGCCCAGGGCTATGGTGACGGCGAGAAAATCCCGCTGGAGGCGCTGGTCGCGACGACCCGCCAGATCACGGGCGCCAACGATCTGCCGCTCTCCGTCGATTTTGAGGGCGCCTATTCCACCGAGCCCTCTGGTGCGGCAACCAATGTCGAAAAGCTGATCGACGCCGGCGCCATCGGTATCAATTTCGAGGATCAGGTGGTTGGCGGCGAGGGGCTGCACCCGGTGGAGGAGCAGGCCGCCCGCATCCGCGCAATTCGCGAGATGGCGGATCGTCGCGGCATTGCGCTCTTCATCAATGCACGCACCGACCTGTTCTTGCGCGAGGGCGATCTTTCGAAGCACGCCGGTCTGGTTGAGGAGGCGATTGTGCGCGGCAGGGCCTACGCTGCAGCCGGTGCCGATGGCTTCTTCGTGCCTTGGCTGATCGATGAACGCTTGATCGAAAAGGTCTGCGCCGCCTCGCCGCTGCCCGTCAATATCATGATGCGTCCGGGCGCGCCTGACGTGAAGACACTGGCGAAGCTCGGTGTCAGCCGTGTCAGCTACGGGCCGGGACCCTACAGGGCGATGATGGAGAAGCTGAAGGACGCAGCCGCGGCGATCTATGCCGCCGCGGACTGAGTGGTTCGGGGAACGAGCGCCCTAGGGAACGATCAGCGTTCCCGCGCCGTGCTCGGTGAAAATCTCGAGCAGCACGGAATGGGCGGTCTTGCCGTTCAGGATGACGACGCCCTGCACGCCGGCCTTGATCGCGTCGATGCAGGTCTCGACCTTCGGGATCATGCCGCCCGAGATGGTGCCGTCGGCGATCAGCTGGTGCGCCTGCGAGACCGACAGTTCCTTGATCAGGTTGCCCTGCTTGTCGAGCACGCCCGGAACATCGGTGAGGAACAGCAGGCGGGTCGCGTTGAGCGCGCCGGCGATGGCGCCGGCAAACGTGTCGGCGTTGATGTTGTAGGTGGCGCCGTCGCGGCCGGGAGCGACCGGGGCGATGACAGGGATCATCTCCGAGCGAGCAAGAAGGTCGATCAGCGTGCGGTCGACTTCGACCACTTCACCGACGAAACCGAGATCGAGAACGCGCTCGATGTTGCTGTCCGGGTCCTTGATGGTCTTGCGCGCCTTTTCGGCGAAGACCATGTTGCCGTCCTTGCCGCAAAGCCCGATCGCCCATTCGCCGGTCTGGTTGATCAGCGCGACGATTTCCTTGTTGATCGAACCGGCGAGAACCATTTCGACGATCTCGACCGTCTTGGCGTCGGTCACCCGCAGGCCGCCCTCGAACTTCGATTCGATGCCCATCTTGCTCAGCATCGCGCCGATCTGCGGGCCGCCCCCATGCACGACGATCGGGTTGACGCCGGATTGCTTCAAGAGCGCGATATCGCTGGCGAACGCCTTGCCGAGCTCGGGATTGCCCATGGCATGGCCGCCGTATTTCACGACGATCGTCTTGTTCTCGTAACGCTGCATGAAGGGCAGGGCCTTCGCCAGCAGCCGTGCCTGAAGTTCGCTTTCGGTCTCGGTCATCGGATACCCCGCGGGAATTGGTTGCGGCCTTTTATCCCAAGTTTTTGACAGATGGAATAATCAGCACGGGATTAGTTTGCGCTATTTGCGTGGCCTGCCGCGTCTTGCCAAGTACTGCCGAACACCCTTAGGTAGGCAACAGCACAGGGAAGAGGCGCGGCATGACGAGCGAGGAAATCGCAGGACTGATCGGCCGGGTTGCAATGCGCGACCGAAAGGCTTTCGCGGTGCTTTATCGCGAAACATCCCCGAAACTTTTTGCCATCTGCCTGCGTATCTTGAAGGACCGGACAGAAGCCGACGAGGCGCTGCAGGAGATCTATATCAAGGTCTGGCAGCGCGCCTCGGCCTTTGCTGTCACCACGGGGACACCAACGTCCTGGCTTGCCGCGATTGCGCGCAATCAGGCGATCGATATCTTGAGAAGCCGCAAGCCTGTGGCCGACGAACTGGACAGTGCATACGACCTCGCCGATGGCGAACTCAATCCGGAGGAGCAGACGGTGATCCGGGATGAGGGAAGGCGGATTGACACCTGCATGGAACAGTTGGAAGCTGATCGGGCGGTGGCAGTGAGAAGGGCTTATGTCGAAGGACTGAGCTATCAGGAACTCGCCGAACAATTCGGTGTCCCTTTGAACACGATGCGCACATGGCTGCGACGCAGCCTATTGAAGCTGAGAGAGTGCATGGAACGATGACATCGTCCGATCAAAGCAAGGGAGGCCGCTCCCGGGATGAAGTGCTCGCAGGCGAGTACGTGCTCGGCGTTCTCTCTTTCAAGGATCGGCAGGTGGTCGAAGACCGCATGCGGGTCGACCGTCCGTTCGCGGCGATCGTCAGCCGCTGGGAGGCCAACCTTTCGACTTTCAACGACGATTACGACGTCGTCACGCCCAGCCAGGAAACCTTCAAGCAGGTGGAGGCTCGTCTGTTCGGCACGCCGCGGAGAGCCCCTCAGGGCGGTGGCCTGTGGAATTCCGTGGTCTTCTGGCGGTCCTTCACCGCCGCATCGCTGATCGTCACGGCAGCGGCGCTGGCGCTCACCTTCGCCACCGTCGCGCCGCCGAAGCCGGGCGCCCCGCTGGTCGCCGAATTGTCGTCGCCCGCAAGCCAGGTCAATCTGCTCGCCTCCTACGATGCGCTGACCGGCCACGTCAGGATCGTTCCCGTCGCGGCCGGCAAGCCGGAAGAGAAATCGCTCGAACTCTGGATGGTGCCGGCCGACGGTGCGCCCCGGTCGCTCGGCGTCTTCGCCGCCGGCCAGGGTGGTGATGGCGAGTTGGTCATTCCGGTCGAGATGCGCTCGGCGATCGGCGACGGCACGACGTTTGCCGTCAGCCTCGAGCCGTTCGGCGGCTCGCGCACCGGTGCGCCCACCGGTCCTGTTGTCGCCAGCGGTGCCGCGCGCAGGCCCTGATTTTTTTCCTGAAACTATTTCGGCGGCCGTCCCGTAGATCCTCATGTCCCAGCGTCGCAAGGCATTCAGCCGGCGATCAGCGAGCGGACGGAGGAGAAACAATCATGATCAAGTCCGCACTGCGCACCATCGCGCTTGCAACCGCTGTTTCCGCAATCGCTTTCGCTGCACAGGCAAAGAATCCGATGGTCGGCGGCGCCGCGATGTATCCGACGAAGAACATCATTGAGAACGCCGTAAATTCCAAGGATCACACCACGCTCGTCGCCGCCGTCAAGGCAGCCGGCCTGGTCTCGACCCTTGAAGGCAAGGGCCCGTTCACCGTCTTCGCACCGACCAACGAAGCCTTCGCGGCATTGCCGGCCGGCACCGTCGACACGCTGCTGAAGCCGGAAAACAAGGCAAAGCTCACCAAGATCCTCACCTGCCACGTCGTGGCCGCTGATGCGATGGCCAAGACCGTCGCCAAGATGATCAAGGACGATGGCGGCGAACACGACATCAAGACGGTCGGCGGCTGCGTGCTGAAGGCCAAGGAAAGCATGGGCAAGATCACCCTGACCGACGAGAGCGGCGGCGTGGCACATGTGACGATCGCAGACGTCAAGCAGTCGAACGGCGTCATCCACGTCATCGACAAGGTTCTGCTGCCGAAGATGTAATCTACCCAGTCCCGGCAGCAGCTTGAGGCGCCCTCACCACCCTGGGGCGCCTCTTTTTTTGTGTCCGGCTGCCGGTTAGAGCCTTTCCGGGTTAAATTGAACCATTCTGTTGGCTCAAACGGAGTCGGATGGTCGCCCGGCTGGCGCGCGTCGTAGCCAAATCATACGGCCAAGCCGGCCGGGCGATCAGGCGGCCCGTTTCAGCCAACCCCGGTGGTTCGCTTGCGAACCAGCTAGGGCCGGGCATCTTTCCGCCAGGATCAAAGGCGATCGGCTCGGACGTACCGGGGGTATGCCCTTCGCCAATCGCCTTTGCCCTGACGAAAACCTGCTCCGGCAGAATGATTCAATTTAACCCGGAAAGGCTCTACTTCGCGCTCGTGGCGCCGACTGTCAGCGCGATCGCCTCGCGCAGGTCGTCCAGGCCGTCGCTCTTCTCGGAAGAGGTTGCGATGATCTCGGGATAGGCGGCCGGCCGCTTCTTGATCTTCTCGGCCGTATCCGCCAGCAGCTTGATCACGGCAGGCGGCTTGATCTTGTCGGTCTTGGTCAGGACGACCTGGTAGGATACCGCCGCCTTGTCGAGCAGATTGAGCACCTCGTCATCGTTCTTCTTAATGCCGTGGCGGCTGTCGATCAGCACGTAGACGCGCTTCAGCGTCGCGCGACCGCGGAGATAGTCGAACACCAGCTTGGTCCAGGCGTCGACGTTTTCCTTCGGCGCTTTGGCATAGCCGTAGCCCGGCATGTCCACCAGCGCCATCGGCGGCAGGTCGCCGGCGTCGCCGGAATAGCCCTCGGGCACGAAATAGTTCAGTTCCTGCGTCCGGCCGGGCGTGTTCGATGTGCGCGCCAGTCCATGTTGGCCGACGAGCGCGTTGATCAGCGACGACTTGCCGACGTTCGAGCGGCCGGCGAACGCCACTTCCAGCGGTCCTTCCGGCGGCAGGAACTTCAGGGACGGCACGCCGCGGATGAAGATCCAGGGGCGTCCGAAGAGCGGCTTGTCGGTGTTGTCGGTCATACGGCCTTTTCCAGCGCATCCAAATCCAGAGAGCCTATGGCATTCAGGTTTCGGGTGATTTTGTCAACCGGCACGATCCCGCTGCCGAAGCGGCGGTGTGGTGCCATAAAAGAAAAAGCCCTGCCGAAGCAGGGCTTTCGTTACTTCTCTGTCGGTGCCGGTTTTCGCTTGAACAGGCCCTTGAGATTGCTGAACAGCTCGACCTTGACGCCATGGCGGCGCATGATCACCGCCTGCTGGATCACCGAAAGCGTGTTGTTCCAGGCCCAGTAGATGACCAGACCGGCCGGGAAGCTTGCCAGCATGAAGGTGAAGACCAGCGGCATCCAGTTGAAGATCATCGCCTGCGTCGGATCCGGCGGCGTCGGGTTCATGCGCATCTGCAGGAACATGGTCACGCCCATGATCAGCGGCCAGATGCCGAGATGCAGGAAGGTCGGAGCCGCGAACGGCAGCAGGCCGAAGAGGTTGACGAACGAGGTCGGATCTGGCGCCGAAAGGTCCTGGATCCAGCCGAAGAACGGCGCGTGGCGCATCTCGATGGTGATGTAGATCACCTTGTAGAGCGAGAAGAAGATCGGGATCTGCAGCGCGATCGGCCAGCAACCGGCGATCGGGTTGATCTTCTCTTCCTTGTAGAGCGCCATGGTGGCCTGCTGCAGCGCCATGCGGTCGTCGCCGAACTTGGCCTTCAGCTCTTCCATCTTCGGCTGCATGCGCTTCATGTTCGCCATCGAAGCGTACTGCTTGCTGGCGAGCGGGAAGAACAGCGCCTTGACGACGATGGTGGTCATCAGGATGGCGACGCCGAAATTGCCGAAGTAGCGGAAGAAGAAGTCCATCAGCTTGAACATCGGCTTCGTCAGGAAGTAAAACCAGCCCCAGTCGATCAGGCGGTCGAAGCGCGGGATCTGATAAGTGCTCTCGTACCGGTCGATGACCGGAACTTCCTTGGCGCCGGCGAAGACGAGGCTCTTCAGTTCCAGCGACTGGCCAGGCGCAACGCTGACGGCGTTCTGCTTGTAGTCGGCCTGGAAGCGCGGCTGGCCATCGGTGAAGTGGCTGAAGCGCGCATCATAGGCCGTCGTCTGCGGCGGGATGATCGTCGCCGCCCAGTACTTGTCGGTGATGCCGAGCCAGCCGCCGGTCGCCGTTGCCGGCGTCACGGCTTCCTTCTCGACGGAAGCATACTTGCTCTCGATCAGGCCGTCCTCGCCGATCACGCCGATGAAGCCTTCATGCAGCACGTAGGTCGAGGCGACGGCCGGCTTGTTGTAGCGGGTGACGCGGCCGTAGGAGGAAAGTGCCGCCGGAGCCTGGCCGGCATTGGTGATCTTGTCCGTGACGGTGAACATGTAGCGGTCGTCGACGGAGATCGTGCGGGCGAATGTGATGCCCTTGTCGTTGGTGTAGGTCAGCGTAACCGGGGTCTTCTCGGTCAGCTTGGCGCCTTCAGGAGCCGTCCAGAGCGTCGAAGGGCCAGGAACGCTGCCGGTTGCCTCATCGCCGATGTAACCGAGTTCGGCGTAGTAGCCGTCCTTGGTTTCCGACGGGCTGAACAGCGTGATGATCGGGCTCGAGTCGTCTACGGTCTCGTGGTAGCCCTTGAGCTTCAGGTCGTCGAGACGACCGCCTGCAAGGTTGATCGAGCCGGAAAGCGCCGGCGTGTCGATGACGACGCGCGGGTTCTTGGCGAGCGCGTCCGCCAGCGAGGTGGTCGCGGCGGCCTGGCCGGTCGGAGCAGAACCATTCGTCTGCGCGCCACCGGCGGCCCCATTGGCTCCAGGTGTCTGCGTCTGCTGGGTCGTCTGCTGCGCCTTCTGGGCAAGCTCGGCCTTGCGCTGAGCTTCGATGCGCGGGTTCATGTAGAGGAATTGCCACCCGAGAACGATCAGCACGGAGAGAGCGATCGCAATGAAGTAGTTGCGGTTGTTTTGCATCATACGTTCCTGGGGCGGCCGTCTCCGGACCGCTTGTGTTTCGGCTTCGTCTGGACGCGAGCCGTGAGCTCAGCGGCTAATTCTTTGAAGGATGCTTGGAGCACGTCCCTTCGCGCGACAACCACATAGTCGTGTCCGGGCTGCATTGCAAACCCTGCATGCAGTCTCACCGCCTCTTTCAGGCGCCGACGCATACGGTTTCTTTCGACTGAGTTGCCATGCTTCTTGGTGACGGTGAAGCCGACGCGGGCTTCGGTGTCGGGCTCTTTCCTGTCGAGGACCTCGAGAAGGAAGAAGCCACCCCTGCGTTTTTCGCCATTGCGAACAGCAAGAAACTGCGGGCGGATTTTCAGCCGCCCGGCAGTCATTTTGGGTTCTTTGGTCGTCAGCTCGCCCGCCATCTGATCGGGCAATTCCGGCTTAAGCCGAAAGACGATTGCGGCCACGGCTGCGGCGAGCAACGATAACCTTGCGGCCACCCTTGGTAGCCATACGTGCACGGAAACCGTGGCGGCGCTTGCGAACAAGCTTAGATGGTTGGTAGGTACGCTTCATTTATTTTAAACACCGCGGAGTGCGGGCCTTCTTGATTTTTGCATAAAGCAAGGAGCGTTGGTTTTCGAACGGGCGAGGCTTCAAAAGCCTTGTATGACCGGACGTGCGGCGGCTTATACGGACGAAGGTCGCGAAAGTCAATTATCGCCCGGAAAATCCCGGGCTCACCGTTCAAGCGACAAGAATTAGCATCTGCTGTTAATGAATTTGCTAAATAATGAGCATCTTGCCTCTCACAATTCCATTCTCTTTTCTCAACCGAAGCGCGCGCAGTCGATAATTTTAAACGCCTGTCGCGCAAAATTATTCGGCCCGATGAGGTCTCACAGGTAATTTTTTATAATAGCCGGCGAAGCCCTCTGAAATTGAACGTTAATTGTTTTAGCGCAATTTGAATTACCGACCGAGCATATGTGTATTCGGTTCTATTGGGTATCGGGGGGATGCTTTGAAAATTCGTGGCAAGATCAATATACTTGTGTCTGCAATGTGCGGCGTTGCGCTGGTCATCGGCGCCACCGCTCTGTGGGCCGTGCAGCGCTATAATGATAATCTCTCCGCCTATGAGGACGCCGCCGGCCGCGCCTACTCCGGCGAGCGCCTGAACCGTTTCGTCACCGCCACCGTGATGGAAGCCCGCGGCATCTATGGCGCCGCATCGACCAAGGATGCCGCAAGCTTTGCCAAGGGGTTGCTTGCCGATCTCGACCAGATCGACGCCACCATCGTCTCCTGGACGCCGCTCGTGCCGGCAAGCCAGATGGATGCCTTCAGCAAGCTTAAGGCCCGCGCCGCCGAATTCCGCACCTTCCGCTCCGAAACCGCGCGCCTCGGCACCGAAGTCAGCCCGCAGGCAGCCGGCGAACAGGGCAACAACGACGCCAACCGCGCCAACCGCAAGGCCTTCCAGGCCGAGATCGATGCGATCGTCTCGACCGACAAGGCGACCCTCGACACAGTCAACAAGGAAGTCGAGGATTTCCGCGCCTCCGTGCTGTGGCTGGTCCTCGGCATTACAGGTTTCGGCATCGCCGCCGGCATCGGTATGGGCCTCTATATAGGCACCGCTCATCTCAGCCGGCCGATCAAGAAGGTCACCGAGGCAATCAAGAATGTCGCCGACGGCAATTTCGATGCCGAGGTTCCGTTTGCCGGTCGCCAGGACGAGATCGGCGAAATGGCCGCCGCCGTCTCCGTGTTCAAGGAAAACGGCCTTCAGGTGCGCCGTATGAATGCGCAGGAAACAGCCATGCGCGCCAAGAGTGATGACCTGCAGTCGAGCATGTCGGTGGTCGTGGCCGCTGCCGCTTCCGGTGATTTCTCGCGCCGCATCGAGAAGGACTATGGCGACGAGAACCTCAACCGGTTCGCCGGCAACATCAATCAACTCCTGTCGGGCGTCGATGGCGGCGTCGGCGAAACCCGCCGCGTCATCGCCAGCCTGTCGGAAGGTGATCTGACGCAGACCATGCAGGGCAACTTCCAGGGCGCCTTCGCCGAGCTGCAGCAGAACGTCAACAGCACCTTCGCCACCCTGCAGTCGACGATGCGCGAAGTGCGCGAGACCGCCGAAGGCTTCCACGGCAACACCAACGAGCTCCGCTCTGCCAGCGACGACCTCGCCAAGCGCACCGAACAGCAGGCTGCCGCGCTCGAGGAGACATCGGCCGCCCTCGATGAGATCACCGCCGTCGTCAACAACTCGACCGAGCGCGCCCAGGAAGCCAGCATCATGGTTTCCGAGGCCAAGGACGACGCCGGCAAGTCGGGCATCGTCGTCCGCAGCGCCGTCGATGCCATGGGGCGCATCGAGCAGGCGTCGCGCGAGATCAGCCAGATCATCAACGTCATCGACGAGATCGCCTTCCAGACCAACCTGCTGGCGCTCAACGCCGGCGTCGAGGCTGCCCGTGCCGGCGAGGCCGGCAAGGGGTTTGCCGTCGTCGCCCAGGAAGTGCGCGAGCTCGCCCAGCGCTCCGCCAAGGCAGCGAAGGACATCAAGGGCCTGATCACCAAGTCCGGCAGCGAAGTCCAGATCGGCGTCAAGCTGGTGCAGGAGACCGGCGAGGCGCTCTCGCAGATCGAAAGCCGCGTCAACGCCATCAACGACCACATCCATTCGATCGCCACGGCGGCCAAGGAACAGGCGACCGGCCTTAAGGAGGTCAACACCGCCGTCAACCAGATGGACCAGGTGACGCAGCAGAACGCCGCGATGGTCGAGGAAACCTCCGCCGCCACCCACAAGCTGTCCGGCGAAGCCGATAGCCTCGTGCGCCTGATTGCCCGCTTCCGGGTCTCCAACAACGACCGAGCCGCCCCCGTTGCCGTCGCTCGCTACGAGGATCATCGCCCGGCCGCGTCCCCGGCGCGCCGCGCCATGGGCAATGTCGCCCGCGCCTTCAACGGCAACGCCGCGGTCGCCAGCCAGAGCTGGGAAGAATTCTGATCCGCCAGGCATTCGTTCCGCGATAAAGCCAGAAACGCCGCCTCCGGGCGGCGTTTCAATTGGGTGCGGCACCATGTCGCTCGCAAAGATTTGAAAGCAGCGCGGTTTCGTCTAATATAGAGATCATATCCGTGGCGCTTTGCCCGGATTGGACGAGAAGCAATGCAAGCCCCTGATCAAGGCGATACGGTTCCGGCAATGAATGACACGGTCACCGAGACCGCAGCAGTGCCGCGCCGACCTTCCGGCGTGTTCGGCGGCATCTCGGGCAAGTTGCTTTGGCTGACCGTCATCTGCATCATGCTCGCCGAAGTGCTGATCTTCTTCCCCTCCGTCGCCTCGATGCGGCTGCGCTGGCTCGATGAGCGGCTGAATGCCGCCGCCGCCGCCGCCATCGCAATCGATGGGCTGCAGCCGGTCGAGCTGCCGCGCGAACTGCAACGCCAGACACTCGAGGCAACCGGCACCAAGGCGATCGTCCTGCGCAAGGACGGCACCTCGCGCCTGCTGGCCACCTGGGACATGCCGACCTCGGTCGATGAGCAGTATGACCTGACCAGCGTGCCCGCCATCACCGCCATGCGCGACGCGCTCGATACGCTGGTGTTCGGCGGCAACAGGATGATCCGCGTCTACGGCCCGGTGCAGGACACCAATATCGGCGTCGAAGTGGTGATGAAGGACAAGCATCTGCGCAACGCGATGCTGATCTATTCCCGCAACGTCTTCCTGCTGTCGATCCTGATCTCGCTGTTCACCGCTACGCTCGTCTTCTTCGCCATCAACCGCATCCTGATTCGCCCGATCCGCAGGCTGACCGGCAGCATGCAGCAGTTTTCCGCCGATCCCGAGAGCCCGCAGCATATCTTCGTCGGCGACGGCGGCGGCGACGAGCTGGCGATCGCCGGCCGCCACCTGACGGCGATGCAGCTGGAGCTGCAGAAGACCCTGAAGCAGCAGCGAAACCTCGCGGCTCTCGGCCTCGCCGTTTCCAAGATCAATCATGACATGCGCAATATCCTCGCCTCGGCGCAGCTGATGTCCGACCGTCTCGTCGATGTCGACGATCCCATGGTCAAGCGCTTCGCGCCGAAACTGCTGCGCACCATCGACCGCGCCGTCGGCTACACCACGGAAGTCCTCTCCTACGGCCAGGCGAGCGAATCGGCGCCGCGCCGCCGCCTCGTGCTGGTCGCCACGCTGATCGAGGACGTTCGCGACATGCTGGCCATCGATCCGCAGGGCGAGATCGAATTCGTCGAGCAGATCGGCACTGACCTCGAAGTCGATGCCGACAACGAACAGCTGTTCCGGGTGATCCACAATCTCTGCCGCAACGCGCTGCAGGCGCTTTCATCGGCAAGCGGCACCGACAGGGCCAAGCGCATCACGGTATCCGCCCACCGCATCGGCAGCGTCGTCAGCATCACCGTCGACGACACCGGTCCGGGCATGCCGCAGAAAGCCCGCCAGAACCTCTTCGCCGCCTTCCGCGGCTCCGCCCGCTCTGGCGGCACGGGGCTCGGCCTTGCGATCGCCCGCGAACTGGTGCTCGCCCATGGCGGCACCATTGCGCTTGTGGAAAAGCCCTCGATCGGCACCCAGTTCCGCATCGAAATCCCGGATCGCCCGGTTTCGCTGGAGGATTACCGCGGCCGCGGCCAGCTCGAAAACTGATCCGGTTTCCCGAGGCGAGCGGCCGGAGACGAAACCCACCACTTTTTTCACAAAGCCTATTGCATTCATCCAGATGACCCTTTAGAGAACCGCTCACGCCAGCGGAACACACCGCTGCAGACGCACCCGTAGCTCAGCTGGATAGAGCACCAGACTACGAATCTGGGGGTCAGGAGTTCGAATCTCTTCGGGTGCGCCATTCCTTCCTATTAATCCCAAATTTATCAACGGTCTCAAGGCCTAGGCGATCTTTCCGGTACACAACGGGGTCCACACAGGGTCCACGGAAGGTCAATTATGGGGCTAACCTTGAAGTACGTTAAGGTCACCAAGGCGGGTACGTTTCACTATCGAAGGCGTGTTCCCAAGGAAATGGCCGTTTCGACTGGACAGACCGAGTTCAAGAAGTTCTTGGGCAAGAGTGAGCGTGAAGCTCTGCGAAACTACCCTAAGACCCATGCCTTCTACGAGCGTCTGATCGAGGATTTCGGCAACTTCCCCCGCAATAGGGCCAACCTTACGGCTCTGGAAGCCCATGAACTGGCCGAGCGGAAGGCTGCCGAGCTGACCAATGAGTGGGTGGCTTCCGTCGGAGGACGGAGGTTAACGGGCGCTGACGAAGAGGCCGTTGACTTGCTGTTAGATGGCTTTGAAGCGTCTGGGTCGACCGATGTAGTCGAGCGCCAGGCTCTCGGTATCCTTGCGTCTGGTGGCAATCTTTCCCGACCCACGCCGACTGTTGAAGACGCGAAGCGGCTCTATCTCAAGGAGAAGATCAAGGGCGGCACCAACGAATACACGCGAACCCTGCGCCTAGATCGGGTCATGGAGCTTCTCGCTCATTCGGTCGAAAGCGGAAGGGCGCTGGATCGAATTACGCGCAAGGAGGCAAGAGACGTTCGGGACCACATGCTGCGCGATCTTGATATGGCTCCCAATACCGTCAGGCGGTACATTGCGGACATCAGATCGATGCTGAACCTCGGCCTTCGCGAGAATGATATGCGTGAGGCCATCAATCCTTTCAACGGGCTGACAATCAAGATCGAGGAGGCGGCTCAGGATGAGCGGATGCCGTTCCCGGAGGATACGGTCACATCATTGAACGCCCGCATCGCTAGTCACGCCGGGGCCGATCTATGGCGTATTTGGCGTATTGCTGAGGGGACCGGATGCCGACTGTCGGAAGTGACAGGGTTGATGGTCGATGATGTAAAACTCGGGGTCCTATACCCTATGTAAACCTGATCTTCCACCCTCACAGGAGGCTCAAGAATAGAGCGTCCATTCGTCGGGTGCCATTGGTCGGGGAGGCTCTGAACGCCGCCCGAGAGGCCGTGAAAGCCGCTGGAAACAAGCCTTATTTGTTTGTCCAGTATGCCGGGGTCATCACTACCAAGGGCGGAAAGGGTAAGGGTAAGCAGAACGCCACTTTCGCATCAAATGCGCTGATGAAGCATGTGCGTGAGGTGACCAAAGACCCGAAGCTCGTCGTTCACTCCCTCCGACATACAATGGAAGACCGAATGCTTCGTGCTAGGGTGGATGAGTTTGTCCGCAATCTGGTGCTAGGCCATTCCGATGGCGCTATGAATGAGCGGTATGGTGGCCCAGACGCGAGACTTGAGGTGGCGGAGCGGGCTGTGAAAGCTGCGCTGAAAGCTTAGTCTGGTAAGGAGACGGCAGAGCGGCCTCGGACTTCTTGATCGCGCCTTGATAGCAAAAGACGCTTAGGGGCCAATGGCGTCCCTTTGCCGGTCTGTCGTGAGATATGCGAAGGGGCGAAACAGATACCCTCGGAAAAAGACACAGATAGCCTTACGGGCTGCTCTAATCCTTCGGACCTTCGTCCTCCGTCGTCGCCATTGCGGGAACCAATACAGACGTGGGTGGGACCGGAAGGCGGTCGCTCTAAACCTTCCTATACTAATAGATATATGCACAGGGCAGCCTATCCTAGGGCGCGGGGTAATCGATGGTGGTGGCGTCTGGCACCCACAGGTTTCAGCCAGCAGGTGAAGAGTACTGGCGACGGAGAGACGAAGGTCCGAGGCAGTGATCGCGGCTAGACCACGCCGGTATTGATCACCATGAATTGCGTAGACTGCATGGACAGGGACAGACCCTGTTCATCACGGATGCTTCTAGCGTCCGAACAGGCCATTCAGCACGGACCATGCACCGCCCATCGCGAGGGTCCCGAGAGCTATCCAGCAGGGAATGAGGACAAGGTACTCCATGGCTATGCCTCCGCCTTCAAGACCTTCTGGACGGCTGATGAGGAGCATCCGACCTCGGCGGCGATCTGCCGGACTGAAAGCCCATCGGCCCGAAGCTTCCTGATCTCCTCGTGATTGAGCGACACAGGGCGTCCACTGATCCACGGCGTTCCCGCCTTCTCCGCCTTGGCCTTAGCCTTGGCTATACCTTCCATCTGGCGCTCCTTCCGAAGCTCGGTCTCAAACTGCGCAATGCTGGCGAGGATGCCGAAGACAAGCTTCCCTGTCCGCGTTGTGGTATCGAGCGTGGCATCGTCCAGCACCTTGAAGCCCGCACCGTCGTTGTTCAGCTTGTCCACGATCTGGTGGAGGTGTGATGCGGAACGGGCAAGCCGGTCCAGCTTGGTGACAATGAGCGTGTCGCCTTCCCGAAGGTAGTCGAGGCACTTGGCTAGCTCTGGCCGATCATCGTCAAGGCCGGACTGCTTCTCGCTGAATACCTTGGTGGCCCCTGCCGCTGTGAGGCGATCCACCTGTGTCTGGTAGTCCTGCCCCGTCGAACTCACCCGCGCATACCCTACTATCGTTCCCGCCATGTGCACTAACCTCTAAGATGTTTCGTGGTCGGCCTTTAGTGCACGAATAATGCACAGGTCAAGCGTAATGTGCACTAAGGTAAACTTTTGTGCACGAGCTGGTCTATTCGTTCAAGTCAACCATTCGGACCGATAGTCGGCCAGGTTGACAACGAAAGGATCACGTCATGGCGACGCACTATCACGTACGGCAATTCATCTGGGACAATGGACGGTGGATTGATCTCGGGCCAGTCACCGCGATCACGGCAGAGACGTCTCACGCCGCCGCAGAGCGCGTCACGGGTGTGCCTATGGTGTCGGTGGGGCCGATTGACCGGGTGGCCCTTAAGGTGTGGGAGCGAGGCAAAGCAAGGAAGACTGAGGACGTAAGGCACTATTGGCGGGCGGGGCTGTGAGTGGCGACCGCACGGGGGGACACGCGCCTCCAGAACTGTCTAGTTTGAGTGCCTCGGAAATTTCTGCAATTTTGGGGTGGCTCAATCTATCCTGACACCCGTACCGCATAGACATCGGCTAGGTACTCGGCTTCTTGAGATCGCGTAAGGGAACCTCCATCACAATGCACTCGTCGCTATCAGGTCCGCCCTCCCTGTGGAATAGCTCGTCGTCGGCATCAAGCTCAGCCACTGGAATGGGCTTGCCTGTCCACCCGCAGTCCTCGCATGTGGGACGCTCCCAAACCACCTCTGGAAGCTCCTCGTTGTAGCCTTCCTGTGGAGACAGGTGCGGGGAGCTGCATTCTGGGCATTCTTCGGGGACCATACGGATGTGTCGCAGGACTAAAGAGGTCGCCAAGCCAAGGCCATGCTCAACGGTCGACAGAGCGGCTTCTGCGTCGTGCCATGTCGCTGAGTGTGCGTGTGTTAGCCAGTTGGCGAACACCCACGCGTCGCTGAGGAGAGACTTGAATAGGTGTCTGCGGTCCTTCTGGGAGCCTCCAGAGAGGATCGTGTCGCAGATCACATCATTCCACCCGCGAAAGTCTGCCCGTTTCGGCGGCGGCTCTATGGACCACTCAGAGGCATCTTGTGCAGCAGCGACGTAGGCAAGAAGGGCTTCTCGGCTTCGCACACCAATGGCCTGATAGTCCGACACATTCTGCGCCTGATGGAGGGCGTCATTCGCCTCGCGTAACTTGTTGAACACTTCCCCAAAGGGCAGCACACGACGGCCTTCGATGCGCTGTTGCTGCGTACGTGGGATACGGAGGCACAACCCCATATGGAAAGTGACAGCTAGGTCCATGTTCGGGAATTGGTCTTGGGAGTAGAGGTTTGTCGGATTGGTGATGACCCACCAACGACCGTCGCTCGTATGCAAGTCCCAGACATCGTGACGATGACCCATCAGCGTTTCGGCATAGACCTTCTGGAGGAAGTCAACGCGGGCATCTGCCGATGATTGCGAAAGAAAGTAACGGACGATATCGGCCTTCTCGTCTTCCGAGGCATTTAACATTTGGCTTTCTATCCCCCGTTGAATTCGCAGATAACGGTCCTAGAGGCTGGGCGGGAACCCTGCGTCCTAGCCGAGAACTGCCGAGCGTAACGTATCTCGCAAAGCTACGGGGCCGCTAGGCTGCCTGACACGGTCAGTAAACGACCTGCGCGGTATCGATGAACTGGCGGAACAATTCCTGCCATTCGCCCACCTCACCCCTCTCTACGGCCTTGCGGATGGTTGCCATGTCAGTGGAGATGACCAGCGCGTAGATTTGGCCACCCTGCTCCCTTACATTTTGCCGAATGCGCTCCAGCATTTCCTGCTGGTCGCCCTTTTGGTAGCTAAGCCTTCTGAGATGGTCCAGTTGCTCACTCGTCAACCTCACAGCGGACGGCAAAGCACTTTGTGGAGGCCCAAACGGCTTCATGCCCATAACGAAGCCTGTGAAATTGAGGTCGAAATGGCCATCCGCGTCAACCGGGACAACAGTTTGGATGTGAGCTACTGCTGTGGCCTTGTAATGCACGTATGTAGACGGCATCCCGATTACCAATGAGCCATCAAACATTTCTTTGGGGAACTGTTTGGCCAATGCCCTCCACAGCAGACGTCCGAGCGTATCAACCACACTTTCATGAGGATCGGGCAGCGAACCCTCTATTTCCTTGAGTGTTGTGCCGTGCATGAGGCTGTTGCGGGTTTTGTCGAGTAGAGCCACCGTTGCATCGTCGCAACCATTATCCGCCTCCATCAGCAAGGCGCGGATAGCCTGTTTTGCGTAGGGCCTATGCTGAGGATGGGTTTCGCACTTTTCGCAGTAGAGGGCGGACTGGCAGCGCGGGCATTTGTCATTCACCTTATCGGCTGGCTTCTGGAACTCCGCTACGATCTCCAGAGCGAACCAGAAATAGGTGAATTGGTCGTCCAGTGAGGAGGCGTCTATCCCCAATCGATACCATCGCAGAGCGCGTCTGATAGCTGGCGGAATGTCAAACTCTAAGAGACGTTCGATTGTCTTTGCGTGTTCATTGTCCAAGAACGGCTGCGGATCATCGTATTCGAGCCGATCCCCCCACATGCGCATGTCGCGCATTGAGCCTTTTGCGGAGGGTTCAGCATCCACAACTTGCCTTATCCTATGCTTTCTAAATCCGGAACCAGTCGTGAAAGCGAGCATATTGAGACAGGTAGCTAGGTGTGCCTCTGCGATGTCGTCCGCGCTGTCCAGTGCCTCGGCATCGAAGTAGATATGGACTGAGAGCAAAAAAGGTGTTGTGAACTCCGAGCGCGGAATGTTCCTGATCAGGGCTTTAAACGCCTCTCGTGGGTCACTGATTTTCAGTACCTGACCGTCCGCGACAACAGACAGGTCCGAGGCAACCTCGAAATTGGCTACAAAGCGCATGTATTTTGTCCCCCTAGCTCTCCCGATCAATCCGCTATCGATGCTGTACTATAGCCAGAGCCTTGCCAAGCGCGGTGCGCTCGCTTACCTTTCTCAGCGCGGTCCACATTAGGGCCGCAAGAGGTCCACGCGCCCTCTTGTGTTCAAATGCGCCGGATATCTAATAGGCTGAAATCGTTATACTAATTTTGGTTCTAGTGGAGTTCGGTTTGGCTCTCTCCCACACTTCGGGTGCGCCATTTCTTTCTCAGAAATTTATGACACGGTTATCACTGCCTAAGGCAGGGTGTCGCTGCATGGCGCATTGATCGCCGCCGCACAGGTTCAAGCTTTCCTCCGTACGCACGCTAGCCTCGCACAATGTTGCCGCGCGATTGTCGCCGCGACATGCCCTCGAGGCAGGTAATGCCGTGGCGCGGGGCCGGAGAGACGTGATGTTGGGGAATGTGGTTCGGGTCTTGGCGTTCTCGGCGTCGGTTGCGGTACTGGCCGGCTGCGTCGATCATGCCAATGCGCCGATGATGTATCCGGTGAACGCGCTGGATCCGCCGCTCAATCCGCCCGGTATCGCTCACAACATTTGCGTTGCCGACGGCAACACCATGTACGGCGAATCGCGCAGACAATCCGAAATGCGCGCGCAGATGGCGCATTCTCCGATCGATCCCGCCAGCGAAGAGGCTGCGGCAAGGGCCGCCGCCCGCCGCCAGTATGTCGCCTGCCTTTCCAGCCAAGGCTACCGCGCCGTCTACGACCGCTGACCTCTCTTTTCGAGGCCACGGACAGTCGCGCAATCACGCCCAATCGCCTGCAATCACGACTGCAGGAGGTCGCGTGCAGGCGCGGAACTTTGCAAGCCAGAACGGCATTTTCCAGATGTGAATCCTGAAGGAGGGTTTATCATGAAAATGTCGCGTTATATCTCATCCGCACTTCCTCTTGGTGCGCTGCTGGCCTTGTCGGTCGTCGCGCCGGTTCAGGCGGCGCCCGCCCAGCCGCCATTGCCTGAAGCGTCAATCGTCGAGGTGGCGCAGGCGCAGCCCGGCTATTGGCACGGCTACCACGGCTCCCGCATCGAACATCCCGGCACGCGCCGTCATTCCGATGGCTATTGGTATCCGGATGCCGCTTTCGGTGTCGATCGCCAGACGACGGGGTCCATCAGCGCCGCGCCGGTGCAGCCGATGCACCGGCAGACCTACTGCCAGGGCACATTCGGCGGCACCAACGGCGACGGCTCTATGCCGTGCGGCGATGGCTGGTGACATCGGGCAGGGACGGCGACACCGGTCGCCGTCCCTGCAACTGAAGTTTGGTGGGATGACTCCACGCCCGCCGCGCTTCACGTCTTTGGTACACCGGCGGCGGATGAATTGCCCAATGTCTGACCTGCCTGGTGCTTTTATGTGCACAAAAGGGATGGCGCGGCCGCATTCGCTACGTAAGCTTTGCGAAAAACGCATTGCTGCGTTGCGACATTCTCCCTATTCCTGATCGAAACGATGGGCTATCTATCCGCTCGAAGGCAGCGCACTCCTCCTCCCAGCGCTCCTTCATCGGACTGACAACACTCCTCCTCCCAGTTGTCAGTCAGGATCAAGAGCCCGGTGCACCTCCTCCCGCACCGGGCTCTTTTCCATTCTGGACCCCTTTAAAATGTCAGTTGCCGATTCTCGCCACGCCTGTCTGGCCGTTGTCGCGCGTCCATTTCACCTTGCCCGGGCCGGCGGTCTCGAGTTCGAAACACATCGGCGCGCCGTCGTACCAGGTGTGGAATTTCTGGCAGAGCCGGTTGGCATCGATCCACCATTTTCCCTCGTCTTCGGGCTTGAAGAACTTGCCGAGGCCGATTGCCTGGCCGCTGCCATCGACCATGCCCGAGGTATGATAGTTGAGCGGCAGCTCGCCGCCGAGCGGCGTGGCGAGGTAGATGGTCCGGCCGATGATATCGCGGCGTATCTCGTCCTCGGCAAGCGCGCCCGCCGCCGCCAGGGACGGTGAGAGCAGGAGGATCGACAGCAGGACGCCGGGCAAAGCCTTCATGGCGGATGGTCCTTTGTTGCAAACTTCGTTGCGATAAACGTCGCTGGCATCAGGAAAGTTTCACCACTCCGCATCCGACGCTGAAACGCGTTGCGGCGGATCAAAATTCCGATGGAACCGTTCGACAATCTGATATATCACAATGGTAGCCGGTGGCCTCTTCGCCACCATGATGGGCGGTGGCATGATGGTTGAGAAGAGCGAGAAGACGAAGACGGTCGCCGTTGTCGGCGCGGGTGTCATCGGGGCAGCAATTGCGCTGGAGCTGCAGCGACGCGGCCTGCAGGTGACGCTGATCGACAAGGGCGAACCCGGGCGCGGCACCTCCTATGGCAACATGGCGAGCATCGCGCTCGATTTCGCCGCCGGCTCTGGTCCCAGCACGTGGCGCAAAATCCCGCGCTGGCTGCTCGATCCTGAAGGCCCCGTCTGGCTGCGCCCCGCCTACGCTTTGAAGATGGCGCCGTGGTTCCTCCGCTTCATCGCTGCCGGCCGCCCCTCGCGGCTGCGTGAAATCGAAGATGCGGGCATGAGCCTCTCCAATCCCGCGCTGACCGATTTCCGCGCCATGCTGGCCACGATCGACGCCTCCGAGCTGATGACCGACGAAGGCTGTCTGGCGATCTACGAGACCGAGGCGGAGTTCGCCGCCGACCGCGGCCATATGGATTTCATGCGCCGCTACGCTTTCGATTTCGACGTGCTCGGCGGCAGCGACATCCGGGCGCTGGAGCCGGCCCTGTCGCCGTCGATCGCCAAGGCGGTGCTGCTGCCCGACAACAAGACGATCCGCGATCCCTATCAGTTGGTCGTCAGGCTTGCGGATGCCGCGCGCGGTCTCGGCGCCACCTTCGTCTCCGGCGCGGTGCGCAATATTGAAAAGAGCGGCGACGGCACGTCGGTCGTCCTGCTTGAGAGCGGCGAGCGTCTGACTGTTGATTCCGTTGTACTTGCCGCCGGCGTCCACACCCGTTTTCTCGCCGAAAAGCTCGGCGAGCCGATCCCGCTGGAGACCGAACGCGGCTATCACACGCAGATCATGCAGCCCGGCGTCTCGATGCGCTATTCGGTGATCTGGCCACACCGCGCCTTCATGATCACGCCGACGGCGGGCGGCATCCGCGTCGGCGGCAATGTCGAGCTGGCGGGGCTCGACGCCGCGCCAGATTTCCGCCGTGCCCGCGTTCTCGTGCGCCATGCCCAGCGCGCCGTGCCGGGCCTGAAGGTCGAGGCATCGAGCGAATGGATGGGTCACCGCCCGGCCTTGCCCGACACCATCCCGATCATCTCGCCATCCTCGAAGATGCCTGGCGTCTGGTATGCGACCGGTCACGGCCATCTCGGCCTGACCTATTGCGCCACCACCGCGCAGCTGGTTGCCGACATGGTGACGGGACGCAAGCCCGCCGTCGATCTGGCGCCGTTCCGCATCGATCGCTATTAGGAAGACAGTGTCCGGATGCGCCTTCGCGCCCTCCGGCAAGTGTGATTGGAGAAGCCAATGAGATGGAAGCGCACGATCCAGCTGCTGGATGTCCATGCCGAAGGTGAAATCGGGAAGGTCGCGATCGGCGGCGTGCCGAAGATCCCCGGCAATACCGTGGCAGAACAGCTCCATTGGCTGAACACGGATCCGAAAGGCCAGGAGCTTCGTCGCTTCCTCTGCCTCGAGCCCCGCGGCGCGCCGATCGGCTCCGTCAACCTGCTGCTGCCGCCGAAGCATCCCGATGCCGATGCCGCCTTCATCATTCTGCAGCCGGATCAGGCGCATGCCAGCTCCGGCTCGAACTCGATCTGCGTCACCACGGCGCTGCTCGAATCCGGCATCGTCGAGATGCAGGAGCCGGAAACCATCGTGACGCTGGAAACGGCCGCCGGCCTTGTCAAGGCGACGGCCACCTGCCGCGACGGTCGCTGCGAAAAGGTCAAGCTCACCATGGTGCCGTCCTTCGTGCATGAGCTGGATGTCGAGATCGACACGGCGCAGTGGGGCAAGATCAAGGTCGATATCTGCTATGGCGGCATCTTCTATGGTCTGGTCGATGTCGGTCAGATTGGCCTGAAGATCGAGAAGGCCAATGCAGCGGCGCTGGTCCAGGCCGGCATGGTGCTGAAGGAGCAGATCAACCGCAGCATGAATGTGGTCCACCCGGAGATTCCTGCCATTTCAGGCGTCGCCTATGTGATGTTCCGCGATCTGGAAGCCGATGGCACGGTACGCACCTGCACCACCATGTGGCCCGGCCGCGCCGATCGCTCGCCCTGCGGCACCGGCAATTCCGCCAATCTCGCGACGCTGCACGCGCGCGGGAAGGCAAAGGTCGGCGATTTCTTCAAGTCGCGCTCGATCATCGATTCGGAGTTCGAGGTCGGTCTGCTTGCCGAGACTACCGTCGCTGGCCGCCCGGCGGTAATCCCGACGATCACCGGTCGCGGCTTCACCTTTGGCCTGTCGCAGGTGGCGCTCGATCCGTTCGATCCGCACCCAGGCGGTTTCGCGTTGACCGACGTTTGGGGCCCTCTGGCAGGCGAGATCTGATCGCTCTCTTTTAGTACAGAAACGGGTCGACCTGGGCTTTGCGCGTGTCGCCGGCTTTGCCTGGGTGGATCACGCCCTTGCGCAGGATGATGTTGCCGTAAAGCCGCGGCTCGCTGGTCTGGATCAACGCGTGCGCGGCTTTCACGCGTGCGTAGAAATCCGGCCCGACCAACGGCACGACCTGTCGGTGCGGCTCGTAATGCGCGCAGCAGTCGATCATCTCCTCGTGCACTGGGTCGAGCTTGTCGCGTTCGCCCTTCACGGTCGCGCGGAAGATCGCCTCGGGCACGAACTCGTCGATCGGCAGCACGCTCAGCACCGCGTCGAGAGCCGGTATGATGCCGTGACCATCCAGCCGGATCAGCCGCCGCGCGTCCTCCAGCCCCGGATAGTTGCCGTCGACGATGGCGATCTCGTCGCCGTGGCCCATGGCACGCAGCGTCGACAGCAGCTCCGGGCTCAGCAGCGGGTTAAGTCCCTTCAGCATTTTCGACCTCCTTGAAAAGCACGTTCTGGTCCGTGAGATAGCGCGCGAAGATTGGCAGGCTGGCGCCGCCGATGGCACGTGCATGGGCGCCCACGGCGCCTTCGATGATATCGGGCATGACGACGCCCTGCAGGTCGAGCCTGTCGGCCTCGTAAATGGTCGCCTGCACCAGCCGCTCGCGCACCCAGGCGGGAAAGCCGCCATCGATGACGGCGGCGCTGAAGTCGATTATCGAGGCCGCCGCCACGATACCCTGCGCCAGCGCTTTGGCGGCGTCCTGGATCCACAGTTCCAGCGGTTCGCCGAAATCGATCCAGTCGTCGGCGGAATACCACAGCGGTTCCGGATCGATGCCGCGCTCGCGCAGCATGTTTTCGAGCACGAAGATCGAGGCAACCTCCAGCAACTGCAGCGTCTCGCCGTTCTTGCCACGCACCGGCAGCGGGCCGATGGCCCCGGCGGTGCCGGTGCGCCCGGAAAAGATCGCCGAATTGAGGACGATACCCCCGCCGATGAACGAGCCGATGAAGAAATAGACGAAATCCGGGTGCTGCGGGCCGATGCCGAACACCAGCTCCGCGCCGCAGGCGCTGGTGGCGTCGTTTTGCAGGTAGACGGGGTAGGGGACGCTGGCAGCGACTTCCGCATGCAGGTCGAAATCCCGCCACACGTCCATCGCGCCCTTCGGCGAACCGACCTCTTCCTCCCAGTTCCACAATTCGAAAGGCGCGGCGATCCCAAGACCGGCGATCCGCTCTCGTTCCTTCGGCGCGAGCCTGCTCTCAAGCTCCCGGATCCCGGTAACGATGAAATCGAGGAAGACGTCGGGCAGCGGATAGGCGTAGGTTACGTGCAATTGCATCCGGATCTTGCCGACGAAATCCATCAGCACCAGATCGGCGCTGCGCCGTCCCATCTTCACGCCGAACGAGTAGACCGCATCGGGATTGAGGCGCATCGGTACCGATGGCTGACCGACGCGACCGCGGATCGGCTCGCCGCGCGACAGCAGCCCTTCCTTCTCCAGAACCCGCATGATCACCGACACCGTCTGTGCCGAAAGGCCTGTGCGGCGCGCGATATCGGCCTTCGACTGGGCGCCGTGAAGACGCACCAGCGACAGCACCAATCTCTCGTTATAGGCGCGCACCCGGACCTGGTTTGCGCCGCCGGCCGGACTGCCGCTCGGCTGCTGGGCCGGCATGTGAACCGGACCTCTCATGGACGACATTGGCCACTCCTCCCTGTGATCGGCCTATGCGCTATTTTCCGTGAGCATGCCACAAGGAATTAATAATTCAATTGGATTTATTTATTGACAAGCGAAATTCTTTCCCTCTTAATTAGCATCGTAAACGGCACGAAACGGCTTGGAGGAAGCCATCGGCGGTATTCGAAGGCGGCGTTCGTGCCCGTCAATTCCGGCAAAGCCATGGGGCGCGCCGGCTACACTCTGGGAGGAGTACATGAAGACATCAGTGATTTCGGCGGCAGCTGCCGCGCTGGCTCTCGGCGTCGCCTTTTCGGCGCCCGCAAAGGCTGCGGATGTGTCCGCCTGCCTCATCACCAAGACGGATACCAACCCCTTCTTCGTCAAGATGAAGGAAGGCGCGACCGCCAAGGCCAAGGAACTCGGCGTCACGCTGAAGTCCTATGCCGGCAAGATCGACGGTGACTCGGAAAGCCAGGTTGCCGCGATCGAAAGCTGCATCGCCGATGGCGCCAAGGGCATCCTGATCGCCGCTTCCGATACCAAGGGCATCGTTCCCGCCGTCAAGAAGGCCCGCGATGCCGGCCTGCTGGTCATCGCGCTCGACACCCCGCTGGAACCGGCCGATGCCGCCGACGCAACCTTCGCCACCGACAACCTGCTCGCCGGCAAGCTGATCGGCCAGTGGGCCAAGGAAACCATGGGCGACAAGGCCAAGGACGCCAAGGTCGGCTTCCTCGATCTCACCCCGTCGCAGCCCTCCGTCGACGTCCTGCGCGACCAGGGCTTCATGATGGGCTTCGGCATCGACCCCAAGGACCCGAACAAGATCGGCGACGAGGATGATGCCCGCATCGTTGGCCACGACGTGACCAACGGCAACGAGGAAGGTGGCCGCAAGGCCATGGAAAACCTTCTGCAGAAGGATCCCGGCATCAACGTCATCCACACGATCAACGAACCTGCCGCCGTCGGTGCCTATCAGGCGCTGAAGGCCGTCGGCATGGAAAAGAACGTGCTGATCGTCTCGGTTGACGGCGGTTGCCCCGGCGTCAAGTCGGTTGCCGACGGCGTCATCGGTGCTACCTCGCAGCAGTATCCGCTGATGATGGCGGCACTCGGCGTCGAGGCGATCAAGAAGTTCGCCGATGGCGGCGAAAAGCCGAAGCCAACGGAAGGCAAGTCCTTCTTCGACACCGGCGTCTCGCTCGTCACCGACAAGCCGGTCTCCGGCGTCAAGTCGATCGACGTCAAGGAAGGCACTGCCAAGTGCTGGGGCTAAGCCTCGCATAGCAGCTCTCTCATGAGCGCAACCAGCGGCCGGGGCTCGCTCCCCGGCCGCGTTCCCAACGACCATTAGCTGCTGCCCCAGAAACCGGCATGTGAAGACCGGAGCACCATGGGCGCTGGCTTTCCGCGCGCGGTTCGGCGCGAAAGCGGAGGAGGAACAATGACCGGAGCACAGGAATTCGAACGGGTTCTCGACGGCAGCGACAAGAGCGTCGCCTCCTTCGACACCCAGGATGTCTCACTCTTGAAGCGCGCCCAGCACTTCCTGCACTCGACGCCGGCCGCCGTGCCGCTGATCGTGCTGGTGCTGTCGATCGCGATTTTCGGCCTGGCGATCGGCGGACGCTTCTTCTCGTCCTACACGCTGACGCTGATCTTGCAGCAGATCGCCATCGTCGGCATTCTCGGCGCCGCGCAGACGCTCGTCATCCTGACCGCCGGCATCGATCTGTCGATCGGCGTCATCATGGTCATCTCGGCCGTCATCATGGGCAACTGTGCCATCACCTACGGCATCCCGACGCCGATCGCGGTGCTCGCAGGCATGCTGGCCGGCGGCCTCTGCGGCCTGCTCAACGGTTTCCTCGTCGCCTACATGCGATTGCCGCCCTTTATCGTGACGCTCGGCACCTGGAATATCGTCATGGCGACGAACTTCATCTATTCCGCCAACGAGACGATCCGCGACACCGATGTCGATGCGCAGGCGCCGTTGTTGCACTTCTTCGCCATCAGCTTCCGCGCCGGCAGCGCCGTCCTGACGCTCGGCGTCATCGCCATGGTGCTGCTCGTCATACTGCTCTGGTACGTCCTCAATCACACCGCCTGGGGGCGGCACGTCTATGCCGTCGGCGACGATGCTGAAGCGGCGAAACTGTCCGGCATCCAGACCAAGAAAGTTCTGTTGACGGTCTACGCGATCTCCGGCGTCATCGCCGCCTTCGCTGCCTGGGTGTCGATCGGCCGCAACGGCTCGATCTCCCCGTCGTCGGCCGTCACCGACTACAATCTTCAGGCCATCACCGCGACTGTCATCGGCGGCATCTCGCTCTTCGGCGGCCGCGGTTCCATTCTCGGGACTCTGTTCGGCGCGATGATCGTCGGCGTCGTGTCGATGGGTCTCAACATGCTTGGCGCCGATCCGCAGTGGAAGGTGCTTTTGACCGGCGTTCTCATCATCGCCGCAGTCGCGATCGACCAGTGGATCAGAAAGGTATCGGTGTAATCATGACAGGCGAACCCATTCTCTACGCACGTGGTCTGGTCAAACGCTATGGCCGCGTCACCGCCCTCGACAACGCCGATTTCGACCTCTACCCCGGCGAAATCCTCGCGGTCATCGGCGATAACGGCGCCGGCAAATCGTCGCTGATCAAGGCGATATCGGGTGCCATCATCCCCGATGACGGCGAGATCAGGCTGGAAGGCAAGCAGGTCCAGTTCAAGTCTCCAATGGAGGCGCGGGACGCCGGCATCGAGACCGTCTACCAGAACCTCGCTCTGTCGCCGGCCTTGTCGATCGCCGACAACATGTTCCTCGGTCGCGAGATCCGCAAACCAGGCGTGCTCGGTAGCGTCTTCCGCATGCTCGACCGCCCGGCCATGGAAAACCGGGCGCGCACCAAGCTGTCCGAACTCGGCCTGATGACCATCCAGAACATCAACCAGGCGGTGGAAACGCTTTCCGGTGGCCAGCGCCAGGGTGTTGCCGTGGCGCGCGCCGCGGCCTTCGGCTCCAAGGTCATCATCCTCGACGAGCCGACGGCGGCGCTCGGCGTCAAGGAAAGCCGCAAGGTGCTGGAATTGATCCTCGACGTCCGCTCGCGCGGCATCCCGATCGTGCTCATTTCTCACAACATGCCGCACGTCTTCGAAGTCGCCGACCGCATCCATATCCACCGGCTCGGCCGCCGCTTGACGGTCATCAATCCGAAGGAATACACAATGTCGGACGCCGTCGCCTTCATGACCGGCGCCAAGGCAGTTCCCACGGAGCCGGTTGCCGCATGACGATGACGATCGAGGATATCGCCGGCGAGGTTGTTGCCCGCGCCGGCGACACGAAGCGCTTTCTGATCGCCATCGCCGGTCCGCCCGGCGCCGGCAAATCCACCATGGCCGACCACATCGCCGACGCGCTCCGCGCCTTGGGCGAAACGGCCGCGGTTCTGCCGATGGACGGCTTCCACATCGACAACGCCATCCTGATCGAGCGCGGTCAGCTCGCGCGCAAGGGGATACCCGAGACCTTCGACGTGCGCGGCTTCCTCGATATCATCCGCGCCGTCCGCCCGGCCGATCAGGAGGTCCTTGTCCCGGTCTTCGACCGTTCGCGTGAACTGGCGATCGCGTCTGCCCGGCCCATTTCTCCGGAGCATCGCTTCATCATCGTCGAGGGCAACTATCTGCTGTTCAGCCTCGGCAAGTGGGCCGAGCTCGAAGGCGTGTTCGACTATTCGATCATGCTAGCGCCGCCGATCGAGGTGCTCGAGGAGCGGCTGTGGGCGCGCTGGCGCGGATACAAGCTCAGCGAAGAGGAAGCGGGCAAGAAGGTCTGCGAGAACGACCTCCCGAACGGCCGCCTGATCCTCGGCAACCGCCGCCGCGCGGATGTGACATTCGTGACGGATTGACACGGGCAACCTGGCCTATCGCCGTCGCTTGCGACAAGCGGCGAATCATTGCAGTCTCACCTCGTTGCAACTTAAGATTTTGTTGCCGACTTGGGGGATCCAATGAATTTCACGGAAGCCGTCACGTCCGTATTTTCGAAGTACGCAGTCTTCAGAGGTCGCGCCCGCCGCTCTGAATTCTGGTGGTTCACACTGTTCAATATTGCCGGCTCCTTCGTTCTGGGTTTCCTTGATTCACTCTTGTTCGGGCATGAAGTCCTCAGCGCACTGTTTGCGCTGGGCACGTTGATCCCGGTTCTGGCGGTAACCGTCCGGCGTCTCCACGATGTGGATCGCTCTGGCTGGTGGATATTGATCGGCCTGGTCCCGCTTATCGGCTGGATCGTCCTTCTGGTATGGTATGTACGCGAAGGCACGCCCGGCCTGAACCAGTTCGGCCCTGCCGTCTGACTGTTGCGAGATGGTATTGGACGGGCAAACTATTTGCCATGTCAGGTGCTTGGATGATAGTCCCCGGTGCTGAGCCCAAAGTCAGCCCTGCCGGAGTAAAAGCCATGCAATCCATCACCATCCGCCGCCCCGACGACTGGCACCTGCATCTGCGGGACGGCGCCATGCTGGAAGGCGTGATCGGCGATACCAGCCGCGATTTCGCCCGCGCCATCATCATGCCAAACCTCGTGCCGCCGGTGGTTACCACCGCCGATGCCGAAGCCTATCGCGGCCGCATCATGGCGGCGCTGCCCAAGGGCGATCGGTTCGAGCCGTTGATGACGCTCTATCTGACCGAGCACACCAATCCCGACGACGTCGAGAAGGGCAAGGCCAGCGGCCTGATCACCGCCGTCAAGCTCTACCCGGCTGGCGCCACCACCAATTCACACGGCGGCGTTCGCGATATGGACAAGGCGATGCCGGTTCTGGAGCGCATGGCGAAAATCGGCCTGCCACTCTGCGTCCACGGCGAAGTCACGACCCCGGAAGTCGATATCTTCGACCGCGAGGCCGTCTTCATCGAAACCGTGCTCGACCCGTTGCGCAAGCGCCTGCCGGAACTGAAGGTGACGATGGAACACGTCACCACGAAGGACGGCGTCGATTACATCAAGTCGGCCGCGCGCAATCTCGCCGGTTCGATCACCACCCATCACCTGATCATCAACCGCAACGCCATCCTCGTCGGCGGTATCAAGCCGCACTACTACTGCCTGCCGGTGGCCAAGCGTGAGCATCATCGCCTCGCGCTCCGCCAGGCGGCCACCAGCGGCGACGCCCGCTTCTTCCTCGGCACGGATTCGGCCCCGCATGTCGATCCGCTGAAGGAATGCGGCTGCGGCTGCGCTGGCATCTACACCTCGGTCAACACGATGAGCTGCCTCACCCATGTCTTCGAACAGGATGTCGCGCTGGACAAGCTCGAGGCCTTCTCCTCGCTGAACGGACCCGCCTGGTATGGCCTTCCGATAAACGAGGAAAGAATAACGCTGGTGAAGCGTGCCGAGCCTGTATCATTTCCTGCCAAGATCGAGACCGGAGCCGGTCAAGTGACCGTATTCGATCCAATGTTTCCGCTGCATTGGGATGTCGAGCGCTGAGCGCATCAACAGGAAACGCATTCTTTACTGTCGGCAGGCTTGCTTTTTGCGCAGAGATGTTAGTACCCTAACATCTCTGCTTTAAATACATGATTTTTTAACGAAATTAATAACACATTCGTCGCCGGAGCAGCACTCGCCTTCCAAAAGGCGAGAGCGTGGCAGAAGCCGCGGAGTTCGAAGCATGATGCTTGACTACAATTCATTGCTGACCGCGCTGGCGGTCTCGGCGACGTGCCTCGCCATAACATTGCTGGGAAGCTGGTTCGCGCGACGAACCGAGACGTTTCTGTTGGCCTGCGCCATTGGCCTCGTCCTGCTGGTCAGCGCGATCGTCACCTATGGCTTCTACGTCGATACGGTCACAAGGTCGCTTGGCATTATCAGTTTCATCTTCGTGTTCTCCGGCTTTGCCATGGTCTGGGGCGCCGGATATCAGTTTCGTACCGGTCTTTTCCCGCATTTTTCGGTGATCGGCGTCGCGGCATTGGCGATGGTCGTCAGCATTGTGCCGATGGCCTCGGGCTATGACGGGCTCGCCTTCATGATTGAGAATGTCGCGATCGCCGCGTTTTTGCTGGCCACGGCCCATCAGTATTGGCAGGCCAGAGCGGAAGCCGCCCTGCCGCTGATGGGGATCACCGTTCTCTATTGCCTGACAGCCGTCTCCTTCCTGCTCTGCAGCGCCGTGCTGGTATACGACGGTAAGCTTGTGCTCGGCGTAGCGCCAGACAATTGGGCCGAGGATCTCAGCCTTGCCGTCTGCATCGCCAATATGACCGGTATCGGCGCCCTGTCGCTTGCGCTGCATCAATGGCGAATGGCGGCACGCCACCGCGCCGACGCCTCCACCGATCCGCTCACCGGTCTGCTCAATCGCCGTGCCCTGTTCGATCGCCACGGCACCGGCGTCATGGGCGCGACGACGGCCGTGCTGGTCTTCGACATCGACCATTTCAAATCCATCAACGACAGCTTCGGCCATGCCGGCGGAGACCGCGTCCTCAAGGTGTTCGCCGATGAGTTGACGGCCAATTGCCGCGGCAGCGACACGGTGGCCCGCCATGGCGGCGAGGAGTTCGCAATGGTGCTGCAGCACGTCATGCCCGGCCGTGCCGAGATTGTCGCCGAGCGCATCCGCAAGGCCTTCGAGGCACGCGAGATCGACATTGACGGAGAGATCGCCAGGTGCACGGTGAGTGTCGGTGTTGCCGCGGGTCGTGCCAAGCCCGTGGCCTTCGACCTCATGCTGAGCGCTGCCGACAAGGCACTTTACGCCGCCAAGCGTGCCGGCCGCAACCGCGTCGAACTCGCCAGCCATCTGCAGGCGGTTCCCGTCGATACGGCGCGCACGGCCTCCTGATCCGGGCTCTTGATCGCCATCGCCAGTTTTCGTATGCTGCGGACGGCCGGATGCAGCCAGCCGCCCCGCGGCGCGAAAGCGCAATGGTGAATGCATTCACGCATATCCTTCACATCCCTTGCCGTGTGGCGATTGATGGCGAACGGGTCAGCAGACGCGGGCACTGATCGTCCTGTTTGCCGCCAACGGAAGGAATGCAATCATGCGCGATTTTCGCGATGCCAAACTCATGGCCAAGGCACTGCGCCAGGCGCTCGCCAGCCGCGATGTCACCGTTAGCCACAGCGAAACGCTGGAGATCGTCGCCCGCCAGTTCGGGTTCGACCAGTGGAACATCCTGTCTGCCAAGCTGGATGAGGCGGAGGTGGCCAAGCCCGCCATCGCCATCGAGCCGCCGATCCCGATCTTCCGCATCTTCGATGTCGACAAGGCGAAGGAATTCTACTGCGGCTTCCTCGGCTTCACGCTGGATTGGGAACACCGGTTTGGCGAACAGTTCCCGCTTTATTGCCAGGTGTCGCGCAGCGGCATGCTGCTGCATTTGAGCGAGCATTCGGGCGACGCCAGCCCCGGCGCCAGGGCCTTCGTGCCGGTCACCGGCGTCCGCGCCTTTCAGGCCGAGCTCGCGGCCAAGCAGTACCGGTATATGAAACCCGGCGTCAGGGAGGCGCCGTGGGGGCTGGAGATGGAGGTCATCGACCCCTTCAACAACCGCGTCACCTTCTGCGAACGAAGCTGACCGGACCGACGTGCTGGAAGGGCGACGCTTCCAGCACGCGGCCATCAGATCAACATGAGGGCTCGGACAAATGCGATTGACGAGAACGTCGAAGCCACGGTCCGCACATGGTTCCACCACGTCCAGTTTCGAAGGTAGTCCGACCACAGCGCCGCTGCCTCGGCGCTACCGCCGGAAACCTTTGCGAGAGCGTCATTCATCGGAACGTTGAAGGCGATGGTCGAGGCAAAGGATGCAAGCAGGTAGACAACGGCGCCGCCAAGCATCCAGATGCTCGCGCCCTCCCGCCAGTGCATCACTGCGAGAACACCGATCAGCAGGCACAGGATCGCCGTCGGTATGAACAGCATCATGAAGGGCGACCGCAGGATCGTGGTGTTGATCGAGTTCATCGCGGCGATGCCCTGCTCCGCGGAAATGCGCGTGAAAGCGGGCATGACGAAGGTGGAAAAGGCAAAGAAGGTGCCAGCCACGAGACCGCTGCCGATCGCGGCGATGATAAGTGCGAGAACAAGAATGACTGTCATAACGATGGCCTCCCGTTCCGGTCGTTACAGATCTGGCAGTAGCAGAGAAACGCGCCGCTGTCTCAGCGGTCGGCTTGCCGGCGTATCGCTTGCTCGATCAGGCGCGTATCCTGGCGTCCATGATCGAGCGGGCGACCGTCGAGCGAACTGCGTTGCGACCACCGTTCTTGGCGGCATAGAGCTCCCTGTCCGCTGCCATCAACATGGATTTCAGCGTCTCGCTCGTCGGGTCGCCATGATAGACGCCGAAGCTTGCCGTAACCCGCTTGGCCGGAAGCGGACCGACCGCCTTGGTTTCCAGCTGCAGACGCAGACGGTTGGCGATGTTGACCGCCGCATCGACATCGGTGCGCGGAAGCACCAGGCAGAATTCTTCGCCACCGATCCGCGCGGCGATATCATATGGGCGCAGATTGTGCTGGATCGTCGCGCCGGCCATCATCAGCACCTGGTCGCCGACATCATGGCCGAACTCGTCGTTGATCGATTTGAAATGGTCGAGGTCGAACACCACGACTGAGAGCGGTGTGCGTTCGCGGGCGGCACGTGCGATTTCCAATGCGCCGATGTCCTTCAGCCAGCGGCGGTTGCCAAGGCCGGTAAGAACATCGGTCGTTGCCTGCCGTCGCAGTTGCGCCAGCGTGGCATCCAGTTCGGTGATCAGCACCGAAACGCCGTTCGAGACGATACCGACCTCATCCTTGCGCTTGCTGCGAACCGTCTTGACGACGCCACTGGAGCGATAGGCCTCGACCACGCCCGCAACCTCGTGCAGCGGCCGGATCAGCGCCCACACGCACGCCAGGCAAAACGCCGTGCCGATCAGCGTCGCGGCCAGCACCAGCAGCAATACGGGCAGTGCATCGCTGCGAAAACCAGTGAAGAGGTAGGCGACAAGAGCCAGAAGCGGCACGTGCGTCGAGACGAAGCATATCGAGAAAATCTTGAACGTCAGCGACCTGCTGAACTTCTGTAAAACGGTGAACATCGTCAGGTGCATTCTGGGCTCCTTGAAGGTGTCTTAAGTGCCGCGAACATGGCCGGGACATTTCACCGCGTTCTTAATTATATCATTCAAATTTTAGCGTTCTGACCGCCGAAGGGCAGGGCCGTTTGGTAAATGCCTGCACAACAACACGTATGACGAATGTCTAAAATTGCGTGAAGATTGTGGAAACTCAAATTGTCCGCAAACGAAATACCAGTCAAGGTTTGCCTCTTCTTGACCTGTTCGCGTTTTTAGCGAATCGCTGCCTCTCCCATGAGGTGCCGCTAGTGTGTTTTCGCATCCTGTGGTGGTAGACAGGCAGGAGGTCGGTCCTGAGATGCTGCCCGCATTTTTGTTGCATTCTTCTCGCAGGTCCACGCGCCGTTCTGGAAACTTTCCGAACTTGCTGCTATTGGCCCATAAGTTTGAGCAAAGGAGAGCGCAATGATCCAGGCAACATTCACCGACCGCAAAGTCATGGCAGAATTGGTGGCGAAGATGCTCTGGGAGATCAAGGCGGTGCACTTCAACGCCAGCCACCCCTACAAGCTGTCATCGGGCATGGCGAGTCCCGTCTATATCGACTGCCGCAAGCTGCTTTCCTTCCCGCGCGTGCGCTCGACGGTCATGGATTTTGCCGCGAGCGTCGTCCTGCGCGACGCCGGATTCGAACAGTTCGATTGCATTGCCGGTGGCGAAACGGCGGGCATCCCCTTCGCGGCGCTGCTGGCCGATCGCCTCGGCCTGCCGATGATCTACGTCCGCAAGCAGCCCAAGGGCCACGGCCGCAACGCCCAGATCGAGGGCAACATGCCCGAGGGTTCGCGCGTCCTTGTCATCGAGGACCTGACGACGGCGGGTGGCAGCATGTTCAAGTTCATCGACGCCATCCGCGCTGCCGGCGGCATCGTCGATCACGGCATGGCGCTCTTCTACTACAACATCTTCGATGAAGGCGCGCTGCGCTTTGCGGATGGCAAGGTCAAGCTCCACCACATCGCCACCTGGCGCGAGGTGCTGGCTGTCGCCAGGGAACAGAAGCTGTTCGACGAGAAGACGCTGAGCGAGGTCGAGGCCTTCCTCGACGCGCCGCTGGCCTGGTCGGGACGCAATGGTGGCGTGTCATCACTTTGAGTGAATAATTGCTCACGGCGCTTTGCTTTTGCCACGAAACTATCTAATCCGTTGAGCATCGACAGATCGTAATGCCCTTGGGAGACGGACATGATTTTGTGCTGTGGAGAAGCGTTGATCGACATGCTGCCGCGGGAGACGACGCTCGGCGAAAAGGGCTTCGCGCCCTATGCCGGCGGCGCCATCTTCAACACGGCGATCGCGCTCGGGCGCCTGGGCATTCCGACCTCGTTCTTCACCGGCCTTGCCGACGACATGATGGGCGAAATCCTGCGCGATACGCTGAAGGCGAGCAATGTCGACTTCAGCCTCTGCGCCATCACCCCGCGCCCCTCGACCGTTGCCTTCGTCAAGCTGGTCAACGGCCAGGCCACCTACGCCTTCTATGACGAGGGCACCGCCGGCCGCATGATCACCACATCGGATCTGCCCGCGCTCGGCGACGATTGCGAAGCGCTGCACTTCGGCGCTATCAGCCTCATCCCCAGCCCCTGCGGCGAGACCTACGAGGCGTTGCTCGACCGCGAGGCGGCCAAGCGCGTCATCTCGCTCGACCCCAACATCCGCCCCGGCTTCATCAAGGGCAAGGCCGCCCACATGGCGCGCATCAAGCGCATGGCCGCCAAGTCCGATATCCTGAAATTCTCCGACGAGGATCTGGAATGGTTCGGCCTCGACGGCAGCCATGACGATCTCGCCGCCTATTGGCTGAAGCACGGCGCCAAGCTCGTCGTCATCACCAAGGGTGCAGAAGGCGCATCCGGATATACCAGCGAGCGCAAGGTGACCGTCCCCAGCCAGCGCGTCACGGTGGTCGACACGGTCGGTGCCGGCGATACGTTCGACGCTGGTGTGCTCGCCTCGCTGAAGATGGACGGGCTACTGACGAAGGCGCAGGTCGCCGCGCTCGACGAAAAGGCGCTCACCAACGCACTCTCGCTCGGTGCCAAGGCAGCCGCCGTCACCGTCTCGCGCGCCGGCGCCAACCCGCCATGGGCTAAGGAAATCGGCCTCTGAGCCTCACGCCAACCGGTCGAGAAAATTGAGCACGGCGCGATTGAATAGCTCCGGCCGCTGCAGCGGCGCAAAGTGGCTGACGCCTTTGAGCCCGATGAATTCGGCGCCCGGAATGCTGCGCACCAGATGCGCGGCATGCTCCGGCTTGATGAACTCGTCGCCGTCCCCCAGCGCCACCGCGACAGGCACGCGGATACAATTGAGGTCTGCCGCCGAATAGTTCGGCTCCGTCGCCATCATCGCGCTGACATCCTCGACGAATGCATCGAACTGGTCGGGCGTGGGCGAAAGCGCCGAGTAATCCATCCGGTGCCGGTTGAAGCAACGATCGATCACGGGTGTCGGCACGAACGGCTTCACGCCTGACGGATCCATGCTGCACGCGAAGAAGAACACACCGCTGACCCGTTCCGGATGCTGGTCGGCGAGAACGAGCGACGTGCACGCCCCGTCGCTCCAGCCGACAAGCGCGGCCTTCTCGATATCCAGCGCGTCCATCACCGCGAGCACATCCGACGCCATCAGGTCGTAGCCGAACGGCTGATTATCCCTGGTGCTGCGCCCATGCCCCCGGCTGTCGATGACGACCACCTGCCGGCCGGACCCAACCAGATCATCCACCTGATAACCCCAGTTGCCGCTGTGGCCGAGCCCGCCATGTAGCAGAAACACCGTCGGACCGTCGCCATATCGCGCATACCAGATCTCGGCTCCGTCGTGATCGACGACGCCGTCGCCATCCGCATCAGGCAGTGCTTGCGCGCCTTGCGCGGCAAAACGGACAAGTTCGTCATCGACAATGGCCATGCGTTTCCTCCCTGATGTCACCGAAGCAAAGACGAACGGCCAGACCGTGTTGCGACAATGCCGTGCAAAATAATTGGCCTCATGCCGCGATCTTCCAATGCCGCGGATGAATGACCATCGCCGCTAGACCTTCACTCGCGCCGACGCCAACGCCTGCTCCAGAACCTCGAACACCTTCGGATCCAGCGTCTGCGACACGTTGAACCGCATGAAATCTGTCGCCGTCTGAGACAGGCTGAAGGCGTTGCCGGGCGCCAGCACCACATCGCGCTCGAGTGCTGCACGCGCCACATCAGCGGCGTCGATGCCATCGGGCAGCCGGCACCACAGGAACATTCCGGCCTGCGGCTCCAGCCATGGCACGATGCCGAGCGTCTTCAGTCTGGCCGACACATCGAACATCGCCTTGGACAGCCGCCCGCGCAGCGTCTCGATATGTTTCCGGTAGCCGCCGTCGCTGAGCACGCTCAGCACCAGCTGCGCCGCGTGCCGGCCGCCGCCGAACGAGGTGGCGATCTTCAGATCCGTCAGCCCGCCGATCCAGTCCGGCTTGGCGGCAATGAAACCGCAGCGCGCCGAGGCCGACAGCGTCTTCGAGAAGCTGCCGATATGGATGACCCGGTCGAGCCCGTCGAAGGCGGCGAGGCGAGGGGCGGTAACATGTTCGAAATCGGCGAAGATGTCGTCCTCGATGATGGTAAGGTCGAACTGTTCGGCGATCTTCAGCATTCGGTGCGCGGTCACCGGCGAGAGGATCGCGCCGGTCGGATTGTGAAGCGCCGAATTGGTGACGTAGAGCCTCGGCCGGTGCTCCGCTACAACGCGCGCGAACGCCTCGATATCAGGGCCTGATGGCGTGTAGGGCACACTGACGATCTTCGCCCGGTGCGCTCGCAAAAGGGCGTGGAAATTGAAATAGCAGGGATCGTCCACCATGACAGTGTCACCCGGCTCGATCAGGAACCGGCAGAGCAGGTCGATCGCCTGTATCCCTGATTCGGTCAGGATGATCTGGTCCGGCGAGGCGCCGATCCGCTTGTCGGCCATCCGCCGCGCGATCAGCTGGCGCAGCGGCGGCAGGCCGAGCGGCGAGCCGTAGGCCAGAAGCACCGGCCCGTCGGCGCGCGAAAGCGATCGCACGGCCCGTCGAACCCCATCCTCCGGAAGCCAGGCGGGCGGCAGCCAGCCGCAGCCGGGCTTCAGGCCGATATCGCCGGCCTCAAG
>UCIT01000030.1 GCA_900472625.1 Hyphomicrobiales bacterium | reverse complement strand
GGCCGAAGGGTGCTGCGCCCCTTCCTGCTCGACCAGCATCGCGAGTTCTTTCCGCTTCTGCCCTTTGTCGCGATCGGCTCCGTCGATCCGGATGGCGCGCCTTGGGCGACCCTCCGTGCCGGCCGGCCCGGCTTTCTGCATTCTCCCGATCCCCTAACACTTGCCATCGAGGCCGGTCGCGACGCGGCCGACCCGGCAGAGCGCGGCATGGAAGACGGAGACCCGATCGGCCTCGTCGGCGTCGATCTCATCACGCGACGCCGGAACCGGCTGAACGGCACGATCCGTCGGCATGACGACCGCCGTTTCGATGTCGCCGTCAGCCAGAGCTTCGGCAATTGTCCGCGCTATATCCAGAACCGGCATTTCGAGTTCGTGCGTGACCCGGCCGTGACGGCGTCCGCGCCGGCCTCCGTGTCAAGGGCCCTGAACGATGAGGCGCACCGGATCATCGCCGGTGCCGACACCTTCTTCGTGGCATCCTATGCCAATCGGGGCGACGAGGGGCGTCAGGTGGACGTGTCCCATCGCGGTGGCAAGACCGGGTTCGTGCGCGTCGATGCGGATGGGGGGCTGACGGTGCCGGACTTCAACGGCAATCTGTTCTTCAACACGCTCGGAAATTTTATCGTCAACCCGCGCGCCGGGCTGCTGTTCGTCGATCACGAAACCGGCAGCATGCTGCAGGTCACCGGCAGGGTCGAGGTCATCCTGGAGTCGCCCGAGATTGCGGCTTTCGAAGGCGCGGAGCGGTTGTGGCGCGTGTTTCCAGAAAAGATGGTGCTGCGGCCGGATGCGTTACCGCTGCGCTGGACCCTTGCCGAAGACGGTTTTTCTCCAAGCAGCCTCATGACAGGAAGCTGGACGGAAGCGGAGCAGCGTGTAGAGGCAGCCCTGAGGGCAAAAAGCTGGCGGCGCCTGCGGGTCGAGCAGGTCGTCGACGAAAGTGACACGATACGCTCGATCCATCTCGTGTCGTCTGACGGCGATGCGCTGATTCCCCACAAGGCCGGCCAGCATCTTCCGATCCGCATCGCCGACGAGGATCGCTTCATCCGGCGGAGCTATACGATATCGAGTGCGCCATCGGGCAATTCCTACCGGTTGAGCGTCAAGCGCGACGGCAAGGGCTCGCAGCTTCTGCACAGCCTTGAGCCAGGAGGCGAGATCGAGGCGATGGCTCCGGGCGGCGCCTTCGTCATCGATGCGATGGAACGTAGGCGTCCTGCCGTGCTGCTTGCCGCCGGCATCGGCATCACGCCGATGCTGTCCATGCTGCGACATGTCGTTCAGGAGGGAGACCGAACCCGGCATCGCCGACCGGTCTGGTTGTTCCGGTCATCGCGAACAGCGTCCGAGCGCGCCTTTGACAAGGAGATCGGCGAACTGGTTCAGCGTGGTGACGGCAGCGTGCGGGACATCCGCGTGTTGAGTGCGCCGGAAGCGCGGGATGAAGGTCATTACGATGCCGTAGGACGCATCGATATCGACCTGCTGAAGGCGCATCTGCCGTTCGGCGACTACGAATTCTACCTCTGCGGGCCGCCGGCCTTCATGCAGTCGGTCCATGACGGGCTCCGAAGACTAAATATCGGCGAGGGGTGCATCCATGCAGAAGCATTCGGTCCATCGGCGCTGAAACGCGACAAGGAGCCGAGCGATACGGAAAGACGGCCAGCCAATCCAGCCGCCGCCACCGCGCCGACGAAGGTCGTCTTCACGCAATTGGCCAAGGAAACAAGATGGAAGCCGGAAAGCGGCACGCTCCTGGAGCTTGCCGAGGAACGCGGGCTGTCGCCGTCATACAGCTGCCGTGCCGGTAATTGTGGTGAGTGTAGGGTGCGTGTCGTCAAGGGTGCAGTGAGTTACCTGTCCAAGCCCAGCTATCAGATGGAAGCGGGAGAAGCTCTCATCTGTTGCTCAGTTCCTGCCGAAGGCGACGATTTGCATCTCGACATCTAGGAACGTTGATTAGCGCTGACGCTTGACCCGGGATTGCAGGAAAATATCACTGAGATTGCGTTAGTTGCCGAACACGCAATGAACGAGGCTGATGCAGAACGAGCAATACCTTCTTATTTAGAGTCTTGATCGGGACAACGCGCGTGCTCGGCCGACCCGCAGCCTCACATATCGCCTCAGCGTCTGCCGCGTCGGCCTCATTCCCGTTCAACGTAGGGTTGACATATCGCGGCGGAATGAGCCGAATGTTGTGTCCCAAAGCGGCAAGCTCCCGCGCCCAGTGATGAGGGCTTGAGTAGGCTTCGATCGCAATCGGAGCTGGCGGCAGATTGGCAAAAATGCCGACAATTCGCTGCTTCCAAGGCGACGTTGATGAACAGTTTGGCCGGAGTATCGACGCCGTGAGCTTGAAAGACTGTTTTTGCGAGATCAAGACCAGCGGCAAACAGGGCGAAGCTATTGCCGTCCATAGATGAGATGACTTCATGGCGACATCACCTGCACTGGAACCCAAACTAGCGTATGCCGAGTTCGAGTCCAGCAACCTCACAGCGTCCAAACTTGAAGCTTTAGGCCTGAAAGTTCATTGAGGGCTGGCCGGAACGGGCGTCGTTGGATCTCCGACAAATGGTACCGGTGAACGATCGATCGGCATTCGCGCCGATATGAACTCACTGCCGATTTTCAAGAACACGGGCGTGCCTTACGCAAGGTCATCACACACCGCCTACCGGTCGGCGATTTCGAAGTTGGCTTCGGAACGATGGCGACCGGGAACAGCGGAAAGATTGTTCTACACATCTTGGCAGTGCCCAGAGGGTCGAAAATCGTAGTTCCATATCAACAGCAGCAAGAGCGAGGCTTTAGTCGTCAATCGCCAACAGACGGATCCGGTCAATGTTCAGTAGGACCGAACCGGTTTAGGGCTATTGCGCCATGAGGCAGCGGGTTACTCGGATAGCGTCAGCAGCCACCGGACGTTGTTGTTCGGTCGCAAAGTAGTTTGGTGCCTTATTTAACCTGCCCGAAACGGCGCCTAATTCTGTCCGAGCTAAAATGCGCGTTATTGACAGTGTCTGTGAACTCTTAAATGTTGCAGCATGTCCAATATTTCTGTCGAATGGCGGAGCGAAATCGATGCTCTCCGGTTCCCGGCATCAAACGATGGGGCGTGCTTCGTGCACAGGCTCGCATTCCGTCGTTTACTCGACGTCACGCCGACTCCGAACACGTGTCTGGCTTTTTTCGGCTCAAATACGGAAGCGTTCGACTTGGCCGCGATGGCCAAGATCGCTCGAAATAATTTGTCTAAAGGAGAAAACTTCAGTTTGACGAGCCGAGATGTCACACGTCAACTTAGCGCGATTTCACCGGCCGCCTACGATGAGATAGAACCAAGCCCGCAGTTAGGAAATGGCAATGCCCCGTTTGTTTGGAACAGTGCATCATGCAAGTGATTGGGCCGGTCCTGATCATTTGGAGAGCTGTGAACCCGGCGCGACGAGCATCCCGTAGTGGTGAGGCAGACGCATGGCAACCAGATCCTTTCGCCGAACGACGTTGGTCGGGTAGGCGCTTTCCAGATTAGATGTATCGATTTCGCTTGATACAAGACCCTCGCCGGAAAATTTTATCGCCTCCTGCCGGGGGAATGCGAATGTGTCGGGCCCGAATATACCGCTCTTTCCGATATAGCCGTTCTCTGGGTCTATGATGTTAGCGAAAGCAAGATAGAGATTGTTTTCACCAGCTCTGACGCGGAAGTGATGCCAGTGGTGCGGATCGGCGCCGGTTGGAATTGGGAAGTTCTGCTCAATACTCGTCCCTGAATGACCCTCGACGAACCGGTCGGGCTGAGATGCTGGGCATGCGACGATATCGCAGCCGTTGAGTGCAAGAATTCGGCCGCTTTCCGGAAATGCCGCATCGTAGCCGATCATCAGTCCGATACGACCTGCCGGGATATCGAACACAGCCCAACGATCACCGGCAGATGCCCAGGTCCTGTCCTCATCGGTCAGATGGATCTTGCGGTAACTACCGACAACTCCTTCCGGGCCGACAAGAATTGCGGTGTTGTAGAGCCTATCTCCGTCTTTCTCAGCAAATCCGGCGACAATATGAATGGTTTCCGAGGCGGCAATCTCGGTCAGCCTCATGACGGACCGACCATTGATTTGCTCGGCATTAATGCCGGAACCGGAAATAGCAAGCTCAGGCAATACAAGAAGGTCAGCGGCGTGCCCCGTGGCCGCCGAATTCGCGAATTCAGCGATCCGTTCGAGATTGGCATTTACATCGGAAACAGGGAGGAACTGTCCGACCGCGACGCGCGACTTCCGTCCGGCGGGAATTGGTTTGCGGCCATACAGTCCGAAAAAGTCTCTCGGGTTCCAGGAGAACGTATTGGACATCAATGTCGTGTACAGTTCAGGTCGTCTGTCCTGGAGCCTGTCAGAGCGCTCGACCTTGGAAAGATCGATAAGCGAGGTCGCAAGTCCATCCCCGTTGTCCACTGTGCTGAGGACTTCGCCATCCGGGCTGATGACGCAGCTACCGCCGCTGAACTGCACACTGCGTTCTAGACCCCACCTGTTGCTCTCCAGTAGGTAGCATCCGTTTTCGAAGGCGCGGCTGATCCAGTATGGCGCGGGCGTACGTTCGGCGAGCCAGTTGCTGATATGGCAGATGACATCGGCCCCACCGATGGCCGCCAGACGGGCGGTTTCAATGAAGTGGATGTCCATGCAGATCAGCAGGGCGATGCGGCCGACGTTCGTTTCGAAGACCTGATGGCCAAGGTCGCCAGGCGCAGACCACTTCGGTTCGGAAATATAGGGATGGCTCTTGCGGTGATGGCCGACGACGCCTTCAGGTCCGATCAGAACGGCCGAGTTGTAATAAAGACCGGTCGCTTCATCGACCTCGGGCATGCCGATAACGATGTAGCAGTCGTGTCGGCACGCGATTTCGTGAAAATGCGCAGTGGTCGGGCCGTTAATCGGCTCCACATAAGGCGCGACTTCTTCCCGGTCGAACCAGCAGTATCCGGTCGTGCCCATTTCCGGCGTTGTTATGAGTTTCGCGCCGTCTCGGGCGGCTTCTTCGACCAGCGCGGACAAGCGCTCGATGTTGCGCTTCTTTTCAAACAAAGTTGGCTCGAATTGTACCGAGGTTGCCTTGTAGGCAATTAGTTTTTTCATGACATTTTCCTTTGACTGCGACTACAAGGTTTCGGCAGATCGGGCTTCGGCGGCGATGTTGCCTGTCATAATCGCCACCATTTTTCGTTCGTCCATTTCGTCGCGTGTAAGTTCGGCGCTGATCTCGGAGCCGTACATGACGAGGCACCGATCGCAGAGTTCGATCAGTTCGGGCAGTTCGGAGGAGTAGACAAGGACGCTACCACCGCCTTCTGCATGCTTGCGGATCGCATTGTAGATGGTCTGTTTGGTGCCGACATCGACGCCACGCGTAGGATCGAACAGCAGCAGGATTTTTGCCCCGGTCAGCAGCGCACGGGCGATGATTGCCTTTTGCTGGTTGCCACCTGAAAGATTGCCGATCTTGAAGGACATGTAGCGCAGGTTGAGTTCGACCGCCTCGGCCGGTTTCCTCGCGAAAGTGGCCTCGCGTCGCCGCGTAACGAGCCCGAAGCGCGCAAGTTTTCTAAGCATCGAGATCGTGATGTTGTTCGTCGATGTCAGACTGGGGAAAATGCCCTCCGTCTTGCGCTCCTCGGGAACGAATGCGATCCCGCCGGGAGAACGAAGCGCCGAGCGGGGATTTGTGAAGCGCATGGGGCGATCGCCGAGAATGATTTGACCGCCAGATGGTTTTGTATGGCCGGCTAAGATGCGGAACATTTCCCGTTGCCCCTGTCCGTCGAGGCCTGCGACCCCTACGATTTCGCCCTCTCCAAGAACTAGAGACACGCTATCGACGTTTGAGCCCTGAAGGTCGTTGACCGTCAGCACCGGCTTTGGCTTGTTAGCGGAATCGGATATGCGCGTCGGCTTTCTTTCCCCGACACCATGACCGACCATCATCTCGAAAATATCGGAGTCAGACGCCTCGGAGAGGCCGACGGTGGCAACACTGCTGCCGCTCCTGAGGATTGTCGCGCGTTGTGCTAGAGCCCTAATTTCCGCAAGGCGGTGCGAGATGTAGAGGATCGCTGTGTCCTTTGCCTGGAGGTCGCGCACCAGACGGAAGAGCCATTCCACGTCCGCTAGCGCCGCAGTCGGCTCGTCGAGAATAAGTACCTTCGGCTTTCGCTCCATCGCTCGCGCAATTTCAATCCGCTGTCGATCCGCCAGCGGCAGGTCGCTCACGATCCTTGCAGGGTTCACGGTCTCGAGGCCGAAGCGAGCGAGAATTTCGGCTGCTCGCTGGGTCATAATCTTCAATGACGTGAGGCGGCTTGCGTCCTTCAGCATTCGTGGCAGAAAGAAATTTTCGGCAACCGTCAGATTGGGAACGAGGCTCAATTCCTGAAACGCTGTACTGACACCTGCGGCACGCGCCTCGAGAACATTGGCGGGCGTGTACCGATTTCCGTTCAGAAACAGGGCGCCAGTATCGGGGCGGACGACTCCCGTTAGAATCTTGACGAGGGTCGACTTTCCGGCACCGTTCTCGCCGAGAAGCGCCTGCACCTCGCCGGGCTGTATCGAAAACGTCACATTTTCCAAGGCAACGGTCGCGCCGTATGCTTTGGACACCTGCTGCATTTCAATAGCCGGTTTTTCATGATCTCTCATGTTTACTAACTCCAGTAGATGCATTGGGAGCTGGCTTGTTGCGGCCAGCCCCCTGCAGGGCTTCAGGGCAAGACCGTTGGCTGTACCTTGGTCAGCTTGTAGTGATCGGCAGGGGCCTCGCACCGCTGGCAGTTGATGCCGGGTTCCGGACGAGCAACCACGAATTCCTCAGGAAGCGGCTGAATCGTCATGCCGTCCATGGGGATACCTTTAAGGGCTGCGCGCAGATCGATTTCCGGGAGGAGAACATCGTCATGAATGACTGTCGAGAAACCTTGCGGAACGAGCTTCGCATCAAACACGTTGCACCCGTCGACAATCTTCGCGCCATCACAGATCTTGATTTCGTCGGAAGTCGCCCATGGCAGCGGGTATTCGATGCTGACGGGATCCAGTTTGCGCTGCTTGGTAAGGACTTCCATCATCATCTTGAACGCATATCCGGCGGTTGACGGCGGCGAACCGGCAGAAACGCCCTTCAGGCCGCGCTTAATATAGTCTTCGTTCAGTAAGCCGAGACGAAATCCATTCATGTTTTCGCCGGTGATCGGGATCATCTTGCCGCCGCGCTCTGCGACGGCGTTGAGGGTTCCCGCCTCGCCGAGCTGAGCCCAGATACCGTCGACATCAGGAAACGCTGCAAGCGCCTTTGCCGTCTCCTGTTGCGAAATGCGGTCATCCCACATGCCGTAATATTCGCTGACGATCTGGATGCCGGGATACTTTGCGAAGATTGCCTTCGCACCATCCGTGTGGCGCTTGTCAACCGACGTGCCGGGAACACCGCGCACGAGAAAGATTTTGCCCTTTCCGTCAAGTGCATTCACAAGTGCCTGAGCGGTGTTCTCTCCGAAACCGGCTGAGATGTAGCTGACATTGTAGGCGCAGCTTTCGGTAATGGTGGCATCATACATGAAAAATTTTACGCCGCGGTCGCAGCCGCGCTTGACGACGCGATTAAGCGCCGTCGGCGAAATCGGGAAGCTGATGATGCCGTCCGCACCCGCGTCAATCATGCTTTCATAGGCGGCGATCTGCGCTTGGGGGTCAGTGCCGGAAATCACTTCGGTGAGTTCGACCATCTGGTCATAGGGCGGTGTCTTCGCGAGCGCCTTGATAATGTTCGCCGTCTCGCTCATCCAGTTGTTCCCGCTGTAGGAGAGGCTAAGGTAGATCTTGAACTTCTTCTGTTCTTCGGCATAGGCCAAGCTCAGCGGCGCAAAAGCGGCCACGAGGGTGGAGGCGGCTAAAAGAACGCCCGTTGCGCGCTTCAAAAGTTGTCTTATCATTTCATTGTTCCCTTTTTAGTTGTTGTTGAGGTTGGAGAATAGGAAGGCGTGCGGTTTCATTGCTCCTTGATCAGGTGTTTTATGTCTGGGTGCGCCGCTTACCGAAGATGGCCAGCAGCGGGGCTTGCTGAACGAGAATGGCGACGAGGACGATTGCGCCGGATATTATGAGACGCCAACCCTGGTCGAGGCCCGTGGCGGCGATCACCGATTCAATGGTCGAGAGGAACAGGACGCCGCAGATGGTGCCGGTAAAGCTTCCCGAGCCTCCGAGGATCGATGAGCCCCCGACGACGACGGCGGCAATGCTGGGCAGCAGATACGCATCCCCCATGCGCAACGTCGCACCGTTGGAATAGCCGGTGAGCATCGCTCCGGCAAAGGCTGCGCACAGCCCGCTCACAGCATAGACGGCGATCGTCATTCCATCGACGTGGACGCCGGCGATCCGCGCGGCCGCATTGCTCGACCCGAGCGCATAAAGGCTGCGTCCGAAGCTTGTCCGGGCCTGGATGATCCATCCCGCGATTGAGAAGAGCACGATGAAGGTGAGGATGTTGGGGATACCGAGCGTCTTGCCGGCCATCAGGGTTGCGAGAAATGTTGGCGATGCTCCAAGTGTGCTGCCGCCGGAATATCCGAGTGCGGCCGAGCCGATGATGATGCTCATGCCCATCGTCATGATGAAGGGCGGAACCTTCAGGAGAGCGACACCAATGCCGCTCGCAGCCCCAATCGCCGCTCCGATCAGAAGGATGAACGGCATGAGGTAGAACGCGCCATCATCCTGGCTGCCGATGAGGCCGGCGCTCAGCACGCCGCCCAGCATAAAAGTGCTGGGAATGGAAAGATCAAGCCCTCCCGTGAGCACGACAAGACCCTGACCGAAGGCGACGACGAGCAGAAAGGAACCGAGCGTTAGGATGGTCATCACCTGGCTCCAGGAACCCAGCGCGGGGCTGATCAGCTTGGACAACAGGATCATCGCGACGGTTGTCACGGCGAGAATGACTGCCGTCATGGTTTCCGGTTCGATGCGGGTTGCACCACGCCGGTCGATCACCTTTTCGATCGTCTCCGGGGACGGTATTGCAGTCATCTTTTCGTTCCCTTGTTGCTGGTGCGTTCCAGAACGCGGCTAAGGAGGATGGCGAGGAGGAGCAGGACGCCTTGGAAAAGGCCGATGTAGAAGGACGAAATCCCGCCGGAAAACAGAACCTTCTGCATGAGCATCAAAGTGGCAGCGCCGAAGATGCTTCCGACAAGGCTGCCGCGTCCGCCTGCAAGGCTGGTTCCTCCAAGCGCCACAGCGGCAAAGGAGAGAAGCAGGAAGGGCATTCCGGCATTCGGATCACCAGTGGCCGTCTGTGCGCTCAGCATGTATCCGGCCATGCCATAGAAACTTCCCGCGAAGATGTAGGATAGAAGGCGGGTTCGCTTCACCGGGATACCGGAAAGACTTGAGGCGGTTTCGTCGGCGCCGACTGCATAGAAGGCTGCGCCAAGATCGGTGCGCCCCAGCAGCAGCCAGGCGACGATGACTGCAGCCGGGAACAACAGGGCAACGGGAATGACGCCAAACAGACTGTCCGTCAGTTCGTAGCTGACCCATTCGGCGACCATTCCGCCAGGGGCGCTGAGAATGAGCAGGGCGATTCCCTGACAGACGATCATCACGCCAAGTGTTGCCGCGATTGACTGGAGATTGCGGTAGGCGACGAGATAACCGCTGCAGCATCCGACCAGCGCTCCCGCTGCCATGCACATGACCAAACTTGCAGCGGCGCCTCCTGGCCCTTCCAACGGAATGACGGCCATCAGGACGTTCGCAATCGAGATTGACCCGACGATCGACAGGTCGAAACCCCGCGTGAGCACGACAAGGGTCTGCCCGGCAGCCGCCAGCGCCAAAGGCGTTGCGTTGTTCACCAGATTGGTGAACGTATAGGCCGACAAGGCTTTCTCATCGACTAATGCATAGATCGCATAAAGAACGACGTAAAAGCAGATGATGAAGGCTGCCGGCATCTTGAAGATCCGGCTTGCCAGAGGCGGCAGAGCCCCGCCGTTGGCAGCCGTGAGAATTTCTGAGTTCATGTCCTTCCCCTGACTTCCTCTTTTGAGCCCTGCCAATGGCAATGGGGTGCCATCGCCTCTGGCGACGAGCGCCTGAAGCTGGAGCAGTTTTTCTGTTGTCGGATCAGCGCCCGCTGGCGAGCGCTCGTTACGGAGGGTGTGCCGTCAGGTCACGCCCTCATCCCCTCAGATTTTGTC
>UCIT01000095.1 GCA_900472625.1 Hyphomicrobiales bacterium | reverse complement strand
TAGGCCATATTTTTGTCGCGGCGGTAGGTGCGTCGAGTTTCTGATAATCGTCAGCTCCGGAAAGTGGTCTGATGATGTTTCGCCGTCTTTGTCAGACGGAAGCCAGAAACGACATGATCTCATTGGTCATCGGCTGAAGGTGAAGCAACGGTGGATGGCCCTGTTCCCGTGCCAAGACCCGCTTCGCAGCGGGATGCCTCGCCACCATCTCTTCGACTGTTGTCTCCGATAGCAGCGCCGAATTCTCGCCGCGTATCACCATCATCGGCACGCCGGCGAGAGCGTCGAACTGGCTCCACAGATCCGGCAGCGGCTTCTCGAAATCGATCGTCATCAACTGCGCAGCAATAGCCGGATCGACATCCGCGATAATCCTGCGGTCAATCTCCCGGTAGATCGCATTAGCCATCTCGGCCCAGTCCTGTTCACTGAGGGCAGGGAAGTCCGCACCATGACGCGCCTGCAGCATCCGGGCGGCGTCGTCCCAGTCTCGTGGTGGTATCGCGGAATTGAGGTCGTCGCGGATCTGCATCAAACCCTTGGCCTCGATCACCGGGCCGATGTCGTTGAAAACGACCGCAGCGAGTAGATCCGGCTTGATTGCCGCAAGCATATGAAGAATCAGCCCGCCGCGTGAAGTGCCGATGAAGATGGCCCGATCGACGCCAAGACCAGCGCAAACATGGATCACGTCTTGAGCTTCGACGAGAATGTTGTAGTTCGCCTTGTTGTCATCACGGTCGGAGAGGCCTCGGCCCCGGTAGTCCAGCGCAATGACCCGCCTTGGGGTTCCAGCATCCTGTGAGAGAATCAATGCCAGCTGATGGAAATCGCGCGCGTTGCGCGTCAGGCCGGCGAGGCCGATGACCGGGAGTCGAGACCCGGTTGCATCAAGACCCGGGTGATAGTCCCGGAGGTGGAGATGCAGGCCGTCTTCGGCGGCAAACATCCTTTCAGAAAATGCCTGCCCGTCCGGTTCGCACATGCGGCACGCCTCGCTGCTGCCGAAGGAGTGTAACGGTCAGCGGCAAAAGCCACAAACATCCATCAGGACGAGGAGCGGCCTCCGATCAGGTCGCGCTCGATATCGGCGGGCTGACCCAACCTTGCCTTGTACACTTCATAGTTCTCAATCACCCGCTGCACATAGTTCCGCGTCTCGGGGAAGGGGATGCGCTCGATCCAGTCGACGACGGCGTCGATAGACTTGCCGCGCGGATCACCATAGCGGTCGATCCATTCCGGAACGCGCTTCGGCCCGGCATTGTAGGCGATGAATGTCATGATGTAGGAACCGCCGAAGGCGTCGATCTGCTCACCGAGATAATGTGCGCCAAGCGTCGCATTATAGCCGGCATCCGCCGTCAGCTTGTCCTTGGAATAGGTGATGTTGTGCCGCTTGGCCACGGCCTTGGCGGTGCCCGGGAGAATCTGCAGGAGGCCGCGCGCATCGGCGACCGAGACCGCGGTCGGGTTGAAGGCGCTTTCCTGCCGCGCAATCGCATAGGCGAGCGCCTTGCCTGAGCCTGAAATGTTGGCAGTGCCGGGAATGACGCCGATCGGGAAGGCCAGCGCCGCCACATCGATGCCGCGCGCGTAGGCGCTCTTGCCGATCTGCAGCGACAGATGGTGGTCACCGGACCGCTCGGCCTGGGCACTGAGAATCGCCAGTTCGCCGGGGCTCTGCATCTGCTCGCCGAGCGCGATATAAAGTGCGCTGGCACGCCAGCCGTGGCCGGCGGCGTCGAGCCGCGCGATCGCCTGCACCGCTTCGCGTGCGGTATAGCGCTGTCGATCGACCGGAGTCGGCGAGGGGTAGCTGACATTGATGGCCTTGCGGCCAAGCTTTTCGCCGGCCAACTGGCCATAGAACGTCGTCGGATAGCTCGCGGCCTTGGCATAGAATTCGGCCGCCTTGCCCGGGCCGCCGGCTTCCGCCGAACGCCCCATCCAATACCATGCGCGCGACACCGAGATCGGGCCGTTCGAGAATTCCAGGATCTTGCGGAAGTGGTTCTGCGCGGTCGTAGCATCCTGCAACCCGCGCAGGGCGTACCAGCCCGCGTGGAACTCCGCCTCGACGATGTCGGACGGCGTTGTCGCCGCATATTTGGAAACGATGCCGTAAGCCGCCTTGAACTGACCCTGATCGACCAGGCCGCGGCTGACGATTCGCTGCTCGTTCCACCATTCGCCTGCATTGACCAGTTCGTCGCGATCGCGCGGCATCTGCTGCAGCAGCTTTGCCGCCTCGGCATATTTTTCCTGTTTACGGAGATATTCGATGCGCGCGAAGAGATAGCCCGGATCGCCGTTCCATTTGCCATCGACGCCGGCCAGCAGCGCGCCGGCGTTCGGAGCCTTGTTGGAGACAGCCTCCCAAGCCTTGTAGAGTGACTGCGCCTGCCCGAGATCGCCGAAGCGCTTCGCCTGTTCCGTGCGGTTGCGGTACATCAGGTATTCCATGCGCGCCTTGTGATCGGCAACGGTCAGTAGCCCGGCGAATTCGGCGAGGATCTTGTCCTCCGTCGCCGTGTCCAAAGCCTCGCCGCGCCAGATCTTGCGGATGTATTTCGCGGCTTGTGCCTGCTTGCCGGTCGCCACAAGCGCACGCGACAGGATCATCGCGCCCGATGTCGTCTCCGGCGCCGTCTCGCCGAATGCCGCCAGCACGGCGCCGGGCGAGGGGTTTTCGTCATAGAGCGCGCGCTCGGAATAGAGGCGCAGTTTCGCAAGCCCCGGCCAACCCTGCAGTTCGCGCGCGGCGGTGGCGATCTCCACGGAAGGCACGCCCTTCTGCCCGGAAACGGCGACTGCCCATGTCAGGATATGCCGATCCAGCGTACCTGCAGGCATCCCGTCACGCACCGAAATCGCCTGCATCGGGTCTTTGGCAGAGAGGGCATCCAGGCCGGATTTGAGAGCGCTGTTGACGGGTGCTACGGATTGACTGCGCGGGATGGCGCCTGTGATCATCGAGGCCGGCATTGAGGTCTGCGGCACGAAACCCAGCGGCCTCACGTCGGGGACGGGCACATCGGCGCTTGGTAGCGGCGCGGCGAAGCTGTTCCACACGGCGACGGTCAGGCCGAGCGCAGACAGGGTCAGAACAGCTTTCTTCATGGGTGGGACTCGCAGTGGAAACACGTCCGTCCATTTGCTGGGACGCATATTAACGAAACCTTACCGAAGCCCTTCAATTTCATTCACATTTGCTATCGGAATTTGTTGCAACGGAGATGTGCATGCTTGTCGGAGCGTTTTCACCGCACTATGGTGCGCTCCTCATATTCAAGGAATGCGGCCGAAGCATGGATTGCGGTCGTAAGGAGTTCTGCATGTTCCAGGGATCCATTCCCGCACTCGTCACCCCTTTCACCGATGCCGGCCTCGTCGATGAGGCTGCCTTTGCCGGTCATGTCGATTGGCAGATCAAGGAAGGCAGCAGCGGTCTCGTTCCGGTTGGAACGACGGGCGAATCGCCGACCCTGTCGCATGCCGAGCACAAGCGGGTTGTCGAGCTCTGTATCGAGGCTGCGGCCAAGCGTGTTCCCGTTATGGCCGGCGCCGGATCGAACAACACGCGTGAAGCGGTCGAGCTTGCCCAGCATGCGCAAAAGGCCGGTGCCGATGCCGTGCTGGTTGTCACGCCTTATTACAACAAGCCGACGCAGAAGGGCCTGTTCGCCCATTTCGCGGCCGTTGCCGAGGCCATCAAGCTGCCGATCTACATCTACAATATTCCGGGCCGTTCGGTCATCGACATGACACCGGAAACGATGGGTGCGCTCGCCAGAACCTATTCCAACATCGTCGGTGTCAAGGATGCCACCGGCAAGATCGAGCGCGTCTCCGAACAGCGCATCACCTGTGGCAAGGATTTCCGCCAGCTCTCTGGCGAAGATGCGACAGCGCTCGGCTTCAACGCACACGGCGGTATGGGCTGCATTTCGGTCACCGCCAATGTCGCGCCGCGCCTCTGTGCCGAATTCCAGGCAGCGACGCTTGCCGGTGATTATGCCGCGGCGCTCGAATATCAGGATCGGCTGATGCCGCTTCACAAGGCGATCTTCCTGGAGCCGGGCCTCTGTGGCGCCAAGTACGGGCTTTCCAAAATCCGCGGCATGAACCGCACGGTTCGCTCGCCGCTGGTCTCGTCGCTGGAAACCAGCACCGAGGCGTCGCTCGACGAAGCGCTGCGTCACGCAGGCCTGTTGAACTGATGTCAAGCACGGCCTTCACAAAACAGGGCCGTGCCTCTACATAAAGCGCAAGAAGTGCGGGCGCGGAGATCGCGCCCCCGAGCAATTGGAATTTGTCATGGCCCCCAAAGGCAGCGATCGCGTCGTCAAGAAGATCGTCGCGGAAAACCGCAAGGCGCGCTACAACTACGAGATCATCGATACCTACGAAGCCGGCATCGTGCTGAAGGGGACCGAGGTCAAGGCGCTGCGCGAGGGCAAGGCCAACATCGCCGAGTCCTACGCATCTGACGAGCAGGGCGAGATCTGGCTGATCAATTCCTATCTTCCCGAATATTTGCAGGCGAACCGGTTCAATCACGAGCCGCGCCGTCGTCGCAAGCTTCTGCTATCCGGTCGCGAGATCAATCGTCTGCGCGTCGGCATCAACCGCGAAGGCATGACGCTCATCCCGTTGAAGATCTATTTCAACGACCGCGGTCGCGCCAAAATGGAACTGGCGCTCGCCAAGGGCAAGAAGCTCCATGACAAGCGCCAGACTGAAAAAGAACGTGATTGGAACAGGCAGAAGAGCAGGCTGCTCAAGGACAATGGCTGATCGCTAGAACCGAACCGCGGCGTCTGCTGCGGTTCGTTCGTTGATACGCGGGTCCTGTTCAGTTCTCGAAATCGCTCGATGCTGCCGGCTCGGTCGGGCGCGCAGGGCGCTCGGATGGGTCGCGGCCGATCTCGCTCTTCAGCGATAGCAGGTCAATGAAGTGGTCGGCCTGCCGGCGAAGATCGTCGGCAATCATCGGCGGCTGGGTCGCCATCGTCGAAATGATCGAAACCTTCCGGCCTCGGCGCTGCAGTGCTTCGACCAAGGTCGTGAAGTCGCCGTCGCCCGAGAAAATCACCAGGTGATCGACCGTCTCGGACTGCTCCATGGCATCGATCGCGAGCTCGATATCCATGTTGCCCTTGATCTTGCGGCGACCCATCGAGTCCGTGAACTCCTTGGCGGGCTTGGTCACGACCTTGTAGCCGTTGTAGTCAAGCCAATCGATCAGCGGACGGATCGAGGAATATTCCTGATCTTCGATCAGCGCCGTGTAATAGTAGGCTCGCAGCAGGTAGCCGCGTTTCTGGAATGCTTTCAAAAGCTTGCGGTAATCGATGTCAAAGCCGAGACTCTTGGACGCCGCGTAGAGGTTGGCGCCATCAATAAAAAGAGCAATTTTTTCTCGCGGGTCGAACATCGCGTACCAATCCACTTGGAGTTATCGAAAATGCTAACGTCAAATAATCCATTAAAACAATGGCTTATCTGATAAATCCAGAACAATTCTTACTTTATGAACTATTCATATAAACGAGATTTAGGGCAGGATTCGATATATTCCAAGCAACTTTTAGTGGAAACCTCTAAAATTAGAAGCTTCCCACAGGTGTCGCATAACCGCTTCACTAAAAACTTGAATTCGCCCGCTTTTAATTGTATCGCGGTGCTAATCCCGAGATCCCGACGTAAAGGACAGGCAATGGCCCGTGTCACAGTAGAAGATTGCATCGACAAAGTTGAGAACCGCTTCGAGCTGGTTCTGCTTGCCAGCCACCGTGCCCGGCTGATTTCCCAGGGCGCCTCGATCACCATCGATCGCGACAACGACAAGAACCCGGTGGTCGCCCTTCGCGAGATCGCTGATGAAATGCTGTCGCCTGACGATCTGAAGGAAGACCTGATCCATTCGCTGCAGAAGCACGTCGAAGTCGACGAGCCCGAGCCCGATCCGGCCAGCCTCATCGCCACCGCTGCTGCCGATGGCGAAGAACAGGACGATGCGCCTGAGACGGTCACCTTCGACCAGATGTCGGAAGAAGAGCTTCTGGCCGGTATTGAGGGTCTCGTACCGCCGGAAAAGAGCGACGATTACTAATCGTCAATCTTGCGCCATTATTGCTTCGGCATATGATTGATTATCACGTGCGCCAATCTGTGATTGGCGCGCTTTTCTTTTGTAATGGAGTGGCTTCGGGATGATGCGGCAGTACGAGCTCGTGGAGCGGGTTCAGAAATACAAGCCCGATGCCAACGAAGCCCTGCTCAACAAAGCCTATGTCTATGCCATGCAGAAGCATGGCCAGCAGAAGCGGGCCAGCGGCGACCCCTATATCTCCCATCCGCTCGAAGTCGCCGCCATTCTGACAGACATGCATCTGGACGAATCGACGATCGCTGTCGCACTTCTCCATGACACCATCGAAGACACCACCGCCACCCGCGCTGAAATCGACGAGCTGTTCGGAGAGGACATCGGCCGGCTCGTGGAAGGCCTGACGAAGATCAAGAAACTCGATCTCGTCACCAAGAAGGCCAAGCAGGCCGAAAATCTGCGCAAACTGTTGCTGGCCATCTCCGACGACGTGCGCGTCCTCCTAGTCAAGCTGGCCGACCGCCTGCACAACATGCGCACCCTCGACCATATGTCGCCGGAAAAGCGCGCCCGCATTTCAGAAGAGACGATGGACATCTATGCGCCGCTTGCCGGCCGCATGGGTATGCAGGACATGCGCGAGGAGCTGGAGGACCTGTCCTTCCGCCACATCAACCCGGAAGCCTACGACACCGTCACCAAGCGTCTTGAGGAACTGTCTCGGCGCAACGAGGGGCTGGTCAAGAAGATCGAGACCGAACTGCGCGATCTGCTCGTCGCCAACGGCCTGATCAACGTTCACGTCAAGGGGCGCCAGAAGAAGCCTTACTCGGTGTTTCGAAAGATGCAGTCGAAGTCTCTTTCCTTCGAGCAGCTGTCCGACGTCTACGGATTCCGCATCATTGTTGACGACATCCCGTCTTGTTATCGCGGTCTCGGCATTGTCCACACGCGCTGGCGCGTCGTGCCTGGCCGCTTCAAGGACTATATCTCGACGCCGAAGCAGAACGACTATCGTTCGCTGCACACCACCATCGTCGGCCCGTCCAGCCAGCGCATCGAACTGCAGATTCGCACCATGCGCATGCACGAGATCGCCGAATTCGGCATTGCCGCGCATACGCTCTACAAGGACGGCGCTTCGCATGTCGATGGCGAAATCCTCTCGCGCGAATCCAATGCCTATTCATGGCTGCGCCACACCATCGAGGCGCTGGCCGAAGGCGACAGCCCGGAAGAGTTTCTGGAGCACACCAAGCTCGAGCTGTTCCAGGACCAGGTTTTCTGTTTCACGCCGAAGGGCAAGCTGATCGCGCTGCCGCGCGGCGCGACGCCCATCGATTTCGCCTACGCCGTGCACACCAACATCGGCGACACCACGGTTGGCGCCAAGATCAACGGCCGCATCATGCCGCTGGTGACGCGCCTTGCCAACGGCGACGAGGTCGAAATCATTCGCTCCGGCGTCCAGGTGCCGCCGGCAGCATGGGAAGAGATCGTCGTCACCGGCAAGGCGCGCGCCGCCATCCGTCGCGCCACGCGCATGGCGATCCGCAAGCAGTATGCCGGTCTCGGTCACCGCATTCTTGAGCGCACCTTCGATCGCGCCGGCAAGATCTTCTCGCGCGAAGCGATGAAGCCCGCGCTACACCGGCTCGGGCAGAAGGATGTCGAAGACGCGATCGCCTCCGTCGGGCGCGGCGAAATGTCGTCGCTGGATGTCCTGCGCGCCGTCTATCCCGATCATCAGGAAGAACGCATCACGGCCAAGCCGACGGGCGATGACGGCTGGTTCAACGTCCGCAGCGCCACCGGCATGATCTTCAAGATTCCGGACAAGGCGAAGAAGCCGGGCGAGGGGGATCCGGGTGCGCTTGAGGATTCCGAAAGCGTTCCGATCCGCGGCATATCCAGCAACATCGACGTACAGTTCGCTTCCACCGGCGCCGTGCCCGGTGATCGTATCGTCGGGATCACCAACACCACCGAGAACGCCAAGGGCATCACCATCTATCCGATCCAGTCTCCGGTGCTGCAGCGCTTCGACGAACAGCCGGAACGTTGGATCGATGTGCGCTGGGATCTGGACGAGGCTAACAAATCGCGCTTCATGGCGCGCATCATGGTCAACGCGCTGAACGAGCCGGGTACGCTGGCGAAGCTCGCGCGCACCGTGGCCGATGTCGATGTCAACATCCGTGTCTTTAACACCGTCAGGGTCGCGACGGACTTCACGGAGATGGCACTTGATGTCGAGGTTTGGGACCTTCGTCAATTGAATCAATTGCTTGCGCAGCTTGCGGATCTCGATTGCGTTGCGACGGTGCGCCGCCTCTACGAGTAGGCTGCGGTCATCTGCCGCGGATTTGCACATTTTGTGATCGTTTTATGGTCAAATTGTCGCAGATCACGGTAGAGATATGCAATTAACGCATGGCTGACTGAGTATTAGAGCGTTGGTAAACGTCGCCTATACCGCCTATCTTCTGGTCATCAAGAAACGACTGAAAGACGAGGCAATCAAATGTTTACACCTATCAAGAAGTTCGCTCGTGCCCTGCGCGCTCCGAGTGCTGAAGAACGCGAAACGGCATATCTCAACGGTTCGTTCGACCGTATCGACCTCGAATATCGTCAGCGTCAGGTTGACCGTGGTCTGTTCCGTACCCGTTAATCGCTGGTATCGGGCTTGCAAAAGAAGAGGGGTGCATGACGCGCCCCTGGTGAATGAGATGTATACTCGGTCGGCGCTCATCAATTCGTGACTGAGATGGTTTGACGCTCTTGTCAGCCCTGTGCGCCATGCACTACATACGCGCCATGTTATTTCGACGTCGGAAACCTGCCGGATTTCGTGAAAAGTTGCGCGAGCTGTTATGGCCCCGCAAAGGGTTCCTGCGTCCGCCACGCTATCTTGTCATGCGTGTCCTGCGCCTGCGCGCATCGCCACACGCGGTTGCCATCGGCGTCGCAGCGGGCATATTCGTGTCGTGGACACCGTTCATCGGCGTCCATTTCGTCATGGCATTTGTCCTGACCTATCTGTTCTCCGGCAACATGGTTGCAGCAGCGCTCGGATGCGCGGCATTCGGCAACCCGCTGACCTATCCTTTCATCTGGGGAACCACCTGGGAGATCGGTCACCTTGTGCTCAGCCGCAAGGATACGATGCACGGCAATTCGGTGGACCTGCCGGCGCTATTTCACGAGCTGCATTTCAGCGAGTTGTGGCGGCCCGTGCTGGAGCCGATGTTGATCGGCTCGATTCCGCCTGCCATCGTCACCTCGGTGGCAATCTATTTTGCCACTTTGTATACCGTCAAAGGCTTTCAAAACCGCCGTCGTCTCCGTCTTCTCGAGCGCGCTCGTCTGCACGTGGCCAATCCCGCGGCGGTGGAGGAAACGGTATGATCATCGGCATCGGTAGCGATCTCATCGATATCAGGCGCGTGGAAAAATCGCTGGAGCGTTTCGGCGAGCGTTTTACCAATCGCTGCTTCACCGAGATCGAGCAGCAGAAATCCGACCGCCGCGCCAATCGCGCCGCATCCTATGCCAAGCGTTTTGCTGCCAAAGAAGCCTGTTCCAAGGCTCTCGGCACCGGTATCGCCCAAGGCGTGTTCTGGAAGGACATGGGCGTTGTCAATCTGCCGAGCGGCAAGCCGACGATGAAACTCACCGGTGGCGCGGCCGAAATGTTGCAGTCGATGCTCCCGGCGGGCCACCAAGCCGCGATTCATCTGACGATCACCGATGATTTTCCGCTCGCGCAGGCTTTCGTGATTATCGAAGCCTTGCCGACGAGCGGCTGAGGGCGAGCCTGTCTCGCTTTTAATGTTCGCGGCATTGCCGCAATCGGCCGAAGGCGCTACAGAGAACCGAATAAGACTTGCGCTCACGGTAGCGCTCTGAAGGAATAGAACTGCGTGTCCGAAAAAGTCGAAGCCAAGCCGAATGCTCTGTGGGAAAACATCAAGGTCATCGTCCAGGCGTTGATCCTGGCAATGGTGATCCGCACGGTCCTGTTCCAGCCTTTCACGATTCCGTCGGGCTCGATGATGCCGACGCTTCTCGTTGGCGACTATATCTTCGTCAACAAGTTCGCTTACGGCTATTCCAAGTACTCGCTGCCGTTCTCGCCGAACCTGTTCAGCGGCCGCATTTTCTCCAGCGAGCCGAAGCGTGGCGACGTCGTCGTCTTCCGTTTTCCGCCGAACCCCGAGATCGACTACATCAAGCGTCTGGTCGGTCTTCCCGGCGATCATATCCAGGTGACCGATGGCGTTCTCTACGTCAACGGCACGGCGGTTCCTAAGGTGCCGGATGGCACGTTCAACTCCGATTATGCCCAGGATCCGGGTCAGGACGTTCCCGTGTTCCGCGAAACCATGGACAACGGCGTCACCTACGACACGCTCGACCAGTCCCCGGTTTCCCGCGGTGACAACACGCGCGAATTCATCGTCCCCGAAGGCCATTACTTCATGATGGGTGACAACCGCGACAACTCGCTTGACAGCCGTTTCGATGTCGGCTTCGTTCCGGCCGAGAACCTTGTCGGCCGCGCCAGCGTCATCTTCTTCTCGCTCGGCAACGACACGTCCTTCCGCGAAATCTGGAAGTGGCCTGCCAACATGCGTTGGGATCGCCTGTTCAAGGGCGTTGAATGAGTAAGTCGGCGACGCTTTCGGCCGCTGACCGGTCAAAGCTCGAAGCTCTGATCGGTCACGTCTTCGCCGAGAAGGAGCGACTGGACCGCGCATTGACCCACGCCAGCGCCCGCACCCAGAAGGGTGGCGGGAACTATGAGCGTCTCGAATTTCTTGGCGACCGGGTGCTTGGCCTGTGTGTCGCCGAGATGCTTTTCAGGACCTTCAGTGCCGCGGCGGAAGGCGAACTCTCAGTTCGCCTCAATCAGTTAGTCAGCGCCGATACCTGCGCCGAGGTTGCCGACGAACTTGGTCTGCATCTCTTCATCCGCACCGGTGCCGATGTGAAGAAGCTGACCGGCAAGCGCATGATGAATGTCCGCGCCGATGTCGTCGAGAGCCTGATCGCAGCGATCTATCTCGATGCCGGCCTTGAGACGGCGCGTCGCTTCATTCTGAAGTACTGGGAAAAGCGCGCCGTGCGCGCCGATGGTGCCAGACGCGATGCCAAGACGGAACTGCAGGAATGGTCGCATGCCAAATTCGGCGTGACGCCAAACTACCGGGTTGAAGAACGCTCCGGACCGGATCATGATCCGCGCTTCACGGTGACCGTCGAGGTTGCCGGCGTGAAGCCGGAAACAGGCGTCGAGCGCTCCAAGCGTGCTGCCGAACAGGTGGCCGCCACCAAGATGCTCGAACGCGAAGGCATTTGGCAGAAATCGTCTGCCGGAAATTGACAGGAACAATGACCGAAGAACACGACATCGCGGATAGCGCCGCAGAACCTGCCGGCCCGACGCATTCCGGCTTCGTCGCCCTCATCGGGCCGACCAATGCCGGCAAGTCGACGCTGCTGAACCGGCTGGTCGGCGCCAAGGTGTCGATCGTCAGCCACAAGGTGCAGACGACGCGCGCCATCGTGCGTGGTATCGCCACCCACAACAACGCGCAGATCGTCTTCATGGACACACCAGGCATCTTCAAGCCGCGCCGCCGTCTTGACCGCGCCATGGTCACTTCGGCCTGGGGCGGGGCGAAGGATGCCGACATCATCATGCTGCTGATCGACAGCGAGCGCGGCCTGCGCGGAGACGCCGAAAAGATCCTTGAAGGCCTGAAGGATGTGCCGCAGCGCAAGATCCTGGCGCTGAACAAGATCGACCGCGTCAAGCGCGAGGATCTGCTGGCGCTTGCCTCCGCCGCCAACGAGAAGATCGCCTTCGACGAGACCTTCATGATCTCGGCCGAAAACGGCTCCGGTTGCGACGATGTCATGGATTATCTCGCCAAGACGCTTCCCGAAGGTCCTTGGTATTATCCGGAAGACCAGATTTCCGATTTGCCGATGCGCCAGCTTGCCGCCGAAATCACCCGCGAAAAGCTGTTTTTGCGCTTGCATCAGGAGCTTCCCTACGCTTCGCATGTCGAGACGGAGAGCTGGGAAGAGCGCAAGGATGGATCGGTTCGCATCGAACAGGTGATCTACGTCGAGCGTGACAGCCAGAAGAAGATTGCGCTCGGCAAGAACGGTGAGGCGATCAAGGCGATCTCCACGGCGTCCCGCAAGGAGCTGTCCCAGATCCTCGAGCAGACGGTTCACCTCTTCCTCTTCGTCAAGGTCCGCGAGAACTGGGGCGACGACCCTGAGCGTTTCCGCGAAATGGGTCTGGAATTCCCTCGCGGATAAGATGCTGTGACTGGTGCATCGCGCAAGTTACTCGTTTTCCAGTGAAAAATTGACGCGCGTTGGAACAAACGGCGCTGTTGCGAGTTTTAGAAAAGCGGCGTTCCGAAATCGGGGCGCCGCTTTTTGTGGCTTATGGGGCAAGCATGGCGACAGCACGGCCGACGCATTCGTTCAAGACACCCTGCGAACAGTGTCCCTTGCGGCCGCTGCCGCATTTCCGCGAATTCGACAGCGAGGAACTGGGGTTCGTCTCCAAGTTCAAGAAGGGCGAACTGGCAGCCGACGCCGGCGCCACCATTCTTGTGGAAGGCGCGCACAGTGCCCACCTGTTCACCGTGCTGTCGGGCTGGGGATTTCGTTACAAGACTTTGGAGGATGGCCGTCGGCAAATCCTCAATTACATCATGCCGGGCGATTTGATCGGCCTGCAGGGAACGATCATGGGCGAGATGCAGCACTCCGTCGAGGCGCTGTCGCCGGTATCGCTCTGCGTCTTCGAGCGCGACAAGCTGATGACGCTCTACAACAAGCATGCGTCGCTGGGCTTCGACATCACCTGGATCGCGGCGCAGGAGGAACGGATGCTGGACGAGCACCTTCTCAGCATCGGCCGTCGCACGGCGCTGGAAAGAGCGGCCTATCTCATCGCCTTTCTCTATCAGCGCGGAAAGCAGTTGAAGCTGTTCAATGGTCACAGCTCCATCCCCATTACCCAGCAGCACATTGCCGATACGCTTGGCCTCTCGATCGTCCACACCAACAAGACGCTCAAGAAGCTGGCCGCACGCCACCTCATTCGCTGGCAGGAGCGCGCCTGTGAGGTGCTTGACGGGGACGCATTGACGAAAATTGCTGGCTGGGACGGCCTGGACGAAAAGGTTAGACCCTTTCTTTGATGGTTGCGGCTATGTCTTTTTTAAATGCGAATCCTTCGCTTGAACCGTACTGTCCCGGCAACGCCGACCGTATTTTGAGGGTCGTGAATATCGACCGCAACATAAAAAGCGGCTATGCAAGTACGAATAGCGGTAACCGGCTGGCCATGAGCCACGGTTTGTCAGGGGTTGAAATGCGGGTTTGGGAAATAGGGCGCGTCATGCATCTCGCGCGTCAGAGGGCCTTTCGTTGATAGACGCCAAACGTGTTCTGGTCCTTGAGGATAGCTTGATAATCGCGATGGAGGCGGAGGATATTCTGCGCGCCGTCGGTGTCGAGACGATTACCATCTGCAACAGCATCGAACAGGCGAGGGACGCCGTCTCCGCCGATCGTTTCGACTTTGCCTTGCTGGATGTCAATCTCGGCGAAGTCATGAGCTTCGAATTCGCCCGCGAGGTTGCCGCCGCCGAGATTCCCTTTGGCTTCGTCAGCGGTTATTCCGATACGCTCGACTTCCCCGAAGACCTCCAGGACCGCCCGCTTCTCGTCAAGCCGTTCGACGAGGACGCCATGCGCGAGTTCCTGCGCCGGTTGTTTCCCTCCGAGGCCTGACCGCTTTCATGACAGAACTGCCGCCATGCGCTAGAGTAGCGCGGTTGGCGTGAGGTTTATGTGCAATGCAATGGCAGGGTCGGGCAATCATTCTGGGCGTCAGGCGCCACGGCGAGACGAGTGTCATCGCCGAGGTGATGACGCCTGATCGTGGTCGCCATCTCGGTATGGTGCGGTCGGGCCGCTCCCGCACGATGCAGCCCGTGCTTCAGCCTGGCAACGAGGTGGAAGTCACTTGGCGTGCGCGTCTCGACGAACACATGGGCGAATTCCGCGTCGAGCCGCTGACGCTCCGTGCTGCTCGTCTGATGGAAACGGCAACCGCCGTCTACGGCGTCCAGGCAATGGGCGCGCTGTTGCGGCTTTTGCCGGAGCGCGATCCGCATCCGCATCTCTTCGAGGCGCTGGAAGTCATTCTCGACAACCTGCACAATCCAGCTGACGCCGGCGAACTCTTCATCCGCTTCGAGTTGGCAGTCCTCAACGATCTCGGCTTCGGTCTCGATCTCAGTGAATGCGCTGCGACCGGCACGCGCTCCGATCTCGCCTACATCTCCCCAAAGTCCGGCCGCGCCGTCAGTCGTGAGGCTGGCGCCCCCTGGGCTGACAAGATGTTTGCCCTGCCGTCATTTCTGGCGACCGAGAAACGTCAGGCGGCGGATTTCGACAGTCTCGCGGAAGCATTCCGTCTGACAGCGTTCTTCCTCCACCGACATGTCTACGAGCCACGTGGCATGGAAGCCTCCACGGCACGTGAGGGTTTTGTGCAGGCAGCGCTGAAGGCGTTGAAGCCCGCAGCGGCAAGCAAGGCGGATGAATTGTCGGCCTGAACCGTCAGGCCGGCTTGCGCACCTTGAATGCCCAGCCTTCGGGTCGCTCTTCGAGCACCTTGACCGTATCGCCGATCGAAACCGTGCCGCTGGCACGCGGCGTCACGTTCCAGCCAAACAGAGGGCCGGGAACCCGACGGTCGGCGGACATACGGATGCGGCCCATCGCGGGCATCGGATTGGCGACTTCGCGCGAGCCCGTCAGTTGATCCTGGGTTGTCATTATGCAGCGGGCGCAGGGCTTGACGAGATCGAAACGGACCCCGCTGATCTCAATCGCCGCCCAGTGGTCTTCCGGCCACGCTTCATCCGTATCGATGACGATATTGGGCCGAAACCGCTCCATCCCCACGCTTCCTTCGCCATGGATTTCGATGTTGTCGTTCAGCGCCTTCAGCGATCCGGTCGTGGTGACAAGAATCTGGTAGCCATCCGCAAAGGTCACCGGTGTGCCGTCGCCGGCCCATTCGGCGCTTGCCGTTCGTTTGGCGCTGTCGTCGAAGAAAACCAGCCGGACCTCTCGTCCAAGCCAGCCCGAAAGCGCCTCGTTGGAGCGCTCGTCCGCCAGCGCTGCATCGACGATCGTTTTCCAGATGCTGACGTCCATGCGGTTGCTGCCGTCGGGCAGTGGCACGACGATCTCATCTCCCGCCATACCAAGCCTGAACCCGTCTGCTTCGGGGTGCACGTCGATCCGCGCCAGATCGGGCATTTCGCGTTGGGTGATGAAGCTTCCATCAGGATTGGCGAGCATGGCCCGTCGGTCGCCGGGCAGTCCGAACGCATCGATCTCTGTGGTATCGAGCGCGATACCGCGAGCGCTCTTGACGGGATAGATGAAGAGATCGCTCACGCGCATCAAACTTGCTCCTAGATTTCGTCCATGAAGGCGTCGAGAAAATCCCGCAGTCTTTTGTCGCGCTCTGCCGCGAGCGCCCGGCCAGCACTTGTCTTGAACCCGTCCGCCAGCTTAAAGAGCTTGGTCTTGAAATGGTCGATCACATAACGCCTGTCGTCAAGGGGACGGTTCTCGCCCGCCGGGTCAAGTGGATCGTAGAGCGCCGATGCCATGCGGCCGCCGATATAGAAGCAGCGCCCCGCGCCGACCATCCCGATCGCGTCCAGCCGGTCGGCATCCTGCAGGATCTTCGCCTCCAGCGTCTCGGGCTCGATATTGGCCGAAAAGCTGTGCGTTAGCACGGCATGGGCTACAGCAGCGATGTCGGAAGGGGACCAACCCAGGCCGGATAGCACCGTCGAAGCCTTCTCGGCCGCGAGAGCCGAAGCCTGTGCCCGAAGCGGCGAGTTCTTTTCGACAGCGACGCAATCGTGCAGAAGTACGGCTGCAGCCAGCACGCGGGCATCGCCACCCTCGTTGGCCTGTATCCGCATCGCGTTCTTGAAGACGCGCAGTATGTGCGCGAGGTCGTGCGAGCCGTCGTCGCCCTCATGTGAGTGCGGAATGAGCGATGCCGCAAGGGCTTCGAAGGGGCGGAAGGCCTGAGCCTCGTTCATGGCAGCACCAGAGGTAACCTGAGATGGGCTCTCTTACGGCCAGATGCTGTGAGTCGCAATGCATCGGCAAACTACACAGCCCGAGCGTTCATCCTGGGCTGTGGTCGCGAGAGCAGCTGTGGCACGTCATAAGCCGGGCGAGGCGGGCTGATGTGGTAGCCCTGTATCTCGTCGCATGCCTCCTGTGCCAGTAGCTCGAGCTGCGCGGCCGTCTCGACGCCCTCGACGGTAACACGCATGCCAAGCGCATCTCCGAGAAGGATAATCGCGCGGATGATCGAGAAGGCCTCGCTGTTGTCGACGATCTCGTTGACGAACGATTTGTCGATCTTGATCTTGTCGAACGGAAAGCTGCTTAGATAGCTGAGCGAGGAATAACCGGTGCCGAAGTCGTCCATAGCAATGCCGATGCCGCGCTCCCTGAGAGCATGAAGAACCGGCAGCGCCTCGTCCTTGTTTTCCATCAGGACGCTTTCTGTGATTTCGATCTCAAGCCGATGCGGCGATAACTTTGAGACCTCAAGAGCGGCCGAGACGTCTACTTGTAGATCGCCATGGGTGAACTGTATCGCTGAGACATTGACGGCGACCTTGATATCCTTTGGCCATGTTACGGCGTCGAGACAGGCGCGCTCCAGCACCCAGCGCCCGATATCAACGATCAGGCCGACCTCTTCTGCAAGGGGAATAAACTCCAGCGGCGCCACGCGGCCACGCGTCGGGTGATTCCAGCGAAGCAGTGCTTCGAAGCCTGAGATGCGCTGTTCGTTCATGTCATAAAGCGGCTGATAATGCAGCTCGAATTCGTCGTCCTGCAGTGCTGTCCGTAAATCCGCCTCGAGCGCATGACGCGCCTCGAGCTCCGCCTCCATTTCCGGTGTAAAAAAACGCTCGCGTCCTCCGCCGGTATTCTTGGCGTGGGAAAGTGCCACTCCGGCATGCTTCAACAGAACATCCGTATCGACGCCGTCCTGCGGGCTGATGGCTACGCCCATCGACACACTGAGTTCGATCGGCTTCTCGCCCCGGAAAAACGGTTCAGACAGTTCTCTCCTGATCTGGTCGGCCAGTGCGGTGACATTCCAGGGCTGCTGCTGTCCGCACTGAAGGATGGCGAATTCGTCTGAGCCGAGGCGCGCAAGTGCATTGTCGTCGCCGGCGCAGGCGCGCAGCCGGTTGGCGACTTTGCGCAAGATCTTGTCGCCAACGCTGACCCCGAGCGTATCGTTGACCGATTTGAACCGGTCAAGGTTCAGATGGATGAGAGCAATCTGCTCACCCGGTTTGCGTGCGGCCAAAGCTGCGTCCATACGCTCGCGAAAGCTTATGCGGTTTGGCAATCCCGTCAGCGGATCATGGTGCGCCAGAAACGCAATGCGATCGGCGGCCTGCCGGTCCTCTGTGATATCGGCATGAATCGAGATGTTGCTTCCGTCGGGCAGCACAGTTACGACGCTCTGGATGATCCGGCCGTCATTCATCACCCACTCGCGGCGGCGAATGTGCCCACTCTCCAGAGTGGTTTCGCGCGATGCTGTCCGTCCTTCCGACCGCTCCACGCCGCCGATCTTGGCGATCAGCGATGGGATCGATGCGCCTACGACTGCATCGTCTTCCCTGAGGCCGAACAATTGACGGAAACGCGCATTGGACAGGGTCAGTCGTTGTTCTGTATCGAACACGCTGAGGCCGAGGGGGAGGTGGTTAAGTACCGTTTCCAGCAGCTTCTGCAGTTCGCCAAAGTCTTCTTTGGCCGCAGCCAAGTCTGCGATCAGCTCCGCATTTTTGTCGATGGTCGCTGCTCGATCACGATAGGTTTCCAGGACCAGCGCGACCAGGCGTCGGTCATCGACGACCCCGTCTCTGTTAATCGCTTCCACACATTGGCGCCTGAGCAGCGCTTCAGCCTCCATAGCGACGATGCTCCCTCTTGCAGCGGCGGGGCAGAGGAGTGCGGGGCTGTGTCAGGTGGCCCGATAGTGAGTTGCGAAGCGGCGCGCGCGACATGCTAGGGCATTCCCAAGGTGTCAAAAGGAAAATAAACTACACTTTAAAGTTGTTGTTTTGTCTATTTTATGCAGGAGGTCACAATCTCTCGGTCGTATTAATATTCGGTTGCAGTAGAAAATGATATATGGTTCGCACTATATTTATCTAGGGGTAAACCTCCGACGAGGGTTAACGGAACATTACTGATCGCCGCTTTGTGTTGGTGCGCTAATGAACGGTCACGGTTTGTCAATCATGGTTAATTCGGAATTAACAGCTTATTGACCGAATCCGCAAATCAGGTTATCGACCACCTATTAGTTCTGATTTTCCCCTGTTCGTATTGCGTACAAACATCATCGGTAATGCGGTGACTGGAGGTTTGTATGAGCCGTGTTTCACCTGTTCTCGATACGTCGTATGCGTATCTCGCGACTCTTTCGAGACTGGATTCCAATGGCGACGGCGTATTGAGCCGTGGCGAGCGTGCGGCTGATGAGAAGCCGGGTATTCTGACTGAGATGAGCCAAGCTAACGAGCCCCAAGAACTCGCGCCCAAGCTCTCCAACGGCGTACTTGCGTTCATGATGGGAACGCGACAGATCGGAAACTCCAACACTGGCTCGCAAGGCCAGGGGAGCATGTCCGACGTTCTGTATCGAAACACCTATGGCCAATACGATCTGGATATTGCTTCCTGATCGGATTCCATATCGACGGATGAGGAAGCCGGCCGTTTGGTCGGCTTTTTCTTTGCCTGCTTTGCTTGGAACACGCTCACGCCGCATGCGTTTGTAAATATGAGCCAAAAGGAGGGAAGGCCATGAAATATCTATTATCTCTTGTTTTTACCGGCGTCGTGGCGCTGACGGGTATTGCTGTTGCACAGGACAAGCAGACCGCGGCGGCAAACTTCGTCGGAGCGGATGGCAAGGAAAACGGCCGCGCCCAGCTTACGGCAGCTGCGACGGGTGGCGTCCTTATCGAACTTGAAGTCTCGGGGCTGCCGGCCAACAAGTGGGTCGGCTTTCACGTGCACGAGACCGGCAAGTGCGATGCAGCCACCCATCACGAATCGGCCGGCAAGCACTTTAACCCGACGAATGCCGAACACGGCCTCCTCGCAGCCAAGGGACCGCATGCCGGGGATATGCCGAACCAGTATGTCGGACAGGACGGCGTGCTGAAGGCGCAGGTGTTCGACGGGATGGTCTCGCTGGATGGCAAGGACAACGGTATCCGCGGCCGCGCCTTGATGATCCACGCCAACTCTGACGACTACCGTAGCCAGCCCTCGGGCGATGCCGGCGCTCGCTTGGCCTGCGCCGTCATCAAGTAGTCGATCGGCAAGTCTGAACCTGTTAAAGGCGATCACACATACTGCGGTCGCCTTTAAAGTATCGGCAGGTCCTTCTCATCGAAGCTGGTCTTCACCCGGCCGAGAATATCGCGGCGTGCATCGTCCCATTCCACCGTCTTTGCCCAGTACCGCAGTGTCAGCGTAATCTTGTCCGAGGTGACGGTCTCGATGAAGGCTTTTGGTGGCGGCGCGGTCTCCACGCGCGGATCGGCCTTGGCGATATCGGTGAGGGTAGTGACGGCAAGGTCGATATTGTCGGTGGCGCGGATGTTGATCGTCAGGTCGTTCTTGCGCGTCTTCTCACGGCTGTAATTGGTGATCGGCGTATTCCAGAGTGTCGAATTCGGGGCCAGCAGATAGAGCCCGTCGGCGGTACGAAACTCCGTGGCAAACAGCCCGATTTCGCGCACCGTCCCGGCAACGCTGCCCGTTGCGATATACTCGCCGACGCGGAAAGGCCGCAGGATGAGCAGCATGATCCCGGCCGCGATATTCTGCAGCGTGCCCTGAAGGGCGAGACCAATCGCCAGGCCGGCGGCACCAAGGGCGGCGATGATCGAGGCCGTCTGTACGCCGAACTGGCCAAGCACGGTGATGAAGACAAGGATCAGCAGAGCGTAATGCAGGACATTGGTGAAGAAGCGCGCCAGCGTCTCGTCGATACCGCGAACCCGTGAAATCCCCTCGAACGCCCAGCGGCTGACAAAGCTCGCCAGCACCCAGCCAAGGATCAGCAGGATGAGCGCGCCCAGGATGGAAAATGAATATTGCACCGCCAGCGCACTCGCCTGGTTGAGCGCCGTGCGGGTTGCCTCGATAGCTTCGTTTGCTTGTTCCATGATCTCGCCAAATGCTGAAAAAGAATGTCTGTCGAACCCGGTAGATGGGACAGAAGCCAGTCGCGTCAACCGCTTAACGCTTGACCAGTCAGCGAAGCGCAAGCACGAAGGGCGCATTTCCATCTGCATCGGCGCCACGCCCGATGCCTTTGACGGCGGCGATCAGCCGCCCTTTGCGGCCGAGAATTTCATCGCCGATCTCGATGATCCGCATGTTGGGCGTCGCGAATGGAGAGGCGACGCGCAGGCGTTGCGCCAGCGCCACTTCGTCCTGATCCGGCACCAGCGAAAGCGCCGCCACCAAGGCCGCTGCCGGCGAGCGCGAGACGCCCATCCAACAGTGAACGAGCAATGGCGCGGTCTGGTCCCAGCTGTCGGCGAAGTCTATAATTCCGCGCACGTGTTTTTCATCGGGCGCCACCAGATTGCCGGTGCCCTTGAAGGTGATGTCGTTCATGTTGAGCAGCAGATGCCTATGCGCCTGGATCACCGCAGGGCGATGAAAGCTCTGCTCCTTGGCCATCAGACTGATCATCTCGACGGCGCGATGCCGCACGGCCATCTCGGCGATCCGCGCGAGCGGCGCAACGACGATCGACGTCATCTCTGGGCCCGCATCGCGTCGATCGCGGCAAAGCGCTCGCAAAACAGTCTCTGCGCCTCGATCGCGGGCAGGGGCGTGAGCATCAGCATGTCCTTGGTGATGCCCCGCGGCTGGCCGAAAAGCTTCTGCGCCTCCGATGCACTGAAACCGGCAAGCTGCGACGCCTCGAAGAACGCCGCGATTGTATCCGCCTTCTTGATGCTGTCCTTGAGTTCGCGCGCTGCATGCGGCGGCAGGCCGAACCGCAGGTGGATTGCCGCCTCCAGCCGTTTCTCCACCGTCTTGTAGCCGCCGCCGACTACGGATTTGAACGGAGAGATCATGTCGCCGATGACGTACTCCGGCGCATCGTGCAGCAACGCCATCAGGCATTGATCCGGCGTCGTCTCGTTCAAACGGCGGAAGATCTCCTCGACGACAAGGCTGTGCTGGGCAACGGAGAAGGCATGATCGCCCGAGGTCTGCCCGTTCCAACGCGCAACGCGCGCCAGACCATGAGCGATGTCGCTGACCTCGACGTCGAGCGGTGAAGGATCGAGCAGGTCGAGCCGTCGTCCGGAAAGCATGCGCTGCCAGGCGCGTGGAACCTTGCCAGTCAAGCGCTGGCCTCGTCGGAGGAAGCGGGAAACACCAGGCCCGACCATGAGGGCAGCGCCACTGTCACGGCCACATCGCCTGCGAGCAAGGGCGTGCCGGATGCCATGGCTTCGCCAGCGCGGTCGATGCGGATGATCGCCAGGCCGTTGCTGCCGGAAACCGAGCCAAGCGTGCCCACGGGCTTGCCCGAAGCAGTGATCTCGGTGCCGGACGCCGGCAAAGGCTCGGCGCTGTTGACGGTCACGACACGACGGCGCGCCGTTCCACGGTGTTGCATGCGTGAGACAACCTCCTGGCCGACATAGCAGCCCTTGCGGAACGAGAGGCCGCCGTTGAGGTCCATGAGCACGTCATGCGGAAAGGCGTCCTGCAACGCATAGTCGGCGCCTGAGGAGACGACCCCGTGGGCCGCGCGCAGGCTATCGTAAGCGGACAGATCGTCGGTCCCTTTTTCACCCGGCGTGCGCGCGAGGGCAATGCCGGCTTTGGCGAAACGGCTGTCCTGAAAACCGTGCGCGATATCATCGCCCCACGAAACCGTAATGCCATTGCCAGCGGCAGCAAGCGTGACTGCGGCGCGCAGCTTGTACATCGTCAGCCGTTTCAGCAGGGCATCGCGCTGCTCTTCATCGGTCTCGATCACGAAATCGTCGCCGTCGCGCCAGATCATGAAGTCGAACAGGATCTTGCCCTGCGGCGTCAGCAGCGCGCCCGGTCGTGCTTCGTCGGAGGCAAGAGAAACAATATCTGTCGTAATCAGGTTCTGCAGGAAGGACTGCGCTTCGGTGCCGCTCACCCGAATGAGCGCGCGGTCTTTCAGAAATACGGCTGGCATGGGCGCACCTGTCGCTGTGTTGTCGCTCAGAAGTATGTCTTCAGCGCATCGATCGCAAGCGTCAGTCGCCGGCGGTGAAGAACTTCCACTTGCCGTCGGCGGTGATGCCGAGACGATAGAAATTATAGCCACCGAACTCCTGCATGTCGGAGAGGTCGCCTGCCGTTACGATGCGCAGAAGCTCGACACGCTCCGGTGCCGTCAGCTTCTTCAGGTCTTTTTCGGCAAAATAGGGCCAGACATACATCTCGTCCGCCGTCCCCTGGCCGACATGGACAAAACCGGTGGAGATGACGTCGAGAATGATCGCCAGAATCTCGTCGCCGTCCGGATCGCCGGAGAGATCCTTCAGCGCGCCGATCGGGTCGTCGGTTGGTTCGCCGACGGTGACCTGCGTCTGCGTCGCGCCACTGCCGATCAAGGGGCGCAGGCGCTCGAGATCGCCCGAAGCCGCCGCCTCGACGATCTGCTCGCGCATATGCCGCACCGGTTCGGGCACCTTGCTGATGTCGTAGATCACCTCGACAGGCTTGGAATCGTCCTGCGCGCCGGGCGTCGTATCAGGGCTCTGGCCGGCGGGCTTGCCGGTCACAGTACCGGGCGAGGGTACGCCCGAGGATGCATTCGGGGCTGCCGGCTTGTCGCTGGAGGATGTGCTGTCGGAAGCGCCGGGCGTCTTCTGCAGTTCGGAAAGCGCAAACGCAGCCGGTGCGCTCATCAGACTGCCGGCACCGAGGGTGATTGCAAGCAAAAGCGGCGCCATCGCGGGCCGCGAAGCATTGGTCCTATCGGTGCGCATAAAACTCTCTGTGCTGTTATTGCAGGGTGCGAGTCGGAGAAAACTCACCGGCCAGCATGCGTTCACGCAACGATTCCAGCAAGGCCTCTGCACTGACTTCACCGTGAAGGCGAATGGTTTCCCGAAGGGCATGGATGATCGCCGTGTCGGCGATGATCTCAGGCTCGATGCCGTCAGCCATGCCGTCGGCCCAGGCTTCGTTATGGTACTCCAGCGCCGCCTGCATCTTTTCGTGGACGATCATGTCGTCGATGTCGTTGAGGCTCGGTTCCATCATTTCTTCCTCGAACTGCATGCCTTACTGCCTGGTTAACAACTCTATCAGCCTTTTCCCAAAACGACACGTGCGCCAGTGAAAAGAGGTTAATTTATCGTTAATTTCCAAAGCGTGACGTAATTTCGGTCGTCAGTGTTGCACCTTCGTTACGGTAGCGCTCTTCTGCCATGATCGCAGCCGGCGTGCAATCTGTATAAACGGAGGCGAAGGCACGGTAGCCGCGATTGAAGGCCGCCGTCAGTTGCTCTTTCCGCTGCGGCTCGTCTTTCGCTTCGGAATCAAGCAGTTGCTGCATCCGAAGTCGCCATTCCTCGCCGTTCTCAGCTTTGCATAGCGTCCTGAGATAGTGCACCGATCCGAGAACCTCGGCGAGGCGCGCTAACTTGTCGTCATACGGCGCCACTACCGGTTTTGGATCAGTGGTCTGTGTCGGCACGTCTTTAGGTTGGCCTTGCGCCAATGCGAAAGCCGGAGCGACAAAAAGGGCGCCGAAAACTATAGACAGGAACACGCGTCGAACGGGAATCATTGCGGTATTGGATACCCTGATGGTGACGGGAACAAGGTACGGCGCTGCATTTCCCCTTGCTTATTCTTCGCCGCGCGCCAGCCGTTCGGCGCATTCGAGCACGCTCGGCGGCGTTGGCAGCCGGCGAATTTCCTCGATCGTGAACCATCCGAGATCCGCCGCGTCGTCGGCAGCGACGGCAATCGCCTCCACGTCCGCGTCCACGCGAAACACAGAAAGAAAGAAGTGGCTGCTCAATCGGCCTTCGGCATCGTGCTGCTTCAGATCGTAGGTCGCAAAGATCCGCGGATTGCGGGCCTTGATGCCGGTCTCTTCCTCGAACTCCCGCAGCGCGGTGTCATCAGGCGTCTCGCCAGCTTCGGCGCGGCCACCCGGAAAGGCATACATGTCGGCCGATGGCGGATTGCGGCGGAGCACGAGCAGGAATCGTCCATCTCGCTCGAGAATGCCGGAGGATGCCGCTGTCGGAAGAGAAATCATCACGTCGCCGTTTGTTGCTTGCTGGCGGCAGCTGCCGCGTGGCTATCTCATGCACTCCGGACCATCGGACCGGCGATTCGAAGGGAGCCTGAGTGACCTATATCATCTATGCCGCCGCCGCCCTCTTCGAAATCGGCGGATGTTTCGCCTTCTGGGGATGGCTGCGGCTGGAAAAGCCGATCTGGTGGCTCGTCCCGGGGCTGGTTGCGCTCGCCCTCTTTGCCTGGCTGCTGACCTTCGTGCCGAGCGAAACCGCGGGCCGCACCTTTGCGGCCTATGGCGGTATCTATATCGTCGCCTCGCTGATCTGGCTATGGCTCGTCGAAAACCGCGTGCCGGATCGCTGGGACATATCCGGGGCGCTGGTCTGCCTGTGCGGCACCGCCATCATCCTGTTCGCGCCGAGAGGCTGAACCGGTCTTGACCACATCGGGGCAGGGTGCAAATACATCCCTATGTGTGGACGCTATGCCCTGACCATATCCCCTGAGGAACTGAAGGAAATACTCGGCGTTCTCGACCTCGAGGATTTTCCCGCGCGTTTCAACATCGCGCCCACCCAGCCGATTCTGGTGGTGATATCAGGCGAAGGGCAGGAGCAGGGCAGCAACCTGCCGGACCGGCGTGCGTTGCTGGTGCGCTGGGGCTTCACGCCCGGCTGGGTCAAGGATCCGAAGCAGTTTCCTCTGCTGCTCAATGCCCGCTCCGAGACCGCGATCGGCAAGGCATCGTTCCGCGCGGCCATGCGCCATCGTCGCGTGCTGGTTCCCGCCTCCGGCTTCTACGAATGGCATCGCCCGCCGAAGGAGAGCGGTGAGAAGTCGCAGGCCTACTGGATCAAGCCACGCCACGGCGGCGTCGTGGCCTTTGCCGGCCTGATGGAGACGTGGTCGTCGGCGGATGGCTCGGAGGTCGACACCGGCGCCATTCTGACGACCGCCGCCAACGCCGCCATCCGCCCGATCCATGATCGCATGCCGGTCGTCATCAAGCCGGAGGATTTCGCTCGTTGGCTTGACTGCAAGACGCAGGAGCCGCGCGAGGTCGCCGATCTGATGCGGCCGATCGACGAGGACTTCTTCGAGGCGATCCCCGTCTCCGACAAGGTCAACAAGGTCGCCAACATGGGGGCCGATCTGCAGACGCCGGTGACGATCGAAAAGCCGCTGCCGCCGGCAGACAAGAAGAAGCCGGATGACGGCCAGCTCAGCTTCTTCTGATCCGATATCCCGCCTTTTGCTCACATCCGGAAAATCACATGTTCTCCATTTCGGCCGCCCTGTCCGGCTTCTTCCTTGGTGCCTCGCTCATCATCGCCATCGGCGCACAGAATGCCTTCATCCTGCGGCAGGGACTGCTACGCTCTCACGTCTTCGTCCTGTGCCTGATCTGTGCGCTCTCCGACGCGCTGCTGATCGCCGCCGGCGTCGCGGGCCTTGGAACGCTGGTCTCGCAGTCCCCGATGCTGATCAATGCCGTCAGCCTCGGCGGCATGCTGTTCCTCGGGACTTACGCGTTCATGGCATTCAAGCGGGCGCTGCATCCCGGTGCGATGCAGACCGGAAATCCCGAGCCGCTTGGGCTGAAGGCGGCGGTGGCGACCTGTCTCGCGTTCACCTTCCTCAATCCGCACGTCTATCTCGACACGGTCGTGCTGCTCGGCAGCCTGTCTTCGGCATACGTCGGCGCTGATCGCGTGGCCTACGGAGCCGGCGCGGCGATCGCATCGTTCGTCTGGTTTTTCGGATTGGGATATGGTGCGCGGCTGTTGCAGCCGGTATTCGCGAAACCCGCCGCATGGCGGGTTCTTGACGTGCTGATCGGCATCGTCATGGCGCTGCTGGCTCTCAGCCTCGGCGCCCGATTCGTGACCGCTTGATCAGGCGACTTTCTTCGTCAGCGCAGGCTTGCTCTTCAGCATCAGGGCTGCGGCAAGAACGGCCTTGAGGCCGAGTGGCCGGTAGTGTGCGCTGAGATCGGTCTTTGCAGGCTGTTCCGCGCTTGTCTTTGTCGGGGTCACAATACTCTCCTTAAGTGCTTTCCCTAGACTCTTATAATTATTGCTCTTTTGGCTAAAATAGCGACAAAATCTAGGCAGCGCTCTTCAGGATTTGTATCGACAAACTACAATTCGCGATCTGTGATCGGCGCGCAACAGTCGAGGGTGCGTCGCCGTTCGCTCAGATATGACGGCCCATGTCGTCTTCGCCGACACCGGGTTCCTCGATCGTCAACGTCCCGTACTTGCGCTTCCACTTGCGCGCACCGAAGGGAAGAGTGAGCAGGTAGATCACTGCCGTCACCGACATGACCTCCCAGGTGAAGCTCGACAGCATCGCGACATAGATCACCACGCCGAGCATCATCGGCAGCACCAGATCGCGCCTGAGCTTGCTGCCCTCCGACTTGCCGGACCACACCGGCAGCCGGCTGATCAGCAGGAAGGCGATGAGGACCGTGTAGGCGGCGGAGAGATAGCCGAAGGTCTTGTCGGTGGTGATGCCGAGGAAGCCAAGATAGACCGGCAGCAGCACCAGCATGGCGCCCGCAGGGGCAGGCACGCCGACGAAATACTCCGACTGCCAACTCGCCTTGTTCTCGCGCTCCGACATGACGTTGAAGCGCGCCAGGCGTAGCCCGGCGGCAATGGCGTAGATCAGCGCGGCGATCCAGCCAAGCGAGCGGGCCTGATCCAGCGCGAAGACGTAAAGCACCAGCGCGGGCGCCACGCCGAAATTGACGATATCGGCCAGCGAATCCATCTGCGCGCCGAACTTCGACGTCGCCTTCATCAGCCGCGCGATACGACCGTCGATGCCGTCGAGAAAGGCGGCGACGAGAACCATGCCGACGGCAAGCTCGTAGCGGTTTTCGAACGCGAGGCGAATGCCGGTCAGGCCGGCGCAGATCGCCAGGATGGTGATGAGATTGGGAATGACCAGCCGCATCGGGATCTCGCGAAGCCGCGGACCGCGGCCCGAATCATCCGGCGGGCCATTGGGCTCGAAAGGCGGGAAGGGCGTTTCCATCGTCGCGCTCCAATCGTTCGGTTAGGCGCGGCGGCTGACGACCGGGCCCTTGGCGGAGCCGAACTCGGCCAGCACCGTTTCGCCGGCAATCGCGGTCTGCCCGAGCGTCACGCGCGGCTGCGCACCGGCTGGCAGGAACACGTCGAGGCGAGAGCCGAAGCGGATCAGGCCGAAGCGCTCGCCGGCATCCAGCGGCTCGTTGGCATTGGCCCAGCAGAGAATGCGGCGTGCCACGAGACCGGCTATCTGCACGACGCCGATCTGGCCATGCGCCGTCTCGATAACGAGGCCGTTGCGCTCATTGTCTTCGCTGGCCTTGTCGAACTCGGCGTTGACGAAGCTCCCGGAGCGATAGTTGATGCTGACGATGCGGCCGCGCATCGGCGCGCGGTTCACATGGCAGTTGAAGACGTTCATGAACACGGAGATGCGCAGCATCGGCAGGGAGCCGAGGTTGAGTTCGGCTGGCGGCACGACCATCTGCACGGACGACACCTTGCCGTCTGCGGGCGAGATCACGAGGTCGTCGTCCTGCGGCGTCATGCGCTCGGGATCGCGGAAGAAGTAGGCGCACCACAGCGTCAGGATCAGGCCGACCCAGAAGAGCGGCTTGAAGATCCAGCCCAGAATGAGGGAGGCCACGAAGAAGGCCGCGATGAAGGGGTAACCTTCCTTGTGCACCGGAACGATCGTGTTGCGTACCGTATTGAACAAGCTCATGTATGCCGCGCTCCTAGCGTTTCCTGTCTCCGCTGGTTACAGGGAAACATTCCTCGGGGCAATCCTGATGCCCCCTCATGCACATCTATGGCAGGATCCGGCTGGTTAAAGGCCCGGAATCGCGCGCAAAAGCTCAGCTCGCCGGGGCGAGCCGGTTCACCACGCCGAGATCGTCGCTCTCGCGCACCTGTTTCAGATGCTCTTCCGCCTGCGTCGCCTCGCGCTGGCGGCTCCACATCGAGGCATAGAGGCCGTTCTTCAAAAGCAGCTCGGCATGCGTGCCGCGCTCGGCGATCTCGCCGCTCTTCAGCACGATGATTTCGTCGGCGCCGATCACCGTCGACAGCCGGTGGGCGATGACGAGCGTCGTGCGGTTCTTCGACACGATGTCGAGCGCCGCCTGGATTTCGCGTTCGGTGGTGGTGTCGAGCGCCGAGGTCGCCTCGTCGAGGATCAGGATCGGCGGCGCCTTCAAGATGGTGCGGGCGATCGCCACGCGCTGCTTCTCGCCGCCCGAAAGCTTCAACCCGCGCTCACCGACCATGGTGTCGAAACCCTCCGGCAGAAGGTCGATAAAATGCGCGATCTGCGCGATTTCGGCTGCGGTCTTCACCTCCGCCTCGCTGGCCCCTGGCCGGCCGTAGCGGATGTTGTAGGCGACCGTATCGTTGAACAGCACCGTATCCTGCGGCACCATGCCAATCGCCGTGCGCAGGCTTTTCTGCGTGACCTCGCGCACATCCTGTCCATCGACAGTGATCGAGCCGCTCTGAATGTCGTAGAAGCGATAGAGCAGCCGCGACATGGTCGACTTGCCGGCGCCGGACGGGCCGACGACGGCCACGGTCTTGCCGGCCGGCACCTCGAACGAGATTCCCTTCAGGATCGGCCGCGCCGGATCATAGGCGAAATGGACGTCCTTGAAGGAGATGGCACCCTGCTGGATGTTCAATTCTCTTGCATCGGGCGCATCCTTGACTTCGGCCTGCACTTCGAGAAGATCGAACATCTGCTCGATGTCGGTCAGGCCCTGGCGGATTTCGCGATAGACGAAGCCGATGAAGTTGAGCGGCACCGAGAGCTGCAGCAGCATGGCGTTGACGAACACGAAATCGCCAACGGTCTGCTCGCCTCGCTGCACGGCGAGCGCCGAGAGGATCAGCATCACGGTTGTGCCGAGCCCAAAGATAACGCCCTGGCCGAAGTTCAGCCAGCCGAGCGAGGTCCAGACGCTGGTCGCTGCCTTCTCGTAGCGCTCCATCGAAGCGTCGAAGCGCTTGGCTTCCATGTCCTCGTTGCCGAAATATTTGACGGTCTCGAAGTTGAGCAGCGAATCGATGGCCTTGGTGTTGGCGTCAGTGTCGCTGTCGTTCATCGTTTTGCGGATAGAGATGCGCCAGTCGCTGGCCCGGATGGTGAACCAGATATAGGCCCAGACGGTGAAGGCGGTGACAGCCAGATAGGAGAAGCCGTAACCCCACCAGAAGATCACCGCCGTCAGCAGGAATTCGATCAGCGTCGGCACCGAGTTCAGGATGGTGAAGCGGACGATCGTCTCGATGCCCTTCGTGCCGCGCTCGATGATGCGCGAGAGACCACCCGTCTTGCGCTCCAGATGGAAGCGCAGCGACAGCTGGTGCATGTGCACGAAGGTCTTGAAGGCGAGCTGGCGCACGGCATGCTGGCCGACGCTGGCAAACAGCGCGTCGCGCAGCTGGTTGAGCGCAAGCTGGATCAGCCGGGTGAGATTGTAGGCGATGACCAGCGCCGTCGCGCCGATAAACAGATCGGGCACCTTGCCGGCCAGATCCATCTTGCCGTTCAGCGCATCGGTCGACCATTTGAAGAAGTAGGGAACGAGCAGCAGCACGAATTTCGAGACCAGCAGATAGATCGCCGCCCACACCACCCGCATCTTCAGGTCGGCGCGCCCGGTCGGCCACATGTAGGGCCACAGGTTGAGCAGCGTCTGCATAAGATTGGAATCAGAAACCGTCTTGCCGTTTGCCATGCATGTCTCCAGCCCGCAGAGGGCTCTGGTCGTGTCGTGTTGCCGGCAGAAGGGAGGGATTGGCGCAGTGCTTGGAGCCGCCGCCTGATGAGATCGCCGTGTTCGCCAAATAGGGCGTCGGCAGGATCAATGCAACAGATGGATGTCGCTGGAATGACAACGGCCGGCAATCATGTCGATGCCGGCCGTTTTATCTGGGGTAGCCTAGAGGTGTTCCCCCGAAAGACGCTTGCGATGCATCTCTTCGGCATTCGGCAGCGCATCCTTCGGCAGGCCGAAGACCTGACCCGGGAGAATACGATCCGGGTTGACGATCTTGTCCTCGTTGGCGACGTAGATCGTTGTGTAGCGCACGCCCGCGCCGTAGATACGGCGTGAGATCTGCCACAGCGTATCGCCACGGCGGATGATCACGGTTTCCTTGCTCTCCTGCAGCGGTGCCTGCTCGATCGTTGCCGGTCCGGTGTCGCCGCTGGCCACTTCGTTGGTGGCTGGTGCGGCCGGAGCTGCCGGCGGTGCCGTCAGCTCGGCGATCATCGCGCCGAGCTTGCTCAGCGCCGCGCCGATCGAATTGGCATCGCGCGGCAGGGCCTGCAGTGTCTTCAGAGCGTTGTTCGCCATCAGCGACGCTGCGCCAGCGCGCTCCTTGAAGTCCGCGGTGGCATCGACCGCCGCCCGGAAGTCGGCGATCGACTTCAGCGCGAACTCGTTGGCTGACCGCGCTGCTGCCAGCTGCTCGTTGCCGGGCACCTTGCCGTCGCTGAACAGGCCGCTCAAAAGGGCGAACGCCTTGGCCGCATCGTTTTTCAGCTTGCCGAGTGCACCTTCGTCGAGCGACACCATCGGCGCGGTATTGTTGCCCGCTGCACCGCTCTGCGCGGCGACGGTCACCTGGTTGCCCGCAGGGCGGTTGAAGTTGACCGAGGCGCGAACCAGAACCTTGCCGGCCGCATCAACGACATCGACGCGGATCTTGTGGTCGCCGACCGCAAGCGGCATGACGCCGTCGATGACGAAGTGGCCATCGGCGCCAGCCTTGGCCTTGCCGATCAGCTTGTCGTCGGCATAGCCGAACACGTTGGCGGACGGCTTGGCCGTGCCGGCAACGAAGATCTTGTCGCCCTCGATCTCGACGGCGTTGACCATCACATCCGCTGCTGCGGTTGCAGGCGCGTTGGCCGGTGCCGTCGCGCCATCGGCCGGCGTGGTCGCCGGCGTCTGCGGCGTAGCGGACGCTTGGTCAGCCGGTGCGGCATTGTCGGCAACAGGCGGCGTTATACCAGGCGCGGTGATGATGCGGCTGGCGGTGCCGGGCTTCGACACCATGGCCAGCAGCTGCGAGGCATTGCCGTCCTTCGGAATGGAGATCGTTGCGATTTCTTCCGAGAGCAGGACCTTGCCGTCCTTGCCGGTGGTGCGTAGCTGCAGCTGATGATCGCCGCCCGTGAGCGGATTTTCCAGCACGGCTGCAAAGTCGCCGCTAGCGCCGACATCCGTGCCCATCAGCACCTTGTTGCCATCGAGAATTTCCAGCTTGCTCTCCGGCTCGGCCGAGCCCGCGATGACGGTGGAGCCATCGGGCTCGACACGCAGGACATCGAAGGTCGGCAGTTTCGGACCGGCAGGCGCCGGTGCGGCGGCATTGTCGGATGTCTGGTTGCCCGCAGGTGCGGCAGGCTCGGGCGCGCCGGTCAGCGCGGCCTCCGCCTTGGTGATCGCCGCTGCGGCATCGGCTATGTTCTCTGGCAGCGCCTGGATGATGGCGAGCGCCTTGGCCGCGCCTTCCTTGGCCTTCTGGACTGAGGCTGCAGTGATCGGATTTGTGCCTTCAGGTGCTGCGAAATCGACCAGCGCCTGGAGCGCGCCGGTTGTCTTGGTCTTGGCACTCGCAAAAACGTCGTCGGTCGGACCCTTGCCGTCGGCAAACAGCGCCTTAAGTTCCGTAAGCGCCTGGCCTGCTGCCGTTGTCAGGCCGCCAAGCTTCTGCGCCGTTGCCGCGTCATCCGGTGCGGTCTGGCGGGATGTCTTGGCGGATTCGGTAACGGTATTCTTGACCTCGGAGCCTGCCTGATTGATTGCGTCGCCAACCTTCGTGCCGTCGCCGCTGATACGCGGCATGACGACGAACACCATCAACAGAATTGCGATTACAAGCACTGCAAAGGCCAGCAAGCCGGCACGGTTTTTCATCATCAGGTCTCCCCAGGCGGCAATCTTGCCAGACTTCCTGAAATTGCTAGCGATTCCCGTTGCTTTGCACAAGCAGTCAAAGTAGCCGAGTAAACGTAGGACGTAGGTTTTCCGTCATTTTTCTTGACTGGACGCAGAGAGAATAGTTGTTTGCCCCTATGACAGATCAATCTCATTCCATTCGCTCCATTTGTGTTTATTGCGGTTCGCGTCCCGGTAGCGATCCCAGCCACATGGCCGCCGGCCGCGCGCTCGGCAAGGAAATTGCCGATTATGGCCTGCGCCTGATCTACGGCGGCGGCACCAAGGGGATCATGGGGGCGGTTGCGAGCGGTACGCTCTCGAACGGCGGCCAGGTGACCGGTATCATTCCCGAGTTCCTGATCGACATGGAGGCGACCCGCCATTCCCTCGGCCAGCTCAACGAGCTGATTGTAACGCCTGACATGCATGCGCGCAAACATACGATGTTCGAACGCTCGGATGCCTTCGTGGCGCTGCCGGGTGGTATCGGCACGCTGGAAGAGATCATCGAGATCATGACCTGGGCGCAGCTCGGCCGGCACGAAAAGCCGATGATCTTCGCCAATATCAACGGCTTCTGGGATCCGATGATGGAGCTGCTGCGTCACATGACGGATGAGGGCTTCATCCACACCGCCCACCGCGTCCAGCCGCTCGTCATCGACACCGTCGCGGAGATCATCCCGGCAATCATGGCCCAGGCCGCCGAACTGGCAAACGATCGCGACGGCGAAGAAGCCGTGATCTCGAAGATGTAGGAGAGGGGGCTCAGCGCCCCCGGCTGCCCCGCAGCATCGACCAGCTGTAGAGAAACAACCCCGCCCAGATCAACGGGAATGCAATCATCCGCGCCGTGCCGAGCGGTTCCTTGAACACGAAGACCGCGATCAGGAAGATCATCGTCGGCGCGATATACTGCATGATGCCGATGGTCGACAGCTTCAGCAACTTGGCGCCGTTGGCGTAGATCATCAGCGGTACGGCCGTCACCAGGCCGCAACCGAGCAGCAGGGCGGTATCGACCCAGCCGGTGCGGTAGAAATGCCCTTCGCCGCTGCCGAGCTCGAGATAGACGATGTAGAAGAACGCCGGAACGCTGAGGATCAGCACTTCAAGGAAGAAGCCCTGGTTCGGACCGAGCGGCAGCGTCTTGCGCAGCAGCGCGTAAAAACCCCACGAGATCGTTAGCGTCAGCGATACCCACGGCACGTGACCGCTGTCGACGGCGAGGATCACCACCGCAAGACCCGCCAGCACGATCGCCGCGATCTGCACCGGACGCAGCCTTTCCTTGAGTACGACCGCGCCCAGGAAAATGCTGAACAGCGGATTGATGAAATAGCCGAGCGCCGCATCGAGCGAGTGGCCGGCGCCGATCGCCCAGACATAGGTGCCCCAGTTCACCGTGATCAGCGCGGCCGTCACGCCCGCCATTGCCAGCAGGCGCGGCGAACGCAGGGCAACCCTGACATCCCCGGTCCGCCCGAGCACGATCAGCACAAGACCGGCGAGCGGCAGCGACCAGACGATACGGTGCGCGATCACCTCGGCCGGCGAAATATGCGCCACGGCCTTCATATAGATCGGCAGGAAGCCCCAGAGCAGGTAGGCCGCCAGCGCAAAGGCAAAGCCGCGCGGGCTGTCTTCGTTCTTGGCGAGCGGCAGGGTTGCATCGGCAGACATTGGGTGTTTCCATTATGATTCTGATTGACATGCCGATTATCGCAACGACCGTGAATAGGCCAATTCATTTCATTGAACCGATATTCTATCTCCTTGAACTACAGGGATACGCTCATGGATGAAGCCGATCTGACAGTGTGCCGACAGGCATTCGCAATTCAGATGCTGGCAAAGGCCGGCATCCGTCACGACGAAGCACTGCTCGACGCCTTTTCCCAAGTCCCGCGGGAGCGTTTTCTCGGCCCGCCGCCATGGAAGATGCGCGACTGGAACCGTTACATGGATGTCCCGTCGAGCGATCCCGTCGTTCTCTACCAGGACGCGCTCTTCGCGCTGCAGGCCGAGCGTCACGTCAACAACGGCAGCCCCAGCCTGCATGCGCGGGGACTGCATCGGCTTAAGTTGCGCGAAGGCGAGACTGTCTGCCACATCGGCGCCGGCAGCGGTTATTATACCGCGATCATTGCGCGCCTCGTCGGGCGCTCCGGCCGCGTTGTCGCCGTCGAGTTCGACGAGGATCTGGCCCGTCAGGCCGTCCGAAATCTGGAGGACTACGAGAACGTCGAGGTGATCCACGGCAACGGTCTCGAATGGCCAAGCAAAGAAACGGATGCCATCTACGTCAATTTCGCGCTGCACTATCCTGCGCTGCCCTGGATCGAGAAGCTCTCGACCGGCGGGCGTCTGCTGTTTCCGCTCGGTACGCCGGCCATGGGGGCGGGAGGCAAGCTGCTCGGCTCGACGTCGCAGGCCGGTCTCTTTCTCTTTCAGCGACAGGATGCCGGTTTTAGCGCGCAACATCTGCAGCCAGTGAGCTTCGTCTGGGGCGAGGGGATCGCCGGTGACATCGCCACCTACGCCGCGCTGGAAAAAGCCTTCCGCTCAGGCGGACTGAGCCGCATCTACGGGCTGCGCTGGAAGGCTGAAAGGACGGAGGACGAGTGGTACTCCCAAAAGCATTGGGGCCTCGTCGCATCCGCCCTTCACTGACTGGGCCTATTCGGCGGCGATCTTGCCTGCCAGCTGCCGGTTCTTCATCAGCTTGTAGATCACCGAGTCCATCAGCGCCTGGAACGAGGCGTCGATGATGTTCTCCGACACGCCGACCGTCCACCAGCGCACGCCGTCGCTGTCGGTGGATTCGATCAGGACGCGGGTGATCGCCTCCGTGCCGCCATTGAGGATACGGACCTTGAAGTCGGCTAGCTCAAGATCGTCGATCTCGTGCTGGTACTTGCCGAAGTCCTTGCGCAGCGCGAGGTCGAGCGCGTTGACCGGGCCATCGCCTTCCGCCACCGACATCACGGTGTGACCGTCGATACCGAGCTTCACGACGGCCTCGGACACGATCTTTACCTGCCCATGCAGGTCGAACCGGCGCTCGACCATCACCCGAAAGCCCTCGACCGAGAAGAATTCCGGGATCGTGCCGAGCGTGCGCCGCGCCAGCAGCTCGAAACTGGCATCCGCGCCCTCATAGGCATAGCCCGATGCCTCCCGATCCTTGACGATTGAAATCAGCCGGTCGAGCTTCGGATCGTCCTTGCCGACCTCGATGCCGCGCCGCTTCAGTGCATTGATGAAATTCGCCTTGCCGCCCTGGTCCGACACCATGACCTTGCGCAGATTGCCGACGCTCTCGGGTGTCACATGTTCGTAGGTGCGCGGGTCTTTAAGCAACGCCGAGGCATGGATGCCTGCCTTGGTGGCGAAGGCGGACGCGCCGACATAAGGCATCTGGTGGTCGGGCGAGCGGTTCAGCAATTCGTCGAAAGCATGCGACAGCCGCGTCAGGTTGAGGAGCCGTTCCGGGTCGATGGCGGTGGTAAAGCGCGAGGAATAGGTGTCCTTCAGCGAAAGCGTCGGGATCAGCGTCACCAGATTGGCGTTGCCGCAGCGCTCGCCGATGCCGTTGAGCGTGCCCTGGATCTGCCGCACGCCGGCCTCGATGGCGGCCAGCGAATTGGCGACCGCCTGGCCGGTATCGTTATGCGCATGGATGCCAAGACAGTGCCCGGGAACGCCTGAAGCGATAACCGCCTCGACGATCGCGCGGATCTCCGGCGGCTGCGTGCCGCCATTGGTGTCACAGAGCACCACCCAGCGCGCGCCGGCCTCATAGGCCGCCCTGGCGCAGGCGATCGCATAATCCGGATTGGCCTTGTAGCCATCGAAGAAATGCTCGCAATCGACCATCGCCTCCTTGCCCGCGGCGACCACGGCCTTCACGCTTTCCGAAATGCTCTCGAGGTTTTCCTCGTTCGAACAGCCGAGCGCCACCTTGACGTGATAGTCCCAGCTCTTGGCGACAAGACAGATCGCATCACTCTTGGCCTGCAGCAGGCTGTTGAGCCCCGGATCGTTGGAGGCGGAAACACCGGCGCGCTTCGTCATGCCGAAGGCGACGAAAGAAGCGTTGCGGGTGCGCTTTTCGCTGAAAAAGGCCGTATCCGTCGGGTTCGCGCCGGGATATCCGCCCTCGACATAGTCGAGGCCGAACTCGTCGAGCATGCTGGCGATGGCGATCTTGTCCTCGACCGAAAAATCGATGCCGGGCGTCTGCTGCCCGTCGCGCAAAGTTGTGTCGAAGAGATAGATGCGGTCTTTCATGTGTTTCCTCCCGGTAGTCGGGTCAATTGTCATCGTTTGCGTTGGCGCCGGTGGCCCCCTCATCCGGCTGCCGCCACCTTCTCCCCGGTGGGGAGAAGAGATTCGCCGCGGCCTGTCACTCACACAGCAAAGCTACTGTCGGAGCGATGCCCGTGCGTCACCCCTTCTCCCCACCGGGGAGAAGGGGCCGATAGGCGGATGAGGGGGCCACGATCGCTTCAGATCGCTTATCTCTTCCCCGCGAACCGATCCGTCGCCCGGATCAGCTGATCCAGAATTCCCGGCTCCGAAAAGGCGTGCCCGGCCCCCTCGATCAGGTGCAAATCCGCCTTCGGCCAGGCCTTGTGCAATGCCCAGGCGTATTTGGCCGGGCACGGCATGTCATAGCGCCCGTGCACGATCACCCCAGGAATATCCTGGAGCTTGTGCGCGTCGCGCAAAAGCTGGCCTTCTTCCATCCAGCCGGCGTTGACGAAGAAGTGGTTCTCGATGCGCGCGAAGGCATAGGCGAATTCGGCCTCCTCGAATTTGCCGCTGGTCGAGGGCTCCGGCAGCAGCGTGATCGTTTCGCCTTCCCAGATGCTCCACGCCTTGGCGGCCTCCAGCCGCACCGCCTTGTCGTCATGCGTCAACCGGCGGTGATAGGCATGCATCATCTCATGGCGCTCCTCCGGCGGGATCGGTGCGATGAAGCGTTCCCATTTGTCGGGAAACATTTCCGAGACACCGAACTGATAGTACCAGCCCAGTTCGGCCTTGGTCAGCGTATAGATGCCGCGCACGATCAGCTCCGACACGCGCTCCGGATATGTTTCCGCGTAGGCCAGTGCCAGTGTCGAGCCCCAGGAGCCGCCGAACACCTGCCACTTGTCGACGCCGGCCATCTCGCGCAGCCGCTCGATATCGGCCACCAGATGCCATGTGGTGTTGGCGTTGAGATCGGCATGCGGCGTCGAGCGGCCGCAGCCGCGCTGGTCGAACAGCGTCACGTCATAGAGATCAGGATCGAATTGGCGCCGGTGGCTCGGCGAGAAGCCGCCGCCCGGGCCGCCATGCAGGAATACCGCCGGCTTGGCGCCCGGCGTGCCGGAGCGCTCCCAGTAGATGACGTGGCCGTCGCCGACGTCGAGATGGCCCGATGCATAGGGTTCGATTTCGGGATAGAGCGTTCTCAGGACTTCGGTCATATTTTCACGCCTTGGGCTGGCCAGATGTTGGTGTCGTGGTCGGGATGCTGGAAGGAGATGATCGCCTCCTGCCGCGCATAGAAATCGGGGTCGGTGTGGACGGGCTGATCGAAGATCGTCTCGACCCAGGGGATGCGCGCCTCGTAATTTACCTGGATCTGCGGCGCGAGATCGCTGCGGTCGTCGAACGTGCCGATCGCAAGCTCCAGCCCGCCGGGATGCCGGTAGATCATCGGCGTGCCGCAATCCTTGCAGAAGCCGCGCTCGATATTGATCGACGACTGGAAATAGGTGGGCGCGCCGCGCGTCCATTCCAGCCCGTCGTCGGGCGCCGTCACCAGCGCCGAGAAGAAGCCGCCGAACTGTTTCTGGCACATGCGGCAATGGCAGATCGACGGTCGCCCGAGCTTGGCCGAGATACGAAAACGCACTGCGCCGCATTGGCATCCGCCTGTCCTGATAGGCTCGCTCATGATGATGCTCCAGACGGCCATTCGGCCGTGTCGTGATCGGGGTGTTGATGGTTGCTCGCGGCGATCGCATTCTCGCGATCGGGCGTTTCTTCGTCGGGTTCTATGGGCAGGTGGTCGAGCTCGTGAAACCAGGCCATCTTCCGCCCGGTATTCGACTGCGCCACTGGCTTCACAGCCTCCGGATCATCCAGCGTGCCGAGAACGAGGTTGATGGTGTCGGCCTCCGGTATGTCGTAGAACAGCGGCGTGCCACAGGCGGCGCAAAAGCCGCGACGCACGAGATCGGACGAGTGGAACCATGCCGGCTCCCCGCGCGTCAGCGCAAACTCGGATCGTCTGGCAAACGCCAGCGGCATGAAATAGTTACCCGAAGCCTTCTGGCACATGCGGCAATGGCAGAGATGCGGATAGCCGAGTTCGCCCGCTGCACGGTAGCGAACCGCGCCGCACTGGCATCCTCCGCTGAAGGCCACCGTCTCTGTCACAGACGCTTTTCCTCTGGCCAGGTTGCGGTGTCGTGGTCGGGATGCTGGTAGGAGACGAGATCGAGCACGAAGGGCGCCGCCTCGGCATCATCTTCCGTCACGCGGGCTGGCAATGCATGCAGGTGGTCGACGAAGGCGATCTTGCGCTCGGTGCCGAACTGGATGACCGGCGGCAGTGCGGCGGGATCGTCGAAGGCGCCGGCGGCGATCGCGATTCCATCAGGCGCCTCATAGGTCAGCGGCGTGCCGCAGTCTGCGCAAAAGCCGCGCTCCACCACGTTGGACGACTGGAACCGCTTGCGCTCTCCCCGCGTCCATTCGAGCTCGGCGCCACGCACGGAAACCAGCGGCGCGTAATAGGCGCCGAACGCCTTTTGGCACATCCGGCAATGACAGATCGAGGAGTCCTCGAGAGTGCCCCGAACGCGGAAACGGATCGCGCCGCATTGGCAGCCGCCGGTGTAGGTCGAGCTCATGGCGCATGCTCTCCGATCGTTGCCAGGATGTGCAGGCAGACATTGTCGATGTCGCGCAGGATGTCGTTGTTCCAGAACCGGATGACGGTCCAGCCAGCGGATTCGAGGCGACGCGTTCGGGTGGCGTCGTACGCTGCATTAGGTTCAAGTGCGTGCTGCGAACCATCGAGTTCGACAATCAATCGATGTGTGGGACAAGCGAAATCGACGATGTAGCCAGCGATGGGGAGTTGCCGACGGAATCCCAGTCCCATCAGCCGGTGTGCACGCAACGCGTTCCACAGCTTGAGTTCTGCATCGGTAAGCGTCTTGCGCATGCGTTTGGCATTGGCGCGTCGGTGTAACGGGACGGGAGCGTGTGGCATGGCATGCTCCTTCGTTTTTGTCGTGGGCGCGGCACCCCCCTCTGTCCTGCCGGACATCTCCCCCTCAAGGGGGGAGAT
>UCIT01000032.1 GCA_900472625.1 Hyphomicrobiales bacterium | reverse complement strand
TCTTGAAGAATGCTTCGAAGTCCATCTTATGCTCCAGTCTCGTGTTGAGCCGCCGGTCATGAGCGATGAGTAGATCCTGATTGACCGCCATGATGCACATCCATGGAAGGGTTGAGCGCCAGTGTTCAAGGATCGAGAGGCGGGTTGGCAGGCTCCGTGACCCTGGTTGCCAGCGCCGCGATCAGGGAATGTGTTGTGACCATCACGGCCAACTGCGCATGCCTGAGTTCGAGCTCCAGAGTTACCGTCAACAATCTATCGCGCACGCGAGCCAGCGCGACACTGCTGCTTGCTTCAATCGGGAAAGGTACAATGTTTGTCATTGAGCGTGCCTTCAACGAGGGCTTGGACAGACCTAATCAGGTCAGGAGGCTCTCAGAACTCTTCCCAGCTATCTGCGGCCGATCCGCCTCCTACTCGACCAGCGATCTTCGTGAGCATGTTCCTTGCCTGCGAAGGCACGGGTCTGTGGCCAGGTGTCGCAACTCCGAGTCTCCGCGTTGGTGTTTTATCGACAGGACGCCTGATGCCTCCGATCGAAGGAATGCCTGCACCCCCGCCCAACTGAAACCCTTCGATCAGTTCCCGCAGACGCGCCGTCTCTTGGGCAAGGGTCGCGCTGGCAGCATTGGTTTCTTCGACCATCGCCGCGTTTTGCTGGGTCACCTGATCCATCTGATTGACTGCCGAATTAACCTCCGAGAGGCCGGTCGCCTGCTCCTTAGCCGAACTGGTGATGGCCTCCATGTGGTCGTTCACTGCTACAATGTTCTGCTGAATCGTTCTCAGGGCTTCTCCAGTCTCGCTGACCAGCTTCACACCGGTGCTCACCTCTTCAGACGAATTGCGGATCAAGCCTTTAATTTCTTTGGCGGCTTGTGCCGAGCGCTGAGCGAGTTCACGCACCTCCTGTGCCACCACCGCAAAACCTTTTCCGGCTTCGCCGGCGCGGGCCGCTTCGACTCCTGCATTCAGAGCCAAGAGGTTGGTCTGGAAGGCAATCTCATCGATGACGCCAATAATGTTCGAGATCTGGTTGGACGAATTTTCGATCCGTGACATGGCGCCCACCGCGTCGGCCACAACCTTGCCAGAGCGTTCTGCGTTTTCACTTGCTGTGGCTGCCGCATGACGAGCTTCTTCGGCACGTTTTGCAGCATTCGTTACGTTGACAGTGATCTGATCAAGGGCGGCCGCGGTCTCCTCGAGTGAGGCCGCCTGCTGCTCCGTACGCTTGGACAAATCTTCGGCGCTTTGGCTGATTTCGCGCGTGCCAGTGTCAATCTGATCTGTCGAATGCGCGACCTCACCGAGCGTGTTCCGCATCTGACTGAGAGCCTCATTCATAGTGCTCCGCAGTCCCTCGAAATCAGGTACGAACGGCTCCTCTATGCTGAACGAGAGATCTCCCTGGGCCAGCCTAGTCAGCGCCTGACCGATGGTCATCACCGCATGCACCCGTTCAGTCACATCGGTTGCAAATTTTACGACCTTGGTGACTTTACCCTTGGAATCCAGGATCGGGTTATACGATGCATTGATGACGACCAGTCTGCCATTCTTGCCGTAGCGGGTGAACTCAGCCGCCTGAAACTCACCCCGACGCAGCGCGTCCCAAAATTCCTTGTAGGCGGGTGTTCGGGCGTATTCCGGATCGACCAACATGCTGTGGCTTTGACCCCTGATCTCATCCAGGCGATAGCCGATCGCCTTCAGAAAGTTGTCGTTGGCTGTTATGATCTCACCGTCGGTGGTGAACTCGATGATCCCCTGAACGCGGCTGATCGCCACCATCTGACCGTGAAAATCAACATTCTGCAGCCGTTCTTTGGCATTTGCCCACTCCACAACAAAACCCGTCGTCCTTTTGCCTTCAAGAAGCGGCGTGACGATTAGGTCAAAGGCGCGATGTCCAACCCAGATCGTGGCCCGGTGCTGAGTCTTAAGCGCCGCGAGCATGTTTCGCTGATGCGACGGGTTTTTGTGGAAGATGTCGATGTTGCTGCCCACAAGTTTGTTGAAATCGAACCGCGGCAGTTCCTTCTTGAGGTCCGGCTCGGCTTCTCTCAGCAACCCGGCAACTGCCTCGTTCATATATCGGATGTTCAAATCGGCATCAGCGATCATGATATTGGCAGTGATTGCGTTCAAGGAACTTGTCTGCATGCGGGAAACTTTGGAACTGCCGAACATTTTTAGATCTCTCCTCTAGCGATCCTGTGAAAGGAGCAAGCGCACGGCCCCTGGTCGTGGTGTTTAGTTTGAGCCGACCACCTGAGCGGGACAGCGAGCTGATAGCGTCAACCTCGATCGCTGTCGCTCACGCTAACAGCAAGCTCGGTAATTTTTCTTCGGCCTCCTCTGGCAGATGCGATATCCGCGTGGGACGCCCAAATCTAGAAGCATGGAATTCAATGCTGCTGCCACATACCCATCGCCAGACTGAACCGTAGGTGCTGGGAGGGCCGACTTCATGTCGGGACACCCTATTAATCGGGTCCATTGGTTAATATTGACTAAAACCTAATGTGGAAAATACTAAAGTATAATTTCGATCCAGTTCCCGAGGCTTCTCACTCGAAATTCAACCTGTGATCTGCTAGCGTTTTCATCCCGTTTGCTGAAGAACAGGAAGTGTTCCCACACGTCCTGCAAGGCTCATAGCGCCGCCCTGCGTGACCCAACTGTAGCGTAGGCAACAGACGATGTTGACTGCCATACTCTTCTTGATCGGGTGTAAGGTAGCGTTCGTGTATTTAGCTCACTCATCATGCAACTTGCAGTGATTTCTGGACCCGGCTATGCTCGATCGCCGATCGACAAGCCTTGTGGGCGGCATTAGACAGTGAGCACGCCGCCTGTACAGGATCGCAGGATCTGCAAACCTGGTGTTCCGCAGCTGCGAGATCCACTTCCATAATTGCAAGCAGGTCCGGGAAGCCATTCCATCAAACGGCCCGGCGTGTACACGAGATCGAGCTAAAATCGCCACTTGTGGATTTTAAACCTCGAACGCAGGGACTCAACCTTAGGCAATTTATCTCGTCACGTGGGCCCGGGATCGCGGAGCGGATCGACACCGATCAATGGCGTATCCCGGAGGATTTCGAGGCGCGCGCCGCCGCCTATGTCGCGGGCCGGAATGCCCGTGCCAATATCCATATCCTTTCGACCTTCGACCTCGAGCGTCAGATCGGATCGAACGGGGCGACCTGGCTCGATCGGCGGTTGGTCGATGCGGGCGCGTCGGACCTGTCGGCGGCTGGGTTCGGCGAGCAGGTGCGCGAGGCCTGGAGCGAAGACGCGAGACTTTGATCGACTGCGGCGATGCCATCCGTCAGACGGACGGCCGCATCGCCTATCGGCGCAATTGATCGCCACGCTTCAGGAGCGCGAAGTAGCGCACGTTGGTGACGAACTGGCGATGAAGAAGGCGTTGCCGTTCCGGGCTACGGCCGATGGCGACACCGTCACGGGCGAGTTTACCGGGACCGCGCAGCTATCGAGCGGCAAGTTCGCCATCGTCGAAAAGTCCCACGAGTTCACCCTTGTCCCGTGGCGGCCGGTCATCGATCCTCACCGTGGCCGAGAGGTCTCCGGCCTCGTTCAAGGCGCATCCGTGTCGTGGCGGTTGGGGCGGCAGCGTGGGATGGAGCTATGAGACCTCCCAACATTCAGCCAGATAGTCGAGGTGCCACCAACCCACGATATGGTGGTCCAGCTTGTCTGATATGGACAGCATGGCAGGCTTAGCGATCGCCGAGGTTCAGCGACTACAGTTCCAGCACGAGTCGCTCGGCAGCGATATCCTTGAGCGGCATAAGTGCAACGAGTCGCCCCGACTGACGCCGTTCAACGCCAATCGTTGCAATCCCTTGTATCATCCGGACGGCCACACTATCGAACAATCTGTCACCTAACCGACAGCTAATATCATCGCCCAGCGGCGTGGTCAGCCGACATACGGAGTTCGTTGATGAAAGCGCGGAGGGCGGGAGCCATTTGGCGTTGTACAGGATAACAGAGATGAAATCCCGAAAAGGGCGCCGACCATTGCGCCAGAAGGGGGACGAGACGGCCTTCTGCGATATATGGTGCGACCACTTGTTCAATTGCGAAGGCTATACCCAAACCTTCCACGGCAGCCTGGACCGCAAAATCGCGACTATTCGACAAAACAGGCCCTTTCACAGTGACCTCGAACCATGTGTCGCGCTCTTGGAACTCCCATCTGTACGGCTGCTCGTGACCCTGCCAGCGCCAACCGATGCAGGAATGTGAGGTGAGTTCGCGTGGATGGGAAGGCGTTCCGTTTCGAGCCAAATAGTCCGGCGCGGCGACCGCAATTTGACGAAGTTCCGTACCCAACCTGACTGCGATCATATCACGTTCGATTACCTCGCCGATCCGGATTGCAGCATCAAACCCCTCAGCCACGGCATCTATCACTTCGTCATCAAGGGTGATGTCGAGGACGATTTCCGGATAGGCCTGATGGAATGGCGCAAGGAGCGGTTTGAGAAAAAGGTCCGCCGCTACACGGAAAGTGTGAATCCGCAGCACGCCTGCTGGCTTCGCGCTGTATCGCTGCACTTGTAGAACGGCAGCGGCGAGGTCTCGCACTGTCGGACCGATGCGTTGGAGCAGGACGTTTCCGGCTTCGGTAAGTGAAACGCTTCGGGTAGTCCGATTGAGAAGCCGCACACCGATGCGTTCCTCCAAGCCTCTGATCGTCTGGCTGAGGGCGGGGGACGATACTCCAAGTATCTCTGCTGCGCGGCTGAAGCTCAGCGCTTCCGCGACGGCAATGAAGGCTCGAAGTTGGCCAAAGTCGGAGCTTGAAGGAAGCGGGTCCACCACACCATCTCATCATTAATAAGCTTGAATTACAAGTGCTGTAAAATATCATGGTATTAATAAGTCCTATTCGTCGGGCGATAACTCCGCTGAAGGAGACGCCCCATGACGACTTGGCTCATCACTGGAATTTCACGAGGCCTCGGCAAAACCCTGGCGCAAGCAGCCCTGGCGCGCGGCGACACCGTCGTGGGGACAGTGCGGGGAGATACGACCGGGATCGAGCACCGGACCGGCACGCTCCACGTGCTGAGCTTGGAGATCGGCGATCCGCACGCCATCGAGCTTGTGGTGGCCGAGGCGTTCGACCGCGTCGGACGGATCGACGTTGTCGTTAACAACGCCGGTTACGGCTTGCTTGGCCCCATCGAGTTCGCCACGGATGACGAGTTGGCGAAGCTCTTCGAGGTCAACGTCTTCGGTCCGTTCCGGCTCATCCGCTCGGTTCTGCCCAGGCTCCGCGCCCAGGATGGCGGCCACATTGTTAACATCACGTCGATTGCGGGGCGTGCGCCGATGGCAGGCTCGGGTGCCTATGCCGCCGCAAAATCCGCCATGGAGGGCCTCTCGGCGGCGCTGCTGCAAGAGGTATGGCCACTTGGGATCAAGGTGACGGCTGTTGCGCCCGGCGCGTTTCGCACGGATTTCCTGTCCGATCATTCGATCCGCAGAAGCAATCTTCGTTCAGAGGCTTACGCCGCCTCCGTCGGTCCGGTTCTGGATCGTCTCGATGAACATGCCGGCAAGCAAATAGGCGATCCAGCGCTGGCGGCTGCAGCGATCCTGGCCGCTGTCGATGCACCAAAGCCGCCGCTCCATCTGCTGCTCGGCCCAGACGCCCTACAGCGCACGCGCGAAAAGCTCGACGCCGTCATCGACGAGATGGATCGCTGGGAAGACGTAACCTGCAGCACGAACTTTGCCGAATGAGGATTGTAACAATGGAGAACTTACCCGCAGGTTTTGATCTAGGTGGCAAGGTCGCCATCGTCACGGGTGCGGCACGTGGCATCGGTGCGGCGACGGTAGCGCTGTTGCGTGCCCGTGGCGCGCGGATCGTTGCAAGCGACATCAACGACGCCGTGGCGAGCCTTGCGCACGACGATGTCGCAACTCTGACTGGTGACGTGGCGGACGAAGAGACCGCGCGCAGAACCGTCGCCCTGGCAATGGAGCGGTTCGGCCGGCTCGACATCTTGGTCAACAATGCCGGCCGCACGATGAACAAGCCGCTCATCGACATGAGCGTCGCGGACTGGGACGGCATCATGGCCGTGAATGCACGCGGCAATTTCCTTCAGTCCCAAGAGGCGGTACGCACGATGATAGCGGGCGGATCGGGCGTCATCGTCAATGTCGCCTCCATCGTCTCGGCCGTGGGGATGAAAGACACCGCAGCCTACGCCGCCTCCAAAGGCGCGATCGCACAACTCACCAAGGTGATCGCGGTCGAATATGGCGATCGGGGCATTCGTGCGAACGCCGTCGCACCGGGCGTCGTCGAGACCGACATCCTCGAAGGCATCGTCAAGGACAGCCGCGCCACATTAGCCAGCTATGGCGGCGTGCATCCGATCGGCCGTGTGGGGCAGGCTTCCGAGATCGCCGAGGTGATCGCCTTTCTCGCCTCCCCGGCGTCCAGCTTCATGAGCGGAGCGCTCGTCATGGCTGACGGCGGCTATACCGCTCTTTGATCTCGAACCAGGAAAACACCATGACCAAATCGATTCTAATCGTTGCTGCCGAGCGAGGCCTCGGCCTCGGATTGGCGGAGCAGTTCTTCATTAGAGGATGGAATGTCGTTGGCACGGCCCGATCCGACGCCGATCTCACCGACCTCCGTCAGGTGGGAAAATCCGATCTAGCGCGCCTGTCGCTCGCCACGATCGACGTGACCGCCGCTGATGAGATCGATCCCTTTCTCGAATCCCTGGGCGACAGGCGGTTCGACGTCATCTATCTGAACGCTGGCATCTATGGCCCGCTACACCAGAGCGCCGTGCACGCGACACCCGCCGATGTCACCGAAATCATGATGACCAACACCTTCGGCCCCATCCGGCTGGCCCATCACCTGCTCGATCACCTGGTCGCGCCCGGCGGCACCGTGGCCTTTATGTCTTCTCACCGTGGCAGCATTGCCATCAATGTAGAAGGGGGACTCGAACTCTACCGGGCAAGCAAGGTGGCCTTGAACATGCTCGCCCGCGGCATCTGGGCGACCAACAGAGAGCGTGATCTGACGGTTCTCAGCATTCACCCCGGCTGGGTGCGAACCGCAATGGGCACGCTCGATGGCACGGTGGAGCCAGAAATCGAGCTCGAACCCAGCGTGCGCGGAGTCGCCGCCGTGGTCGAACGGCACATGGGATCAGGACAAAACCTCTATCGGGATTATCAAGATCAGCCCATCGAATGGTGACGGTGAAACCATCTCCAGATGTAGAAACGAGATATGGTCAGCCTGCGGATCGAAGCTGTCAACTGTTATCGATCAGTGGCCGGTGCAATGAATACCTGTAGCTGGCGCGATTGACGGAAGACAGTATGCGGTGGGGCAGAACGTGCAAAGTAGCGAATGTGTCGCGCGAGCATTGGGACATGCTGCGCGGCATTCCGCTGGCTTCCCTACGCCATGCCGTTGTTGTCGCTGAGGTACTGAATTTCCATCACGCCGCCAATGTGCTCGGTACAACTCAGTCCTGCGTCAGTTCGCGCATCAAGAGGCTGGAAGATACGCTTGGCATCCTCCTGTTCGAGCGTCGCCATCGTGGTGTTCGGCTAACCGAGGCTCGACGCCATTATGTTGCTGAGGTGTCGCACGGCATTGCACAGCTCGATCATGCCGTGCGCACGGCGGGCGCGGTTATCGAAGGGACGGAGGGGCATCGTGCGATCGGCCTGCATAGCCCCATTGCGGCCGGCTTCCTCACCGATCTGCGCCGCCGGTATCGGGCCAGCTATCCGATGATCGAGCAATCCGTGCTGGAGGGCCGCTCGTCCGAGACGATTGCCTTGGTTCGCGAAGGGAGGCTTGATGTGGCCTTCGTCGTCGGAGCCGTAAACGCGCCCGATTGCCATTCCCGCCTTCTGTGGTGTGAGCCGATGGTGGTGGCATTGCCAGCGGACCATCTGTTGGCGTAGCAGGAAGCCGTCATCTGGCTCGACCTCGCTGACGAGACCTTTCTCGTCCGGCATGGTGGTACCGGACCGCATGTGTTCGAGCATGTCGTGCGCCGGATCAGCGAATGCGAGCGCTCACCACGCATCCATCGTTGCGATGTCGCCCGCGACACGCTGATGGGCATGGTCGCGGCAGGCGATGGCAATACGCTGACCAGCGAGGCGACGGCCTACGTGCCGTTTTCCCGGCGTTGTTTTCCGACCGATCGCGGACGAAACCGAACCGGCGCGGTTCAGCGCCGTATGGTCGCCACACAATCGCAATCCGGCATTGCTGAACCTGCTTGACCTAACCACGCAGATGAGCCGGTCAGCGGGCGCGGTCTGACGCCCTCACCAATTCACCGAGTTCGACTTTCAACGCTTGAGCGATCTGCCCGAGGACGGTAACGCTCGCCGATACGTCCGCGCGTTAGATCGCGCCGATATATCGCGCGCTCAGGCCGGAGTGATCGGCCAGTTCTTCTTGCGTCATGTTCCGATCATGACTAATCCGGCGCAGGATGACCGCCCTTTTCCTCCTTGAGGTCCATGACACGAGAAGAACTAGCATCGGAATGATCGTTCCAGGAACGATCGCTCCTATTCGTCCTTGTCTGTGGTATATAGCCGACGAAGATCATTCCGAAGCGCTTGCCGGATTCCACCAGCACATGCCGCATCCGGGCGTCCTGTTCCTCTAGTTCCGATCCCGTGTTCTTAATCGCGATCGACTGATAATCACCGTGGAGCTTAGCGACCAACGGCCAGTCCGATTAATTGAGGCACCGCATGGCACGGTCGGCGGAATCGATCGCCGCCACAGTCGGGCGGTTCTGGCCGTCTATCGGAAGGATCGCATTTGCCGAATGCGCCGACTCCTCGATAAGCGGATCGAAGTTCGTGGTGAAAACGCTATCGACCTTGCCAGCAGCCATAAGGCTGCCAAGCACCTTATGTCCAAAACAGGGAGTACCCTTGGAGATCGCATCGTCTATATACTGTCGGCGATGCCGAGCCTCTGGTTAGACCGCTTCGAAGGCCTTGGCATATTCTGTAGGATCACCGTCAGGTGGCAAAGCGAGTTTTGGCGGAAAAAGGCATCGATCCTGTCGATCCAGATCGGGTCAGCGGTATCGATCTCGCGCTTTGACAGGTTTGTTTCGCGGCAAAAGATTTGCGCCTTGAAATCGGGGTTCATGGCATAGCCAGTAGGAATGCCGGAGGCGGCCGATGCACCAGCACCGAGAAACCATGCCACGAGGTTTGGCCTGAGATCGAAGGCGGTCGCGAATTGTGCGGCGGATATAGTTTTTATCGGCACGGACTCCCCCCCTTTAAGCCGTCGTGGGGAGCGGGTCGGTTCCCTCGCTCAAGATGGCGAGATATCGCCGGTAACTGAACACGCGCCCCCGTTTACGGCCGGTGATTTCTTCGACGATGCCGAACCGTTCCAGATCGGCGAGCGTGGCATTGACCGTGGGGGCTGAGAGACCTGTTTGGTGAACGAGTTGGTTGGCCGTCAGGAACGGGTTTTGCTGAAACAGATCGTGGATACGCAGCGCGGAGCCGGCCCGGTCGCTCTCTGTCGTGATCCGCTCGCGGTCTTCCTTGAACAGATCGACAATCCGGGTGGCGGCCTCGAATGCCTGATTGGCCGTATCTGCAACACCGGCAAGGAAGAAATCGAGCCAGGCTTCCCATGCCCCGTGCTCGCGCACCTCCTGAAGCAGGCGGTAATAGTCGGCGCGATGCGTTTTAAGGTAGAGGCTCAGATAGAGCAGCGGCTTGCGCAGCACACCGTTGACGCAGAGGTACAGTGTCACCAACAAGCGACCGATCCTGCCATTGCCATCAAGGAACGGGTGGATGGTCTCGAATTGCACGTGCAGCAGCCCGGCCTTGATCAGGGCGGGCAGACGCGAGCCGTCCTCGTGCATGAAGCGCTCAAGGGCATCGAGACAAGCATCCATCTCGGTCGGCGGTGGCGGCACGAACAGTGCGTTGGCTGGACGTGAACCACCGATCCAGTTCTGAGACCGGCGAAACTCGCCGGGATTTTTCGTGCCGCCACGCCCGCTTTGCAGCAGTCGCTCATGCATCTCGCGGATCAGACGTAGTGACAGCGGCAGGTCTTCCAGACGCTCCAGCCCATACATCATCGCATCGACGTAGTTCGACACTTCACGGATGTCGTCGATCGGCTGGCCGGCTTGCGCTTCGGTTTCGAAGCGGAGCAGGTCCGAAAGGGTGGACTGCGTTCCTTCAATCTGAGACGAGAGGACTGCTTCCTTCCTTACATACATGTAGAGGAACAGCTCCTGACGCGGGAGCAACATCGTGATCCCGTCCAGACGACCCAACGCGCGTTCGGCCAGGCCTAGCCGCTCTAGAAGGGCCAGCACGTCGATCGGCGGCTCGGGCGGCAGTGAGGGCGGCACGAAGGCGCGCACGATTTCCCCCGCAACAGGGGTCTCTACAAAGCGGCCTAGCCGGAGGTTGGATGTTGATTCGGGCATGCCACATTATGCGAACGCGGCCTTATTTAAGCAATCAGCTCTTGGCTTAAATAGTGGATGAGCTAAGATAAGCGCTCTTAAATAAGGGCGCACAGGTAGGCACACCCAAAAAATTCATGGCAGTCCGCTTTCAGCGGCGGTAGCGCCGTCGACTGTGTTCGCTAAATAGTCGGACGATAGCGCGTCATCCGTAAAGATTATTCATTGTTGCCACCGCTGAGATGTCAGGATTTATCGTAGAAACGGCGGTGATCGATGGTGCGTATGCTACTGGGTGACGTTCTCGAGTGCAGTCGTGTGTCCGGCCTTTGATGCAGCCCTTCTTTCGACTGCTGGCCTTGAAGGGTTCCGCCAGGATCGTGCCCCCAATCGATTAGACGGACTTTGATGTCCGCTACGCTAAACGGGTCCGGCCGGTCCATCGAGATCGAGTTGCTGCCTTCACTTACCTCTTTCGCCTCAAACTTCGAACGGCCTCAGCTATCTACGGGCTAAACCGCTCTCAGACCGTTAATTTCCTCATATTCGCCACCTCGGGTCATGATCGACCACGCGATGCGAGCCATCTTGTTGGCAAGTGCGACGCTGCGACCTTTGGCGGCCGACGTCTCAACAAGCCACGATCCATCCTGTGCCACTACCTCCGTCGCGACGAATGTAGCGTAAAACAGAGGTTGCGCCGAGCACCAATAATTGCCGGCTATATGGATTTCCTTGCTTGCTAATGTGGCCGAGCAGCGCCTTGCCTCCGGAGGAGTTCTGCCGCGGTACTAAGCCGAGCCAAGCGGCAAGATGTCTCCCTAACTTGAAAGCCTGCGGATCGGGAACAATCGACGACAGGGCCGACGTTGTGACAAACCCCACTCCAGGTATGGTTTCCAGCCGGTTCGATAGTCATTTTTGTAATGCCAGGAGATTAGCTTCTTTTCGATTGCCTGAAGACGTTGCGCCAGGTCGCAAACTAACTTAGCCAGCGCCTCAAGGACGAACCGGGCAAGCTCCGGGAGATCTGACCGCTCACCTTGAGCAAGCTCGCGGACAACGCGTGTCATCTGAGCAATTCCGACACCAATCGAAATGCCAAGCTCGGTAAGATGGGCACGGATGGAGTGCAGAAGCATCGTGCGTTGCTTGATGAGCAGAGCTCTTGAACGGTGCAACATCGCCACTGACTGCTGCTCCACTGATTTCACCGGCACGAAACGCATTGTCGGTCGCGTCACTACTTCACAGATCGCCTCAGCGTCCGCGGCGTCATTTTTCTGCCTTTTGACGTAAGGCTTCACATAGGCTGGCGGCATCAGCCGAACGTCATGCCCGAGAGCAGAAAGCTCGCGTGCCCAATAATGAGCGGTTGCGCAAGCCTCGATGCCGATGATGCAGGGTGGTACCTGCGCAAAGAATTTCAGCATCTGTTGGCGTCGCAACTGTCGCCGTACCACTACATTGCCGCCGTGATCAATCGCATGAACCTGAAACACCGATTTCGCTGTATCGATGCCAACGGTAGAGATCTCTTCCATTTGAACGCTCCCGGTTTGTCCATCCTAACCGATGCCATCTTAGCACCGGCGGAGCGGGAGCCTTCCATCCCATCGATTTCGAACTGCTCTTGTTCTGACCCCGTCCTAAAAGGTGGCAAATACGTCTTTTGAGCCACGTCGTAATGCCCGTAAGGTGGTATTCGATCGTTAAACGAAAGGACACGAACTTGAGCAATGAACTTGGAACCGCACTCATTACGGGCGCATCGACCGGCATCGGAGCAATCTACGCCGACCGCCTCGCCCGCCGGGGCTATGACCTCATCCTGGTTGCTCGTCAAAAAGACAAGCTGGATGCGCTTGCCGAGCGCCTCGTCCGCGAGACCGGCCGGACGGTAAAGGTTCTGCCTGCAGACCTGTCGAAGGCGACAGAACTTGCGAAGGTGGAAACCCTTCTGAAGGAGGATGCTGCGATCACCCTGCTGGTCAATAACGCGGGCATCGCCTCGACCGCCAAGCTTGTCGATGCAGACGTTGACCGGATGTCAGACATCATCAATCTGAATACGAACGCGCTGACCCGGCTGACCTACGCGGCTGTTCCCGGCTTCGTTCTCCGCGACCGCGGGACCGTCATCAACATCGCCTCGATCGTCGCGGTCTATCCGGAAATCCTGAACGGCGTCTACGCCGCTTCCAAAGCCTTCGTTCTCGCTTTTACGCAGTCCTTGCAAAACGAGCTGAAGGATACTGCCGTCAAGGCGCAGGCCGTCCTGCCCGGCGCGACGTCCACCGACATGTGGGAACTGGCTGGCACGCCGCTCGCGAACCTTCCGGTCGAAATCGTGATGACCGCGGATGCCATGGTCGACGCCGCACTGATTGGTCTCGATCTGGGCGAAGCGGTTACAATTCCGGCCCTTCCCGACACAAAGGATTGGCAGGCCTTCGAAAACGCTCGTCTCGCGCTGCATCCGAACCTTTCCAAGTCCGAGCCGGCAGCCCGTTACCTTCCAGACGTCGCGGCCTGAACGAGCGTCGGAAAGGACTCCAATGTCAGAGCATAAAAGCGCCACCGAGTTGCTTCACGCGGTCCTTGCAGTCGTCCCGGATGGGGAGAAGGTTGCCGAACTGTTCGCGGAGGACGGTGCATTGGAACTGCCCTACCTGCATTCGTTCGGTATGGAGACACGGTACGAGGGGCACGAGGCCATCGCCGCATTCTACGTCGGCCTCACGAACCTCTATCCGGACTTCGGATTTAAGCCCGAGGATACGACCGTGCTGATCGAGACACCCGAAAAGGTCGCGGCGGAGTATGTCGCACATTCCACGTCTGCGGGCACCGGGCGTCGCGTCCACCTACTTTTCCCAGCGGTGCTTATCGCGGAACAGGGCAAGATCAAGCTGTTGCGAGAGGCCGTGAATGTACTGGCCTCGGCGCAGGCCATCTTTCCCGGCGGGGCGAAGGATCTTCCCGATCCGGAAGCCCAGATCCACTCGTACAAGCCGGAGTGACCCAAGTCCCCAGATGCCCGGTGGGAAAGGTAGTCCCTGGAAAGGCGCAGCGGACGTTGATAGACGCCGCCGCGCTACTGCGACTGGCTACCCTCAACGTCGATGGTCGATGACTACCCCACCGACTTCGTATGGTCACCGTGCGACGACTATTGTCAGGCCGCAGCCACTAGTCGCCGCATTGCCTGCGGCGGCTGTCCAAATGCGCGAAGGAATGCACGCCTCATCCGTTCCCGGTCGGCAAAGCCGGTCTGTTCGGCGATGACGTCGATCGGATGGCTGGTTTGTTCCATCAGGTTGCGCGCCGCTTCGACGCGCAGGTTTTCGATAGCCTTCGCAGGCGTCTGTCCAGTTTCGGCAAGAAAGGCTCTGCTGAACTGTCGCGGGCTCAGCCGCGCGGCATCGGCTAGATCTTCGACGTTCAATGGGCTGTGAAGATTCTTCTTCGCGAAGTCCAAAGCCATCTGTATCCGATCTGACTTGGCGGTCATCTCCAGCAGCGCGGAATGCTGAGACTGGCCACCTGTCCGGCGATGGTAGAGAACGAGCTTCTTGGCGACAAGGCGCGCGGTTTCCGCACCAAGGTCGTTCTCGACCATTCCTAGGGCCAGATCGACCCCGGCGCTTGCTCCGGCGGACGTCCAGACCATGCCATCGACGACGAAGATGCGGTCGGCATCCACCTTGAGCCTCGGGAATCTCGCCTGCAGTTCTCGGGCGGCACCCCAATGGGTGGTCACAAGACGGCCGTCGAGAACGCCTGCCTGCGCCAGGACGAACGCGCCGGTGCAGATCGCCGCAAGACGTCGAGCCTTGCCTTCTGCGGCATGGACAAATGCGACCACCGCCGGCGATGCGTCGTAGTCCTCGAGGGCTCCCGCGAAGACGACCGTATCGTAGTCGGCGTCTCCGAGCGGCTCTGTCTGCAGGGTCACGCCCGGAATAGACGCCGATACTGGCCCGCCGTGCTCCGACAGGACCCGAACGGCATAGGCAGGTTTTTCCCATGTCGCGTTGGCCATCTCGAAAGCCGAGAGCGCGGCAAGGCTGATGACCTGAAAACCGGGCGAGATGACAAATGCGATCCTGTGCATGGCGGATAACCTCTCTGACCGAAATCGAGGCATATACGTCATTTCAGCCATCGTCAATCCGCAATAGGATTCGCCCATCCCCACTATCCCAGGAGACGACAATGACTGAGAAGACGAAATTGCTTGTTCAGGAAGTACTGGAGGCCCACGGAGGCGCCGAACGGTTCCGCCGGGCAAAGGGCTTAGCCTCGACGATCGTGACGGGCGGGAAGCTCTGGGCGATGAAGGGCATCGACATGGATCAGACGCCTCGCCGCGCGACGACAGAATTCCATCGCCAATGGACTTCCGTCGGCGGCTTCGGTCAGCCCGACTGGACGATGACGTGGACGCCCGAGCATCTCGAGATCACCGACGGCGAAGGCAAGTTGATTGCCGAACGCGACAACGGCCGTGAAACATTCGGCACCCGCGGCTTCGACACCCAATGGGATCCGCTCAACCTCGCCTATTTCAACGGCTATGCGATGTGGACGTACCATGCGCTACCGTTTCTGATCGGTGAGCCGGGCTACGAGGTCGAGGCGATCGCACCAGTCATCCTGGAGGGCAGCGAACTCCGCGGTCTTTTGGTCCGCTTCCCGGATATCGTTCATACCCACACCCGCGAACAGCGGCTGTATTTCGGAGAAGACGGTCTTCTGCGCCGCCACGACTATTCCGTTGACGTCTGGGCGAACGCGACGGCGGCTCACTTCCTTTCGCACTACGTTGAGGTCGACGGCTTCAAGTTTCCGTCCAAACGGAACGTGTTCGCTAAGAAGGCTGACGGATCCGTGGATGAGGGCTTCAACACGGTGACGGTCGACCTCTCGAACTACGAGGTACGCTGACCGTATGCGGCCTCAGGGCATTCTCCAACTTGAGGCCGGCCCTCGACACCACATCCCGCGTACCGGACACGTTACAGCTCGGGCGACGCCTTCTTCAGACGCCCCGCGAGAAAGTCCACACAAATGCGAACCTTCGCGGCCGCCAGCCGATTATATCCAGCTTCCTCGCATGCTCCGATCGGGTCTCGCGCAACATTACCAGCGCGGCCGGCGCGGCTATTGCGATCACGGGAAGGTTGATGAGGAAAATGGCTCTCCATCCAAGGCCAAAGACATCCAGTGCAATCAGCGCCCCACCGAGAAACAGGCCAGCCATTGATGCCACCCCGAATGTCAGGGCATAAAAGCTGAGTGCCTTCGACTTTTCGTGTCCGGGAAAAATCGCATTGATTGACGCCAAAGCTTGCGGCGCCATAATTGCTGCCGCAAACCCCTGGAGGATACGACCGGTGATCAAGACCGCGGGGGACCAGGCGAAGCCGCACAAGGCAGAGGCGGCAGCGAATGCGACCATTCCAGCCAGAAAGACGTTTCGTCGACCATAAAGGTCGCCAAGCCTGCCACCGGTGATCAGCATAACTGCGTAGGTGGTGGCGTAACCTGAAATAATCAGCTGCATTGTCGAGGCGGAGGCCTGAAAGTCCTCCCGGATCGAGGGCAGCGCCACGTTGACGATGAAGAAATCGAGCGGTGGCAGAAACGCCCCGGTCAACAAGATGGCCAGCGCCGACCACCTGCGCGGATCGAGACTGTCCTTGGCGTCATGGGATTGTATCAACTTTCTCTCCATACCGAGAAGCGGAACCGCTCAAGAAGGTTGCAAAAATACTAGATTTTGGAACTGAATGGTTCCTATTTGAAGTCAGTCGAGCTGCTTCAGCGCGAAGTCGACCATCGCCCTGGTGTCGTCACGATCCGCTCCTGTTTTCCCCAAAACTCTCATTCCCTGGATCTGACACACGAGGAACCTCGCCAGAGTTCGCTCGTCCAGCATAGGATCAATCTCACCCAGGGCCTGAGCTCTTATGATCGCAGCCGCATAAAGATCCTGCAGTCGCCGAAACAGTCGTGCAATACGAGCGGAAACCTCTTCGTCCGCGGGGAGCATTTCGACGGCCGACAATACGACAAAGCAACCGCGCAGGCCCTCTTTGCCTGACGAATCCTCAACCTGCCGCGAAAAGGCTTCTTGAATTGCGGCTCTTGGCGACGGGCTGGTATGCAGGATTTCGCCAAGCTTACGAATGGCATCTTCGATATAGACATCAAGCGCGCGGAGATAGACGCCCCGCTTGTCCACGAACGCTTTGTAAAAACTACCTCTGGATAGCTCCATGCCTTCGAGCAGGTCGGGCAAAGACGCATCGTGATATCCACGGTCCCAGAACACGCCCATCGCCTTGCGAACTGCGTCGTCGAGGTCGAATTCGCGAGGGCGTCCAACGGTCGGGGATGTCTGACTGCGTCTAACCATGGAGACAATATGGAACCATTCGGTTTCTATTGCAGGCATATTCTCTCGCATTAGGTTATCGCTCGTGGTTCCAAGGCGGCGCCGCCCTTCACTACCTCGCCCGCCCATATTTGACAGGAAAGTTCAGGCCAATGGATCGAGAAGTCATTATTCCGGAGGAAATGCGCGAAATCGTCGCCCGCGCAGGATATGCCCCGGCGGTTAAGGTTGGCGATACGATCTACGTCGTCGGGCAAGTTGGCCGCACGAGGGACTTGCAGGTGATTGAGGACCCGCGAGAACAGTTCAGGGCCATATGGGAGAACCTGCGCATCGTCCTTGAGGCCGCAGACTGCACCTTCGACGACGTGGTGGAAATGACCAGCTATCATGTGGAGATGTCGAAGCACATGGATATTTTCCGGACGGCAAAGAACGAAGTCTTTCCAAAAGGAACCTACGCATGGACGCGCATCGGCGTATCCGAACTCGCACATCCTGGCTTGCTTGCGGAGGTGAAATGCGTCGCGGTGGAGCGATAGCGGTTAGGTTCACACCGATCGGCGAGCGGGCAATGCGCCCTCGATCCGAAGCGATGCCGGCATGGAACAGGGTACCAGCTCTTGATAGGAATCGAACCAACAACCCGCAGATCGCTAAGCACCTGGATTAAATGTGATAGGCCGTACCGACCCCTGTACTCGCATTGTGTTTCTGGGCAGGGAGTAGGCCGTCGCAAGGTAGCGGCTTGCCGCAATTTTCCGCTGGATCGGTAGCATGAAAATAGGAACAAACGGTAGACAGAAATTCATCTCTATAGGATAGGTAAGCGGCAATACAGCGAACCCATGCGTGCACGATTCGGGAGCTAGCCGTGACCTTCGTTACCCATCGCGACCCTATCGACACTCCCGTCCTCCGCAAGGAGAGAGGCGCGTTCTTCACGCCTCCAGCGATTACCCGTTTCATCTCCAGATGGGCCATTCGCGCGCCTGAGGATCGCGTGCTCGAACCCGCCGCTGGCGACGCTGCATTTCTGGTTTCCGCGGTCGAGCGCCTTCGTGAACTCGCTCCACGCACGCGCTCCAGCCCGATGGTTCATGGCGTGGAGATACACGCCCACAGCGCAAACGTTGCCCGCAAGCGGGTCGCTGACGCCGGGGGCGAGGCCGATATCCAACTGTTCGACTTCTTTGCCGTCACACCCGATCCAGCGTTCGACGCCGTCATCGGGAATCCTCCCTTTATCCGATACCAGGACTTTACGGGGGAAGCCCGTGCCCGTGCCAGGGAGGCGGCCATTAGGGGCGGTATTTCCCTCACGGGACTTGCATCCAGTTGGGCCGCGTTCACTGTGCACTCTGCGATGTTTCTTAAGAAAGGTGGCCGGTTGGCGTTCGTCTTGCCCGCCGAACTGCTCTCGGTGAACTATGCCGCTCCCGTCCGCAAGTTCCTGTTCAGTCGATTCCGCGACGTGCAGCTCGTATTGTTCGATGAGCAAGTGTTCCCGGAGGCGGAAGCGGATGTCGTGCTTCTTCTTGCTGATGGCTACCTCGAGGGGCCGGCGGATTTTGCAACGATCCGCCGAACCAAGAACGCTGCAACGCTCGACACTTTAGGCCCGGGACTGAGCTGGACACCGGCCGACCCAGCGGGCAAGTGGACCAGCAGTCTCGTCGATATCGACGCAGTGCATCTTTTGCACGCTCTCTCGACAGCAGGCCTTTACACGGACCTGGAAACCTGGGGCGACACAACGCTCGGAATGGTAACCGGAAACAACAAGTACTTCACGCTTTCCCCCCAGCGCGTAGCCGAGCTCGGACTCCGCGCAGACGAGCTACTTAGCCTTTCGCCCCCCGGAAGCTCGCATTTGCGGGGCCTCTCGCTTTCGAGTGCCCAGCTGAAAAAACTCGGTGAAGAGGGCAACGCAATCCACCTGTTCTATCCAAATGACCCGCCTTCCACGGCTGCTGCGGCATATATTGCCGATGGCCACAGGACAGGCGTCGACACCGCCTATAAATGCCGGGTCCGCAAGACCTGGTATCGGGTGCCGCTCGTTTCACCCGCGGACCTTTTACTGACATGCATGAATGCGGACACACCCCGGATTACGGAGAACTCCGCCAAGGCCCGTCACCTTAATTCGGTGCATGGGGTTTACCTGAACGAGGCCTATACGGCCCTGGGCCGCGAGCTCCTCCCTGTCGCCAGCTTGAACTCAATCACCGTGTTGCATGCCGAAATGGTAGGCCGAGCCTATGGAGGCGGGATCCTGAAGATCGAGCCCAAGGAGGCCGACGTGTGGGCCATGCCTTCTCCGACCCTGGTTGCCTCTCGCGCCGGTGAGCTTCGCAAGATTAAGCGAAGCGTTGGAAAGCTCTTGGACAAAGGGCGGCTGCTAGATGCCGTCAAGCTGGTTGACAAAGTACTGCTGGTGGACGGCGAGGTTTCGGCGACACAAATGGCAGCCGTCCGGAATGCACGCGCGGAACTGGCGAACCGTCGAAATGTGAGGTCAGCAAGTGGCCGCTAAACCAAGTTCCAAAGCGGAAGCCTGGGAAATATTCGACCATATCGTCGAAGCTGCCGCACCTAGCGGGGAACACAACAATCCATGGGTTCTTGGAACTGATGGCCAGCCGTTCATCAAGCCCGATTACGACACCCTTGCGCTATTGCTAGGTGTTCCGCTCCACCTGAAAGTTGGGACGCAAACGGGGGTGCCTGCCCTCGCCCTCGATGTCTGGCTCAGCTATGAGCTTCGGAGGGCTGGTTTCGGGACGGACCAGGTTTGGCCGAGGCCTGCCAATCCGCGGGTTCTTCCGGCACCTGTCTCGGCTTTCGTCAAGTCGCTTCCCACAGCGATACGAGCCAAGGCCCAATCCCATTTGACCTCGAACTCGTCCATTCCCGGCGTGACCTCCTCCTCTGCTTCAATTCTGGGTAAAAACTATCTGAAGCAAGTCGATGTTATCATCACGGATTGGGTGACCGGCCCAGAATTGCTGATATCTACGAAGCGAATGGACTCCTCATATGGAAAAAATGCGCCGAACCGCATCGAGGAATCCTACGGCGACGCGAAGAATCTTCGCTTGCGCCACCCCCTTGCGGCACTGGGGTTCTTGTTCGGTCTTCGGTCTGACATCTTGGAAAAGGAACCCAAGACGGCAGAATGGTTATTCGACCTTTTGTCCAAGCTTGGCCGTGAAGACGATGCGTACCACGCCACGTGCCTGGTGTTGATGGAATACTCGACTGATCCCGTACAACCGGCGTCCGAAAGAGAAGAACCAACCGGCGGCATATTAGAGCCAGGCCCACAGCCGATAACGGATCCGGCCGAGGGTGAAATCGCGCACCTTGCTGAAAGCACGGTCGAGAGCATCGTCAAGGCTCTGCCCAAGGTATTAATCCTCGCAGAACGAACTCCAGATGACCTCTCACCGGCCCGTTTCCTGACATCTCTGGTTACGCGCGTTCTCGCAACTACACCCGTCAACATGCATGAAGAGGCCAGGAGGCGCAGGTCGTCAGTGTGGATAACGAGATAACGGCCCTCCGAAACCTCGTCCGCTTACGATGTCAGCCGCCTCTGAGGATAGTGGATGCAGTACGCTTTGGTTGATGAGATTCGTCGAGAGGCCTTTCCCACGGGTAAAGGCTCTTGCCCATGCGGGTCGGCGATGGTCGCTAAATGCGGCCCAATGATTCTTCACAATTGGGCTCACGCCGGGCAGGCGCAATCGCGATCCCTGGTGACGTTGGTGCAGGGATCGCGATTAAGCAGATTTCTGTCTTTGATAATGCGGCTACGCGGAAACCGCCTTGCAGCGGACGGATCTCGGGCGTGCGCATGCCAACATGCGATTGAGGACGTCGCAGCCGAGGGGTGCGCTGCCACCAGTCTCGAAGCTTCCTAAACACGGCCGACTTTCGGAAACGATCTGACCGCCCAGTCGACGAAAGCGCGCAACTTTGGCAGCCTGTGTCTGTGGCCGGGATAGAGAATGTGCATCGGCCGATCCTTGGAAGCATATTCCTTCAGGAGCGAGACAAGCGAGCCGGCGCTGAGATGTTTGGCAACGGCGAGTTCGCTCGTTCGAATAATGCCGCCCCCTGCAAGTGCTGCTTCTACAAGCGCGTGACCATTATTGACGATAATACGGGCATTGGGATCGATCTGTATTTCTTCGCCGCCCGCACGAGAGAATACCCAGTTGGAGGGAGCCGGATGATTTTGAAACGCGTAGTCCAGGCACACGTGATGGAGCAATTGTTTGGGAACGAGTGGCGTGCCATTTGCGCTGAGGTAGTCTGGTGACGCACAGGTCACCAGTCGGAACGGGATGAGTGGACGCGCGACAAGTCCGGAGTCGGCCAGGGTTCCAATTCTTACACACACGTCAAAATTTTCCCCGACCAGATCGACGAGCCGGTCTTCAAGCACCAGCTCCACCTTGAGCTCAGGGTATTTCACAAGAAATTCTGGCAGCTTCGGTGCGAGAACGGCAGCTCCAATCTCAACCGGAGCCGCTACCCGAAGCGTGCCCCGAGGCTCCTGTGCATTTTCGGCACCGATGGCATCAGCGGATTCCACGGCCTCTAAAACGCGCTTGCAGCCGTCGAGATAAAGCCTCCCCGCCTCGGTCAGCTTTTGCTTACGTGTTGTCCTCGTGAGCAATGGCACGCCGAGTGACTCCTCCAACTCGCTGACATGCCTGCCAACAATCTGCGAAGACACTGCGAGAGCCGCTCCAGCCGCCGAAAACGATCCGAGTTCTGCGGTCTTAACAAACGCGATCATTTTGGTCAGCTTGTCAGTCATTGTCGCCCCCCGCATTTGGACAGACTAACGCTACACACCCCATGTCGATAGCTGCGTCACTCTAGATAGGCAGGCGTCTTGGGCATGCTTTCGAAGACGTCGGATGCGTGCTGAATCACGACCCGTGCATGGAAGTGTTCGGCAAGGCCACGAACCCTGCCAATAGCTGCCAGAGTTTCTGCGCGGCTATAGTTGCCAAGCGGTACAAGGCCGCGGTCGTAGTTTTCCTGAAAGTGGGCGACGTCTCCCGTTAGAATGATGTTGCCGGTTTTCTCAAGTCGAAGAACAAGCGAATGATGCCCGGGCGTGTGCCCTGGGGTACTGATCATTTGAACGGTTCCATCGCCAAAGACATCGAGATCTCCAGCGACCGGCCTTATACTTGCGCGCTTCACCGCTGCCACTCTGTCAGGAAGAACGCCGTCCGGGGTTGGAAGAGCGTCTGCCCAAGCCAATTCGGTTGACGAGACCAGGAAGGTCGCCTTTGGAAAAAGAGCTGCATTGCCACTGTGATCGGCGTGCAGATGTGATAGCCCTACGTATTTGACGTCGTCAGGCTTCAAACCCAAGTCAGCAAGTTGCGATTCAAGCGTCACTGGAACTCGAAAATGGAGTCCGACCTTGATTTCGCCCGTCTGGGCCTTGGCGATTTCATCACCGAGACCGGCATCCCATAACACCCAGTTGTCCCCATGCTTAATGAGAAAACACGGCACGGGCATCACACCTTTTTCGCCATCGTGATCGCCAGTGTCGGAAAAAACATGTTCGTCTTCAAAGTCAATGCGTCCGCAATCCAGTGTGTAAAGACGCATGGGAGGTTTGACAGGATCAGCAGCAAATACCAACCCGGCAACGCACCACACATGCGCGAAGAGTAAAGCACGGATCATATTTTCCGGTCCCCCTCGAAGTTGGTTGGAATTCTGTCAGCCACAGCCAAGATGGCCTCAATCTTCTTCGTAAGCTTGAGCGCCTCGTGAAATCCAGCGACGTTGTAGCTGGCATTATTGATGTCGTCGCGCAGAGTGGCGTAGATCCCACCGACATTTACGGCGGAAGCAGGAAGAATTTCCAACTCACCGTTGTCGACGCGCTGTTCCTGACCGTTCAAAACAAGCGAAAGGCGGCCGGCCTGGAAACCACGGGCGGCACCCCCGTACAGGCTGAGAGTGCCTTTGGCACCGATGATATCAAGTTTGAACGGCGTATCGGGAGACCTGCCACCCGCGACCTCAATTGATATGGAAGCGCCTTGTGCCGTTAAACCCTGGAAAAGTAGATGATCAAAGGTCGTTCGGTTAATGACACGCCGATCATCGCCGGCCTCGATGTTAGGGTATTGGCGCGACGCTAAGCTGTTAGCGTAGACCATTTCGCCCAGCAAAGTATCGGTCAGATCCAGCGTATGGGCGCCTTGTATCGTGATCAGATTGGCAAAATTGGCAGGGTCTTCGAGATATAGATAAGGCTCGGGGACGACTGGTCCGAAACCTGCTGTCGAAGAATATACGCTTGCGCTGAGAACGCGGCCAATCGCACCGCCGTCTAAAAGCTTTCTGGCGTATTTGACAGCGGGGTTTCCCCGCAACTGCAAGCCAATAGCGGTGTGTCTGGTGGCTGCTTGTGCAGCCAGATCAAGCTCCTTGGTCTCATCATAACCGCGACCAAGTGGCCATTCACTGTAGACATGCTTCCCACTGGACAGCGCCGCAAGGATCATCGCCCGGTGATCGGGAACACGGGTTGCGACGGTAACGATGTCGATGTCAGGGGCAGTCGCGAGATCGAGGCCGTTGTCGTACCCGTGGACCCCATAAGCCGTTTCAGCCTGATCGGCGGTATCGCGGCTGCTCGTGGCAACGGCTACCAGCTCCAGTCCCGCTAGAGCTCGCACAGCTGGTATGTGAGATTCACGTGCCCAGCCAGTTCTTGCATTCGCTCCAATGATGCCCACTCGAAGTGCAGACATGCCTGACCTCCTAAATGAAATCCGGTTATCGCTCATACGGTTCATCTAAGGCGTGCTGGTTTATCGATTAGACCCACCCGCTGCTGGAGACACAAAACCAAAAGTTTCGAATGATGGCCTCTGTCACGAAAAGGCCGCGGTGAGTCACTCCTGCAAGAGAGAGGACGGATGGGGTCCTGAAACCTCAGGCAGCCATTGAATACGTACCGGGTGCCTTTCCATGTGGCGGACGGCGCACACTGAACCAATGCGCCGTACGCCACATGACAGCGGATATCTTGGGCGTCCTAAGCTATTACTCTTGGAAGTCAGTGCTACGTGACACCTGCTCCCACGCATCCGTCTCGGCTCGCATCTCATCAAGCTTTTTACGCAGCTGGTCGAGCGCATCACTTCCGATCAGCAGGTGAACTGGCGGGCGTTCGGCTTCAACCGCCTTGATGATAGCAGTTGCGCCGCGCGCAGGGTCGCCGGCCTGTTTGCGGTGGCCCGCCGCCGTCCCTTCCCGGGACTTCCCGGCCGTGTCATTGTAGTCCTCGATGACAGTTGAAGAGAATTTCATAGACTCTGGTCCCCGGAAGTCCGTCCGGAACGCACCAGGCGCCACGACAGTGACGCCGATACCAAGGCCGGCCACTTCTTTCGCTAGCGTTTCCGACATAGCTTCCAGCCCGAACTTAACCATGTGGTAGTAGCCAACGCCTGGATAGGTGACGAGACCTCCGATGGAACTGATATTGACGATGTGACCCTGTCGGCGTTCGCGCATGCCAGGCAGCACAGTCTTGATCAGATTGACGGGTGCAAAGAGGTCGGTTTCGAAAATCGCTCGCATTTCGGCGTCTTCGCCCTCCTCGATTGCGCCGAGGTAGCCATAGCCGGCATTGTTGACGAGGACATCGATGCGTCCGAAGCGATCCCTGGCAGCCTTATAGGCAGCATCGATCTGAGCGGGTTTGGTGACATCAAGTGGCGTCACCAGAACGGCTTCGCCGTGCTTTGCGACAAAGTCCTTAAGTTGATCCGTATGCCGCGCCGTCAAAACGGCACGATATCCCGCGGCGAGAACTTTCTCCGCGATCGCTCGCCCGAGACCTCGTGACGAACCAGTAATGAGCCAAACCGCGTCTTTGCTAATCATCTCTTCTCTCCTGTTGATTGACCTAAACAATCTAGGAGCAGATAAAGCATTTCGTCAGGTGGGATGAATTGCAAGGCCCGTTGAATGAAATTGCACGATGGTCGATCTAAGTTGGACGACATGGCTGCTTTCGCGCAAATCGCACAGCTGGGGAATTTTACCCGAGCGGCAGCAGCGCTTGGCATGTCGACATCAAACCTCAGCCACACGATCCGTCGCCTTGAGACAAGTCTCGGTCACCGATTGCTTCACCGAAACAGCCGGAGCGTCTCAATTACCGAAGCGGGCCGAACGCTGTTGGCGGCGCTGGAGCCGGCACTGATAGGGATTAGCGGTGCGTTAAATTCTCTTGATGAGGGACGCGATCTGGTGTCCGGCACCTTACGACTTACCGCGACGCGCCAGGCCTATGAGGCCGTCGTCAGGCCGGTCATGGTCGCGTTCAGCAACAGGTATCCCCAAGCCACAGTCGAGGTTCAGATAGAGACTGCCTATCGAGACATCGTTGCCGAACAATTCGATGCGGGTATCCGGTTAGGAGAAAAACTACAGCAGGATATGATCGCTTTGAAAGTGGGATCGGATCTGACGATGGCGGTCGTTGCCACGCCAGATTATCTCGAAAATTATCCGCCGATACTTCACCCTGCTGATCTCACCCAGCACCGTTGCATCAATTACAAGATGGTCTCGGCCGGCTCCTTATATGCTTGGGAATTTGAAAAAGATGGAAAGGCGCTGGAGGTCAGTGTTAAAGGACCGCTGACCTGCAACGAACCTGAGATCATGCTAGACGCTGCGCTCGACGGGGTCGGCGTCGGGTACCTTCTCGAACACGAGGTTGCCCCTCATATTGAAAGTGGACGCCTCATCCGTGTTCTCTGCGATTGGACGCCCCCTTTCCCCGGCTTCCACTTGTACTACCCTTCGAGACGGCAGATGCGGCCGATTTTAAGTGCCTTCCTTGCAGTAGTTCGCCGCACAAAGACGGTGGCATAGTTGGGCGATTTGGGTCGGTATGCCACGAGCGGATTTTGCCACCCGCTTATGCGGTAGTCGAAGGGCCGTGCGGCCCGGTAACAGCTTAGGAGGCTACCAGGTGATCAGCGGCGCTTTGCGCAGCCACGCATCAACTCCGAGTTGCTGCACGACGAACTCCGCGACATCGGCTCGGGCGATGGTCCCGCCATGGACGCCGGACAGGTCAGTCAACGCCTTGATGCTGCCACGGGCCTGCTTGTCGTTGAGCACCATCGGCCGGACGATGGTCCAGTCGAGCTTGCTGGCTCGGATCGCATCTTCTTGGCGGTTCTTGTCGTCATAGACCTTGCGCAGCATCAGCGGCAGCAGCAGCCGGTCGAAGAAAAAGCCGCCATGACCGCGGCTATCGCCGGCACCCAGGCCCGTGATGCCGACTAGACGACGGATGTTCTGCTGCTCCATCACGCCGACCAGCGCACGCGTCGCCGTCGAAAGCAGGGTCACCTCCTTAAACGAGCTCATGGCCGTGCCCAGCGAGGAAACCACGGCATCGCAGCCGGCGATGGCGCGTGTCAGTGCTGCGGAATCACGGGCGTCGCCTTCGATGAGTTCGGCGCCGACGAGATCCGCCGCCTTCACCTTGGAGCGAACGAGGGCAACCACCTCGTATCCTTTTGCGATGGCAGTACTGACGATCAGGCGGCCGGTGGCGCCGGTTGCGCCTAATACCAGGATTTTCATGTTAGAGCTCCGAATGTGTGTTGGGATGCATCGAGCAGGGGGTGGTGAAGGAAGTCATTCATCGCGCTCGCCGAACCACCGCGCCGCAGCCTCGGCCGTATCTTCGGGACGGGTGTTGAAGGCTATTGCGGCCTTTGGTGCGCCCTGATGGATCGCGTTGACGACCTTCTCGAAGAACGAAAGCCCTTTGGGCGGTAGGCGCAGGCCGCCACCGATCACGACACAATCGTGATCCACCTTTGCCAGTTGCGCCGCCAGTGTTTCGATGCCGCTGTCATCCGGCGCGATCATGCAGATGTCGGCATCCCAGCCGCGGTCGGTCATGGTCTTCTCGGCAATATCGATACCCGCCTGGATTTTTTCGGCGTTAAATCCCGGCGGCAGGGATGGATCGGAAAAATCGACGGTGTCCGGCTTCTGTCCCACAAGCAATACGCGTGTCATGATCAGGCTCCTTTGAGTGTGTTGGAGGGAACGGTAACACCGGCCACGGCGTCCAGCCGCTGGCGGATGAAATCACCGATGGCATTCAGGGACCGCTCGGCGGCGAGAAACTGGCCGATGGAGGACTGGAAGACATGCGGCATGCCCTCCCAGACCGATAGCGTGATCTCTGTGCCTGCTGCTTGCGCCAGTTCAGCGTAGCGGGTGGAATCGGCGAGCAGCACTTCGTCATCGCCGACATCGATACGAACGGGTGGCAGGCCTCCAAGTGCGGCATAGAGCGGGGACGCCCTTGGGTCGGTGGAATCCCTGCCCTGAAGATACATCTCGGCAAATCCCTGAAGCACGTCGCGCGTAAAGATCGGATCCGCCTCCGCTCGCGTCTGGAAACTCTCGCCGGTGAGAGCCAGATCGGTCCAGGGCGACATCACGGCTGCACCGGCGGGCTGCGCGAGGTCTTTTGTCCTGTCAAAGGCGAGGATCGACAACAGCGCCAGCGTCAGGCCGCCCCCCGCCGAATCGCCAACAACCACGATCCGCTCAGCGCCGTCCGAGACCATGCCGCGATAGGCGGCGACCGCATCGTCGATCGCAGCCGGAAACCGGTGCTCGGGCGCCAGCCGGTAGTCCGGCACGAAAGCATCGGCGCCGACACGTGTGGCGATCTGGCTTACAAAGCCCGTTAGCGCCTGGGCCGAGCCAAGCACATAGCCGCCGCCGTGAAGATAGAGGATGCGCGCACCCGGTCGCGCATTTGTCGGGCGAAGCCATAAGCCCGCAATGCCGCCGACCGTGGCGGCCTCAAGCCGGACATCCGCCGCAGCAGGTGTTGCGGCAAACATTGCGTCGAACATCGGCCGCGCCTCCGGCCCGAGCTTTTCGCCCTTGTGGGCGGAGGCTGCCTGTCGCATCGCGGCCATTGCCGGAGCGTCTTCAGGCGAGAATGGTTGGATCGTCAGCATGACAGGTCTCCTTCATTGGGAGGATTGGGGGATGGATGCGCTCTTAGCCCTTTGCCCACTGGGCGGCGGCATCCCTGGCAAAAGGGGCATAGGAGCGCGGAGCGCGACCCAACAGCCTGGTGAGGCGGGTAATGTCGTCAGCACTCGCCACAGCGCCTTCGGTCTGATAGCGGCCGAACATCAGGCGCAGGTCGAGCGCATGCCAGGCGGGCAGCATGGTCTTCGTGCGCTGCTCCATGGCGACGAGATCGTCGCCGCCATAACGGATCGTCCGACCCAGGGCTTCGCTCCAGATGGCGGCAATACCGTCGCCGGTCAGGCTGTCGGGACCAACCAGGGCGTAGGTCTCGCGGCTAAGCGGCGTCGGGCTATTTTCACGGCGAACCAGCTCGATCGCTGCGGCTTCGCCGATGTCGCGGATATCGACCATCGAAACGCCCTTGTCGCCAATCGGCGAGACATAGACGCCAGCCTTCAGAAGTCCGTCTTTCTGGCGAAGGTCATTCTGGATGAAATAGGCGGGACGCAAGATCGTCGCGGGCAGGTCGAGCGCCTCGATCATACGCTCGACCGTATACTTGCCGGCAAAATGCGGCACGTCGGCGTAGGCGTCTCCGCCGAAGACCGAAAGATAGACGATGCCTTTGATGCCGGCCTCGTGGGCGACCGTCAGGGTCAGCATGGCCTGGGTCAGCTCATCGGCGACGTTAGGGGCAAGAAGGAACAGCGTGCTGACGCCTTCGAGTGCTGCGCGCACAGAATCCGGGTCGGCGAGGTCACCGCGGACTGCAGTTACGCCCGCGGGAAGCTGTGCCGTCTCCGGCGAGCGCGTGAGGGCGCGGATCTCTGCATTGCGGGCTTGAAGATGGGCCAGGACCTGCGCCCCGATGGTTCCTGTGCTGCCTGTGACGAGAATGCTCATCGAAATCTCCTTGTGTGGTGTGTGCGTTGCATCTGATGAGGGAAAAGATAGCTGTTTCATTGCTGCTGAGGAGATGCCAATATCGAGATCGATCGTCTCAAATTCGGAACACTATGATGGATATTCAGGCTTTGTCCGACTTCGACCTTGTTGCTGCCCATGGCGGGTTCGGCCGTGCTGCCCGCCTTTCAGGACGCTCCAAAGCCACGCTGTCGCGGCGGGTCGCCGAGCTTGAGGAGAGCCTCGGTGTGAGACTGATCGAGCGCGGCTCCCAAAACCTGCGATTGACGGATGAAGGACGGGCGCTGCATGAGCGCACGCATGGTCTGCTGAGTGAAATCGCGGAGGCCGGGGAAGCTGTCGTGCTTGGCGCATCGACGCCGAGAGGCAGGTTGCGAGTGAGTGCGCCCGTGGTTTTTGCGCATGTCGCGCTGCCGCGGATCGGCGTGCGGTTCGCTCTGGCCTATCCGGAGGTCCAGCTCGAAATCGTTGCCGAGGACCGCAAGGTCGATCCGGTCGAGGATGGCTACGACCTGATCATCCGCATCGACCCGTCGCCGGACGAACGCCTCGTCGGCCGCCGTTTCCTCAACGACGAACGCCTGATCGTGGCGCCGCCCGACATGCCGCGCCCTATTCCTGGCGTGGATGGCGGGGAAGTTGCCGTCAGGGCCGTTATTCTCTCCGCAACACCGCTGGGAGCCGTCTGGCGGCTCGAATCCGAAACGGAGGCGGACATCGTCCTGCGGCCGGAACCGGTTCTTCGTCTCTCTTCGCTGCTCATGGTTCGCGATGCCGTGCTGGCGGGTGCCGGTGCAGCCTTGCTGCCCAAGCTTCTCGTTGCCGAAGACATCGAAGCCGGAAGGCTTGCCTATTGGGGAACACGCACCGGACCGCCTGTCGAGATCTGGGCGCTGCAGAGTTCACACCGCCTGATCGGCGCCAAGGTACGGGCATTTCTCGAGGTGGTCGGGAGCGCGTTTCCGAACAAGGCCTTCGTTGCGTCGCCGTTCTGAGCGGCAAAACGGGTATCGCGTTTCAATCCACATATCGGTGATCGTGATGGGGTGACAAGGCGTACGAGTATGTGCGCCCTGTTAACCGCGTCAGTTTTGATCTGTGAAAACGGCAAGGAACGGCTCAGAACTGCCAATCGACGAGCTGCTCGCCGCCGGACACCTTAAGCACAGTGCCTGTAACGTAAGGGTTGGTCATCAAGAACACCGCAGCGTGCCCGACGTCGGCTAACCTCCAGCCTGGTCATCGCGCTGGCCACGCCATCTCCTGCGAGACAGGACACCCTATCCGTCGAGCGAGCGATCAACATCGTGCGCCCCATCTACAAAGCGCTCACCGCAGCGTCTTTAGCCGATGTGCGCAGTGATCTGGAAAGTGGCACGCGAGAGGACTGGCAGAATTGCGATAGCAGCGATGTCTGCGATGACCGCAAAGCGACAGTTTCAAGATGGAGCGCGCGGATCGCCAAAGTTCCGGACTTCAGGTTCGAGATCCGGGATGTCGTGACGATGGGAAACAGGATCGTTGTTCGCGGCGAAGCTAACCCCAACCGGTGCCTTTCTGGGTGTCGCTGGATCCGATCACGCGTTTCAGATCATGACCATCGACGTCCACGACGTCGAAGATTGCAAGGTGTCCCGAACCTATCACGTCGAGGACTGGTCTCGCACGGCCCCGCAGCTCCGCGGCGCGGAGTGATACCAGGTGTCGAGCGCACCCGCGAGAGCCGTTGCTCCGGTTCGGCAGTGGCCGATTTACGTCGGGGCTTTTTCAAAGAGTAATCCGATCACCTCACGCAGCCAGCGCTGCGCGGGGTGAACGTCGTTGCGCCTGTGCCATGCCATGTCGAACGTCGCCGTGCCAAGGTCCAGGGGCGGTTTCAGCACGTGGAGCTGTTCGCGATATCCGGAGGCGTCGACCACGCCCCTCATCAGCGTTGCTATCAGGTCGGACGACGCGACGAGCGGCGGCGCTGCGTACATTTGCGGCAGGGTCAGCGCAAGGCGGCGGCGTAGTCCGAGCTTCCCGAGCGCGGCATCGACCATCCCGAAACGCTCGTTTTCAGGCGAAACCAGCAGATGCGACATCTGAAGAAACGTCTCGAGCGTCAACTCTGCCTCGCCTTGCGGATGACCTTTGCGAACGACGCAGACAAAACCCTCCTCGAACAGACGTCGGGTCAGAATGCGACCGGTCGCGGTGTGCGGGACGCCGACGGTCAGGTCGGCTTCCCCGGAATCCAAAAGGCTGATGACGGCGTCGCGGTGGTCAAAGTTGCGGATCCGCAAAACCATTCCCGGGGCCTGCGCGCGTAAGACCGCAAGCAGACTTGGCAGGACGACGAATGCCGCGTGCTCGGAAAGGCCGATCGACAAGGTCACCGTCGACGTCGACGGGTCGAAGATCCGCGTGAACTCCAACGTTCTCTGGATCTCACCAAGCGCATGACCGAGAGGTTCGGCAAGATCGAGCGCGCGCGGCGTCGGTTGTAATCCTTCCGGGCCGCGGATGAAAAGCTCGTCCTGCAGAAGCGCACGCAAACGGGACAGGGCCGCACTCATGGCCGGCTGTGTACGCCCGATCCGTACACCGGCGCGCGTGACGCTCCGCTCGGCCATGAGTGCGTCAAACGCGACGAGAAGGTTTAGGTCGATTCCATGTAAATCCATACCGTGGATGTTAGGCCATATTCTTTATCAATTTCAAGCATGAACGGGAATGACGTACTTTCCCTTATCGCCAACCAAGGGAATTGCCATGAGCGACAAACACCTCTCCGTCAGCGGTATCGGAGCCGCCGATCTCCAGATCCTTCGCACCTTCTACAAGGCGTTCGAGGGAAACCCTGACCTTCTCGACGACAGCGTCGTACCGGACTGGCGTGACATTCCGCTGGCTCCAGGCCAAGGCGAAGGCCGGGAGGGCTTCAAGCCTATGATTGCGGCCTTCTCGCAGGCCTTTGCTGACATCAAGATCGAGATCCTCGATGTGATCGGCGGGCCGGAGAAGGCTGCGGTGCGCGCCGTGATAACGGGCCGTCACGTCGCAGACTGGTTCGGGGTCGCTCCGACCGGCCGCACATTCTCGGTTCCGATCCACGAGTTCCACGCTTTCGACCACGGCCGGATCACCCACACCTGGCACATGGAAGACTGGATGGGTTGGTTCGCCCAGATGGGCGCCTGGCCGGTCGAGAATTGAGGATTACAATGCGACAGATCATTCTCTCCGCCTATGGGCAAACACCGGTTCTCACGGAGGTCGCGATCCCGGTACCGGGCGATGGCGAGGTGCTCGTCCGCACCGCAGCCGCGGCCCTCAACCCGCTCGACGTCAAACTGCAGCGCGGTCAGGTCCACGCCTACTTCCCGCTCACCTTCCCGTCGCCCCTGGGTACGGATCTCGCGGGCACGATCGAGAAGACAGGTTCGCTGACCTCTCGCTTCAGAGCAGGCGATCGGGTCATCGCGCGGCTCGATCCAACCTTGGGCGGCGCGTTTGCGGACTATGCGATCGTTCCGGAAGATCAGCTGGTCCTTATTCCGGACGTTCTAGACTTCAGCAGCGCAGCCGGATTGCCGACCGCTGCAGGAACCGCTTGGCAGGCGCTTGTCGAGATGGCGGATCTCAAGACCGGCCAGACCGTGCTTGTGCATGCCGGCAGTGGGGGCGTCGGCAGCTTCGCCATCCAGTTGGCCAGAGGGCTCGGCGCCCGCGTCATTGCCACCGCGTCGGGAGACGGCTTGGAGATCGCCCGTAAACTGGGTGCCCTTCAGGTCATCGACTATCGATCCGACGATGTCACCCAGATAGTTTCCGACGTCGATGTCGTGCTGGACACGATCGGCGGGGAGACACAACAGGGTTCCTTCGAGGTGCTGCGCAGCGGCGGAAAGCTGGTTTCGACCGTGTCGCCGCCGGATCAGGCGCTGGCAGCAGCCCACAAGGTCGAAGCTGGGTTCGTGTTCCACACATCGAACGCCAAACGGCTTTCGGATCTGGTCAAGGCCTACCGCGACAAAGGACATTCGACCCTGATCGACAGCGTCTTGCCTGTTACAGCCTTCGCAGAGGCATTCGAACGCCAGGCATCTGGCAGAGCGCGGGGCAAGATCATCGTGCGCTTCTGATCCTCCCGATGACACCGACAAGCCGGGCGGTTTTCGTCCGGCTCGTTCCCTCGCGCGCTCAGCTTAGCCCAAGCCGAAATAATCCGGTCCTCTGAGATCATCCGTCAATGCCGGCCCGACCGGTTGCCATCCGAGCTCCTGCCGCGTTCGCCAGCTATCGACGGGATTGTCGACGGCCACGAAGGGCGCCAGGAAGCCGAACTGGCGCTTGGCTTGATGCGAGGTTGCGGACCGGGCGGGAAGTCCGAGACCTTCGGCCATGATCTCGGCAATCTGCTTGTACGCGATCCCCTCTTCTGCGGCGCCGTGATAGACACCCCCGGCCCGGCCCTTTTCCAGCGCCAACGCCAGCAGCGTGACGGCATCGCCGATATGCACGCCGCTCCATCGATTGGAGCCGTCTGCGATATAGAGAACCTCACCATGCTTTCGAGCGGCCGTTGCAAGCTGCGGAACCAAGCCGCCATCGCCCCGGCCGTGCACCGATGGCGCGAGCCGCACGATCGACGCGCGAACACCCCGCTGTGCCCAGTGCTCCACCAGCACCTCGCTGATTGCGCGAACGTGACCGGGCGAGCGGGAATCGGGCGCGTCGGTTTCGACCGCAAAGCGTCCGGCGCGTACGCCGGGGGGGCCGGCCACGCCCATTGTGGCGAACGCCGTCACCATCGGGCGTCCAGACCCCGCCAACGCGCCGGCCAAAGCATCGATGGCTGCGTTGTTCGTGGCGGTGATCGCCTGCATCATTCTCGCGACGATGTCGCCGGGCCATCCACCAAGCAGAGCGCCGAACAGGCGCCGGCGCGGCAGGTCGGCCGGCGAAAAGCTGTAGGCGAGATGGACGACCGCATCGGCCTCGGCAGCGCCCCTGCGAAGCGTGTTGAGATCGACGATGCTACCGACAAGCGGACGTGCGCCCAGAGACCGCACTTTTCGCTCCGCCGCCTCTGACCGGGCAAGCCCGGTGATCTCGTGGCCCTTTGCCGACAAATGCTCGATCAGCGCCGGCCCGACGAAACCGGTCGCTCCGGTCATAAAAATACGCATTCGATCACTCCTGAGGGATTGTCACGGGCCGAGCGGCGTCGACCCCTGTCGCCCAACGTCTGAGATAGACCTCGGCGAACACGAGGTTCGGCAGCCAGCAAGCCCAGGCGATGGCGGGATAGGCTGTCGAAAAGTCGATGATGAGGACGCCTGAGAGCGGCAGGTAGAGGCGCAGCGTCACTGCGGAAAGAGTGAGCGCGAAGGACCGGATCATCCAGCGTCGGTGCGATGCGATGCGCCGGGCAAGGGCTTCGCGTATCGCCAGACCTGTGGTCGCAAGCCAGGCCAGGCCGAGGGTAGCGAAACCCGCACCGGCCACGGGACCGGTGGTCAGACCCGTCGCCAGCACGAGCGCTGCAAGCCCGCCGCTCGCGCAGCCAGCCGCATACAGGCGACCGATCCACCGGTGGACCGACGGCCAGCGAGCCCTCAGACCCCGCAGAAACTGCCAGGGTCCGAGAAGCAGGGCCGTCGCTGCGCCCGCCGCATGGACGGCGATCCAGGGATCGAAGTGTCGATTGGCCGCGACATTCGCAGGCACGGGTCCCTGTCCCGCCAGATAGCGATAGGAAACGAAAGCCAACGCGGTGGAGATCGTTGCCGAGGCCGCCCAGACAAGCTGGACCCCACGGGACCGCTCGTTAGGCACCGCCGTCATGGCGTTGCCGATGCGCAATGTCGCGTCTGCCGAAGATGCGGGGAAGCTGGCATGTGATATCCTTTGACGATCCAGTGCTCGCACACTAGTCCGGTCGCTTCGAACCATCTATGCTTGTTTCACCTTAAAATCTTCGAGATCGTTCCGAAATGGATCCGCTGTCCGACATTCTGACCATGCTGAAACCGCGACGGCTGAAGACCGGCGCGACGGATGCTGCCGGCGACATCGCCATTTCGTTCCCGCCGCATTCGGGCCTGTATTGCTACGCGGTGTTGGAAGGTGCCTGCTGGTTGACGCTGGAGGACGGGGGCTTCCCGCTCCGCCTTAAAGCCGGCCACTGCGTTCTGCTGCCGAGCGGTCGTCCGTTTCGCATCGGCAGCGACCCCGATCTTGCGCCCGTGGCGGCTGACGTTTTCTTCGCAGGCCGAAGCAATGGCGAGGTGGTCACCTATGGAACGGGCGGGGATTGCTTCATCTGTGCCGCGCATTTTGACTTCGACGGTCCTGATTCCGCTCTGCTACTGGGCCTGCTTCCGCCCGTCGTCCATATCGACGACGAAACCGATCAGACGGCGATGCGCTGGGCGCTCGACCGGATGATGGCCGAGTTGCGCACGCCCAGAGCCGGCAGCGACCTTCTCGTCGAGTACCTTTCCCACCTGATCCTGATCCAGGCGCTGCGCCAGCATCTGACGGTGCGGGACGGCGCGCGTGTGGGATGGTTGTCGGCACTGGCTGATCCTCCCGTCGCTTCGGTCATTGCAGCCCTGCATGCAGCGCCGGCTCGCCGATGGAGCGTGGCGGCAATGGCCAGGATCGCGGGGATGTCGCGCACGGTCTTCGCGCTTCGCTTCAAGGCACGCGTCGGCGCCAGCCCTATGGACTATCTCACGCGCTGGCGCATGATGCTGGCCGCCGAGGCTCTGCGGCAGCCGCATACGACCGTCGCCTCGGCCGCCATGGCGGCTGGATATGACTCCGACAGCGCCTTCAGCACTGCCTTCAAGCGCGTCATGGGTTGCTCGCCTCGCAAGTACCACTCAAAAATGAGCGGCGTCACGCCGCCTTACGCTCCATTGTCCTGATAGTGTTTTCGCGCTCACTGGCTTTCTATCTGCGCGATCGCCGACCGACTGTAATCGAAAGATTACTGAAATGTACGGCACTGACGATGATGAACTATCGGCGGAAAAATGGAGGGATCTCCCATTTAACGCAACTGGCGACACTATCGCCTTGAACGGATCCGAACCGCCGACCCGTTGGTCAGATCAGTTATATTTGCTCCAATTTTCTCCTTGGAATGGCCGACCTTACGCCGCCCGAAATTGGCTGGAAGCCCAGATAGATCCTGTACGGCGCGCTTCAGCTCAACCAATCCTCGCGAAATAGAGTTCCATGGAAACCCAATGCGCTCGGGCAACGGTACCTGGAAAGGTGTGCCTCCCAACGACAGAGTTCAGGCGGTCGTCGATATCTTGTCGCTTCTGGCCGACAAGCAGTTGCAGGGTGGCGTCGCCTTAACCTGACGTAGGACGCAATCATTTATTTGTGTTGTACTTCATGCTTGGATCGGCAACGCGATCTCACGCCAGGTGGCGCTGGCGAGGGCGCGGAGTTGGCGATGATCAGCGGCGTTCAGGTGTTTTCGATGAAGTTGGAAAAGGTTGGCAATTTGGCCGTGGGTTGAGACGAAACGTTGGCATTGACCTGCCGATTTGAACCGCATCATGCGTCGCTCTCGTCGTCGAACGGGAAGGTGAGCATTCTCTGCGCGGTTGTTGAGCCCTTTGTGCGCGGTGCTCGATCCCCGGCATGATCTCTCGCTTTGCGGCGGAATAAGAACGCAGCTTGTCTGTCACCATCACGCGTGACGCAACACCTTGGCTCTTCAACAACTTGCGCATCAGCCGAAGAGCGGCTCATTTGTTTCTGCGGCTTTGCAGCAGAGCATAGAGAACGTAGCCGTTGGCATCGACGGCGCGCCACAGCCAGTATTTCTTGCCCTTGATCGATACGACCATCTCATCGAGATGCCATTTGTCTGCGAAGTTGCCGATCGATCGCCGCTTGAGTTGGTGGGCAAATTTCAGGCCAAGCTTGGTCGCCCATTCCGCGACGGTCTGAAACGAGACGCTAATGCCGCGCTCGGCAAGCAGATCTTCGATATCGCGCAGGCTCAGCGGGAACCGGTAATAGAGCCATACCGCATGCGCGATGATCTCGGCTGGAAAGCGGTGGCGTTTGTATCGGGCTGACGCATCTTCAGTCATGCCGATAGACTATTGCCTCGATCCGCACCAACCGGTTAAGGCGACGCCTCCGCCTGTGATGAAAGTGACGCTACGCCCCAGCAAGGCGCTCACCATGAGACTGGTCGCTCGCCACGATGACAACAAAAGCAAGGCTTAAGTGTCCATCAGTCCGCGTTCATTCGAAGCGTCGAACTTGCGGACATCGCCCTGCATCCGTCCCTGCCAACGGTTGACGAACGCAACGGTCTCAGCGGCATCCAGATGAGCGCTGAGCGCTGCCTGATCTGTCCATCGTTCCGATATGAGCAGCCGCCCGGCTCGTGGATCCTCCATGGCAGCACCATAAGCGCTGTTTCCGGGGCGCTTGCGAGCGGCCATCGCAAGCTCCTTTAGATCGGCGAGAAACTGCGCCCCGTCAGCGGGATCGACGTGTATGTGTCCGGCAATTATGAGCATGACGCCTCCTTCTGCTGCCGGCCGCCCCTCGACGGCCGACTTACGTGGGCTTAGTGGGTGGAACTCGCGGTCGTTAAACGACTGAAAGCACGATTTTTCCTTGAATACTTCCTCGCGACGCGCGCTGATGCGCAACGGACGCTTCCGCTAACGGATAGACGCTATCGATCACGACGCGAATGGTGCCGTTGTCGAGTAGTCGACCGGCCTCGGCCAGTTGCGCACCGTTCGAACGAACCTGTGTCGACGACACCGTGATTCCACGTCTCGCCGCTTCCTCATGACCCGAAAAGCCCAGAGGATTGACGAGATACAGCGCTCCCCCACGCTTCAGGACCTTCAAGACGCGCACCGTGTTCGGGCCGCCGACGGCGTCGATCACAAGATCCACATCCTGCACGGATCCCTCAACCGACGTCGTGGTGTAGTCGATGAGTTGGTCCGCGCCCAGATCGCGCAGAAGAGCCTCATGCTTGCCCGAGGCGACGGCAATCACACGCGCGCCTTTCCACTTCGCGACTTGAACGGCCAAGTGCCCCACGCCACCGCCCGCGCCGTTGACTAGAACCGTCTTGCCGTCGAGCGGGATTGGCGCATGAGGAAACGACTGGAACGGGTTCGGCGCATCATGGCCAAGTTTGACCAGAAACTGCCAGGCGGTGAGCAAAGACATCGGCGCGCCGGCTGCCTGGATGTGATCGATGCCCGCTGGCTTTATAGCCAGTTCCGATACGGGCACGCGGACATACTCGGCATAGGCGCCGCTGCCTTTCATCACGTCCTCCGGAAAACGCACCATCGCATAGACCCCGTCGCCGACATTGAATCCCGAAACGTTTTCGCCGACCGCCTCGACCACCCCCGAAACGTCGGTGCCAAGGATGAGAGGAAACACTGGATCGGGCTGCCACTCTGGCGGCAGTGCGCGATACCCGTCACGCAGATAGAGGTCGGGTGGATTGAGGCTTGCCGCATGAACGCGAACAAGGACCTCACCGTTTGCCGGTGCAGGTCGCGGCGCATTCTCGTAGCGCAAGACTTCGGGGCCACCAAACTCTTGTAGCAGAACTGCCTTCATCATCTCAGTCATCATAGCCTCGTTTAAACGTTCATTGTTTCCATCAGAATCTAGCCTCATGTCATACTGTTGATAATTGTGCTGTTATTCGCTTTAATAGTGCCATGAAGGAACAAATGGGTTTGGAGAGGCTGACCGGCCTCATAGCGTTCGCCAAAGCCGGATCTCTGGGGAGCTACACCGCGGCCGCCAGATCGTTGTCTGTTTCGCCCTCGGCGATCAGCAAGAGCGTCTGGCGGCTTGAGCAGCATCTGGGCATCTCGCTGTTCACGCGCACGACGCGCTCGCTAACGCTGACGGCCGAGGGGCGTGACCTGCATGAGCGCGCGTTGCGCCTATTGCGGGATGCAGAAGAGATCGAGCAGGTGGCCAAGGCGGCGCGCGCGGAGCCGTCTGGCACGCTGCGAATTGCGGCGTCATTGCCGATCGGCCTCCATGTCATTGCTCCGGCGCTTGCCGCATTCCGCAGGCTGCACCCGAAGGTGACGATCGACTTGCGGCTGAGTGACCAAATGGTCGACCTTATCGAAGAGGGTATCGATCTGGCTGTCCGCATCGGTGAGCTCGGTGGCTCGCGCCTTTTGTCACGACGGCTCTCGCCGCATCGGCTCTGTTGCTATGCTTCGCCCGAGTATCTCGCGACGCACGGCTTCCCGAAGCATCCCGATGACCTTCATGCGCATGAGACGGTCAACATGCGCTACCAAAGCACGGGCCAGTTGTTCCGCTGGCCTTTCCGGATTGGGGAACGGGAGATCGAGATCGTGCCTTCGTCCGGCGTCGTCGTCGATGCAAGCGAAGCGGTCATAGCAGCGATTGCTGCGGGTGCGGGCATCGGAATGGGAACGAGCTTTACGGCTGTGCCCTGGGTCAAACGCGGCGAGTTGATCCCCATTCTGTCTGAATTTGCCGTGGACCGGCACAACATCACTGCCGTCTGGCCAGAAAGCCGCCGCACCAACCCATCGGTTCGCGCCTTCCTGAACATGTTGATCGAACTCGTCTAGATCATACAGGCGACGCGCTGGTGATGACTGCAATTCGAAATCGGAGCTCTGTTCCAGAGCAATTGCCATGCGCTATACGCGTCCTATCGGTCCTTGGCTCTCCTGCACCTGACCAGATAGCCGAAGCCGGGTCCTAACAGGACCCCAGCGATCACCCACTCGATCAGGGTGAGCGGGCTCTCGTCAGGATCGTGTCCCGTGAGATAGAGGAAGAAGAAAGGCCAGGATACCGCCGACTATCATCGCCAGGGCAAAGATCAGGCTTTTACGGGAATGTTGCATAGGACCTCATTCTTTAGAAGTGCGCGCGGGGCAGATGGCGATGTCTATGACATTCGAGAGCGAGGATGTCGTCGGTGATGTCCAGATGTTTGGCCGCAACCGCAGACGGCTTACAGAAGAGACAGCGGTTCGGCTTTGCCTTTCCCCTGGAACAAACCTCGTCGGTGCGTCCTACGTCTTTACCTGGCTCGTCGGCTAGTTTCGTGAGCAATGGGAACGCCGCCTTTAACGTCGGCGTAGCGCTTCGCACCAACTGAATTAGTCTTGCCGCACCGGATCGGCTGGCAGGGTCATCGATCCGTCAACGGTCGCGTCGGCGAGAGCCGTTTCGAGGGGGTACTTCAGTTCCGCGCCCAGTTCCTCCACTGCGTTGTCATGTGCAACGGCTGGCCAGATCGCAATATCGATGATGTCCGGATCGACCGGGACGCTGTCATCCCTTCCGCCCTGGAATTCCATCCAGTTAATCTGGATCACGCAGTCGGCGCTACTTACGAGGAAGATCGGGCCGTACGGTAACGGATCGGGCAACGAGGGGCTGGATATCCCGAACGACCTCGAAGGGAACGAGGCTTGTGTCTGCTCTATTCGGGTCCAAAGATTGCCGCTCATGGGCTCGGTTACCGGATGCTCCGGTTCGCTGTCGTAGATAGCGATCCTGACATGTTGCTGAAGGCTGGACTGGGTGTAGATCACGAGACCCCTGGGCATCACGCACAGGCTGCGTGCCTCCATCTCCACCGTGATCTCCACGGGAGCCTCGAAAGCTTCGTCCTCCCTATCCACAAGGTAGAACTGACCGTAGTCGGACTGCCAGGCTAACGTCGCCCAGCCTTTCGGCGATGGTGCCATTACCGTCATCCTTCATGCGCCTCCGCCCAATGAGGATAGGTCACGTATGCTGTCAGCGCGCCCTCGCCCTCCGTCGTGATCGTCACAGCCTCTCCCTTGGGCATGTAGACGATGTCGCCGGGTCCTGCCGTTACGGTTCCGTCCCCGGTGGAAACCGAGAGCCTGCCCTCTAGGACGATCATGGTGTCGTGGACGGCCATCGTCTCGGTCAGGGACTGGTCCGGCGCGTAGCGGCCGTAACCGATGGTGACCGGGCCGCCGTGTCGCTCGTCGACCAGATTTCCGACAAAGATATCGGCATTCTGGCCGGGAGACTTGACCAGTTCCGCGTCGGACAGGCTGAATTTCTGAACCTTCATATCTACCTCCCTATTCCAAACCGGAGGTAGTGCGGTTGCCGAGATCGCCAAGGCCGACAGCTAAGGAGACACAGATGACGAAGAGCTGCCCCATCCCGACACCCGAACAGCGCCAGTACATGGAAATCAGGGAGGCAGCGGAGCGCGCGATGCTAGACAAGGTCGACAAGGCCATCGACGACGCGACAGCTGAAGTGGCCGACAGGTTCCGGGAAGCCGGGCTGGAATTCGAGCCTACGAGCAAGGACTACTTTACTTTCGCAACACAGCAGGTCCTCTTCGTACGGCTCTGCGGCGGCAACCCAGAGACGCTGGAGGGCGGCGATCCCGAGATCGGAGCGAAGATCGTCCGCAACGGACAGCACATCATCGACCACTACTGGAGAAAGGGGCCTCGACTGAGAAGACCAAGTAGTTAGTCTTGCGGGTACGAAAGGTCTCTTGCCCCCTGAAACTGCTGAGCAATTCCCGCGTGAACTCAGTTCCGAATGACTTTTCTGGGCCACGGAATGCTCTATATATCGGTAAGAACGCGGTGAGGGTTGGACGTGACGGGCGAGATTACGGAGAATTCGGGGAGGGAAGCAACTTTCGACGCAACGTCGCTTTTTGCAGGTCCTGGCGAAGTACGTGCGTTAGCAAGAAGTCTGGACTGGGCCACGACCCCGCTCGGTCCGACCACAAGCTGGTCGCCGGCGCTCCGGACAATGGCGCGGTCCATCTTCGATTCACCGTTTCCGATCTGCTTATGGTCGGGTCCCCATTTCTGTCTCGTCTATAACGACCCATACCGCCGCATCCTCGCCGCGAAACATCCAGTTTCCCTCGGTCAACCAGGCTCCGTTGTCTGGGCAGAGATTTGGGATGAGCTTCGACCTCAATTTGAGAGTGTCCGTGCCGGAGGCGACCCGGTCTATTTCGAGGATGCTCCGTTTGTCATGGCGCGGCTCGAAGGCGGCGGGACGGAAACGGCATGGTTCAACTATTCGCTTTCGGCCCTGCGCGACGAGGACGGAAGTGTGGCCGCAGTCCTCAACATCACCCCCGAGACGACCACCCGCGTCATCCTTGAACGCCAGTTGACCGAAGAACAAGCCGCGCTGGCGACCAGCGAGGAGCGCCTGCGCTTTGCCGTAGACAACGCCGATGTCGGCCTCTGGGATGTCGATCTGGTCAACGACAGGCTGATCTGGCCTGCCCGCACCAAAGCGATGTTCGGCATTTCCGCAGATGTGCCCGTCAGTATGGACGACTTCTATAATGGCCTTCATCCTGATGACCGTGAGGTTACCACGGCGGCGTTCCTTGCCGCGGCCGATCCAGCGCAACGAGCCGTATACGATATCGAGTACCGCACGATCGGCAAGGAAGATGGTGTCGAGCGCTGGGTGGCCGCAAAAGGACGCGGCGCTTTCGACGCGTCCGGGCGCTGTTTACGGGTCGCTGGAACAGCGCTCGAAATCACCGCACGGAAGACCGCGGAAATTCGCCGTGGTGCGCTCGTCGAGTTGACACAGGCCACCCGCGACCTAGAGGAGCCAGCCGACATCGCCCATGCCGCCGCCGAGGTCCTCGGTCGAACCATCGGCAGCACCCGGGTGGGATATGCCGCGATTGATCATGATGCTGAGACGCTCCACACGGACCGGGATTGGACTGCGCCGGGAGTCCAGACACTTGCGGGCACGCTGTCCTTGCGTAACTACGGTTCCTTCATCGACAGTCTGAAGCGTGGCGAATTCACCGTCGTAGAAGATGTGCGCACCGATGCAAGGACGGCTGGCCTGGCGGCTGAGGCATTGGAAGGTAAAAGCACCCGGGCCTTCGTGAATGCCCCGGTCCTGGAACAGGGAAGGCTCGTCGCCGTCTTCTTCGTCAACCACGGTGAAAAGCGCAACTGGACCGAAGGCGACCTCGCCCTGATCAAAGAGTTCGCAGAGCGTACGCGGATCGCCGTGGAGCGCGCGCGTGGTCAACATGCGTTGCGTGAAAGCGAAGCGCGCCTACGGGAACTGAACGAAACTTTGGCGGCACAGGTCGAGGCGCGCTCCGCCGAGCGTGATCGGTTGTGGAACCTGTCCCAGGACATGCTGGCCCGAGCCGACTACAGCGGGATGATGTCGGCGGTTAGTCCTGCATGGACACAGGTACTGGGCTGGAGCGAGCGCGAGTTGCTATCGCGCGGTTACGCAACGTTCATGCATCCCGACGATGAGCCTCCTACGATCGAGGCGATCGGCCGAATGGCTGAGACCCGCCAGCCGACGCGCTTCGAGAACCGCATTGCCACCAGCGACGGCGGCTGGAAGCACATCGAATGGACAGTCGCCCCAGAACAGGATGGCTTCAACTTCATCGCCGTCGGCCGTGATCTCAGTCACGTGAAAGCCCGCGAAGCGGAGTTGGAGCAAGCTCAGGAAGCGCTCCGGCAAAGCCAGAAGATGGAGGCGGTCGGACAGCTCACTGGCGGCCTGGCCCACGACTTTAACAACCTGCTGGCCGGTATCTCCGGTTCCCTCGACCTGATGCAGACCCGTATAGAGCAAGGTCGTTTCGATGAACTCGACCGCTACATGACGGGTGCGCAGGGTGCCGCTAAGAGGGCCGCCGCGCTCACCCATCGCCTGCTGGCCTTTTCACGGCGACAGACCCTTGAACCAAAGCCCACCGATGTGGACAGGCTCGTGGCCAACATGGAAGACCTAGTCCGCCGGACGGTTGGGCCTGAAACCGCCGTCGAAATCCATTTCACCGATGGCCTTTGGTCCACGCTGGTCGATCCGAACCAGCTCGAAAACGTACTTCTCAACCTCTGCATCAATGCCCGCGACGCAATGCCGGACGGAGGGACCATTTCCATCGAGACGGGCAACCGGACAATCGACCGGGCCGCCGGGAGCCTACGGGAGATACCTGCCGGAGATTACGTGTCACTGGCGGTGTCCGACAACGGCGTCGGTATGACACCAGAGGTGGTGAAGCGCGCATTTGAACCTTTCTACACGACAAAGCCGATAGGTCTTGGGACGGGGTTGGGCCTGTCTATGATCCACGGGTTTGTCAACCAGTCGGGCGGCCACGTCAGAATTCACTCAGCGGTCGGGCAAGGGACGACCGTCACTGTCTTTCTTCCACGTCATGCTATTGCCGAAGCTGCTCCCGCCAATGTTGGGGTGGAAAACGCCGATCCAGCGGCCAAAGGCAGCGCAACGGTACTTGTGATCGACGACGAGGCACTCGTTCGTATGCTCGTCGTCGAAGTGCTCGAGGACCTTGGCTACCGCACGCTGGAAGCAGGCGACGGTCCTGACGGTCTCAAGGTTCTCAGATCGGAGGCAAAGATCGATCTACTGATCACGGACGTCGGCTTGCCGAACGGCATGAACGGACGGCAGGTCGCGGACGCAGCACGCGAAATTCGACCCGACCTCAAGGTTATGTTCGTAACTGGCTACGCCGAAACGGCGGTCCTCAGCAACGGTCACCTCGATCCCGGCATGCAGATCGTCACCAAGCCGTTCGAGATGAACGCATTTGCGAAACGCGTTCAGGAGTTCATCAAGTCCTGAATGCGCTAAGCGTCCTGAAACGATCTGCGGACGGCTGACAGCCGGATCTAGTTGTTCTTGATGAATGATGCCGGGACGCGCCTAACGCGGTTTATCTCTACCGACGTGTCAGCGCTCGTCGCGGAACTTTGACGATGAGACATCGTTTTCTTTTCTTCATCGAAGCAAGAGGAGATGTTCCATGCCGCAGGGCGACAAATCCGCATATACCGACAAGCAGAAGCGCAAGGCCGAGCATATCGAGGAAGGCTACGAGGACCGTGGTGTTTCCGAAAAGGAAGCGGAACGCCGTGCCTGGGCCACCGTCAACAAAGAAAGCGGTGGTGGCAAGAAGTCAGGGTCCGGCCGGGGCCATGCCGAAAACCACGCCTCTTCCGTAAAGGGCGGACATAAGGGCGGCGCAGCTGCCGCGCCACGCACCAAGGAAGAGCGCTCGGCATCCGCCAAGAAAGCTGCAGCCACGCGCAAGCGGAACGAGCAGCATGCACATCATTGATAGGACACGGCGTCACGACAGTGGCGCCGTTTCTTCTATGGAGGAACGTTCATGCCGAAGAAGAGATCCAAACAGAAATGGTCGCAGGATGTTACTGACAACAGCGATGCAATGGACCTGAAAGACGGCGTCTTCAAACAGCGTAGCGCCAAGAAGATCGCCGACTCGCTGAAGGCCTCGGCCGAACATAGCGACCGTCGCAAAGCCAGCCCTTTCCAGTCCGCCATGTCGATGCTGAATATCTACGTCAATCGCGCTGGCAAGCAGCTGTCGAAATCCAGATTGGCGACGCTCGACAGGGCCAAGGACGAGTTGCGCAACGATTTTGACAAGCAGCCGAAACACTGATCATCGGGCGGCATCGCCAACAGCCCGGCTACCGCCAAGCGATCCGCCGACAGATGAATCGGCGCATTGCCTGGCGGTTCGTTTCAAAACTTACTCTCGAGCTTAAAGGAGACCGATTATGCAAGCTGTCCGTATCCATCGCTTCGGCGGTCCGGAAGTCATGGCAATCGAGGAAATCGATCGGCCAACACCTGCCGCCAATGAAGTTCTCATCAAAGTCTTTGCTGCAAGCGTCAATCCGGTCGATGCGAAGATGCGCGAGGGCAAATATCCTGTCGTTACCGAAAAGGATCTTCCCTATGTGCTCGGCCGCGATGTCAGCGGCGAAATTGCTGCCACCGGTTCCGACGTTGCCAGCTTCCTGGTCGGCGACGAGGTCTTTGCGTTCCTGTCGCCGGAGCATGGAGGCTACGAGGAATTTGTATTGGCACGGGCTGACGAGGTGGCTGCAAAGCCGCACTCGCTCGATGCCGTCGGCGCCGCCGCCGTACCCTTGGCCGGCATCACCGCGTGGCAGGGCCTGTTCGACCATGGTGGTCTCCAACCCGGCCAGCGTGTCCTTATTCATGGTGGTGCGGGCGGTGTCGGCCATTTCGCTATTCAGTTCGCCAGGGCGAAGGGCGCATGGGTGGCAACGACCGTGTCCTCGTCTGACAAGGACTTTGCGGCCGATCTCGGCGCCGACCAGGTGATCGACTACAGAACTGAGAAATTTGAAGAGCTTGTCGAGCCCGTAGACCTGGTGTTCGACCTGATCGGCGGCGAGACACAGGACCGTAGCTTCGGCGTCGTCAAGCCGGGAGGAGCACTGATCTCGACGCTCCAGGAGCCGGACAAGGCACGCGCCAAAAGACTGAAGATTCGGGCGGGGCGATACACCGCTCAGCCGAAAGGCGCCCAGCTGCAGGAGATCGCGACGTTGATCGATGAGGGCAAGGTAAAGGTCGTTGTTGCCCGAACCTTCGAGCTTCGTCAAGCCGCAGAAGCACAGTCTGCCCTTGGGGAAAAGCACGTCCGCGGCAAAGTCGTCCTGAAGGTCGTCGAGCAGCAAGCAAGAATCGTCATTGACGACGACGCGCGGAGATTGCGGGCTTACCAAATCTGGGAAGACGAAGGGCGACCGGAGGGTCAGGACCTCGCGCATTGGTATAGAGCCGGTGATCTTGGCGCGCCAGAGGAACGCCCTGACTATCGGCGGTACTCTTCCGGCGTCGCGCCTGCTGGCTCACTGGTGATCAAATTCTATCATTCCGGCGATCAGATTCGCGGATATGTGCGCAAGGTCGCAGACACAGCTGCGGACGATACGATCTTTCCCGGCGAGGAAATGGAGCCGGATGCGGCCTTCAAACTGGCAGCTTCTCATAGGGCCGACAGCAACGAATCCGTCTTCGTCGAGCTTGTCGAAGGCGTTGAATGGAATGCCGCCTGGGGTCGACTGGGATAACCGAGAAAGGGGTCGAAAATGCCGAAACTCGAAGCGACGCCGGGGGCCGTCCGGAGACAGATGATGCACGCTCGATAGATAGCCGCCGCTCGTTAGGAGATGTCGAAATAGACGGTCTCGGGATGCCCATGGCGCTCGATGTAGAAGGGGCGATCCTTGGCGACCACCGTCTCGCCGGTCTTAAGCACCTGACGCAAAAGAGGCTCAAGGTCTTCCCAGAGTTCGCTACAGTTCTCCTGTGCTGGTCGAGCGAAGGCTTTGAGGTGCCGCAGTCCAATGCTCGGCGCATAAGCCTCATTGTAAAGTGCCACGAAATCAGGACCCCAGAAAAGCACGATCTGCGCCGCCGACGGCAAAATGATGTCGACAGCGCTCCGGAGACAGCTCGGCCATGACGACGGCGGACCGAGCACGCTTATATCCCAGCAACCGCTCTCGATCACTCGAGAGATTTCGTCTTGTCCCCAACGCGTTTTTTCTGTCCCGTCCAACTTTAGCACTCGCTCCGCATTTCCAGGACGACCTTGCCAGTGCCGCACGTGATTTATCCGGGAAATAAATTATGGAGTTGGCGCAGTCTTGCATGACTTTGCCAGCATCTCTCAGAGACCTGGCGTTTCGAATTGCTTCAAGCAGGTCAAGGGGACAGAGCGAACGTGTCCCGCATATACAAAAATCGGTGCTCGACTCCGCAATGATGAACTGCCTCTCCCAGCCTCAGGCGAGCATCTGCTTGAATATCAAGGCCTGCGAAGTCGTCGAGGCTGTCGTGTGCAGACAGGGTCTTACCCCTGAAATTGCCGGATCTTCGTGGCTTTTTGCCCGCATTGAGACAGGAGGGTAGTCGCTACTTCTCGATCGACAGCTTTAGAGAACAGGTAGCCCTGCCCGAGCATGCAACCGAAGGACAGGAGTTGGTTAAGTTGGGCATCCGTTTCTATACCTTCTGCCACGACCCGCAAACCGAGCTTGGTTGCGATACACATTACGCCTTCGACGATAATCGCCGCACCGTCTCCCGGAACCAGCCGCTCAACAAATGATCTGTCGATCTTGATGATATCGACGGGAACGGACAGAAGGTGGGGCAGAGACGCAAAACCAGTTCCGAAATCGTCGAGCGCGACACGCATGCCACTGGCCCTCAAGGACTTGATCTCGTCAGCAACGACATGATCACGCTGGCCGAGATAGACCGATTCTGTCACCTCGAGGATGAGTGCTTCAGTGGAACACCTGCTTCACTGAACACCATGCAAACCCGCTCCAGCAAATTGCCCGCGTGAAATCCGCGGCGGCGAGTTTGATTCCGACATGCTGAAGCGGTAGCCCTCGATCCAGCCATCGACGCATATCTGTAGCGACTTTCCGGAGCATGCATAAAGTCAGCTCCGCAGCAACATGCGCATCCTTCGTCGCTTCATGAAAGTTTGCCGCGGCGATGATCTCCCCCGACAACGTCCTCATCCGGCACAAGGCTTCGAAGCCATAATGTCTGGTTAAACGTCGTCTTACTGTGGCTGCGTCTTTTGATATTCCATTGCCTTACTTCTTCCTGGCCTGGTCTCACGTTTCCATCAATGCGGGTTTCGTCGCCGTGGTTTCGGCCATGGCGAGATAGGCGCCGCTGAGCATGACGATAATCCCGATCACGTCGAAGGCGGTGACTTGTTCGGAAAAGAAAAGTGCCCCGAGTGCGACGGCGATCACTGGAGATACGAACGCATAGCTGCCGGCACGCGAGGCTCCAATGTCTCTCAGCAGCCGCATATAGGTCGTGTAACCGATCAGCGATCCGAAGATCACCAGAAAGAGCCAACTGGCCCAGGCGGTCGTGCCCCAATTACGTGATAGCGCGGAAATAGCACCAGGCTCGAACGCCAGCGCTACAGCGACCAGGGCGATACCGCCAACCAGTGTCGTAAGACCGGCGACGAACAAGGCTGGATAGGTTCGCAACACAGGTCGAGCCAGCACCGAGCCGTACCCATAGGTAAATGCCGCAGATGCCACCGCCAAGCCGCCCCAAAGGCTGGCTCCAGCAAAGGTCTCCGGCGTCGAGACTTGTCCGTCAGTTGCCGAAGGCCAGAAGAGGACGACCAGCCCTGAGACACCAAGTACAATCGCCATGATCCGCCTCACGTCGAGCGTCTCTTCGCGCAATAGCAGAGCGAAGCACAAGAGCGCGATCGGCGTCAGCGACATTTCCAAGACGGCGGCAGTCCCGGTATCGATGTACTGCATGCCCCAGAACAACGGCCCGTAGCACAGCGTGATCATCAACATGCTGACGGCGGCGAACCGCCCACAGTCTGCGACTTTGAAGCCCGCCGTTTCACCTTTCGTCCAAGAATAAACAAGCAGCAGCGCGCCTGCAGCCGTAAAACGCGTCCCGGCAAACAGGAGGGGTGGCACGACTTGGATACCGGCCTTGGTTCCGATCCAGGTGCTTCCCCAGATGCCGCATAACATCAAAAAGCGGAGCTGGTTCTTATTGAGGGCGAAGGACATAATGGCTCCGATATTGTAACGCTTGAAGGACCAATAGACCGCTACAACTCACTCTTGCTTAAATCGTTCCGCCATCCAATATTCAAAAGATGACCAGTCAGAAAACCATCGAGGATATCAGCCTGCTCGGCGGACACCCCGCGCTCGATTTCGTCAACACCGTTGACAGTCGAGGTGAGCGCTGGGGGCCGGAGTATTTGAACACCTACGGCGATCTAGTGACCTGGGCGCGGCGTCTCGAAGTGATTGACGACGAAGAGCGAAACGTCTTGCTTGCGAGGGCGACGGAATCTCCCACCCAGGCCCTGAGGGAACTTATCCATGCCCGGGAACTACGCGAGGCATTGCATCGCATTTTCCTGACTGAGTCTGGCGAAACGCCGGTCGGAGAAGACGATTTGGCGCTTCTCGACCGCGCGGCACGGCCTGCCCAGTCACAACGAAAACTGGTCTGCGTCGCAGGCACCATCAAATGGCGGCACGCAGCCGCAGAACACCTGGATGCAATCGCGCACCGTATTGGCTGGCTAGCGGCAGAGCTGCTCACGTCAAGAACCGAGCGTCGACCAATCCGTGCGTGCCAAGGGCCGAATTGCGGATGGTTATTTCTCGACCACTCCCGTAATGGCCATCGTCGCTGGTGTTCGGACAGAACATGTGGATCGCACGCAAGAGTACGGAAGTTCCGCGCTTTGCAGTCCGATTGATGTCTGACGGGAAATGAATCGCGTCCTTAAAAGCACGCGAAAAAAGGGCCGGAGACAGTGTCTCGCGGCCCAGGCGAATTCGGTCACTTCCTTTGCCATTGTAAGTCTTGCAAAGATCGGAACCAACGACCTAATTTGTTCACTCGCTCTCTGCGGAACTCACCAATTGCTAGAGCTCCCGCGCTGCCTGCCTCGGCTCGACCCTTCCGAATTCGCCCATTACCGCTTCTACGAAGCTCTGCACCTTGGCAGTAGGCCGGCGCCCGACGGGGTAGATCACGTGCATCGGACGAAACGGACCCTCATGGTCGGGGAGGACTTGAACAAGTCGCCCGGCAGAAATTTCCGCGTTCAGCACACTTTCCGGTCCCAACGTGATGCCATAGCCTGCGATCGAGGCATGCAACAAGGCCTTCCAGTCGTTGCTGCGGATTCTACCGCTGATGCGCACCTCTTCGCTCTGGCCGCTGCTGGTGAACTGCCAGCGGCAGGGGATCGAAGACGGCCCGTCGCCATAGGCGAGGCAATCGTGCTGCTCCAGATCCAACGGAATTCTGGGGGTGCCCCGCCGCATGAGATATTCCGGAGATGCGCAGGCAATCAGCCGATAGGGAGTGAGAGCAAGCGCGATTAGCGACGGGTCTTCGACCTCGCCGATCCTTATCATCACCTCGAACCCCTCCTCCAACGGATCAACGAACCGGTCGTTGAGAGTCAGGTCTATTCGCATGTCCGGATAGCGATCGAGATAGCGCGTCACGAACGGCGCCAGACTATAGGCCCCGAAGGTCACCGGAGCATTAACCCGCAGCACGCCTTTTGGCTGGGAACGCATATCAAGCGCAACGGATTCAGCCGCTTCGACGTCTGAAAGCAGCTGCTTGCAGCGGTCGTAGAAGACCCTTCCCACGTCGGTCAAACTTTGTCGCCGGGTCGTACGGTGAAGTAAGGCCGTCCCAAGTCGGTCCTCCAGGAACACAACATGTTTGGCGACCATTTGAGGTGACATTCCCATCGCCTCTGCTGTGGCGGCAAAGGAGCCGAGCTCGGAGGCTTTGACGAAAACGGCCATGCTGGAAAGCCGGTCCAAAATTGCCTCCTTATGGTTGGGAATGTCTGTGTACATTCGCGATTTATCCCAATGCGGCGCTCAATTAAACCAATGTCTGCGATCTAACTGGAGAAACATCATGAAAATCGGAATCATAGGGGCCGGCATGGTTGGCCGTGCTATCGGCAAGCAGGCTGTCGGTTCGGGCCATTCTGTCATGTTGAGCAATTCGCGCGGTCCGCAAACCCTGTTCAGCCTGAGCCGCAGCATTGGCTGCGAAGTCGGAACCGTCGACGAGGCCGCAGCGTTTGGCGAGCTCGTTGTCATCGCCATTCCACTGGCAGCCTATCGGTCTGTTCCGGTTGAGCCACTCGTGGGCAAACTGGTGATCGACACGAACAACTACTACATCGAACGCGATGGCAACATCCCGGAACTGGACGCGGGCGAGACGACGACAAGCGAAATGCTGGCGCGCCACCTGCCACGTTCACGAATCGTCAAAGCGTTCAACGCCGTCGTCATGGACGATCTCGAAAAGGGCGGACGACTGGCCGGGTCATCTGAACGGCGAGCCCTGCCTCTGGCCGGCGACAATTCTGCAGACAAGGCAGTTGTCGCAGGGCTCTATGACCAGTTCGGCTTCGATGCAGTGGATGCCGGCCTCCTTGCCGAGGGATGGCGATTGGAGCGCGACAGGCCGGTTTATTGTATGCCGATGAATGCCGGACGCCTGAAAGATGAGCTTGCGAAGACGATCCGCTAGGTCGGGCGCGGAAGCCGCTGAGAAATTGGCGGGGCCGACGTCCTTCGCTTCCGATATCCTTAGCTCCATAAGGTCGAAGGTTCGGCTTGAGCCATATCGAACCTCTGACCCCGTGGACTTGGAAACTCTTTTTCGGAAGAAGCACTTGCCCAGGGCTCGGGCAGTGTGTTCACTTCCGACTTAAGACGGTAGGCTATCGGGTGCCTTTTCTGGACGAACCGGGCGCCCGGTACCGAGCAGGCGTGAGTTTTCGACGAGGTAGTCGATAAAGCACCTGACGCGCGCCGGCGTGTGCGTGCCGCCGACGAATACCGCATGGATTTCCTCGACCTCTCCGGGATTGAAGTCCTCGAGAAGCGGCACGAGCTGCCCGGAACGGATCGCATCCTCTACGGTCTGCGTCCCCACGCGCGTGATACCCACGCCTTCTGCGGCGAGTTGTCCAAGCGTCTCGCCGTTGTTTGCCTCCACACTGCCTTTGATCGTCAATGGAAAGTCTCGCCCGTCTTTTCGAAACGGCCAGGTCGGGGCTGCTCGCTTGAAGTTGAACCCGAGGCAGTCGTGATCATGAAGGTCCTCCGGCACTTTCGGCGTGCCCCGACGGGCAAGATATTCTGGAGAAGCGACAATGACCTTGCGCGTCTCGCCGAGCTTTCGCGCCGTCAAAGCACCATCGGCAAGCGGTCCGAAACGAATTCCTACGTCCGCCTGCCCGGCAGCTATATCCACGATGGTGTCAGTCAGGTTGACGTCGAGCATGATGCCGGGATAGCGCCGGATGAACTCGCCAAGAACCGGAACCAGTGACAGTCTGCCGTACTGTATGGATGTGGTTACCCGCAGTCGCCCGCGCGGTGAACTCCGGTCAGAGATTATCTGCTCGGTTTCCCGCAGGTCCGCAAGGATTCTTCGGGCAGCAGTCAGATACGCCGTGCCCTCAGGCGTAATCGTCAGCAGCCGGGTGGTCCTCAGCAACAGGCGAACGCCGAGTCTTGCTTCAATACGATCGACGATCCTGGCGATCGACGAAGGCGCAAGACCAAGGCGGCGGCCCGCCGCAGAAAAACTTCCCGCCTCGGCGACCAGCGTAAACACCTCGAGATCGCCAATCACTTCCATTCCGGTCATTTGTGCGTCCTGCGCAAAAGCGTTTAACGAGAAGAAGGCATACACACGCCAAAATAAAAGTCCATCTTTGCGTATGAGCAATTGATGCAACTTACTGTCCGTTCGGCTTCCTGCCCTCGGGCAATGTCAGAAGCAAGGAAACAGGATGATCTCGCCATTGACGATCCACATATCCGACGAACGGTTGTCGGCCATCCGCACGAAGGTCGAGGCCTATGACTGGTCCCTGCTCAGCAATGCCGGCGGCTGGTCGGCAGGCGTCGGAGTGAACGACCTCAAGCGTCTGGTCACCTATTGGCTCGACACCTATGACTGGCGAAAGGTCGAGCAACGCCTTAATCAGCTTCCCAACTTCAAAACGGACATCGAGGGCGAAGGAATCCATTTTCTACATGCCAAGGGCGACGGAAAGAGGCTGCCTGTCCTTCTCCTTCACGGGTGGCCGGGATCCTATCTTGAGTTCGAACGCCTTATCGAGCCGCTGGTGGCAGACGGACATGATGTCGTGGTTCCGTCCCTGCCCGGATTTGCCTTTTCACAGCCGATCACCGGCGTCATCGGGCCACGTCGGGCAGCCAAGTTGATGCATGTGCTGACGACGAGGCTGTTCGGCGACAGAAGGTACGTCGTGCAGGGAGGCGACTGGGGCGCGGCGATCGCAAGTTGGATGGCCTACAGCCAGCCAGACGCACTGCTCGGCTTGCACCTCAACATGGTCAGCGTCCTTGGCAAGGACGTCGTGCCAACGACCCCAGAGGAAGAGGACTGGGCCAAACGGCGGGCCGCAATCCTGGACTGGGAGACAGGCTACAACCATGAGCAGGAGACCCGCCCGCAGACATTGGGCGTGGCGCTTGCCGACAGCCCGGTCGGAGCGGCTGGGTGGATACTGGAAAAGTTCGGCAAGTGGGCCGACTTGGGCACCACAGCGGACGGCAGTCCGGATATCTGGAGCAAGTTCTCAGAAGATGAACTGCTCACGAATATCATGCTCTACCTAGCACCGTCATCCGTCGTCACATCGACCTGGATTTACCACGGCAAACGACTGGAAGGATCCCAGACCTTTCCCGTAGGTACACGCATCAAGGTCCCGACGGGCGTGGCGGCGTTTCCTGATCCCGTATTCCTACCGCCCCCCCGATCGTTCGCCGAGAAGACCTATAACATCGTTCATTGGAGCGAGATGCCAAAGGGTGGCCATTTCGCGGCGCTCGAGCAACCGGAGCTGATGCTTGCCGACCTGCGGGCGTTCATCGCCAAGATTGAAGGCGGCAGGCGTTGAGGGCGATAGATATGACTGTGACACGGACCGTAAATACGCAAACCTTGTCCATCGCCTACCATGAGTACGGCGCTGCCAACGGATGGCCGGTGGTTCTTTCGCACGGGTTTCCCTACGACGTGCATGCGTTCGGTGAAGTTGCTCCAATACTGGCGCGGGCCGGCGCGCGGGTCCTGGTACCCTACACTCGCGGCTTCGGACCAACTCGGTTCTTGTCGGACAAGACGCCTCGCAACGGGCAGCAGGCGGCGCGTGGACGCGATATCGTCGAGCTGATCGATGCGCTAGGGATCGAACGGCCCATTCTGGGCGGTTTCGACTGGGGCGGAAACGCGTCTTGCGTGGCGGCAGCCCTCTGGCCGGAACAAATCGGTGGCCTCGTCTCCTATGCCGGCTACGACATTATCGATGTCAACGGGCAGCGGCACCCGACAACACCCGCTCTGGAAAGGGTTTTCTGGTACCAGCATGTGTTTCAGACTGAGCGTGGCCGCGAATGCCTGTCGCAACACCGCCGGGATCTCTGCCGGATACTGTGGAGGGAGTGGTCCCCCAGCTGGCAGTTCGATGATGCTACGTTTGCCAGGTCAGCCGATGCGTTCGAGAATCCTGATTTCGTGGATGTCGTGATCAGCTGCTATCGGCACTCCTTCGGCCTTGAGCCCGGCGAAGCTGTATTGCAGGCGTTCGAAGCCCGTCTGGCCCAGAAGCCTCAAGTAACCGTGCCCACGATAACCATCGACGGTTCCAATGACCCCCTGAAGCCAGGAGGGACGTCGGAACACGCAAAGATGTTTGGCGGGTTTCACGAACACCGCGTCGTCGCTGCGGGTCACAATGCGCCGCAGGAGCAGCCCGAGGAATTCGCTAGGGCCGTGATCAGGATCCGCGAGCAGATGGCTGAAGCAAGGGAGAAACACAGATGACGACGACACTGGCCGGTTTGTACCAAGGATACATCGACTGCCTTAACTCCCAGGACTGGGGGAATCTTGAGAACTATGTCGGCACCGAGGTTGCCTATAATGGCGAGACGATCGGCCTTGATGCGTATCGACAGGCAAGGGAGAGGGAATTCCGCGAGATCCCAGACCTGCATTTCCAGGTGAGCATTCTGGTATACGACCAGAAAACAGTGGCAAGCCGCCTTGAATTTGACATCACTCCGACCGGTGAGTTTCTGGGCCTACCCATCAATGGCAAGCGCGTGAAGTTTTCCGAAAACGTCTTCTATGAATATGAGGTCGGCAAGATCGCCAGAGTATGGTCAGTGCTCGACAAAGCAGCAATCGAGGCCCAGCTTGCAAATTCCGAGGCAAAC
>UCIT01000014.1 GCA_900472625.1 Hyphomicrobiales bacterium | reverse complement strand
AAGAAGTTGGACGATCAACCGTCCCTGCTTCCGAAGTTGAAAATACAAGACGCGGCCTGTCACGCAATCACCAACTTGCCGGTTGGGGGTGTTTGCAACAGCCTTCCGTATGCGCTGTTGCTGAAAGGTCACAAATGCGACACGCGGCCGTCTCGTTTGTTTATACTTCGTTAAGAAAACGCTGGTTTTGCCGGAACTTAAGCGAAGTGACGTCCCACGCTCCCTTGGCAAATGTGCCACATTGGAACCTGTTTTTCGCCAGATTCGGCCGATTGGCAGGCTATAGCAGCGAACAGGACGATAGCCGGATGACAATTCGGTGGAGCGCTACGGCTAGGAATCGGTTGATGGAACCGAAACGATTCTCCGGGTGATTCCTATTAAGATGAAATGAGCGCTGGATCGGGCGCGATGCCGCGTAGCAGCGCGCTGCGGTGATCGTCAAATTGTCGAGAAAATCGTCTTTGGGGAAAATGGCGGAGAAGATGGGATTCGAACCCACGATACCCTTCCGGGTATACTCCCTTAGCAGGGGAGCGCCTTCGACCACTCGGCCACCTCTCCGGTCGAGAGCCTGATAGAGTCATTCGCTGGGGGACGCAAGCGCTTTTTCGGCTTTGTCCCGGAAGAAAAGCCGGCTCAGCTCTGCGCCAGCAATTGCTTCAGGTCGGCGGACGCATCGGCGAGAATCGCCTTGTCGGGATTTATGCCGAGTTCTAGCATCTTCTTGCCACTGACATAGGCCTTGGCGTCATTGATAGCATCGACGGCGATGAACTGGCGGCCCTTGAAGTACCAGATCGAGTGCGCGCCTTCGCGAGCACCGGGGCGCAGGACGGTCTCGTCATAGCCGAGATTGAAGCCGGCGATCTGCAGCTTCACATCATACTGATCCGACCAGAACCACGGCTTGGGCTCATAAGGCGCGCTGCCCCCGGCGATCACCGCTGCTGCCGCGTCCGCCTGGTCGACGGCGTTCTGTACCGATTCGAGACGGATGCGGCCGCCCTGCCACGGAAGAACGGCGCAGTCGCCAGCGGCGAAGATCGACGGGTCGGAGGTTCTCGCGAATTCATCAACGACAATGCCGTTCGCCACATCCAGACCTGCTTCCTTGGCGAGCTGGTCGTTCGGCGTGACGCCGATGCCGACGATAGCGAAATCGATATCGATGGTCGAACCATCAGACAGTTCGGCACCGACGAGCTTGCCGTCCTTGCCGATCAGATGCTTGAGGCCGGTCTTCTCGCGAATCCTGACATCATGCGTCTCGTGAATCACCCGTATGATGTCCGCGGTCTCCTTGGAGGCGACGCGCTGGAGGATACGATCGGCCATTTCGATGACTGTGACTTCGAGGCCGAGATGACGGGCAACGGCCGCCGCTTCGAGGCCGATATATCCGCCGCCTATAATAAGGACACGGCGGCCGGGGCGCATCTCGGCTGCCAAGAGGTCGGCATCGCGCTTGTCGCGGGCGACATAGACACCCTCGAGGTCGCCGCCGATTGCCGCCGGCAGGCCGCGCGGCGTGGAGCCAGTCGTCAGCGCCAGCGTGCCGTAGTCGATGGTCGAGCCATCCTGCAGCACCACCTGCTTGCTGTCGCGCTTGATCTGCTCGACCCAGGTGGACAGCCGAATCTCGACATCGTTGTCGACGAACCACTGCTCCGGCCGAAACAGCAGGCGGTCGAAGCTCATCTCGCCAAGCAGGTATTTCTTGGTAAGCGGCGGGCGCTGATAGGGCAGCACGTCTTCGGCGCCCAGAATCGTGATTGGCCTGAGATCCTTGAGAGCCCGCAGCTTGGCCGCCATCGCAAAGCCTGCCTGACCCGCGCCGATAATCACCAGTCTATCCGTCACGATCTCACTCCCGCATTCATGCTCGCGTCGGGCAAAGGCCTATCCCCTGCCCCTTGCGCCGTCAACCGAAGCGGACCGCCGTCAGGCGACTTCGATCCAGCAGCGCCGGTGACATGACTTTGCCATGGCGCGAACAGACTTTTCTATCCCAAGACCGTCTTCGACTATGGTGATGGACGACGGGCCACTGGAAATCACACAGGTGAGACGACGACGTAAGAGGTTTTTGAAGCGAGGGATCGATCCTCAGGATGGCCGCCTATCGATGGAACGGATACAGGGACGGCGAACAAAGCTCTTCAAAGAAGAAGTGATTTCGGAATGACTAATTCATTTTCGCGAACCCGCTTGCTTACCGACAGCGATGAGAAAATACACAATCCCAATAATTACAATGGTTTAGCTGAATGAAAAACAAATATGCCGCCAGATCGAAATCCTCTATGGTCTGAAATCTGGAATATACGTTTCATTTGTGGATGACCCTATGGACAACGACACCAAGGCGGTGCGCGTGCCGCGCGACTTCGAAAGCCTGCGCAGCACCATCATCGAGCGCAAGGCAACAATGCCGAAGCGTCTGGCGCAGGTCGCGGCCTTCGCGCTCGCCAATCCCGACGAGATCGCCTTCGGCACGACGGCGAGCATCGCCACGGCCTCAGACGTACAGCCATCGACGCTGGTGCGGCTGGCGCACCATCTCGGCTACGAAGGTTTTTCCGACCTGCAGAGCATTTTTCGCGAGCGGCTGCGCGACCGGACGCTGACTTACGAGGAACGGCTGGTTACGCTGGAGCAGACCACCGGCGACGACGAGGACGCCAATCTTCTCTCCGGCTTCATCGCAGCGGCCGGACAATCGATCAACCGGCTGGCAGCCACCGTGCAATCGGAGACGTTCACGCGGGCGGTCGACATCCTGGCGGCAGCCGACACCATCTATCTGATCGCCAAGCGCCGCTCCTACCCGCTGACGGCTCATATGAGCTACGCCTTCTCGAAGCTGAACATCCGCCACCAGATCGTCGCCTCGCCGAACGGGGTGGATGTCGAAACCGTGCAATTCGCCACGGCGAAGGATGCAGCGATCGCGGCGAGTTTTTCGCCCTACGCGGCGGAGAGCCTCGGCCAGGCGGAGATGCTGGCGGAGCGCGGGGTGCCCGTCGTCGTCATTACCGATTCGGCTTTCTCGCCGCTGGCAGCCAGCGCCACCTGCTGGTTCGAGGTTGCGGAGGCCGATTTCGCAGGCTTCCGTTCGCTGTCCGCGTCGATGGCGCTGACCATGGCGCTGCCGGTGGCAATCGCCGAGCGGCGGCGCAAGCTGGCGCAGGCCAAACCCAAAAAAGCGAAAATGGAATAAACATTCTGAATTGACATTCAAACGGAACCGATGTTTCATTGATGAAAATCCACCGGCAGGTCATGCCGGCAGACAATGATCGGGAGGACATCATGGTAGAATCGAATCCGGTGCGGCCGGAGCTATCGCTCGATGTGATCACCATCGGCCGTTCGTCGGTCGATCTTTACGGCCAGCAGATCGGCTCCAAGCTCGAGGACATAGCATCCTTTGCCAAGTCGGTCGGCGGCTGCCCGGCCAACATCGCCATCGGCACGGCGCGCCTGGGCCTCAAGTCAGGCCTGATCACCCGCGTCGGCAACGAGCAGATGGGCCGTTTCATCCGCGAACAATCGGCGCGTGAAGGTGTGGCGACCGACGGCATCGTCACCGACAAGGATCGGTTGACCGCGCTGGTGCTGCTCGCGGTCGAGGCCGAAGGCGTTTCGCCAATGATCTTCTACCGTTCCGACTGCGCCGACATGGCGCTGGAGGAAGGCGATATCGACGAGGCCTACATAAAGTCGTCGCGCGCGGTGCTGGTGTCGGGAACGCATTTTTCGAGGCCGAACACGGAAGCAGCGCAGCGCAAGGCGATCCGTATCGCCAAGTCCAATAGCCGCAAGGTGATCTTCGACATCGACTATCGGCCGAACCTGTGGGGCCTGGCCGGCCATGCGGAGGGATTCGAGCGCTATGTGAAGTCGGATCGCGTGTCCTCCAAAATGAAGGAGACGCTTCCGGATTGCGACCTGATCATCGGCACCGAAGAAGAGATCCTGATCGCATCCGGCGCCGACGACGTGCTGGGCGCTTTGAAGGAGATCCGCCGGCTGTCGTCCGCAACCATCGTGCTGAAGCGCGGCGCCATGGGCTGCATCGTCTATGACGGGCCGATTTCCGACGATCTCGAAGCCGGCATCATCGGCGAGGGTTTTCCGATCGAGGTGTTCAACGTGCTCGGCGCCGGCGATGCTTTCATGTCCGGCTTTCTGCGGGGTTGGCTGAAGGATGAGCCGCTTAAGACCTGCGCGACATGGGCGAATGCCTGTGGCGCCTTTGCTGTCTCCCGCCTGCTCTGCTCGCCGGAATATCCAACTTGGGCGGAACTCGACTTCTTCCTGAAGAACGGCAGCAAGCATCGGGCGCTGCGCAAGGACGAGGCGATCAACCACATCCATTGGGCCTCGAACCGCAAGGGCGACATTCCGCTCCTGATGGCGCTTGCGATCGATCACCGCTCGCAACTGACCAGCGTCTGTGACGAACTCGGCGTCGATTACAAGAAGATCGTCGAATTCAAGCGGCTAGCGGTCGAGGCTGCGGCGCGCGTTGCCGATGGCCGCAGCGGCTACGGCATGCTGATCGACGAGCGCTTCGGCCGCGATGCTTTCTTCGACGCGGCGACCAAGAATTTCGCGTGGATCGGCCGGCCGGTAGAGCTGCCGGGATCGAAGCCGCTGCGCTTCGAATTCAGCCAGGATATCGGCTCGCAATTGGTCGAATGGCCGCTTGACCATTGCATCAAGTGCCTCTGCTTCTATCATCCCGACGACCCGGCCGATCTTAAAACGGAGCAGCAGGAGAAGCTGCGGACGCTGTTCGAGGCAGCGCGTAAGGTTGGCCGTGAGCTGCTGGTGGAAATCATCGCCAGCAAGAACGGGCCGCTGACGGATGATACGATCTCGACGGCAATGGAAGAGCTTTACGCGCTCGGCATCAAGCCGGACTGGTGGAAGCTCGAGCCGCAGGCATCCAGCGCTGCCTGGAAGAAGATCGATGCCGTCATCGCCAAAAATGATCCATGGTGCCGTGGTATCGTGCTGCTCGGGCTGGAGGCGCCGGCGGACGAGCTGCTGAAAGGTTTCGAGGCGACGCTAGCGGCGCCGTCGGTCAAGGGCTTTGCCGTCGGGCGGACGATCTTTGCCGATGCCGCTCGCGCGTGGCTTTCCGGTGCGATCGATGACGAGGGAGCGATATCGGATATGGCCGGACGCTTCCGGGAGCTGACCGAGGCGTGGTTGAAGACACGCGGGCTCGCTTCCTAAATAGCAAATACACCCGCCCCACTTCGTACCCTATGGGAACGGCTGGGACGGGAAAGCGGTACAAGAATTGCGGGAGGAGCCCGATGGGCAAGACTGTACGACTGACGATGGCACAGGCCGTCACCCACTTTCTGAAGAAGCAGATGACCGTCGTCGACGGGAAGAAAGTGCCGATCTTCGGCGGTGTCTGGGCGATCTTCGGACATGGCAACGTCGCTGGCATCGGCGAGGCGCTCTATCAGGTGCGCGGAGAATTGCCGACCTATCGCGCTCATAACGAACAGGGCATGGCGCATGCCGCGATCGCCTATGCCAAGGCGAGCTTTCGGCAGAGGTTCATGGCCTGCACGACGTCGATCGGACCCGGCGCGCTGAACATGGTGACGGCTGCCGGCGTTGCGCATGTCAACCGCATTCCCGTGCTCTTCCTGCCCGGCGACGTCTTCGCCAACCGCGCGCCGGATCCGGTGCTGCAGCAGATCGAGGATTTCGGCGACGGCACGGTGTCGGCAAACGATGCCTTCCGCCCGGTCTCGCGCTACTTCGACCGCATCACCCGGCCGGAACAGATCATCTCGGCGCTGAAGCGCGCCATGCAGGTGCTGACCGATCCGCTCGACTGCGGTCCGGTGACACTGTCGCTTTGCCAAGACGTGCAGGCCGAAGCTTTCGACTATCCCGAAAGCTTCTTTGAAGAGAGGGTCTGGACCACGCGCCGCCCTCGCCCCGATGCCGACGAACTGGCCAACGCCATTGCGCTGATCAAGAAGTCGCAGAAGCCCGTGATCATCGCCGGCGGCGGCGTGCTCTATTCGCAGGCGACCAAGGAACTCACCGATTTCGCGGATGCTCATGGCATTCCCGTGGTCGTCACGCAGGCCGGCAAGTCGGCAATCGATGAGCGGCATCCGCTGGCGCTCGGCTCCGTCGGTGTGACCGGTACGTCGGCGGCCAACGCGCTTGCCGAGGAAACGGACCTGCTGATTGCTGTCGGCACCCGTTGCCAGGATTTCACCACCGGCTCGTGGGCGCTGTTCAAGAACGAAAAGCTGTCGATCCTCGGCGTCAACATCGCCGCCTACGATGCCGTCAAGCATGACGGACATCCTTTGGTAGCCGACGCGCGGGAAGGCCTGAAGGCGATCTCGGCGGGGCTTGCCGGCTGGAAGGCGCCTGCGGCGCTGGCCGCCAAGGCGGAGGCCGAAAAGAAGATCTGGGTGGAGGCCGCCGCGAAGGCGATGGCATCAACCAACGCAGCGCTGCCATCCGACGCGCAGGTGATCGGCGCGGTGGTGCGCTCGATCGGCGGCGAGAACACGGTGGCGCTCTGCGCGGCCGGTGGCCTGCCGGGCGAGTTGCACAAGCTGTGGCCGGCCACAGTGCCCGGCAGTTACCACATGGAATACGGCTTCTCGTGCATGGGTTACGAGATTGCCGGCGGCCTCGGCACCAAGATGGCGCATCCCGAAAAGGATGTCGTCGTGATGGTCGGCGACGGATCCTACATGATGATGAATTCCGAGCTCGCGACATCGGTGATGCTGGGGCTGAAGCTCAACATCGTCCTGCTCGACAACCGCGGCTACGGCTGCATCAACCGGCTGCAGATGGGCACCGGTGGTGCCAACTTCAACAATCTGCTGAAGGATAGCTATCACGAGGTCATGCCCGAGATCGATTTTCGTGCACATGCGGAGAGCATGGGGGCGATTGCGGTGAAGGTGGCGTCGATTGCCGAGCTGGAGAAGGCGATCGCCGATTCGCGAGGCAATGACCGGACCTCGGTGTTCGTGATCGATACCGATCCGCTGATCGTGACGGAAGCCGGTGGCCACTGGTGGGATGTTGCGGTGCCGGAGGTGAGCCCGCGCGAGCAGGTGAACAAGGCGCGCAAGGCATATGTCGAGAAGCGGGCCGCACAGCGGATCGTGTGAATTATAGACGTCAGGGCTAGTGGTCCCCCTCATCCGCCTGCCGGCACCTTCTCCCCGTTGGGGAGAAGAGATATGGCGCAACGCCTCGGTTCCCCTTCGCCCCAGCGGGGAGAAGGTGCCCGTAGGGACAGGCGCAACATGTTGCGCCGGGGATGAGGGGGAAGCCAAGCACGCAGACATTTGAGGAGAAAACACCATGAAAGCCAAACTCGGCATGTCGCCCATCGCGTGGTGGAACGACGATCTTCCTGAACTCAGCGACGACGTATCGCTGGAGGAGTGCCTGCGGCAATCGCGCGGCGCCGGCTTTACCGGCATGGAACAGGGGCGCCGTTTCCCCAGCGATCCGCAGGAGATGCTCCCAATTCTGCGAGCCGCCGATGTGACGCTCTGTGGCGGGTGGTTCTCGGGCACACTCGTGGACGAAGAGCTTTCGGCCAACAAGGACCGAATCGCCCCGATGATCGCGCTGTTCAAGGCGGTAAACGCGCCCTGCATCGTCTATGGTGAGGTCGGGCGCTCGATCCAAGGCGACCGCTCCAAGCCGCTCGCCACCAAGCCTAAGCTCTCAGATGACCAGATGAAGGCCTATGGGCGTCGGCTGACGGAATTCGGCGAATGGTGCGCCGAACAGGGCATGCCGCTTTCCTACCACCACCACATGGCAGCCGTCGTCGAGACCGAGCCGGAACTCGACGCCTTCATGCGCAATTCGGGTGAAGGCATTCCGCTCCTGCTCGATGCCGGGCATCTGGCCTTCGCCGGCGGCGACGTGCTGCGCGCCATCGACAACCACCATGCCCGCATCAACCACGTCCACGTCAAGGATATCCGCCAGTCGGTCGTCGACGGGCTGGATCGCAGCCGCCAGTCCTTCCTCGACGCGGTGGCGCTCGGCGCGTTTACAGTGCCGGGCGACGGCTCGCTCGATTTCGGCGCGATCGTGAAGCGATTCGCCGAATATGGCTACGAAGGCTGGTTCGTCGTCGAGGCCGAACAGGATCCGCGCAAGGCGCCGCCACAGAAGATGGCAGAGGTCGGTCACGCGGAACTGATGCGGGTGATGACGGCGGCTGGATATACTGTCGAAACGGAAGGGTTTCCGAAGGGATAATTTTCGGCGGGAACCGTGCGTGCGACACTCCCTCCGTGCGGCAGGACAGAGGGGGTGGCCCCGCCAAGAAGTTTATCATTTCGAGGAGACACAGCATGCCAAACCTCAAAGTCAAACCAACAGGCACCCATGGCCGCGTCAGCCACGTGACGCCCGAGAGCGCCGGCTGGACTTATGTCGGCTTCGATCTGCATCGGCTGAAACCCGGCGAGACGGTGTCGGGCGAGACCGGCGAGCGCGAGGTTTGCCTCGTCTGGGTCAGCGGCAAGGGCAAGGCCAGCGCCGGAACAAAGGATTTCGGCACGCTCGGCGAACGCATGAGCCCGTTCGATGGCGCGCCGCATGCGCTTTACATCCCGATGGAATCGGCATGGTCGGTGACTGCAGAGACCGATCTGGAACTGGCCGTCTGCTCGGCGCCGGGCGGCGGGACCTATGAGGCGAAGGCGATCCCGCCGGGCACGCATCCACCATTGACGCGCGGCAAGGGCACCAATGTCCGCCACGTTAACAACATCATGCCCGAGGACGATGCGTCAGCGCATTCGCTGCTGGTCGTCGAGGTGATCACGCCAGGTGGGCATACATCTTCCTACCCGCCGCACAAGCACGACCAGGACAATCTGCCGAACGAGAGCTTCCTCGAGGAGACCTATTATCATCGCCTCAACCCGCCGCAGGGCTTCGGCTTCCAGCGGGTCTACACCGACGACCGATCGCTCGACGAGGCGATGGTGCTGGAAGATGGCGACGTGACGCTGGTGCCGAAGGGCTACCACCCGTGTGCCGCCACGCATGGCTATGATCTCTACTATCTGAACGTCATGGCCGGCCCGAAGCGGGTATGGAAGTTCTACAACGCGCCCGAGCATGAATGGCTGCTCAAGGCATGAGATCGGAAGCCGCGCCTCGAGAGCGCGGCTTCCTTGCTTCAGGCAGGGAGGAGACCGAAACGCCAGCCACGGCGTCTGGCGTTTTGCGACAGGACCAGCCAGGCGATGAGGAGCATTCCCGCTTCCGCCACGACCGGCACCATCCAGATGCCCTGCTCGCCGAATACTGATGGCAGCAGGAAGGTGAGCGGCAGCGTCAGCAGATAGGGCCGCGCGAGGCCGAAGATGGCCGCGCGCCCGGCATCGCCGATCGACTGGAAATAGGCCGACAGGATAACCATCTGGCCGAACAGGAAATAGGCGCCGATCGTCCAGGGAAGAATACGTGCGACTTCGGCGACCACATGCGGATCGGCGACAAAGACAGCGCCGAGCCGCCCCGCCAGCAGTTCAACCGTCAGTTCGACCGCCGCGCCGTAGACCAGAGCCGTGATCAGCGCGATCCTCAGGCTGCGTCCCACACGCTCGGGCAGGCCGGCGCCGTGATTGTTGCCGGCGATCGTCTGCAAGGCGATCCCAAGACCGAGAAGCGGAAGGTAGGCGAAGGTCATCACGCGGGTGATGATGCCATAGGCCGCCACAGTCGCCGTCCGGTCGCCCGTGTTCCAGATCGACAGATTGAACAGGATCGCGGCGGAGCACAGGGAGATGCCGATGAAGCCGAGGCTCATAGGCGCGCCAAGAGCGACAATCTCTCTCCAGTCCGACATCGCGAAAGAGGCGGTCGGGCGCAAGGCGGTCGGCCGGCTCAGACGATGGCCGAGCACCGCAAGCAAGCACAGGGTCTGCGCAGCGATCGTTCCCGCCACCGAGCCCAGCACACCCCAGTGAAATACCGCCATCAGCAGCCAGTTGGCGAGGATATTCAATAGCGAGGCAGCCAGCGTGATCAGCGTCATCAGGCCGATCTTGCCCTCACAGCGCAGCGCGTCCAGATGCAGCGACAGGAAGAAGCTGATCGGGGCGAAGGCGACCGTCACGCCCATGAACAGGATCGCGCCGCTTGCGACATCGGCATCGCCAGCGGCCGCCCTCTCAATGATTCCCCTGCCCGCGCTCCAGTAGACCGCGTTGAGCAAACCGACGACGATCAGTGCCAGAACATGCGCGGCCGCGAAGGTCTGTCGGGCGCCATCGCGATCGCCGGCACCCAGCCGGCGGGCGAGGATGCTCGCCATGCCATTGGCGACCAGTGACTGAAGCGCGATCAGGAACATCAGTCCCGGAAAGATCAGGCTGACGGCCGACAGCGCCGCCGGGCCGACATAGGCACCGAGGAAATAGGCGTCGACGACCGCGAACAGGCCGTTGATCGTGGTGATCATGATGATAGGCGCGGCGGTGCGCGCGAAGATGACCGGCAACCGGCCGGAAATAAAGACGTTATCCCGCACGGGATCGTTCGATTGGGTGTTCATGATGGGAAGCCTTGATCATCAGGCGGGCACGAGGGCCGGCCATGAGCGAAATGACGGATCAGATGTCGAGGACGAGATGCGGCACGCCGTTCGATGTGCGACGCGGCGAGATGCCGTTCTCGTCGATCTGGGCGTTGACGCGCTGGCGAAAGGCCGAAAAGCTCTCGAAGGTCACCACATCCACCGGCTCATCGAAATGGATCGTCAGCTTGTGGAACCCGCCGGACAATTCGCCAAGCGTCAGGATCCTGCCGGTAAACGGCTGGTCGAGATAGCGGCCACGAATCCGTTGCCCCACAGCAAGCGCGGCGGCTGGTGTCGTGTTCGATATCGTCGGAGGGAGTGTCTGGGACTGGGCGGCAAGCGTAGAGAGCGTGTTCCAATCGCGGGCGCCGTGCTGCTTGGCGATGATCTCCAGAGCCGCGCTGTGGGAAACGGGCGTGCCGCCGGCATCCATTGCCTGACGCAACCGCTTCGCCTGAGCCTTCAGATCGTCGATCGAAGGATAGTTCATGGGTTCAGCCTTTTCCAAAGGCATGCCGTTTCGACCGTAAGTGGGAGCTCGCATTGCCATCAGTCAGCATGCGCAAAGGGCTGTGACCGTTCATTTCCGGAGACCTTCACCATGGATTTTCATCCGCGAGCGGCAGGCGTCTCTACCCTCATGCACATATGCGCTGGGAATGCGGGACTGTCAATCTGAGTAATTTTACGGCAGAATGCGTATTTATTGCCTAAAAATGGGACTTTCCATCTTCACGATCCGCATAAGCTTCTACTTTTAAAGATCTTTTTCAGAACTATTCAGCACACTTGCTCTAGATTGAAACCAGACAACAAGCGGGGGCGAACATGGCCTTTCAGATGAACCTCGATACCATCCATCCCGAGCCCGAGAAGGCTTATCGCGAATTTGCGCTGGATCGACCAGGCAAGGTGATTTTCGTCGGCCATCATCTCAGCACCGCTACCCAGATTCGTTGCCTGATCCGCAGCATCACGCTTGCGGGTGCGACGCTCGAGGTCAATCCCGGCATCGAGATGCCGAACCATTTCTTCCTTGAAATTCTCGGCATTCATGACGAGATCGGTGCCACGCTAGTGAAGCGCGAAGGGGAGATCGCCACGATCAGCTTCAACATGCTGATCAACGCCGAGTTCCTTCACCACGTCCTGCGGCTCAGCTTCGAAACGTGATCCAAGCGTGACCCAGGAACGAAAATCGCGGGCGAAGGGCCCGCGATTTCCATGAATTATCATCACACTATGCCAATCAGGCCGCCAGGCGCCGTTGAATCTGATCAACCGGCATATTGGTATAATCCTTGGGGATTTCTGCCGAAATCACCGCCTGCGCCTCGATGCTGAGATTGCCGCGCAAGGTTCCCAGCGCGCGCGGCGGGGCGATGAGCACGATGTTGGTCGCGTCGTCATCCTTGATCAGATCATCCAGCTTGAACGCGATCTGCTTGAGGAACTCAGCTTCGGCCTGATCATGCCAGTCGGTTTCCTGAACCGCACTGCCGCTCGTACCATTGGCAGCGTGCGTGCGCCCCGGCTTTCCGGTGCCGAGTTCCCGGTCTGGCTCGTTTGGTTGAGCCAAGGTTTCCTTGACCTTCAAATCAATGCTCATGACGTCGCCGTCGTTCTGCATGATGAGAGCCTTTCCTCCGTCGCATACGACAACCCAGGAATGTCTTGGCACTCTGATATCAGCCATCTTGATCTCCTCATGTGATCTCCGGAGCGCAGGGGTGCGCGCCTTCAACACAGTGCAAACGTGCGGGCCGCGAAAGAGTTCGGCTATTTCAGAGATTTCACGCGGCAAGCGATCCAATCACCGCCGATGGCGTAGAAGATGAGGCACACGGGGAAAATCCTATGAGAACCGCTCTTGTCGCATACGCCGGATCGCTGACCACCCTGCTCGTTCTCGACGCGGTCTGGCTCGGGGTTGTCGCCCGGACCTTCTATCGCGATCAGCTTGGGGAAATGATGCTGCCATCGCCAAATCTCGGCGTGGCAGCGGTGTTCTACCTCTTCTTCGCTGTTGCCGTCTTGGTGCTCGCCGTTTATCCGGCAATAGCGTCCGGCTCGGTGTGGACCGCCCTCGCCTACGGCCTGATTCTCGGACTCGCGGCCTACGGAACATACGACATCACGAACCTCGCCACGTTGAAAAACTGGCCGCTGATGATGAGCTTGGTCGACCTTGCCTGGGGTGGTTTCGTGACTGCGATGACCGCGGCGGGCGGTTTTCTGGCGGTCCGTGCACTCGGTTAAATCTTGCTTCACTAAACTTCTAACGACTTCGTTGATGATTGCGCAAAGCATTCATGTGACGCTCCACGTGCAGGACTAGGATTTTACTAGTTTCAGGAGCGCAATTGCATGCCGATGCTGAACGCCACACACCTTGCAACCGTCAAGTCGGAGATCTACGAGACACGGTGGGAGCAATTCAATGTGAAGCGCCCTGCCCGCATCATGGCCGTTCGGCCCTGCCTCACCGGCGTTTCAATGCGCAGTGCCGAAATCATCGACATCTCACGTGGTGGCGCGACATTGCTGGTCGCGTCCGCAACCGGTCTTCCCAAGCACTATTACCTCAACATCCTCGGCCTCGCCTACCGCATCGGCTGCGCTGAAGTGTCCCGCCGAAACGAGCGACTGCATGTGCGTTTCATCAACCCGCTGGAGCCGGAGGTGCTTCGCCGCGTGGTTCGCGCGGACTTCATGATCGGCAACACGGAAGCGATCAACGCCAGCCGCACGATCAGCATGTAATCAGGCTTCCCGGAGAATAATCTTTCTTGCCTTGGCATGATCGGCGCCTATTGTTGGCGCGATTTTCACAGCCTCGGGACATGCCTTAGAATGACTGCCTTCTCGCGCTTCACACCGCTTGTCAGCGCCCTGCCCTCCACAGTTCCCTTCGTCGGCCCGGAAGCGATCGAGCGTCAGCGCGGCCTCGTTGCCAAGGCTCGCATCGGCGCCAATGAAAACGGATTCGGCCCGGCGCCATCGGTGCTTGAGGTCATGCGCGAACAGGCGGGCGACATCTGGAAGTACAGCGATCCGGAAAACTACGAATTGAAGCAGGCGCTGGCCGCGCATCTCGGCACCTCCTCGGCCAATATCGCAATCGGCGGTGGCGTCGATGAGCTGCTGGGCCAGATCGTGCGGCTGGTGATCGATCCCGGGGCACCTGTCGTCACCTCGTTCGGCGGCTACCCGACGTTCAATTTCCATGTCGCCGGGTTTGGCGGTCGCCTCGTCACTGTTCCCTATGCGGGGGATCGCGAGGATCTCGGCGGGCTGCTGGAAGCGGTCAAACGCGAGAACGCGCAGCTAGTCTACCTCGCCAACCCCGACAATCCAATGGGAAGCTGGTGGGATGCCGACAGCGTGATCTCCTTCGCGCGTGCGCTGCCGGAGACGACACTGCTGGTTCTCGACGAAGCCTATAGCGAGACCGGACCGGCAGACGCATTGCCGTCGATCGCCTCGTTGATCGATCTGCCGAATGTCATCCGCACGCGCACCTTCTCCAAGGCCTATGGCCTGGCCGGCGCCCGTGTCGGATATGCCATCTCGACGCCGGGCACGGCGCTCGCTTTCGACAAGATCCGCAACCATTTCGGCATGAACCGCCTGGCGACGGCAGCCGCGCTGGCCGCCGTCAAGGATCAGGCCTATCTGCGGGAGGTGGTCGCGAATATTCATGCTGCGCGGGACCGGATTGCTGCCATCGCCAAGGCCAACGGTCTTGCGCCGCTGCCGTCGGCGACCAACTTCGTTGCCATCGATGCCGGCCGCGATGGCACCTACGCCAAGGCGATCGTGGATGGGCTGATGCAGCATGGCGTGTTCATCCGCATGCCGGGTGTCGCGCCGCTCAACCGCTGCATTCGCGTGAGCGTCGGGCCTGCCGCCGATATGGATCTGTTCGAATCCGCGCTGCCGCAGGTTCTGAAAGCGATCGGCTGAGCATAAACGACAGGAGCCGCAACGGACCCGACGACATCGGCTCTCGATGATGTCGAGTGTCAAACTGCATCCCATGGTCGATTATGGCGCGACCACTTTAAGCACAGGAATGGTAACCGCTTCCGTTGGGCCGAACGGCCCAGCGACTTGGTGTTTGACCGGCGGCAATGATTTCAGATAGGCGGCGATGACATATGCATCGGCTTTCGTGAGCTTGGCAAAGGCTGCCCATGGCATCATGGGCGCCAGTTCGCGTCCATCCGGGGTAACGCCGGCCTGGATCGCTGCGACGATCTCGTCCTGAGACCAAAGCCCCAGCCCGGTCTCCTTGTCGCTTGTCAGGTTGGGGCCTACAAACGTTCCCAATCCGGGGACAAAAAAGCCCACGTCGGAGCCCGCCAAAAAGCGATTTGCATCGGGCTTTCCTAGAAAATATCCGGGGGTGTGGCAGTCGTTGCAGCCACCGATTCCGACAAGATATTTTCCACGCTCGACGGGTGTTTCTGCCGCAACGGAATGGGAGGCGATCAGAAGCAAACCGAAGACGAGAGGCGCCTTAGCGAATTTTCGCTGCGCTGAGACGGACAGTAGAAAGAGTCGAACGGCCATGACATCTCCTCACGTGTGGAACTGAGGATGGATATGAACGGCGGAGATAAGTGGCTTGTGTCATTTTCGGTGTGTATTCGAGGGAAGTGGTTACATTTGAAACATTTTGGACAGGAAGGGTCGCCGCCCTGAAGAGCTGGTCCGTGACGTTGAACGTGTCGGGTTCAGCCGAACGATTAGAAGGTGAACAGCCCCTCGATTCGAGGGATTCGTTCCGATGTTTTTGGGTCAAGAGGCCTTAACAAACATCGCGAATACAAGCGTGGCGGCCGCGGCAAGGCGATCGGCGGCCGGACGTTGCAGCACCGTGTCGTTATCCGCATGCCCGGTGTCGCACCGCTCAACCGCTGCATTCGCGTCAGCGTCAGGCCTGCCGCCGATATGGATCTGTTCGAATCCGCGCTGCCGCAGGTTCTGAAAACAATCGACTAAGGCCAAACGACAAGAACCGCGCCGGCCTTGTTCCTGCCGGTCGCGGTTCGATATGTCGGCGTAGGTCGCGCAATGCGCCTCGCCATTCCCCTCTTCGAGGTTATTGTTTTTATTGAATTACTGGCGGTGACGATTTCTTAGTGAACCGTCATCCATTCGCGGGCGGCGCGCAGCGCCTCAGCAAGCTGCATCTTGTCCATGCTGGCCGCGAGATCGGCGCGCAGTTCGGCGGCGCGATCGTGGCCCTTGATTGCGGCGATGTTCAGCCATTTGTGGGCCGCGACGAGATCGACGGAGCATCCGCGACCTGTCGCATACATCAGACCCATTTCGCAGAAGACGTCGGCGTTGTTCTCGCCACCCATGGTGGCCATTTCAGCATTGTGCATTTCAAAGCGTGCCATCGGTTTTATCCCTGTTTAGCCTGTTGTCGACTTGCCCTGTTTTACCTCCGAGCCTTCCCGTCTAACGCGGCTTCTGGTCTCTTCGGTTCGGCGGGTTTGCCCCGCTCGTTTGATGGGTTCACTATGCGGCATGGGCTTCAAAAAACGCCTAAAATGCATGATTAATTTGAGACAAACAAAGTGCAAACGCTTGGTAAATTTGGGTTTTTGTTAAACATCGGATCGCCTGCGCATTAAGGATTCCGGCGTTCGCTTAAGAGAAAATTCAGACTTCAAAATCAACCATTCGTTCACTACGAAATCAGCTGCGAAATGAAGATGCGCCATTATCAGCACGTTTCGCTCCCGCATTCTCAGGCATTTCGACAGTCCAAATATTTACGTTTACGTTCGCGTCAGATAGTTTCGCGACCATGGGACATCAGGGAGGTAAAAGATGATCCGCACTCTCATCATCACGGGCGCTCTGGCGCTTTCGGCAACGCTGGCGCAGGCCGAGGAACCGATCGTCGGCAACTGGAAAACGGTCGCCGGTGATACCGCCGTGATCGCCTCGTGCGGCGGCAGCTACTGCATTACTCTGAAAACCGGAAAATATGCCGGACGCAAGATCGGCACGCTGGCCGGCGCGGGCGGGAGCTACACCGGCGAAATCACCGACCCCAGCAACGACAAGACGTACAGCGGCTCGGGCACGATCGATGGAAACGCGCTGAAGATGAAGGGCTGCGTGCTCGCCATTCTCTGCAAGTCGCAGACGTGGACGCGGCTCTAGCGTCAACAAAAGATGCGACAGTCCCGGCCGTCGCATTCCATCCCCAACCCGTTCAGCTTTCATGAACGGCGGATGAACCGGCATCTCAGCGTCGGTTCAGCCGGACCATGGCAAAACCATGTCATTCTAAAGTGATTGCCCGACACCAGACATCGGCCACGCACTTTACAACCCGAACCTTCGATATGGGCAAGGACATGGACGTGCTTATCATGGCAAGACGTTTCACCATCATCACGCTGTTCGCAGCGATCTTCGCCTTCTCGTTCTCGGCTGCCGTCAACCGCAATGCCGGCGGCGGTGCGCAGTCGCATTTCGGCGCGAACTACACCTGCACGGATCGCTTCAGCCCGACTTGCACCGCCTTGAACTGACAAAGCCCTGGCCGCCGGTCATCTAATCCGTCGGTCCGCGATCAACGTCGTTTGCTTGTCAAAAACAACGCTCTATAATGTCTCATGAGCAAACGAATCTCTCCTTCTGCCGCCCTCGACATCTCATCCCCGACTCCGTTCGTGCCGAAGAGCTTCGACGACCCCGTCCAGGCCGTCGATGCGCTGACCGAGCTTTACGAGCGCAACACGGCCTTCCTGATCGAGAACTTCGCCGAACTGGCGAAGGGTGCGCCGATCACCTCGCGCTACCGCGCCTTCTATCCCCAGGTCAGCATCGAGACCACGAGCTTCGGGCATATCGACACCCGCCTGTCCTACGGCCATGTAACGGCCCCCGGCATCTACACGACGACGATCACCCGTCCATCGCTGTTCCGACATTATCTGAAGGAACAGCTCGGACACCTGATGCGCAATCACAATGTGCCCGTCGTCGTCTCCGAATCTACAACACCGATCCCGCTGCATTTCGCCTTTGGCGAGGGTGCGCATGTCGAGGCATCGGCGTCCGCCTTTGTCGACGTCCCGATGCGCGACTTGTTCGACACGCCTGACCTCAACACCACCGATGACGAGATCGCCAATGGCGAATACATCCCGCCACCCGGCGAGCCGTCGCCGCTGGCGCCATTCACGGCACAGCGTATCGACTACTCGCTGGCGCGCTTGTCGCACTATACGGCGACCAGCGCCCAGCATTTCCAGAATTTTGTGCTGTTCACCAACTACCAGTTCTACATCGACGAGTTCTGCGCCTGGGCGCGCAAACTGATGGCCGATGGCGGCGATGGATACACCTGCTTTGTCGAGCCCGGCAACATCATCACGCATGCCGGGTCGAGCACGCCTGAAACGGATGTTGCCTTCACGCGCCTGCCTCAGATGCCGGCCTATCACCTGAAGAAGAAGGGCCATGCCGGGATCACCATGATCAACATCGGCGTCGGCCCCTCCAACGCCAAGACGATCACCGACCACGTTGCCGTGCTGCGCCCGCATGCCTGGCTGATGCTCGGTCACTGCGCGGGTCTTCGCAACAGCCAGCGGCTCGGCGACTATGTTCTCGCGCACGCCTATATGCGCGAGGATCACGTTCTCGACGACGACCTGCCGGTCTGGGTGCCGATCCCGGCGTTGGCCGAAGTGCAGGTGGCGTTGGAGGCGGCGGTTGCCGAGATCACCGGCTACGAGGGCTTCGAGCTCAAGCGCATCATGCGCACCGGCACCGTCGGCACAATCGACAACCGCAACTGGGAACTGCGCGATCAGCGCGGGCCGGTGAAACGGCTGTCTCAGGCGCGCGCAATCGCTCTCGACATGGAATCGGCGACCATTGCCGCCAACGGCTTCCGCTTCCGCGTGCCCTACGGAACGCTTTTGTGCGTCTCCGACAAGCCGCTTCATGGCGAACTGAAGCTGCCGGGCATGGCCACGAACTTCTATCGGACGCAGGTGAACCAGCATCTGCAGATCGGTATTCGCGCCGTGCAGAAGCTGGCCGCCATGCCGCCGGAAACGCTGCATTCGCGCAAGCTCCGTAGCTTCTTCGAGACGGCCTTCCAATAGGCCGTCCGCGAGGCGGCTTTCAGCCGTGATCAGGACTTGCGGCGGCCGAGCGGAAGCGAGATCGCTGTACCTGTGAGCGCGGACACGATGATCAACAGATGCGCGTTGATGCTGGCCTGGGCAAGTGACGCCAGCGCCGCCGCCTCGCTCGGCGCTCCCAAGGCGACCGCCCCTGCCGTGATGCCGGCCGGATAGGTGCCGACCCCGCCCGGGGCATGCATCGGCAGAACCGACGACAATTCGCCGCCCAGCGCGCCGCCAAAGCTTGCCGCCATCGGCAGTACGCCCATCAGCCGCAGAGCCCAGGCCAGCACCAGCACTTTCACCAGCCAATTGACGACGGTCATGCCCCAGGCGCGGGCAAAGGCCACCGCATCAGAAGGCAGCCCGTTCTCGATCTCGGCGACAAAGCGCTGAAGCTTGGCCGGAAGGCGCTTGGCGGCTACACGCAGCAGCGGCTTGCGCAGCGCGAAAGCGGCGACCGGCAACAGCAGGAACACGGCCCAGGCAAACCATGCAAGCACCGCGTGCGACGACGCCATGGCAAAGCCGATACCAGCGGCGGCCAGCAGCGCGTGGAGGTCAAGCAGCCGCATCACCAACAGGGCCGATGTGCCGCGTGTCAGGGGAATGGCGAACTCCGTGCGCATCAGCAACGGAAAACTGGTTTCTCCGGCACGGAAGGGGAGCATGATGTTCAGCAGGTTGTGAACCTGCGTGACGCGAAACAAGGACCCGAAGCGGCCGCGCGTCTCGTGCGGGAAGTAGTCGTAGATGCGCCAGGTGCGCAGGAAATAGGTGGCGGTCAGAAGCACGAGTGCCGCGACGATCGGGAAAGCGCCGACCGCGGTCCATTGCGCCAGGATCGACGACCAGCCCCAGAACCATTCGATGAAGATCGCGTAGGCCAGGACAATTATGACAGTGAACAGCGGCATGCGATTGCGCGCAAACCAGGATTGTCGGCTGGCAACCACCGGAGACTTCATGTACTAGCTTCCTGCCTTCGGCCGACAGAAGAGCGGCACCACTGGGCGGCGTTTTAGGAGAAATACGTGTTGCAGACAACGGCTGAGTCACTTTCCGGCGTGATCGACGCCACCGCTCCGCTCGAATTATCGCTGGTCGTGCCCATCTTCAACGAAGAGGAGAGCGTCGGCCCGCTGGTCGATCGCATCTGCACGGCGATGACTGGCTATCCGAGCCGCTGGGAACTGATCCTGGTCGATGACGGCAGCACCGATGCGACTTTGGTCAATGCGCGCAAACATGTCGATCGCGAAGGCTTGTCGCTGAAGATCGTCGCACTGCAACGCAATTTCGGCCAGACGGCCGCCATGCAGGCTGGTATCGACACCGCTACCGGCCGCCTGATCGCCACCATGGACGGCGACCTGCAGAACGATCCCAACGACATTCCCGGCATGGTCGCCGAACTCGAGCGCCGCGAACTCGACCTTCTCGTCGGCTGGCGCAAGAACCGGCAGGACGGGCTGCTGCTGCGCAAGATTCCCTCTTGGTGCGCAAACTACCTGATCGGCCGGATCACCGGTGTGAAGCTGCACGACTACGGCTGCAGCCTGAAGATCTACCGCGCCGAGATCATCAAGCAGGTCAAGCTGATGGGCGAGATGCACCGCTTCATCCCGGCCTGGGTCGCGGGCGTCGTTCCGAGCTCGCGCATCGGCGAGATGGTCGTCACCCACCACGCGCGCCAGCACGGCCAATCGAAGTACGGCATTTCGCGGACCTTCCGCGTCATCCTCGACCTGCTCTCGGTGATGTTCTTCATGCGTTACAAGGCGCGCCCAGGTCACTTCTTCGGCTCGCTCGGCCTTGGCCTCGGCGCGCTGTCGGGATTGATCCTGCTTTATCTGTTTTTCGACAAGTTCATCATGGGCAACGACATCGGCACCCGTCCCATGCTGATGGTCGGCGTCGTCCTGTTGTTGTCTTCAGTGCAGCTGATCACCACAGGCATTCTGGCCGAGATGATCGCGCGAACCTACTATCGCGACGACGAGTCACCGAACTACATCGTCCAGAAGATCTTTGGTGGCAGCGAGAATGCGTAGTCTGCTGGTGCGCAGGCCCGATACCGTCGTCTGGCTTCTGGCCGGCTATTTTCTTCTGGGCTTTCTCATCCGCGTCTTTGTCCTGCCGGATGCACTGCGGGTCGATGAATCGCAGCAGGCCTTCTTCTCGCAGTGGCTGACGACCGGCTACGACACGCAGCCGCCGCTGTTCAACTGGCTGCAGTCCATATTCGTCTCGATCTTCGGCCTGTCGGTCGCGACGGTGGCGGCGCCGAAGAGCATCGTGCTGTTCCTGCTCTTCGTCACCTATTACAAGCTTGCCAAGCTGGTGCTCGAAGACCGCCTGTTTGCCGTCATTGCGACGCTGACGCTGCTGACGATCCCCCAAGTCTTCTGGCAAGCGCAGCGTGACCTGACCCACACGGTCATGCAGATGCTGATGATCAACCTGCTGCTGTGGAGCACGATCAAGACGCTCAAGGCGCCATCGCTCGCCTCCTACCTGATGATCGGTGTGTCGCTGGCGCTGGGCATGATGTCCAAGTACAATTTCGCGCTGGTCGTTGTCGGCACGCTGGTGGCCGTGTGGCTGCACCCCGAGGGCAAGGCCCGCCTGTTCGACCGCCGCTTCCTGCTGTCGATCGCGGTCTCGCTGCTTCTCTTACTTCCACACGGGCTCTGGCTGATCGAGAACGTCGGTGTCGCCTCCGACCGAACGTTGAGCATGATGGCGACGGATGCGCCCGCCGGCGCGCTGGCGAAGTTCTTCAAGGGTCCCTACGAGTTCTTCGAGCTTGTGGTCGTCATCCTTGGACCAAGCTTTCTTATCTACAGCATCGTCTTCGGCAAACCGTTCATACGCAACCTCAGGACTTCTACGTTGTGGTCGCGGTTCTTCGACACCGTCTTCGTGGTGATCGCGCTTTCCGTTCTGGCGATGATCTTCGCCATCGGCATCACGGCCATGCGCGACCGCTGGATGCTGCCGTTCCTGTTCATTGCACCCATCGCCTGGTGCGTGAAGATGGAGGCGGGCGGCGTGAAATCGCAGGATTTCGCGAAACGGTTCTTCTGGGCGCCTTTCGTCGTCATGGCGCTGACGCTGCCGATGTTCGCCCTGCGGCCGACCATGCCGCTGCTGTTCGGGCGTTACGAGAACCTCAACATTCCCTACAGGGACTTCGTCGATCAGATCGTATCCGCAGAGGGAAAGAGACCTGGTCTGCTTCTCACCGACGGCTGGCTGCCGTCGGGCAACCTGCACCTGCAACTTCCCGATGTTCCCGCCATATCCACCTTCTTCGGCAACCTGAAGATTGGCTACGAATGGACAGCCGAAAAGCCGATCCTCGTCGCCTGGTTCGCGGATGACGGGAAAAACGTCCTACCACAGTCGCTGGATGACTGGATCCGCGACAACCTCGGCCCGCAGTATGTGCCCGCAGACGTAAAGAGCGCCAACGTTCCTTACGCCCACGGTCGGCCGGAGGACACGCGGGCGTTCGGGTACGTCTGGATTTATCCGAGATAGACTTCGATCAGCCCTTCAATTCTTTCCAGGCAGCGTCTAGCGCAAGCTTGGTGATACGGCCCATCTCATCGACTTCCGCATGGCTGATCACCAGCGGCGGCGAGGCGAGCATGCGGTCGCCGGTGGCGCGCAGCACGAGGCCGTTGGCGAGCGCATGGTTGCGGACGAGCGCGCCGACCGCATCCGGCTTTTCGAAACGGGTCCTATTCGGCTTGTCCGATGTCAGCTGTAGGGCGCCCATCAGGCCGATGCTGACGGCCTCGCCAACAAGATCGTGATCGCCAAGAGCGCCCCAGACCTTGGCGAAATACGGGCCGATATCGTCGCGAACGCGTTCGATCAGTTTCTCGTCCTCGATGATGCGCAGGTTTTCGAGAGCGGCGGCGGCGCAGACGGGATGGCCGGAATAGGTGAAGCCGTGGTTGAAATCGCCAACCTCGTTGATCAGCACATCGGCGATGCGATCGCTGACCAGAACACCGCCGATCGGCAGATAACCTGACGATAATCCCTTGGCGATCGGCGCCAGATCGGGCTCGACGCCGAAATACTGATGGCCGAACCATTCGCCCAAGCGCCCGAAGCCGCAGATCACTTCGTCCGCGACCAGCAGGATGTTGCGGGCCTTGCAGATGCGGGCGATCTCCGGCCAGTAGGTCTCTGGCGGGATGATGACGCCGCCGGCGCCCTGCACCGGTTCGGCGACGAAGGCCGCGACATTGTCCTCGCCGAGCTCGTCGATCTTCGCTTCCAGTTCGCGCGCTACCTTGAGTCCGAATTCGGCCGGCGAGAGCTCCCCGCCTTCGCCATACCAGTAGGGCTGGCCGATATGGACAATGCCCGGGATCGGCAGATCGCCCTGCTCATGCATGTATTTCATGCCGCCGAGGCTGGCGCCGGCGACCGTCGAGCCGTGGTAGCCGTTCTTGCGAGAGATGACGACCTTCTTCGACGGCTGGCCGATGGCGCTCCAGTAAACGCGCGCCATGCGGAACCACGTGTCATTGGCCTCGGAGCCTGAACCGGTGAAGAAGACGTGGTTGAAACGCGGCCCGGCGTGCGACGTGACCTTTTCGGCAAGCAGCGTCGCCGGTGCCGTCGTGGTGCCGAAGAAGGTGTTGTAATAGGGCAGCTCGTTCATCTGCCGCGTGACGGAGTCGGTGATCTCCTTGCGGCCATAGCCGACATTGACGCACCAGAGACCGGCAAAGCCGTCGAGGTATTTGCGGCCGTGATTGTCCCAGATGTGCACCCCCTCGCCGCGCTGGATGATGCGGGTGCCGTCGGCATTCAGCTTCTTCATGTCCGAGAACGGATGCAGATGATGAGCGGCATCGATGGCGGCGAGATTGGAGCGCGCGTAAGTATCAGACATGATTTGCTAAACACCCTCGGATATTGAAAGCCTCTTCCCAATGAGCTACGACCTTGGGCCTGTCCGCGGGGATTTTCAAGATCATGACGACCGACAAATTGCACGGCAAAGCTGCGGGTGGCGACCCGCGCATCGAAATCCTGCTCGTCGGCATGAACGGCGACCTGCGCGGCAAGCAGATTCCGCTGGAGGCTGAGAAAAAGGTCTGGGCCGGAGAAGTCCGCCTTCCTTCTTCCACTCAGTCCCTCGACATCTGGGGAGACGACAACGACGACATCACGGGCCTGTCGCTTTCGGTCGGCGATCCCGACGGACAGTGCATTCCCGACAGGCGCAGCCTGACGCCGATGCCTTGGGCGCCCGAGGGCTCGGTGCAGGTGCTGGCGACGATGCACGAGTTCGACGGCACGCCGAGCTTCATGGATCCACGCGCGATCCTGTCATCGGTGTTGAAGCGTTACGCGGATCGCGGCCTGACGCCTGTTGTGGCGACCGAGCTTGAGTTCTATGTGGTTGCGCCGGAATGGCGGGAGACCGGGAGACCGACGCCACCGGCCTGCCTGACTTACCAGGGCGAGCCCAACGGCTTCCAGCTCTACGACATGGGTGCGGTCGATGCACTCGACGGCTACCTGCAGACCGTGCGTGCCTATGCGCGGGCACAGGGATTGCCAGCCGACGCGACGACGGCGGAATTCGGCCCCGGCCAGTTCGAGATCAACCTGCTGCACCGCCCGGACGCTTTGGCTGCGGCCGACGACTGCATCTACCTGAAGCGGATCGTCGAACGCGCCGCCCATAAACACGGTCTGAAGGCGACCTGCATGGCCAAGCCCTATTCGGATCATGCCGGCTCCGGCCTGCATGTCCACGCCAGCATTCTTGACAGCCAAGGTCGCAATATCCTCGATGCCAATAGCGGCGAGCCGACAAAGCTTAAATCGGTCTGCGCCGGCATGCTGCACAGCATGCGCGACGCGCAACTGGTGTTTGCGCCCTTCGCCAACTCCTACCGGCGGTTCCAGCCCGGCTCGTTCGCGCCCGTCGACCTCACCTGGGGCTACGGTCACCGCGGCACAGCGATCCGCATTCCAGACAGCAACGGACCTGCTGCCCGCATCGAGCACCGCGTCGCCGGAGCGGACGCCAACCCGTATCTGCTGCTGGCCGCCATTCTTGGCGGAATGCTGCTAGGACTGGACAAGGAGCTCGACCCCGGCGAGGAAACAACCCCTTCACACATGCCTGAAAACACCACGAAGCTGACGCACGACTTCCTCACAGCAGTCGAGACCTTCCGGTCGTCGCCGTTCATCGCCGACGTCTTCGGCAAGGCCTACCAGAAGCTCTACGGCGACACCAAGCGCAAGGAAGCCATTACCTATCTCCGCACGGTTTCGGACTTCGACTACCGCACCTATCTGCCGCGCCTCTGAGGCGTCAGACAGATGGCTCGCGGCGGTCGGTCTCATCGACCTGTGCGGCAAGACCCTGACGGACCAGCACCTTCAGCTCGCCCGGATGCAGCTTCAGCGAAATGTCGCGGGCAAGCGGCAGCAATTCGCCATCCATCACGCAATTTGCCTTCGGGCTGAGTTTTGGAAAATGCAGCTGTACTTCAGCGGGATGCATGATCATCACGTCTGCGTTCTCGCGCACCTTGCCGCGCAATAGATCGAACGCCAGACGCGCGACGCCCAAGGGCTTGAGCGGATTTGCGGTGTAGAAGCCGAGCTCGCCTGAGGTCAGCGTGTCCGCATAGAGCAGTGCATTTTCGCCGAACGGATTGTTCGAGACCGACACCGCCGAGACCTTGCGGCGTTCACGGACGCCGAGCGCTTCGAATTCGACTTCGAATTCAGGCGGATTGAGCACGACGCCGAACGCGGCGCGGGTGCTGGCCCGCATCTTTCCGAGGCGAGAGCGGTAGGTATAGGAGTTGCGGTAGCGGACCATGCGCGCATGCAGTCCTGCTGAGAACTGATGGATGAATGGGCGATCGTTGGCGCTGGCGATGTCGACATCATCGACCTCACCGGCGGCGAGCACATCCAGCGCCTGCCAGATATCGAGCGGAATGCGCAGAGACCTTGCAAACAGGTTCATGGTGCCTGCCGGTATCACCCCAAGCGCGACGCCGTTCTTCCAGGCAATGGACGATGCAGCCGAGATTGTGCCGTCGCCGCCACCGGCGACGATACCGTCTATATCGTCACGCCGCGCCGCACGCTCCATGGCGGGAACGATCTCTTTGCCTGAGAACACAACCGCTTCAAAATCGTGACCGGCATCCTTGAACACTTTCTCGGCATGCTTTTCGTAAGCATCCATATCAGTGGTGCGGAACGTGCCGCCATCGCGATTGAAAAACCCTATAAGCTTCATGCGGTTCCCGTCATTTTCGGCTGGCGCGCTGGCAGCCGCTGCGCTTCCTAGACATGGTTGTCACGCTTGCTATTTCAAGCATATGGCCGCCGATTGCGCGGTTCCCGCGGCAAAAATAAGCGGCAACACTCAACATATGCATCAGACGGGACGCTGCACTGCATAAAACGCACGCGACGCTTCGCGCCAAATCGTAAATTAATGATTTGTTGGAGCAAGCGCTTCACCTCCCTCATTTTTCCGCTTGTCCGGCCAAGGCAATCAAATGTCATTGCCGAGCCGCTACAAGCCATTGCATGCCGAAGGAGCTCTTGCTTGAGCCAAGTCGCCGTAAACGATTCCATCGCTGAGATCCCCGCTTCCGAGGCTCCCTCCCCAACGGCCGTTGCGCTCGTTCAGCTAGCGCTGGCCTGTGGTGGGTTCGGCATCGGCACCGGTGAGTTCGCGATCATGGGACTGCTGCCCGACGTTGCCGGCACCTTCTCGGTGACGACACCGCAGGCTGGCTACGTGATCAGTGCTTACGCGCTTGGCGTTGTTGTCGGCGCGCCGGTCATCGCGGTTCTGGCGGCAAAAATGACGCGACGCTCGCTGCTGCTGCTGTTGATGGGGATTTTTGCCGTTGGCAACCTCACCAGCGCAATGGCACCTACCTTCGAGAGCTTTGCATTTCTGCGCTTCGTCACCGGCCTGCCGCATGGCGCCTACTTCGGCGTGGCGGCGATCGTCGCCGCCTCGATGGTGCCGGTCCACAAGCGGGCGCGGGCCGTCGGCCGCGTGATGTTCGGTTTGACCATCGCCACGCTGCTCGGCACGCCCGTTGCAACCTTCTTCGGCCAATCGCTCGACTGGCGCGTGGCCTTCACTGCCGTCGGGGTCATCGGCCTCGTGACCATGGCGCTGATCTGGTACTACGTGCCGCGTGACGAGGTATCCGAAGGCGCCAGCTTCATGCGCGAGCTTGGCGCCTTCAAGCGCCCGCAAGTTCTGCTGACACTTGCGATCGCGGCCGTGGGTTACGGCGGCATGTTCGCCATGTTCAGCTATATTGCTGACACGACGATCAACGTGGCAATGCTGCAGCCCGGCATGGTCGCGGTGATGATGGTGCTGTTCGGCGTCGGCATGAACGCCGGCAACCTTGTCGGCTCGTGGTTTGCCGACAAGTCGGTGATGGGCACCGTCGGCGGCTCGCTGATCTTTAACATCGTGGTGCTGACGCTGTTTTCACTTACAGCCTCGAACCCGTTCATGCTGGGCCTGTGTGTTTTCCTGATTGGTTGTGGATTTGCGGCCGGTCCCGCGCTGCAGACACGCCTCATGGACGTTGCGGCAGACGCGCAGACCCTGGCAGCAGCCTCCAACCACTCCGCCTTCAACATCGCCAACGCACTTGGCGCGTGGCTTGGTGGTCTGGTCATCGCCTGGGGCTACGGCTCGGCGGCAACCGGCTATGTCGGCGCCGTGCTATCCGGCCTCGGTATCCTGGTGTTTGCCGCGTCGCTACGCCTGGACCGCCGCACCCGCGCCTGAAGCCTCGACGGCCGTCACATCACGCAGGTGGCGGCCATCCTGTCGGCAGAAGACATTCTCCTCGCCCCATACAGCCAGTGCATTGATGACGGGCTTCATGGTTTGCCCTAGCGGCGTCAGGGCATATTCGACGCGTGGCGGCACGACAGGAAACACCGTTCGCGACACCAGACCGGAGTCCTCCAGTTCACGGAGCTGCTTGGTCAGCATCCGCTGTGTGACGGACGGCAGCTTGCGCCGCAATTCGTTGAAGCGATGCGTGCCTGCCACGAGATGGAAGAGGATCACGCCTTTCCATTTGCCATCCAGAAAACTCAACGTCGCCTCCACGGGGCAACCGGGAAAGCTCTTCGTCAGCTTGTCTCTCGGTAACGACATTTGACGGTATCCTTTTTGGTACTACGTACAGAATTTGTGCATTCTTGCGCTGTTGAAGCATAAGACGCATCAAGCACCCGTGCAACAGACACAGGAGTTTCCCATGCGCGCCGTCGCCTACACCACCCCGCAGCCCATTTCCGCCGATACCTCGCTGATCGATGTCGATCTACCCATCCCAACAGCCGAGGGACATGACCTGCTGGTCGAGATCAAGGCCATTTCGGTCAACCCGGTCGATACGAAGGTGCGAGCCGGCGTTGCGCCCGGCGCCGTCGAGTTTAAGGTACTCGGCTGGGATGCCGCCGGTGTCGTGAAGGCAATCGGCCCCGACGTCACGCTGTTTGAAGTGGGAGACGAGGTTTTCTATGCCGGCGTGATCAATCGTACCGGCTCGAACGCCGAATTTCAGCTCGTCGACGAACGCATCGTTGGGCGTAAGCCTGCAAGCCTCGATTTTCCGGCGGCTGCTGCCCTGCCGCTGACCTCGATCACTGCCTACGAGGCGCTGTTCGATCGCCTGAAGGTCCACGATGCCGTGCCCGGTGCCGCGAACGCCATCCTGATCATCGGCGGGGCTGGCGGCGTCGGCTCGATCGCCGTCCAGATTGCCCGCGCCCTGACCGATCTCACGGTTATCGCCACCGCCTCGCGCCCGGAGACGACGGCATGGGTCAAGGAACTGGGCGCCCATCACGTCATCGACCATGGACAACCCCTCGCGCCTCAGATCACTGCGCTCGGCATCGGCGCACCGGGTTTCGTCTTCTCCACCACCAACACGACCGATCACCTGCAGGACATCGTGGAAGCGATCGCGCCGCAGGGGCGCTTTGCGCTGATCGACGATCCCAAGACGTTGGACGTCGTGCCATTCAAGAGAAAGGCGGTGTCCACCCATTGGGAATTCATGTTCACCCGGCCTTTGTTCGGCACACCGGACACGATCGAGCAGCACAAGCTGCTCAACAAGATCGCCGAACTCGTTGATGGCGGAAAGATCAAGACGACGCTGAGCGCGACTGTCGGCACGATCAACGCAGCCAACCTGAAGCAGGCGCATGCGATGATCGAGAGTGGCAGGACCAAGGGAAAGCTGGTGCTGTCCGGCTTCTGAAGGCCGCCGCTTTCCCCGGAAGAATGAGCTCTTCAGCTTGAAGAAAGAGCTTATCAATCATAGCGAAAAAGAATGCCGCGCCGGGCGTGCGGCATTCTTGACGCAACCGCCTATGGCGCTTGACTTTTCCGACGTTTGGGACCACCTACATCCTCACGCGCAGGACGACCGTTTTTCGCGGATATCAACGGAGCCATCTCACGATGCCAAGCGACAGTAGCAGTCGATTGCCTTTGCCGTACGCGGCCTCCGTGCGCTGACCGATTTCCGTCGGGCTCGCCCGTTGGACGCTACGGCGGATCGACGGAAAGGCGAGCTATATGAACATCAATCGCTTCCCCCTGCGGGCAGGCCATGCCGCCCGTTTCTTCACCAGCGACAGCCTCGGTGCCATCACCACGGCTGAACGCGTCGAGCGTCTGAACGCGCTCGAAATCCATGAAGCAGCGGCTATCCTCGCCACGCTGCCGCAGCAGAAGGCAGTCCGCATCCTGGGACGCCCGGAGTTGCACCATGCCGCCGCGATACTGACCGACATGCCAGTCGAGCAGGCAGGCCGGCTTTTGAACGGCACGGCCAACGACCGCGTCGCCGACCTTTTCCAGGAGATGGACGAGGACGGACGGACACATCTGTTTTCGAAGCTCGACCGGGCGACCTCGCTCGCCGTCCAGCACCTGATGGGCTATCCGCCACGCACGGCCGGCAGCATCATGACAACGGAATTCGTCAGCGTGCCCGCCAGTTGGACGGTCGAGCAGACGCTGGAACACGTCCGCAAGGTCGAACGCTCCCGTGAAACCGTCTATGCGATCTATGTGCTCGACACCGAGACGCAGGCGCTTGCCAGCGTCGTGACGCTACGCCGACTGATCACCGGGGAACCTGAAGCATCAGTGCTGAGTGTGGCGCAGCAGGGCGGCATCGTCCGGGCCGATCCGCTGATGCCGCAGGAGGATGTGGCCCGGCTGATCCGCAAGCACAATCTGCTGGCGCTGCCTGTGATCGGCGAGAACGGCCATATGCTCGGCATCGTCACCGTCGATGACGTGATCGACACGATGATCGCCGACCAGACAGAAGACGCGCAGAAGTTCGGCGGCATGGAGGCGCTTGGAAAGCCCTACATGACAATCAGCTTCGCCGGCATGCTGCGCAAGCGCGCCGGCTGGCTCTGCGCCCTCTTTCTCGGCGAAATGCTGACGGCAAGCGCCATGCAGCACTTCGAAGGCGAGCTGGAAAAGGCGATCGTGCTGACGCTGTTCGTGCCGCTGATCATGAGCTCCGGCGGCAACTCCGGTTCGCAGGCGACGTCGCTGATCATCCGGGCGCTGGCGCTTGGCGAGTTGAGGCTGTCGGACTGGTGGCGGGTGCTGTTGCGCGAGCTGCCGACGGGTATCGTGCTTGGCGCGATCCTTGGCGCGGTCGGCTTCGCCCGCATCATCCTGTGGCAGAGCATCGGGCTCTACGACTACGGCGAGCACTGGATCCTGGTCGGCTGGACGATCTTCGCGGCCCTGATCGGCATCGTCACCTTCGGCTCGATCGCCGGTTCAATGTTGCCGTTCCTGCTGCAGAAACTACGCCTCGACCCAGCCAGCGCCTCGGCACCCTTCGTCGCGACCCTAGTCGATGTGACGGGGCTGGTGATCTACTTCTCGGTGGCGCTGATGATCCTCAGCGGCACACTACTGTAGACATGAAACGGGGCCAGAACGGCCCCGTTTCTCTTTCCGTTCAGGCTAATGCTTGGATGACGACGACCTGTGCGCCCGGCGCGACCCGCTCGTAGAGATCGATGACATCATGGTTTAGCATGCGGATGCAGCCGCTCGACATGGCCAGGCCGATCGATTGCGGCTGGTTGGTGCCGTGGATACGAAAATGTGTGTCGTTGCCACCGCGATAGAGATACATCGCGCGGGCGCCGAGCGGATTGTTCGGTCCACCAGGCATACCGCCGGCGAGCTTGCGGTAGCGCTCCTCGCGACGCTGCATGTTCTCGGTCGGCGTCCAGCTTGGCCATTCCGCCTTGCGCCCGACATAGGCGCCGCCCGCGAACGCCAGCCCTTCCCGGCCGACGCCGACGCCATAACGCATCGCCTGGTTGTCGCCGAGAATGTAGTAGAGACGGCGGGCGGGCGTATCAACGACAACGGTGCCCGGCGTATAGCTCGAGGCATAGGCGACCTGCTGACGGCGCAGCTCCGGATCGAGCTTATCGATCGGCATGGCCGGGAGCGGAAATTTTTCAGCCGGGAGGGCGGCGTAGTTGGCGCGATGATCGGAACCGCTCGACGCACATCCGGCAAGAAGCGCGGAAACGCCCAGAACGAAACCACGGCGGGAAAGCGACATCGAAGCAGATCCTTAACGTTCGGTTGATGCACCCGAAGTTAATGAGATTATGGTTAACGAAGTGATAAGTGATGGGCCGCGGCATCGCGTTCGCAGCTAGTCTGGCGAATCGGTCGGAGACTCCAACTCGACCTCGGCCACGACAAGACGCATCGCAAGCGGCTCAATGAATGTGCTCAGCGCCTTGGTATCGCGGCAGCAATGTAGCCTGCCATGCGCTCTATCGCTGCTGGCCTACCGTTCCGCCTTCCACGCCACGACCATAAGGCCGCCGACCACCGAGATATGCTCCATCACCGTATAGAATTCCATCGTCTTGAATGGCTCTTCCATGCTCCAGAAGGTGTGGACGATGGGGATCGTCAACAGCGTGAAAATGCCAAGCGCACCGGCGCCGAGCCACGTCCAGCGGTTGAATATGATCAGAAGCGATCCGACCAGCTGCACGATGATCGTGGCAACCGCATAGATGACCGGCGGCGCCAGATTGAAATGGGCCATTGGCGATGGCAGCGTTGAAATCGATCGCCTTCGTCAAGCCACTGGCCCAGAACATGTAGGTCAGTACGATGCGCGCGGCGTAGCCGAACGCACTGGATCCGATCAAGGATGAGATAAAGCCCGTCATGTTTTCGCCCCCCAACGAAGTGCACGCAGGATGTCAGAACAGCTCTTTCTTGGCAAGGCGCACTTCCACACAGGGTTGCAATTGACAATCAGTCAACAACAGAAAACGGAGGGCGCTATCCTCACATGTTTGGATAGACCGGCCCCTCGCCGCCCTGCGGCGGCACCCAGTTGATGTTCTGGTTGGGATCCTTGATGTCGCAGGTCTTGCAGTGGACGCAGTTCTGGGCGTTGATGACGTAGGTCTCCTCGCCGTCCTTCTCCACCCATTCGTAGACCCCGGCCGGACAGTAGCGCGTCGAGGGGCCGGCGAAGATGTCGTGCTCCGACGACTTCTGCAGCGCCATGTCTTTCACCTTCAGATGCACCGGCTCGTCTTCCTCGTGGTTGGTGTTCGACAGGAACACCGAGGAGAGACGATCGAAGGTCAGCACACCGTCAGGCTTCGGGTAGTCGATCTTCTTGTGCTTCGACGCGGGTTCCAGGCTCGCGGCATCCGTCTTGCCGTGGCCGAGCGTGCCGAAGAAGGAGAAGCCGAACAGCTGGTTGGTCCACATGTCGAGACCACCGAGCGCGACGCCGATCGCCGTGCCGAACTTCGACCACAGCGGCTTGACGTTGCGCACGCGCTTCAGGTCCTTGCCGATGTCGCTCGCGCGCCACTCGGTCTCGATCTCGACGATCTCGTCATTGCCACGGCCAGCGGCGATCGCAGCCGCGACGCGGTCGGCGGCCATCATGCCTGAGAGCACCGCATTGTGGCTGCCCTTGATGCGGGGAACGTTGACGAAGCCGGCCGAGCAGCCGATCAGCGCGCCGCCGGGGAAAGACAGCTTCGGCACCGACTGGTAGCCGCCCTCGGTGATGGCGCGGGCGCCGTAGGACAAACGCTTGCCGCCTTCGAAGGTACTACGGATGGCAGGATGCGTCTTGAAGCGCTGGAATTCCTCGAAGGGATAGAGATAGGGGTTCTTGTAGTTCAGGTGGACAACGAAGCCGACGGCCACGAGATTATCTTCCAGATGATAAAGGAACGAACCGCCACCGGTCTTCATGCCGAGCGGCCAGCCGAAGGAGTGCTGAACCAGCCCTTGCTTATGATTTTCCGGCTTGACCTGCCAGAGCTCCTTGATGCCGATACCGAACTTCTGGGGCTGGCGGTCTCTGGAAAGATCGAATTTGGCGATCAGCTGCTTGGCAAGCGAGCCGCGCACGCCCTCGCCGATCAGAACGTACTTGCCGAGCAACTCCATGCCGCGGGTAAAGTTCGGGCCAGGCTCGCCACTCTTTTCAACGCCCATATCGCCGGTGGCGACGCCGATGACGGCGCCCTCGTCATTGTAGAGCACTTCGGTGGCCGCAAAGCCCGGATAGATTTCGACACCCAAGGCCTCCGCGTGGCCCGCCAGCCATCGACAGACGTTGCCGAGCGAGACGATGTAGTTGCCGTGATTGTTCATCAACGGCGGCATCAGGATGTTCGGCAGGCGGATCGAGCCGGCCGGGCCGAGCAGCATGAAGTGGTCGGCCTTGACCTCGGTCTTGAACGGATGATCGCTCTCCTCGCGCCAGCCCGGCAACAACCGGTCGATGCCGATGGGATCAACGACTGCGCCCGACAGGATATGCGCTCCGACTTCGGCACCCTTTTCCAGCACGACCACCGACAGATCCGGATTGACCTGCTTCAGCCGGATCGCAGCAGACAGACCAGCAGGACCGCCGCCGACGATCACCACGTCGAATTCCATGCTTTCGCGTTCCGGCAGTTCAGTCGTCTCGGTCATGCGTCATTCTCCGCTCGGCCGGCGTTGCGGCCACATAATCCCCATGGTGGGGTATCTCTTGGCAAAACGTGACAGTCTTGTCGAGCCGGGAAACGACAGCCGCTACCCCATTTCGTACCCTGACGCTTTTCGCCACCCACCGAAGTATATTACCTTTACGTAAAGATCAATAAATGGACGCGCCGCCGCCCTTGCTGCTCTTTCCTTTTGCCGTCTACGCACCCTATAGAGCGAGTGGAAAACAGGAGAAGACAAGATGGATTTCGGCATCGAAGGAAAGCGCGCGCTCGTTCTGGCGTCCTCGCGCGGACTGGGCCAAGGTATTGCGGTGGCGCTGGCGCGCGAAGGCGCGAATGTGATGCTGTGCGGACGCAGCAGCGAGGCGCTGGAGGCGAATTGCCGGGCGATCAACGCCGAGGGCAAAGGCACGGCGGAGTGGATTCGCGCCGATCTGTTGGAAGACGATTTCGTGGAAACGGTAAGGACGGCAGCACAGCGCAAGTTCGGCGGCGTCGATATTCTTGTCAACAACACCGGCGGCCCGACGCCCGGCACGACCGAAGAGATGACGGCGGAACGGCTGGAAACCTATTTCTTCTCGATGGTGCTGCGTGTCATCACGCTGACCAATGCGCTGCTGCCAGATATGAAGGCGCAGGGTTGGGGCCGTATCCTCACGGTGGCCTCGTCGGGCGTGATCGAGCCTATCGGCAATCTGGCGCTGTCAAATACGCTGCGCCCCGCGCTTGCCGGCTGGAGCAAGACGCTGTCGACGGAAATCGCTCGCTTCGGTATCACATCCAACCTCCTGCTTCCCGGCAGCATTCTCACCGGACGGCTCGACGAACTCGACGGTGCGGCGGCCAAGAGAACCGGAAAAAGCATGGACGAGGTGCGCTCCGGCAAGGAGGCGGCAATTCCGGTCGGCCGCTACGGTAAAGTAGAGGAATTCGGTGCCACCGCAGCTTTCCTGTGCAGCCAGCAGGCCAGCTATATTACCGGAAGCATTGTACGTTGCGATGGCGGCGCCGCGCGATCCGTCTGATCGGACACGATAATCGGGCGCCAGACAGTGGCGCTCGGCTGTCGGCCAACGAACTTCATACCTTATTAGAAATATTGAACATTACAGAAATTTAAGCCATTCTAACCACTTAGTGATGCCCTTTCAGCGAAAGTGTCCTTTTCGTGCCGCAATGAACGTGGCTCAATAGAGCATGCGCAACTCGTCCCTGACCGGTATCACCCATGAAGAAATTTTGGATCAGCATATGTCTCATCGCCGCAGCCGGTATCGGTGCGTGGCAATATAGAGACCGTATCCCCTACCTCTCGCAGTTTGCGGCCAAGCCCTCCCAACAGGCGAATGTCGCAGGCGCCCAACAGGCCGCCGGCGACGGCGCGCAGCAGGGCGGCGACCAGAAGGGTAAAGGCCGCAAGAACGGCGGGCCGACGCTGGTCAAAACCGTCGCGGCGGTGAAGACGGTGCTGCCCCGCGACGTCACCGCCTCCGGCTGGGCCGACGCGGAGGACAACACGACGATCGCCGCGCAGGAACAGGGACTGGTCACCGAAATCATCGCCAGCGATGGCGCCACCGTCAAACAAGGCGACCTGATCGCAAAGCTCGACAATCGCACGGCGCAGGCGACTGTCGACAAGGACAACGCGATGATTGTCCGCGATGCTGCCACGCTCGCCGAGGCGGCAACGGCGCTTACCCGCGCCAACGACCTTTTGACCTCCAAGGCCGGCACGCAGCAGACTTACGACCAGGCGAAAGCCGCTCGCGACACCGCCGCAGCGACCGTTCAGGCGGATCGCGCCTCGCTCGCCTCGGACCAAGTGCTTTTGGAACACACCGAAATCCGGGCGCCATTCGATGGCAGGCTGGGTGACGTCGCCGTTAGCCCGGGGGCCTTTGTCACCGCTGGTGCCGCGATCGTGACGATCGCCAAATACGACCCGATCAACGTCAAGTTCCACCTGCAGGAGCGGGATCTCAGGCAGCTCAAGCTTGCGCTTGCCGCAGGGCCCGTCGACGTGACGACGGTGCCGCAGTCCAGCAAGGCCAAGCCGAAGACCGGGCATATCAGCTTCTACGACAACACCGTTGATACCGCCTCCGGGACGATCCTTGCCAAGGCGAAGTTCGAGAACGCTTCCGGCGCACTGTGGCCGGGCCAGTCTGTCAACGTCGTCGTGCATTTCAACAACAATGAACAGCAGGTTGTCGTGCCGACCGTGGCTGTCAGCCCGGGCGCCGACGGCTTCTACGCATTCGTCGTCAATGACAACAAGGTACGGCTGGCGCCGGTGACCGTGGCGCGCGCGAACGGCGGATATACGGCGATTTCGGCGGGCCTCTCGGACGGTGATCATGTCGTCACCGAAGGCCAGGCGCAGTTGACCGACAAGCAGGCGGTCAAGGAAGAATTCGACGCCAAGGCAATCAACGTTGCCTTGGCGGATCAGCCTGCGAAGACAGAAACGATCGTGGCGGGTACGGAAGAATGATCCCCAATTTCTGTATCCGACGCCCCGTCGCCACTACGCTGCTCGCCATCGGCGCCGTGCTTGCCGGCATTGCCGGCTATCAACTGGTGCCCGTGGCAGCCCTGCCGCAGGTCGACTTCCCGACAATCAACGTTTCCGCCGCGCTGACCGGCGCTTCGCCGAAGACGATGGCAACGTCGGTGGCAACGCCGCTGATCAAGCAGTTCGAAACCATCCCTGGCATCAGCGAAATCAGCGCGACGAACTCGCTCGGCAACACCAGCATCGTGCTGCAGTTCGACCTCAATCGCAGCATCGACGCGGCCGCGGCCGACGTGCAAGCGGCGATCTCGCATGCGACGCGGCAATTGCCCGACAACATGACGACGCCGCCGAGCTATCGTAAAACCAATCCGGCCGACGCGCCGGTGATGCTGCTTGCGGTACAGAGCGACACCATGCCGCGCAGCAAGCTGGACGAGATTGCCGAGAACATCATCTCGCCGACGCTGTCGACGCTTCCGGGCGTAGCCGAAGTATCCGTCTTCGGCGCACAGACCTATGCGGTGCGCGTCGAAGTCGATCCGAACAAACTGCTGAACCGCGGCCTCGGCATCGATACGATCAACAAGGCAATCGAGGCTGCCAACAGTCAGGTTCCCGTCGGCACGCTGCAGAACAGTAGCCAGAGCATGACGATCAATGCGGATACGCAGCGCACCAATGCGGAGGAATTCCGCACGCTTGTCATCGCCAATCCGGGCGGCGCGCCGATCCACCTCGGCGACGTGGCCGATGTGCAGGACAGCGTCGAGAATCAGAATACCGGCAGCTGGTATGACGGCAAGCAGAGCATCATCCTGTCGATCCAGCGCCAGCCGGACGCCAACACCGTCGAAGTGGTGGATGCGATCAACGCCAAACTGCCTGGGCTGCATGCCGAAATACCTGCTTCCGTCACCACCCAGGTGATGAACGATTCGGCCAAGCCGATCCGCGATGCCATCTCCGACGTGAAATTCACACTGTTCCTGACGATCGGCCTCGTCGTTCTCGTCATCTACCTCTTTACCGGCCACCTGACAGCGACGCTCATTCCGGGTCTCGCCGTGCCGCTGTCGCTGATCACCACCTTCGGCATGATGTACGTGCTTGGATACAGCGTCGATAATATCTCGCTGCTGGGGCTGACGCTGGCGGTCGGTCTTGTGGTCGACGACGCGATCGTCATGCTCGAGAATATCCTGCGACATGTCGAGGACGGCATGCCGGTGCTTGAGGCTGCAATCAAGGGCTCAGGCGAAGTCAGCTACACGATCATCTCCATGTCGGTGTCGCTGATCGCAGTGTTCATCCCGATCCTGCTGATGGGCGGCGTTGTCGGACGCATCTTCAACGAGTTCGGCATGGTGGTGGCAATCGCCATCGTCGCGTCCGCGATCGTCTCGCTGACGGTGACGCCGATGCTGGCCTCGCGCCTCGGCAGCGGCCACAGCCAGCCGCCGTTCTTCATCCGCTGGTTCGATGCAGGTTTCGCGCGGACCTTGCGCGGCTATGACAGGGGCGTCGCCTGGTGCCTTTCGCATCGGCCGGCCATCATCGGCCTGTTCTTCGCCTCCGTCGGCCTGACCATCTACCTGTTCATGACGCTGCCGACGAGCTTCTTCCCGACGGAAGATATCGGCCGCCTCAACATCTCGACCCGTGCGCGTCAGGATATCTCCTACCCGGCAATGAAGGAGTTGCAAAACCAGGCCGCAGAACTCGTCAAGCAGAACCCGGCCGTCAATCACGTCATGTCGATCGTCGGCGGCAATGCCCGCAGCCCGCTCAACAACGGCACGATGTTCGTCGAACTGAAGGACAAGAAGGACCGCCCGCCGCTGGACCAGACGCTGCGCGAACTGCGCGCCAGCATCAGCAAGATCCCTGGTATGCAGGCCTTCATCACACCGCAGCAGAGCCTGCGTTTCGGCGGGCGCCAGACGGCCAGCCAGTATCAGCTGGTGGTTCAGGCGCTGAGCGCCGACCAGACCAATCTCTGGGCCAACAAGATCCAGCAGGCGATGCACGGCGACTCGCGCTTCACCGACGTGACATCGGATGCGCAGAACAATGCCCTGCAGGCCGACATTACGGTCGATACCGAGAAGGCCGCGGCCTATGGCATAACGGACGACCAACTGCGCACGACGCTGCAGGAATCCTTCGGCGGGTATGCCGCAGCACAGATCCAGTCGACCGGCGACAGCTACGACGTGATCGTCGAATACGATACCGGCAAACCCTGGGATGACCAGAAGCTACAGGATATCCGTGTCGCTTCCGCGAGCGGCGCGCTTGTTCCGCTGTCGAACTTTGCGACAGTTCAGCGCACTACCGGCCCCGTTACCATCAACCAGACGGGTCAACTGGTCTCGACCACCGTGTCCTTCAACCTTCCGGCCGGCGAAGCACTGGGCGATGCGACGGCGGCGATCGACCAGATCAAGAAGGACATCAACATGCCTGCGGACGTCTTCACGTCCTATGGCGGCACGGCGCAGATCTTCGAACAGTCGCAGGGTAACACGCCGCTCCTGATCCTGGCCGCAGTGCTGACGATCTACGTGGTTCTCGGGGTGCTGTACGAGAGCTTCATCCACCCGCTGACCATTCTCTCCGGTCTGCCGGCCGCAGCGCTCGGTGCGCTTCTGGCGCTCCGCGTGATGGGCTTCGATCTGTCGATCATCGCCCTGATCGGCCTGCTGATGCTTATCGGCATCGTCAAGAAGAACGCGATCATGATGATCGACGTAGCACTGGAAAACCTGCGGTCAGGGAACGGAATGACGGCGTCGGAGGCTATCCACGAGGCCTGCGTCCGGCGTTTCCGGCCGATCATGATGACCACCTTCTGCGCGCTTCTTGGCGCACTGCCAATCGCGCTCGGCTCGGGCGCGAGCTCCGAGCTTCGCCAGCCTCTCGGCATCGCCGTCGTCGGGGGCCTGATCGTCAGCCAGGCGCTCACGCTATTCATCACGCCCGTCATTTTCGTGGAGATGGGCCGGCTGAGCGATTGGCTGCTGAGCTTCGGACGCAAGAGAAAGCCTGACGCCCACGAGGCGCCGCCGCAGGCCATCGCCGCCGAGTGATCCAACGGGCGCCACTGGCGCCCGTTTCATTTTCCTCCCGGTCTTGAATAAGACGGACCTCTGTGGCATCACGCGCCCTCTGAATTCGGGCGTCCTCCCTCGCCCCCGACGGAGCAAACCGCTCCAGTCTCAAGCAACAATCGAAATTGAGAGGTGCGAGCATGGCTCAGGCGCTAGGTTTGGACTTTGGCACAACGAACACCGTTCTCGCCACCGCGGACGGCAAGACAACCCATTCGATGGGCTTTACCAGCGCCGCCGGCGAAAGCGACAGCATGCGCACCGCCCTCTCCTTCATGAAGGACGGAAAACTCGGCGCCTCCGCGCTGAAGGTCGAGGCCGGCCATGCGGCGATCCGCCAGTTCATCGACAATCCGGGCGATTGCCGCTTCCTGCAGTCGATCAAGACATTCGCCGCCAGCGCCCTGTTCCAGGGCACGTTGATCTACGCGAAGCGCCATAGCTTCGAGGACCTGATGGAGGTCTTCATCCGCCGCCTCAGCAACTACGCCGGCGACAATTGGCCATCCGACGTGGCGCGTATCGTCACGGGCCGGCCGGTGCATTTCGCTGGCGCCAGCCCGGACCCGCTGCTGGCCACACAGCGCTACAACGAAGCGCTGTCGCGTTTCGGCTTTCCCGAGGTGCACTACGTCTACGAACCTGTCGCAGCCGCGTTCTACTTCGCGCAGAACCTGAAGGTCGATGCCACCGTGCTGGTCGCCGACTTCGGCGGCGGCACCACCGACTATTCGCTGATCCGTTTTGAGAGCGTCGCCGGCCAGTTGAAGGCAACGCCGATCGGACATTCCGGTGTCGGCATCGCGGGTGATCATTTCGACGCGCGCATCGTCGACAACGTCGTTGCGCCTGCAATCGGCAAAGGGAGTCATTTCAAGAGCTTCGACAAGGTCCTTGAAGTCCCGACAAACTACTACTCGAGCTTCAGCCGCTGGAACCAGCTGTCGATCTTCAAGACGTCGCGGGAGTATGATGATCTGAAGAAGCTGGTGCGGACGGCTCTGGAGCCGGACAAGCTGGAACTGTTCATCGATCTCGTTGATCACGACGAAGGCTACCCGCTCTATCAGGCTGTATCGGCCACCAAGATGGCGCTGTCTGGCGCGGAAGAAGCGGAATTCAACTTCTCGCCGCTCGGCCGCGCCGGCAAGCGCGCGGTGCGTCGCGCCGATTTCGAAAGCTGGATATCCGACGATCTGGCACGCATCGAAGGGGCGCTGGATGATGTGCTCGAAAAGACCAATACGGCCGCGACTGATATCGATAAGGTCTTCCTCACCGGCGGTACGTCTTTCGTGCCCGCCGTTCGCCGCATCTTCACCGAGCGCTTCGATGCCGACAAGATCGAAACGGGCGGCGAGTTGCTGTCGATCGCCCACGGTCTGGCGCTGATCGGCGAGCGTGACGATATCGCGCAATGGACGGTGCAATAGCGCTGTGTGTGGCCGCTACGCTCTTTCATTGAGGCTGTGGCTTCGATAAAGTCATTGGCATGATCTCCGTCAACGACCTCTCTCCGGGCGAACTCGCCGCGCTGCTGCATTTCCATGCAGACGCGGGTGTCGAATGGTTGCTCGAGGAGGAGGCCGTCGACCGGTTTGCTGAGTTCGAGATGATGAAGGCGGCGCGACGCAGCGCCGCCCCTGCCCCGCAGGCCACCGAAGGCCGGGAGCAGGCGACACGGTCATCCGGATCGTCGGCGCAAAGAGCGGCACCTCAAGCCGAACGCTCGGCGCAGCGGCCGCAACCGGCAATCCCGGATGGCGAGGCCGTGCAGCAGGCGCGCTTGGCCGCGGAAAGCGCCCGTTCGCTGGCCGAACTCAAGACGGCTCTTGAGGCGTTCAATGGCTGCAATCTGAAACACAGCGCACGATCGACGATCTTTGCCGGCGGCGACGCTGCGAGCGGCATCATGCTGATCGGCTCGGCCCCGGGTGCGGATGACGACCGCGAAGGCCAGCCCTTTGCCGGCCGTCCGGGACAATTGCTCGACAAGATGCTCGCGGCCATCGGCCTAGACCGCAACGGCATTCTGATGACGCAGGTCATCCCGTGGCGCCCACCCGGCAACCGCGCGGCGTCACCCGCCGAGATGGATATCTGCCGCCCATTCATCGAGCGGCAGATCGTGCTTGCCGAGCCGAAAGTGATTCTCCTGCTCGGCAATTTCGCCGCTCGGGTGTTTTTCGGCGAAGGTGATACGATCCATGGCCTGCGCGGACAGTGGCGAGAGATCGCCATCGGCGATCGGCGTATTCCGGCGATCGCGACGTTGCATCCGCAGGATCTTCTGACCGCCCCGGTCAATAAGCGATTGGCTTGGAACGACTTATTGCAATTTCAGGCAAAATTGACAGAAGCCAATTCTGCCTCCTAAATAACCACCATTGACAGTTTTGTGACATCACTCATGCACTCATCGCATGGCTGTCGCGTATTCTTGGCTGTTGCGATGTCTATTGTGCGGTGCAATATTAGCGATGTGTCTTGGGAGGAATCGATAGGAACCAAGGCCATGAGCCCAAATCATCGTACTACCCACTGCAGGTTTGAAACCCTGCGCCTCGCGAACAAAAATGTTCGCACCACGCAAAGCTACCGGCGGACAGGCTTCGCCACGAACGAGCAGATGGTTGCTCGCGGCACCGGCACCAGCAATCGTATTGCCCGCCCCGCCGTCATCTTTGCGGACTTTCAACAATACTGAGTTTGAGGCGGCGTTTTTGACCGCGCTAAAGTATACTGGCTTTCATCATGACAACACGCATCATCTCTCTTCTGCTCAAGATCAACGCGATCGAAAACATCCGGGCGGCCGTTTGTGCCGCCGAAGCGTATGAGCACGAGGCGTCGTCGGACGCATCCTAGAGCCTTTCCGGGTTAAATTGAACCATTCTGCCGGAGCAGGTTTTCGTCAGCGCAAAGGCGATTGGCGAAGGGCATACCCCGGTACGTCCGAGCCGATCGCCTTTGATCCTGGCGGAAAGATGCCCGGCCCGAGCTGGTTCGCAAACGAACCACCGGGGTTAGCTGAAACGAGCCGCCTGATCGTCCGGCCGGCTTGGCCGTATGCTTTGGCTACGACACGCGCCGGCCGGACGACCAGGCGACTCCGTTTGAGCCAACAGAATGGTTCAATTTAGCCCGGAAAGGCTCCAAAGGTCGGCCGCATTTCTTCACGATATCGGCGGCCACTGCGCACAGATCAGATGTCGCAGGATTGCACGTTCGACCGCGACCGAACCCAGTTGAAGGCCTCGTCGACGTAAGCGAATTTGATCGCCTGCCACTCGCAATAATCTTGCACGAAGGCCCGCGATATCCATAGCGTTGGTTTTTTGGCGTCGACCTGCGATCCCATAAAACCGCTGAGAGCGGCCTTACTGACGAGCCTCTGCAAGTGAGTACGCGACATCATGAAGTCCGCCGCGAGGCCACGACTATCGAACTCCCCCAAGAAGAATCTGGTTTCATCCTGCTCATCGAGATCGATCATCGAGATCAGATAATCGACGATCAAGCCGCCTGCGTCATTCCATAGAAAGAGCCCGATCTCCTCCGGAGGCTCGCGCCAAATGTCGTCCTCCATGCAATGTCTGGCAAGGCGAGGCTGGATCTGGCGAATCCAGTGAGGATTGGCATCGAACTCCGCCGCGCGATCCTTGCCGTCGAGCACGTCAAGCGCGTGCAGATTGGACGACAGCCAACTCGCCATGGCCTGATGACTGATCTCGGCTGCCTCGTAGTGCCTCGGTCGCTTGCGCTCGGCGCCCGGCTCGCAGGTGATGAATCGGTAGGTGAAAAGTTCGTCGATGAAGCTGAGAACGGTGTTGCGGCTTGCGACCTTGAAAGCGGTGACATCTTTAATCAACCGGGTGGCCGTGAGGCCTGATGATGGATCCAGTCTGTCACGCTCCATGCTTAGCGCATAAGCCATCTGCGTCAGCAACCAGCGTTGATGAGAGGCGAGCAACCGCGCGAGCCGTGGTTTGGCGTCGAACATCAGGCGCATACGACCAGCGTGAAATCGAATACCGCGTATGAAATTAGGATCGGCAATCAGGTCTTCGGCATGTAAATGCATTTTATTCCCGCAACATGCGCTCAGATATACCTGGGCGCGAGCTGACACACGGCATCGTTTATTTTCAACACAAGATTGCATTAATAGATGAACAATGTTCACATTTACAGAACACGCCGCGCGGGAAGTTTCCAGCCCTAAATTTCTGTGGGTTCCATATGAATGACCTTCGTTAACCTGCACGAAGCAGCAGCTATCGCAGTTCGGCATTCCGCGCGGCAACGCGTTCCGCGCCGAGGCGATGCTCGCGGTAGATAATGAAGACACCTGCCGCGACGATGATGGCCGTGCCAACTACCATTGTTGTGGTCGGCGTATCATCAAAGACAAAGTAGGCAAGGATGCTCCCCAGGACGATCGACGTATATTCGAATGGCGCAATCGTCGATACCTCCGCATGACGGTAGCTCTCCGTCAGCAAGATTTGCGCGATACCGCCGCAAAAGCCGGCGGCAATCAGGAACAACTGCGGCGCCAGATCGAGAAAATCCCAGCCGAACGGCACGGTGAAAAGCGAGAACGTGCTCGCCGTCAGCGAAAAATAGAGAACGATCGTCGAGGTCTTTTCCTCCTCGACCAATCGGCGCACCTGGATCATGGCCATTCCGCCCAGCACCGACGCCAGCAGCACTGTCACCGCGCCGATTGCCTGCTCCGCTTCCACGCCACCCTCGCGAAACAACGTCAGTTTCGGCCATGAGACGATCGCGACACCGATTAGTCCTACGAAGACGGCACTCCACCGATAGATGCGGACGGTCTCACCGAGGAATACGGCAGCGAAGATCACCGCCACCAGCGGCAGTGCGTAACCGAGCGCGATGGCCTCAGGCAGCGGCAAATGCAGCAATCCGTAGAAGCCCAGGCCCATGGAAATGATCCCGAGCGTCCCGCGCTTCAGATGACCGATCGGGTTCTCCGTGTAGAACGACGACTTCAACTGGCCGCGGTAGGCAAGGAACGCCATGATGGGGAAGAGCGCGAAGAACGACCTGTAAAAAGTGACCTGGCCCGGCTGAATGTCACTGCCCGCAAGCTTGATGAAGGTCTGCATGGCAAGGAAAAAGATGACAGACGCGACTTTGAACGCAATACCTCTCATCGGATTTTCGAAAACCGACCGCATGTCAGACACTCGTGCATTGCGCGTAGGAGGGCGGGGAAACGCATCGGATTCGATGCCAGATAACTCTGGCAGCGGTTTTCGTCAAAGAACAGCGAAAACACGCGCGAGTCCCATCGTCTCAGACATTTTGCGCGAAAGCATGTCACTGGACTGCGTCAAATAACGGCAAGGCGTGAAAACGAATGAAAATAGTCAATGAGGGCCGTTGTTCGTTACCGATTTGAAAACCATGCTCTCGCATTGATTCAAACATAGCATAATTACAATTTTAATTTTCCGACGCGCACCAATTCTTCAGGAGGCATGCCATGATGCCATCTACGGTTTTTAAAGGTCAGCAACATCCGGCAACGCCGCGCTCCATGCGGGTTGTTACCGAAGGGATTGGTTTCGATCTCGAACAATTCAGCGCCGCCAACACGCATGTGGTGAAACAGATCAAGCTTCTGGCCATCAACGCGTTGATCGAGGCGGCCCGTGCAGGGGAAGCCGGCAAGGGTTTCGCGGTCGTCGCCAACGAGGTTCAGCGTTTGGCGCAGATCGCCAGCGAGATCGCCGGCACGTTCGAGAGCAATGTCCTCGGCCGCATCGGGCTGTCGCGGCGGATGGCAGATTCGCTGGTGGATGAACTCGAAGGTGTGCGGCTGACCGATCTGGCACAGACGCTAGTGCAGTTGATCGTGCGCAACCTGTTCGAGCGGACCGCCGATGTGCGCTGGTGGGCGACCGATGCCGCCCTGTGGCAGGCACTGGAGACGCCGACCAAGGAAACCGCCAGCTTCGCTGCGGAACGCCTCGGCGTCATCAACCGCTTCTACACCGTCTACCTCGACCTCGTGCTGACGGATACCAGTGGCCGCGTTATCGCGTCAGCAAATCCCGAGTTCCAACGCCGGATTGCCAATGCCTCGCTGGCCGGCGAATCCTGGCACGCTGCAGGAGTCCATTGCCGATCCGGAGACGACTATGTGGTCGACGAGGTGCGCCCAAGCCCGCTTCACGGTGGACGCAACGCACTTGTCTACGCAACGGGGGTCAGGCAAGGCGGCAAGGGTGATGGCCCGCTGGTCGGAACGTTGGGCGTCTACTTCGACTGGCAGAACCAGGGACAGGCCATCGTCGAGAAAGAGGCAAATCTTCCGCCACAGGTCGCGGATCGGACGACCGTGATGCTGCTGGACGGCGCCAACAAAATTATCGCCTGCAGCAACACGTCCCTGCTGTTCACGCACTTCGCGCTGCAGAGGCAGACAGGCCAAGCGCGTGGCAGCTATTACGACAACAACGGCTCTATTGTCGCCTATGCGAAGACGCTCGGCTACGAGGACTACGACGGCCTCGGATGGCACGGCGTTGTCGTGCAGAAAACCGAGGACGAGGCAGCGATCCGGATAGCCCTGGACCTCAGATAGGGAGAGAAGTCTGAAGTATCTCCAACCGCGCTACTATAAAATCTTGTCGTTCATCGTTTCCCTTTAGCTTTAGCATTAGTTCAGACTTTAATGTAATTATACCGATCGAATTGGTTGCGGAGCGCCCCCCTCTGCGGCGAAGCATTGTCTAAAGGTCCCAGGGAACATCATGCGCACAGATACCGGCCAGGTCATTAATCTGGCAGACTACCGTCCAACCGATTTCGTTCTTGAGCGCGTGGACCTGACATTCGAACTCGATCCGACAGCCACCAAAGTTGATGCGCGCCTGATCTTCCATCGCCGCAAGGGCGCCGACCCGAAGGCGCCGCTGGTTCTCGACGGGGATGAACTGGCGCTTGCCGGCCTGCTTTTCGACCAGAAGGAAATGAAGGCCAGCCAGTATACGGCGACGCCGGAAAGCCTGACGATCCGCAACCTGCCGAAAGCCAAACCCTTCGAACTGACGATCACCACGATCATCAATCCCGAGGCGAATACCAAGCTGATGGGCCTCTACCGCACCAACGGCGTCTATTGCACGCAGTGCGAGGCGGAAGGCTTCCGCCGCATCACCTATTTCCCCGACCGCCCCGATGTCCTGGCGCCCTACACGATCACCATCGTCGGCGACAAGGCGGCCAACCCGGTGATGCTGTCGAACGGCAATTTCCTCGGCGGCGCCGGATACGATGAGGGCCGCTCCTTTGCTGCCTGGTTCGATCCGCATCCGAAGCCAAGCTATCTCTTCGCGCTCGTCGCCGGTGACCTGGGCGTGATCGAAGACACGTTCGTCACCATGTCCGAGCGCGAGGTCACGCTGAAGATCTATGTCGAGCACGGCAAGGAAGCCCGCGCCGCCTATGCCATGGACGCGCTGAAGCGCTCGATGAAGTGGGACGAGGAGCGCTTCGGTCGTGAATACGATCTCGATATCTTCATGATCGTCGCCGTCTCCGACTTCAACATGGGCGCGATGGAGAACAAGGGGCTCAACGTCTTCAACGACAAGTACGTTCTTGCCGATCCGGAGACCGCCACCGATGCCGATTACGCCAACATCGAGGCGATCATCGCGCACGAGTATTTCCACAACTGGACCGGCAACCGCATCACCTGCCGCGACTGGTTCCAGCTGTGCCTGAAAGAAGGCCTGACGGTCTACCGCGATCACGAGTTTTCCGCCGACATGCGCTCGCGCCCGGTCAAGCGTATCGCTGAAGTCCGCCACCTGAAATCCGAGCAGTTCCCCGAGGATGGCGGCCCGCTGGCGCATCCTGTGCGGCCGACGGCTTATCGCGAAATCAACAACTTCTACACGACGACCGTCTACGAAAAGGGCAGCGAAGTCACGCGGATGATCGCGACGCTGCTCGGCAAGGACACGTTCAAGAAGGGCATGGACCTCTATTTCGACCGGCACGACGGACAGGCCGTGACGATTGAGGATTTCGTCAAATGCTTCGAAGAGACAAGCGGACGAGACCTCACACAATTCTCGCTCTGGTATCACCAGGCCGGCACACCGCTCGTCACCGCATCCGGTCGCTACGACGCAACGGCGAAGACGTTCAGCCTCTCGCTCGAGCAGATCATCCCAGCCACACCCGGGCAGACCGACAAGCAGCCGATGCACATCCCGCTCAGCGTCGCTCTGTTCTCGGAAGATGGCGCTGCACTCGAGCCGTCTTCGGTCGAGGGTGCTGAATATGCCGACAATGTGCTGCATCTGACCGAGCGCGCCCAGACCGCTGTGTTCAAGGGCATCGGCTCGCGGCCGATCATCTCGCTGAACCGCAGCTTCTCCGCGCCGATCAACCTGCATTTCGATCAGTCACCCGCCGACCTCGCTTTGTTGGCACGGCATGAGACCGACCACTTCGCCCGCTGGCAGGCGCTGACGGATCTTGCACTGCCGACGCTGCTCGGCGCCGCCCGTGATGCCCGCGACGGCAAGGCCACCGTCGCTGCCAAACAATTCGTCGATGCCCTGCTTGCCGCAGCTGCCGACGACAACCTCGAGCCGGCCTTCCGCGCCCAGGTTCTCGCACTCCCGAGCGAATCCGACATCGCCCGCGAGCTCGGCAGCAACAACGATCCCGACGCCATCCACGCAGGCCGCCAGGCCGTGATGCGCCAGGTGGCGGAGGCCGGAAAGGCCGTGTTCGCCGCCCTCTACGACAGCATGACCACGCCCGGCGACTTCAGCCCGGATGCGGCCAGCGCCGGACGCCGCGCGCTTCGCAACACTGCGCTCACCTATCTGTCCTACGCCGAGAACACCCCGGCACGGGCAAAGGCTGCCTTCGACGCGGCCAACAACATGACCGACCTGATGCAGGCGCTGACGATTCTCGCACATCGTTTCCCTGATAGCGACGAGGCCAGCAAGGCGCTGTCCACGTTCCAGGAGCGCTTCGCCGACAACGCGCTCGTCATCGACAAGTGGTTCTCAGTGCAGGCCACCATCCCCGGTGCGGCAACGCTTGATCGCGTCGTCAAGCTCACGGAAAATCCGCTCTTTAAGTGGACCAACCCGAACCGCGTCCGTTCGCTGGTCGGCACATTTGCTTTCGGAAACCCGACCGGCTTCGGACGGGCGGATGGCGAAGGCTATCGTTTCCTGGCACGGCAGATCCTCGACATCGACGGTCGCAACCCACAGTTGGCGGCCCGGATCCTCACATCGATGCGCTCCTGGCGCTCCCTGGAGCCCGTTCGGGCGGAACACGCGCGCAAGGCGCTGGCCGATATCGCGGCTGCGGAAAGCCTGTCGACGGATGTTCGCGATATCGTCGATCGCACCCTCAACGGATGATTTGTGACCACAGGCGGCCGAGCGAACCGCGGCCGCCTTCTCAAGCCACAATAAAAATCAGCACTTAGAATCGGTTAACAGATTTTTACCTTTTCCTCTGGACAAGGCGAATCACCAATGATTCATTGATGCAGGTTCGGGCGAGCGGCGCAGCGAATCACACGAGGGATCAGGGCTAAAGATGATGAACGTGCGGCGGGCAACCGTGGCCGAGGGACGGCTGCGTGTCGATTTCGAAGGCTTCCGCGCCTGGCGCCGGAGCTTCGCCGGAAATGCACCATCATCTTCTCGCCTGTCTTTCCAAAAATACACGCATGCCGAGACAATGCTGAAACGCGCCATTCCAATGCTGATTGTCGCCTTCCTGGCGGTCGTTGCGGCCTCGCATTTCTTCGGCATGCTGTCAGAGCATGACCGCATGCAGGCGTCGGCCCGCCACTCGACGGCGCTGGCGGCAGCAACCGCCGCGGCTGCGTTTGCCGAATCTGCCGCGATCTTCGACACCGGCGATGCGGTTGAGGGCCAGGCACGGCTCACCCGGTTCCTGCCACAGGATCGTCTCGACGACAACGCATTCGTGCTGCTTGTCCAATCCAGCGGCAAGGTGTTCGCGGCGTCCACGGCGGGCGCGGCCTATGTCGGCGCCAGCATCGGCGATTTCTTTTCCGAAGTCTCGACCATACGCCGCTTCGGCGATCGTGCCGGCGTCATCGAAACGACTATCGACGGTCGCCCGCACTACGCTCAAATCACCCTGATCGGTGATACCGGCGGTTACGTGGTCGCCGCCACCTCGCTTGACCATATCAGCCAGCTGTGGCGCGAAGAGCTGACGTTGAATGTCACGCTGTTCGCCGGCATCTCGTCGATCCTGCTGGTGATCCTCTACGCCTACTATATGCAGGTCCGCCGTGCTCGCGACGCCGATGAGATCTTCGTCGAATCGAACCTGCGCGTCGAAACTGCCCTGTCGCGCGGCCGCTGCGGCCTGTGGGACTTCGATTTCGACCGCCGCGAATTCTTCTGGTCGCGCTCCATGTACCAGATGCTGGGCCTGCCGGAGGCTGACGGCAACATGTGCTTTGGCGATGCCGCGCGCCTCATGCATCCTGATGACAGCGGCATCTACGAGATCGCCCGCTCCGTCGCCCGCGGCGATTCCGAGCAGATCGACCAGATCTTTCGCATGCGCCACGCAGCCGGGCACTATGTCTGGATGCGCGCCCGCGCTCAGGTGATCCGCACCAATGCCGGCCGGGTCCACATGATCGGCATCGCCATGGACGTGACCGAGCAGCACCGCCTGGCACAGCGCTATGCCGAGGCCGACCAGCGGCTTGCAGACGCCATCGAATCCACGTCCGAAGCCTTCGTACTCTGGGACAAGAACGACCGGCTGGTGATGTGCAATGCCCACTTCCAGCAGGCTTATGGCCTTCCCGACAGGGTTCTGGTGCCGGGCACCGAACGCGCCGCCGTCAACGCCGCCGCCGCCCGCCCGGTTATCGAGCGACGCATCGCCGATGCTCACGGCAACGGTTATTCACGCACCAGCGAAGTGCAGCTTGCCGACGAGCGCTGGCTGCAGATCAACGAGCGCCGCACCCGCGATGGCGGCATGGTTTCGGTCGGCACCGATATCACCCTGCTCAAGCGCAACCAGGAACGCCTGCGTGACTCCGAGCGGCGCCTGATGGCGACGATCGGCGACCTCTCCTCCTCCCGGCAGACGCTGGAAAGCCAGAAATCGGCACTGTCGATCGCCAATGCCAATTATCAGGCCGAAAAGGAACGCGCCGAAGCCGCCAACAAGGCAAAGTCGGAATTCCTCGCCAACATGTCGCATGAGTTGCGCACGCCGCTTAACGCCATCCTCGGCTTCTCGGAGATCCTGCAGGACGAAATGTTCGGGCCCCTCGGCTCCGCCAAATACGACGAATACGCCCGCGACATCCACCACAGCGGCCGTCACCTGCTCAATGTCATCAACGACATTCTCGACATGTCGAAGATAGAAGCCGGCCACATGAAGCTGCAGTGCGAGACGATCGACCTCGCGCCGCTGATCGAGGAAAGCCTGCGCTTCACCGCCATTCCCGCCAGCGAAAAGAGCATCGAGATCCAGCAGCGCATCTGCGACGGCATGACCCTGAGGGCCGATCGACGGGCGATGAAGCAGATCCTGCTCAACCTGCTTTCCAACGCCGTGAAGTTCACCAACGAGGGCGGCCGCATCGCGGTGCGCACGCGCCGCACGGCCGGTGGCGTTATGCTGACGATCGCCGATACCGGCATCGGCATTCCGGCCACGGCGCTCGGCAAGATCGGACAGCCGTTCGAGCAGGTGCAGAACCAGTACGCCAAGAGCAAGGGCGGTTCCGGGCTCGGCCTCGCCATCTCGCGGTCGCTGACCATGCTGCACGGCGGACGGATGAAGATCCGATCCCGCGAGGCGACCGGAACGGTAATCTCGCTGCTGATCCCGGACAATGTTTCCTAAGACTTTACGACCGACGCGAACAGTTTTCGAACTGCCTTCGACAACTGTTTAATCTCCCCCTCGAGTGTCCGGATATCCGGACAGTCTCCGGCGCGGCAGACGAGATCGGTGAGCCCCGCCGGCGCCTCCTTCGGATCGAACGGACCGTCGATGCAGAGGCGGATCAGTTGGGAAAGCTCGGTGTAAAGCGAGAAGGCGCGCAGGCAGGTATCGAGGTCGTCCTCGGTCATCAACGGTGCGCCCAACTCCTTCAACGCTTCGCCGGTCGACAGACCGTTGACCTTGATGGCAACGTCGTTTGCGGGCGCGATCAATGCCAGATATTGGGAGATGAATTCGATATCGACAACACCGCCTGCGATGAGCTTCAGGTCCCACGGATTGGCAGGCGGCTTTTCCTGCTCGATCAACGCGCGCATCTCGGCAACGTCGCGCGCAACCTTCCCCACGTCGCGATGTGTCGAAAGTACCTCCTCGACGACGCGTTCGGCATCGGCGATCAGGCTGGCATCGCCGCAGATCAGCCGGGCGCGGCTGAGCGCCATGTGCTCCCAGGTCCAGGCTTCCTCGCGCTGATATTTGGCGAACGAGGTGATGCGGGTTGCGATCGGCCCTTTGTTGCCGGATGGGCGCAGACGCATGTCGACCTCGTAGAGCACACCCTCTGCGGTCGGCGCTGACAGGGCGGCGATCAGGCGCTGCGTCACGCGAGTAAAATAACGAACGGCATCGAGCGGCTTGTCGCCGTCGGATTCGTCGGCCGCGTCGTCATAATCGTAGAACAGGATGAGATCGATGTCGGAGCCGGCCGTCAGCTCGAAGCTGCCGAGCTTGCCCATGCCGGCGACGGCGACACGACCGCCGGGAAACTTTCCGTGCGTAGCCTCGATTTCCAGCAGAACCGCATTCAGAGCCGCCTCGACGATGAGATCGGCCAGATGTGTAAAGGCACGGCCGGCCATGGCGCCGTTGATGGCGCCGGTGAGCAGCCGGATGCCAATCAGGAACCGTTGCTCGGCGGCAAAGATGCGCAGCCGGTCCAGCACCTCTTCATAATAGCGGGCCTGCTGCAACGAGCCGCGAAGGCGACTGGCCAGATAATCGCGTGTCGGCAACTCCGCCATCAGGCCAGGATCGAGCATGCCGTCGAAAACATGCGGCCGAGCAGCGATCACCTCGGCAAGCTTCGGCGCCGCCGACATGATGTAAACGATCAGTGAAAGAAGCGCCGGATTGCTGCCGAGCAGAGCGAACAGCTGGATGCCGGCCGGCAGACCCGAGATGAAACTGTCGAACCTCAAGATCGCCTCGTCGGCGCGCTTGCTCTCGCCGAAGACCCGCAACAGCTCCGGCGTCAGCTCCGTCAGCCGCTCGCGTGCCTCGACCGATTGCGTCGCCCTGTAGCGGCCGTAATGCCAGGTGCGGATGACCCGCGATATGTCGGAGGGGCGTTCGAAGCCAAGTTTCTTCAGCGTCACCAGCGTATCAGGATCGTCGTTCTGGCCGGTGAAGACGAGGTTTCCTGTTTCCGTCGAGAGCTTGGTCTCCTGTTCGAACAGGCGGGCATACCGCCGCTCGACGGTCCTGAACACCTCGACCAGGCGTTCGGAGAAGCTGGGCGTATCGCTAAAACCCATCATGTAGGCGATGCGCTTGAGATCGGCTTCCGTCTCCGGCAACAGATGCGTCTGCTCGTCGCGCACCATCTGGATGCGGTGCTCGACATCGCGCAGGAACCAGTAGGCCGCCGTCAGCTCGTCGCGCGTTTCCTCGTCGATCCATTTGGCTCTGGTCAGCTCGGCAAGCGTTTCTTCCGTGCCGCGCGAACGCAGCACCGGCATGCGACCACCGGCGATCAACTGCTGGGTCTGGGCGAAGAACTCGATCTCGCGGATGCCGCCGCGACCGAGCTTGACGTTGTGACCCTTGACGGCAATGGCGCAGTGGCCCTTGTGCGCGTGGATCTGACGCTTGATCGAGTGGATGTCCGATATCGCCGCATAATCCAGATATTTGCGAAAGACAAAGGGCGTGAGATCGCGCAGGAACCGCTCTCCGGCAGCGATGTCGCCGGCGACCGCACGGGCCTTTATGAACGCAGCGCGCTCCCAGTTCTGTCCCCTGCCCTCGTAATAGACCATGGCGGCATCGACGGAGATGGCGAGCGGGGTTGCGCCTGGATCGGGCCGCAGCCGCAGATCTGTGCGGAACACGTATCCGTCGCCGGTGCGCTCCTGCATGATCCGGACGAGACGGCGCATCAGACGCGGAAAGATCTCGATCGCATCCTCCGGGTCCGGGAGGATGCCGGCCTGTTCGTCGAAGAACACGACGATATCGATATCGGAGGAATAATTGAGCTCCGAAGCGCCGAGCTTGCCCATGCCGAGCACCACCAGCCCCGAGCCCTCGCTGGGCCTCGCGACATTCTTCAACTGCAGCTTGCGGCTCTCATGCGACGATAGCAGGAGATGGTCGATCGCCGCCGAGACCGAGGCTTCAGCAAGCCGACTCAGCCATAGCGTCGTAACGCGGCCGTCGAAGATGCGGGCGAGATCGGCCAGCGCGACAAGAAAGGCAACGCGACGCTTGATGATGCGCAGACGGCTCATCACGTCGGTTTCGCTTGGCGACGTGCCGCCGCCCGACGGCAGCCAGGCATCGCGGGCCTCAGTGATCAGCGCCTCGATCTGTGGCTCAAGCGGCATGGTGATTGCGGTGGCGAGAATGGCGGAATCGACGTTGGCGACATCGCGGAGATAGGGGGACAGCGTCAAGGCAGCGGACACAAACTCGCCAAGCGCGCCTTCGGTCTTCAGCATCTGCGCCACAGCCGGTTCATCGGTGCCTATCTGCTGGAGATCACTGAGCACGAGCTTCAGCTCGGCTTTGCTCAACGGCTTGAGAAGCCCTGCGCCTACATCCTTGAGGCTGTGCGTCGAGTTCGTCAGCATGCGCCCTCCCCGGCCATCTGCGGCTAAACCCCGAGCAGAATCAAAGCCGCTTCGGTTGCCACTGGCTAAGTTAGGGTCTGCGACTGCAATGGCCAACAATCAATTGGCGCAAGGCGCCGCGCATTGAGACCAATGCGCCTATTTCACGGGAAAGATCAGGGCGACGGCAAGGCCGCGATTGGTGGTGGCGGCTGGATCGGTATCGGAAAGCTCCAGCTTGCCGCCGTGCAATTCCATGACCGCCTCGACCAGAGACAGCCCCAGACCGGTGCCGGGCTTCGAGCGGCTTTCGTCCAGGCGGACAAAGCGTTTCAGCACATCCTCCCGCTTGTCGGCAGGTATCCCCGGCCCGCGGTCGGCAACCTGCAGGCAGATCGCATCGGGCCTCCTGATCAGGCTGAGCGAAATTTCGCCGGCAGCCTGTCCGCCGCCGGAATATTTTATGGCATTGTCGATCAGGTTGAAGATCGCCTGACCGATCAGCTCGCGGTTTCCCTGCACCTCGACGCCGGGCTCGATCGAGAATGTCAATGCAAGCCCGGCTTCATCGGCCACCGGCTCATAGAGCTCGGCGCTGTCGGCGACGATCGCGGAGAGATCGACGTTGGACATTTCGGCTGCGACCGATCCGGCCTCGACCCGCGAAATCATCAGCAAGGCGTTGAACGTGCGGATCAGTTGATCGGATTCGGAGATGATGCCTTCGAGCGCCACCCGACGCGTGTCGGCGTCGGACATATCGATCGCGTCGGCAGCCTTGTTGCGCAGCCGCGTCAACGGTGTTTTCAGATCATGCGCAATGTTGTCGGAAACCTGCCGCAGGCCCTCGTTCAGCTTTTCGATACGGCCTAGCATAGCGTTGAGCGACACCGACAAACGATCGAACTCGTCGCCGGAACCGCCGACCGGCAGCCGCTGCGAGAGATCACCGGCCATGATCTTCTTGCTGGCGGCGGACATGCGGTCGATGCGCTTCAACGCATTGCGGCCGATGGCGAACCAGATGATGACGGCTCCGAGACCCATGATCGCCAGCGCGACCATCAGGGCCTGACGGACGAGCACGCGGAAGGCTTCCGGCTCGCCCAGATCGCGGCCGATCAGGATACGCAAGCCGTTGTCGAGAACATTGATGTTCGCCACCGCCATGTGCGGCTTGCCCTGGCTGCCTTCGGCATAGCGCTGATAGCGGAACGGCGTCGAGGTCCAGCCCTCCTCATCGAGAACGCCGGGCTGAACCGACGCGACGTTGCCGGCGAGGATGTCGCCCGAGGGGCCGGCTATGATGTAGAGATTGGCGCCCGGCTGGCGCGCGCGGCGCTCCATCGTCCTCAGCAAGAGGTTCATGCCGCCATTGTCATAGGCGCGCTGTACCTGATCGACTTCCTGCTGCACGGCCTCGCGGATCTGGCTGGTCAGCAGTCGTTCCGACATCGCCGTGACGTAGAAGACCAGCGTCGCGGCGCAGATGGCAAAGAGCAGGATGTAGAGAGCCGAAAGGCGGACTGCGGTGGACTTGTAGAGAACCCAGAAACGGTTCATCCGTCATCCTTGATCATGTATCCGGCGCCGCGAATGGTCTTCAGCAACGGCAGGCTGAAATCCTTCTCGATCTTCGAACGCAGCCGCGACACATGCACGTCGATGACGTTGGTCTGCGGGTCGAAGTGATAATCCCAGACGTTTTCGAGCAGCATCGTGCGCGTGACTACCTGGCCGGCATTCTTCATCAGATATTCGAGCAGACGAAATTCGCGCGGCTGCAGCGGGATTTCCTTGCCGCCGCGGCGGACCTCGTGCGCCAACCTATCGAGCTCGAGATCGCCGACGCGATAGACGACGTCCTGATCGGGCGTGCCCTTGCGACGACCCAGAACCTCGACGCGAGCCAGCAGTTCGCTGAAGGCGTAGGGCTTCGGCAGGTAATCGTCGCCGCCGGCGCGAAGACCGGTGACGCGGTCGTCGACCTGCCCGAGAGCGGAGAGGATGAGAACCGGGGTGTGAATGCTCTTGCGGCGTAGCTCGGCAATGACGGACAAGCCGTCGCGACGTGGCAGCATGCGATCGATCACGAGCACGTCGTAGGTGTTTTCCGTGCCCATGAAGAGGCCGCTCTCGCCGTCGCTGGCGTGATCGGCAACAATGCCCGCCTCGCGAAACGCTTTCGTGAGATAGGCAGCCGCCTCCAGATCGTCTTCGATGATGAGAATCTTCATGCGGCCGACATTACCCGCCGGCTGTGTTTCGGCAAGGCTCAAAGCGACATCGTTCGGTGTGGAGGTCATTGCCGTCATCCATGATGCATCGACGGGAAGGAGCCGCGCTTAGCGCGCGACTCCTTGGTTTGTTGGCTGGATCAGCCCTGGTTTTCGACCGGAAGGGCCACGAAACGGCTGCCTTCCTTGGACTGGATCTGGAACAGCGCGCGGGTGCGGCCATCCTTCTTCGCCTGATTCAGCACCTTGACCACCTCGTCGGCGGAGGTGACTTCCTGGTTGTTGACCGAGGTGATCTTCTCGCCTTCCTTGATGCCCTTGTCGGCAGCATCGGAGTTCGGGTCGATCCCGGTGATCTGCAGGCCCTTGCCGTCATCAGCCGGACCGACCGTCAGGCCGAGATCGGCGAGCGCCTTCTCGGAGGCCGGCGTCTGTGCTTCCGGTGCCTGATCGCCGTCATCGGCGGAGGCCTGCTGCTGCTCCGCCGGCAGGGTGCCGAGCTCGACGGTCACAGGCGTCGCCTTGCCCGAGCGCCATACCGAAAGTTCGACCTTCTTGCCCGGGGTCATGGCGCCGATGCGGCGGCTGAGGTCGCGGGCGTCCTTGACGGTTTCGCCGTTGACGGCGGTGACGACGTCACCAGCCTTCAGGCCAGCCTTCTCGCCAGGCGTTCCGGCCTGAGCGGAGACGACAAGCGCGCCGCTTGCCTCTGACAGGCCGAGCGAGTCGGCGATGTCCTTGTTCACAGGCTGGATCTGCACGCCGAGATAACCGCGTGATACCTGACCGTCCTTCATCAGGTCGGCAACGACATCCTTGGCGGTCGAGGCGGGAATTGCGAAGGCGATGCCGACGCTGCCGCCGGACGGCGAGAAGATCGCGGTGTTGATGCCGACGACTTCGCCGCTGAGGTTGAAGGTCGGACCACCCGAGTTGCCGCGGTTCACGGCTGCATCGACCTGGAGATAGTCATCATACGGGCCGGAGCCGATATCGCGACCACGGGCCGAAACGATGCCTGCCGTCACAGTGCCGCCGAGACCGAACGGGTTACCGACCGCGACCACCCAGTCGCCGACGCGGACGTTGTTGTCGTCAGCCCAGTTGACGTAGGTGAACTTCTTGCCCTTGCCATCGACCTTCAGAACGGCGAGGTCGGTGCGCGGATCCTTGCCGATCAGCTTGGCGTCGAGCTCGGTCCCGTCCTTCATGACAGCAACGAAAGCCGCGCCATCGGAAACGACGTGATTGTTGGTGACGATATAGCCATCCTCGGAGATGAAGAAGCCGGAGCCCTGGGCAACCGGACGCAGGCGACCCTTGCCATCCTGCGGGCCACCGGGATGAGCGCCGGGAGGACCGCGGCGGCCCTGCTGCTCACCGAACTGCTTGAAGAACGGCTTCAGCGCGTCGGGAAGATCATCGAGACCGCGCCCGTTGAAATCGAAGGAGAAGCCATTGCCCTCATCATCGGAGACCGGCTTGACGCGGCTCTCGACGCGAACGGAAACCACGGCCGGAGACACGGCATCGACGACATTGGCGAAGCTCGGAACGGACGGAGCCTCGACCTTGACGGCCTCAGCGTAGGAACGGGTGATTTCGAGGGGGATGCCGGTCGCCAGGACGGCTGCGGCAAGACCGGCGACGGTCGAGGCCTTCAACACGGTGTTCAGCGACGGAGCTTTGATATTCTTCAACATATTGCGCACCTTTTTCACTTCAAATCCACGGGACCGGTTCTTGCCGGATCGGTCGATGAATGAAGATATAGGGTGCAAGACCTTACTACGAACTGTCCGCAGCATGAAAAATTCGTAATGTCGAAAATTGTGTGCGCGCAACCGTGAAAAGCTTATGCCTGCTACGGTGTCTACTTATCGAGTAGTTCGCGCAATCTCGCCTGTTCGTCCGGCGTCAGAGCCGTACCGCTCGGCTGGCAGGCATAGCGCCTTGCAAAGACGACCAACGACAGGCCACCCAGCAGCACGAGAAGGACCGGCGCACCCCAAAGCAGAAGGGTCTTGGTTTCGAAGCGGGGCTTCAGCAGCACGAACTCGCCGTAACGGGAGACGATGTAGCTCATCACCTGCTGGTCGCTGTCGCCGCTGGTGATCCGCTTGCGCACCAGCAAGCGCAGATCCTTCGCCAGTTCGGCGTTCGAGTCGTCGATCGACTGGTTCTGGCAGACCATGCAGCGAAGCTCGGCGGAAATGGCCCGCGCCCTGCTTTCGAGAGCGGGGTCGGCCAACATCTCGTCGGGATTGACGGCGAATGCGGGGATTGGGGCGAGGAGTAGAACAAGGATCGCAAGAAGGCGTACCGCAAAAGCCAACATTGGTGCTACACGCCCAACCTCTCCTCCCCTCATTCCTGTGCTCGT
>UCIT01000064.1:158-51162 GCA_900472625.1 Hyphomicrobiales bacterium | reverse complement strand
GGTGCTGGATATGGCGAAGCGGCAGGCCAGCGAGCCGTTGCCGTTTCACGATCGCCTGCAGGAGGCCGCGCGCAAGGTACCGGCCGCGCCTCGTTCGCCGGCCGGAACGCTGGCGGCATTGCAAGAGGAAGCGGCGGGGTGCACGCGTTGTCCGCTGCATTCGAAAGCGACGCAGACGGTGTTTGGCGAGGGGCCGCAGGATGCGCAGGTCATGTTCGTCGGCGAGCAACCGGGCGACCAGGAGGATCTGGCGGGCCGCCCCTTCGTCGGCCCGGCCGGCAAGGTGTTCGATCAGGTGATCGGCGAGGCGGGGATCGACCGGCAGGCTGTCTACGTCACCAATGCCGTCAAGCACTTCAAATACGAACCGCGCGGCAAGCGCCGCATCCACCAGCGCCCCAACATGGGCGAGGTCACGCACTGTCGCTGGTGGGTCAATCTGGAGATCGATCTGATCCGGCCGAAGCTGATCGTCGCCATGGGCGCCACGGCGCTGGCGTCGCTGACGGATGCCAGACAGAAGCTCTCGGATATCAGGGGCAGGGCGATCCCCCTGTCTGACGAGCGGACGCTGTTCGTCACGGTTCATCCGTCCTATCTGCTGCGCATTCCCGACGAGCGGCTGAAGGCGGAAGAGATGGCACGGTTTCGGGACGATATGATGCAGGTGCGGACCCTGATGGCGGCTTGAAAAATAAGGATTCGAATTGCCATGGCGCAACGGCTGGAATGTTGTAGCGTCGGTGATCCGTGACGATAGCAATCAGGAGTTCGCTTATGTTCGATCATGTGTCGATTGGCGTCAAAAGCCTCGAGAGATCTCAGGCATTCTACGACGCGGCTCTGGGGCCGCTCGGTTATGACCGGCTGACAAATTTTCGCAATGTCAGCGGCTATGGCGCGGAGCGCGTGTCGCTGTGGGTCAGCGAGGTTGCCAAGCCTGTTGTCGCCGACATGCAGTCCGGCCTGCACTTCTGTTTCGTGGCGCCGACGCAGGAATCCGTCGATGCGTTCTATGCGAATGGATTGGCCAATGGCGGCACGGACAACGGGCCGCCGGGCGTGCGCCCCGATTACAGCGAATTCTACTACGCCGCCTTCGTCATCGATCCGGATGGCTATCGGCTTGAGGCCTATTTCAAGCGGCCGGAGTAGGCAAGCGCAACCTTCCGATCCGGTTCAAGGATTGCCGCAGTCGTCGAGCCACGGCTCCGTCACATAGCGTGGTGGCAGGTTTGGCGGTGAGTAGGGCGGCGATGCCGTGTCTGACGACAAACGGTCGCTGACCGACTGGTGGATTCTGGCACTGTCGGGAATGAAGCGGCGATCGGCACGTGGCAGGTAGATTCGCGTCGTGTCGCCGCGCTTGCGCCAGGATGTAACGGGCACCCGCCTTGGCACATGTTCAAGCAGCTTCCATGCCCAGTTCATGGAGTCATGAAGCGGCGCGGTTGGTTCGGGCCGGACGTACGCCTTGCCTGGGTTGCGGCCAAGCACGAGTTCGGCCACTGACGGCTCATTGTAAAGCAGCCCTGTCCTTCGAGTTTCGTCGATCATCCAGGCAAGCGGGATCTTGATGGCGCCGCTTTCCGCTTCAGGGTAGCCGCCGCCGACATCGCCGTGGACGCCTGCGAACCAGACCTCTTTGAAATCCTGCGGAGGCGGATTGGGCGGCCTGAAGGGATTGCCCCAATATTCTTGGTCGGCTCGCCACGGCAAGGGATTGAACATCGTCCTGCGCTCGTCGATTGCCAGCGCATGCCGCACCACCTCGACGCTCGGATTGCGATCGGTGAAGGGCAGCGTCAGCAGTTGTGGCCGCCATTTGCCCCAGACGATGACCGAGGACACCGTGTCGAACAGGCCGAGCAGCTTGATCGGCGGGCGGTAGGTCTGCAAGGTGCGCTCATAGAGCCGCATGGTCTTGAAGGCGGACGGCGCATCCCAATCGACGCTGTCAGCGCTTGTTCCACCCGCCTGCTGCTCGCTTTCCGAGATGCCCTTGTAGGTGTTGTAGGCGTAGTCGATCAGATTGACATGGTAGCCGCTCATCAAGCCGAGCGAATGGATGAAGCCCGCCAGCACCCTTGCCGTATAGGCGCCGCGGCTGAAGCCGAAGATATAGATGCGGTCGCTGTCCGGATAATCGCGCGCGTCGCCCGGTTCGCCGGGCTGGAAATTGTCGACGAGGAAGCGGTAGGCTTCCTTGACGTTCTGGTCCATGCCCCAGCCTGTCGCTAGCCCCCAGATCTCGATGGTCTTGCGATAGGCATTCGACCAGGCGTTCGCCGCACCGAAGGTGCCGACACCGGGATCGTAATAAACGATCTGTTTGTCGCTCCGGTCGAGAACGCCGAACAGCCGGAGAATATTGGTGCGATCCGCAGAGATTTCGTTCGACGTGCCATCGAACAGAATGACGATATTCTTTGCCATGAAGTCCCTCCGAACTATCCGCAGGATAGCGTGCTTTCGGTGGGATTTCAGCGTTTGTCGAATTTTGTGCTGTATGAAAGCCTAACGGTTCAGGCTGCTTCCACGAGAACGCCAGGAGGAAGATTTGTGCGGGCCTGCATGACTTCCATTCCCACAATACGACCTTCGGCGTCATAGTCGAGCACGATACCCGCCGACACCTCTTCACTTTCCTGAACGGCTTCGCCGGAAAATCTTATGTAGGCAGCGTTTGCCTCAGCATCATATTCGACGGTTGGCGTCACTTTGGCCTCCGGGCTCCGCGGTCGAGAAACGCCGATATTATACGGATTTCCGCGGCAGTTTCCACGCAGATGACTCGCAAATACCGTCCTTCGCGTTCCGGAATGGATCGGTAGCGTCGTTCCGCTCCGGCACCCGCAGGATCTGGTTCGACCCAATCGGGATGAAGAACCGTTTGTTCGATTCAAATTTTCTCAAGCCGGCGCTCCTTCAGAACCGTTTCGGCATGAAGGGAGTAGAGCGCCGGCTTGCTCATCCTCTATCTCAGAAATAGCTCTGCAGCGGCCGGACTTCGAGGTTTCCGGCCTTCAGCGCCTTGATTGCCTGGGCGGCGGCTTCGGCGCCGGCCATGGTGGTGTAGTAAGGCACCTTCTGCATCAGCGTGGCGCGGCGCAGCGACTTCGAGTCCGAGATCGCCTTGTTGCTGTCCGTCGTGTTGATCACCAGCTGGACCTGACGGTTGCGGATCGCGTCTTCGATATGCGGGCGTCCTTCCAGGACCTTGTTGATCTTGGTGGCGCTGATGCCGTTTTCGGCGAGGTAGCGGGCGGTGCCGCCCGTCGCCAGGACCTTGAAGCCCTGTTCGACCAGCAGGCGGATCGCCGGCAGAACGCGTGGCTTGTCGTCGTCGCGAACCGAGACGAAGACCGTGCCGTCACGCGGCAGTTCGACGCTGGCGCCGAGCTGCGACTTGGCGAAGGCCAGCGCGAAGTCGGTGTCGAGGCCGATGACTTCGCCGGTGGAGCGCATTTCCGGGCCGAGCAGCGTGTCGACGCCGGGGAAGCGGGCGAATGGGAAGACGGCTTCCTTGACGGCGATGTGCTTGAGGTTGCGCGGATCGGGCTTTTCGCCGTAGGCGGCGAAGGTCGCGTCCAGCTTCTCGCCGGCCATGGCGCGGGCGGCGATCTTGGCGATCGGCGCGCCGATGGTCTTGGCGACGAAGGGAACGGTACGCGAGGCGCGCGGGTTCACTTCCAGCACGTAGACGGTGCCGTCCTTGATGGCGTACTGCACATTCATCAGGCCGACGACGTTGAGCGCCTTGGCCATGGCTTTCGTCTGGCGTTCCAGCTCGTCGAGCATCTCGTTGGAGAGCGTGCGCGGCGGCAGCGAGCAGGCGCTATCGCCGGAGTGAATGCCGGCTTCCTCGATGTGTTCCATGATGCCGGCGACATAGGCGTCGGTGCCGTCGGAGAGGCAATCGACGTCGACTTCGATGGCGTTCGAGAGGTAGCTGTCGAACAGCAGCGGGTTCTTGCCGAGCAGGGTGTTGATCTGGCCGGTCTTGTCGTTCGGGTAGCGCTGCTTGATGTCTTCAGGCACCAGTTCCGGCACGGTGTCGAGCAGGTAGGTCTGCAGCATCGATTCCGAGTGGATGATCTGCATGGCGCGGCCGCCGAGCACGTAGGACGGGCGCACGACCAGCGGGAAGCCGATTTCGGTGGCGACGAGGCGGGCCTGTTCGACCGAGTAGGCAATGCCGTTGTTCGGCTGCGTCAGGTCGAGCTTGACCAGCAGCTTCTGGAAGCGGTCGCGGTCTTCGGCAAGGTCGATCATGTCAGGCGCGGTGCCGAGGATCGGGATGCCGTTCTTCTCAAGCGCTTCGGCGAGCTTCAGCGGTGTCTGGCCGCCGAACTGGACGATGACGCCGACGACTTCGCCTTTTTCCTGCTCCGCGCGCAGGATCTCGATCACGTCTTCGGCCGTCAGCGGCTCGAAGTAGAGGCGATCGGAGGTGTCGTAGTCGGTCGAGACGGTTTCCGGGTTGCAGTTGATCATGATGGCTTCGTAGCCGGCGTCACGCAACGCGAAGGCCGCATGGCAGCAGCAGTAGTCGAACTCGATGCCCTGGCCGATACGGTTCGGACCGCCACCGAGGATCACGACTTTCTTGCGGTCGGAAACATCGGCCTCGGAGCGTGCTGCACCGACGAACGGGGTCTCGTAGGTCGAGTACATGTAGGCGGTCGGCGAGGCGAATTCGGCGGCGCAGGTGTCGATGCGCTTGAAGACCGGACGGACGTTGAGGCTGTTGCGCAGTTCTGCCACTTCCTTCGGGCGCTTGCGCGACAGTGTCGCCAGGCGGGCATCGGAGAAGCCCATCGACTTCAGGGCGCGCAGGTTGACGGCGTCGGTGGGCAGGCCGTGCTCGCGGACGCGGGCTTCCATGTCGACGATCGCCTTGAACTGGGCGATGAACCAGGGGTCGATCTTGCAGCCTTCATGGACTTCCTCGGGGCTCATGCCCATGCGCAACGCCTGTGCGACCATGCGCAGGCGGTCCGGCGTCGGAGTGCCGATAGCGGCGCGGATGGCGTTCTGGCTGCCTTCGCCTTCTTCGACGCCGGGAATTTCGATCTCGTCGAGACCGGTCAGGCCGGTTTCGAGGCCGCGCAGGGCCTTCTGCAGCGATTCGGCGAAGGTGCGGCCGATGGCCATGACTTCACCGACCGACTTCATTGCGGTGGTGAGCACAGGGGAGGCGCCCGGGAACTTCTCGAAGGCGAAACGCGGGATCTTGGTGACGACGTAATCGATCGACGGTTCGAACGAAGCAGGTGTTGCGCCACCAGTGATGTCGTTGTCGAGTTCGTCGAGCGTGTAGCCGATGGCGAGCTTGGCGGCGACCTTGGCGATCGGGAAGCCGGTTGCTTTCGATGCCAGCGCCGAGGAGCGCGAGACGCGCGGGTTCATTTCGATGACGACGAGGCGGCCGTCGGCCGGGTTGACGGCGAACTGTACGTTCGAGCCGCCTGTCTCGACGCCGATCTCGCGCAGAACCGCGATCGAGGCGTTGCGCATCATCTGGTATTCCTTGTCCGTCAGGGTCAAGGCAGGGGCAACTGTGATGGAGTCGCCGGTGTGGACGCCCATCGGGTCGATGTTCTCGATCGAGCAGATGATGATGCAGTTGTCCGCCTTGTCGCGGACGACTTCCATTTCGTATTCCTTCCAGCCGAGAACCGATTCCTCGATCAGCACTTCGGTGGTCGGCGAGGCGTCGAGGCCACCGCCGATGATCTCGAAGAACTCCGAGCGGTTATAGGCAATACCGCCGCCGGTGCCGCCCATGGTGAAGGAGGGGCGGATGATGGCGGGCAGGCCGACGACGTCGATCGCCTGGGCGGCAATTGCCATGGCGTGGCTGATGTAGCGCTGCTTGCGGTCGGTCTCGCCGAGGTTCCATTGGTTCTCGAGCGCGTCGAGCGCGGTGTCGAGTTCGGCGCCGGTGAGGCTTTCCTTGAGCTTGTTGCGCTCGGCCTCGTGCGTCTTGCGGTCGAGGTCCTTGATATCGGTGGCGTTGGCCAGCATCGAACGCGGGGTTTCCAGCCCGATGCGGTCCATGGCTTCGCGGAACAGCGCGCGGTCTTCGGCCATGTCGATGGCGGCCGGCTTGGCGCCGATCATCTCGACATTGTAGCGGTCGAGCACGCCCATGCGCTTCAGGGAGAGCGCGGTGTTGAGCGCCGTCTGGCCGCCCATGGTCGGTAGCAGCGCGTCGGGGCGTTCCTTGGCGATGATCTTGGCGACGACTTCGGGGGTGATCGGCTCGACGTAGGTGGCGTCGGCCAGGCCCGGGTCGGTCATGATCGTGGCCGGGTTGGAGTTTACGAGGATGACGCGGTAGCCTTCCTCCTTCAGCGCCTTGCAGGCCTGTGTGCCGGAGTAGTCGAATTCGCAAGCCTGGCCAATGACGATCGGTCCTGCGCCGATGATGAGGATCGATTTGATGTCTTGGCGCTTCGGCATGTTTTTTCCAGTCTCTAGCTGCGCAGAAAGCCGGCCAGGGTGGGAAGCACCGGGTCGGGTCGCGCATATATCGTGTTTTCAGGCTAGAAGCGGCTTATAGGCAAATGTGTCCGCAAACGGAACCCCATAATTTTCGGAATCGACAGGAATCGACAGGGTTGTTTCCGACTCATCCGAGGTGCGGCACGACAAGCGCGCGAATCTCCCCGGGCCTGGCGGGATTGGCGATTGCCTCGATGGCTTCCGAAAGGCCGATGCGGCGCGAAATCAGTGGTTCGACGTTGATGGCGCCTGAAGCAATGAGTTCAGCGGCGCGCCTGTGGGTGAACGGGTTGACGAACGATCCGATCAGCCGGATCTCTCGGAACAGGAGATCGAAAGGCTCGATCGTCACTTTCGCGCCCTGCGGCATGACGCCGAGGATGACGACAGTGCCGCCACGTCGCGCGAGGGCAGGGGCCTGTTCGATCGTCTCGGCAACGCCGGCGCATTCTATGACAACGTCGGCGCCGCCGGGCAACAACCCGTCCTGCGATATGACGCGCTCAACGATATCGCTGTCGCCGGGGTCTGCGGTTGCTGTCGCGCCCAGGGTTTTTCCCAGCCTGCGCTTTTCGGCGCTACGGGTGATGAGCACGACGCTAGTGGCGCCGGCGAGGCGGGCGAGTTGCACCACAAGCAGGCCGATGACGCCGCCACCGAGCACGATGACAGAAGAACCGGTACGGATTTCGGCGAGATCGACACCGTGCAGGCAGCAGGCAAGCGGTTCGCAGAAGGCGCCATGGACCGGGTCGAGGTCATCGGGCAACGCAAAGGCCTGCTTCTCGGGGACGATGACATAGTCGGCAAAACCGCCGTCGCGGTGGATGCCGATGGCCTGGAGGTTGACGCAGAGATTGACGCGGCCGCGCTGGCATTCGGCGCAACGGCCGCAGGAAATATTGGGATCGCCGGTGATGCGCATGCCTCTGGCAAATCCCCGAACGCTGGCGCCCACCTCTTCGACGATGCCGGTGAACTCGTGGCCAAGGGTGACTGGCGGTTTCGATGGAAACTCACCATGGAAGAGATGGCGGTCGGTTCCGCAGATGCCGCACGCTTCCACTCGCACAAGCAGCTCTCTCGCATCTGGCACCGGCTTTGCGATTTCGCGCAGCCGCAGTTCTCCCGTTGCTTCCAGACGTACTGCCTTCATGCTGTGCCTCCTCCAGCGATCTCCTATCGCCAGAGAGCGCAAAAGCCGCTCAAGCGTCAAGTCTCAGTCATCTGGGCGCCGGAACGAGATGACCAATATCCGCCATGATTGCAAAGATTGCGCTAATTAATACAACTTATAAATACATATGGATTACTAAATATTAATGATTAGCATGCTCTCTATTGCAGCGGAAACGAATAAAAATCGGCGTTTCTTCACGGGCGGGTGGTCTGTAATGTTTACAGGGTTGATCATGGCCAGGAAGGCCAGACAGTGGTGTGCCGAACTGGTGTCGAGCACCGGAAAGCGGTTGTTTTCCGACCGCTGGCTCTATCTTGCAATTGCCTGCTATTGCGTCGCCGGGGCGACTGTTCTGATCATCTTCGGTCGTGGAAACGAGATGGCCTATGGGCTCTATTTCGACCAGTGGACCTACCTCTTTCTGTTTTTCATGCCTGTCATGGCGATTATCCTTGATTGGGCGTGGATCGTCGTGCGCTTCAACGAGCAGCGATCGATTGCGATCCTCAAAACCCTTTCGCCGCATCGGCTTGCGCATATGCTGTCTGGTATGGCTCTGCTGATGGGCCTGATGTTCTTTCAGGGCACTTTTACCTCGATCAAGAACGTGCTGCCGGATCTGCGGGGCGGATTTCTCTATGATCGCTGGTTGGCCGATATCGATATGTGGCTATCGTTTGGAACGGACCCCTGGGTCCATCTCGCCGGTCTTTTCAAGAACGACGTAGTTCGTGCCGCTATCGACACGAACTACGGCAGGGTCTGGTTCGTCTTGTGCTTTGGTGGCCTTTTCTATGTGGCAACCTCGCCGAGGGCGGCGGATTTGCGCGTTCGTTACGTCAGCATGTTCATGCTGGTCTGGGTCGTTTGCGGCAACATTCTCGCGGGTCTTTTCATCTCAGCCGGCCCTGTCTTCTATGGGGCTGTGACCGGTGACAAGGGTCGGTTTGCCGGTCTCTCGGACATGCTCTCCTCAGGCGAATGGGCGAGCAATGCTGCCATGTTTCAGCGCTATCTCTGGTCGCTGCACGAAAGCGGCGCCACAGGTCTTGGCTCCGGCATCTCCGCCTTTCCGAGCGTGCATGTCGGCCTGATCACCTTGAACGCCTTGTTCATAAAGGACATCTCACCGAAAGCCGGTGCCGTTGCCTTCGCCTATGTTGCCTTCGTGATGGCAAGCTCGGTGTTTCTTGGCTGGCATTATGCGGTTGATGGGTATGCTTCGCTGCTGGTCGTAGGGCTGATGCATTATGCCCTCAAGCGGTTGCTGAGCCCGGCACAGCGAGCACCCTCAGCAATCTCACCGCACGTGGCGACGGCAAGCGCCTGATCGATGTCCATGCCCCGGCGAAATCGGCTGGAATTTCCTGAGGTCGCGGATATATAAGTGATCACGGAGCAATCATGGCTCAGCGGGGAGATCACTATGGAATGGAAAGGCCGGCGCCAGTCCGACAACATCGAGGATCGCCGCAATGATTCTTCCATGGGGGGACTGGGGAGAGGCGGAGGTTTCAGCTTTCCGTCCGGCGGCGGCATGGGCCGGCGCGGCGGCGGGCTCAGCATCGGCACGATCATCTTTCTCGTCGTCATCTATCTGATCTTCAAGGCGATGGGCATCGACCTGATGCAGGTTATGGATGGCGCCACGACGGGCGGTTCGGGATACGAGCAAAGCCAGTCCAGCGGCTCGCAGACGCCTGCGAATGATGAGATGAAACAGTTCGTCGCTACGGTTCTCGCCGAAACGGAAGATACCTGGCACGGCATCTTCCAGAGCATGGGACGCGACTACGAAGAGCCGAAGCTGACGCTTTTTAGCGGCCAGACCCAATCGGCCTGCGGCTTCGCTTCCGCCGCAACCGGACCGTTCTATTGCCCGAGCGACCGCAAGGTCTATCTCGACACGGCGTTCTTCGATGAACTCAGCCGCAAGTTTGGCGCTTCCGGCGATTTCGCCGAGGCCTACGTGGTGTCGCACGAAGTCGGCCACCATGTGCAGAACCTGCTCGGCATCCTGCCGAAGTTCAACGAGGCACGGCAGCGCATGAGCGAAGCCGACGCCAACAAGATGTCTGTGCGCGTCGAGTTGCAGGCCGATTGCTTCGCCGGTATCTGGGGCAAATTCACCCAGCAGAAGGGCATTCTCGAAGCCGGCGATCTGGAGGAGGCTCTGAACGCTGCGCAGCAGATCGGCGACGATACGCTGCAGAAGCGCAGCCAGGGCTATGTCGTGCCCGAGAGCTTCAACCACGGGACATCGGCGCAGCGCGTCAAGTGGTTCAAGCGCGGCTTTGACAGCGGCCAGTTGCAGGCTTGCGATACGTTCTCCGGCCCGGTCTGAAGCAGAGGAATGCCGGTGTCGTCCTGAGACCATTTGTGCGATAGTTCGGAGCAATTCGAGCCAATCGTACGGATGAATGCACAATGGACGATCTGCCTCTCAGTGAACTGGATGCCTTCACGGCAATTGCAAGGGAGCGCAGCTTTCGTGCGGCGGCGCGCAAGCGTGGCGTGTCGGCATCGTCGCTCAGTGATTGCCTGCGCCGACTTGAGGAGCGGCTCGGCGTGCGGCTTCTCAACCGGACGACGCGCAGCGTGACGCCGACAGAGGCTGGGCAGAGGCTGCTGGAACGGTTGGCGCCGGCGCTGGGCGAGGTGGCTGCGGCGCTTGATCAACTCGACAGTTTTCGGGATTGGCCCTCCGGTACGCTGCGGCTCAACGTGCCGACGATCGTGGCCCGTTCGTTTCTGCCAGAGATGGCCAACCGCTTCCTAAAGGCGCATCCGCAGGTGCGGCTGGAGGTCGTGGGAGAAGACAACTTCATCGACGTGCTGGCCGCCGGCTATGATGCCGGCATCCGTTATGACGAACGGCTGGAGCGCGACATGATCGCGGTGCCGATCGGGCCTCGCGTGCAGCGATATGTGACGGCCGTATCGCCGGATTATCTCGAAAGCCGAGGTGTGCCGGGTCATCCGAAGGACCTGATTGACCACAACTGCATCGTCCATCGCTTTCTCAGCGGAACGACGGCGACGCCATGGGAGTTCGACCGCGACGGCGAAACGCTGATGGTGACGCCGACGGGGCCGATCGTCGCCAACGTCATCGAGATGGAAGTCGGCGCGGCGGTTGCCGGTCTTGGCGTCATCCGCACCTTCGAGGAGGTTCTGCTCCCGGAGGTCGAGGCGGGGCGGTTGGTGTTCATCCTGGAGGACTGGGTTACCGAATTCTCAGGACCATTTCTCTACTACGCCAGCCGCCATCACATGCCGGCGGCGCTGCGGGCCTTCGTGGATTTCGTCAAGGCGGAGCAGCGAAAGGCTGCGGAGATCAAAAAGGCTGGCTAGTGCCGGTTTGTTCCGCTTCTCCATCAGCGGAACTCGTGAGCCCATCAAAACAATTGAAATGTTCACGTATTGTTTCGCCGGCGGTGCTGCGATATGTAGCATACCCGGCGACGAGATCGTCTTTTCAGTAACAGTCATCTGTAGAGACATCGCATGCTCGATCCGAAATTCGTTCGCCGCGGCCTTTTCCTCGTCTTCATGATCCTGTTTCTCGACGTCATCGGGATCGCGATCATCATGCCGGTGCTGCCCGTCTATCTCGAGCAGCTGACTGGCGGTTCCGTCAGCGACGCGGCGCTCGACGGCGGCTGGCTGCTGGTCGTCTATGCCATCATGCAGTTCCTGTTCGCGCCGTTCCTCGGCAATCTCAGCGATCGTTTCGGGCGCCGCCCCATACTGCTTCTGTCGGTGCTGACCTTCGCGATCGACAACCTGATCTGCGCGTTGGCGACCAGTTTCTGGATGCTGTTCATCGGTCGCATGCTGGCCGGCTTGAGCGGCGGCAGCTTCGCTACCTGTTCCGCCTACATCGCCGACATCAGCACGGAGGAGAACCGCGCCAAGAATTTCGGGCTGATCGGCATTGCCTTCGGCGTCGGCTTTACCGTCGGCCCCGTGATCGGCGGCTTCCTAGGCGAGTTCGGGCCACGCGTGCCGTTCTACGGTGCGGCGGCGGTGTCGTTCCTCAATTTTGTCGCGGCCTGTTTCCTGCTGCCGGAAACGCTCGATGCGAAGAACCGGCGCGCCTTCGAATGGAAGCGGGCCAATCCGCTCGGCGCGTTGAAGCAGATGCGCAACTATCCCGGCATCGGCTGGATCTCGGCGGTGCTGTTCCTGTTCTGGCTGGCGCATGCGGTCTATCCTGCCGTCTGGTCGTTCGTCTCCACTTACCGGTTCGGCTGGAGCGAGGGACAGATCGGACTGTCGCTGGGGATTTACGGGATCGGCGCCGCTGTCGTCATGGCGCTGTTGCTTCCGAAGATCGTGCCTGTTCTTGGCGAGTGGAAGACCGCCGTCGTCGGCCTCTGTTTCTCGGTCGCCGGACTGACTGGCTACGCGTTCGCATGGCGGGGATGGATGGTCTATGCGGTGATCGTGCTGACGGTGATGGAAAACGTTGCCGATCCGCCGCTTCGCAGCATTGCCGCCGGCAAGGTGCCGCCATCGGCGCAGGGCGAGTTGCAGGGCGCGCTGACCAGCCTCAGCAGCATCACGACCATCGTCGGGCCGCTGATCTTCACGCAGTTGTTCGGGTATTTCACCAAGGCCGACGCGCCCGTCACCTTCGCCGGCGCGCCGTTCCTGATGGCAGCGGTCTTCATCCTTCTCGCCACCATCGTGTTCCTGCTGCGCGTCCGGACTTCGAAGTGCGTCTCCGCCGGCGAGCGGTCGACCGGGTAAGCCATCAATATCGATGATACGATGATGAATATTTCATCATTTGCTTATTTTCGGGTGTATTTTTCCGCTTTCTTCGGTTAGAGCACGATTATATCGGCGGCCATTTTGTCGTCCGTTTGCAAAATCACAGGACATGTCATGGACACGCCGATCGACCTGCGAAAGCCGGCGCCGAAAGCCGACAACCGTTGGAGCGCGCATGTTCGCGCGACGCTCGCGCTCGGTATTCCGCTGATCGGCGCTCAGCTCGCGCAGCTCGGCATCAACACCACGGACGTGATGATCGTCGGGCGTCTCGGCCCGGAGCATCTGGGCGCGATGGTGCTTGCCGGCCAGTTCCTGTTCACGATCCTTGTGTTCGGCTCCGGTTTCTCGATCGCCGTCATCCCGATGGTTGCGCAGGCCTATGGCCGCGGCGACGTCGTCAGCGTGCGGCGTTCGCTGCGCATGGGCCTGTGGGTGGTGATCGCCTTCTGGCTGCTGATGCTGCCGGCCTTCTTCAACTCCGAGCGAATCCTGCTTGCGGCCGGGCAGAAGCCCGAGGTGGCGGCGCTCGCCCACAGTTATATCGTCATCGGCCAATTCGCGGTGCTGCCGGCGCTGCTCTACAATGTCATCCGGGCGCTGGTGAGCGCCATCGGCAAGGCTGCGGTCATCCTCAACGTGACGATCGCCATGCTGGTCCTCAACGCCATCTTTGCCTATGTGCTGGTGCTCGGGCATTTCGGCCTGCCTGCCATGGGGCTGAGAGGCGCTGCGATCGTATCCGTCGCAGTGCAGACGGCGGGGCTGTTCTTCATCGTGGCCTATGTCCAGAGCCGGCCGGAAACGCGGCGCTACGAACTGTTCGTGCGCTTCTGGCGGCCGGACTGGAAAGCCTTCTTCGAGGTCATCCGCCTCGGCCTGCCGATCAGCGTCACCATCCTGGCGGAAGTCAGCCTGTTCACGATGGCCTCTCTCCTGATGGGCCGCATCGGCACGATCGAGCTTGCCGCGCATGGCATCGCGCTGCAATGGGCGTCAATCGCCTTCATGATTCCGCTTGGCCTTTCGCAGGCGGCAACGGTGCGGGTCGGCGTAGCGCATGGGCAGGGTGATCATCTTGCGGTGGTGCGGGCAGCCGTTTCGGTGTTCGCTATCGCCTGCGCCATCTCGGCCGTCGGTGGCCTGCTGTTTGCCGTCATGCCGGGGTTCTTTGCCAGCTGGTTCCTCGATACCCATTCTGCCGAGGCGCCACAGGTATTGGCCTATGCCGGACCGCTGATCATCATCGCCGGGCTGTTCCAGCTCGTTGATGGCCTGCAGGCTATTGCCAACGGGCTGCTGCGCGGGCTGAAAGATGCGCGGGTGCCGATGATCATGGCGCTGGTCGCCTACTGGCCGATCGGCTTCTTTCTTGCCTGGCTGCTGGCGTTTCCGCTGGGGCTCGGCGGCATCGGCATCTGGCTTGGCTTCCTGATCGGACTGCTGGCAGCCGCTGTGATGCTCTGCGCGCGGTTCTATTTGCTGATGCAGCGCGAAGGCCGAGGTCAGCTCGCGTCGGTCTAGTCTGTCCGGCCTTTTGGGTAACTCGGCAGTTGATCGCCGATGACGTCCCATTCGAGCTTGTCCGAGACCCAGACGTGATCTTCGGGAGGGTAATCCTCCGGATTGTCCAGGCTGACGGTCATGACGTCGATGGTTTCGAGATCTGCCCTGTTCGCATATGTCAGCGGCGAGCCGCAGTCGCCGCAGAACGTCCTGACCACATCGGCTGAGGAGGCAAACTGTTGCGGGGTGCCGCGTTCGAAGGAAAAAGCGGCTGCCGGAAATGTCACGAACGGAAGCGTCGGCGAAGATGCCGCTTTGCGGCACGTTCTGCAGTGACAGATGGCGCTGCGCAGCGGCGGCGCTGCAACGACATATCGGACATTGGCGCACAGGCAGCCGCCACGGTGGATGTCAGAGCTATTGTGCATCGGCTTTTTCTCGATCTGACGGTGCCGAATCCTAGACACCAACCTGCTTGCTGGTCAGTTCTGTCGCGCCGATGACGCCTTGCCGGCGCCACAGCGATACCAAGGCCCGGCGTGCAGGCGTCTCAATCCATTCATAGCTCATCCACGCGATCAGCAGTGCCGCGCATAGCGATGCGGGGACGACCGCGTATATGGGAAGCGTTCCCGATAGCGTATTCGCCGTCAGGAACATCACCGGCACGTGGAAGAGATAGAGCGAGAAGCTGATCTTTCCAAGGAAGCGCATCGGCGGTGCAGCGAACAGCGCCGACGAGATCGGATGCTCTCGCGCGACAAGCAATACCGCGAGCGCGCCGGCAAAGGCCGGCTCCAGCCCCCACGCGCTATCGGTCGTCGAAAAGAGCTGTCTCGAGACGAGCACGAAGAACGGCAAGGTCAGGGCCAATAGGCCGATCAAGGTGCCTGCCGGACGACGGAGCTGCTTTCCGCCCAACATTGGATGCAGTCTGCCTGCGACCGCGCCGAAGAGAAAGAGTGCCAATTTCGACAGCAGCAGGATGCCGGGACCGGGGAAGCCAAGCAGGGCGTCTATGGCGAGAACGCCAGCGATCAGCAAACCAAGCGCCTGGTAGCGTTTGCGGTCACTGATGAACAGCCAGATCAGCGGGAAGAGGAGGTAGAACTGGATTTCCGGCGGTACGGACCAGAGCACGCCACTGGAACCGAACAGAAGCACGTGGCGGATAATTTCGTTCGGCCCATGGATCGGATTGATGAAGTCGAAGCCAGGAATGCTGGACAGGACGATGACGGCGACAACGGCGACCAGATAGACCGGATAGATGCGGGAGAAGCGGCTGACAAGGAAGTCCGCGATCGTTGTACGGTTGATCGGCCTGTCGCCGTATAGGTAAGCCATCAGGAAACCGCTAAGGGCGAAAAAGATGGCCACCGACCTGTCGCCGATGCCGGCGATCTCCACCCGTTCGAGCGAGGGAAAGATCAGGTGCAGATGCGCGAAAACGACAGCGGCGGCGGCTGTACCACGCAGACCGTCAAGGCTGGCAATATGCTGGTTGTCCTGCATGAACGCCCCCGCCAACGACGATTGTCGTCTTCGACGTTGAGCTTGCGCGACGGGCGTTAAATTGCCATTAACTTTTTCGGCGAGAAGACGCCACATGCCTTGCTGTCATGCAGGCTGTGGCGCAGATGCTGTGCGCTGCGCCACCACTCGTCTATCAGCGTTCGGCCAGAGCCGCTTCGCCCTTCTTCTCGCGCACCATGTTGATGAAGCGGCGGAAGAGGTAGTGGCTGTCCTGCGGGCCGGGCGATGCTTCCGGATGGTGCTGAACCGAGAACACCTGCTTGCCGGTCAGGCGCAGGCCGCAGTTGGTGCCGTCGAACAGCGAAACGTGAGTCTCCTCAACACCTTCCGGCAGCGACTTCGTGTCGACCGCGAAGCCGTGGTTCATCGAGACGATCTCGACCTTGCCCGTCGTGTGATCCTTGACCGGATGGTTGGCGCCGTGGTGGCCCTGGTGCATCTTCTCGGTCTTGGCGCCGAGCGCGAGGCCCAGCATCTGGTGGCCGAGGCAGATGCCGAAGACCGGGATGTCGGTCTTGATCAGCGACTGGATGACGGGAACGGCGTATGCGCCTGTCGCGGCCGGGTCGCCCGGGCCGTTCGACAGGAAAATGCCGTCCGGCTGCATGGCGAGCACTTCCTCGGCGCTTGTTGTCGCCGGCACCACGGTGACCTTGCAATCGAGGCCGGCGAAGAGGCGCAGGATGTTGCGCTTGACGCCGTAGTCGACGCAGACGACGTGATACTTGGCGTCCTCGGCCTTCAGCTCACCGTAGCCTTCGTTCCAGACCCATGGGGTCTGCGACCACTGCGAGGACTGGCCGGAAGAGGCGATCTTGGCGAGGTCGAGGCCTTCGAGGCCGCTCCAGGCCTTGGCTTCGGCCTTCAGCGTGTCGATGTCGAAGACGCCGTTCGGATCGTGGGCGATGACCGCGTTCGGGGCGCCGTTCTCGCGGATCCAGGCAGTGAGCGCGCGGGTGTCGACGCCGCAGAGACCGATGACGCCGCGGGCCTTCAGCCATGCGTCGAGGTGCTTGACGGCGCGGTAGTTGGACGGGTCGGTCATATCGGCCTTGAAGATGACGCCGACCGCGCCGTGGCGTGCTGCCGGCGTCAGGTCTTCGATGTCTTCTTCATTGGTGCCGATATTGCCGATGTGTGGGAAGGTGAAGGTGACGATCTGGCCCAGGTAGGAGGGGTCGGTCATGATCTCTTCATAGCCGGTCAGCGCGGTGTTGAAGACCACTTCGGCCTGGACCTTGCCGGTCGCGCCGATGCCCTTGCCTTCGATCACTGTGCCATCGGCCAGAACGAGCAGGGCGGTTGGCTTTTCGGTTGTCCAGGGTGCTGTCGCGGTCATCTTCATCCCGTTTCCGGCTGCCATCCGTTCTTGGGCAACGTTGGCCAGCCATTTGGTTCGCAAGCGTGTGCGCACGACAAGGGGCGCGCTGTCAGGCCTGATCACGAATTTTGGTGCAGGTGGCGGTAGATAGCCACGCTGTCGCAAGAGGTCAATCTTTGTACCGCAGATTCTAAGGGTTTTCTGCCGCTTTCTGTCGCGCGTATCGCAATTTGTTTGATCCCACGCATTCGCCCGGTTTATGAAGCGGCATTCAAACAGGAGTCATTACGATGTTGCGCGATCAACTCTCCGCCGCCCTCAAGGATGCGATGAAGTCCAGAAATGCCGAGCGGCTGTCCACCGTTCGCCTGATCCAGGCTGCCATCAAGGACCGCGATATCGCCAATCGCGGCGCCGGCAAGGAAGAGGCCAGCGACGACGAGATCCTGCAGATCCTCGCCAAGATGGTGAAGCAGCGCGACGAATCGGCGAAGATCTACGAAGACAACGCCCGCCCGGAACTCGCCGCCAAGGAACGCGCCGAGATCAAGGTCGTTCAGGACTTCATGCCGAAGCAGCTTTCCGATTCGGACGTGCGCGCCAACATCGCGGCGATCATCACCGAAACGGGTGCGGCCGGACCGAAGGACATGGGCAAGGTTATGGCGGTCCTGAAGGAGCGCTATGCCGGCCAGATGGATTTCTCCAAGGCCTCCGGTGCCGTCAAGGAACTGCTGACCTGATCGATCAGGCGAGGCGCGCGGTCCTGGCGACCGCGGGCCCCAGCACGGCCTCGCACGCCGCGCCGATCACGGTGAACTTCGCCGCCTGATAGCCCCAATATTCCCGGACAAAGCCCTGCGACAGCCAGGTGTCGCCCTTGAACGAGGGCTCCGTCCAGCCGATGCTGCCCATATCGGCTGCCTGTGTCAGCAGGCGCTTAAGGTGGGTGTTGGAGATCATGAACTGATCGCGGATTTCCTTGAGCGAGAGCTTGCCGATATCGATCCGCTCTAACGACCGGTCAAAGGACGCAATGCGGGTCATGAGGAAGTCCATGACCAATCCCCCGGAGTTCGCCCAGTTGAACAGGTTGTAGGTGGCACCGGGATCGCGCACGGCGTCGCTGTCGATGATCCCCTTGGCGATCAGCGGCTGCAGGCGGCCGAAGGCCATGGGGTCCTTCATCGCCGTATCGAGGCGGTGCCCGCCGTCGAGATTGTCCAGGATGAGAAGGTGCGCGGCGAGCCACTTGTAGAAATGCTCGAGCGCGGTATCCGTCGGCTCCAGCAACCGGGTGCGCTTGTCGGTCGGACTGACGATCGGGCGCAGGAAGCGGTAGGCCAGCATTTCCTGGATAAAGGCGGCGGCCGTGTTGCGGCTGGCGATCTTCTTTTCGATAGCGAAGGCGATGAAGCGGCCGGAATAGAGACCCCGCCCGGGTTCATCAGGATATCCGAAATGCAGGGCAAAGCCGGACTGCGCCATCAGCCAGCGCTGCTGTGCGGCAAAAATCGACGCGATGCGGGGGCTTTCACGATAAATTCCGAGCATCTCGCGGGCGCATTCAAGCACCGCGAGGAAAAACGCGTCACTGCTTAAAAATTCTTCAACCTTATGTGGCATGCGCAATGATCCGAAAATGCCGCTCTCATTGAACGCGACACCTTGGACTGTCAATCAATCGTTGGTGGAAACATCTGCGAATGTTCGCTGGCGGCCCGCGAAAATCTAACCAAAGGTAGAAATTAAAGAAGGCAGGAACTGGGGGAGTTCCTGCCTTCTTGCTCTTTGCTCCGGCTGACGACGCGGGCTGGGCCCAAGTCAGCGGGTATTTGCAAAGGCACCCTTGCAAGGCGGCGCCGGGGGTAGGGATGGTGCCTTGCAAGGGGATCGCGTTGTTGAACTCGACGTTATTGCGCTGCGGCAAATGATTCAAATTACAAAAAAATAATAATTGGCGCCGTCGGTGCCTTAAGTGTGGCGGAACACCTATCCAGCCTTGCGGTACGGTGGATTTTGCCGTGCATACTCCGGGTCGTCTTGGTTCTTCAGCACTTTGATTTCATGAGGTTTTCTTACAAAATCGGTGGTACTTTTTGCCGCGGGCGACAGCGGTTTTCGGCTGCGGTGACAATGCTCCGATGTTGTGGGGGATCGCTTGTTGAAAATTGATCACGGTTTGTTGATGGCTGTTTCCACAGCGTCGCCTTCGCTCTTTTCCGCCTCTAAGCTGTGTATAGTGCGCCTTGATGCGGAACTTCGTGGCATCAGATGTCCAAGCTGATTATATGGAGGCACAGCCAAGAGGACTAAATGCGCTTTTCAAACTCCTTTCTCGACGAGATACGCGACCGCGTGCCGATTTCGGACGTGATCGGTCGCCGCGTGAGTTGGGACAAGCGCAAGACCAATGTGGCGCGCGCCGATTACTGGGCCTGCTGCCCGTTCCACGGCGAGAAATCACCGAGCTTCCATTGCGAGGATCGCAAGGGCCGCTACCACTGCTTCGGCTGCGGGGTCACGGGCGATCATTTCCGGTTTCTGACCGAACTGGAGGGCTTGAGTTTCCCGGAAGCGGTGCAGACCATCGCCGACATGGCCGGCATCGCCATGCCGATCGCGGATCCCGTCATGGAAAAGCGCGAGAAGGAGCGTACGACGCTTCTCGACGTGATGGAACTGGCGACGCAGTATTTTCAGGACCAGTTGCAGACCGCCAATGGCGCCCGGGCGCGCGCCTATCTGCGCGATCGCGGACTGACCGGCCGGACGATCGAGACCTTTCGACTGGGCTTTGCCTCCGACAGCCGCAATGCGCTGAAGGAGCATCTGGCCGGCAAGGGTGTTCCGAAGGAGCAGATCGAGGCCTGCGGACTTGTCGTGCACGGGCCAGAAATTCCCGTCTCCTACGACCGTTTCCGCGACCGCATCATGTTTCCGATCCTTTCGTCGCGCGAGAAGGTGATCGCCTTCGGCGGCCGCGCCATGTCGCCGGATGCGCCCGCCAAGTATCTCAACTCCAACGAGACCGAACTCTTCCACAAGGGCAATGTGCTCTACAATTTCACCCGTGCGCGGCGTGCCACGCAAGGCGCAAACGGCGAAAGCACGATCATTGCCGTCGAAGGCTACATGGACGTGATCGCGCTGCATCAGGCCGGCATCGAGAACGCGGTGGCGCCGCTTGGCACGGCGCTGACGGAAAACCAGCTCGAACTCCTGTGGCGGATGACGCCGCAGCCGGTGTTGTGCTTCGACGGCGATGGCGCCGGCATCCGCGCCGCCAATCGCGCCGCCGATCTGGCGCTTCCGCACATCAAGCCCGGTCGTACGGTGCGCTTTGCGCTGTTGCCCGACGGCAAGGACCCCGACGATCTCGTGCGCAACGAGGGGCGGGCGCCGTTCGACAAGGTGATGAGCCAGGCCAAGCCGCTGGCCGAGATGATCTGGGGCCGCGAGCTGAAAACCGGCCAGTTCGATACGCCGGAGGCTAAGGCTGAACTGGAGGCGCGGCTGAGGCAGCTGGTGGCTGTCATCGCCGACGAGGATGTGCGCAGGCACTACCAGCAGGACATGCGCGACCGGCTGAACGGCTTCTTCCGGCCGCAGTTCCAGAGCCGCGGCGGTGGCGAACGGCGCAATTTCGAGCGCGGCGGCTTTGATCGCGGCAATAGCCAGAACGGCGGCCAGAACCGGGCGCGGGGTAACAGCGGCCCGCCCGGCGCGCGCGTCTCGGGCGGCGGCATTTCCGATCGGCTGGCGCGCTCCGGGCTGGTGCGCGGTCATCAGGAAACGCCGGCACTGCGTGAAAGCGTGCTGGCGCTGACGGTCGTCAATCATCCGGCGCTGATGCAGGACGAATATGATGAGATTGCCTCGATCGACTATGACAGCCGCGAGCTGCAGCGGCTCTGGTCCGGCATGCTGGGTGCTGCGGCGGCGGTTGCCGCGCAGCATCTGACGCGGGAATATCTGATCGAACGGCTGGAGGAGCAGGGTTTCGGTAGTCTTATCCAGGCGCTGGAGCAGCAAATCCGTAACGCGCGTCTCTGGATTGCCACCGAGCAGGCGGCGATGGAGGATGCGCGCGAGGGATACCGCCAGGCGCTGGCCTTCCACAAGCGCGCCAAGGCGCTGCGCTGGCAGAAGATCGAGCTGGAGAAAGAGATCGCCGAGGCTACCGAAAACGGCAATGAAGAGGTGATCGACCAGCTGATGCGGGCGCTACAGGAGGTTCACTTCGAGGGGCTTCGGCTTGAGAACCAGGAAGCGATCATCGACGGTTTCGGTGTTCTCTCCGGCCGCGTCAAGGGGGCGGCGAGCCACTGATGGACGAGGCGAACAAACGATTTTCAGCGGGCGATGCGCTGTTTGGCGCGGAGCGTACGCCGCTTGGCATTCTCAACAAGGTCTACGGCTATCCGGCCTTTCGCGGCAAGCAGCAGCAGGTCGTCGAGCATGTCGTCGATGGCGGCGACGCGCTGGTGCTGTTTCCGACGGGCGCCGGCAAATCGGTGTGTTTCCAGATTCCGGCGCTGTGCCGCGACGGCGTCGGCATCGTGGTCTCGCCGCTGATCGCGCTGATGCGCGACCAAGTGGAGGCTATGAAGCAGCTCGGCATCCGGGCGGCGGCGCTGAACTCGTCGCTGACGCGCGAGGAATATGTCGAGGTGCGCAGGGCGATCTCTTCCGGCAATCTCGACCTGCTCTACGTGACGCCCGAGCGCATCCTGATGGAAGGGTTCCGCGACATCATCGGGAATTCGAAGATCGCATTGTTCGCCATAGACGAAGCGCACTGCGTGTCCCAATGGGGCCACGACTTCCGGCCCGAATACCGCGAACTGGGAAAGCTCGGCGAGCACTATCCCGGCGTTCCCCGCATCGCGCTGACGGCCACCGCCGATCCGCACACGCGCGACGACATCGCCGCGCGGCTGGGACTGAATGACGCGAAGATCTTCACGACCAGCTTCGACCGGCCGAATATCTCCTACGAGATCGTCGAGCGCGACCAGCCGCGTCAGCAGCTCCTGCGCTTCCTGTCGGGCCACAAGGGCAACAGCGGTATCGTCTATTGCCTGTCGCGCGCCAAGGTCGAGGATACCGCCGCCTGGCTGAACGATCAGGGTATCCGGGCGCTCGCCTATCATGCCGGCATGGACCGCGCCGTGCGCGACGCCAACCAGGATGCCTTTCTGAAAGAGGAAGATCTCTGCCTCGTCGCGACCGTCGCCTTCGGCATGGGCATCGACAAGCCGAACGTGCGCTATGTCGCGCATCTCGACCTGCCGGGCTCGGTCGAGGCCTACTACCAGGAGACCGGCCGCGCCGGTCGCGACGGGCTGCCGTCGGAGGTGTGGATGGCCTATGGCATGGCCGACGTGATCCAGCGCGGGCGGATGATCGACGAGGGCGGTGCAGCCGACGAGATCAAGCGCGTCGAGCGCTCCAAGCTCAATGCGCTGCTGGCCATCTGCGAGACGGCATCATGCCGGCGGCAGGCGATCCTGGCGCATTTCGGCGAGCGGCATGACGGCAATTGCGGCGGCTGCGACACCTGCCTGAAGCCGGTCGAGACCTGGGACGGCACCGATGCGGCGATCAAGGCGTTGGCGGCGATCTACCGCACCGGCGAGCGCTTCGGCACCGGACACCTGATCGACGTCTTGCTCGGCAATGTCAACGAGAAGACCCAACGCTTCGGCCATGCCGAGATGCCCGTCTTCGGCGCTGGCAAGGATATCGCGTCACGGACGTGGCAATCGGTGTTCCGGCAGTTGCTCGCCATGGGGCTGGTGCGCGTCGATCACGGCGCCTTCGGGGCGCTGAAGCTCGACGAGGGCGCGCGCGCCGTTTTCAAGAAAGAGCGCGAGGTGTTTTTCCGCAAGGACCGGCCGGCATCGGAACGGCGGCCGAAGAAGGCGGCGCAGGCCGAGCGCCGCTCGGTTCTATCAGGCTCGGACGATGCGCTGTTTCAGGCGCTTCGCGCCGAACGCACGGCGATCGCCAAGTCGCTCGGCGTGCCGCCCTATGTCGTGTTTCCGGACACGACGCTGATTGCCTTTGCCACCGAGCGGCCGCGTACGCTGAAGGAGTTGCTGGGGATATCGGGCGTCGGGCAGTCGAAGCTGGAACGGTATGGCGATGCGTTTCTCGGGGTGATCCTCGGGTTCGACGGGTGATGTGGCAGGCTCTGGGCCGCCTCATTTTCGGCATCCTGGCTTTATAGGAGCTGGGGCGGAGGAGACGCAGCCATGGCCCAGAACATCTACGACAAACCGGAATTCTTCGAGGGCTACAGCCAGCTCTCGCGTTCCGTCCATGGGCTTGACGGCGCCGCCGAGTGGGACTCCATTCGCGCCGTGCTGCCGGATCTCCCGGGTAAGCGGGTGGTCGATCTCGGTTGCGGGTTCGGCTGGTTCGCACGCTTTGCTGCCAGCCAAGGTGCAGCAAGTGTATTGGGGCTCGATCTTTCCGAAAACATGATCGCGCGGGCGCGGCGCGAGACGGCTGATGAGACGGTGCAATATCGCATCGCCGATCTGGATCGCCTCGACCTGCCCGAGGCATCCTTCGATCTGGCCTATAGCTCGCTGGCATTTCACTATGTCGAGGACTTCGCGCGTCTGGTCGCGACGACCCATGCGGCGCTGGTGGCCGGCGGCGATTTCGTCTTCACCATCGAGCATCCGATCTACATGGCACCAACGACCCCGATGTGGACGACGGATGGTGACGGGCGGCGCATCTGGCCGCTCGACGGCTATTCGCGCGAGGGGAAGCGGACGACCGACTGGCTGGCCAGGGGCGTGGTCAAGTATCACCGGACGATCGGCACGACGTTGAACACGCTGATCGGCGCCGGCTTCGCGATCCGGCATGTGGAAGAGTGGCGGCCGAGCGGCGAACAGCTTCGGGATCACCCAGAATGGGCTGAGGAGACGGATCGGCCGATGTTCCTGCTGATCGCGGCGCAGCGCTGAGCGCCGGCAAGACAAACATTCTGCGATATGGTAGTCCGGCGATACCGGGACATACGATAGAAGGGCCATCCAATGACCTCGCAATTTCTCTCCCATCTGCGCACCGAACTCGCCGCGCTGAAAGACGCCGGGCTTTACAAGGCCGAGCGCATCATCACCTCGAAACAGGCAGGCGAGATCGCCATTGCCTCGGGTGAACGGGTGCTGAACTTCTGCGCCAACAACTATCTCGGCCTTGCCGATAACGCCGAACTGGCCGAGGCCGGCAAGCAGGCGCTGGATCGCTACGGCTATGGCATGGCATCGGTCCGTTTCATCTGCGGCACGCAGGAGGAGCACAAGCAGCTCGAGGCGCGGATTTCGTCGTTTCTCGGGATGGAGGACACGATCCTCTATTCCTCCTGCTTCGACGCCAATGGCGGGTTGTTCGAAACGTTGCTCGGCGAGGAAGATGCGATCATTTCCGATGCGCTGAACCATGCCTCGATCATCGATGGCGTGCGGCTCTCCAAGGCCAAGCGCTTCCGTTACGCCAACAACGACATGGCAGCCCTCGAACAAGAGCTTAAGAAGGCGGAAGGCAGTCGCTTCAAGCTGATTGCCACCGACGGCGTGTTTTCGATGGACGGGATCATCGCCAATCTCGGCGGCGTATGCGATCTCGCCGAGAAGTACGGCGCGATGGTGATGGTGGATGACAGCCATGCCGTCGGCTTTGTCGGCAAGCACGGGCGCGGATCAGCCGAGCATTGCGGCGTCGAGGGCCGGGTGGACATCATCACCGGCACGCTCGGCAAGGCGCTCGGTGGCGCGTCCGGCGGCTATACCTCGGCCAAGGCCGAGGTGGTGGAGTGGCTGCGGCAGCGGTCGCGGCCCTATCTATTTTCGAACACGCTGGCGCCTGTGATCGCGGCCGCGTCTCTCAAGGTGTTCGATCTGATCGACAATGGCGATGCGCTGCGCGAGCGGCTGTCGGCCAATGCGGCGCTGTTTCGCGCGGAGATGACCAAGCTCGGCTTCACGCTGGCGGGCGAGGGGCATCCGATCATTCCGGTCATGCTCGGCGATGCCAAGCTGGCGCAGGACATGGCGGCGCTGATGCTGAAGAAGGGCGTCTACGTGATCGGTTTCTCCTTTCCCGTCGTGCCGAAGGGACAGGCGCGCATCCGCACGCAGATGTCGGCGGCGCATTCGCGCGCGGATGTCGAGCGGGCGATCGCGGCGTTTGCCGAGGCCGGGCGGGAATTGGGTGTGATTTAGCTTTGATGTCCCCCTTCTCCCCGAGGGGAGAAGGGGAGCCGCGAGGTCTGCGCCAAGGATACAGAATTGGGAGGAATTGAATGTCGAACATGATGAAGGCGCTGGTAAAATCGAAGTCCGAGGTCGGGCTGTGGATGGAGCAGGTGCCGGTGCCGGATGTCGGGCCGAACGACGTGCTGATCAAGGTCAGGAAATCGGCGATCTGCGGCACCGACGTGCACATCTGGAACTGGGATCAGTGGGCGCAGAAGACCATTCCGGTGCCGATGGTGGTCGGACACGAGTTCTGCGGTGTGATCGCCGAGGTCGGTTCGGCCGTCACCAAATATCATGTCGGCGAGCGGGTCTCGGGCGAGGGCCATATCGTCTGCGGCAAGTGCCGCAATTGCCGGGCCGGGCGCGGGCATCTCTGCCGCAACACGCTTGGCGTCGGCGTCAACCGACCGGGCTCTTTTGGCGAGTTCGTATGCATTCCGGAAGCCAATGTCGTGCCGATCCCCGACGACATCCCCGATGAGATCGCGGCGATCTTCGATCCGTTCGGCAATGCCGTGCACACGGCGCTGTCCTTCGATCTGGTCGGCGAGGATGTGCTGGTCACCGGCGCCGGGCCGATCGGCATCATGGGGGCGCTGGTTGCCAAGCGTTCCGGCGCGCGCAAGGTCGTCATCACCGATATCAATCCCAACCGGCTGGATCTCGCTCGCAAGCTCGGCATCGATCACGTCGTCGACGCGTCGAAGGAGAACCTTTCCGACGTGATGAAATCGATCGGCATGACCGAAGGGTTCGATGTCGGGCTGGAGATGTCGGGCGCGGCGCCTGCCTTCCGCGACATGATCGACAAGATGAACAATGGCGGCAAGATCGCCATCCTCGGCATCGCGCCTGCTGGCTTCGAGATCGACTGGAACAAGGTGATCTTCAAGATGCTGAACCTGAAGGGCATCTATGGGCGCGAGATGTTTGAGACCTGGTACAAGATGATCGCCTTCGTGCAGGGCGGGCTCGACCTTACCGGTGTCATCACCCACCGGATCGGCATCGACGATTTCCGCGAGGGGTTCGAGGCGATGCGCTCGGGCAATTCGGGCAAGGTGGTGATGGACTGGTGATCGGCGAGCGGCGAAAGCTTGCGACAACCTGGCCGTTTGAGAAGAAAGATGACCACTCTTGTCTTCCGGCGGTGACATCCTATCTATGCTTGGCAACTGCGTGAGCGGTGCCGAGCCTGTGGATAAGGCATTTTCCGCGTTTTCTGACGCTTTTTTACTGGAAAAGCTTGACGAGAACTAAAATTGTGGGAATCACCGTTCCACTTGAATAGCGGTGAACTGGGTCAAGGGCAGATCGCACAACCATGGCCGGACATTTGATGAGAATAAAGCTCTGTCGTCCGGCGCCGGCAATCGTGGTTAATCAGGCATTAAATCTCATCCCGTTATTTGGGATCAGGTGATTCGAGACGGCCGTTTGCGGCGTGCCGGCTTTGATATGGCCGTTTACCGCAGCGAGTTTGAATAGCGTCAGGAAGGCGACGATATACATGGCAACCAAGGTCAAAGAGAACGAAGAAGCGGAAGTCGAACGCGACGGCGGCACCGACGGCCCTCTTCTCGATCTTTCCGATGACGCGGTCAAGAAAATGATCAAAGCCGCGAAAAAACGCGGCTATGTGACGATGGACGAGCTTAACGCTGTTCTTCCGTCCGAAGAAGTGACATCCGAACAGATCGAAGACACGATGTCGATGCTCTCCGACATGGGCATCAACGTCATCGAAGATGAGGAAGCCGAAGAAGCTGGCAGCAATGACAGCAACGACGACGATTCCAGCTCCGATGAGGAAAGCGAAGGCGGAGAGCTTGCTCCTTCCAGCGGCACCGCACTTGCGACCGCCAAGAAGAAAGAGCCGACCGACCGTACCGACGACCCTGTGCGCATGTATCTGCGCGAAATGGGCTCGGTGGAGCTTCTGTCGCGCGAAGGCGAAATCGCCATCGCCAAGCGCATCGAGGCCGGCCGCGAAACGATGATCGGCGGTCTCTGTGAGAGCCCGCTGACCTTCCAGGCGATCATCATCTGGCGCGACGAACTGAACGAAGGCACGACGCTGCTGCGCGAGATCATCGATCTCGAAACCACCTATTCCGGTCCCGAGGCCAAAGCTGCGCCGCAGTTCCAGAGCCCCGAGAAGATCGAGGCTGACCGCAAGGCCGCCGAGGAAAAGGAAAAGACGCGGCGCGTGCGCACCGGCGACGACGACATCACCAATGTCGGCGGCGAGGGCCTTCCGGGCGAGGAAGAGGAAGAGGACGAAGACGAGTCCAACCTTTCGCTGGCCGCCATGGAAGCCGAACTGCGTCCGCAGGTGATGGAAACGCTCGACATCATCGCCGAGACCTACAAGAAGCTGCGCAAGCTGCAGGACCAGCAGGTCGAGCAGCGCCTTGCCGCGACAGGCACACTGTCGTCCGCCCAGGAGCGCCGCTACAAGGAGCTCAAGGATGAGCTTATCAAGGCCGTCAAGTCTCTGTCGCTGAACCAGAACCGCGTCGACGCGCTCGTCGAGCAGCTCTACGACATCTCCAAGCGACTGATGCAGAACGAAGGCCGCCTGTTGCGTCTCGCCGAATCCTACGGCGTCAAGCGCGACTCGTTCCTCGAGCAGTATCAGGGCGCCGAGCTTGATCCGAACTGGATGAAGTCGATCGGCAATCTGGCTGCACGCGGCTGGAAAGAATTCGCCAAGGGCGAGAATACGACGATCCGCGATATCCGTCAGGAAATCCAGAATCTCGCGACTGAAACCGGCATCTCGATCGCCGAGTTCCGTCGCATCGTGTCGATGGTGCAGAAGGGCGAGCGCGAAGCGCGCATCGCCAAGAAGGAAATGGTCGAAGCGAACCTTCGTCTCGTCATCTCCATCGCCAAGAAGTACACGAACCGCGGCCTGCAGTTCCTCGACCTCATTCAGGAAGGCAATATCGGCCTGATGAAGGCGGTCGACAAGTTCGAATACCGTCGTGGTTACAAGTTCTCGACCTATGCGACATGGTGGATCCGTCAGGCGATCACCCGTTCCATCGCCGACCAGGCCCGCACGATCCGTATTCCGGTGCATATGATCGAAACGATCAACAAGATCGTTCGTACCTCGCGCCAGATGCTGCACGAGATCGGCCGCGAACCGACGCCGGAAGAGCTGGCTGAAAAGCTGGCAATGCCGCTCGAAAAGGTCCGCAAGGTCCTGAAGATCGCCAAGGAGCCGATCTCGCTCGAAACCCCTGTGGGTGACGAAGAGGATTCGCATCTCGGTGACTTCATCGAGGACAAGAACGCGCTTCTGCCGATCGACGCCGCCATTCAGGCGAACCTGCGCGAAACGACGACCCGCGTTTTGGCATCGCTGACTCCGCGCGAAGAACGCGTTCTGCGCATGCGCTTCGGCATCGGCATGAACACCGACCATACGCTGGAAGAAGTCGGCCAGCAGTTCTCGGTGACCCGCGAACGTATCCGTCAGATCGAGGCAAAGGCGCTGCGCAAGCTGAAGCATCCGAGCCGCTCGCGCAAGCTGCGGTCGTTCCTCGACAGCTAATGTTTCGTCCATTGGGCGATTAAGTGAAAATCGAAAAAGCCGGGCCTTGTGTCCGGCTTTTTCGCGTTTGGACTTCGGAGTGCCTGTGGTCTCGGGTGGTGTCCGTCGGCGTGCGACCCGCCCAATAATGGAGATTGCTGACGCCTGCGAAATCACTCAACGGTTGGCTATAGTTTCACAGGGAAATCCAATGAGAATTGTTGCTGCACTGCTGCTTGCCACCGCCACTCTGACCGCCTCCATCGCGCCGGCCTACGCCATCGGTGCCATCGCCGTAAACGATGAGCAGGGCGTCTCCGCGAGCGAGGCCGGATATGGTGTCGGCTGGGGCTCGACGAAGAACGAGGCGCAGCGCAATGCCGTGAAGACCTGCAAGGATGCCGGCAACGATAGCTGCGAAGTGGCGGTGTGGTTCGAAACCTGCGGCGCCTATGCCGGTGATCGGGTGAATTACGGCATCGGCTATGGCGACACGAAGCGCGAAGCTGAAAAGATGGCGCTGAAGGATTGCCCGAACTGCAAGCTCATCGTCTCCGATTGCAAATAACCCCGGCAGACATACGAGAACACTGATCCAAGCCTTCGCGATGCTGTCGATCGACAGCATCGCGTTCACGCCAATGTCAGCTAGGTCTGTTTTTTTGCTTTAAGGCTTGATGCCGCCTTCTTAAAAGGCCACATCGACAGCTTGTCTTTCAGCATTCACGTGGGCATGGCCAAGATTCTGGAAAAGCGTTGGGGAGTGTTCGGCTGGGGCGTGTTTGCCTCAGTGCTGCTGCACGTCGTCGTCGTTTCCTCGTTTCTCGTCAAGCTGCCCCAACCGATCCCGACGCCGGAGGAAGAGACCGTCAGCGTCGAGATGGTGCCGCCTCCCGAAGAGAAGAAGCCGGACGAGAAAAAACCGGAAGAGCAGGCTGCGTTGAAGATCCCGGAAGAGAAGAAACCCGAGGAAAAGCANNGCAGAGAAGCCGGCCGACGAGAAAAAAACCGAGGAGAAAAAGGCCGAGACGAAGCCGCCGGAGCCTCCGAAGGAGGAGGCGAAAGCCGAGCCGCCACCACCGCCACCGCCCGCCAAGCCCCCAGAGGAAAAGCCGCCTGAAGAAAAGCCACCGGAGCCGCCCAAGCCTCCGGAGCAGAAGCCACCCGAGCCGAAGCCTGAAGAGAAGAAGCCAGAAGAGAAAAAGGCTCAGGAGCAGCCGAAGCCGGATCCAGCCGAGCAGGCCAAGGCGGACGAGCAGGCCGCTGGAAAAGATGGCAAGCCGCAGCCGCTGCAGCCGATGCGACCGGTCTTCGAATTCGGCGACAAGAACACCGGACCGAAGAAGGCCGAGGATGGCGACGCCTCGAAGGAATCAGGAAAGCCGGCTGGGACACCGGATGCGCTGGACCCAAAGCCGGATGATGCCGCCTCGGCAGGCAAGCCCGATGTTGCGGACACGCCCCCGGCCAAGCCTGTTCCGGACGACATAAACCTGCCTGAGGTCGCCGTCGCCGACGCGCACGCGGAGAACAACGGCCCGGCTGCCGAGGCGCTGGGCGTGCCGACTACAGCTATTACGCAGACCAAGCCGAAAGAGACGGCCAAGGCCGATCCGACGGCGACCGCTGCGACATCGGCCGATCCACTGACCAAGGCGAAGAAGATCTATTCGCAGAGTGACAGCGACGACAGCGTTGCGCGGACGGCGATCGATGGCATGCCGCGCGGCGTTCGTGTCGCCGAACTCTGCACAACGGAGCTGCGCGAGCAGCTGAAGCGCGCGCCGCAGCATTACCAGCCGGAACTGCTGCCATCCTATCGCCTGTCGCAGGGCACGGTTCTCGACGTCAAGCGCGGCGCTTTCCGGGCCAATTCGCGGTGGTATGACATGCGCTTCCGCTGCGAAGTGGATGCAGACGCCACCAAGGTCGTGTCGTTTGCCTATGATGTCGGCGATCCGGTTCCGAGAGCGCAGTGGAGAAGTCGCGGTTTTCCTGATTTCTGATCGTGGCCTGACCCACGGCGAACACCGTTCGTCGTTACTGGCTCGCCTTGTCTACGATTGCCGGCAACTCGGACAGAAACGCATCGCGCGCGCGAACGCCGGCGGTGCCTGCGATCTTGCGGTCGTCCTGGATGAGGCGGGCGAAGACCAAGGTGCGATCGCCCTTCGTTGCCCAGCCGACGAACCAGCCCCACGGATGTTCCTCGTCGAAGGTGTAGTCGGGTTTTCTCGGGTAGGCCATGCCGGTCTTTCCCTTGACGGTCCAGCCATCGCGTCCTTCGGTGGTCTCGACGACCTTCATCGTCATATCCATGGCGTGAGCGCTGACGGGAAGCTGACGGTTGACCAGCCGTTTCAAAAAGGCGATCTGTTCCAACGGGGATATCTTCAGAGATGACGCGATCCATGCCCGATCGAGACCGTTGTTCTTGCCGACGTCGCCGGAAAAGTCGGCGTTACCGTAGGATAGCTTCGTCGCGTAATCGTGAAGCGTCTCTTCTCCGAGCGCGTGGGTGATCTGTTGTGAGAACCAGACCACCGAGTATTTCAACCAGCGAACGGCGTCGGTCGGCTGTTTCCAGTTGTCGCCACCCCAATCGACGTAGCCCTTGCGAAAGGGCAGCGTTGGCGTGTGCTCGTCCTTGAGAAAACCGGTGTCGTAGCCGATGACGCTGAGCGCGACCTTGAAGGTGGATGCTGGTGTGACGCGGCCGGCACAATCGCCTTGCTGCATCAGCGTTTCGCCGCTCTTGGCGTCTGCCACGACTGTGCAAATCGTCTTTGCTTGCGCGGCTGATGTCGTGCATCCGGCAGCGAAAAGACCCAAGATTACAGTGCCGAATTTCATTGCATACTCCTTCAGGCCGGTCGTTTTGGTAGCTTGGCAGCAGTCTTTCGGCTGTCTCGCTGTCCCTTGATAGTCAGGAATTCGTCCAATTGATGTTATCGAAATAACGGGAGTTTTGCTTAACGCTCTGGAAGCTTTTGCCAGATGCGCTAAGTTGGGTGTGTCGAAGCGGGACGGCGGGGTGACTCGGTTGCCGCTCCAGTTCGACACAAGCATGACCGCCTAGCTTTGTCCCATCGCCGGATGTTAGCGGCACAAGAGGGGACAATGACATGTCGAACGAAATCGAGCGCTTTTTCGAACTGCAGGACGAAGCCACCAAGGTGGCTATCATCGAAAGCCGCGGTGACGAACTGACCGATATCCTGGTCACGGCGCTCGAAGAGGCTCTATCCATTCTCTCCGGCGAAATGCAGCCGGAAACCCTGCACTGATTGTTGCTTCCCGTTCAAGGTGAGGCGAGCGCCAGCCGCTTCGGAGATGTCCTTGGATATTCCTGCATCACTTGAGCCTCTGCTGGCGGGCTATACCTGGCGACGTGATCAGCTGGGACGGTCTGCGTCAGACGTGTTTCGTCTCGAAAGAGACGGCTCTCCAGATGTTTATCTCAAGCGCGACATACATGGCCCACTCAGTGAACTTGCCGACGAGGCCGCGCGGCTGACATGGCTGCGGTCGCAACGCTTGCCTTGCCCCGATGTCATCGCCTTCGTCCGGGACGGTGGCGCCGACTGGCTTCTGGTAAGCGCTTTGCCGGGGTGCGACCTTGCATCCGAAACGGCTCTATCAGCTGCCGAGCGCGTCCGAATGCTGGCAACGGCACTTCGCCGGCTGCACGCCATTGATGTAGCCCGTTGCCCTTTCGATCATCGCTGGCCGCTGCGGCTTGCAGCCGCTGAACGCCGGATGCGGGCCGGGGTCGTCGATGAGGGCGATTTCGACACGGAGCGGGCCGGGCAGAGCGCGGCTGCGTTGTTTTCCGCCCTTGGCAATATTCCGGTCACCGCTGAGGATTTGGTGGTCACGCATGGTGACGCTTGCCTGCCGAATCTTATCGCGCTTGAGGATGGCGCCGGATTTATCGATTGTGGACGCTTGGGGATTGCCGATCGTTACCAGGATATCGCTCTTGCCTGCGGAAGCATCGAGAGGAACTTCGGTGGTGCCTTTGTTCAACCGTTTTGCGATCACTATGGATGCGGGCCGCTCGATGTCGAAAAGATGAAGCGGTATCAGCTGCTTGATGAGTTCTTCTGACTGATTGATTCATGCGTTCTGCGATGCCGCGATGATGCGCAGGCCCCATCGGTTAAGGGTGACGAGTAGAATTAGTCGCTGCACTGCGGACAGGCTGGAGGGCGCGACATTGGACGTGCCTGACTGCGCCCCTATATGGAATCATGATCAGGAGGAACCGCCGATGTCATTGCAGCAAGTGAAGCTACCGGGCCCGGAACACCCGATCGCCATCACTCGAAACGCAAAACGCGTCGTGGTGATGGTTGATGGCCGGGTGATTGCCGATAGCAGGCAGGCGCTGTCGCTCCAGGAGGCCAGTTACCCCTCCGTCTACTATCTGCCGCGTTCCGATGTCGACATGACATCTCTCCAGCGAAGCGATCACAGGAGTTACTGCCCGTATAAGGGCGAGGCGTCGTATTACAGCATCCCGGCGGGCGGAAAGCGTTCGGAGAACGCGATCTGGACTTACGAGACCCCTCATGACGCTGTCAGCGAGATCAAGGACTATGTTGCCTTTTATCCAGACCGTGTCGATTCGATCGTCCAAACGGCGGATTGAGCGGATGATGCAACAGAGTATGGCTTAACGTCTGCCGGGAAGCGGCGTACGCGAGATAAAGGCATTCAGGCGGGAAAAATCAGCGGAGGCAGGTTTGCCTATTAGGCTGGGACGCGAGCGTCCAATTCTTGCGCCAGAGGACTGCTTCTGGCGTCAAGGATGGTCCGGCAGGGAAACCGGACCAATCCCCGTAACTGATCGGAGGTCAATCGGATCAGAAAACGCAAAACTCGAAAAGGTTGCCCCGGCCGCTAAGCCGGGGCGTCGGCATTCAGATTAGAATGCGCGCTGCAGACGGAAGAAGCCCGTCGTAACGTCGTCAGCATCGTCAGCATCCGTGTAGTTCACGGTGCCCTTTGCGTAGAGGTTGTCAGCGATCTGGTAGTCGACGGTTACGCCAACGCGCCAAGCGTCGCCGAGGCCGTTGAACGACGACGGAATAGCGCCGTTGCTGGTGTCGGTGACGTAGTTGCCGAAGTACTGAGCCATCGGGGTGATGGTCCACTTGTCGGTGATCTTTGCAGCGTATTCAGCAGCAACCGTCCACTCCGACTGAGCGTAGTAGGAGTTCGGGCCAGAAGCGTAAACTGCGGCCAGGCCGAGCGTGCCAGGACCGATGTCAGCGAAGAGCATACCGCGAACGGCGCCTTCTTCGTTGTCGGTGTCGTAACCGCCGATGACCTGGTAGCTGACTGCGCCGACCTTGCCGCCAACAGCAGCTGCGATACCGACGTTGTTAGGACGTTCGCCCGACTTGAAGTAGCCGTCTTCCAGCTCGTCAACGCTGACGCCAGCGTAGAAGTCGCCGGATTCGTACTGGTAACGAACCGAGTTGTGCAGAGTTTCGAAGCTGGACAGGGTGTCCGGCTCGCCGCTCAAATCGTCATCCCACCAGCTGTAGAACAGACCAGCGCGGAGGCCGGCGATGTCGATGTAAGCAGAGTCCAGCGTGCTGTTGGTCGACGAGTTGTCGCCGTTGTTACGCAGAACGATAACGCCGGTCAGAGGACCGTATTCGGTGTCGCTCTTGGCGGTGAACGAAACCTGGGCGCGCGTACGAGCGTTCCAGTCAGACGTACCGTTGATGTGCTTGCCGCCGTACACTTCAAAACGCAGGTAACCACCAACCTTGAGGCAGGTTTCGGTGCCTGGGATGTAGAAGTAACCGGTGCCGTACGCGTCGCAGACGCGGACGTAGTCTACTGCTTCAGGTTCAGCTGCAACGATTGCGTCAGCAGCGAATACTGGCGACGCAACTGCAGCGAGAGCCGCTGCAGACGTCAACATAACCATCCGAATGTTCATTAGAAATCCATTTCCTTTTCGAAGGACCGTCGCCAGAAACACGAATGTTATTGGCGACTGTTCCGATAACAGCCTTTCGGCACGCGGATCAGCGAACCGCTGGACCTTCTCTCTCATCCCGAAGCAAATCTATCAATTCAGATTTGTTCGAAATCACTTTTATGAAACTTGTTTAGAGTGAAATGTGATTATTTTGCCACAATATCAATGACTTAGACGAAAAAACGCGATGCTCCGCAAACTGCGGAGCATCGCGTTACGACGTTTTTTGAGGGCTCCGTGGAGCAATCCGGTGAGCGTGCAAGAGCAGATCAACGGCGACAACGGGGAGATAGTACCGCGCTGCAGCAAAATGAAGTGCGTTCGCTGGAACGCAATGTTCCAAATTTGGAACGAATGCGTCGATGCCGCAGTTGGCATCTCTCGCCGCTAGGCGTAAGCGACACTCGGGAGTAGACGTTTTAGAACATTTTTTAGAAGAGACAGCTAATGCCCACGGCCGAGACCAAATTCCCTGACATGAATGATTTCGCTTATTTTGCAGCGGTTGTGAGGCATGGCGGCTTCTCTGCGGCGGGTAGGGTGCTCGGCCTGCCGAAGTCGAAACTCAGCCGGCACATATCCGCGCTCGAGGACCGGCTGGGCGTCCGCCTAATCGAGCGAACCGTTCATCGCTTCAGGGTAACGGAAATCGGCCAATCACTATATGTTTACTGCGAGAACATGTTGCGTGAGGTCGAACGTGCCACCAGAGCCGTGGGCGATGCCAATGGCGACCCGCAGGGGACGATTCGACTCGGGGTTCCGACGGGGTTGGTCGAAGGCGCACTCGGCGGGATATTTCCGGAGTTCCTGCTGCTCCACCCGAAGATCCAGTTGCAAATCATCGCCACCGACCAGCGGATGGACATTATCAACGACAGGCTGGACTTGGCGATTCGCGCGCAACTGACCGAGGAAACCGACACCGAGCTCACCATGCGCGTCCTCAGCAAAGTCGATCTCATTCTTGTCGCCAACAAGGAAGTTGCCGCACGTTTGCCGGAAGCCGGCGGTATCGAGGCTCTGGCCAGCATGCCGACCGTATCGTTCACCGGAGAAATGGCGGAATGGAGAGAGCTCGACGTCTGGGAGTTCGTGGCTGCGGACGGCACGGCTCACAAGCACGAGCATAGACCGAGGATGATCTGCCGCAGCGTTCCGGCCGTTCTACAGGCAATTCACGCGGGCGTCGGCGTGGGGCTCTTGCCTGAAATCGTCTGTGCGGAGGGCTTGCGCGACGGAAGCCTCGTGCGGCTGCTGCCGGAGTATCAGATGTCGCAGGCGACGATCTACATCGTCTTCACTGCTTCGCGAGGACTTCCGACATCCGTTCGAACGCTTGTCGATTTCCTCGTGGAGCGGTTCCGTACCTTCCATGCAAGCGCGCATAGCCAGATCGAGGGAAAATAGCGCCGGCTGCGCGGCTTAGCGGCCTTGTCTGTGCGCAGGTGTGCCTATTTTTCCCCATATGAGTCGGTTCGAACGGTTCTCATCCGTCCTTGAAGCGACGCAACCTGTCATGGGAGAGAAGATCATGGCTTATGTCGATGGCTTTATCGTTGCCGTGCCGAAGCAGAATATAGATGCCTACAAGGCGCTCTCCGCCAAGGCCGGCGCTGTCTGGAAATCCTACGGCGCCAAGGATTATGTCGAATGCATGGGCGATGACGTGCCCTATGGCGAGGTCACCTCGTTTCCGCGGGCGGTGCAGGCCAGCGACGACGAGGTCGTCGTCTTTTCGTGGATCAGCTACGAATCGCGGGAGCACCGCGACGCGATCAACGCCAAGGTCATGTCCGACCCTGTGCTGCAGGGCGACGAATGGAAGACGGTCTTCGATGGCAAGCGCATGATCTACGGCGGCTTCGTTCCGTTCCTGCAGCTTTAGCAGCCATTGACTTGGCGGGTGGCGCGCGCGACCTCTGGCTTGAGTTGTCATCTCAGGAGTGTCGCCATGCCGCAAACGATCGTCAGCCTGTCCACACGCGGGCAGGGGCTTTACGAGTTCACCGACAATGTCTCGGATTTCGTTCGTTCGTGCGATTTCGACGAGGGATTGCTGACGGTGTTCGTGCGCCATACGTCCTGCTCGCTGTTGATTCAGGAAAATGCCGATCCCGATGTGAAGACAGATCTCAATGCGTTCTTTCGTCGGCTTGTGCCGCCGTCCTCCGATCCGTCGATGCGTTGGATCGTCCATACGATGGAAGGGCCGGATGACATGCCTGCGCATATCAAGGCCGCGCTGACGCAGGTTTCGATCGGCATTCCTGTCGTCAACGGACGGCTTGCGCTTGGCACTTGGCAGGGAATCTATCTGTTCGAGCATCGCGAGAGCCCGCATCGGCGCGAGGTGGTGCTGCATCTCGGCAACTGAACGGAAACTGAATGGCGGGTTCGAACATCGTTCATTTTCAGGCGTTTATGGTCCTCGCATTCCCGCAAGGGAGATTGTTGGAACTGATATGAGAGTGTGACCATGAACATTTACGGTAAGGCATCCCTGGCAGCGTTTCTTGCATTCGCGTCTGTTTCCGCAACCGCACCGATTGCCGCCGCTGCATCCCCACACCAGGCCTCCATCGTCGACATACAATATCGTCCGGCCCGTGCCTGCTCGCCCGTCCGCGCCGTTGAGAAGGCACGCTGGGCAGGTTTGCGCAATGTCCGCGTGACCGACATCACGCCGCGCCGCGTCGTCGTTTCGGGCCGCGGCCATCGCGGTCACTGGGAACGCATGTTCTTTGCCAACGTGCGCGGTTGCCCGCAGATCCGTCGCTGATCGGGTCGGGCGGTGCCGGCATCGCCTTGGCGCCGCCATTTTCGCCCTGCCTTGTGCGAATCGCATAAGACTGAATGCCGCCGGCGGGGCACTTTCCAGCCGGCTTCGAACGAATCGAAAAGCTGCGTGGTTTCTTCCACGCGATATGGGAGATTTCGATGATGCAATTTCTGACCAAGGCGGGATTTGCCCTGGTGCTCGCGGCCGGCACGCTTGCCGGCGCCGTTGCGCCAGTGTCCGCCCAGGGCTTCTACCTTGATGATGGCCGTCCGCCACCACCCCCCGGCTACGGACGCCCGCCGCCGCCTCCAGGCTATGGTCGCCCACCACCGCCACCGCCCTATGGCGGCCGTCCGCGCGGCTGCGATCCACGGCTGGCGGAAGACATTGCGCGTGACTACGGTTTCCGTCGCGCCCGGGTGGTCGATATCACGCCGCGTCGCGTGATCGTTCAGGGCTTCTCGCGTCGTGGTCCCGATGAAATCAGCTTCGGCAACGTCCGTGGCTGCCCGGTGCTACGCCGATAATCCGATCCGATCGATCGGCCAAAAAAACACCCCTGCCAGCGATGAAACGCGGGCAGGGGTGATTTCGTTTCGGGCTATGCGAGGACGAACACCTCTCAGGCGTTCGGGGCGCTCGTCTCGTCCGGTTCGATCGAGGTTGCAAGCGGCGCCTGGCTGTCGGAGGAGACGACGGCGCGTGGCAGCGGCGTGCCGCGCTTGCGCTCGCGGGCGAGCGTCAGCAGGCCGGAGCAGATGATCAGCAGGATGCCGCCGGCCATCGGCAGATCCACGGCGTCGTCGAAAATCAGATAGCCGAAGGCGATCGCCCAGAGCATCTGGCTGTATTGCGGCGGTGCGACCAGATTGGCCGGCGCCATCCGTGCGGCGTTCATCAGCATGACGTTGCCGGCAGCGCCGAGCAGGCCGTAGCTGGCGATGAAGAGCCACTGGTACGGCGTCGGCATGACGAAGTTGGAGACCATCAGGACGCCGCTGACGGTGATCGTGCCGAGCAGGGCGGCGCCATAGAGCGACAGGCGCTTTTCGGCGGGCCCCATCTTTCGCAGCACGACGATCGAGATCGCCGCCGTCAGGCCGCCGATCGCCGCTGCCAGATGGCCGATCGAGAGTTCGCGGAAGCCGGGACGCAGCACGACCAGAACCCCGGCAAAGCCGACGAAGACAGCTGCCCAACGTTGCCAGCGAACGTCTTCCTTGAGGAAGATGACGGAGAGGATGGTGACGAAGGACGGCAGCAGGAACAGCAGGCAGAAGGCTTCGGCCATCGGCAACAGCGTGAAGGTGATGATCGAGGCGATGGCGCCGATGGCGCCGCAGACGAAGCGCAAAAGCCACAGCGTGCGATTGGTCGAGCGAACGACATCGAACCAGCTGTCGTCCTTTGCCTTGATGAAGGGGAGGGCGGCCGTGCCGAAGAGTGCGCCGATGAAGGCGATTTCCAGCGATGGAATGGTGCCGTGCAGGATCTTGATCGATGCGTCGCTGAAGGCAAACACGGCATAGGCGGCAAAAGCGATCAGAACGCCACGCGCCGGCGAATTGGGAGATGTCATGGAAACATATTCAGCTTGGAGAGATGGAGGCGCCGCGGCAACGTGGTCCCGACGCAGGGCCGTATAGTGCAATTTGCTGCTGCGCACAATCACGCGAATAGGGGAGGATCTCCAGCGAATTTGCATCGGTCGGCGCCCTCCCGATGGTGCTCGGCCAATATGCTGACGTGACCCGGCAGCAGTGTGGTGAGGGTGCGACCTCAGTCTCAGAATCGTACCGCCGTCAGTTGGAACCGCGTCGAAGCGCTGGGCCGTAGTCGCGATAGATGCTGAGGCAATCGGTGTAGCTCAACGATTCGTTGGCGCCGTAGACAACATGGGCGCTGGAGGCGTTGGTGGAGGCTTCCTCTGAGACGAAGAGAATGGCTTCGCCCAGCGACTTGCCGGTGATCGGTGCGTCGGTGCCATCGTCCAGCGTTATGCCCTTGATGATCGCCGCAATCTCGCGGTGGCTGAAAACTTCCCGTCTGTCTTCCGGTGTCATTGTCTTTACCCCTTACTGAAAATGTATGGTCCTATTGTTTCCGACATCACCTGTCCGGCGGCCTGCCTCGCCACCAATGTGCGAGAGACGGCAAATGCCGAACGTTGCATGCACGTCTCGGATGTCGGACGAGATCCACATCACAATGAGATATGGCCCTATCGCGCTCCGGCAAGATCGAAACCGAGGCAATCTGCCAAATCGTTGCGGCGCGACGGCGGTCGGACGGAATTGGCAAGCTTCGTCCTCATCGCTATATCAGGGCCGTTCGAGCCGATGAGTACTGGCCGAACAGTGCAGCCACAGGGAGATCGCCATGTTTCAGACAGCCAAGATCCAGCAGGCCGACAAGGTCGAGTTCTATCGCGAACTGAGCCAGCAGTTGAACGGGCTGCTCGACGGTGAGCGTGACATGATCGCCAATGCGGCCAACACCTCGGCCCTGATGTTCGAGATGCTGCCGGATCTCAACTGGGCCGGCTTCTACTTCCTCAAATCAGCGGACGAGCTGGTGCTCGGACCGTTCCAGGGCCGGACCGCCTGCGTGCGGATCGCGGTCGGCCGTGGCGTCTGCGGTACGGCGGTCGCCAGGCGGCAGTCGATGCTTGTCGAGGACGTCCACGCATTTCCCGGCCACATCGCCTGCGACGCCGCCTCGCGCTCGGAGCTGGTGGTGCCGTTGCACCACGACGGCAGGATCCTCGGCGTCATCGATCTCGACAGCCCGATCCCATCACGGTTCGATGCGCAGGATCAGGATGGCATCGAGGCGCTGGCGAAGATTTTTGTCGCCGCGAGCTACTGATTCATATCGACGTCATGCGGATGAAAAGGGGTTGCGCTTTGTCCGAGCGCAGCCCCTTTCGTTATCGATGGCGGCTGGTGCCGTCACGACGTCTTCTTCTTGGCCTGATCGTCGATCAGCTCGTACCACATGGCATTGAGGACGGCGAAGGCGGCTGCCAGCGGCAGGCCGAGTATCCATGCGAAATACCACATCGTTTTTCTCCTTCAGTATGCGTGACCGCTTTTGTCGGTGACCGATTTCTCGTCGACCTTGCCCCAGAGCACTTTGTAGACCCAGGCCGTGTAGGCAAAGATGATCGGCAGGAAGATCGCCGACACCACCAGCATGATGAACAGCGTCAGGTGGCTGGACGAGGCATCCCATACCGTCAGGCTCGACTTCGGGTCGAGCGAGGAGGGCAGGATGAACGGGAACATCGACACGCCGACCGTCGAGATGATGCCGAAGATCGACAGTTTGCTGAACAGTAGGGTTCCGACTTCCAGCCGGGCGCGGATGGCGATGAAGGTGGCGATGGCGCCGAGGAACCCTGCTATCGGCGCGATCAGCATCCATGTGTGGCTGCCATAGTTCGCCAGCCAGGATCCGTCATGCGAGGCCGTCTTGAAGAGCGGGTTCGACGGGCCGCCGGTAACGACCTCGCTTGTGATGGAATAGCCGTTGACGCCGAGAGCCAGGAAAATCCCCCCAAGCGCGAAGAGCACGATGACGAGAAGCGCAGCGGCGCTGCCGTAGCGTCTCGCCCGGTCGGAAACCGGACCGCTCGATTTCAGCACTAGCCAGGCGGCGCCGTGCATGGTGAGCATGGCGACCGACAGCAGGCCACAGAGCAGCGCATAGGGATTGAGCAGGCCGAAGAACGTGCCTTCATAAAAGATCCGCATGTCCGACGGATCGAAACGGAAAGGAACGCCTTGCAGCACGTTGCCGACAGCGACGCCGAAGATCAGCGATGGGACGAAGCCGCCGATGAACAAGGCCATGTCCCAATTGCTCCGCCAGCGGGCGCTTTCACGCTTCGAGCGGTACTTGAAGGCGACCGGCCGCAGGATGAGGGCGAAGAGGATCGCGAACATCGCCAGGTAAAAGCCAGAGAAGGACACCGCATAGAGCGGCGGCCATGCGGCGAACACGGCGCCGCCGCCGAGGATCAGCCAGACCTGGTTGCCTTCCCAGACAGGGCCGATGGTGTTGATGGCGATGCGGCGCTCGGTATCGGTCTTGCCGACAAAGGGCAGCAGCATGCCGACGCCGAGGTCGAAACCGTCCGTGACAGCGAAGGCGATCAGCAGGACGCCGATCAGCAGCCACCAGATCAGGCGGAGCGTTTGGTAGTCGATGAGTTCGTGCAGGATCATGATCAATCACTCCGCAGCGGGAACGAGGTTTGATGAAATCAACTCGGCTTCCGGTTCGTGGTCCGGCTCCGGCCCCTTGCGGATCGCTTTCACCATCAGGGTCATCTCGATGACGATCAGCACCGTGTAGAGCACGGCGAAGCCAAGGATAGTCAAAAGCACGATGCTGGCGCCGAGGCTGGAGACGGCGGCCGCCGTTGGCAGCACGCCTTCGATGATCCACGGCTGGCGCCCGAACTCGGCCACGACCCAGCCGAACTCGATGGCGATGAACGGCAGCGGGATGGCAAGGACGGCGATGCGCAGCAGCCATGGGTAGGCGTCGAGGCGGCGGCGGGCGGACAGCCAGAAGAAGGTGGCCGTCAAGAGGATGAAGAACATGCCGAGCCCGACCATCACACGGAATGACCAGAACAGTGTCGGGACATGCGGGATGGTGTCGCGGGCCGCCTGGTCGATCTGTGCATCGGTTGCTGTTCGCGGGTCATCGACATAGCGCTTCAACAACAGGGCATAGCCGAGTTCGTGCCCGAGATCGGCGAACGAATTCTTGGCGTCGAGCGCAATCTTGTCCGGCGAGCCGGCCGCGCGGATCTGCATCAGCGCGTCATAGGCCTTGATGCCGTCGCGAATGCGGGTCTTGGCGTGTTCCTCGAGCTCGTTGATGCCTGGTATCACGGTTGTCAGCGACCGGGTGCCGATGATGCCCATGGCCCAGGGAATGTGAACGGCGAAGTGGGTTTCGCGTGCCTGCTGGTCCGGAAAGCCGATGACGGTGAAGGGGGCCGGTGCCGGCTCTGTTTCCCACATGGCCTCGATGGCGGCGAGCTTCATCTTCTGGTTTTCGGTGGCGAGGTAGCCGCTCTCGTCACCAAGGACGACGACCGACAGCGCCGAGGCGAGACCGAAGGAGGCGGCCACCGTCATCGAGCGCTTGGCGATCTCGATGTGTCTGCCCTTCAAGAGGTACCAGGCCGAGACGCCGAGCACGAAGATGGAGGCACAGACGTAGCCGGCCGAGACGGTGTGGACGAACTTCGCCTGGGCGACGGGGTTGAACACGACGTCGAAGAAGCTGGTCACTTCCATGCGCATGGTCTGCGGATTGAGCGCCGATCCGACCGGGTTTTGCATCCAGCCATTGGCAACGAGAATCCAGAGTGCGGAGAAGTTCGAGCCGAGCGCCACGCACCATGTCGCCGCGAGGTGACCGACCTTGGAGAGCTTGTCCCAGCCAAAGAAGAACAAGCCGACGAAGGTGGCCTCGAGGAAGAAGGCCATCAGCCCTTCGATCGCCAGAGGGGCGCCGAAGATGTCGCCGACGTAATAGCTGTAATAACTCCAGTTCATGCCGAACTGGAATTCCATGACGATGCCGGTGGCGACGCCGATGGCGAAGTTGATGCCGAACAGCGTGCCCCAGAATTTCGTCATCTGCCGCCAGATCGGTCGGCCGGTCATGACGTAGACGGTTTCCATGATGGCCAAAAGCACGGCGAGGCCAAGGGTGAGGGGTACGAATAAAAAGTGGTAGAGCGCCGTCAGCGCAAATTGAAAACGCGATAGGTCGACGATGTCGAGTTCCATGGTCTTTCTCCCACGCCCCTTATGGGGCACGAAGATGTTCCGCCATGCCGGATTGCGTGGCGGACATGCACGTCGCTCAGTCCGGTCTTAGCCGGTTCAGAGCCTCTTCGAACGCCATCTCTCCGCGGCGTGAAATGCTGGTGATGCGACCGCCATCGAGCGTTGCGATCACATCGGCGATGGCGGCCTCGCGGCGGATATGGGTGGCGATAACGAGCGAGCGCCCCGCGGCCCTCTCGGACAGGCGGGCCATCACGTCGCGTGCGGTCTCCCGATCAAGACCTTCGGTCGGTTCGTCGAGCAGCCAGAGCGGCGTGTCGCGCAGGAACAGCCGCGCAAGCGCCAGGCGGCGCGACTGGCCGCCCGAAAGCCCCATGCCGCCTTCGCCGAGGCGGGTGTCGAGTTTTCCGGGCAGGCAAGCGACGTCGGCAAGCAGGCCCGCGGCCATCAGCACGCGGCGAAGATCGTCGTCCGTGGCCGCGGGATCGGCCAGTTGCAGGTTGCCGCGCAGCGTGTCCTGGAACAGTTCGGTGCGCTGGGTCAGCAAGGTCGTCCGATCACTGGCGATGGTTCCGCGATCGGCGGGAATCTCGCCTGCGAGCAGAGCCAGCAGCGTCGACTTTCCTGCGCCGCTTGAGCCGACCAAGGCGAGCTTCTCGCCTGAATCCAGGCTGAGCGTGACATTGTTGATGATCAAGGTATCCGGGCCATAGCCGGCAGAAACATTCGTCAGCTGGAATGCCAGGTCGAGGGGGCTCGCCACACGGTTCTGGCTCAATGCGTCAGCCGACAACCGTGGCCCGATGCGCTTGGCGGCCAGCAGCGTGCGGCCGAGTTCGAGGGCACCGCGGCGCAGGGCGCCGAAGGGCTCGACGGCGGCGAAGGCGATCAGGATGCCGAGGGCGGCAACCGGCGCGGTGATGATGCCGGCGCCGGCGAGCGCTGCAACAGTCAGCAGCGAGCCGGTGAGCAGCACCGTCGAGGCGGCACCGAAGCCGAAGGCGACGCGCGCCTCTATGCGGCTGAGACAGTCGTCGGCATCGGCGCCATAGCGGTCGGCGGTCGATATGGATGCGGTTTGCGCCTCCAGCCGCCCGGCCATCAGCAGGTCGGTCTGGCCGGCGACGAGATCGATGGTGCGGGCACGCATGGCCTCGACGCCGTAGGCGCGGCGGCGCGCATGCCTCGCTGCCACCCGGCCGGCCCAGAGCGGAATGCCGAGGCCGGCGATCAAGAGAAGCAGCCCGGCCAGAAGGCCGAAGAGCGGGTGCATGAGGCCCAGCGTGATGCCTGTCGCGAGCGTTGCGACGAAGGCGACGCCAGCGGGGACCAGAACGCGGAGATAAAGCGAATCCAGCGCGTCGATGTCACCGGTCAGGCGAAACAGCAGCCGGGCCGGGCGGCGGGCGAGGGCGCGTGCGGCACCCGCCGCCGCCCAGCCGCGAAACAAGCGCTCGCGCAGCGCGGCAAGCACGCTCAGCGTGCCATCATGCGTCGTCAGCCGCTCGCCGTAACGCGATGCCGTGCGGCCGATGGCGAGCAGGCGGATGCCGGCCGACGGCGCGAAGACGTCGAAGGTCACCGCCGTCGCCACCGACAATCCGGCGACCGCGGTTGCGGTGATGAACCAGCCGGAGAGACCGAGCAGGGCGATGCCGGCGCCGACGGTGGCTGCGGACATGGCGGCCCCGAGCAGCAGGCCACGCTTGCGCTCGGCGGCGAAGAGCTTGAGGATCGGCTTGAGATCGGACAGCGACGTGCTCATTCGGCAGCCTCCCGGGCGGGCTCGGCATGGATTGGGATGGTGCGGCTCATGCGGGCGGCCAGACGCGGATCATGGGTGGCGACAAGCAGTGTCCGGCCTTTTGCCAGCACCAGCAGGGAATCGGTGATCTCGTCGGCTGTCTCGGCATCGAGGTGCGCCGTCGGCTCGTCGGCGAGAATGATGCGGGCGTCGGGATTGCAGGCGGCGCGGGCGATGGCGAGCCGCAACGCTTCGCCGCCGGACAGGCCGGCACCGCCTTCGCCGAGCGGGCGGCTTCTATAGGCGGCGGCAAGGCTGCCGAGGCTGGCAGCATCAAGTGCGTCATACGCGATCTGTGGCGAAACATCGGGGCGGCCAAGCGAGACGTTCTGGACGATCGTGCCGGCGAAGATGTGCGGCTTCTGGCCGACCCAGGCGATGGCGCCCTGCGATGCAGGTCCGGCCGGCTGTCCACCAACGCTGATGCGGCCGTTCTCACATGGCGCCAGACCTGCGGCGAGCGCGAGGATGGTCGACTTGCCCGAGCCGCTGGCGCCGAGCAGGGCGACATGCTCGCCGGGGCGGACGTGCAGGTCGAACGCCTCGATGACAGGCGTGTCGCCGCCGGGATAGCGGAAATCGACGGCATCGAAGCGGATACCGGCATCTGTGATGTCGGCACAGCTCTCCTGTTGCGGACGTTGCAGGCCGTCCTGGCTGAGCGCGTCGAGCGCCTTGATCGCCGCTTCGCCGGAGGCGCGATCGTGCCAGACCGACGACAGCTCGCGCATCGGCTCGAAGAAAGCGGGCGCGAGCAGCAGGATGAACAGGCCGGTCGCGAGATCAAGGCCACTGCTCCACGCGCCGAAGCCGATTTCGCCAAGCAGCGAGAAGCCGATATAGACGGCGACCATGGCCACGCCGAGGGCGGCGAAGAGTTCGAGCACGGCCGAAGACAGGAACGCGATCTTCAGCACTGCCATGGTGCGGGTCTTCAGGTCTTCGGCGTCCGAGCGCAGGCGATGGGCCGTCGCATCGACTGCATCGAGTGCGCGGATGGTGGCGAGGCCGCGCAGGCGGTCGAGCAGGAAGCCATTGAGACCGCCGGTCGCCGCCAGCTGCTTTTCGCTGGCAGCCTGGGCGCGCCAGCCAATCAGCGCCATGAAGACGGGGATGAGCGGCATGGCGAAGAGCAGCACGAGGGCCGCGATCCAGGAGATCGGGAAGACGCAGGCGAGGATGACAAGCGGTACGGCGCTGGCCTTGAAGCGGGCCGGCTGGAAGCGCTGGAGATAGGGAACGATCAGCTCCGCCTGCTCGCCGAGGATGCTGGCAACCTCGCCGGAGTTGCGGCGGGTGCTGTCCACCGGCGAACGGCGGGCGAGCGCTGCGACGGCGACGGCGCGTCTGGCCGTAAGTTCGGCGCGGGCTGCGCGAAATGCCAGGCGGCCTCCAGCCGCGTCGAGACAGCTCTTGACGATGCCGAGAAGGCCGATCAGGAAAGCGGGCCACAGGACCTCCGCAACGCCGCCGCCGCTGGCAATGCGGCCGACTGCGGCGGCGAGAAAGGCTGCCTGCGGGATCCAGATGAGCGCGGCGAGCGTTTGCACCAGTGCTGCATTGCGCAGGCCCGGCGGCTGAGGTGCGCGTTTGCGCCGTCTGCCGCGAGGCTGCTTTTCTTTCGTGCCGTTTGTCTGGTCTTCAATCGTCTTGGCGTCGAGATGAGCACTGGTCATGGCGCTAACTCTTGTTGACAGGATTTGGTCGGCGGCGACCGAGTGAAATGACCCGATCCTTGGCTTCCAGCAGCTTCGTCACTTTCGCGCCTAGCGAGAGTAGCGTCGCAAGCCTTTCTGTTTCAAGTTGTTTCACATCGTCATACCAATGTGTCAGCTGTTCAATCAGCGCATGCATTTCGCTCATGCGCTCCTGGGCATGGCGTTCGGCTTCGCTGTCGGGCCGCTGCATGAGAATTTCGCGCAGGACCGACAGGGTCGGATCGACCTCGCGCTTCTTGCGCTCTTCCGCCAGAGTCCGCAGAATCTGCCAGACGTCGTCGGGCGTGGTGAAAAAGTCGCGGCGGTCGTCCGGCCGATGCTTCAGCAGCACGAGGTTCCACGCCTGCAGCTCGCGCAGGCTCATCGAGACGTTGGAACGCGAGATGCCGAGCGCATCGGTGATCTCCTCTGCACAGAGCGGCGCGGGCGAGACGTAGAGCAGCGCGTAGATCTGGCCGACGGTGCGGTTGATGCCCCAGCGCGAGCCCATTTCACCGAAGTGCAGGACGAAGGATTGGACGAGCGGCGCGAGGTTCATGGTTCGGTTTCCGTTATGTCTGTGATTTCAGAAATTTCTGAAACCACTATAACTGGCTCTGCATGTCTGACAATTAGCAAGCGGTGCCTGCGTCAATTGGTGTCTGACTTGACGATAGTCAGCTTTTCCGGCGCGCTCGTTGATCCAGATCAAATCGCCGAGGAATGTTTCGCCTTTCCCTGATTTAGGTAGTGGTCGAACTTCGCGGCGATGGTACGCACGAAGGGCCTGCCTTGCGGGGTGATGGCGAATGTGTCGCCGTCGAAGCTGACGAAGCCGTCTTCGTTGAAGCTGGCGTGCAGAGCGTCGTTGCAGACCTCATCGGCGGCCTGTCCGAAGCGGGCGCGCAGGTCGCCCACCGAGAAGGCATAGTTGCACATCAGTTCCTCGATCGCCGAGGCCGTGGCGCGGTCGGCGTCGGACAGCGCAAAGCCCCTGGCGATCGGCAGGCGGCCTTCGGAAATGGCCTGACAATACTGGCCGGTGGCGACGATGTTTTGCGTGTAGCCCTGGGGCAGGCGACCGATCGACGATGCGCCGAGCCCGATCAGCGTTTCGGCACCGTCTGTGGTGTAGCCTTGGAAGTTGCGCCTGAGGGCGCCGTCCCGGAACTTGCGCGCCATGCTGTCGTCCGGTCTGGCGAAATGGTCGATGCCAACGGGTTGGTATCCGGCGCCGACGATTGCCTCGGCGCCGGCCTTGGCCATGGCAAACCGATCGGCAGGGCCGGCAAGGGTGGCGGTATCGATGAGCGACTGATGCTTCTTGACCCAGGGCACGTGGGCATAGCCGAACATGGCGATGCGGTCCGGGTTCATCGAAAGCGACAGATCGATGGTGCGCAGCAGCATCTCGCGGTCCTGATGCGGCAGGCCGTATACGATATCGAGGTTGATCGAGCCGATGCCGAGGTCGCGCAGGACGTTCACCACGCCCGCCGTCTCCCCGAAGCTCTGCGGGCGGTTGATGGCCGCCTGTACGATCGGCTCGAAATCCTGGACGCCGACGCTGGCCCGGGTCATCCCGAACTGCCGCCATGCCCGCAGCTTTTCGGCATCGACATGGGTGGGATCGATCTCGACGCTGATCTCGCAAGTCTCAACGATCTCGAAATTCGCAGCGAGCGTCTGGCGCAATCCCATGAGATCCGAGGGGTTGACGATCGTCGGGGAGCCACCGCCGAAATGGATGGCTGCGACCTTTCGTCCTGCCGGTAGATATTTTGCGACGAGCCCGATCTCGCTATTGAGAGCATCGAGGTAGGTCGCGATGGGGTCGTAGCGACGGACCTGCTTGGTGTGACATCCGCAGTAGAAACAGAGCCGGTCGCAAAACGGGATGTGCACGTAAAGCGATAGTAAGCCTTGCGAATTTTCTTCGAGCCAGCGCCGGTAATCCGTTTCGTCGACGCCGGTGTGAAAGTGCGGCGCGGTCGGATAGCTGGTGTAGCGCGGGACGGGGGCAGAGTAGCGGGCGATGAGATCGGCGTTCATGATGTGTCCTTTCGGCGCCACAGATAAGGGGGTTTTTCAATGGATGCCTTGATCTCGATCAAGAAATCGCTGTCTTCGGCCGACTGCGTTGGCTATGCTTCGGGCGGAGCTGATTTCATGCGCAAAGATATTCATAATTCTAATATTCCAATACGTTGCGCGAGCTGCGAGGTCCGTCACAAGGGCATGTGCGGCGCATTGACCCCTGACGAGCTTCTGGCGCTGTCGGCCCATACCCGACTGGTTGCCCACGATGCAGGAGAGGAACTGGCGGGGGAAAAGATGCCAGTCGAATCCTACGCAACCGTCATCCGCGGCGTCGTGAAACTGACCAAGACGCTAGAGGACGGCCGCCAGCAGATCGTCGGTCTGCAGTTCGCGCCTGATTTCATCGGGCGGTTGCATGCCGATGAGAACGGCGTCTCCTCCGAGGCAGCCTCCGACGTTCATCTCTGCCGCGTCCCGAAGGCGACGATGGAACGGCTGGTGAAGAGTAACCCGGCTCTTGCCGAGCGATTGATGAGCCAGACGATGCGCGAGCTCGACGAAGCGCGCGACTGGATGGTGACGCTCGGCCGCAAGACGGCTGCCGAGAAAGTCGCAAGCTTCCTGCTGTTGATCGCCACCCATCTCGACCCCGAGGTCACCGGCGAAAGCCGGCGTTTCGACCTGCCATTGTCGCGCGCCGATATCGCCGATTTCCTCGGCCTGACGATCGAGACCGTGTCGCGGCAGATGTCCAGGCTCAAGGCCGATGGGGTGATCTCGATCGTCGCCAACCGGCATATCGACGTGCCGCGGCTGGCAAGGCTCAAGGCCTGTTGCGGTTCCTGAGGACCGCGCTGTCGCGTCCTCGAATGGATGTTGCCGAAACGGTCCATTCCGTGCAGGAGTGATGCTTTCCGTTCCTCGACACGAGAGCCTTCATGCCCGCCGCAGCCGTCAATTCGCTCGTTTCCCGCCTCTCGCCCCCTCCCATCCCCTCGGTCTTCGCCTGGGCCCGCGAGTATAAGGGCGGACGGGGCCCGCTGGTCGATCTTTCGCAGGCAGTGCCCGGCTATCCCGCCCATCCCGAGATGCTGCGGCTGCTCGGCGAGGCGGCGTCCTCCCCCGCAACGACCGGCTACGGGCCGATCGAGGGCGAGGCGGTGCTGCGCGAGGCCTATGCGGCGCAGATGTCCGATGTCTACGGCGCACCGGTGACATCAGCCAACGTCCACATCACCGCCGGCTGCAACCAGGCCTTCATGGCTGCGGCAATCGCGCTGGCCGGCGCCGGCGATACGGTGGCGCTGACCAACCCCTTCTATTTCAACCAGGAAACGACCCTGTCGATGCTCGGCATCAACAGGGCGCTGGTGGAATGCGACGCCGGCAACGGCTTCCTGCCGGATGTGGCGTCGGCCGAACAGGCGCTGGCCGGCGGCGCCAAGGTGCTGGCGATCGTGACGCCGAACAATCCGACCGGGGCGATCTATCCGCCTGCATTGCTGCGTGAACTGTTCGTGCTCTGCCGGACATACGGCGCATGGCTGATCATCGACGAGACCTATCGCGACTTTCTGCCTGAGGATTACGGCGCGCCGCATCCTTTGCTTGGTCTTCCCGGCTGGGAGGACACGCTGATCCTGCTCTACAGCTTCTCCAAGTCCTTCTGCATTCCCGGCCACCGGCTGGGGGCGATCACGGCGGGCGAAGGCGTGGTCGCCGAGATCGTCAAGGTGATGGACAACATGCAGATCTGCGCGCCGCGCGCCGCCCAGCTGGCGGTGGCGCAGGCGATGCCTGTTCTCGCCGACTGGCGCGCCGGCAACCGGCTGGAGATCGCGCGTCGGGCAGAGGCCCTGCGGACTGTGATAGCGGCGCTTCCCGGCTGGGAGATCGGCGCGCTCGGCGCCTACTTCGCTTTCATCCGGCATCCGTTCGAGGGGATGAGCTCGGCGGCGGTTGCGGAGCGGCTGGCCAAGGAGGCCGGCGTCGTCACGCTGCCCGGCAGCTATTTTGGCGTCGGACAGGAGCGGTATCTGAGGCTGGCCTTTGCCAATGCCGATGCGGTGTCGATCGGGCGGCTGGTGGAGCGGTTGGGGTAGGGTGCGGGGCCGGACGGGCGTCCAGCTTTGGCGTCGCGAGGTTTCGTTGGCTTTGAAGGATTGAGGTGGTTGAGGTCGTTTTCGTGGCACACCCCCCTCTG
>UCIT01000064.1:0-147 GCA_900472625.1 Hyphomicrobiales bacterium | reverse complement strand
AGAGGGGGGTATCACACGGTAAGACCTTTCCGACAGACACACCAAATCCCCACGCGACCCTCCGGCCCGTGTCTGAACCATGCACTGCACTCGGACGAGGCGCTGCAAAACACCGCGATAGAGTAAAGTAATATGGCGCCTTCCAGC
>UCIT01000042.1 GCA_900472625.1 Hyphomicrobiales bacterium | reverse complement strand
TCGATCTGCAGGCCGAGGTGCAGGGCAAGCGTGCAGCCGAGATCGGCGATGCGATTTTCACGCGGCTCGGCAGCTTTCTCGACGCGCATCGCGAGTTCCCCGTTCTCGCGGCGCGGCGCGACATTCCCAAGGAGCAAAAGGTCCTGTCGCGGGCGGAGCTGCGGGCCAATATCGCGGCGCTGCTGCAGAAGTCCGTGCCGCCGATCGGTGACGATATCGACCTGCTGGCAGCGCTGGTGCTCGAGTTGTTGCGGATCATCGTGACGGCGGCGCACGACCCGGATATCGGCGGAGATCCGCGCATGGTGACCGAATTGCGCGGCATGCTGAGGAAGCGACTGGAAGAAGCGACGCCCTGAGCGGCGGCGCTTCGAACGGCTGCGGCGGAACCCTGCGGTCACGATTGCGCGACGCGGGATAAAAAGCCTGACGTCACCTGTTTTTCGCCCCGTTTTGGCCTATCCTCGCCAGACGTGAAACAATTGGGGCTGGCGAATGGCGCGTACGTGGTCGAAACTTGGTTTGGTGTTTTCTCTTTTTGGCGCGATTGCCCTGCCCTTGCAGGCCATGGCGCAGCAGCAGAATTTCCGGATCGGAACCTCCACCATCGGCGAGCTGAAATACAAGCCGGGCTTCACGCATTTCGACTATGTCAACGTCGATGCCCCGAAGGGCGGCAATCTCAGGCTCTCGGCATCGGGCACCTATGACACCTTCAACCCCATCCTCTCCAAGGGCGAAATAGCGGTCGGGCTGACGCGGCCGTTCGAGACGCTGATGAAATCGCCCGACGACGAGACGCTTGCCTCCTACGGCCTGCTCGCCGAGGGCGTCTCCCATCCCGACGACGTGTCGAGCGCGACCTTCCGGCTGCGCGCCGAGGCGAAGTGGGAGGATGGCAAGCCCGTGACGCCCGAGGACGTGATCTTCAGCTTCGACAAGACCAAGGAGCTTAATCCGCTCACCTTCAACTACTACAAGCACGTGGTGAAGGCCGAAAAAACCGGCGAGCGCGACGTCACCTTCACCTTCGATGAGAAGAACAACAAGGAGCTGCCGAACATTCTCGGCCAACTGACCGTGGTGCCGAAGCACTGGTGGGAGGGCACCGGGCCCGATGGTAAGCCGCGCGACATTTCGAAGACGACGCTGGAGCCCGTCATGGGATCCGGCCCCTACAAGATCGCCGCCTTCTCGCCAGGCGCCACGATCCGCTACGAGCTGCGCGACGACTACTGGGGCAAGGACCTCAACGTGAATGTCGGCCAGAACAATTTCCGCACGATCACCTACACCTATTACGGCGACCGCGACGTGGAGTTCGAGGCCTTCCGCGCCGGCAACAGCGATTTCTGGCAGGAAACGCAGGCGGCGCGCTGGGCAACCGGGTATGATTTCCCGGCCGTCAAGGAAGGGCGCGTGAAGAAGGAGGAGGTGCCGAACGGCCTGCGCGCCACCGGCATCATGCAGGCGCTGGTGCCGAACACGCGCCGCGAGGTCTTCAAGGACGAGAAGGTGCGCGAGGCGTTGAATTACGGCTTCGACTTCGAGGAGCTGAACCGCACTGTCGCCTTCAACAGCTACAAGCGCATCGACAGCTATTTCTGGAACACCGAGCTTGCCTCTTCCGGCCTGCCTCAGGGGCGCGAGTTGGAGATCCTGAACGGCTTGAAGGACAAGCTCTCGCCCGATGTTTTCACCACGCCCTATACCAACCCTGTCGGCGGCGACCCTCAGAAGAGCCGAGACAACCTGCGCACGGCGATCAAGCTGCTGAAAGAGGCCGGCTGGGAGATCAAGGGCAACCGCATGGTCAACGTCAAGACCGGCAAGCCGCTGAGCTTCGAGATCCTGCTGTCGAGCCCGATGCTGGAGCGATGGGCGGTGCCCTACACCAACAATCTCAAGAAGATCGGGATCGATGCACGGGTGCGCACGGTCGACGCCTCGCAATATACCAACCGTGTGCGCAGCTTCGACTACGACATGATCTGGAACGTCTGGGCGCAGACGATGAACCCAGGCAACGAGCAGTCCGACTATTGGGGCTCCGGCGCCGTCGACCAGCAGGGCTCGCACAATTATGCCGGCGTGCACGATCCCGCCGTCGACGCCCTGATCCGCATGGTGATCTTCGCGCCCAACCGCGACGAGCAGGTGGCGGCGATCAAGGCGCTCGACCGCGTGCTGATGGCGGGCCACTATGTGGTGCCGCTGTTTTACCGCAACACGCAGTCGATCACCTACTGGAACACGATCACGCGGCCGCCGGAATATCCCGCCTACAGCACCGGTTTCCCCGACATCTGGTGGTCTTCATCTATCGCCAAATGAGCGGACTTGCATTGACCTGACGGCTGGGCTCCAAATGGGCCAGCCGAATCACTTCGGACGAGCAGAGCCGGCGTGGCCGGTGAAGGAAGGTTTTTGGATTGAGCGGCGATAGACTGGATAGCCTACAACAGAACTCCCCGGAGGCCGCTCGCTGATGGGAGCCTATGTTCTTCGCCGCCTGCTTTTGATGATCCCGACCATTATCGGCATCATGGCGATCTCGTTCACCGTCATCCAGTTCGCCCCGGGTGGCCCTGTCGAGCAGGTGATCGCGCAGCTGACGGGCGACGCGCAAGGCGCGGATGCCCGGCTTTCCGGCGGTGGCGGCGACCTGATGGGATCAGGCATGGACGAGGGCGGCTCGAAATATCGCGGTGCGCAGGGGCTTGATCCCGACCTGATCAAGAAGCTCGAGAAGCAGTTCGGCTTCGACAAGCCGCCGCTGACGCGCTTCGGCGAGATGATGTGGAACTATATCCGCTTCGATTTCGGCGAGAGCTTCTTCCGCAACACATCCGTGCTCGAGCTGATCAAGGACAAGCTGCCGGTGTCGGCCTCGCTCGGCATCTGGATCATGATCTTCTCCTACGGCATCTCGATCCCGCTCGGCATCCGCAAGGCGGTGAAGGACGGCTCGACCTTCGACGTCTGGACATCAGGCGTGATCATCGTCGGCTATGCGGTTCCGAGCTTCCTGTTCGGCATCCTGCTGATCGTGCTCTTTGCCGGCGGGTCGTTCTACGACTGGTTTCCGCTGCGCGGGCTGGTGTCCGACAATTTCGACCAGCTTGCGTGGTGGCAGAAGCCGCTCGACTATTTCTGGCACCTGGCGCTACCGCTGATCTCGCTGTCTTTGGCGGCGTTCGCGACCACGACGCTGCTGACCAAGAACTCCTTCATCGAGGAGATCAAGAAGCAGTACGTCGTCACGGCACGCGCGAAAGGGCTGAACGAGCGGCAGGTGCTTTACGGGCACGTGTTCCGCAACGCCATGCTGATCATCATCGCCGGCTTTCCCGGCGCGTTCATCTCGGCCTTCTTCACCGGCTCGCTGCTGATCGAGAACATCTTCTCGCTCGATGGCCTCGGCCGGCTCGGTTATCTCTCGGTCGTCAACCGCGACTATCCCATCGTGTTCGCGACACTCTACATCTTTTCGCTGCTCGGCCTGTTCGTCAGCCTGATCTCGGACCTGATCTACACCTGGATCGATCCGCGCATCGACTTCGAGCGGAGGGACGTGTGATGGATACCGCCGCCAAGCCCACGACCGCCACGCCCGTCAAGCCACCGCGCAAGGGGCTGCTGTCGCCGACCAACATCCGGCGCTGGAAGAACTTCAAGGCCAACCGGCGCGGCTACTGGTCGCTCTGGCTGTTCCTCGTTCTCTTCGGTCTCAGCCTGTTTTCCGAATTCATCGCCAACGACCGGCCGATCATCGCCTCCTACAAGGGCGAGATCCTGTTTCCTGTTCTCGTCAACTACCCCGAGGAGAAGTTCGGCGGCTTCCTGGCCGAGACCGACTACCGCTCCGACGTGATTTCCGACGAGATCAACGCCAACGGCTGGATGATCTGGCCGCCGATCCGCTATTCCTACCGCTCGGTGAACTCCAACATCCCGCATTCGGCGCCGACGGCTCCGTTCTGGATGATGAGCGGGCAGGAGCGCTGCTCGGGCTATCCTCAAGGGGTCGACGACCCCAACTGCAGCTGGAGCAACCTCAACTGGCTCGGCACCGACGACCAGGCGCGCGACGTGTTTGCCCGCGTCATCTACGGCTTCCGGATCTCGGTGCTGTTCGGGCTGGTGCTGACGATCTGCTCGGCGGTGGTCGGCGTCGCGGCCGGCGCCGTTCAGGGCTATTTCGGCGGCTGGACCGACCTTATCCTGCAGCGCTTCATCGAGATCTGGTCGTCGATGCCGGTGCTCTATATTCTCCTGATCATCGCCGCCATCCTGCCGCCCGGCTTCTTCGTGCTGCTCGGGATCATGCTGATGTTCTCGTGGGTCGGCTTCGTGGGGATCGTGCGCGCCGAGTTTCTCAGGGCGCGCAATTTCGAATATGTGCGCGCGGCCCGCGCGCTCGGAGTCAACAACCGGACGATCATGTGGCGACATCTGCTGCCGAACGCGATGGTGGCGACGCTGACCTTCCTGCCGTTCATCCTCTCCGGCTCGATCACCACGCTGACCTCGCTCGACTTCCTCGGCTTCGGCATGCCACCGGGCTCGCCGTCGCTCGGCGAGATGATCGCGCAGGGCAAAGCCAACCTGCAGGCGCCGTGGCTGGGGCTGACGGCGTTCTTCGCCATGTCGATCATGCTGTCGCTCTTGATCTTCATCGGCGAGGCGGTGCGCGATGCGTTCGATCCGCGGAAGACGTTTGGATGATCGGCGCGGTCTCGTCATGTCAGGGGTTTGCGGGTAGAGTTGCCGATGTTGCAACTGATGGAGCATGACCGCGATGAACAAGATTGTGCGTGATCATTATCCGGTATCGAAGCTTCCCGAGGATTTGCGGCAGGGGCTTGAGGGCGTAACGACTGTGCGTGTCGTGGTCGAGACCGAGCCGCGGGCGAGTGATTTGGTCGAGAACGACGATCCGTTCCTGCGGAAGGGACCGATCGAACAACACGAGATCATGGCCATACGCGAACGCCTTCTTTCCGATGGACGCCGCTCCGTTACGGAGGAGGAGGCTGTCGCCCGTATTCGCGAACTGCGGGACGAGTGGGATTATTGATGGATCAGGTGGGGCGGATCTATCTCGACACCAATATCATCATAAAAGCCTTCGAAACGTCGGATAGCGTGGCAAACAAGGCCGCCATTCTTCTCTCCGGCGTGATGGTGTCCAGCCCACCGCGTCTGGTGACGAGCGAGCTGACATTGGGCGAATTGCTCGTTATTCCCGACAAAAACGCCGACAGTTCACTGATCGGTTTCTACCGCAATCTTCTGCGCGGCAACGCATGGCTCAACGTCCAGCCTGTCACCCGCGACATCCTGATATCGGCGGCGAGGCTCAGGGCCGCCAATCCCTCGCGCAAGCTGCCCGACGCCGTGCATGTCGCAACAGCGATCGCATGCGGCTGCACCCACTTTCTCTCGTCCGACAAGCGTATCGGGCCGGGGCCGACCGAGGCCCTTCCCTTCACGCTTGCCAAGCCCGACGATGCCACCCTCTCCTCCCTGATCGAAAGCATGTCCCGATGACCGAACCGCTGCTGTCCGTCCGCGATCTTTCCGTTGCCTTCCACCAGGGGGGCCAGACGTCGGTGGCGGTGGACAGGATTTCGTTCGACGTCAACAAGGGCGAGGTGGTGGCGCTGGTCGGCGAATCCGGGTCGGGCAAGTCGGTATCGGCCAATTCGATCCTGCGGCTGCTGCCATACCCCTCGGCCAGCCATCCCTCGGGCGAGATCCTGTTCAAGGGCAAGGACCTGTTGAAGGCATCCGACAAGGCGTTGCGCGACGTGCGCGGCAACGACATCACGATGATCTTCCAGGAGCCGATGACCTCGCTCAATCCGCTGCACACCATCGAAAAGCAGATCGCCGAGATCCTTGAGCTGCACCAGGGCCTGAAGGGCGCGGCGGCGCGCAAGCGGGTGCTGGAACTGTTGAACCAGGTGGGCATCCGCGAGCCGGAAAAGCGGCTGAAGGCCTATCCGCATGAACTCTCCGGCGGCCAACGGCAGCGGGTGATGATCGCCATGGCGCTCGCCAACCGGCCGGAACTCTTGATCGCCGACGAGCCGACGACGGCGCTCGATGTGACCGTGCAGGCGCAGATCCTCGAGCTGCTCCGACAGCTGAAGGGCGAGCACGGCATGTCGATGCTGTTCATCACCCACGACCTTGGCATCGTGCGCAAGTTCGCCGACCGGGTCTGCGTGATGACAAAGGGCAAGATCGTCGAGACCGGGACGGTCGAGCAGGTGTTCGGCAATCCGCAGCACGAATACACCCGCCACCTGCTGGCCTCGGAACCGCGCGGCGAGCCGCCGCTGGCCGATGCCTCCAAGCCCCTCGTCATGCAGGGATCCGACATCAAGGTGTGGTTCCCGATCAAGGCCGGGCTGATGCGCACGGTGGTGGATCACGTCAAGGCGGTCGATGGGATCGATCTATCGCTGCGGGCCGGGCAGACGCTCGGCGTGGTCGGCGAGTCCGGGTCCGGCAAGACGACGCTGGGGCTGGCGCTGACGCGGCTGATCTCGTCCAAGGGCCGGATCAGCTTCGTCGGCAAGGATATAGCCGACTATTCATTCACCGAGATGCGGCCGCTGCGCAACCAGATGCAGGTGGTGTTCCAGGACCCTTACGGATCGCTCAGCCCGCGCATGTCGGTGGGCGACATCATTGCCGAGGGGCTGAAGGTGCATGAGCGCGGTCTCTCCTACGAGGAACGCGACAGGCGGGTATGCTGGGCGCTGGAGGAGGTGGGGCTCGATCCCTCGACACGCTGGCGCTACCCGCACGAATTTTCCGGCGGCCAGCGGCAGCGCATCGCCATTGCCCGCGCCATGGTGCTGAAGCCGCGCTTCGTGATGCTCGACGAGCCGACGTCTGCGCTCGACATGAGCGTGCAGGCGCAGGTGGTCGACCTGCTGCGCGACCTGCAGCAGAAGCACGACCTCGCCTATCTCTTCATCAGCCACGATCTCAAGGTGGTGAAGGCGCTGGCCAACGAGGTGATCGTCATGCGCTTCGGCAAGGTGGTGGAACAGGGGCCATCGGCCGAGATTTTCCGGGCGCCGAAGGACGACTACACCAAGGCGCTGATGGCCGCGGCCTTCAACATCGAGGCGGTGCCGACGCCATCAGTTCAACATTGATACGAAACCCAAAGAAGATCATGCCCGCTCCCATTCTCGTCGATCTCAAGTTCAATTCCGAAACCGTCGCGCGCATCCTGAAGACCGTCTTTGCCGATCGCGGAAGCATCAATCTCGCCGACCCCGCGACCAGGGGTCGCGATCTCGCCGGTCTCGACTATGCGCTTTTGTGGAAGCCGGACGCAGACCTCTTCGAGCGGGCGCCCGACCTGAGGGTGATCTTCTCCGGCGGCGCCGGGGTCGACAGCTTCATGACGCTGCCCGGCCTGCCCGAGGTGCCGATCGTGCGTTTCGTCGATCGCAGCCTGACGGATCGGATGAGCGAATGGGTGGTGATGCAGTGCCTGATGCACCTGCGCGGGCAGACGGAGCATGACCGGCTGCAGCGTCGGCGAGAATGGGGCCGGCAGGTGGCGCCGGAGGCCTGCGAACTGACTGTCGGCGTCATGGGCCTCGGCGTGCTCGGACAGGATGCTGTTACCAAGCTGAAGGTCATGGGCTTCAATGTCATCGGCTGGTCGCGCACCGCCAAGGCGATCGACGGCATCGAGACCTTCGACGCCGGCGCGCTCGACGTCTTCCTCGGCAAGACCGACATCCTGGTTGGCCTGCTGCCTTTGACGCCCGAGACGACGGGCTTCTACAATCTCGATCTGTTTTCGAAGCTGCGGCAGGGCGGCGCGCTGGGCAGGCCGGTGTTCCTCAATGCCGGACGCGGCAAGAGCCAGGTCGAGGCCGATATCGTGACGGCCGTCGAGCGCGGTGTGCTCGGCGGTGCCTCGCTCGACGTGTTCGAGGTCGAGCCGCTGCCTGAGAACAGCCCGCTCTGGGCATTGGAGAACGTGTTCATCACCCCGCACGATGCTGCTGCCTCCGAAGAGAACGCGCTGTTTCGGCATGTCGAAACGCAGATCGCCCGCTTCGAGCGCGGCGAGTCCTTGCAGTACGTCGTTGACCGCAGCCTCGGCTATTGAGAGCCTCCGGGAACCATTGTCCGGGAAATCCGTTAGTTTTCGCGAGGTTACGAGGCCGATCGAAGCAGGCCTCTTCACTATCAGAAAGAGGCTGGGATGGCTGACCAGATGGCGACACGGTGGGATGGGCAGGCCGACAAGGCCGAAGAGCAGGCCAAGCAAAGAATCCGGGCCGCCGCTGACAAGCGTTCGCCAACCAGCCTGCGCATCCTGCGCGTGCTGATCGCAGCGTTGCTGGTGGCGTTCGCCGTGTGGATTCCGGCGGAAATCTGGAGCCGCTACCAGATGCCGCAACGCGACCCGCCGCAACAGACGACGCCATCGACAGGCATAACCGCCTCTCCGCAGGGACAGACGAGTACGCGGCCATCGGCAGCACCCGCGCCATGAGCCGGTCTACCGATCGCCGACGCGGCCGCTAAAGGTCGCATGTCTTATTTGTTCTGGACATTACCGGCTGAGTTTTCGATAAGAAGGCGCACGAGCCGGTCGTTTTCGTGCGCCCGGCGAGGCGCATCCGATCGAATTGGATGGGGTGGAGCGCATGGCCAAGACAGATATCGCACGTCGGGTATACAATCATGCCTGGAAGCTCGATCCGATCGTCCGCAGCCTGATCGACACGGACTTCTACAAGCTTCTGATGCTGCAGATGATCTGGAAGCTCTATCCTGACGTCGATGCCACCTTCACCGTGATCAACCGCACCAAGCGCGTGCTGCTGGCTGAGGAGATCGACGAGCGGGAGCTGCGCGAGCAGCTCGATCATGCGCGGACGCTAAAGCTCTCCAAGAAGGAGATGATCTGGCTGGCGGGGAACAGTTTCTACGGCCGCGCGCAGATCTTCGAGCCCGAGTTTCTTGCGTGGCTGTCGCATTTCCAGCTGCCGGAATACGAGTTGTCGAAGCGCGACGGACAATATGTGCTGGATTTCCACGGCTCGTGGAAAGAGACCACGATGTGGGAAATCCCGGCGCTCGCCATCATCAACGAATTGCGCTCGCGCTCGGCGCTGAGGGCGCTCGGACCGTTCACGCTCGACGTGCTCTATGCGCGAGCCAAGGCGCGGATGTGGGAAAAGGTCGAGCGGCTGCGGGAGCTGCCGGGTCTGCGCATCTCCGACTTCGGCACCCGCCGCCGCCACAGCTTCCTCTGGCAGCGCTGGTGCGTGGAAGCGCTGAAGGAAGGCATCGGCCCGGGCTTTACCGGCACCAGCAACGTGCTGCTCGCCATGGACAACGATCTGGAAGCCGTCGGCACCAATGCGCATGAGCTGCCGATGGTGGCCGCTGCTCTGGCGCAGAGCGACGAGGAGCTGCACAACGCGCCCTACAAGGTGCTGCGCGACTGGAACAAGCTCTATGGTGGCAATCTGCTGATCGTGCTGCCGGATGCCTTCGGAACCGCCGCCTTCCTGCGCGACGCGCCGGAATGGGTGGCCGACTGGACCGGCTTTCGCCCCGACAGCGCCCCGCCGATCGAAGGCGGCGAGAAGATCATCGCCTGGTGGAAGAAGATGGGCCGCGACCCGCGCCAGAAGCTGCTGATCTTCTCCGACGGCATGGACGTCGACGCGATCATCGACACCTACAAGCATTTCGAGGGACGCGTGCGGATGAGCTTCGGCTGGGGCACCAACCTGACCAACGACTTCGCCGGCTGCGCGCCGACCGAAATCTCCGGCCTCAACCCGATCTCTATCGTCTGCAAGGTGAGCGACGCCAACGGACGGCCGGCGGTCAAGCTCTCCGACAATCCGCAGAAGGCCACCGGCGAGCCTTCCGAAGTGGAGCGCTACCTGAAGTTCTTCGGCACCGAGGATCTCGTCGATCACGCGGTGCTGGTCTGAGGCACATCGCCCGCGGGTTGCATGTCGGGTTGTCGAGTAAAAGAACGGCCACGTGATCTCGTGGCAGCAGCGTGACGTCAATCTGCCGCCCGACCCCGTTCTAAAGTTAACGGCAGTCGCGTTCCGCCGCTGCGTTTACAGGATATTGGCGGTGACGCAAGAGGGATGCGGGCGACGCAGACATGTGCTGCAGCCACATCCGGGACGAGCCCCATCGAAATTGAAACGGGCACGACGGAGAATCTTATACGTGGCCCCGCCCTCCCATGCCTGGCTATGCCGGCGTTGTCTCGTCCGGTGACTTGCCGCGCACCTTGATCAATCGCGCCGGGGAGCCGACGTAGACACCGAAAGGAACCGTGGCGCCCTTCAGCACCGAATTCGCGCCGATGACGCAACCGGGTGCGATCTGTGATCCCGCCAGGATCTTCGCCCCGGCGCCAATCCAGACATCATCGCCGATGACGATCTTTTTCTTGGTGAGCGGCTGCAAACGGATCGGCATCGAGGGGTCGTCAAAGCCGTGCTCGAAGGACGATATCACCACGTGGGCAGCGATCCGGACGTTGTCACCTATCTCGATACCACCATGTCCGAGCAAGATGGAGTAGTCGTTTATCGATACATCGCTGCCGATTCTGATGTGGCCAGTCTGGGCATCCAGGATCACGCCGCAACGCGTCGAAAGCCGATCGCCCGCAACGACGCTGCCGTTTCGAACGCGCAGCCTCAGCCAATTTTTCAGTTTCGGTTTTCGTCCGATCGTCACGGATCGACGGGAAAACAGCCAACGGAGTTTGACCAGGCGTCCAAAGTTCACAGCATGGCCTCTGCGACCCGGCAGGCGATGTCATGTCTCGATTTCCAAGCGATGAGAAGTGATTTTCCCGCCATGATGCTCCCCCGTGCCGTCTCCAAGCCGTGCTTCCGATACGGATTTCGATGCCTACGGGCTAATATAGGCGACGTTGGCCGGCAAACACATCGATACAGATGGCCCGAGCAAGCACGGATGTTCGCGCGGTATCCATGGTTCATGGTCGCCGACCAGCATGCTGAAGCGCCATGCGACCGTCAATACATAACCAAGATAAAACAAGAGTTGTTTTGATAGCTGAAAATAGAAAAATGGCGGACAAGGTGGGATTCGAACCCACGGTACGCTTTCACGCACACACGCGTTCCAGGCGTGCGCCTTAAACCACTCGGCCACCTGTCCTTGCTATCGATCCGCATCGTCAGATGCAAATCATTGGAACGGCGCGTTATATACCGATGAATTTTCCGCGATCAACCTAAATCTAACAGTTTTTTGACTTCTTCCAGCAAAAGTGCGGGAAAGCCCGCCATTGCGGTTCCACCTTAGGAGACCTATTGTCGTTTCAGGTGGAGAATGGCGCGGCTGGCCGGGAATATGTCCCGACATCGGTGCGGAGAGAGTAATGCGTTTCCTTTTGCGTTTGGCGAGCCTTGTGGCACTGGCCGTGGCGGTGATCGCCGGGACGGTGGATTCGATCCAGTCGGTGGCGGCATCCGGCGTGGTGATCACGCCGATGGGCGACGCTTGGCAGGACATGAGCGCCTCCTCCTTCGAAGCGCTGCAATCGACCATCGCCTATTACATCCATCCACGCTTCTATACGCTGGCCTTCCAGTGGCTGATGATGCAGCCGGCTTTCGCCGTGTTCCTGGTGCTGTCGCTGCTGTTGTGGATGGCGGGCTACAAGAAGCCGCCGGTGGCCGGTCGCTTCGCGGCCTGACGGCGCGAATGCGCCGATGGCGCTCAGCTTTCGGTCTCGGATGCCACGACGGTTGGTCAGCGGACCGGCTTCGAGCCTGATATCGGCGACATCGATATCGGGCCGCTGCTCGGCTCCTCGCAGCCACAATTGACTAGAAAAATCGCAACCGACGCGTGACTCTGCGCAAAAAATCGCAGCCTTGGCAGGTTTTTCGGCAGTGATCGCAAATCTTTACCAGCTGAAAAATTTCTCGTGAGTTTTCTTTTTAGCCATGCAAGGATGCGCGAAGCCAGGCCTCCGGGGGGAGGTCGGTGGTTCCGCAGACATGCCTGAAAACGGGCTTGCGGGAGGACCCCTAACGAATAGCAACAACAGGGCTGCACAATGAAAAAATCCGTTCTCGCTCTTCTTGCCGTGGCTGCCATGTCCACGACGGCGCTTGCTGCCGACGTCAAGCCGGCACTGGTCTACGGCACCGGCGGAAAGTTCGACAAGTCGTTCAACGAAGCCGCCTACAACGGCGCCGAAAAGTTCAAGAAGGAAACCGGTATCGCCTACCGCGACTTCGAACCGACAGGCGACACCCAAGGCGAGCAGGCGATCCGCAACTTCGCAAGCCGCGGCTTCAACCCGGTGGTTGCCGTGTCCTTCGCCTGGACCTCGGCGATCGAGAAGGTCGCAGCCGAATTCCCTGACACCAAGTTCATCATCGTCGACGCCGTCGTCGACAAGCCGAACGTCCGCTCCGTCGTCTACAAGGAAGAAGAAGGCTCCTACCTCGTCGGCGTTCTGGCCGGCATGGCGTCCAAGACCGGCAAGGTCGGCTTCGTCGGCGGCATGGACATTCCGCTGATCCGCAAGTTCGAATGCGGCTACGAGCAGGGCGCGCGCGCTGCCAACGCCAAGATGGAAGTGTTCCAGAACATGACCGGCACCACGGGCGCTGCCTGGAACGACCCGGTTCGCGGCGGCGAGCTCACCAAGAACCAGATCGACCAGGGTGCCGACGTGATCTACGCGGCAGCCGGCGCCACCGGCCTCGGCGTGCTGCAGACGGCTGCCGACAACAAGAAGTTCTCGATCGGCGTCGATTCGAACCAGAACTACCTGCATCCGGGCTCGGTCCTGACCTCGATGGTCAAGCGCGTCGATCTCGCGGTCTACAACGCCTATGCCGACACCAAGGCCGACAAGTTCACCGGCGGCGTGCAGTCGCTCGGCGTCAAGGAAGACGGCGTTTCGGCCGCGATCGACGAGCACAACAAGGCGCTGATCACGCCTGAAATGCTGGCTGCCGTCGAAAAGGCCAAGGCCGACATCATCGCTGGCACCGTCAAGGTTCACGATTACACATCGGACAACGCCTGCCCGAAGTGATCCGCGCCTGAAATTGGGCGTATGGCGGACTTGATTTCCGCCATACGCCCTTTTCGTATCTGGAGCCTGCTGTGACTGACACGCCCGCTATCGAACTTGTGGGCATCGACAAGAAATTCGGTGCCGTCCACGCCAACAAAGACATCAACCTCACCGTCGCCAAAGGCACGATCCACGGCATCATCGGGGAGAACGGCGCCGGGAAATCGACGCTGATGTCGATCATCTACGGTTTCTACCATGCCGACCAGGGCGAGATCCGGGTCAATGGCCAGGCCGTGACCATCAAGGACAGCCAGGCGGCGATCGCCACCGGCATCGGCATGGTGCACCAGCACTTCATGCTGGTCGACAATTTCACGGTGCTCGAGAACATCATGCTCGGCGCCGAGGGCGGAGCCTTGCTCGCCCGCGGCGTGGCATCGGCCCGCGCCGAGCTGAAGCGGCTGGAAAAGGAATACGGCCTCGAGGTCAATCCCGATGCCGTCATCGAGCAGCTCCCGGTCGGCCTGCAGCAGCGTGTCGAGATCCTGAAAGCCATGTATCGCGGCGCCGAGATCCTGATTCTAGACGAGCCCACCGGCGTGCTGACGCCTGCTGAAGCCGACCACCTGTTCCGCATCCTGAAAGTGCTGCGCGACCAGGGCAAGACCGTCATCCTCATCACCCACAAGCTGCGCGAGATCATGGCGATCACCGACACGGTGTCGGTCATGCGCCGCGGCGAGATGGTGGCGACGCGCAAGACGTCGGAGACGACGGTCGAGGAACTGGCCGAGCTGATGGTCGGCCGCCGCGTGCTGCTGCGGGTGCAGAAGGGCGAGGCCAATCCCGGCAAGGTCATCCTGTCGGTGAAGAACCTGACGGTGAAGGACGATCGCGGCGTCGTGATGGTCGACAACGTCTCCTTCGACGTGCGGGCCGGCGAGATCGTCGGCGTCGCCGGTGTGGCCGGAAACGGGCAGTCGGAGCTGCTGGAGGCGATCGCCGGGATCCGCAAGCCGCATGCCGGCGAGATCCTGCTCGACGGCCAGACGATCGACAAGGCGAGCCCGGCGCGACTGCGCGAACTGGGGCTGGCGCATATCCCCGAGGACCGCCACCATATGGGGCTCGTGCTGAAGTTCGAGGAATACGAGAACTCGGTGCTCGGCTATCACCGCAATCCCGCCTACAGCAGGGGGCCGCTGCTCGACCTCGACGCGATCCGCAAGGACGCGATGGAGAAGATCGAGAAATACGACATCCGGCCGCCGAACCCGCGGCTGAAGACCGCCAATTTCTCCGGCGGCAACCAGCAGAAGATCGTCGTCGCCCGCGAGATCGAGCGCGACCCGACCGCGCTGATCATCGGCCAGCCGACCCGCGGCGTCGATATCGGCGCCATCGAATTCATCCACCGCCGGATCATCGAGATGCGCGACGCGGGCAAGGCGATCCTGCTCGTCTCCGTCGAGCTCGACGAAATCCGCGCCCTTTCAGACCGTATCCTTGTCATGTTCGCCGGCCACGTCGTCGGCGAAAAGACGCCCGATGCCGGTGAACAGACCCTCGGCCTGATGATGGCCGGCATTGCCGCGTGAGGCCTTCATGAGCACAGCATCCGTTTCCCTGCCCAAATGGATCAATTACGGCCTGATCCCGATCCTCAATCTTCTCACCGCCTTCCTGCTCTCCGGCTTCGTGGTCTGGCTGATCGGCGAAAGCCCGCTCGGCGCGTTGTCGCTGCTGATCGAAGGCGCGCTCGGCAGCGGCGAAGGCATCGGCTTCACGCTGTATTATGCCACCAGCTTCATCTTCACCGGGCTCTCGGTGGCGGTCGCCATCCATGCCGGGCTGTTCAACATCGGCTCCGAGGGCCAGGCCTATCTCGGCGGTCTCGGCTGCGCGCTGGTGGCGCTGGCGCTCGACAAATACGTGCCGTGGTATGTGACGATGCCGGTGGCGGTCGTCGGCGCCGGCCTGTTCGGCGCGGCTTGGGCGCTCGTTCCGGCGTTCCTGCAGGCCAAGCGCGGCAGCCACATCGTCATCACCACGATCATGTTCAACTATATCGGCGCGGCGCTGATGGTCTATCTGCTGGTGCACGTGCTGATCGTGCCGGGCAAGATGGCGCCGGAGACGCGCACCTTCCTCGACGGCGGACAGCTGCCGAAGCTTGGATGGGTGATGGACATGTTCGGCGCCAAGCTGGGTGCGGCACCGTTCAACGTCTCCTTCATCATCGCGTTGGTCGCAGCCTGGTTCGTCTGGGTGCTGATCTGGCGGACAAAGCTCGGCTTCGAGATGCGCACGCTCGGCGTCAGCCCGAGTGCTGCCGCCTATGCCGGCATTCCCTATGCGCGCATCGTTATCATCGCGATGTTGCTGTCGGGCGCGCTGGCCGGCATGATGGCGCTCAACCCGGTCATGGGCTCGTCGGCCCGGCTGCAGGTGGAGTTCGTCGGCGGCGCCGGCTTCGTCGGTATCGCGGTGTCGCTGATGGGCCGCAACCATCCCGTCGGGATCGTGCTGTCGGCCATTTTGTTCGGCATCCTCTATCAGGGCGGCGACTGGATCTCGTTCGAGATGCCGAACATTACCCGCGAGATGATCCTGGTCATCCAGGGTCTCGTCATCCTGTTTGCCGGCGCGCTCGAGTACATGTATCGGCCGGCGATGGTTCGCCTCTACCAACAGTTCAAGCGCGCGTAAGGAGAACGGGTGATGGATTACTACGACATCTTCATCAGCGTTCTGAGTTCCACCATCCGCCTGTCGATCCCACTGATCTTCACGGCGCTGGCAGGTCTCTTCTCCGAACGCGCCGGCATCTTCGACATCGGGCTCGAGGGCAAGATGCTGGGCTCGGCATTTGCCGCCGCCTGCGTCGCCTATCTCACCGGCTCGCCATGGCTCGGGCTCGGCGCCGGCACCGTCTGCTCGGTGGCGCTGAGCTTCGTGCACGGCTTCGCCTCGATTACCAATCGCGGCAACCAGATCATCTCCGGCGTCGCCATCAACTTCTTCGTCGCCGGTATCACCATCGTGCTCGGCCAGGCGTGGTTCGGCCAGGGCGGGCGCTCGCCGCAGCTTGCGCCGGAGGCGCGCTTTACGCCGATCACGCTCCCCGGTGCCGAGGCGCTGCGCGAGGTGCCGATCCTCGGGCCGCTCTACGCCAATGTCATCTCAGGCAACAACATCCTGACCTACCTCGCCTTCCTCGCCGTGCCGCTCTCCTGGTGGATCCTCTACCGGACGCGCTTCGGCCTGCGCATGCGCGCCGTCGGCGAAAACCCGGGCGCGGTCGATACCGCCGGCATCTCGGTCACCTGGCTGCGCTACCGCGCCGTCATCTGCGCCGGCATCCTCTGCGGCTTTGCCGGCACCTATCTGGCGATCGCGCAATCGGCGGCCTTCATCAAGGACATGTCGGCCGGCAAGGGCTATATCGCGCTCGCCGCACTCGTCTTCGCCAAGTGGAAGCCGGTGCCCGTGATGTTCGCCTGCCTGCTGTTCGGTTTCCTCGACGCGCTCGGCAACTTCATGCAGGGCAAGCCTGTCCCCCTCATCGGCGAGGTACCGGTGCAGGTTTTCCAGGCGCTGCCCTATATCCTCACCTGCGTGCTTTTGGCGGGCTTCATCGGGAAAGCCATCCCGCCGAAGGCCGGCGGCGTGCCCTATACCAAGGAGCGATAGTCCCATGTCCCACGACCTGTTCGAAGCCGCCCGCGGCGCCATGGCCTTCGCGCACGCGCCCTACTCGAAATTCCCTGTTGGTGCTGCCATCCGCGCCGAGGACGGCAAGGTCTATACCGGCGCCAACATCGAGAACCTGTCGTTTCCTCAAGGGTGGTGTGCCGAGCCGACGGCGATCAGCGCCATGATCATGGGCGGGGCGAAGAAGATCGTCGAGATGGCTGTCATCGCCGAGAAGCTGGCACTCTGCCCGCCCTGCGGCGGCTGCCGGCAGAAGATCTCGGAATTCGCCTCCAAGGGCACCAAGATTTACCTCTGCGACGAGACCGGCGTGAAGAAGACGATGACCATGGACGAGCTTCTGCCGTTCAGCTTCGAGACCGAACTCGGATGAAGGCCGCGCTCGACCTGCTGCACGCTAAGCTCGGCGATTTCAAGCCGCGCTTCGGCATCGTGCTGGGCTCGGGACTTGGATCTCTGGTCGATCAGATCGAGGACCCGATCCGGATTTCCTATACCGATGTCCCTGGCTTTCCCGTCAGCGCCGTCTCCGGCCATGCCGGCGAAGTGGTGGCCGGCAGGCTGGGCGGCGTGCTTGTCATCATGCTGTCGGGCCGGGTGCACTTCTACGAGCGGGGCGATGCCAATGCCATGCGGGCACCGATCGAGGTGCTCAAGGAGCTCGGCGTCGAGACGCTTATCCTGACCAATTCGGCGGGGTCGCTGCGCGAGGATCTGGCGCCCGGATCGGTGATGCAGATCACCGACCACATCAATTATTCCGGCATCAATCCGCTGATCGGCGAGGAGAGCGACCGGCGTTTCGTCGGCATGACATCCGCTTACGACGCGGCGCTTGCAGAGGCGATGCGAGCGGCGGCGGCGAAGACCGGAACACCGCTGTCGCAGGGCGTCTACATGTGGTTCTCGGGCCCGAGCTTCGAGACGCCGGCGGAGATTCGCATGGCCCGCATTCTCGGCGCCGATGCGGTTGGGATGTCGACGGTGCCAGAGGTGATCATTGCGCGGATGCTGGGGCTGAGGGTTGCAGCGGCGTCGGTTATCACCAACTATGGGGCCGGCATGACCGGTTCGGAACTGAGTCACGAGGAAACCAAGGACATGGCGCCCATCGGCGGCGCCCGTCTCGCCGCCATCCTTAAAGAGATGATCGCGGCCGGAGGAAGCAAGGCATGAGCAACAATTCGCTGAAGGAAACGGCAGCCGTGGCGCTGTCGCTGCTGGATCTCACCAACCTCAAGGACGACTGCACCGAGGCGCAGATCGAGGCGCTGTGCGCCCGGGCGCAGACGCCTTACGGCAACACGGCGGCGATCTGCATCTGGCCGCGTTTCGTCGCGCATGCGCGCTCGATTCTTGGCAGCGGCCATCCGATCAAGATCGCCACCGTCGTCAATTTCCCCTCCGGCGAGATGGAGGTCGCCGACGTGGCGGCGGAAACGCGTGAGGCGATCGCCGATGGTGCCGACGAGATCGATCTCGTCATCCCCTACCGCAAGTTCATTGCCGGCAGCGGCCGGGCGGTGACCGACATGGTGGCTGCCGTGCGCGCCGAATGCGGCGATGCCACACTGCTGAAGGTGATCCTCGAGACCGGCGAGATCAAGGATGCGGCGATGATCCGCCGTGCCTCGGAACTGGCGATCGAGGCCGGCGCCGATTTCATCAAGACCTCCACCGGCAAGGTATCCGTCAACGCGACGCTGGAGGCGGCCGACATCATGTTGCGGGTCATCCGCCAGAGCGGTCGCAAGGTTGGGTTCAAGCCGGCCGGCGGCATCGCATCGGTGGCGGATGCGGGGCTTTATCTGAGCCTTGCCGAGACGATCATGACGCCTGACTGGGCGATCCCCTCGACCTTCCGCTTCGGCGCGTCGGGCGTGCTCGACGATATTCTCGCCGTGCTCTCCGGCACGCAGGCGGCCCCTGCGGCGGCTGCGAGCTACTGAGGTGATCCCGCAGGAGATCATCCGGCGAAAACGCGACGGCGAGGCTTTGTCGGCCGACGAGATCGAGGATTTCATCGCGGCGCTCGCCGAGGGCCGACTGTCGGAGGGGCAGATCGGCGCGTTTGCGATGGCCGTCTGGTTCAAGGGGATGGACCGCGACGAAATCGTGGCACTGACGATGGCAATGGCCCACTCCGGCGAGATGCTGTCATGGGCCGATATCGGCCGGCCGATCGCTGACAAGCATTCGACCGGCGGGGTCGGCGACAACGTCTCGCTGATGCTGGCGCCGATCGCGGCGGCCTGCGGGCTGGCGGTGCCGATGATCTCGGGGCGCGGGCTCGGCCATACCGGCGGCACGCTCGACAAGCTCGAATCCATTCCCGGCTATACGGTGACCCCGGATGCCGCCCTGTTCCGCAAGGTGGTGAAGGAGGCCGGTTGCGCCATCATCGGCCAGACGGCGGCGCTGGCGCCGGCCGACGGCAAGCTTTACGCGGTGCGCGACGTCACAGCGACAGTCGATTCCATTCCGCTGATTACCGCCTCGATCCTGTCGAAGAAGCTGGCGGCCGGTCTTCAGACGCTGGTGCTCGACGTCAAGGTCGGCAACGGCGCCTTCATGGCGGCACCAGACGACGCCGAGCGGCTGGCGGCATCGCTGGTGGAGGTGGCGAACGGCGCCGGCGTCAAGACCTCGGCGCTGATCACCGACATGAACGAGCCGCTGGCCGACGCCGTCGGCAACGCGGTGGAGATCCGCAACTGCATCGCATTCCTTGCCGGCGAAAAGACCGGCACGCGGCTGGAGACGGTTGTGCTGGCCTTTGCGGCGGAGATGCTCGTCGGCGCAGGGCTTGCCAGCACCCGCGAGGAGGGAGAGCGGCAGGCGAAGGCGGCGATCTCCTCGGACAAGGCGGCGGAGATCTTTGCGCGCATGGTACATATGCTGGGCGGCCCGGCGGATCTGCTGGAAAGGCCGAGCCATTACCTGACGGTCGGCAAGTTCATAAGGCCCGTCCTTGCCCAAAGCGGCGGCTGGCTGTCCTCCTGCAATGCCCGGGATATCGGCATGGGTGTGATCGACCTCGGCGGTGGACGGCGGCATCCCGCCGACAAGATCAACCATGCCGTCGGCTTCACCGATCTCCTGCCGCTCGGCACGCGGGTGGAGCGAGGCGATGCGATCGGGTTCGTGCATGCGGCCAATGACGCCGCCGCGGATGCGGTCGCCGCGGCGCTGCAGGCGAACTACCGGATCGGCGACGAGGCGCCTGCCCTGCCGGTGGTGATTTCGAAACGGATCTGAAGACTTACTGCTTGAGGCTGAGCGAGCCGTCGGCCACCGAATAGGAGGCGAGCTTCTGCAGGAAGCTCATGCCGACCAGCGTCGCCGACAACGCCTCGTCCTTGAGAACGAGGGCTTCGACGCCGCGTACCCTGATACCGCCGATCTCGACGCGGTCGAGCATCACCTGCGCGGCCTTGGTCTGGCCATTGGCGGTATTGACCGAATAGCGGAAATCGAGCTGGTTGGCGGTGTAGCCGAGGCGGCGGGCCATGGTCTCGTTGAGCGCGACATAGGTTGCGCCGGTATCGATCAGGCCGGAGACGGCCTTGCCGTTGATCCTGAAATCGCCGGTGTAATGTCCTTGGGCGTCGGCTTGAAGGCGCATGGCGCTGCCGGTGCCGCCGACGGCGGTGGTCTGCACGGGATCGACCGTGCCGGAAACGTAATTGACTGAAACGGGGCCTTCCGGCCGAGCGGCATCGCTTCCGAAAAAGGAAGGAACCTGGGTGGCAAGCACTGCGGCGATGCTTGCGAATACGACTGTGCGCACGAGCATGAGAACAGAAATCCTTCCTGTATAAACCGTGCATCATGCGCGGCCACACCTAAGGAGCTAAGCCACATTTGCTGACAAGTTACTAATGTCGCAAAGACGAAAGGCCTGGAAACATAGTCCAGGCCCTAGGTAAGTTCAGTGGTGGTAAACGGACGGTTAATTACTTGGTGCCGTACATGCGGTCGCCGGCGTCGCCGAGGCCGGGCATGATGTAGCCCTTGTCGTTGAGGTGGCTGTCGATCGAGGCCGTGTAGATCTTCACGTCGGGATGGGCTTCCTGGAAATTCTTGATGCCCTCAGGTGCCGCCAGCAGGCAGAGGAAGCGAATGTTGGTGGCGCCGCGCTCCTTGAGCTTGTGGATGGCGGCGATCGAGGAATTGCCAGTGGCCAGCATCGGATCGACGACGATCATCAGTCGCTCGTCTAGGCCTTCCGGTGCCTTGAAGTAGTATTCGACCGGCTGCAGCGTATCGTGATCGCGGTACATGCCGATATGCGAGACGCGGGCGGACGGCACGAGCTCCAGCATGCCTTCGAGCAGGCCGTTGCCAGCGCGCAGGATGGACACGAAGACCAGCTTCTTGCCCTCGAGGATCGGTGACTGCATCGTCTGCATCGGCGTCTCGATGGTTTCCATCGTCAGCTCGAGATCGCGCGTCACCTCGTAACACAGCAGCGTGGAGATTTCGCGCAACAGGCGGCGGAAGCTGCCGGTCGATGTTTCCTTGCGCCGCATGATGGTGAGTTTGTGCTGCACGAGCGGATGATCGATGACGGTGACGCCGTTCATGGCCGAGCCCTTTCCTTCTGTGTTCTTATGCGATGTTTCTTTCACGGAAATCGCCCTCCCCGCAAGAGCGCAGGGCAAATTGCCGCTGCGATCCCCAGTCTCGGCGGCGCTACAGTCGCGCGAACAATGCCTGGCGCGTCGCTTCGTCGACGAAGGCGGCCTCAATGCCGGTGCGCGTCATCTGGTCGATCTCGCTGTCGCTGAAGCCGAAGGCCTCCGACGCCAGTTCGTATTCGCGCTTGAGCGAGGTGTGGAAGAAGGGCGGATCGTCGGAGCTGATGGTGACCCGCACGCCCGCCTGCTTCAGTGCCCGCAACGGATGCGAACGGAAATCCGGGAAGACCTCGAGCGCGATGTTGGAGCCGGGGCAGACCTCCAGCACGGTGCCGAGATCGGCAAGCCGCCTGACCAGATCGGCGTCCTCGATGGCGCGTACGCCGTGGCCGATACGGGCTGGACGCACGGCATCGAGCGCATCGGTGACGCTGAAGGCACCGCAGACTTCGCCGGCATGAATGGTGAGGCCGAGACCGGCGTCGCGGGCGATGTCGAAGGCCCTGGCATAATCGGCGACACGGCCCATGCGCTCCTCGCCGGCGAGATTGAAGCCGGTTATCAGCGGGTTGCGCGCCTTGGCCGCGTATTTAGCGGCGCCGATGACGCTTTCGGGGCCGAAATGGCGCTCGCCGGTGACGATCAGGCGGGCCTCGATGCCGCTGGCCGCCTTGGCACGGCGGATGCCTTCGCAGACGCCCTCGATATAGGCGTCGGCGCCGAGGCCGATGCGCTTGCCGTGGTCGGGCGAGACGATGAGCTCGCTGTAGATAGTGCCGACGCCGGCCAGCTCTGCGAGATAGGTGTCGGTCAGTAGCGCGTAGTCTTCCGATGTCTTGTAGACCTCGGAGATCTTGTCGTAGCATTTGAGGAAGCTGGCGAAGTCATGCCAGACATAGGCACCGTCGCTGAGATAGGCGCCGATATCGATGTTGTACTTGCGGGCCTGCGCTGATGTCAGCGATGGCGGGGCGGCACCTTCGAGATGACAGTGCAGCTCGACCTTCTTCAGATGGGACGTCACAGGAAGCTCCTCCCGTGCGGACCGGCGGGGATACGCAGGTGCTGGGCGATGGTCTCGCCGATATCGGCATAAGTGCTGCGGATGCCGATGTTGCGCGGTCGGTGGCCGGGGCCGTAGGCGATGATGGGCACGCGCTCGCGGGTGTGGTCGGTGCCGCGCCAGGTTGGGTCGCAGCCGTGATCGGCGGTGATGATGACGAGATCGCCGGGCTTCAGCTTGCCGCCGACTTCGGAGAGCCTTGCATCGAAGGCTTCGAGCGCGGCGGCATAGCCGGGCACGTCACGGCGGTGGCCGTATAGCATGTCGAAATCAACGAAATTTGTGAAGACCAGATCGCCATCCTCGGCGACATCCATGGCCGCAAGCGTGGCATCCATCAGCGCTGTGTTGCCATTGGCCTTGACGACGCGCGACACGCCCTGATGAGCGAAGATATCGCCGACCTTGCCGACGGCATGGACGGTGCGGCCCGCTTCGACGAGCCGGTCGAGCAGCGTCGGCTCGGGCGGCGGCACGGAGAAGTCGCGGCGGTTTCCGGTGCGTTCGAAGGTGGACCGGGTTTCGCCGACAAAGGGACGGGCGATGACGCGGCCGATGTTCTGCCGGTCGAGCAATGCGCGGGCAATGGCGCAGAAGGTCATCAGCTTCTCGAGACCGAAATGCTTCTCGTGGGCGGCGACCTGGAAGACCGAGTCCGAGGAAGTATAGCAGATCGGCTTGCCGGAGCGGATGTGCTCCTCGCCAAAGCGGGCGATGATATCGGTGCCGGAGGCGTGGCAGTTCCCGAGAATACCGGGCACTTCGGCGGCACTGCACAGCGCCTCGACGAATTCGGGGGAGAAGGCATCGCCTTCGGTGGGGAAGTAGCCCCAGTCGAAAGTAACAGGCGTGCCCGCGATCTCCCAATGGCCGGACGGGGTGTCCTTGCCGCGGGAGACTTCGTTGGCCGAGCCGAAGCTGGCATAGACCTTCTCAGGGAACGGCATGCCTGACGGCACGCGCCCGGAGGCAGCCCTGGCGAGATGAAGCAGGCCGAGGGCGGAGAGGTTGGGCAGTGCAAGCGGGCCGTAGCGCAGACCCTGGCGATCGCCGGCGCCGACGGCGCAGAATTCGGCGATATGACCAAGCGTATCGGCGCCCTCGTCGCCATAGGCCGCCGCATCGGGTGCGCCGCCGACGCCGAAGGAATCCATTACGAAAAGAAAGGCACGCGGCATGGTTCACCTGGGACAGACAAGGGTGGCGCCCGGTTGGCCAAATATGACCAAGAGGGCGCCGGGCCACAAGCCTTATAACGGCAAAAGCGTGATGGCAAATGCCTGCGCCCGCGGTCTACTCAGCAATCGCTGCAGGTGACGCTGTCGCCCTGGCGCTGGCGATAATAGTAGGTGCGGCTGATGGTGATGGTGCTGTTGTTCGGCAGCAGATATGGCGCGAACAGGAACAGCTGGTAAGGCACGGTCAGCTCGGTGCGGACGAGGAATGTGCTGGCTTTCTTCAGGTCCGTCGGGACGGTGACCGCAGCGTTGGCGGCGTAGGGCCGGGTGTTGTCCTGCGCCCACGACCACTTGACCGTCGGGTTGGCTGCCGCATCGATCGTGATGCCGGTCACCTTCATGGTCATGCCATTGGTGTTCATCGGCGTGAACATCGCGGCGGCAATGTATGGTGTGTCCGACAGCCAGGATTTGGTGACGGACTGTTGCTGGGTGACGAGGTCTGCGACGGCCGCAGCGGAGCGCGTGGCGCGACTGCTGACGCTTAAACCAACGGTAATCTCGAATGCGCCGACATACAGCATGACGAGGATCGGGAAGACGATCGCGAACTCGATGGCGCCAACGCCCTGCCTGTCGCCGGCAAACCGGCGGATGACGGCCCTCAATCTCCTGACAGTGCGGGGAAGCCTCATGTCGGGAACTGCTCGTTTTCGAACGCGGCGGTCTCGACGATCAGGAAATAGGCGGCAGAACCGTCGGCGGGCTTCACATTGCTGATATAAGGGCGGATCAGATCGGTCATGATCGACCAGCGATAGTAGGCGCGCACCATGTTGATCGTACCTGGGCCGCCCGGTGCGTATAGAAAACCAGCGGTATTAATGTCGGCGCCCGCCGCCGTCGATACCCTCGGGATCGTCTTAGGAATGGCGGCAAAGGTGGCGTAGGATTGAATATCGAGAAAAAGCTTGCTCGGCGTTGCGGCTTCCGTCGTCGAGCAGGTGATCAGGATAGAGATCTCCGAGCAGAAAGATGTACGAAAGGCCGTACGGGTCGTATTCGCTGCGGTGATCTGACCGGTGCGAATCTTTCGGCTCATGGTATCGACCGCGTTCGACACCAATTGCTCGCCGGCAAAGGCGATGAAGGTCTCGATGATGGCGAAGATCACCAGAAAATAAGGAATGGCGAGCAGCGCGAACTCGATTGCAGCGGAGCCATCGCGTGAGCGCGCGAACGCGGCAAATGAGGATCGCCGTGTTCGCCTACACCGATCTGCCGGTTTCGCTGTTTGATCCAATTCCGTCATGGCCTGTATCCGACACAGCTTCGATCATGAACTCTTAGGCACAGAACGTTGATTTTTCGTTTCAGACCGGTTCAGGAGTTTAACGATGCGGAAAGCATCGGCAGGTCAGCTCAAGGGGTTGCTGCCGCCGCAGCGGCACCCGACGTGTCGCTATGCTGCTCGCAATTGGGCGTGCAGGACAAGACAGTGCGTTCCGTCTGACGGAATACGCGGACGGTATTGGCCTCATCAATAGACACGAGGATGCTCTCGTCGAGGATCGCATTGCCGTCGGCATCGAGCAGAACGAGATTGGTGCTGCCGAAGCTGCGCCCGGTCAGAACGATGGTCTTGGGATCGGCAACGGTAGCGTCGGCGACCTTGGCATTGCCGACGATCACCTTGCTCACCGGCCGATCCAGCTTCAGCACGCGCGCCTGGTCCATATAAACCCGCAGCATCTCAGACTGCTGCGCCATCGCCGGCCCGCAAATGGCGGTTGCGGCAAAAACGCAGGCGAGGACTAACCTTTTGCCGCTCGTTGACATGGGGATTTCTCTCACGATCGTGACGTTACTTGCCTACAGCATGGGAAAAAATGGTGAACGAAGCTTTAAGCTTGACCGAATTGATGCAGGAATGGCGCGTCTTTGGTCGATGTCGGCGCCACATCGGCACACTTCGATACGACGCCCTCTGCTGCTGATAAGGCATCATGCCTCGGCAAGATCAGAAATTGCTTACACAGCAACGGCTTCCGGGCGATATTTAAAATTATATCGAATTACTCGAACAGATACTTACCATAGGTATCACTCATATAGAATTTACAGATTGGTAACCCATTTTTTTAAGCCGATCGAAAGAGCGGATCGCTAGGTTGAGCTCATCCGATCAACGGCAAACAGTTGGCGGACGTGCTGAACATCAACTGGAGTTAGGAGTTATCATGACCAAGCTTGTAAGCCGTTTCCTGAAAGACGAATCTGGCGCAACCGCAATTGAATACGGCCTCATCGCAGCGCTCATCTCTGTCGCGCTCATCACCGGCGCCGGCACCCTGGGCACCAAGCTGAACACCGTATTCAGCGGCCTCGGCAACAAGATGAACAACGCTGTTACCGCTACGGGCGGTACCAACAGCTAAGTTCGTCTAGAACATGCACGTCGGGCGATAACAAGCCTGGTGACACATAGGCTCACTGGCAAGCGCAGTGAGCCTTTTGTCTTGTTAAAGGATCGGTTGGCAGAATGATCGCAGCTTCAGTCTTCGTGATATTCCCCCTATGCCTCGCCATCGCGGCATTTTCCGATCTGTTCACGATGACCATCCCCAACCGGGCATCGGTCATCCTCATCCTGGCGTTCTTCGCAATCGCCCTTTTCACGGGGCTGCCACTTGCCCAGCTCGGCTCGCATCTTGCCGGCGCGCTCGCGGTTTTTGTCGTCTGCTTCATCCTGTTCGCGACGAACACGATGGGTGGTGGCGACGCCAAGCTCCTGACCGCGGCGGCGCTGTGGTTCGGGCTGAACCCGTCGCTGGTCGAGTTTCTAGCCTATGTCGGCATCATGGGTGGGGCGGCGACCCTTGTCATCCTGATCATCCGGGCGCAGTCCGACACGATCCTGGCAATCGGCCTTCCCGTTCCCAATTCTATCCTGATGGCCAAGAAGATCCCCTATGGTATCGCCATCGCGATCGGCGGGTTCTTTGCCTATCCTTCCTCGCCTTTGTTCCTGAATGCTCTGGAAGGCCTGAAATAACGGCCGTTAAGGCCCGGTTAACCTAAGATGGAAGTCTTTCGTTAACTATAAGTACACCAATTGCGGTTCATTCTCCGGAGCGAATATTTCGATTCCTTGGGGAACCATTGATGAAACCCGCCCGCCTTTTGATCCTTGGAGTGGCTGTCGTAGCGGCAGGTCTCGCCGGCGTGCTCGCCATGAGCCTCGCCGGCCGCGGATCCGTCGTGACCCAGGTGCAGTCGGTCGTGGAGAAGGAGCCGACGGTCAACGTGCTGGTGTCCAGCGCCAACCTGCCGGTCGGCGCGCGGTTCGACGACAAGGCCGTTCACTGGATGGCGTGGCCGAAAGGCGGCGTCGTGCAGGGCTTCATCACCGAGACCGACAAGCCCGACGCCATCAAGGACATGCAAGGCGCAGTCGTCCGCCTGCCGATCTTCGAAGGCGAACCGATCCGGGCCGAGAAGATCGCCGATTCCAACAGCCGCATCATGTCGTCGCTGCTGCCTTCCGGCAAGCGCGCCGTTGCGACCGAAATCTCCGTGGCAACCGGCGCCGGCGGCTTCATCCTGCCGAACGACCGCGTCGACCTGATCATGGTGCGCAAGGAAAAGAGCGGCGACAAGTATCTCACCGAAACCGTGCTCAACAACGTGCGCGTTCTGGCGATCGACCAGCAGGTCCAGGAAAAGGATGACGGCTCCAAGGCTGTCGTCGGCACGACGGCCACGCTGGAACTCACACCCGACCAGACGAAGGTGCTGGCCGTGGCACAGCAGATGGCCGACCGGCTGTCGCTGGCGCTGCGCTCGGTCGCCGACGCCCGCGAGCCGGATACCAGCGCCGCCGATTATCTCCTCAGCGGCGACAATGGCAGTTCCATCGTGCAGGTCATCAAATCCGGGGCGATCGTCACCGACAGCACCGCGACGAAAGCCGAGTGAAGGAAACGAAGATGGGCAATTCCAAGCGGCACATGCAGCACCTGATGGCAGGCTGCCTTTCCTTCACGATCGGCTTCACCGGCTTTGCGCCGGGCTTCGTCGATCAGGCAATCGGCGTTCGCGTGGCACAGGCTGCTTCCGACGGCATGGTCAACATCACCCAGACCGGCGCCGGCGCGCACAGATCCCTGAAGCTCGGCCTGAAGAAGGCGATTGTCATCGATCTTCCGGTCGATGCCCACGATATCCTGGTGTCCGATCCCTCCATGGCCGATGCGGTGACGCGGTCGTCGCGCCGCATCTATCTGTTCGGCAAGACGGTCGGACAGACGAACATCTTCATCTTCGGCGCCGATGGCCAGCAGATCGTCAGCCTCGACATCGCCATCGAGCGCGATGTCAGCGGGCTGCAGACCAATCTGCGCCGCTTCATTCCCGATTCCAACATCAACGTCGAGATCGTCTCCGACAACATCGTGCTGACAGGCACGGTGCGCACGCCGCAGGACGCCGCGCAGGCGGCCGATCTTGCCGGCGTCTTCCTCAAGGGCGGCGAAGCGACGACTCGCACGGAGACGGCGAGCAGTCAGGGTGGCGGTGACGGATCGGTGGCGCTGTTTGCCGAAAACCGGCAGAGTTCGCAGGTCATCAACCTGCTGCAGATCGAAGGCGAAGACCAGGTCACGCTGAAGGTGACGATCGCGGAAGTTCGCCGCGAAATCCTGAAGCAGATCGGCTTCGACAATCTCGTTTCCAACTCGGGCGGCTTGAGTGTTGCACAGTTGGGTGCACCGGCCAGCAGCGGCGCGACCGCAACGCTGGGCGGCGGCCTTGCGGCGTTGTTCAAGAGTTCGATCGGCAAGTACGACATCTCGACCTATCTGAGCGCGCTTGAGCAGGCGAAAGTGGTCAAGACGCTGGCCGAGCCGACCCTGACGGCGATCTCGGGGCAGGCGGCGACCTTCAATTCGGGTGGCCAGGTTCTTTACTCGACCACCGACAATGACGGCAACGTGACCGTCACCCCATACAGCTACGGCATCAATCTCTCCTTCAAGCCGGTGGTGCTTTCGGCCGGGCGCATCAGCCTGGAGATCAAGACCAATGTTTCCGAGCCGGCACCATCCGTCTCCGGGACGTTGCCGACCTACCAGCGCCGCTCGGCGGAAACATCGGTCGAACTGCCTTCCGGCGGATCGATCGCGCTTGCCGGCCTGATCCGCGACAACGTCTCGCAGACGTCGAACGGGACGCCCGGCGCCAACAAGATCCCGATCCTCGGCACGCTGTTCCGTCAGCGGACGGTCCAGCGCGAGGAAACGGAACTGGTCATCATCGCCACGCCGTACCTCGTGCGTCCGGTGGCCCGAAACCAGTTGAACCGACCCGACGACAATTTCAGCCCCGAGAACGACGGCGCCGCATTCTTCATGAACCGTGTCAACAAGGTCTACGGCGGCAAGACATCAGTTGCCGACGCACCGTTCCACGGCTCAATCGGGTTCATCTACAAATGAGCGAAGCGGGATCAGCAATGGCACAAAACAGAGACAAGCCTATGGCCCAGATCATGACCAGCGCCTCGCATGGCGGTTTTTCCAAGTCGCTGATCGCAGCGGCGGCGGTCGCCGCGGCAATGCTGTCGGGTTGCGCATCGCGCGACCAGCTGACCACCGGCGGCATCCCCGACGACTATCGCCAGCGTCATCCGATCGTGGTTACCGAAGCCGAACAGTCGGTCGATATTCCGGTCGCCTCCACCGACCGCCGGCTGAACACCGCCCAGCGCGACATGATCCGCGGCTTTGCCCAGACTTACGGCTCGCGCGCCACCGGACCGGTCTACCTGCTGACGCCGGAGGGATCGCCGAACTCCAACGCCGCCCGACAGCTGCGCGGCCAGGTCCGCGCCGAACTCAGCGCGCGTGGCATCGCCAGCTCGAAGATCGTCAACAGCTCCTATGTCACCCTCGACGCCAAGGACGCGGCGCCGATCCGGCTCACCTTCGTCGGTACCACCGCCATGACGTCGCAGTGCGGCCAGTGGCCGAAGGACATGATCAACGACTTCAGCAACCAGAACTACTACAACTTCGGCTGCGCGACGCAGAACAACCTCGCAGCGCAGATCGCCAATCCAGAGGACCTCGTCGCGCCGCGCGGTGTGACACCGATCGATGCGACACGCCGTAACGCCGCGATCCAGGAATACCGCACCTATACCACGACGATCGCGAGCGGCGGCGGCAGCTCCTCCAGCGGCTTCTGAGGCGAGGACCAATGATGAGCACCGTCGAATACGACATCAACAACCCCACCGAGTTTCCGCCCGCAGACGACGCAATGCGGGCCGGCGAGCTCGAGAACATGCGGCCGCTGCCGCGCATCTCCGTGCACGCCTTCTGCGAAAGCGAGGAACTGCAGCGGGTGATGGAGCGGTGCGGCAACGACCGGCGCATGTCCAAGGTCAGCCTGCGCATCACCAGCGGTGGCATCGCCGCGGCCGCGAACATGTTTTCCAGCGCGCCGACGCCGAACCTGATCATTCTCGAAACACGGGCGAACAGCGCCCATCTCCTGACCGAGCTGGCACCGCTGGCTTCTGTCTGCGATCCCTCGACCAAGGTGATCATCGTCGGCTATCACAATGACATCGCGCTCTATCGCGATCTGATCCGCAACGGCATTTCGGAATACATCGTCCAGCCGGTCGCCATGCCCGATATCATGTCGGCGCTAGCGACGATCTTCGTCGATCCGGACGCCGAGCCGCTCGGCCGCAGCATCGCCTTCATCGGCGCCAAGGGCGGCGTCGGCTCTTCCACCATCGCGCACAATTGCGCCTTCGGCATCTCGCGGCTATTTTCGACAGAGACGATTCTCGCCGATCTCGACCTACCCTACGGCACGGCGAACATCGATTTCGACCAGGACCCGACGCAAGGGATCGCTGAAGCGGTCTATGCGCCAGAGCGGCTGGACGAGATGTTTCTCGACCGCCTGCTGACGAAATGCTCGGAGAACCTCTCGCTGCTGGCGGCTCCTTCGCTGCTCGACCGAGCCTATGATTTCGACGGACAGGCATTCCAGCCCGTGATGGACGTGCTGCAGCGCTCCGCGCCGGTAACCGTTCTCGACGTGCCGCATGCGTGGTCCGAATGGACGCGCTCGGTTCTGGCCAGCGCCGACGAGGTGGTGATCTGCGCCTCGCCCGATCTGGCCAACCTGCGTAACACCAAGAACATGATCGACGCGCTGCGCAAGATGCGCCCGAACGACAAGGCGCCGCATCTGGTGCTCAACCAGGTGGGCATGCCGAAGCGGCCGGAGATCGCCCCATCGGACTTCTGCGAACCGCTGGAATGTGAGCCGGTGGCGATCATCCCGTTCGACAGCAACCTCTTTGGAACCGCCGCCAACAGCGGCCGGATGATTTCGGAGATGGATGCGAAATCGCCGACCGCCGAGACGTTTTCGCAGCTGGCGCACATCGTTACCGGCCGGATCGCGATTAAGAAGGCGAAGAAGAGCAGTCTTCTTGGCCTCCTGAAGCGCAAGTGACACCCGCCATGAGTGGATTGGAATAAGGCATGTTCGGAAAACGCGGAAACGAAGGATCTGGCAAGGCGGGCGGCACAATCGCGCCGCCGCCACCCGTTGCTGCGCCCTCACCACCGACGTCGCCCGCGGTTTTCGTCGAGCCGCAACGCGAGCAGACCCGCCAGCAGGTGACGCCGCCGCCGATGCAGACGCCGCAGCGCAAGCGCCCGGCCCGCACGGAAGAGTATTACGACACCAAGGCGCAGGTGTTCTCGGCGCTGATCGACACGATCGACCTGTCGCAGCTGGCCAAGCTGGACGGCGAGAGCGCGCGCGAGGAAATCCGCGATATCGTCAACGATATCATCACCATCAAGAATTTCGCGATGTCGATCTCCGAGCAGGAAGAGCTGCTCGACGACATCTGCAACGACGTACTCGGATACGGCCCGTTGGAGCCGCTTTTGGCGCGCGACGACATCGCCGACATCATGGTCAATGGGTCCGGCCGCACCTTCATCGAAGTGGGCGGCAAGACGCTGGAATCGGAAGTGCGGTTCCGCGACAATGCGCAGCTGCTGTCGATCTGCCAGCGCATCGTCAGCCAGGTCGGTCGCCGCGTCGATGAATCGAGCCCGATCTGCGACGCCCGTCTCCCCGATGGCTCGCGCGTCAACGTCATCGCGCCGCCGCTGGCCATCGATGGACCAGCTCTCACAATTCGTAAGTTCAAGAAGGACAAGCTGACGCTGGATCAGCTCGTCAAGTTTGGCGCGATCACGCCGGAAGGCGCGACGCTGTTGCAGATCATCGGCCGCGTCCGCTGCAACATCGTGATCTCGGGCGGTACCGGTTCTGGCAAGACGACGCTGCTGAACTGCCTGACCAACTATATCGACCGAGACGAACGCGTCATCACCTGCGAAGACACCGCCGAACTGCAGCTGCAGCAGCCGCACGTGGTGCGCCTCGAAACCCGCCCGCCGAATATCGAAGGCGAAGGCGAGATCACCATGCGCGATCTCGTCAAGAACTGCCTGCGTATGCGCCCCGAACGTATCATCGTCGGCGAAGTGCGCGGACCCGAGGTGTTCGACCTTTTGCAGGCGATGAACACGGGTCACGACGGCTCGATGGGCACGATCCACGCCAACTCGCCGCGCGAATGCCTGAGCCGTATCGAATCGATGATCGCCATGGGGGGCTTCACGCTGCCGGCAAAGACGGTGCGCGAGATCATCTCCGGTTCGGTCGATATCGTCGTGCAGGCCGCCCGTCTTCGCGATGGTTCGCGCCGCATCACCCAGATCACCGAGGTGATGGGGATGGAAGGCGACGTGATCATCACCCAGGACCTCATGCGTTACGAGATCGAGGGCGAGGATGCCTCCGGACGGCTGATAGGCCGCCACAAGTCGACCGGTATCGGCAAGCCGCATTTCTGGGACCGCGCCCGCTACTACAACGAGGAAAAACGCCTCGCCGCGGCGCTCGACGAAATGGAAGAAAAGTCGAAGGATTAAGCAGATGTTCGGTCTCGATCCCATCGTTCTGGCCATTGTCGCGCTGGCAGCCGTCTCCGCCGGCGCGGTGTGCTACGGCTTCCTTTTTTCGCGAATGGAGACCGACAAGAAGGCCGCAAGCCGGGTAAGCCGCGTGGCAGCTGCCGAGGCCGACAAGTCGAATGTAAAGGCGGCACGCGACCGGGTGCAGGAAATGTCCAAGCGTCGAAAATCGATGCAGGACAACCTCAAGGACCTGGAAAAGCGGCAACAGGAAAACGCCAAGAAGAAGCTGACACTGAAATCGCGCCTGACGCAGGCTGGGCTGTCGATCACGCCCGGCCGCTTCTACATGTTCAGCGCCATACTCGGCTTCGTTTTGATGACGCTCGCGTTCCTGCTGGGCGCGCCGGTGATGGTGGTTTTCGGCTTGCCCATCGTTGCCGGCCTGGGCTTGCCACGCTGGATCCTGGGGTTCCTGATCAAGCGTCGGCAGAATAAGTTTCTCACCGAATTTCCGAACGCGCTCGACGTCATCGTGCGCTCGATCAAATCCGGCCTACCGCTCAACGATGCCATCCGGCTGATTGCCAACGAGGGCAAGGAGCCGGTCAAGGGCGAATTCCGGCGCGTGGTGGAATCGCAGCAGATCGGCCTCAGCGTGCCGGACGCATGCTCGCGGATGACCAACCACATGCCGCTGCAGGAGGTGAACTTCTTCGCGATCGTCATCGCCATACAGTCGCAGGCCGGCGGCAATCTTTCGGAAGCGATCGGCAATCTCGCCAAGGTTCTGCGCGAACGCAAGAAAATGAAGGCCAAGGTGCAGGCGCTGTCGATGGAAGCCAAGGCCTCGGCGGTGATCATCGGCGCCTTGCCCTTCATCGTGGCCACGCTCGTCTATCTCACCTCACCCGCCTACATGCTGATCCTGTTCACGGATCCGCGCGGCCACCTGATCATGGGCGCCTCGGCGATCTGGATGTCGATCGGCATCTTCGTCATGCGCAACATGGTCAGCTTCGATATCTAGCGGAGGAAATGCGATGTCATCCGATCTCGCCAGTTCACTGACCGATCCCTCGATGCTGATTGCCGTGCTGGTGGCGCTGGCGGTGTTCGCCACACTTTACACGGTTGCCGTGCCGTTCTTCGAGCGCGGCGATCTCAACAAGCGGATGAAAGCTGTATCGACCGAGCGCGAACAGATGCGCGCCCGCGAACGCGCCCGCATGAACGCCGAATCGACGGGCAGCAAGGCCTCGCTGCGCAACCAGAACAACCGCTCCGTTCGCCAGATCGTCGAGCGTTTCAATCTGCGCGAGGCGCTGGTCGACGAAAATACGGTCAACAAGCTGCGGGCTGCCGGATACCGGTCCGAAAACGCGCTCAACATGTTTCTCGTGGCGCGTTTCCTGCTGCCGTTCGGCTTCTTCGCGCTGGCGCTGTTCTGGGTCTTCGGCCTCGACCACCTCGTCGACAAGCCGACGCCGATCCGCTTCCTTCTCACGCTGTTCGTGGCCTACGCCGGCTTCTACGCGCCTAATATCTTCATCTCCAACCGGATGGGCAAACGGCAGCATTCGATCAAGCGAGCGTGGCCGGATGCACTGGACCTGATGCTGATCTGCGTGGAATCCGGTATCTCCATCGAAGCGGCAATGCGCCGCGTATCGGAAGAACTGGGCGAGGCCTCGCCGCCGCTGGCCGAAGAGATGGTGCTGACGACGGCCGAGCTCTCCTTCCTGCCCGATCGCCGCATAGCGCTGGAAAACCTCGGCACGCGCACGCAGCTACCGATCGTGCAGTCGGTCGTGCAGGCCCTGATGCAGGCCGACCGCTACGGCACGCCGATCTCGCAGGCATTGCGCGTTCTGGCCCAGGAAGGCCGTGACGAGCGGATGAACGAGGCGGAAAAGAAGGCGGCGGCGCTACCTCCGAAGCTGACCGTGCCGATGATCCTGTTCTTCCTGCCGGTGCTGATCGCCGTCATTCTCGGCCCGGCCGGCATCCAGGTCTCCGACCGCTTCTAAGAACGACATCGGCCTCGGATTGTCGGTCGCTACGGTGGCCTGCTTTTTATGGACGTCAGCACAAAAGCATGGGAGAAACGGAGAAATCCCCTCTATCCCTGCGGAGCCGGCCATGTCTTCTCTCAGCGTCTTCCTCAGCATTGCCGCAGCGCTGTCGATCGGCGCCATGAGCCCGGGTCCGAGCTTCGTGATGGTCTCACGGATCGCCGTGTCGCGCTCGCGCATCGATGGACTTGCGGCGGCGCTCGGCATGGGGCTGGGCGGCGTGGTGTTCAGTATCCTGGCGCTGGCCGGGTTGACGGCGCTGCTGTCGCAGTTCGAATGGCTTTACCTGGCGCTGAAGGTCGCGGGTGGCATCTACCTGATCTATATCGCCTTCAGAATCTGGCGTGGCGCCAGTGATCCGCTCGATATGGGGGAGACCGCATTGGGCACGTGCGCCGTCGGCCGCAGCTTCATGAGCGCGTTCCTCACCCAGATCAGCAATCCGAAAACCATTGTCGTCTATGCCAGCATCTTTGCGGCGCTGCTACCGCAGAGCATTCCGATCGGGCTGATCGTCGCCATCCCGATCGGCGTCTTTGCCGTGGAGGCGGGGTGGTACACGATCGTTGCCTACGCTTTCTCGGCGCGGCATCCGCGACGCGTCTATCTCTCGGCGAAGGCGTGGATCGACAGGTTGGCGGGCACCGTGATGGCTGGCCTTGGCCTGCAGCTCGTCATTTCCGGCCTGCGGGGCCGGTGACGATCAGGTTCTAGTTGGCGGTCTTGTCGGCGTTGCCGACATCCTTGGCAGCAAGCTTCTGCCAGGAGTTCTGCTGCGACATCATCGAGCGGATGTAGGCGACATTGGCGTCGGCCTGCTGCGGCGAGAGCTCGCGGCGGGCGATCTGCTCGGCTTCCGGGAAACGACCCTGCAGACCGACGACGAGCGCGAGATTCTGACGGACGCGGCTATCGGCGCCCGGCTGGCCGGCCGCCTGGCGCAGATAGGTTTCGGCGGTTCTGAGATCGCCTGTCAGCACGTAGGACATGCCGAGATTGGAGAGGATCGACGGTTCACCCGGCTGCAGGTCGAGCGCGTCGCGGTAGCGCTGGCGGGCCTCTGCAGAGCGGCCGAGCTGATCGAGGATGGCGCCTTGAGCGGAGACCAGTTTCCAGTCGGGGCGGTCGGCGGTCTGCGCGCGGCCGATGGTATCGAGCGCCTGCTGCAGCTGGCCGGCGGCAGCCTGCGCCTTGCCGTAGGCGGCGAGCACGCTGCGATCGTTCGGATTGGCGATCGCCACCTGCTGCATGACGGCGAGCGCCTGCGCGTCCCTGCCCTGCATGCGCAGCAGATTGGCGTAGTTGACGCCGTTTGCCGCATCGCGCGGGTTCTTCTCGTAGGCCTGGCCGACGCGCTCGGTGGCGGAGCGGACTTCCTGGTCGTTCATCGTCTCGACCGGCTTGTTCAGCGCGACCGGGATCGAGCCCGTGGTCATCTTGTCCTTGGTGGTGTTGCAGCCGGCCAGCGTCAATGCCACCAGCGCGATCGCGGAGCACTGGAGAAGGCGTGTCGATAGGGGTGTCTTGACCAAAGCAGGCATGGCGCGTTCCTGAAATCCGAAATCGGCGCCTGACCTAGAAGCGGAACAGGGAAAGGCTTTGACGCAATCTTCACTCAAGCAATAGTCTGTTAACCCTAACAGACCGTTAAAATGCGATTCCCGGACGCCCCCGAAGGATAGACAATGCCCCCGTTCCAGCTCATCGAGAGACCGACGCCCTTCAACAGCAAGGGCGGCTCGACCCTGCCGATCTTCGCCGTCACACCCGCCCATATCGAGACCGGGACGATCGATCCGATCGCGCTGGATTGGGCTAAAAAGGCCGGATACAAGGCCGAGAGCGGCTCCCTGCTGCTGATCCCGACTGCCGAGGGCCATCTCGGCGGCGCACTGTTCGGCCTCGGGAGCAACCCCTCGGAACAGCCCTATATCACCGGCAAGCTGGCGCGTTCTCTGCCGGCCGGCGACTGGCATATCGAGACGGCACCGCTGACGGCCAACCGGCTGGCGCTCGGCTTCGGCCTCGGCAGCTATCGATTCGACCGCTACAAATCCGAAAAGCAGCCGGCCGGCACGCTGATGATCCCCAGGGATGCCGATGCCGCCGATATCAAGCGGCAGCTGGCCGGCGTATTCCTTGCCCGCGACCTGATCAACACGCCCACCAACGACATGGGACCGAACGAGCTGGAAGCGGCGTTCCGGGGGCTCGCCGCGCACTACAAGGCCGAGCTCTCGGTGATTTCCGGCGACGACCTCAAGCATAATTTCCCGCTGATCCACACGGTCGGCCGCGCCAGCGCCGATGCGCCGCGGCTGCTCGACCTGCGCTGGGGCAAGAAGGGCCACCGCAAGATCACGCTGGTCGGCAAGGGCGTGTGCTTCGACACCGGCGGCCTCGACATCAAGCCGGCCTCCTCGATGCTGCTGATGAAGAAGGATATGGGGGGTGCTGCCAATGTCATGGGCCTGGCGCTGATGATCATGGACGCCAAGCTGAAGGTGGATCTGCGCGTTCTGATCCCCGTGGTCGAGAACTCGATCTCGTCGAACGCCTTCCGTCCGGGCGATATCTACAAGAGCCGCAAGGGCCTGACCGTCCAGATCGACAATACCGACGCCGAGGGCCGGCTGATCCTGGCCGACGCGCTCGCCTATGCCGACGAGGAAGAGCCCGATCTGATGATCGATATGGCGACACTGACGGGCGCCGCGCGCGTGGCGCTTGGCCCGGACCTGCCGCCGTTCTTCACCGACGACACGGAACTGGCGCAGGACCTGATGGAATCGAGCCTGGAGACCGACGATCCGCTTTGGCGGCTGCCGCTCTATGCCGGCTACGAGAAGGACATCCGCGCCAAATTCGCCGACATCACCAACGCGCCTGCCGGCGGCATGGCGGGCGCGATCACCGCGGCACTGTTCCTCAAGCGCTTCGTCAGCAAGGCGAAGAGCTGGGCGCATTTCGACATTTACGGCTGGGCGCCGTCGGAACGGCCGCATTCGCCGGGTGGCGGCGAGGCTCAGGCAATCCGGGCGCTCTATCACCACATCCGCGAGAGCGTGCGCTAAAGCAACGCTCGAGAAAAGTGTGAAGCGGTTTTCCGTCCGGCGTTGCGTAAACAAGGAAAGCCCGATCGTTAAAATTTTATTCACCCTGTGGGGCGGCAAATCCGCCGCCCCATTGCGTTGCGACACCGCGTGCCGGAAAATGGAACGCAGGCGTAACGAATGCAGGAGGGGCCGTGCCGATCGAATTGACCGCGTCGCAGGCGCTGGGGCTCTGGCATGGGGTTTCGCTCGACCAGGTTCGCCACGACGACCGCGATTTGACATTGCGCCAGATGGCGATCCTGCTGCATATCTATCTCGTGCCGCCGCCGCATACCGTGCGAGGGCTGGCGGCCGAACTCAACGTGACCAAGCCGGTGATCACCCGGGCGCTCGACACGATGGGCGAGATGGGGCTGGTGGACCGGGTGCGCGACGCGAGCGACCGGCGCAACGTGCTGATCAAGCGCACCGTCGGCGGCGCGCTCTATCTGGAAAAACTCGGCGACCGCGTGCGCGAGCAGGGTCGCAAACTGTAATGCGAGGACGATGACATGACCCTGCCCGACCGCCGCCTGAACGCCTACCGGGCCGATCTCGCCGAGCGCCAACTGGAAGGACAGGTCGAGGCCCCGCGCTTCGTCGTTGGTACGCCGGCGCGGATCGTGGCGCCGGTTATCGGGCTGAAGCCGAAGCCGGATGCGGCGTCGGGGATCGATACCGAGCTGCTCTACGGCGAAGAGGTCACCGTGTTCGACCGGGCTGACGGCTGGTGCTGGGTGAAGGCGGTACTGGACGGCTATGTCGGGTATCTGCCGGAAGAGGCGATCGGCAATGCCGCGGCTGAACCGACCCATATCGTCACCGTGCAGCGCACCTTCCTCTACCGCGAGCCGGAACTGCGCAAACCCTACAGCCAGATCCTCTCCATGGGTAGCCGGGTAAGGATTACGGGCGCGGCCGAGGCGCGCGGCAACCACTATGCTGTTCTGGAGGACGGCACGGCGATCTTCGCCAAGCATGTGCAGCCGATCGGCGCGCTCGATGTCGCCGACTATGTCGATATCGCCGCTTGTTTTCTGGAGACACCCTATCTGTGGGGCGGGCGTTCGGGACTGGGTATCGACTGCTCCGGGCTGGTGCAGCTTTCCATGCTGATGACCGGCCGCAGCGCACCGCGCGACACCGATATGCAGGCGGCAGGCCTCGGCGAGCCGATCGACCGCAACGATCTCCGGCGCGGCGACCTGGTTTTCTGGAAGGGGCATGTGGCCGTGATGGAAGACGAAGAGACGATCATCCATGCGACCGGCCACACGATGACTGTCGTGCGCGAGAATTTCGAAGAGGCGGTGCAGCGCATCGGCTGGCTCTACGAGCAGCCGAACGGCTATCGCCGTCCGATCAGCTGACGGGCAGCTTTGCCGGAGGTTTCGGCCATGCGGTGACGCCGCCGGACCATGTTTCGAAAGCCTTCGACATCTTCAGGACGCGCATGTCGTCGAAGCGCGGGCCGACGATCTGCAGGCCGATCGGCATGCCGGAGCGCGAGAAGCCGCAATTGATCGACGAGGCCGGCTGCTCCGACATGTTCCACGGCACGGTGAAAGCGATATGCTCGAAAGGCTTTGCCGGATCATTGGTCGGCGAGGCCCATTCGGCCGGATAAGAGACGATCGGGTTGGTCGGCGACAGCACCGCGTCGACGCCTTCGAACAAGGCGCCGCAGGTCTTGCGCATCTCGATCGTCTGGTTGAAGCCCTTGACCGCATCAACGCCGCTGACATCCGCGCCGCCCTTGGCCCAGCTATGGATATAGGGAAGGATGCTGTCGCGGCGCTCGTCGCTCAGCCCCTCGATATCGCCCCAGAAGCGGGCGCGCCAGAAATTGTCGAGACCATCGAGCATGGCGCGCGTCAGCACCGGGCCGACCGGGACGATGGTGGCGCCGGCCTTCTCGAAATGTTTCGCCGCTTCCAGCACCGCCGCCTTGACCTCGTCCTCGGCATCAAGGCCGCAGCCGGCGTCGAGCATCAGGCCGATGCGCATGCCCGTGACGTCGATGTCGAGGTCGGTCCAGTCAAAATCATTGGGCGGCAGGCTGGTGCCGTCGCGCCAGTCGGGGCGCGAGAGCGTGGCCATGGCGAGCGCGGCATCCTCCACCGTGCGGGTCATCGGCCCGGCGCAGCGGCCGACGTAATAGGGATCGACCGGGATGCGGCCGTGGCTGGGCTTGAAGCCGAAAATGCCGGTCCAGCCGGCGGGCAGCCGCACCGAGCCGCCGATATCGGTGCCGATGTGCAGCGGGCCATAGCCGGCGGCGGCAGCGGCCGAGGCGCCGGCGCTGGAGCCGCCGGGGTTCTGGGTGATGTCCCACGGGTTGCGGCTGAGCTTGTGGAAGCTCGAGAGGCCCGACGAGAGCATGCCGTAATCCGGGCACGTGGTCTTGGCGAAGATGACGGCGCCATCCTCGCGCATGCGGGCGGCGATAGGCGCGTCTTCGAGCGCGGGCTTGAGTTCGACGGCTTTCGTGCCGAGCGGCACCGGCTGGCCCTTGGTGGCGATCAGTTCCTTCAATGTCACAGCGATGCCGTCAAGCGGGCCAAGCGTTTCGCCCCGCGCCCAACGTTCCGTGGAGGCCTTTGCCTGGGATCGGGCGGCATCGGGATCATAGAGATACAAGGCCGCGATGTGAGGTTCCCAGGCGGCGATATGCGGTTCGAGCGCCAGCCAGTATTCCAGCGGAGACAGGCTCTTGTCGGCAAAGCGCCGTTTCAGCTCGCGGATACTCAGGTCGATCTCGGTCATGGCGTCGTCTTTCAAAATCTCTTCGTCAAAATCGGCAGGTCGTCGAATTCAGCGGCTGGCCTCGCGCGGATCGAGCAGGTCGCGCAGGCCGTCGCCGAGCATGTTGAAGCCGAAGACGGTCATCGCGATGGCAAGGCCGGGCAGGATGGCGAGCCAGGGGGCAAGGGCGAGATAGGTCTGCGCGTCGGCCAGCATCCTGCCCCATGTCGGGGCGGGCGGCGCGAGGCCGAGCCCGAGGAAGCTGAGGCCGGCTTCGGTCAGAACCGCGAGGCCGAGCTGGATGGTCGCCTGGACAATGATGCCGCTCATGATGTTCGGCAGCACGTGCCTGACGGAGATGGTGAACCGGGTGTTGCCGAGCGCGCGGGCGGCGAGCACGTAGTCGCGGCTCCAGGCCTGCAGGGCGCTTGCCAGCGTGACGCGGGCGAAGACCGGGATCATGAAGGTGGCGATGGCGATGATCGCCGTCAGCCGGCCGGGGCCGAGGAAGGCGCCGAGCATCATCGCCGACAGGATCGGCGGCAGGGCGAAGATGACGTCGCAGACGCGCATCAGCAGGCTTTCGAACGCACCGCGAAAGGCGGCGGCCGAAATACCGGCAATCGATCCCAGCGTGCCGCCGATGGCAACGGCGACGATGGCGATCGACAGCGAATTCCAGCAGCCGACCATCAGCATCGACAGCACGTCGCGGCCGAACTGATCGGTGCCGAGCAGGCCGAAGGAGAAGGGCGGCTGCAGCTTGTGGATGATCTGCATCTTGGCAGGCGGCAGCGGCGTCCATACCAGTGATAGGAGGGCTATGGCGACCAGGAGCCCTACCACGGCGGCGCCGACGACGAGGTTCATGCGCTTAGAGAGCCGCATGCGGCGGCGACGGACGGCGATCTCGGCGGATACCACGGGCGCCATCTCACATCCCCTTTCGAAGGCGCGGATCGATCGCCAGATAGGAGAGATCGACGATGAAATTCATGACGATGACAAGCGCCGCGAAGAACAGCACGACATCCTGCATGACGACGATGTCGCGCTGCGACAGCGCCTGAAACGCCAGCCGGCCCAGGCCCGGAAGATTGAAGACATTTTCGACCAGCACGGCGCCGGCCACAAGGAAGGTAAACTGCAGGCCGAGAATGGTAAGGATCGGGATCATCGCGTTCGGCACCGAGTGGCACCACAGTACCCTGCTTGCCGACAGGCCCTTGGCCTTGGCGGTGCGGGTGAAATCCTCGTGCATGGTGTCGAGCACCGCCGAGCGGGTGACGCGGGTGAGCACGCCCGCCTGCGGCAGGGCCAGCGCCACCGATGGCATGATCAACGCCTTCAGCGACGGCCAGACGCCGGCGCTCCAGCCTGGAAAGCCACCGGCCGGCATGATGCCGAGGGTGGTCGAGAACAGGATGATGAGCAGCAGCGCCACCCAGAAGGCCGGGACGGCGATGCTGACCTGCGAGAAGACCGAGGCGACGGCATCGATGACGCCGCCGCGCCTCGACGCGGCGAGCACGCCGAGCGGGATGGCGATGGCGATCGATAGCGCGATGGCCATCAGCGCCAGCGGCAGGGTGACAGCGAGGCGTTCGATGATCAGGCCGGCGACCGGGACGCCGTAGGTGTAGGACTGGCCGAGATCACCACGGAACACGCCGGCCAGCCATGCGAGGTAGCGCAGCAGCAGCGGCTGTTCGAGACCGAGCTCATGGCGCAGCGCGGCCAGCGTTTCCGGCGCGGCGGAGGTGCCGAGCATGACCGAGGCCGGGTCGCCCGGCAGCATGTCCATGACGGCGAAGATCAGCAGCGAGACGACAAGAAGCGTGAGGGCGAGGCCAGCGATGCGGCGCGGCAGGAGGGCGATCATGTCGCAGGCCGGGGGGGTGCGGGGTGCTTTGCGGGTGCGGTGAGTTGCGCGGTTTTCGATGGGTTTGCGTGCGTGGCACCCCCCTCTGTCCTGCCGGACATCTCCCCCTCAAGGGGGGAGATCGACCCGCGGCATGCTCTTTTCAGAACGTTGAGGTTGGAACGAGCGGCCACGCCCAGCCGATCTCCCCANNTGTGGGGGAGATGCCCGGCAGGGCAGAGGGGGGTAAAGCTGGCGCGACGGCGGAGGTTGGTATCCGCCGCGAATACCTCAGCGAAACACAACTCAGAACACCTGTTCACCACCCGCACCAGCCCTCAATCCTCCCAGGACACATTCGACAGCACATTCGAAGGAATCGGCTCGTTTTCCCACAGGCCCTTCAGCTTCTTGTCCCACACACCGAGCTTCGGCATGACGAACAGGAATAGCGCCGGTACGTCCTCGGCCAGAATCGTCTGCGCCTCGCCATAGATCTTCGCCTGCGCCGCGGGATCGGCAGTTTCCTGGACTTTCTTCAGGAGGTCGTTGAAAGCGGGGTTCTTGTAGTTGAAGTAGTAGGGATCGCGGGCGTAGATATCGATGTCCATCGGCTCGGCGTGGGCGACGATGGTCATCTCGAAGGCGCGGTCCTTCATCACGTCCTGCACCCACTTGGCGGGGAATTCGGTGGGCTCGATGTTCATCGTCACGCCGATCTCGGCCAGCATCGCCTGCATCACCTGAGCGCTGCGCGGCGCATAGGCCATCTGCGGCGACTTGATGGTGAAGGTGAAGCCGTTGGGATAGCCGGCTTCCGAAAGCAGTGCCTTGGCCTTCTCGGGATCGTAGGGAAGCTTGCCCGTCAGGTCGACATAGCCGGGGTCGTTCGGGGTGTAGTGGCTGCCGATCGGGGTGCCGAGGCCGGACCAGGCGCCGTCGATGACCGTCTTGCGGTCGATCGCCATCATCAGGGCCTGGCGCACGCGCTTGTCGTCGAACGGCTTGACGGCATTGTTCATGCCGGCGACGACCTTGAGCTCGGTGTTACCGATTTTGGTGATCAGGCGCGCGTCACCGTCGAACGAGGTCATCAGCTCGGGCGCGGCGAATTCCGGTATGGCGTCGACGTCGCCGGATTTCAGCGCGGCCGCCTGGGCCTGCGGATCGGCGATAAATCGGAAGGTGACCTTGTCGAGCTTTGCCGCAGCGGCCTTGTTCCAATAGTCGGCGTTCTTCTCGAGCTCCACCTTGTCGCCCTTGGCCCAACTGACGAACTTGAACGGGCCGGTGCCGACAGGCTTGGTCTTGTCGTCGGCGGTGGAATTCGGCGCCACCATGACGGAGGCCGGCCAGCCGAGCCAGTAGAGCAGGCTGCCGGTCGGGGCGGAGAGATGCAGCACCAGGGTCTCGGCGTCGGGCGTATCGATCGAGGCGATGGAGGCGAAGAAGCGCTTCTGCGGGTTGACGGAATCCTTGCCGCGGGCGCGGTCGAGCGCAAATTTGGCGGAGGCCGAATCGAACGCCTGGCCGTCGTGGAATTTCACGCCCGGCTGCAGTTTGAACGTATAGGTCAGGCCGTCGGCGGAAACCTCCCAGCTCTTGGCCAGTTGCGGCTGCACCTTGCCTGACTCGTCGATCGTGACAAGGCCTTCGAAGACGTTTTGCCAGGTGACCTGGCCGATGGCGACGGGGGCGGCCACCGTGGGGTCGAGGCCGGTGGGCTCGATGGTCATGCCGAGATTGAGCGTGGTCTTTGCGGCCTCAGCCGGCGCCAGGCTGAGCATCACCAGGCCGGCCGAGACGGCGGCGCCAAGCGAAAGACGGCGAACGAGACGCATTGAGGGCGCGAGCGGAAGCTTGATCATCATGTCCCCTGTCTGGCCGCCGCTTGCTGCAACTGGCCGATTGACGATAGAGTGTCATTGCCACCGTGCACACACAATGATGATTTTGTGTGCTCAGTGTAGCCGAAAGAGCTACACCGCAATTTGCTGCACGATGCAAGCCCAACTGCCCAACCGATGGCCAGCGCGCCGCCTAATCCGTTGCCATATCCGTGGCTGCCGCTGAGTGCTCTGGCTGCCCACCGGCCCGCTCGCGCATGAAACGCTCGATGAAATCGAGCAGCTTGGTAGCGGCGAAGGAGAGTTGGCGATCCGGCGCCACGCAGAGATCGACATGGGTGCGGATGGCGCTCCTTGCGGCCAGTGGCACGGCGCGGAGCTGGCCGGCCTCGATCTCGCGGCGTACCGTCAGCGCCGGCAGCAACGTGGCGGCAGCGCCGCTCAGCACCAGCTCCTTCAGCATTTCCAGCGAACTGGTGACGAAGACGGCCTCGAAATCGAGGCCCGCCTTTTCGAACAGCGCATCGAAGGCCTGACGAAAGCCGAAGGACTGGTCGGGCAGCGCCAGTGGATAGTCGGCTATATCCTTGAGCGTGACCTCCGGCTTGGCGGCGGCGGGGTGGCCGGGGGCGACGATCAGGTCGTAGGC
>UCIT01000101.1 GCA_900472625.1 Hyphomicrobiales bacterium | reverse complement strand
CGTGAATCATGCGGAGAATCCTATGAGCGACAGTGTGAATCACCCTCGAACCTTTGAGGTTTTGACTGCGGAGCCGGTGCGAAGACGACGCAAGCCGCGTGAGTGGTCGGACGACGAAAAGGCGCGAATCCTGGCAATGGCGCTGCAGCCTGGGGCGAACGTCTCGGCGGTCGCCCGGTCGGAAGGCTTAGATCCGTCACAGCTTTATGGATGGCGACGCACGGCACTGTCATCGGGCGTTGTTGCACCCCTGGCTGAGGGAACGGGCAAGCAGAAGTTCGCGCGCGTTGAAACGGTAAGCAGCGGCTCGGTCGATATTGCCATTGCCGATATGGTGGTGCGCGTCTGCGGCGCGTTCGATCCTGATCACCTGGTGAAGGTTCTGCGGGCGGTTCGCAAGGCATGATCGCGTCTGGTGTGGTGGTCTATGTGTCATGCCAGCCGGTCGACTTCCGCAAAGGAGCCGCCTCGTTGATGGCGTTGGTGCGGGATGGTGGGCTCGATCCCTTCAATGGCGCGCTTTACGTCTTTCGCTCGAAACGGGCCGATCGTATTCGCATTGTCTGGTGGGATGGCAGTGGCGTCTGCCTGTATTCGAAAACCTTGGAAGATCAGGGTTTCTGCTGGCCGGGTATATCGGCGGCACGGATACGTCTGGACCATTCTCAGCTGATGGCGTTGCTGGCCGGAATGGATTGGAAAAAGATCCGCCCGACGAAGGTCAGGCGACCCTTGTTGACGGGCTAACAGCGCCTGCGACAAGATGAATCATGCTGCTGTAATGGTTGGGAAAACGGCTGTTTTTGTGCTCTACTCATTGCCATGGATTTGCCCCCTCAAGACCTGCCGGACGACGTTGACGCGCTGAAAGCGATGGTCCTCGCGATGGCGCGCGAGCAGGCTGCAAAAGAAGCCCGACTGAAGGCCGCTGAAGCTGAGATCGCCCGGCTGGAGGCGGTGGAGAAGAGCGCCAACGAGCGGATTGCCAACCTCACATCGATCCTGAAGGTTCTGCAGCGCACCCAACATGGCACCCGTTCCGAGCGACTGCGGCTTGGCGTCAACGACGAACAGGTGTCCTTTGCCTTCGAAGAAGTCGAGACTGGCCTTTCGGCAATCCAGAGCGAGCTTGATCATGCGGCCAAGGACAAGCCGAAACGGGCAGCACGTCCACGCAAGGGTTTTGCCGCTCATCTCGAACGCATCGAGGAAGTGATCGAGCCAGAGATCCCTGCTGAATACGTGGGCTTGGAAAAGGTCCTGATCGGTGAGGATCGCTCCGAACGGCTGGATGTCGTGCCGCCGAAGTTCCGGGTCATCGTGACGCGCCGCCCCAAATACACCTTCCGCGGCCACGATGGCGTGCTCCAGGCTTTGGCACCGGCGCACATCATCGAAAGCGGCCTGCCGACGGAGCGGCTGCTCGCCTATATCGCCGTCTCCAAATACGCCGACGGCCTTCCGCTTTACCGGCAGGAGGCAATCTATCTACGCGACGGTGTCGAGATCAGCCGATCGTTGATGGCCCAGTGGATGGGACATCTGGGCTTCGAACTGCAGATCTGCGCCGATTACATCCTTGAGCGCGTCAAGGAGGGCGAAAGGATCTTCGCTGACGAAACCACCTTACCCACTCTTGCCCCTGGGTCCGGGAAAACGACGAAGGCCTGGCTTTGGGCTTACGCTCGCGATGATAGACCCTATGGCGGAACCAGTCCGCCGATGGTGGCCTATCGTTTTGAGGACAGCAGGGGCGCTAATTGCGTGGCGCGTCATCTCGCCGGATTCAGCGGCATCCTGCAAGTCGACGGCTACTCGGCCTATACCAGTCTCGCCAAGACGCGTGCCAAAGACGGCAGCAATGAAACGGTCCAGCTCGCAGGCTGCTGGGCGCATCTACGCCGCAAGTTTTACGACCTTCACATTAGCGGCGTCTCGAAGGCTGCAACGGACACGATCATCGCGATGACCGAGCTCTGGCGCATCGAGGATGAGGTCCGCGGTCGCAATGCCGACAGCCGTTCCGTGCTGCGTCAGGAAAAATCTGCAACCATCGTCACCCGCCTCTTTGATCTTTGGGAGAAAGAGCTGGGCAAGGTCTCTGGCAAGTCCAAGACCGCCGAAGCGATCCGTTACGCGCTCACCCGGCGCGAAGCACTGGAGCGCTTCCTGACGGACGGACGCATCGAAATTGACTCCAATATCGTCGAGCGCGCTATCAGGCCCCAAACAATTACGAGAAAGAACAGTCTATTCGCCGGCAGCGAAGGCGGTGGACGGACTTGGGCGACTCTGGCCACCCTCTTGCAGACAGCCAAGATGAACAACGTCGATCCGCTCGACTGGCTCTCACAGACATTGACCCGCATTGCTCAAGGCTGGCCTGTCTCTGAAATCGAGGCGCTTATGCCCTGGAACTTCAAGCCCCACGCCCTCGGCTAACCGCTTAC
>UCIT01000086.1:222-39280 GCA_900472625.1 Hyphomicrobiales bacterium | reverse complement strand
ACGCTACGGGGCACGATCCTTGTTCTGCGTCAGTTCGTTTTCTGAGGTTTTCTGCATGCGCTCTAACGAGCGCTTCGCCGCGTCAGCAATTGGCGCTGCAATTTCCTCGGCTGCTGGATCGAATCCTAAGTCAATGCACCGGACAATCTGTGAATTGACGTACTCCCGCATCTTATGACGAAGCAGCTTAGAAACCACTTTTCTGGCAGATACTCGAAGCCCCTCCAGAGCCGCATCACTATCCAACCTCCTTGAAGGCTCGATTGCGTTTACCGCAGCCGCCACGAACTCTTGCTCCAAAAGGAAGTTTTCGATGTGATAAACATCCCATTGGTAGCGCCTGAGCCCTTTTGGAGGCTCTCTCTCATCTGCGTCTTTATCGGTGATGGCAAAGAAACGTATTGGCAGATCGCCTTTAGAGTACGCACGATTGAGCACGTCATGCAACGCTTCAACACGTGCCTTGTTGCTCCCGGATAAGAGATTGATACCTGCGACTTCCTTCGCAAACAGACGGGCAACAATGCTTTGATCAAAATCTGTATCACCACCCCCTTCGAACAAGATCGCGGTGCCATCCGGTTTGTAAGCGGCAAGATCTCCAACGAGGTCTGCCATCGCGAGGTCGAGATCTTCCGAAGCCTTAAGCTCGCGAAGCTGGCCCTTGCCACCGTCTTGCCCACATGGAAACATGTGAAAAACGTTAAAACCCGGCTTTCCCATTGCTTCTCTCAGCAAGGCGTCGGAGTGAGTTACAAGCCAAAGCTGATTGTTCAATTCCGCCCCTAAGTGCTTCCGATAAAACTCAGGAAGATTTCTTATCAGGCGGGGATTTAGATGTAGTTCAGGCTCATCGAGAAGTATGATTGAATTGTTTGGAGCAGAGCTTCTGATTCGGAGATATCCATAAAGTATCTCCTTCTCGCCGGACGATAATTCATCAAGATCGTGGATATTTCCGTTAGCAGTCCTGACCGGAAACTCCACTCTGCCGTCAACCGTAGGAGTCGGACCGAGAAACTCTTTCCCTGGGAAAAAGGTGAGAAAAAGCTCCTTTAGAGTCTCAGTTAAACCGCGTGCACTGGCATCTGTTGTGCCGGCTTTCTCAGCCAGCAACTCACGTATAAAACCTGTGGCCATTTCACTTTTTACATTGGCATATTTATTTGAGTAATTGTATAGCGCATGCTGGCTATGCGCCTGACTGTTTTGATCTAAGTTTAAATTGATGCCCTGAACGAGTTCGCGTCCGTAATGACGTTGCGCACCGTGGTAGTCGATGACTCCTAGGTCCTTTGGCCTGAAATTACTGAAAATCGCCGACAACAGCCTAGATTGCGTCAGCTGCAGTTTGCCGCCAGGCTGCATCTCCACGTGGCCGACGACGGTATCCTGTCCCAACTCCTGGAGAAGCTCTGGCAGCTGGCTTGCAACTTGCGCCGCAACTTCAGGCTGCCTCTCACGGAATTGCTGAGCAAACATAGCCATCCTATAGCCGCCCCACTGAAAAGCTTCCGGCAATAGCATTCGCCAAATACTATCTTCAAGAAGGGTTGCAGCGTTGGCGTGAATGAACGCCTTCTCATTGTCGCGTAGTTTAAAAAAGCAGTCTATGAGTACCGCCCTATCGGGATTGTTGAAAAACCCTCGAAGTTCTTCGCCTCTGCTATTTGGATTGACTTGAAATTCGCCGAACCAATTCTGCCACTCGTTCTGATGATAGCCGCCGTAGACAGATTTCAGAAGTCTTATCGCGTCAAAAACGCATGACTTACCGGAACCGTTTTGACCGGCAATAATGATGGTATCGCCAGCACCTCGAATTTCTGCCTGCTCTATTCCACGAAAATTTGAGATTAGTAGCGAATCAATACGCAAAAGCTCGCCCTCGCATTACCTTTGCGAGAAAAGCTAAATGAGAAAGACAACTTTCTGAATACAGTTTCGAAAATACGAACATCTTTCTGATTGAGCAGAGATCATCAGGTTGAACTGGTGAAATGAAGATTGAGACTGATTTAACAGCTTCCATCATCGGGTTGATTTTCGCGTGCTGCCGTTCCTATCATCGCCTCTCATTGCTTGTGATTTCAAAGAGTCATTTTTCAAAGCTCATGCCGCTGCTCTGCAGACCTTCGAAGCGCCATGCCACATTGCGGAACCCCTCATGACACGACAAAGACGACGCCACATCATTCACGCCAGGCGCACGGCGACCGGCCTCGTGCTGGCGGGCGCGATCTCGTTTCTGGCGGGGATGACGGATGCTACCGGCCTTATGCTGAGCGGCGATTTCGTGTCGTTCATGACCGGCAACACGACGCGGGCGGCGCTGGCGCTTGGGGGCGGGAATTTTGCGCATGCGGCGGTGCTGCTTTTTGCCATCGCCGTGTTCGTGCTCGGCAATGCCGCCGGTATCGTAATCGCGCATTTCGCCGATCGGCGGATCTTCGTGGTGCTGGCAAGCGTCGGCGTGACGCTGGCGCTGGCCTCGCTGATGACAGATGCCGCGTTTGCGTTTCCGCGTTTCTACATGATCGTCGCCTCGATGGGCATGGTGAACGCCGCCGTCGAACATATCGAAGGGCTGCCGATCGGACTGACCTATGTGACCGGGGCGCTGTCGCGCTTCGGGCGCGGTATCGGCCGCTTCATCCTCGGCGACCGGCATATCGAGTGGACGATCCAGATCGTTCCCTGGCTCGGCATGCTGGCAGGGGCCGTTACCGGCGCGCTGTTGACGCAGGCCGGCGGCGCGGCGGCGCTGTGGCTGGTCTCCGCCTTCGCGATACTGATCGCGCTGGCGGCGCTCCTCATCCCCAAGCCGCTACAACGCCGCTTCCACCAGACCGCGGCGCCACGGCCGACGGCAGAACGCAGATGATCGTCGCAGTTCCAGGTGAGCGAATCAGCTAGAGCTTGGGCAAACGGATGAAGGAGCCGATCGCGTGTTTCTGTTTTCAAAGCTCGTCTGGGTGTTCGGTCAGCCGCTGTCGCTGGCGTTTCTGTTCGTGCTGCTGGCGCTGATCGCGGGCCTGATCCGGTTCAGGGCGATCAGCATGCTGTCGACCGCCTGCGCCTGCCTGATCCTGTTCGTGACGCTTTATACGACGGCTGGAAACTATCTGCTGCAGGGGCTGGAGGATCGTTTCGCCAAGCCGCAGGACCCCGCCGACCTGCAATGCATGATCGTGCTCGGCGGCGGCTTCGAGAACGAGGTGAACACGGTGCGGCACGGCATAGAGATGAATGCCGGCGGTGATCGGTTCATCGAGACGCTGCGACTGGCGCAGAAATATCCGCAGTCGCGCATCCTGGTTTCGGGCGGTGACGGATCGATGTCCGGCGTTTACGAGGGCGACGCGGTGATGTCGGGCCGGTTCTTTCCGCTGTTCGGCGTCGCGAAGGAACGGCTGGTGGAGGAAACGACGTCGCGCACCACATTCGAGAACGCCGTCAACACCAAGGATCTGCTCGCCGCCCAAGGGCTTTCCACCTGCTTGCTGATCACATCAGGCTATCACATGCCGCGCTCCGTCGGCATCTTCCGCAAGCTCGGGATCGACGTGACGCCGTGGCCGACCGACTATCGGACCGACGGGCGCGAACGGCTGGCGCTCGATTTCACCCAGCCGAGCCGCAATTCGCAGAACATGGCCACCGCCGTTCGCGAGTGGTTCGGTCTCGTCGGATATTATTTCGCCGGACGCACCTCGGCGCTCTATCCGGAGTGATGCAGGCTACTTCTTAGAGATGGTGACGAACTTGGTGCCGCGAACGCGGGTGGTGACGATGCAGGGATCCTTGTTGTCATCACCGGCCGGGCGCTCGCAGAAGCGCGGATGCATCTTCATCGCCAGCACCTTGTTGCCGAAGCGCTGGACGAAGTCGTAGCCGTAGATCTTGGCGGTGGCGATCATGAAATAGCCGCCTTCCGCCACCTGCAAATAGAAATTGTAGATGCAGCCGTCCTCGTCGCACTGCGGGCCCTTCTCGCCGTCGCAGGTGAGTTCGCCCTCGTTGACGACCGCGTCGACCAGCCCGTCATTGTTGATGTCCTGGCGGGTGACGAAGGCGTCGGAGAATTCGGCCTTGGTGCATTGTTCGCGGAAATGGTCCTTTTCGTAGATCTCCGGATTGGACAGCAAAGACTGCTGGGCAAAGGCCGCCGTGGGAGCGAGGAGAAGGGCAACGAGGTTCAAGGCAATCAGCAGCGTTTTCACGGGGTCTCTTTTCGTCGGATAAGGACGCTATTGGTCGGCGACTTTAGGTGAGCCGCCTTGCGCCGCCCTTGCCACCGTGATTCAGTTCGCGGAGATTTCGCGCCGGTCCGGGAGCACCTGATGTCGCCCTTCGTCTATCTCGACTATGCCGGCGTCGCGCTGTTTGCGGCGACAGGCGCGCTGGCCGCATCGCGCAAGCAGCTCGACCTCATCGGCTTCCTGTTCTTCGCGATCGTCACCGGCTTGGGCGGCGGCACGGTGCGCGATATCGTGCTCGGGCGCGTCCCCGTGTTCTGGGTGCTGAACCCGACCTATATCCTGATCTGCTGCGCTGTCGGTCTTCTGGTGTTCTTCACCGCGCATCTGGTGGAATCGCGCTATCGGCTGCTGATCTGGCTCGATGCCATCGGACTGTCGGCCTATTGCGTGATGGGCGCGGCCAAGGGGCTGGCGGCCAGCGGCTCGCCGACGATCGCGATCGTGACCGGCACGCTGACGGCGACGTTTGGCGGCATCCTGCGCGATCTGCTGGCCAACGAACCGTCCGTACTTCTGAGGCCGGAGATCTACATCACCGCGGCGCTGATTGGGGCCGGCATCTTTACGGGCGCCAACGCGCTCGATCTGCCGCTGTATGCGGCATCAGCCGTCGGCGTTCTTGCAGCCTTCGCGGTTCGCGGCGGGGCGCTCTATTACGGATGGACATTTCCGACCTACAAGGCCAAGCCCGGCCGGCATCCCGACGACGTGATGTAGCGCGACGTTCGCGGAAGCTGGAACGCCCGAGGCGATCGGATCAGACGCGTTTGGGGCGCAGGCGGATAACCACGTCGACATGGGCGATTTCCATGCCTTCGGGCGGTTCCGGCAGATTGGCGATGGTGAGGTTGCTCACCGGAATGTCGAGCACATCGTTATCGCCCTCGACGAAGAAATGGTGGTGGTCGGAAATATTGGTGTCGAAATAGGTCTTGGCGCTTTCGACGGCGAGGACGCGGATCATGCCAGCCTCGGTGAACTGGTGCAGCGTGTTGTAGACGGTCGCGAGCGACACCGGCACGCCGGCATCCACCGCTTCTTCGTGCAGTTCCTCGACCGTAAGGTGCCGATCACCCTTGGCAAAGAGCAGGTCGCCAAGTGCGACGCGTTGACGCGTCGGCCTGAGGCCGGCGCCCCGCAACCTTGCTTCAATTGTCAGAGGGGCTTCAGCCACCATCAATAAACTCCAGCTAATCTAGCGTCCCGCAATCAGGTTTCCCTAAGCCATATAACTTTTGCGCGGAAGGCTTTCAATAGTTTCAATGGGGACAACGGGTGTCAAAGCGCCGCAAAATCGGGCTTTTCGCGCATTTAGTGCTGGCCGGGGGCTTGGCCTTCCTGTATGCGACCACCAAATAAGGCGGCAGCCAGTCCTTCGACGATGATGAAGCTCAGTCATGCTTGTGCTTCATTTTAATCGGAACTTGGACTAAACGTTCACATCCATCAGCACAGTTGCGGGGGGAATTAGAGTTTTCATGGCGACGAAACAATCCAGCTTCAACTACGAGGAAATCCTGGCCTGCGGCCGCGGCGAGCTATTCGGTCCCGGCAACGCGCAGCTTCCTTTGCCGCCAATGCTGATGGTCCACCGCATCACCGACATCTCCGAAACCGGCGGCGCCTTCGACAAGGGCTACATCCGCGCGGAATACGACGTGAAGCCTGACGACTGGTACTTCCCCTGCCACTTCCAGGGCAACCCGATCATGCCGGGATGCCTCGGCCTCGACGGCATGTGGCAGCTGACGGGCTTCTTCCTCGGTTGGCTGGGCGAGCCCGGCCGCGGCATGGCGCTGTCGACGGGCGAAGTGAAGTTCAAGGGCATGATCCGCCCGACCACCAAGCTTTTGGAATACGGCATCGACTTCAAGCGCGTGATGCGCGGTCGCCTCGTGCTCGGCACCGCCGACGGCTGGCTGAAGGCCGATGGCGAAACCATCTATCAGGCAAGCGACCTGCGGGTCGGTCTGTCCAAGGACAAAGAAGCCTAATTGCGCCGGGCACGCTTTGCCCGGTCTTCCAAGCTACAAAAAATGAAGGGTCGAAACACATGAGACGGGTAGTTGTCACGGGTCTGGGCGTCGTTTCCTCGATCGGCAATGATGCCGCCGAGGTCACCGCCTCGCTGCGCGATGCCAAGTCCGGCATTTCCTTCTCCAGCGATTTTGCCGAGCATGGCTTCAAGTGCCAGGTCTGGGGCAGCCCGACGCTCGATCCGACGGACCTCGTCGATCGCCGCGCCATGCGCTTCCTCTCCCAGGGCGGCGCCTGGAACCATGTCGCGATGAAGCAGGCGATCGCCGATTCCGGCCTCGAAGAGAGCGACATCAGCAACAATGAGCGCACCGGCATCATCATGGGTTCCGGCGGTCCTTCGACCCGCACGCTGATCGAGGCCGCCGAGATCACCATCAAAAACAACAGCCCGAAGCGGATCGGCCCGTTTGCCGTGCCGAAGGCGATGTCGTCGACTGCTTCGGCCACGCTCGCGACCTGGTTCAAGATCCACGGCGTCAACTACTCGATCTCGTCGGCCTGCTCGACCTCGGCGCATTGCATCGGCAATGCCGCGGAAATGATTCAGTGGGGCAAGCAGGACATCATGTTCGCCGGTGGTCACGAAGACCTCGACTGGACGATGTCGAACCTGTTCGACGCGATGGGCGCCATGTCGTCCAAGTACAACGACACGCCGGAGACGGCTTCGCGCGCCTATGACGCGACGCGTGACGGCTTTGTCATCGCTGGCGGTGCCGGCGTTCTGGTTCTCGAAGAACTCGAGCATGCCAAGGCCCGCGGCGCTAAGATCTACGCAGAAATCGTCGGCTACGGCGCCACCTCCGACGGCTACGACATGGTCGCTCCGTCGGGCGAAGGCGCGATCCGCTGCATGCGCCAGGCGCTGGCAACGGTGAAGGGCGAGGTCGACTACGTCAACACGCACGGCACCTCGACACCTGTTGGCGACAGCAAGGAAATCGGCGCGATCCGCGAAGTGTTCGGCAACAAGATCCCGCACATCCAGTCGACCAAGTCGCTCACCGGCCACTCGCTGGGCGCTGCCGGCGTACAGGAATCGATCTACTCTCTCTTGATGATGCAGGCCGGTTTCATCGGCGAAAGCGCACACATCATTGAGCTCGACCCGGAATTCGACGGCGTGCCGATCGTGCGCAAGCGCATCGATGACGCCAAGATCGACATCGCCCTTTCCAACTCCTTCGGCTTCGGCGGCACCAACGCCACGCTCGTCTTCCAGCGCTACAACGGATAATAACATGACGGGAATCATGCAGGGTAAGCGCGGGCTTATCATGGGCGTCGCCAACAGCCACTCCATCGCCTGGGGCATTTCCAAGGCGCTGGCAGCACAGGGCGCCGAGCTTGCCTTCACCTACCAGGGCGATGCCCTGGGCAAACGCGTCAGGCCGCTGGCAGCGGAAGTCGGCTCCGACTTCATCCTGCCGTGCGATGTCGAAGATATCGCTTCGGTGGACGCCACCGTCGATGCCATCAAGGAACGCTGGGGCACGCTCGATTTCGTCGTTCACGCCATCGGCTTCTCCGACAAGAACGAGCTCAAGGGCCTTTACGCCGACACCACGCGCGACAACTTCAGCCGCACCATGGTCATCTCCTGTTTCTCCTTCACCGAGATTGCCAAGCGCCTGGCGCCGCTGATGACGGAAGGCGGCTCGATGCTGACGCTGACCTATAACGGCTCCACCCGGGTGATCCCGAACTACAACGTCATGGGCGTCGCCAAGGCCGCTCTCGAAGCGTCGGTGCGCTATCTGGCGGCTGACTACGGCCCCAAGGGAATCCGCGTCAACGCCATCTCGGCCGGCCCGATCCGCACGCTCGCCGGCGCGGGTATTTCCGACGCGCGCGCGATTCTCTCGTGGAACCAGCAGAATTCGCCGCTGCGCAAGACCGTGACCATCGATCACGTCGGCAACTCGGCGCTCTACCTGCTCTCCGACATGGCCGCGGGCGTAACCGGCGAAATCCATTTCGTCGACGCCGGCTTCAACATCACCTCGATGCCGACGCTCGAGGCGCTGCGCGGGGCAGACGTCGAGTAGGCGTTCAAAACTCTTGAATTGAAAAAGGCGGCCGATGGGCCGCCTTTTTCATTTTTACTTCTTCGCCCACAAGACCTTGAAGCGGGCGTTGCGGCAGGTTTCGCCGCTTTCCTTGAAATTGGCGGCAAGGACCGGCTCGTAGGGCATGCCGCGATTGGCGACGAGCAGCAGGCGACCGCCGCCGCGCAGCGAGGCGGCTGCGGTCTTGATCATCGCCTGACCCAGCGCCGGCTCGGCGGCGTGGCCTTCGTGGAAAGGCGGGTTCATGATGATCAGGTCGTACTTGTCTTTGACGGGTTCGCCGGCCAGATCGTGCCAGAAGAAGCGCGCGGCGAGGTTCGGGCTGTTCTCGCCCATGTTGGCCTTGGCGGCCTCCAGCGCGGCGTGATTGGCCTCGTAGAGGTCCAGGCGGCTGACGCCGGGGGAACGCTCGGCCATCTCGACGGAGAGGTAGCCCCAGCCGGCGCCGAAATCGGCGACGTCGCCGGTGAAGCCTTCGGGCAGGCGCGAAGCCAGCAGTTCCGAGCCGTCGTCGATTCGGTCGTGCGAGAACATGCCGGCTGATGCCGTGAAGCGGCCATCGACACGCACCGGAGGCTTGGCGAACTTGGCGATGATCTCACTGCTGTCTTCGGGCGCGCCGAACCAGAAGGCGACGCCGTGGTATTTCGGCATGTGCTCGATGGACAGGCCGAAAGCTTCCATACGCTTGCGCAGCGGCTGGATGCCGTCTTCCTTGCCGCCGGCGACGACGACGAGGCCGCCAATCTTCACGCGGGAAAGCGCGGTGGCGATGTTCGCCTCGTTCTCGCCCTTGTGCTTGTTGCAGAGAACCAGAACCGCATCATAATCCTCGCCTTCGATCGCTGGCGTGGTTTCGATGCGCTGGGCGAGCAACTGCCGGTACAGCGGCTTGAAGCCCTGTACGGCGCTCAGAGAGGCGGCAAAGCCCTCCGGCAGGGCAAAGCCTGCCTCGGCGCCAAGGAAAAGCACGCGCTCGCCCTCGCCGGGCGCCTCGACGGTGCCGCTTACAAAGGGGTGGAACAGTGTCTTCAGCGTCTCGCTGCTCATGGTCTTATCTCGATTTCGAATACAAGTGGCTCGAATACAAAAAGGGCGCGAGAAGATTCCCGCGCCCATGAAGTCCAGGGAAGGCGCAGCTTACTCGGCTGCTTCTTCCTTCTTCTTGTCGGCAGGGATTTCCTGGCCGGTTGCCTGGTCGACAACCTTCATCGACAGGCGGACCTTGCCGCGCTCGTCGAAGCCGAGAAGCTTGACCCAAACCCTCTGGCCTTCCTTGACGACGTCCTGGGTCTTGGCAACGCGCTCGGAAGCAAGCTGCGAGATGTGGACGAGACCGTCGCGGGCGCCGAAGAAGTTGACGAATGCGCCGAAGTCGGCGGTCTTGACGACCGTGCCTTCGTAGATCTGGTTGATCTCAGGCTCGGCAACGATCGAATGGATCCACTTGCGGGCCGCTTCGATTTCCTTGCCCGAGGACGAGGCGATCTTGACGGTGCCGTCGTCTTCGATGTTGATCTTGGCGCCGGTCTTTTCGACGATTTCGCGGATGACCTTGCCGCCGGAGCCGATGACTTCACGGATCTTGTCGACCGGGATGTTCATGACTTCGATGCGCGGTGCGAATTCGCCGAGCTGCGAACGACCTTCGGAGATGGCGTTGGCCATTTCGCCGAGGATATGCTTGCGACCGCCCTGAGCCTGCTCGAGAGCAACCTTCATGATCTCTTCGGTGATACCGGCGATCTTAATGTCCATCTGCAGCGAGGTGATGCCGTCGGCAGTACCTGCAACCTTGAAGTCCATGTCGCCGAGGTGGTCTTCGTCGCCGAGGATGTCGGAGAGAACGGCGAAGCGTTCACCTTCGAGGATCAGACCCATGGCAATACCTGCAACCGGCTTGGCCAAAGGAACGCCGGCGTCCATCAGAGCGAGCGAGGTGCCGCAGACGGTTGCCATCGAGGACGAGCCGTTGGACTCGGTGATTTCCGATACGACGCGCAGCGTGTAGGGGAACTGCTCAGCCGAAGGCAGCATCGGGCGGATAGCGCGCCATGCGAGCTTGCCGTGACCGATTTCGCGGCGGCCCGGGGAGCCCATGCGGCCGGTTTCGCCAACCGAGTAGGGAGGGAAGTTGTAATGGAGCAGGAAGCGCTCCTTGTACATGCCGGTCAGGCTATCGACGTACTGTTCGTCTTCGCCGGTGCCGAGCGTGGCAACAACGATCGCCTGCGTTTCACCGCGGGTGAAGAGCGACGAACCGTGGGTGCGTGGCAGGATGCCGACTTCCGAAACGATCGCACGAACGGTCGACAGGTCGCGGCCGTCGATGCGGCTCTTGGTGTCGAGGATGTTCCAGCGAACGATCTTGGCCTGCAGGTGCTTGAAGGTCGCGCCGATGACTTCGGCGGTGTACTTCGGCTCGACGCCCTCAGGGAAGAAGTGTGCCTTGACCTTCGCCTTGACGGCGTCGACGGCTGCGTAGCGTTCAGCCTTCTGGGTGTTCTTGTAGGCGGTGCGCAACTCGGCTTCGAAGTGCTTCAGCATTTCGGCTTCGAGTTCGGAATGATCTTCCGGCTGGAAATCGCGGGGCTCCTTAGCGGCAACTTCGGCGAGCTTGATGATCGCGTCGAGAACCGGCTGGAAGCCGCGGTGGCCGAACATGACGGCGCCGAGCATGATTTCTTCGTTGAGTTCCTTGGCTTCCGATTCAACCATCAGAACGGCGTCGTGGGTACCGGCAACAACCAGATCCAGGACCGATTCTTCCATCTCGTCGAGATGCGGGTTGAGAACGTATTCGCCATTGATGTAGCCGACGCGAGCGCCACCGACCGGGCCCATGAAGGGAACGCCGGAGAGCGTCAGGGCAGCGGAAGCCGCAACCATCGACAGGACGTCGGGATCGTTCTCGAGGTCGTGCTGGACGACGGTGACGACGACCTGGGTGTCGTTCTTGTAGCCTTCAGGAAACAGCGGGCGGATCGGACGGTCGATCAGACGCGAAACCAGCGTTTCCTTTTCGGACGGACGACCTTCGCGCTTGAAGTAGCCGCCGGGGATCTTGCCGGCTGCGTAGGTCTTTTCCTGGTAGTTGACGGTCAGCGGGAAGAAGTCCTGGCCCGGCTTCGGCGACTTGGCCGAAACGACGGTGGCGAGAACGACGGTTTCGCCGTAGGTGGCGAGAACGGCGCCGTCAGCCTGACGGGCGATCTTGCCGGTTTCGAGCTTCAGCGGGCGGCCTGCCCACTCGATTTCCACGGTATGGGTGTCAAACATGTGTCTTGTCCTTCAATGCGGGAAGACGCGCCATGGCCAAAGAGGCACGGCGCGCAGTCGACCGCAATCAATGATGACGCATCATGGGCAAGACAACGGGAGGCTTTGCAACGTCGGTTCCAGTGTAGAAACCGGGCCAAGGCACGCGCCCTGGCCGAAAGCATCCGGCAATCCTGCCCCATGACAGGTCAACGGTTTGGTTTGGCGGATCCGGCCCATCCGGGTCCGCCGGGCAATCCCGCCACGCCTCCTTGCGTCTCGCGGGGTCGGGAAAATGTTTCCCCGAAAGAAATGCGGCGGGCGTCCTTGAGGGAGCGCCCGCCGAAAAAAGCCTTAGCGGCGGATACCCAGGCTGGTGATCAGCTTGGTGTAACGGCCTTCGTTCTTCTTCTTGAGGTAGTCAAGAAGCGAGCGGCGGCTGGAAACCATCGTCAGCAGACCACGGCGGGAATGGTTATCCTTCTTGTGGTCCTTGAAGTGGCCGGTCAGGTTGTTGATACGCTCGGTCAGGATGGCAACCTGTACTTCCGGTGAACCGGTGTCGCCTTCGAACGTTGCGTATTCCTTGATCAGAGCCGTCTTGCGCTCAGCAGTAATCGACATCGTATGATCCTTTCGATGAGAGGAGATAAGGTCGCCAAAAGCCGGGATGTCGTCCAGCTTTGGCCGCGAATGCATTCAAGCAAAGCCTGATGCTGGCGCTGCCTATAAACCATTCAGACAGCAAAGGGAAGAGGCGTGCTGGAGCGCCTCCGCCGGGTCCGGTCTCAGCCGAAGACGCGTTTGGGGCGAAACTCGCCCTGGCCGATTTCGCCGATGGCGACCAGCTTGCCGCGCGCCGTGGCGTAGGCTTCGCTTTCCTCCACCGGCGCATCGCGGCCGCGCACGAGGATGGGGTTGCCCATCTTCAGGCGGTGGGCCTGGTCGTCGTTGACGATCAGGTGCGGCAGCGAGGACAGCGCCTCGCTGGTGTCGATCAGCAAGGCGTCGAGGGCTGCGAGGCGCTCATCGTTGTCCTCGATCTCTTCCAGCGCCACGAGGTCGGCTAGCGGGATCATGGTCTCTTCGGCGAACGGGGCGACAAAGCTGCGGCGCAGGCCGGAGATATGGCCGTAGCAGCCGAGCTCGCGGCCGAAATCGCGGGCCAGCGCGCGGACATAGGTGCCCTTGCCGCACTCGACCTCGAAATGCGCGGTGCTGTCGTTTTCGCATTCGAGCAGCGTCAGGCGGAAGATCTCGACTTCGCGCGACGGGATCTCGACGGTCTCGCCTTCGCGAGCCAGATCATAGGCGCGTTCGCCAGCGATCTTGATCGCCGAGAACTGCGGCGGGATCTGGCTGATGACGCCGGTGTACTGCGGCAGCAGATCGCGGATCTGCTGTTCGGTCGGACGCGTGTCGGAGCTCTGGGTGACGTCGCCCTCGAGGTCGTCGGTGGCGCGCTCTTCGCCCCAGGTCACGGTGAATTCGTAGATCTTGCGGCCGTCCATGACGTAGGGGACCGTCTTGGTGGCATCGCCAAGGGCGATCGGCAGCATGCCCGAAGCCAGCGGGTCGAGCGTGCCGGCATGGCCGCATTTCTGCGCCTTGAAGAGCCACTTGATCTTGGAGACGGCTTCGGTCGAGCCAAAGTCGACAGGCTTGTCAAGGATAAGCCAGCCCGAAATCGGACGGCCTTTGGGCTTACGTGGTTTGGACATAAGGCTCTTCTGCTATTGTTTGTCGGTATCGCCGCCTTCAAGGTCACGCATGACCTCGGGCGAGCGCAGCAACTCGTCGATCTTCTTGTAGTTGTCGAAGCTCGTATCGTCGCGGAAACGGATTTCCGGCATGTATTTCATCTGCCGGAGATGGGGGCCAAGACGGCCGCGGATGAACTTGGCATGGCGGTTGAGCGCCTTGATGATCGCGTCATGGTCGGGCACGCCGAGTGGCGTGATGAAGGCCGTCGCGACTTTCAGATCGTTCGACATGCGGACTTCCGACACGGAAATCACGGTCTTCTCCAGGAGATCGTCGCGCACTTCGCCGCGCTGAAGAACCAGAGTGATCGCGGCGCGGACCTGCTCGCCGACGCGCAGCATGCGCTGCTGTTGTGCTGAGGTGAGTTTTGTTGCCATTGTTCTTTGCCTCAAAAGGTTCGGGCGCCGGACTGGATAATCCGGCGCCCGTCCACATTTCTAGTCTCGCACGATCAGAGTGTGCGGGTGATATGCTCGACGCGGAAGCATTCGATCGTATCGCCGGCGCGGATGTCTTCGTAGTTCTCGAAGGCCATACCGCATTCCTGACCGACCGGAACTTCCGATACTTCGTCCTTGAAGCGCTTGAGCGTCTTGAGCTTGCCTTCGTGGATAACGACGTTGTCGCGCACCAGGCGGACGCCTGCACCACGTTCGACCTTGCCTTCGACGACGCGGCAACCTGCAACCTTGCCTGTTTTCGTGATGTTGAAAACTTCGAGGATCTCCGCGTTGCCGAGGAAGGTTTCGCGGCGCTCCGGCGAGAGCAGACCCGACATCGCTGCCTTCACGTCATCCACGAGGTCGTAGATGATGTTGTAGTAGCGGATCTCGATGCCTTCACGCTCGGCGAACGAACGGGCCTGCGAATTCGCACGGACGTTGAAGCCGATGATCGCGGCGTTGGATGCCTCGGCCAGCGAGATATCCGATTCCGTGATGCCGCCGGCGCCCGAATGGACGATGCGGGCACGTACTTCGTCGGTGCCGAGCTTGTCGAGCGCACCGGCAATGGCTTCGATCGAGCCCTGCACGTCGCCCTTGATGACCAGCGGGAATTCCTTCACGCCTGCGCTCTGCAGCTGCGTCATCATCTGTTCCAGCGAACCGCGCTGGCCGGACTGACGGGCAGCGGCCTTGTCGCGGGCCAGACGCTGACGATACTCCGAGATCTCGCGGGCGCGGCTCTCGTTTTCGACGACGGCGAACTTGTCACCGGCTGCCGGCGTGCCGGACAGACCGAGAACCTCGACCGGCATGGCCGGACCAGCTTCCTTGACGTGATCGCCCTTGTCGGTGACCAGGGCGCGAACGCGGCCCCAGACGTCGCCGGCAACGATGATCTGGCCCGGGCGCAGCGTGCCGTTCTGGATGAGAACGGTGGCAACAGCACCACGACCGCGGTCGAGCTGAGCTTCGATGACCGTGCCTTCCGCGGTGCGGTTCGGATTGGCCTTGAGGTCCAGAATTTCGGCCTGCAGCAGGACGGCTTCGAGAAGCTTGTCCAGGTTCAGGCCGGTCTTGGCGGACACTTCGACGTCGAGGACTTCACCGCCCATGGATTCGACGAACACTTCATGCTGCAGCAGCTGGTTGCGAACCTTCTGCGGATCAGCTTCGTGCTTGTCGACCTTGTTGATGGCGACGATGATCGGAACGCCGGCCGCCTTGGCGTGGCTGATCGATTCGATCGTCTGCGGCATGACGCTGTCGTCGGCCGCGACCACCAGGATGGCGATGTCGGTTGCCTGGGCACCACGAGCACGCATGGCCGTGAAGGCGGCGTGACCGGGGGTGTCGATGAAGGTGATCTTATGGCCGTTCTGTTCGACCTGGTAAGCACCGATATGCTGGGTGATGCCGCCGGCTTCACCGGAGACAACGCTGGTCTTGCGGATAGCATCGAGCAGCGAGGTCTTGCCGTGGTCGACGTGACCCATGATCGTAACAACCGGCGGACGCGATACGAGCTCGCCTGCCTCGTCGGCAATGTTGAAGATGCCGAGTTCGACGTCGGATTCAGAGACGCGCTTGACGGTGTGGCCGAATTCGCCGGCGATGAGTTCGGCGAGGTCGGCGTCGATGACGTCGCCCGGCTTCATCATCTGGCCTTCCTTCATCAGGTACTTGATGACGTCGACGGCGCGTTCAGACATACGCTGCGACAGTTCCTGAATGGTGATGGTTTCAGGCAGGATGACTTCGCGAATAACCTTTTCGCGGGTTTCCTGCATCTGGCTGCGGCGGAATTTTTCCTGGCGGCGGCGCATGGCGGCCATCGAACGACCACGGGCGGTGCCGTCGTCGTCAACGCCTGCGGTGCCGATCGTCAGCTTGCCGCGACGACGCTCGTCTTCGGTCTTCGGACGCGTGGTAACCGGCTTTGCCGGTTCCGGACGAACGACGCGGCCACGGACGGGAGTACCGCCGCGCGGAGCCGGACGCTCTTCCTCGTTTTCGCGGCGGCGAACGCCTGGTGCTGCCGGAGCAGCCCCGGCAGCCGGACGGGCGGGAGCCGCGCCATCGGTGCGGCGAACGGCCGGTGCGCCTGCCTGAGCGGCCGGAGCCTCGACAGCAGCCGGAGCAACCGGTGGCGGCGGGTTGGCAGCGGCTTCGGCGGCACGAACCGCTTCTTCTGCTGCAAGACGCTTGGCTTCTTCCGCTTCAGCGGCCTGACGGACGATTTCCTCGGCGGCGCGGCGCTTTTCGTCCTCGGCGCGGCGAACCGCATCCTCGGCGTCACGCACCTGGGCCATGGCCAAGGCGCGGCGGCGGGCGTCCATTTCTTCCGGCGACAGGTGGTTCAGAACCACCGGACGCGGACGATCCTGCTGGCGCGAAGGCTGCGACTGCTGAGGACGGTTGTTGTTCTGCTGGCCGCTCGACTGGTTATAGCGCTGCGGCTGCTGAGGCTGCGGTGCGCGAGCCTGAACAGCGGCCGGCGCGGCCGGGGCCGGTGCAGCAACTGGTGCAGGTGCCGGTTCGGCAGCGCGAACAGGGGCTGCCGGTGCGGCCGCCACAGGCGTGATCGGACGTTCGTCTTCGGGACGCATCGGGCGCCGCTTGCGGGTCTCGACAACGACCGCCTTGGTGCGACCGCGGCCCATATCCTGGCGCACGGTGCCCTGGCTTACGCCCGACGGCTTCAGGGTCAGAGTCTTCTTGCCTGGTCCGTTCAGTGTCTTGTCGTCATTGCTATCGGTCATTCGTTCCCGTTCCTTCGGACAGGGAGCGATGACGTCATCAGGCCCTGTCAATCAAATAGTGTCGATCAATGATCTGGGGACCGGACAAGTCCGGTGACCGCATCATTGTTTTTGCCGGCCAGCGCCGCCCGCTGCCCGGGACTGACCGCCATTGCGGTACTGTTCGAGCATCTTTGCGCGCTTCACTACACCTTCACCCGCCTGCCCTGCAAGCACTGCAGCATGGATAAAAGCGTTCTGACCCATCAGGCCTTCCATTTCGCTCTCCGAGAAGAGGTGGTAGGAAGGTATTTCTTCCTCGGTTTCCATTCCGAGATGCCAGGCCTTGCGGGCCTGGTCGATTTTCCTCACGCCGTCGGCTGCCGCGTCCGTCGCATGAAACACAGCGATGGCAGCGCCACTCCGGATCGCGGCATCCACTTTCGAGGAGCCGCTGATGAACTGTCCGGCCTTGCGGGCCATGTTCATCATCTGCATCAGCTGCTGCATCAGCAGCTTCTCGACGGTCTCGCCGAGATCGGCGGCCGCCTTCACGTCCGTTTTCAAGGCGCGGGCGAAGAGCTTCTTCGCCACTGCCTTGTCGACCAGAGCGCGGTCGATCTTCACCCAACAGCCGCGTCCCGGAAGCTGGCGCTTCAGGTCGGCAACCACCGTCCCATCGGGAGCGGCAACGAAGCGGATCAGCTCATCGGGCGATCCGCTTTCGCGCGTCACGATGCACATGCGACCATTCACGTCATAACCTGCAAGATCGTCGTCCTCAGGAGAAACGGTAGGCTCACGCGCAGACATTAAACTTCCTGCTCGGCCTCGGGAGCTTCTTCAGCTTCCGCTTCCTTCGCGAGGTCTTCTTCGGTGATCCAGCCAACCGCGAGGCGGGCCTGGACAACCATCTGTTCGGCTTCGACGCGCGACACTTCGAGCTTCGAGAACAGGCCCTCGAACTTCTTGGTCTCGCCGTTCTTGCGTTCGCTCCAGCCGACGAGATCGTCAGCGGCGCAGCCGGCAAAATCTTCCATCGTCTTGATGCCGTCCTCGCCGAGCGCGACCATCATCTGGGCAGTCATGCCGTCGATGCCACGCAGGTCGTCGGAAACGCCGAGCGCCTTGCGCTTCTCGTCCATCTCGGCTTCGAGCTTTTCGAGATATTCGCGGGCGCGGGTCTGGATTTCCTGTGCCGTATCTTCGTCGAAGCCGTCGATCGAGGCGATTTCCTCAAGATCGACATAGGCCAGCTCCTCGACGGCCGCGAAGCCTTCGGAAGCCAGAACCTGGCCGACCATTTCGTCGACGTCGAGCGAATCCATGAACAGGTTGGTGCGCTCGTTGAATTCCTTCTGACGGCGCTCCGATTCCTCGGCTTCCGTCATGATGTCGATGTCCCAGCCGGTCAGCTGCGAGGCCAGGCGGACGTTCTGGCCGCGGCGGCCGATGGCCAGCGACAGCTGTTCGTCCGGAACCACGACTTCGATGCGCTCTGCGTCTTCGTCAAGAACGACCTTGGCGACTTCAGCCGGCTGCAGGGCGTTGACGACGAAGGTCGCCGGATCCTGCGACCAGGGAATGATGTCGATCTTTTCGCCCTGAAGCTCGCCGACAACGGCCTGAACGCGCGAACCGCGCATACCGACGCAGGCGCCGACCGGATCGATAGAACTGTCGTTCGAGATCACGGCGATCTTGGCGCGCGAACCCGGGTCACGGGCAACCGACTTCACCTGGATGATGCCGTCGTAGATTTCAGGCACTTCCATGGTGAAGAGCTTGACCATGAACTGAGGATGCGTGCGCGACAGGAATATCTGCGGGCCGCGCTGTTCACGACGAACGTCGTAGACGTAGGCACGGACGCGATCGCCATAGCGGACGTTTTCGCGCGGGATCATTTCGTCGCGGCGGATGATGCCTTCGCCACGGCCAAGATCGACAATGACGTTGCCGTATTCGACGCGCTTGACGGTGCCGTTGACGATTTCGCCGACGCGATCCTTGAATTCGTCGAACTGGCGATCACGCTCTGCTTCGCGAACCTTCTGGACGATGACCTGCTTGGCGGACTGGGCAGCGATGCGGCCGAAATCCATCGGTGGCAGCGGATCGGCGATGAAATCGCCCAGGGCTGCGTCCGGGTTGCGGTCGCGGGCCAGTTCGAGCGGGATCTGGGTCGAATAATCCTCGGCCGCCTCGACAACCTCGAGCAGACGCTGGAGACGAATCTCGCCGGTCTTCGGGTTGATGTCGGCGCGAATGTTGGATTCAGTGCCGTAACGCGAGCGCGCGGCCTTCTGGATCGCGTCTGCCATTGCGGCAAGCACGATCTCGCGGTCGATGACCTTTTCGCGCGCCACTGCATCTGCGATCTGCAGAAGTTCGAGCCGGTTCGCACTGACTGCCATGTCTTTTCTCTCCGTCTAGGCGTTCAGGGTTCCCTTCCCCGGCGCCACAAGTTGATCGGTTTATTCTTCGTCTTCCGCTTCGTTCTGGTTCGCGGCCTCTGCCTTCGCCAGCTTGTCGGCGCGCAGGGCATCACGGATCAGATCGTCGGTCAGAATGAGTTTCGCATCGGCAAGCGCCGTGAACGGAATGACGATGGTCTGTTCTTCGCCTTCGGAAACCTGGTCACGCTCGAGCGTGAAACCGTCCGTATCGGTGGCGAGGATTTTGCCACGGAAGCGCTTGCGGTTGCCGACCATGATCGACGTTTCGCACTTCACGAGGTGGCCCGTCCAGCGCACGAAATCCGACTTGCGCACCATCGGACGGTCGATGCCTGGTGAAGACACTTCCAGATGATACTCTTTATCGATCGGATCTTCCACATCGAGGACCGGAGAAACGGCGACCGAGACTTCTTCGCAGCCTTCGACGTCCATTGTGCCATCGTTGCGCTCGGCCATGATCTGCATGGTGGCGCCGTTCTGGTTGAGCATGCGGACACGCACCAGGCGGTAACCGATATCGATCAGCACGGGCTCGATGATATCGGCAAGACGCTGGTCCAGACCGGTCTCGGTGATCAGCCGCGGCTCACGTTCATTGTCTGCGTTCGTCGTATCCGACAAGCGATGCGCTCCTAGCAATTTCATGCATTTTGGATGATCGCGGTAATAAAAAAGAGCGGGTCCTTGCGGCCCACTCTTCATCAAGACGATCAAGATTTGAGAGCCATATAGGCCCGTTTCCAAGAAATTGCAAGCTCCGTCGGCATGCCGGCAACGGGAGGCACGCGGCGTGTGGCCAGAGCGCCCGCTTTGCTTATATAGCATTGCGGAGCGCGAAGCATGGGGGTGGGACGAATGGTGGCGTATACTTCTTCGACATTGGCGCCGCTGCGGCACGAGACCTACCGAAGGATATGGTTCGCCAGCATCGCATCCAACTTCGGCGGGCTGATCCAGGCGGTGGGCGCGGCGTGGATGATGACCGTCATCACCACGTCGGGCGACATGGTGGCGCTGGTGCAGACCTCGACCGCGCTGCCGATCATGCTGTTTTCGCTGGTGTCCGGCGCGCTGGCCGACAGTTTCGACCGGCGCCGCGTGATGCTGACGGCGCAGTGTTTCATGTTCGTGGTTTCGGCGCTGCTCAGCGTCTTCGCGTTTTTCGGCCTGCTGTCGCCGTGGCTGCTGTTGTTCTTCACCTTCCTGCTCGGCTGCGGCACGGCGCTGAACAACCCATCCTGGCAGGCCTCGGTCGGCGACATGGTGCCGCGCGCCGACCTGCCCGGCGCGGTGACGCTCAACAGCGTCGGCTTCAACATCACCCGCAGCGTCGGCCCGGCGATCGGCGGCATCATTGTCGCGGCGGCGGGTGCTGCGGCGGCATTCGCGGTCAACACGCTCAGCTATTTCGCCCTGATCTTCGCGCTTTTGCGCTGGAAGCCTGCCTTTCCGGTCTCGACGCTGCCGCGCGAGGCGCTGGGCAGCGCCATCTTCGCCGGGCTTCGCTACATCTCGATGTCGCCCAACCTGCAGAAAGTGATGCTGCGCGGCCTGCTCTTCGGGATCAGCGCCAGCTCGATCCTCGCGCTTCTGCCGATCGTGGCGCTGGAACTGGTGATCGGCGGCCCGCTGACTTACGGCCTGATGCTCGGCTCCTTCGGCATCGGCGCCATCGGCGGGGCGGTGCTGAATGCGCGGTTGCGCCAGCGGCTGTCCAGCGAGATGATCGTCCGGCTCTCCTTCGCGGGCTTCGCCATCAGCGCCGCCATCGCCGCCTTCAGCCCCTATTCGGCTCTGACCTGCGCCGGGCTCGTCATCTCCGGCGCCTGCTGGGTGCTGGCGCTGTCGCTGTTCAACACGATCGTGCAGTTGTCGACGCCGCGCTGGGTGGTCGGGCGGGCACTGTCGCTCTACCAGACTGTCACTTTCGGCGGCATTGCCGGCGGCAGCTGGGTCTGGGGGATCGCCGCAGACACGTACGGGGTCGCCAACGCGCTGCTGCTGTCATCCGTCGTGATGCTCGCCGGCATCTTCATCGGCCTGAAGCTGCCGATGCCGGCGTTCGAGACGCTCAACCTCGATCCGCTCAACCGCTTCACCGAACCGTCGCTCAGCCTCGACATCACGCCGCGCAGCGGCCCCGTGGTGATCCAGGTCGATTACGAGATCGACGACATCGACGTGCCGGAATTCATGGCGCTGATGGGCGAGCGGCGGCGCATCCGCATTCGCGACGGGGCCCGCAACTGGGCGCTGATGCGCGACCTCGAAAAGCCCGGACGGTGGATCGAGACCTATCATACCCCGACTTGGGTGGAATATATCAGGCACAATCAGCGGCGGACGCAGGTGGACGGCGAGAATACCGATCGGCTTCGGGCGCTACACCGCGGTGAAACAGGGCCGCAGGTGCATCGGATGATCGAGCGGCAGGCGATCCCTCCCAATGACGACGTGTTCTTCAAGGCGCCGATCGACCTGCACCACTGATGCGTGTCCCGTTCGTCGCGTGGTGAGGGCCTACTTAAGCTTGCCGATCATGTGCGCCTCGGGATAGCAGGTCGGCTTCATGCCGTTCTTTTCCTGCCATTGGCCGATGGAGCGGCGCGTCTTGTAGCCGGGCAGGCCATCCGAGCCGCCGACGTCGTAGCCCTTTTTCTCCAGCGCCTTCTGCATGGTCGCCACATCCGAGCGCAGCATCTTGCCGACATCGCCCCAGGTGCTCTGGAAGGCGCCGGAGCCATAGGCGATGCGATCGGCGAGATTGCCGATGTAGAGCGCGTAAAGATCGGAGTTGTTGTATTCCTTGATGATGTAGAAATTCGGCGTCACCAGGAATTCCGGACCGTCACGGCCGGCGGGGACCATCATCATGCCAGTGGCGTCGTTTTCGCCTGACGCGAAGGCCTTGCCGGAGATGCGGTCAATGCCGAGCGAGGCCCATTGGCCGATCGGCTTGCCGAGATCGGGGCCTTCCTGGGCGCAGGAGACGCTGTCGGGGATGGTGACCTCATAGCCCCAGCCGCGATCACGCTGCCAGCCCTTCTTGACGAGAAAATTGGCGATAGAGGCCAGCGTGTCGGGGACCGAGGTCCAAATGTTGCGGTGGCCGTCACCGTCGAAATCGACGGCATATTTGAGGTAGCTTGTGGGCATGAACTGCGGCTGGCCGAGCGCACCGGCCGACGAGCCCTTGAAATCGGTCGCCGTGACGTCGCCGCCGTCGATGATGTGCAGGCCGGCGATCAGCTCGGTGCGGAACATCTCCTTGCGCGTCGACATGAAGGCCTTGGTGGCCAGCACCTCGATACCGGAATTGGGGATCTTGGCGGCGCCGAAACCGGTCTCGCGGCCCCAGATGGCCAGCACGATCGAACCCGGCACGCCGTAGGTCTTCTCGATCTTCTTCAGCGTCGAGGCATATTGCGTCTGGAAGCCGCGGCCGGTGACGGCGAGGCGCTTCAGGCGCTCATCGTTGAAATAGGGCGCCGGTGAGGAAAACTCGGCCTGCGTCTGCTTCTGCTCCTTCGGCTTCGGGAAGCCGGGAGGGGCGAGATCGTTGAGCGACCAGTCGAGCTCGACGCCTGAAAAGGCGGATTTGAAGGTCTTCTCGGAGATGCCGCTCTTTTGCGCTTCCGGCCAGAGATCGGTCTGCACCCAGCGTTCGAACTGCGCTTCGACGTCGGCCTTCGATGGGGCGGCGTGGGCGAGCGAGGTGGTGGCGAGGAGGGTGAGGAGGATTGCGAGGGGGCGACGTGTGATACCCCCCTCTGTCCTGCTGGACATCTCCCCCACAGGTGGGGAGATTGGCTGGGTGCACCCGCTCGCACCACGTTTATTGTTTGGCCGGGAGATCGCAACGATTCGATCTCCCCCCTTGTGGGGGAGATGGCCGGTAGGGCAGAGGGGGGTAATCCGTGGCATGACTTCTCCCCTCATATCGCCGTCCGCGCTCGCAGTGCCGCCGTCAGCGTGCCCTCGTCAAGATAATCCAGCTCGCCGCCGACAGGCACGCCATGCGCCAGCCGCGTGATCTTCACATCCAGCCCGGCCAGTTGGTCGGTTATATAGTGTGCTGTGGTCTGCCCCTCGACGGTGGCGTTGACGGCGATGATCAGTTCCTTGATGCCGCCGGCGCTGACGCGCTCGATCAGGCCCTTGATGTTGAGATCATCGGGGCCGACGCCATCGAGCGGCGACAGCGTGCCGCCGAGCACGTGGTAGGCGGCGTTGAGGGCGGCTGCGCGCTCCAGCGCCCAGAGATCGGAGACGTCCTCGACGACGATGATCAGCGACTGGTCGCGACGGTCGTCGGTGCAGACGGTGCAGGGATCGGAGGTATCGACATTCCCGCAGCGCGAGCAGATCTTGACCTTGTCATAGGCCTCGCCCATCGCATTCGACAGGGGGCCAAGCAGCTGGTCCTTCTTCTTGATCAGGTGCAATGCCGCCCGGCGCGCCGAACGCGGCCCAAGGCCCGGCACCTTCGCCAGAAGCTGGATCAGTTTTTCGATTTCGGGACCGGTGACTCGCTTTGCCATATCGGGTTCTTAGCCCATATATCGTCAAAACGGAAACAGCCAGGAACCGCTCCACGCATGAAAATCCTCGCCGTCTGCGTCGGCCACGCCGAGAAGTTGCCGGGCAAGAGCTATAAGACCGGCATCAACAAGCATCCGCTCGCCGGCAGCGTCATGGTCGATGCCGAAGGTCTGGTCGGCGACGCGATCTGCAACCGCAAGCACCATGGCGGCGTCGATCAGGCCGTCTATGTCGAGGGATCGCTGACGCTCGACTGGTGGTCGGCTGAACTCGCGCGAACGATCGCGCCGGGCGCCTTCGGCGAGAATATCGTCATCGATGGGCTGGACAATCGGCTGGTGGCGGTGGGCGACCGGTTCATAGCCGGCGATCTTGTTCTCGAAGTCACCTCTGCGCGCATCCCCTGCGCCACCTTTTCCGCCAGGATGGGCGATCCGACATTCGTCAAGCGCTACACCAAGGCCGGACGGCCGGGCATCTACTGCCGGGTGATCAAGAGCGGCACGGCGACGGCTGGCGAAGCGATCGAATGGCTGCCGTTTGCGGGCGAGAGGGTGACGATGCCTGAGATGATGGCGACTTTCGGCCGGCGGCTGTCACCTGACGATCGGGCACGCTATCTGGCGGCGCCGATCCACTACAAGCTGCGCGATGCGCTGCAGGCGCAGGGCTGACGACGTTCGAGCCTTGGAAGGCGCCTGTGGAAAAATCGGATCCATCATCACTTGCTGATGGACACAGTTTGCCTAGTTGCAACAGGACGGATTGCCAATCGAAGGAGGCTCGTATGTCCGTCTTCAAACTCAGCTCTGTTGCTCTGGCCGTTGCCGCGGCCACCGCCATCTCTTCCGCTCAACCGGCCACGGCGGCCAGCGTTCACGCGGGTTCGCTCACCTGCGACATCTCGGCGGGCATCGGCATGATCATCGGCTCGAAACGGGAGGTCGACTGCACGTTCACGCCGTCGTCTCCGGGGCACGTCGAACACTATCGCGGCGCGATCACCAAGATCGGCGTCGATATCGGTGTGCTCAAAGGCGGAACGCTGATCTGGTATGTCTATGCGCCGGCCAATCATCCCGATGGCGTGCTACAGGGCAGCTATTCCGGCGTGGCGGCGAATGCGACGGTCGGGCTGGGCCTCGGCGCCAATGCGCTGGTCGGCGGGCTGGACGGATCGGTGGCGCTACAGCCGCTTTCGGTGGAAGGGACATCCGGGCTCAACGTGGCGGCCGGGATTGCCAACATGAAGCTGACCTTCGTTGCGCCGCCGAAAATGAAGCCGGCCAAGCATCAGACGCAGAAGCATTCGGCGCAGCACGCCAAGTAAGGCCTCGCACGACCGGCGAGGCCGAAAGCTGACAGGCGCCGACCAATAGGACGGCGCCGTCGTGTTCCATTCGCGCGTTATGCGATCAGAAAGGCATCTTGAAGCCGGGCGGCAGCGGCAGGCCTGCCGTCAGTGCCTTGGTCTTTTCGGCAGCGACGGCCTCAGCCTTGTCCTTGGCGTCCTTGTGGGCGGCGACGATCAGGTCCTCGAGGATCTCGACGTCGTCTTCCTTGAACAGCGACGGATCGATCTTCAGGCTGCGCATCTCGCCCTTGCCGTTGAGGACAACGGTCACCAGACCGCCACCCGACGTGCCTTCGGCCGTGAGCTCGGCGATTTCCGCCTGCATCTGCTCCATCTTGGCCTGCATTTCCTTGACTTTGCCCATCATGCCCATGATGTCGCGCATCGTCTTCTCCTTCTGGTCTGTAAAGCCTGGTCTCTCAGAATTCTATGTCGTCGCCGGGCAGGATATCGCCCTCTTCGGATTCGGCAGTCCCCGGCGCCTGGATCTCCTCGACCTCGATATCCGGCGCGCGTACGCGGACGTCGATGATCTTGGCGCCCGGGAACTGCGCGAGGATGGCGGCCACATCGGGATCCTGACGGGCGTCGCTGACCTGCTGTGCCTTGTCGCGGGCTTCGGCCTCGACCATGGTCGGTTGTCCGGCCTCACGGCTGAGGCTGACTATCCAGTGGATACCGGTCCAGTCCTTGAGCTTGACCGCAAGCTCGTTGAGCAACGTGCCCGGCGCGCCTTCCGTCAGGTTGACATCGAGGATGCCGGGCTGGACGCGAACGGGGCGGACGAAATTGCGCACCAGCGCCTTGATCTTGGCATCGCGCTTTTCGCCGGCAAGATTGACGATGTCGCTGACCGAATTGACCGAGACCAGCGGCTTCGGCGCATCGGCGGGCTTCGCCTCGGTGCGACCGACCGGCATCGCCTGCGGATCGGATGCCGGGACGACGCGCAACATGGCGGTCGGGCCCGATGTCTGCGGCCGCGGCTGTGCTGCCTCGGTGGCGCGGGCCATCACATTGCCCTGATAGCTGACCGTCGCGCCGCCATTGCCGCCGCCGTTGCCTGAAGGCGATGGCGCGCGGGCGCCGCCGTTGTTTTCGGCAAATTCGGCGAGGCGACGAGCGGCGTCTTCTGGCGCTGGCAGATGGGCGGCATGGGCGAGACGGATCAGCACCATTTCGGCCGCACCCGACGGACGCGAGGAGGCCTCGACCTCGGGAATGCCCTTCAGCAGCATCTGCCAGATGCGCGACAGCGCGGTGACGGCAACGCCTTGCGAGAATTCCGCGCCCTTGGTGCGCTCGATTTCGCTCAGCGACGGATCGTTGGCGGCATCGGGCACGTATTTGAGGCGCGTCACCAGATGGGTGAAATCGGCGAGATCGGTGAGCACCGCGACCGGATTGGCGCCGGCCTCGTACTGGCTCTCGAATTCACCAAGAGCTGCCGCGACATCGCCCTTGATGACATGCTGGAACAGGTCGACGATGCGGGCGCGGTCGGCAAGGCCGAGCATCCCCCGCACGGATTCGGCCAGAACCGCGCCGCCGCCATGGGCAATCGCCTGATCGAGCAGCGACAGGCCGTCACGCGCCGAACCTTCGGCGGCACGCGCGATCATCGCCAGCGCATCCGGCTCTGCCTCGATGCCTTCCTTGGCCGCGATCGTCGTGAACAGGCCGACCAGATCCGAGGCGCTGATGCGGCGCAGGTCGAAGCGCTGGCAGCGCGACAGAACGGTGATCGGCACCTTGCGGATTTCCGTCGTGGCGAAGATGAATTTGACGTGCTCCGGCGGCTCCTCGAGCGTCTTCAGCAGGCCGTTGAAGGCCTGGGTCGAGAGCATGTGCACTTCGTCGATGATGTAAACTTTATAGCGCGCCGAGACCGGGCGGTAGCGCACCTGCTCGATGATCTCTCTGATGTCATCGATACCGGTGTGCGAGGCGGCGTCCATCTCGATGACGTCGACATGGCGACCTTCCATGATCGCCTGGCAATTGTCGCCGGGGATGCGGAGGTCGATGGTCGGCTTGTCGATCTCTGATGTCTTGTAGTTCAGCGCGCGGGCCAGGATGCGGGCGGTCGTGGTCTTGCCGACCCCGCGGACGCCGGTCAGCATGTAGGCTTGCGCGATACGGCCGGTCTCGAAGGCGTTGGTCAGGGTCTGGACCATCGGCTCCTGGCCGACCATCAGATCCGTGAAATCCTTGGGGCGGTATTTGCGTGCCAGCACCCGGTATCCGGTGCCCGTCGAGGCGGCATCTTGTGATTGTCGCTCGGTGTCGCTCATCGCCCTGCTTAGCGCCCGGACTCCCGGGCAAAGGATGGAGAGAAGGGTGGGAGGCTGGCACGATGACCCGTGCCTGGCTCGTTAGGGCTGCTTCCTTCCGGACCTGACCCGGTTGGCGAGTGGCTCGTCCACCACCAACCTCCCGAAGGCACATATCGGCAATATCGCGATCAAATGCAAGCCAAGCTCGGAAAAAACTGCTAGCCTATGGAAAACTCTGGAGGAATACCCGTTGGACGCATTCAAGCTCGACCACCGGCTGGCCAATGACAGCATCAGCATCATGAAAACGAGCCTGTGCGACTTCCGGCTCGCCAGGGATTGTCGCTGGCCGTGGCTGATCCTGGTGCCGCAGCGGGCCGGCATCACCGAGATTTTCGAGCTGACGCCGCTCGACCAAGTGATGCTGACTTTCGAGACGGAGATGGCGGCATCGGCGCTGAAGACGGCGACCAATGCCACAAAAATCAATATCGCAGCTATTGGCAATATCGTCCGCCAGCTTCATGTTCACGTGATCGCGCGCTTCGAAGGTGACGCCAACTGGCCGGGTCCCGTCTGGGGATTCGGAAAGGCGGAGGCCTACGAGGACGCAAAACGAGATCAATTCATAGAGACGATGCGGGAAGCCCTTTCATCATGAGCCGTTCGCTTTTCGATTCGGATGTACCCCATCCGGAACCCAGCAATCTGACGGCATTTGCCGCCAACGACCTGATCCGCGATTCCGAGCACCGCAACGAAAGCTCGGTGGCCGAGGCGCTGGCCAGGGACGGCACGCATATCTTCGCCTTTTCAGGCGACAAGCTGGTGCTGAAGCATGACGGCCAGGTGCTTGACCCGCTGTTTGCCCGCTACGAGCTGACGGATCTGAAGCCGAACTGGGACGAGACGATCCTGCTCGGCTACCGCAAATCCGGCGAACCGCGGCTGGCGGTGCCGGTCGGCGTGCCGGAAGAAGAGCTTTCGAGCCAGTACAAGCCCGCCGACGGCCGCGCGCTCTACCGCGACGGGCTGCTCGACGAGGTGCTGCTCGGCGAGTTCGCCCAAGCCGCCAGCCTGATCCGCTGGAACGGCGACAACCGTTTCTGCGGCCGCTGCGGCGCGCCGATGGACATCCATATCGGTGGCTACAAGCGGATTTGCACCGCTTGCCAGCACACGATCTTTCCGCGCACCGACCCCGTCGTCATCATGCTTGTCGTCGATGAGGAACGCGATCTCTGCCTGCTCGGGCGCGGGCCGCATTTCGCGCCCGGCATGTATTCCTGTCTGGCCGGTTTCGTCGAGCCGGGCGAGACGATCGAAAACGCCGTACGGCGGGAAACGCTGGAGGAATCCGGCATTCGCACCGGCCGCATCCGCTACCACGCATCGCAACCCTGGCCGATGCCGCACACGCTGATGATCGGCTGCTATGCCGAGGCGAAATCGCGCGACATCACCCGCGACGAGCAGGAGCTAGAGGACTGCCGCTGGTTTACCCGCGAGGAGACGATCGAGATGCTCGAGCGCCCCGGCACAACGGGCAAGGCGCCGCCGCCCAAGGGTGCCATCGCCCACCGCCTGATGCGCGACTGGGTGGAGTGGAAAAACCGATAGGCCAATCCCATGGCGCGCTCCGAACGGCTGCTGACATTGCTGCAGACCCTGCGCCGCTACCGGCGGCCGGTGAGCGGCGCGGTGCTGGCCGAGGAAACCGGTGTCAGCATCCGCACGCTCTACCGTGACATCGCCAGCCTGCAGGCGCAGGGCGCCGATATCGAGGGCGAGCCGGGGCTCGGCTACATCCTGAAGCCCGGATTCATGCTGCCGCCGATGATGTTCTCGCAGGACGAGATCGAGGCGCTGGTGCTCGGCTCGCGCTGGGTGGCCCGGGCCGCCGATCCGAGGCTCGCGGCGGCCGGCGCCGATGCGCTGGCCAAGATCGCCGATGTTCTACCGCGCGAGATTCGCGACGAGATCGAGACCTCGCCGCTTCTCATCCACATGCGGCCGCCGATCGCAAGCAAGGCCGATCTCGGTGTTATCCGCAAAGCGATCCGCAGCGAGCGGGTGCTGAAGCTCACCTATACCGACGAAAGCGGCGCGGTCTCCATCCGCAACGTCTGGCCGTTTGCCATCAGCTATACCGAGCAGGTCCGGATGATCGTGGCGTGGTGCGAGCTCAGACAGGATTATCGACACTTCCGCACCGACCGCATCGTCGAAATGGCCACCCAGGAGGTGCGCTATCCCAGGCGCCGCGCGGTGCTGCTGCAAGAGTGGCACGAGCGCGAGGTGGTGCCGCGAGAGCGTCAAACACTACTGCCATAAACTGACAGCATGTGAGGCTAGTATGGCTCCTATCGAAACAGGAGGACCTGCCATGACGAGCCTGAACGCAACCCACATGATGGGCCAGACAATGGGTCAGACGATCGGCAGCAACCGCCATGCCGATGATGGCGCATGCGATGCGCCCTACCCGCAATCGCTGATGCTGCGGATGATGCAGAATGCATCGCGGACCATGGGCCGTGGCAGTGCGCCGCGCCTCGACGCCGAATCGCTCTCCGAGAATCTGCGTCGCGATATCGGCTTCGTCGACTGGACCCGCCGCGACCGCGAGACGTAACCCAAACCCTTCAGACATTTCATCCGGATCTTCGCAATGCTGCCGGCAACCCCGGCGGCGTTTGCCCCACTGCGTCTGCTTCACACCAAGAGGGATACCACCATGAACAGCCCGAACCTTATCATTCTCTATGTCAGGGACCCGGCCGAGAGCGCATCGTTCTACAAGTCGCTGCTCAACCGCGAACCGGTCGCGGCGGCCCCCAACTTCGTCGCCTTCGCGCTCGACGGCGGCTTCACGCTCGGGCTGTGGCGGCTGAGCAGCGTCGTGCCGCAGCCCTCGGCGATCGGCAGCCGCGCCGAGATTGCCTTCATGGTGCCGGGAGAGAATGGCGTCTCGAAGCTTTACCAGGATTGGCGTGGCCGGCATCTGCCGATCGCCCAGGACCTCACCGACCTCGACTTCGGCCCGACTTTCGTGGTGCTTGATCCGGATGGGCATCGTCTCAGGGTTTGTGAGCCGGATAAATGAGTGGTGTTTCTATCGTAGACCGAGCGCGGATTACTCTCTCCACCCTCATCTCTGTGCTTGTCACAGAGATCCAGCCAGCCCAAGTCTTTGGGCTGGAAAGACTCCTTCGCGTCGCAGACGCGACGCTGCTGAATCCCGGCACAAGGCCGGGATGAGGGAGTATTTTATGCGGCCGTCGCGCTGAGATACCACCATACGCAGAGCGCCTTGGCGCCCTCTTAGTGCTTCTGCAACTGCCCCCGCATCGGGTGACCCTTGTAGACGCCCAGTATCCGCACCTTTTCGGAGAAGAACTGCAACTCCTCGAGCGCCCGGCGGACGTTTGCGTCTTCGGGGTGGCCTTCGATGTCGGCGTAGAACTGCGTCGCCACGAACTTGCCGCCGAGCTGGTAGCTCTCGAGCTTGGTCATGTTGATGCCGTTGGTGGCGAAGCCGCCAAGCGCCTTATAGAGGGCGGCGGGGATGTTGCGGACGTTGAAGACGAAGGTCGTCACCAGCTTTTCCTCGGACGAACCACGCGTCGCCCAATTCTCGTCTCGCGAGAGGATGACGAAGCGGGTGACATTGTCCTCGGTGTCCTCGACGTTTTCGGCGATGATGTCGAGCTTGTAAAGATCGGCGGCGAGACGCGGCGCCAACGCCGCCATCGAGCGGTCGCCGGTTTCCTGCACCAGCTTGGCGGCACCGGCGGTATCGCCGGCGACCACGGCCTTCCAGCCGTTGGCGCGGACGATCTTGCGGCACTGGCCGAGCGCGTGGATGTGGCTGTGGACGGTGCGGACCTCATCCTTGGTGACGCCGGGGAGCACCATCAGCTGGAAGCGGATCGGCATGAAGTACTCGCCGATGATGTGCAGGCGCGATTCCGGCAGCAGGTGATGGATGTCGGCGACACGGCCGGCGATGGTGTTTTCAATCGGGATCATCGCCAGATCGGCATCGCCATTCTCCAGCGCCACGAAGGCATCCTCGAAGGTCTGGCACGGCAGTGGCTCCATATCAGAAAACATGTCGCGGCAGGCCATGTCGGAATTGGCGCCAAAGTCGCCCTGGAAGGCGATTTTGTTGGTCTTGATGCTCATGAGAGATCCGTCATTTCTATTGTGCGGAGAGAATTCGCCGCGCCTTTTCAAGGTCGGCGGGAGTATCGACACCGAGCGGAACGGTGTCAACGATCTCGACATCGATGCGCATGCCGGCTTCCAACGCCCGCAGCTGCTCCAGCGATTCGCGCTTTTCCAGCGTCGACGGACCAAGCGCGACGAAACGCTCCAGCGCCGAGCGGCGGTAGGTGTAGAGGCCGATGTGATGGTAGAGCGGGCCTTCGCCATAGGGCGCGGTCGCCCTTGTGAAATAGAGCGCCCTCATCCGGGTTTCTGACAATGGCGAGCCGACCACCTTGACGATATGCGGGGCGGTCTTGTCGGCCTCGTCGTCGATGGCGATCGTCAGCGTGGCGATATCGACGGCTGGATCCTGCAGCGGGCGCAGCGAGGCGCGCACCGTTTCCGGCTCGATGGTCGGCAGGTCGCCCTGAACGTTGACGATGTATTCGATCTTGCCATCGGGATCGACCTTGGTCAGCGCTTCGAAAATACGGTCCGAGCCGGACTGATGATCCTTGCTGGTCATGACGACCTCGAAGCCGGCGCCAGCGACCACATCGAAGACCTCCTGTTCATCGACGGCGACGACGACGCGGCCGATGGCGGCTTCCGTTGCCCTCAGCGCCACCTGGATGACCATCGGTTTGCCGCAGATGTCCGCAAGCGGCTTGCCGGGTAGCCGGGTCGATGCCATGCGGGCCGGAATGAGGACGAGGACGTTGTCTAAATTTGGACTGGTCATGGCTCGGGCCTTCATTTACGGGCAGAAAGGTGTCAAAAGGTCTCATGCGGCCGAGGTGTTCGGCTGTTGCAAGAATTTGCCAAAAGACATAGGTTTTGCTCGATTTCAAGAGACAGACCGGTTTTATGTCTGCTGGCTGTGGGGGGAGCATCACAGATGAATTCATACGTGAATACAGCGGTGGGAGCACTACTCGGGACGGTTTTCGTCCTGATGTCGGTTTCTATCGCTTCGGAAAGCATCTTTCATTCCGAGAACCCGGAGAAAGAGGGCTTTGCCATCGTTGCCGAAGAGGCATCGGCTGCGGACGCCGGTGGAGCTGCACCGGCCGCCGCCGTGCCGATCGCGCAACTGCTTGGAAAGGCCGACGCCAAGGCCGGCGAAACGGTCTTCAAGAAGTGTCAGGCCTGTCATGACGGCACTAAAGGGGGACCGAACAAGGTCGGGCCGAACCTCTTTGGTGTCGTAGATCGTCCGATCGCCTCGCATGAGGGGTTCGCCTATTCTTCGGCCATGAAGGACTATTCCAAGGGCTCCTCCGAGAAGTGGACCTTCGATCACCTGAACCACTTCCTCGCGGCGCCGAAGAAGTACATCGCCGGAACGGCGATGGGCTTTGCCGGCCTGCAGAAGGACACCGATCGCGCCAATCTGATCCTCTACCTGCACACGCTGGCCGATTCGCCGGTGCCGTTGCCGGATCCGAACGCGCCCGACACGGCGACGCAGTAAGGTTTTTCGTCTTCGAAACGATCAAAGCCCGGTCTCAGACCGGGCTTTTCCTGTTGGTTCACGGGCCGAGCAGATAGGCCCAGAAGGACACGGTGATGGCGCCGAGTGCCGTCGTGAACGTGATTGTCGACGCGGCCAGGCCATGGCCGACGCCGAAGCGGTTGGCGATCAGCCAGGCGTTGACACCGGTCGGCACCGCCGAGATCAGCACCAGCGCCGCCGTCCAGTCAGCCTCCAGACCGAGCAGATGGCTGCTGGTCCAGACGCAGGCGGGCAGCAGCAACAGCTTGAAGGCGGAGGTGACACTCGATAGGCCGACATTGCCCGAGATGCCGTATTGCTGCAGCGCCATGCCAAGCGAAATCAGCGCCACGGGTCCGGCGACACCGGCGATCTGATCGACGATCAATTCAACCGGCGCCGGCATCGTCCAGCCAAGAATGTGCATCAGCGCGCCGCCGGCGAGACCTATGACCAGCGGATTGCGGATGAGATTGCTGCCGATCTGACGCAGCAACTGGAGGACGCCGCGGCCCGGACCGCCGGCGATCTTGCGTTCGGCGCGCTCCATCAGGATGGTGCCGACGATCATCATGACCGGCAGATGCACGGCAATCAGGATCGACAGCGGCACGAGGCCCTTGTCGCCGACGGTGCGCTGCACCAGCGGCAGGCCGATAAAGATGGTGTTGGCGAAGGCCGACGACACGCCGGCGAGCACGCCGATGCGATCGTCGCGGCCGAAGAATTTCGTGGCGGCGATATGAGCGGCGGTCCAGGTGACGGCGACGCCGGAGAAATAGGCGAGCCACAGCCTGAATGGCGAGGCGCCCTGGAAATCGGCTTCGGCGATGGTGCGAAAGAGCAGCAGCGGCACAGCAATCTTAAAGACGAAATCGCTCAGCGCATCGCCAATCTCGGCCTTCATCAGCCCCACCTTGACGATCAGCCAGCCGATCAGGATCATCACGAAGACGGGAAGAACGTCGAGAACGATGGCGGACATAAGGGAGGGCTGCCTATTGCTGGAACAGCCAAAGGTCTAGCAGCAAAAGGCCGGCGCTGACAAACGTCGATCCGGCCAACGGCTTGCGCGGAAAGCAAAAAAAGCGGGGCACAGCCCGCTTTTCCGCATCCGGTCCTGCCGGATTGCCGGTCGGCCATGCTGCCAGTACATCCGTGGTCAGCGTCGCTCCGGTATCGTCGAAGGGTATCATTCCCCTCTTGATCGGCAGCGGTTTCGAGGCCGCCCATGCCGATCTTGTTGATGAGAGATATAGCCAGCGAAAGTGACAGGCAAATGACGTCGGCGCGGCATTTTGATGAAAGCAATGGCCGCAGATCCGGCATTTCTGCTTCCCATGCGCCGAAAATTCGCTATGACCGACTACCGGCTATCACCACAACCGGGATCTCCCAATTCATGACCAAATTCGATGTTCTGACTGTCGGCAATGCGATCGTCGATATCATTGCGCGTTGCGACGAGCAGTTCCTCATTGATCACAAGATCACCAAGGCGGCGATGAACCTGATCGACGCCGAGCGCGCCGAACTGCTTTACGCCCACATGGGACCGGCGCTCGAGGCATCCGGTGGCAGCGCCGGCAACACGGCAGCCGGCATCGCCAGCTTCGGCGGCAAGGCCGCCTATTTCGGCAAGGTCGCCGAGGACCAGCTGGGCGAGATCTTCGCGCACGATATCCGGGCGCAGGGCGTGCACTACCAGACGCAGCCGAAGGGCAAGTTTCCGCCGACGGCGCGCTCGATGATCTTCGTCACCGAGGATGGTGAGCGCTCGATGAACACCTATCTCGGCGCCTGCGTCGAGCTTGGACCGGAGGATGTCGAGCCCGAGGTCGTGGCACAGTCGAAGGTCACCTATTTCGAAGGCTACCTCTGGGATCCGCCGCGCGCCAAGGAAGCTATCCGCGATTGCGCCCGCATCGCCCACGAGAACGGCCGCGAAGTGTCGATGACGCTGTCCGACAGCTTCTGCGTCGCCCGCTATCGCGAGGAGTTCCTGGACCTGATGCGCTCCGGCACCGTCGATATCGTCTTCGCCAACAAGCAGGAAGCGCTGGCGCTCTATGAAACCGACGACTTCGAGGTTGCACTGACGAAGATCGCGCAGGATTGCAAGGTCGCCGCGGTGACGATGAGCGAGGACGGCGCCGTCATCCTGAAGGGCAGCGAGCGCTATCAGGTCGATGCGATCGCGATCAAGGAACTGGTCGACACGACAGGCGCCGGCGATCTGTTCGCCGCCGGTTTCCTCTACGGCTACACGCAGGGGCGGACGCTCGAGGATTGCGGCAAGCTCGGCTGCCTGGCGGCCGGCATCGTCATCCAGCAGATCGGACCACGGCCGATGAAGTCGCTGGCCGAAGCTGGAAAACAGGCGAGCCTTGTCTAAGGCCTCGCTTACCTGAAGGCATTTGCGGGGTTGGCCTTACTTGAAGGCCTCTCCGGCTCGGCTCTATTTGAAAGCCTCTCCGGGATAGGCACCCCAGATTTCCGATTGCGCCACCCAACCTTCTGCGCCGTCGGTTTTCGCGAAGCACCAGTCGCCGTTGCATTCGCCGATATTCATGGTGACGCCGGGCTCGAGCTTGGCGACGACGGATGAGGACGGTTGCGATTCGCGGCGCATGTTGACGAAGACGCTCTTGCCCTTGCCCTTCATCCAAGGCGCGGCGATGGCGGCGCGCGAGCCCGACAGCAGCGACTGGTTGACCCAGCCCTCGGTGCCATCGGCATCGCGGACCTGGCGCCAGTTGTCGTATTCCTGGATGATCTCGACCGGCAGGCCGGCCTTGAGATACATCCACGAGGCGGCATAATCGGTGCCGGGGCCGATGCGCAGGTTGACGCGCTTCGACTTCAGCGTGACGAAACGCGGCAGCGGCAGGCCGCTCGGGCCCTTGGCCGCCTGGGCATAGCCCAGCTCGGCGGTTGCGGCCGAAAGCACAAAGCCCATCGCAAGGGCGAGGCATGATTTCAGGACTGTGCTGCGCATGACGATTTCCGTTCGTTCCAACCCAGGCAGTTCTGCTGCCTGATCTCCGGGCCTCGACATTCCACGCACGCTCAGCGAGTTTTGTTTGTCTTCGCGTGCGGGTCTGGTAGAAATTCCCCGGAACGGGAAAATTATCCCTCGTCTTGGTTAAAGACCTCTGAACAAGGCAGCCGCTGCGGACATGACGACGAAGAAAAAAACGAAGGTCTACATCACCCGTAAGCTGCCCGACGCCGTCGAGACGCGCATGCGCGAACTGTTCGACGCCGAACTCAACATCGACGACGCGCCACGCAGCGTAACACAGCTGGCGGCGGCGATGAAAAGCGCCGAGGTTCTGGTGCCGACGGTGACGGACCGGATCGATGCGGCGCTGCTCGAAGAGGCCGGGCCGCAGCTCAAACTGATCGCCAGCTTTTCCAACGGCACCGACCACATCGACGTCGAGGCCGCCGCCCGCAAGGGCATTACCGTCACCAACACGCCGAACGTGCTGACCGAAGACACGGCCGACATGACCATGGCGCTGATTCTGGCCGTGCCGCGCCGGATCGGCGAAGGTGCGCGGGTGCTGACCGATCACCCCGGCGAATGGGCCGGCTGGTCGCCGACCTGGATGCTCGGGCGACGCATTCACGGCAAGCGGATCGGCATCGTCGGCATGGGCCGGATCGGCACCGCCGTCGCCCGCCGCGCCAAGGCATTCGGGCTGTCCATCCACTACCACAACCGCAAGCCGGTGACGGCCACGACCGAGGACGAGCTGGAGGCGACCTACTGGGAAAGCCTCGACCAGATGCTCGCCCGCGTCGACATCGTCTCGGTCAATTGCCCATCGACGCCAGCGACTTTCCATCTGCTCTCGGCGCGGCGGCTGGCGCTGCTGCAGCCGACGGCCTATCTCGTCAACACCGCGCGCGGCGACATCGTCGACGAGGCGGCGCTGATCAAGAGCCTGCGCGAGGGCAAGCTTGCCGGCGCCGGGCTCGACGTGTTCGAGAACGAGCCGTCGGTCAATCCGAAGCTGATCAAGCTCGCCAATGACGGCAAGGTCGTGCTGCTGCCGCATATGAGCTCGGCCACCATCGAGGGCCGGATCGACATGGGCGACAAGGTGATCATCAACATCCGCGCCTTCATGGACGGCCACCGGCCGCCGAACCGGGTGCTGCCCGGTCGCTAAACCGCAAGCTGCTTGCGCATCTCGATCGAGGTCGTTCTGGTGAAGCCCGGATGGGCATTCTCGGCGGTTTTTTCGAAGCCCCAGCGGGCAAAGACGGCGTGGTTTTCCGTCAGTTCGATGCGGGTTTCCAATCTCAGTGCCGGCAATTCAAGCCGGCGCGCCGTATCTTCGGCAAGCGTCAGCAGTTGCCGACCGATGCCGCAGCCCTGCGCCTCCGGGGCGATCGCCAGCTTGCCGACATAGAGGCACTCCCTCTCCGGCCGCAGGAAGATGCACCCGAGAAGCATGTTGCCAACCATCGCGGCGTAGGCGATTTCCGCCTCGGCCTTGGCGGCGAGCGACGCGGCAGTCAACGCCAGCGCCGAGGACGGTGGGTCGATGCGGTCGTTCATGTAGGCGAAGGATGACAGGATCAGTGTCAACAGGTCGTCCCAGCGGCTGAAGCCGGGATCGAGACGGAGGATGTTTGTCATGACGCCTGGGTCTGGTCTGTCTTGTCCGCTCTCGGGCGGCGGCGCTTGTAGCGGATGGTGTCGAAGCGGGCGGACATGGCGTCGTAGAGAAGCAAGCGGCCGACCAGCGGTTCGCCGGTCTGGGTGATCAGCTTGATTGCTTCCATCGCCATCAGCGTGCCGATGACGCCGGTGAGCGCGCCGATGACGCCGGTTTCGGCGCAGACGGGGATGAGGCCGGCCGGCGGCTTTTCCGGGAAGAGATCGCGGTAGCCGGGGTTCTGCGTACCGCCGGCATCCGTCTCGTAGGGTTTCAGCACTGTGACCGAGCCATCGAAGCGGCCGACGGCGCCTGTCACCAGCGGCAGTTGCGCGGCTTCGGCGGCATCGGCGGCGGTATAGCGGGTGTCGAAATTGTCAGAGCCGTCGATGACGAGATCGAAGCCGGAGAGATGCCGGCGGGCCGAATCCGGCGAGAAGCGTTCCTCGAAGCGGATGACACGGACATGCGGATTGAGGCGGGCTATGGCGAAGGCGGCACTTTCCGTCTTAAGCTCGCCGATCGTGCCGGAATCGTGGATCACCTGGCGCTGCAGGTTGGAGAGCGACACGCGGTCGTCATCGGCAATCCCGAGCGTGCCGACACCGGCGGCGGCGAGATATTGCAGGATCGGAGCGCCGAGGCCGCCGGCGCCGATCACAAGCACCCGCGCCGCCTTCAGCCGCTGCTGGCCGGCGCCGCCGATCTCAGGCAGCAGGATGTGGCGCTGGTAGCGGGCGATTTCATCGGGGCTCAACGGTTCCATGCGGGCGATGCTAGCATGCGTCTCGGCGGCGGGGAAAGTGTCGGTCATTCGAAAACCCTTCCGTCGGCAACGGTGAAAAACTGCGCCCGGTTGCCGAGTGCTGCAAACATCGAACGGTCGGTGCCGGTCATGAAGGCCTGACCGCCGAGCGCATCGATGAGATCGAACAGCGCGGCGCGCCTGGATTCATCGAGATGGGCGGCGATCTCGTCGAGCAACAGGATCGGCGCGTGGTCGGTGAGATTGGCGACGAGGCGGGCATGCGCCATGATCAGCCCGACCAGCAGCGCCTTCTGCTCGCCGGTCGAGCAGCGGGCTGCGTCCATGCGCTTGTCGCGGTGGCGCACCAGAAGATCGGCGCGGTGCGGCCCTTCCAGCGTGCGGCCGGCGGCGGCGTCGCGGTAGCGGCTTTCGGCGAGCTGTGCGGCGTATTCGTCCTCGAGATCGACGGCGGGGCGATCGAACTGGCCATCCATGAAGCCGGCGAGATCGAGCGAGGCGGAGGGGAAGGGCGAGGTCTCGCGGGTTTCCTCGATCAGGCGCACGAGCAGGCCGAGCATTTCCTGACGCGCCATGGCCATGGCGATGCCAAGCGTCGCCATCTGCTCCTCGATGCCCGAGAGCCAGGAGGGGTCAAAGCGGCGTTCGTCGAGCAACTTGTTGCGGCTGCGCATGGCGCGCTCGAAATCGCTGGCGCGGCG
>UCIT01000086.1:0-214 GCA_900472625.1 Hyphomicrobiales bacterium | reverse complement strand
ATCGAGAAAACGGCGCCGCTCGGAAGAGCCGCCGGTAAACAGCCCGTCCATCGACGGCGTCAGCCAGAGCAGGCGCAGATGGTCGGTCAATTCGTCGGCGGTCTTCGCCGGCGTTCCGTTGATGCGCAGGCGACGCGAGGTGCTCTCGTCCGTCGTGTCGACGCCGGTGCCGATCTCGACCTCGCCCTCCATGCCGTCGAGCGCCGCGAAGATC
>UCIT01000121.1 GCA_900472625.1 Hyphomicrobiales bacterium | reverse complement strand
TCATCATCGCGATGATGTGGCGCAGGCCGCATAGCGGTGACAAGAAGACTGGCAGGTGGCGCCTCTACGGCGCCACCTGTCGCCTGATGTGACAGACTTGTCTCGGTTGGTGCAAGCCACAAGAAGGCGTTACTTTAGCATTTAGCATTGCTGAAAGAACGGTCTGGCGCCTTGCGGTAGCGGTGCCTGCGTTCGGTCGAGGCGATTGTTAGACTCGGATGCCTTTCATGATGCCGATTGTCGAAATGAAAGATGAGACGTAAAGGTAACAAGCCAGTATTCGGGTGATGGCCGGCGGGCGTTCCAAAGACCAAGCACGATAGTTGGATTAAGGGCACGGCGTGGTGGCCGGCGATCCATGTCTCAGGCATGCACTCGTTCGCGAAATCCTCGATTTCACCGCGCAGGCGCTCGGCAGTCGCCTTCAGCCTGTGCTGGGCGCGTTGTACTTCCTCCTCCGCCTGTCGCCGTGATCCTGCCATCCTTTTTCGCGATCACCCCGCCGCGCCCAGGCGCGATCCTGAATGACACGAGGAATTCGATATGCTTAAGACCACGTTTGCCACTACCGTCGCCGTGCTCGCTCTCACCCAGTTCGCCAGCGCCTCCAGCGACGGTGCATGGAACGCTCTGTTTGCAAAGGCTAACGGCACCTGCATCGGCCAGTCGCGAATGGTGTCCCCTGAAGCGACAGCCCCTGTTGTATTCGACGATTCGACGGGGAAGATTGCCATCCTTCTTCGCGAAAAGAGCGCGAAGTCGAAAAAGCTTGTCAACCTGATCTGCCTGTACGACAAGAAATCCGGCAAGGCGTCCATCGCCGAATATCAGTGGCAAGGACAGTAGCAAAAGTGCGCCAGAGTTATTGACCCTAATCCTTCCGAGGTAGAGCGGGAACTGGGCAAGATCGCAAGGGTTTGATAACTGGCCACCCAGTCAGCTTGCCGCCCCGCAAGCCGCTCTCCTGTCGGACTGGGTGGCCACAGACATTCGCGACAATGCAAGCGGTCGTATCCATGCAACCTGCGGCGGACGATCGCGCGTCCGCCGCAGGTCAGCGTCCGGACTACAGTTGCAGATGCTGCACCAGGGCCTCCAGCCCGTCTGGACCTTTGATCGTCCATTGCTGCACCGCGGTTGGATCGACGCCCTTCCGGCGCATTATCGACCATCAGAACTGTCGGTTTGGGCTTGTTTCCATCTGCCAAAACTCCAATCCCGCAACGGGCTGGATCGACTTGCAGACAACGAGGCATCCTCACGAGCTCAGGGCCGATCTGGCGGCGCAGTTTAAGATTTACATCGCGCTCTGGAAATAATTGCCGAAGCCACATATCGCGCACTTGTTGCTCTGTGCACCTGCGGTATATCGGCCTCTCCCGATCTCACAATTGCAGGCCCCACATGCCAGACGTTCTAGACAAAGCCGATCGGTTTGAATTTCTTGGTCACGATGGCAACGTCGCGAGGCTGATCCGCGAAATCGACTGGTCAGTCACTGCGATAGGCCTGGTGGAAGATTGGCCGGCACCCCTGAAAAGTGCCATCGCGATCATGCTTCACTCGGCGGTACCCATGATTATTTTGTGGGGTGACGATGGGTTGATGTTTTATAACGACGCCTACGCTGTTATCGCAGATCGCCGTCATCCCTCAATTCTGGGCGCTCGGGTCCGCGAGGGCTGGCCAGAGGTCGCAGATTTCAACGGCGAGGTTCTGAAGGAGGTCCTGTCTGGACGTGTTCTTGCGTATAGAGATCAAGAGTTGATTCTCCATAGGCACGGTTCGCCGCAAGCCGCTTGGTTTGATATCGATTACTCGCCCGTCGTGGATGACCGTGGGAAACCGGTAGGCGCACTCGCCGTGGTCGTTGAAACGACCGAGCGAGTCGTCGCCGAGCGCAAAAATCGCGCGGAATTTGAGCGCCTCCGTAACCTCTTTGAACAGGCACCGACTTTCATGGCAATGCTGAGCGGTGCGGATCACCGCTTTGATATGGTCAATCCGGAATATCGGAGGCTTATTGGAGGACGGGCAATCGAAGGCCAGTCTGTGGCAGAGGCGTTGCCCGAGGTCGCGGAGCAGGGATTCGTGTCCCTACTGGACGAAGTTTTCAGTTCTGGACAGCCGGTCCTCAAGATTGGACAACCATTGTTGCTAAAAACAGCGGAGGATGGTCCGCTCGAAAAGCGCTACCTCGATTTCGTTTATCAGCCAATCCGGAACGAATTTGGCGCTGTCACGCATATTTTCGTTCAAGGATCTGATGTCACCGAACGAGTACGGGGCGAAAGCCATCAGACGCGTCTTATCAACGAGCTAAATCACCGTGTAAAAAATACTTTGGCATCCATTCAGTCGATCGTTAGCCAGACGATGCGCCGCAGCTCTTCAGTTCAAGATGCAGCGCGGGCTATCAACGCACGGATTATGGCCCTATCACGCGCGCACAACGTTCTAAACGCTGAGAATTGGGAAGGCGCAGATCTTTCCAAGATGATAGAAGACTCGCTTGACGTCTTTAAGATTGAAGGGCGGGAAGCGATCAGGATCTCGGGGCCGGATATCCGAGTAGGCCCCCAGGCGGCATTGTCTTTTGCGCTCGCGATGCAAGAGCTTGGGTCCAATGCCGTGCGACATGGCGCCCTTTCTGTTCCGACCGGAGTTGTGGAAGTGCTGTGGACTGCTTCCTCCGACGGCGGCTTCAGACTCCATTGGACTGAGACTGGTGGACCGCCCGTGGTCGTCCCAGATCACCAAGGTCTTGGATCACGCCTGATATTGCGGTTGCTACCGCTTGAAGTTCGTGGAACCGCCTCAATAGAGTATGCCAAGAGCGGCGTTGCATACTCTCTTGAGACGTCACTTGAGGCGATCGGCGATCGACCGATAGAGGTCACTTTGTGATGGCCCGTATTCTCGTGGTAGAAGATGAGATGCTGGTCGCGATGCTTTTAGAAGATACGATCGGCGATCTTGGTCACAAGGTGATCGGCCCGGCCATGCGTGTAGAGACCGCTTTATCTGTGGTCGAAAACGAACCGATTGATTTTGCTATTCTCGACATCAACATTGCGGGAAAGCTATCTTTTCCGATTGCGGACCGTCTCAGAGAGCTAGCAGTACCATTCATCTTTGCAAGCGGCTATGGCGTCGATGGAGTGGTTGACGGGTACAGAGATGTTGCGATCCTGCAAAAGCCATTTTCGCCGGATCAGATCGCAGCAGCTCTGCTGCACCTCAAGCCATAGTTAGCGTCGAGCTGCCCAACGCGTATGGGTTGGCGATTGATGAGCGATGACGAAGCTCGTGAGAGATACCTTTCAAAAGTAGCATAAGGTTGCCAAAGCCAGAAGTAGCGCAGGCAGCATCACCAAAGCCCCGAGCTTGAGAAAAGCAAACGCACTCACATCAATGCCCTCCCGCCTGAGTGCCGCCAGCCAGAGGATCGTAGCGAGCGAGCCGGTGACCGACAGATTTGGGCCCAAGTCCACTCCTATCAGAACGGCGCCGGCGATCCGGTCAGACACATGCGCAGTTGCAATGGTGCTCCCTGCGAACAATCCTGCTGGCAAGTTGTTGATGATGTTGGAAATGATTGCCACGGAAATGCCGGATAACCAAACCGCGCTTGATTCTGAATGGGCACTAAGAACGGATAGCTTCGACGATAGGACCGCTGTCAGACCGGTATGGTTGATCGCCTCGACGATAACGAAGAGTCCACCAACGAGCGGCAGAACGCTCCAGGTCACACCCCGAATGATAGGAACAGGACTTTGTCGGCTAGCCAAGAGCACAAAGGCCGACGTCAAAATACCCGCCACAAACGTCGGAAGGCCTAGGTCGCGGTGAAGAGCGGACATTGCAACAAGCATGGTGGCTGTAACCGCGAGCCCGACGCCGGCAAATTTCGCCGGCAGCGAGAGCACCGGTCGTTCGACGTGGGAAGCTACAAGGTCGAGTAGCAAAGTGGTTCGTTGTGTCCAGTAAAGTGTAAAAAATGTCGCTATAATCGCAACGAGCGACGGCAACGAGAAGATCGCCATCCACCGATAGAGCGACGGCATGTCACCGCCGGCGAATACCACCAGATTTGCCGGATTGGATATCGGCAACACAAAGCTTGCGGCGTTCGCTATGAACGCGCAAATCAATAAATACGGCAGTGGTTCTTGACCTTCGCTGCTTTGCACGCGGCATAGACGGCAGGCGTCAGAACAACCGCGGTCGCGTCGTTCGACAGCAGCACCGTTACGAGCGTGCCAATAACATAGATGAGCACGAAAAGCCGATATGGAGATCCTTTCGCCCCGGATGTTGCGATTGCAGCCATCCAATCGAAGAGACCCTCATGGCGTGCCACCTCGGACAATAGCATCATCCCGATCAGAAAGAGGTAAACGTCATAGCCCTTGATGATCCCCGACCACACTTCCGTGGGCGGCAGCAATCCAAGCGCGAGTACCGCTAGCGCACCGCAAACCGCCCAAACCGCTTCCGGCCATCGGAAGGGACGCGCAACAATGCCTGCCGCTGTGCCAAAGGCGATCGCATATGTGTAGAAGGAGGCGTTCATTCGGGTCCCGAAACTCTTTATTATCGGCGCGTAGGCTATTTTGCAGCTTCGAGAGTGTCGTTTGTAAGAACTCGGGGACGGCTTCTTAGCTTGTCGAGCAGAAGATAAATGACCGGCGTTGTATAGAGCGTCAGCAACTGGCTGACAATTAGTCCGCCGACGATCGCGTAACCAAGTGGTTGCCGCAACTCCGCGCCGGACCCATGCCCGATCGCAAGCGGCAGTCCGCCGAGCAGGGCAGCCATCGTCGTCATCAGGATAGGGCGGAAGCGCATGTGTGCCGCCTTGATGATCGCATCTTCGCTGCTGAGGCCCTCGTCTCGCTCCGCCTGAATAGCGAAATCGACCAGCATGATTCCGTTTTTCTTGACGATCCCGATAAGGAGTATGACGCCAATCATGGCGACCAATCCAAAGTCGAAACCTGCGATCTGTAGAGCAAGCAACGCGCCAAGCCCGGCGGATGGCAAGGTGGACAGGATCGTCAGAGGATGGATCAGGCTCTCATACAGCACGCCGAGAATGATGTAGACAACGACGAGCGACGCCAGGATCAACAGCGGTATGGTGCCAAGCGAATCCTTGAACGCTTTGGCGCTACCGGAAAAGCTTGTCTGCAACGAAGCAGGCGGATGCATTGCTGAAACCGCATGCTCGATCGCAGCGGTTGCCTGTCCCAGGGCGACGTCGGGCGCGAGGTTGAAGGAGATCGTCACCGCGGGAGACTGACCCTGATGCGAAATCGACACCGGCGAAACACCGTTGGTCGTCCATTTGGCAACGACCGAGAGCGGAACCAGCGTCCCGTTGCTCGCCCGCACCGAAAGCCGATCAAGCGTGGCGATATCGCGCTGCAGGTTCGGAAGAACCTCCAGAATGACCCGGAACGTGTCCGTCTGCGTCGAATAGGATGCCACCTGTCTCTGACCGAATGCGTCATACAGCGTGTCGTCGATCGTTGATGGCAACACGCCGTAGAGCGTTGCCGCTGCTCGGTCGATCTTGATCGAGAGGTTCGGCGCTTCGGCCTGCTGGTCGCTTCCGACATCACGCAGTTCGGAGAGACCTTGAAGGCCCGCTGTGATCTTGGCCGCCCAGGCTCCGAGTTCATCGATATCGGCGTCCTGAAGGGTGAACTGATACTGGGTCTTGGCCGGTCTCGCGCCGATGTTGATATCCTGCGCCGATTGCATGAACAGCTTTATACCCTGTTGAACATTCAGGGCGGTACCCAGTCGCTCGATCACTTGTTTGGCACTGGCATCTCGGTCTGCACGTGGCTTCAGCGTGATGTTTACGTGACCCTGGTTGAGAGCGTTGCCGCCGTTGCCGCCGCCGATGTCCATGAAGACGCTGTAGACGGCCGGATCCCTCATTATGATGGCACTGACACGCTCCTGAAGTTTTGCCATTTCGGTGAAAGATATATCCGGTGATGCCTGTGAGAGACCGGCGATAAAACCGGTATCCTGTTCGGGGAAAAATCCCTTAGGCGCAATCGCAAACAGGTAGCCGGTCGCCGCGATTGTCGCCAGAAAAATGCCAAGCGTCACGAACCGGTGGCGTATGACCGGTCGAAGGCTTCGGATGTAGGCTGATGAGATGGCTTCGAAGAATGCCTCTCCAGCATTGTAGAACCGGCCACGCGGCCGGTCGCTTATTGGGCGAATGAATTTGGATGCAAGCATGGGTGTCAGCGTGAGCGAGACGATTGCCGAAATGATAATCGCAACGGTCAAGGTAAGAGCAAACTCTCGGAACAAACGGCCGACGATACCACCCATCAAAAGGATCGGGATGAGCACGGCGATAAGCGAAAGACTGATGGAAACGATGGTAAAGCCAATCTCGCGCGCACCCTTGCGGGACGCTTCGAGGGGATCGACACCATCCTCGATGTGCCGCGTAATATTTTCAAGCATCACGATGGCGTCGTCAACAACGAAGCCGACCGCGACCACGAGCGCGATGAGCGAGAGATTATCCAGGCTGAAGCCCAAAACCCACATTGGAGCTAGAGATCCAACGAGCGCGATAGGCAGCGTCAAAACCGGAATGATCGTCGCCCGCAGATTGCGGAGAAACAGGAAGATGACCGCGACCACCAGGCCAATCGTTAGCATCAGTGTGAACTGGACGTCCTCCACCGACGCACGGATCGTTGTCGTGCGATCGGTCACAAGGTCCAGCTTAATTGACTTCGGGAGGGAGGCCTGCAGGGCCGGAAGTTGTTGCTTTATCGCATCCACCACGGCAATGACATTGGCGCCGGGCTGACGGAACACGTCGAGCGCGATACCGCGCTCGCCATTCGTCCAATGTGCCATCTTGTTGTCTTCGGCACCATCAACAGCTTGTCCTATGTCGCGGATACGCACCGGGCCGCCATTTCGGTAGGCGACCACGGCGTCGTTCCACTCCGCGCTGCTGCCGATCTGGTCGTTGGTGTAGATCGGAAAGGTGCGGGTCGGGTCGTCGATGTTGCCCTTTGGCGCACTGAGGCTCAGTCCTCCGATCGCGGTGCGTACGTCTTCTAAGGTAACGTCGGCTTGTGCAAGTCGACCTGGGTCGACAGCAATGCGGATTGCGGGTTTCTGCTTTCCGCCGATATTGACGAAGGCGACGCCGGATACCTGCCCGATTTTAGACGCAACGTTTCTCTCGATATACTCGTCCAGTTCCGGAAGGGTGAGCGTGTCCGAACTGGCCGACAGTTGCATGACGGGCGCATCGGCGGGGTTGACCTTGCGAACGGTCGGAAGCGTTGTCATGTCCTTTGGCAATTGCCCAGCCGCCTCGCTGATGGCGGTCTGGACGTCGCTGGCGGCGCTCTGGATATCCTGATCGAGACCGAACTGAACGGTAATCGACGTCGTGCCCAACGAACTGTTCGATGTCATCTCGGTGATGCCGCTGACTTTGGACAATGCCTCCTCGATCGGCTGGGCAACGCTGGAGGCCATTGTGTCTGGCGACGCACCCGGCAGATTGGCGGCGATTTGAACCGTCGGAAAATCAATTTGGGGCAGCGCCGACACTGGCATGAATGGATAACAAACGGCGCCGATAAGGAAAATGCCTGACATGATCAGGGCGGTGGCAACCGGATGAAGGATGAAAAAGTCAAAGAAACCCTTTGAGTGCGAACGCTGATCGCCGTCGCGCTCGCTCGTCATTGCCGGGCTTTCGCATCAAGTTCTCCAGTCGGCGCACCGGTCCATGGACTTGCCTCGACTTTCACGCCGTCCCCGATTCTCGATTGGCCATCCATAACGACCTGCTCGCCTTCGCGGATGCCGTCTGACACAAGTGCTCGTGCGTTGGTAACATAAGAAGTCGTAACCTTCCGCTTCACGACCTTTCCATCGGTGCCGACCACATAGGCGTAGAGACCGTCACGGCCACGGGCGAGGGCTTTGTCCGGGACGACAACGCCGCTGCGGTTTTCAATTGTCAGGATCGTTGCGACCGGGAGGCCTGGCCAGAGAATGCCGTCCCTATTGTCGAAGGTGGCTTTCAGGTGGATCGAACCATTCGACGCATCGACGGCGTTGTCGATGGTTGTCAGTTTTCCCTTCGCCAGAGGCCGGCTGCCATCCGTGCTGACGAGTTCCACTTGGGCAATTCAATTCTTCAGCGCATCGCGTATTTCTCCAAACCTGTCACCCGGTGCGACGAAGGAAACCGCGATAGGGTCCATTTGCGTGATCGTGACGATGCCGTCCGTCGAGCTGGCGCTGACAACACTACCGATGTCGACCTGTTTAAAGCCGGTTCGTCCTGAAATCGGCGCCAACACCGTCGCAAAGCCAAGCTGTGTTTGAGCACTCTTGATCAGCGCGTCGTCCGACTGGACAGCGGCCGCGTACTGCTGGCTCGACGATGTCTTTTGCTCCAGCGTCGACGCGGACGCTACGCCCTTTTCCGCAAGTGTTGCATAACGCTGGGCTTCGGTGCGGGCATTGCTGAGCTGTGCCTCGTCCTGAGCCCTCTTGGCGCGGGCAGAGGCGAGTGAGGCAACCAACTCGCGATCGTCGAGCTTCAGAAGAACGCTTCCGCTTTCAACCATCTGACCTTCTGCGAGGGATATCTCGGTGACTTGGCCATCAATGCGCGGTCGCACCGTGACCGATTGGATTGGTGACACTGTTCCGATGCCGTTGATCACCCGGTTGAGCTCTTCGCTTGTCGCCTTTATTGTGGTTACCGGGACTGCGGCCATATCGTCGGCTTTCATCGGCGCCGCGGACATTGCAATCTGCAATGTCAGAAATCCGCCGAATGCCTGCCTGCCGTGTGCGGCAAGTGTCTGAAATGGTGTCGTTTTCATACCTGCCACTCCGTGTTGTCGCGCCATTAACGCGCGCCGCGGACTTTGGTTCGCACAGACGTTTGCAAGTCGCTACCGTTTCCGACGACGGCACCGTAGCGATGCTCGCGGCGCGCCAATTTCGGGCGTCGCAAGCATCCGTGCAAAACCGGATCAGGGCTTCAGACGACGCATGGCGTCTTCGCGCGGGCCGCCGTGTGGGGGTGGGCCTGCAGGGCGAAGCGCTTCGGTTTTACCGTCCTCGTGGACGATGAAGCTCGCATGCATGAAGCCGTCATCGAAGCGGCCCTGGACGCTGACCGTCTCATTCGCGGCGACGAGCTTGCCGCCATCGCCGGCCGGGCCGGTCTCGATCAGCGCCCGGCCACTCTCGTCCTGCAC
>UCIT01000045.1 GCA_900472625.1 Hyphomicrobiales bacterium | reverse complement strand
GGTGCATCCCAGCCCTTGACGTAGGCGACGGCCGCCGAAGATAGCCGTAGTCGGTTAAGGGTGGCTGTGAAGTCCTCGTGAGAGCCTCGCCCGAAAGGGTCCGACTAGGGCACAAAACACGGCCTCCCCCTCTGCTCTAAGCAAGGTGGGGCTTTCAAGTCTGAGGCTCTGCCCGGGTTGATCGCCGGATGCATCCTCACTAGCCCGGGCTACGGCTCGGGCGCCTTCACTACCGTTCATTACTGTTCACTAGCCCGCCCGGTTCGCCGAGGCGGGCTTTCTCGTTCCCGTGTCCGGCGGTACCGGACCAACAAAGGAGAAGACGAATGTCCGTCCAAGCAATGTTCTATGTGAAGCAGATCAACCACCACGCCACCAGCCAGCCTGATCAGGTCTGCGTCGAGGTAAAGCTCGCGGCCGCCTTCGGTGGCTATCTGCAGGGCCTGCCGGAAGGCAATGGCGACTGGTCGAAGTACACGCCTCAGGGCGAGCTTTCCATGACCATCACGAACCCTGGCGCCATCGAGCAGTTCGAACCCGGCGCCGTTTACAGCCTGACCCTCGACAAGGTCAGCAAGTAACAACGAGGAGGAGCGTCATGTCGAAAACCCACCGGGCGCTCCTAATCATCGCTGCCGTTGTTGCCGGCGCGTTTATCGCTGCCTCTGTCATCGGCTGCGCTCACTATGAACCACCAGGCCGAGACCTGTGGCGGGCGCTTTAGGACTTGATGTCACCGAAGTTCATGTATGGCTTAATGCTTTCCAAGAAGGTTTTATACCAAGGGTCCATCCGAGTTCTGCCTTGTGGGTCATTCATATCGATGAGCACGCAGATTTCATGTAGGTCGCCTAGTTGGTCATGTATCTCCCGTCCGAAAAGAAACCTAGCTCGAGCGATCACCTCGTTCGGTAATGTCCGGTCGGAAAACTGTCTACTCTGAGCGCCTTCGCTGGCAAGCTTTCGGACGTCCATGAATACGGCGAATCGCCGGTCGAATAGGTCCAATTTTATTTTATCGCGGGCCGTTCGCCATTGTCGCCAAGCTATGAGTGCGGCGATCAATCCTATTGTCGCTGTCGCAAGTAGTTGCGCAGTCTGCATCCAAACCATCAGAAGCCCCAAGGTTAGTCCATGCCAGTCCTAAAAAATGCACGGCATGAGAAGTTCGCGCAAGAGTTGGCGAAAGGCAAGACAGCAGATGACGCATACGCCGCTGCTGGCTTCAAACCTGACCGTGGGAATGCCTCGCGCTTACAGCAGAAAGACAACATCAGACAACGCGTCTCGGAGCTTTTGGAGTGGGAGCAGACGGTAGAGCGGAAGGCCACCGAGAAGGCCATCGACAAGCTCGCCATCACCAAGGAGCGTGTCCTGGCTGAACTGGCCAAGATTGGCTTTGCTGACATTCGTAAGGCGATCAAGTGGCAGGGCACGCTGGTAACCGAGGAAGACAATCCCGACGGTGGTGACACGCTGGTCATCAAGAACGTCGTCACCAACAACGTCCAGCTGATCGCTAGCGACGAGATCGACGACGACACGGCCGGCGCGATTGCTGAGATCAGCCAGAACTCGACCGGCGGCATCAAGCTGAAGCTTCACGACAAGAAGGGTGCGCTGGTCGACATCGGCAAGCACCTCGGGATGTTCGTCGAGCGGCACGAGCATACCGGCAAGGACGGCGCCCCCATACAGACCGAGACGAGAACATGGCGGGAAGTGCTGCGCAGCGAAAAGGGCTAGACGCCACCACCCACCTTACGAACCCGGCCCTTCACGACTTTTGGGAGGAGGTCTTTCTCGGACAGGCCGATATTGCTGTCCTCCATGGCGGACGATCAAGCTCGAAGACGAGAGACACGGCCTGTCAGCTGGTTCGCCTGGTCGATCATGTCGGCGTCCGGATGCGCGTCCTTTGCATCCGCCGCTTTCAGAACCGCATTCAGGATTCGGTCTACACCGAACTGAAGTGGGCGATCGCTCATCTCGGACTTGAAGCTGCCTTCGACGTCCAGAAGACGACGATCATCCACAGGCGTACCGGCGCTGAGTTCATCTTCTACGGCATCGAGCGAAACCTTGAGGACATCAAGGGCACGTCCGACGTCGACATCCTCTGGGTGGAAGAAGCTGAGAAGCTGACAGAGGATCAGTGGACCGTGATCGGCCCGACGATCCGTAAGGAAGACAGCCTAGCGATCCTGCTGTTCAACCCGAAGCTGGTTACCGACTACGTCTGGAAGAACTTCGTCGTCAACGTGCCGCCTCACTGTGTGGTCCGGAAGATCGACTATACGGAGAACCCGTTCCTTTCCGACAAGGCGTTGCGCGACATCGCGGCAATGCAGGAACGCAACCCGGAGAAATTTGAGCACGTCTATGGCGGCGTGCCGCTTGGCGACAGCGAGCTTTCGATCTTCAAGCGCAAGTGGCTCGATTCCTGCGTCGATGCTCACATGGTCCTCAAGATCGATGTCACCGGTCGGAACATCATCGGTTTCGACCCTGCCGACGACGGCGAGGACAAGAGCGCGACGGCCGACAAGATCGAAGGCGTCTTTACGGATGCCGAGGACTGGGCCTCTGGCAAGGATGAGCTCGTCCAGAACGCAAAGAAGGTCTGGGCTAAGGCAAAGATTGCCGGCGCGACGGTTTCCTACGACACGATCGGCGTCGGCGCTTTCGTTGGCGGCTATATCGACGAGCAGAACGAGAGCGGCGGCGCCAAGGTGAAGCACTATGCTTTCCACGCTGGCGGCGCCGTGATGGACGGCGACAAACCTAGCGACCCGCAGAACAAGAACAGTCCTCTCAACAAGGACGAATATCTGAACCTGAAGGCGCAGGCATGGGCCAACACCGCCCGCCGCGCCATGCTGACGTTCAACGCGGTGGTTCGCGGCCATCCGGTAAAACCAGAGGACATCCTCTCGTTCTCCTCGAAGATGGGGAAGGACAAGCTGGACGCCTTGTTTACCGAGCTTTGCGTTCCGTGGTGGGTCGAGAGCGAAGGAAAGAAGCGGGTCGTGCCGAAGCTGAAGCTCAAGAAGGACTTGGGCGTAAAGTCGCACAACCTCGCCGACGCGGTGATCGCAGCGGACAACGTCAATATTGCCGGGTCGAGCTTCACCCTCGACAACATTTAAGGAACATGCATGTCCAACGTCATCGCATTCGTGCGCGATAGCTTGACCAGCCTTGTTTCGAGGATGGGAACCGAGAGAGATAAGGCGGCCACGACCTTCTACACTCATGCCGTCATGACTGATGAGCAACTGATCGCCGCCTACAGCTCGTCGTGGCTTCCTCGCAAGATCGTCGACATCCCAGCTCTCGATGCTTGCCGCAAGTGGCGCGACTGGCAGGCCAAGAAGGCCCAGATCGAAGCGATCGAGGAAGAGGAGAAGCGCCTCAACGTTAAAGGCAAGGTGCTGGAAGCGGCCAAGAAAGGTCGGCTATTCGGCGGCGCTGCGCTGTACATCGGCACGGGCGAGGCCAATCCCGCTCTGCCGCTGGACGTCGAGCGCGTGGGGAAGGGTGGCATTCGCTACCTCAACGTCATCACCCGTCGGCAGCTGAGCGCAGGCGAGATCGATCGCAATCCGGAATCGGAATGGTACGGCCGCCCCGGCTCTTACACGCTGAGCGGGGCCAACGGGATGCAGATCGAGATCCATCCGTCGCGGCTCGTCCTCTTCACCGGCGCCATGCCTGCTGACGACGAGATCACCGGCAACCCCTGGCAAGGCTGGGGCGATAGCGTCCTGCAGTCTACCCTCGACGCCATCAAGAACGCCGACAGCACCGCCGGCAACATCGCCTCTCTCGTGTTCGAGGCGAAGATCGACATCATCCGCATTCCGGATTTTATGGCGAACCTCAACAATGAGGCCTATCGCTCGAAGATCCTTGAGCGATACAGCCTCGCCAACATGTCCAAGGGCATCAACGGGACGCTGCTCCTCGACAAGGAAGAGGAATACGAGACAAAGAGCGCTTCGCTCGCCGGCCTGACCGACATCCTCATGGCCTTCATGCAGATTGTCTCCGGTGCTGCCGATATCCCGGTGACACGTCTCCTAGGTCAGTCGCCTGCCGGAATGAACGCAACCGGCGCTTCGGACATGAAGAACTACCATGATCGCATCCAGTCGATGCAGGAGCTTGAGCTACAGCCAGCCATGCGCCGCCTCGATGAGTGCATTGAGCGCTCGGCGGGAGTGGTTGACCCTGACGTCTACTATCGCTGGTCACCGCTCGAGCAGATGAGCGAGAAGGAACGAGCCGAGATCTTCAAGACCACGGCCGACGCCGCTCGCCAGCTTGTCGGTACCGGAACCGGTCAGGAGATCGTGCCGCGCGAGGCTGTGTCTGATGCGCTGGTCAATCGCCTCGTTGAGGACGGTGTCCTGCCTGGTCTCGATGCTGCCATCGAGGAATACGGCAAGCTAAGCGAGCAGGAGCCTTCGGAAGAGGAGCAAGCCGCCGCTGCTGCCACCCAGGCAGCGAACAACAACAACGTGACCCGCATGCAGCAGGCAGCAAACGACGCGGCTCCTCGCACACTGTATGTCCGCCGTGACGTCCTCAACCGTGCTGACATCCTCGCATGGGCGAAAGAGCAGGGTTTCACCGACGTCGTTCCTGATCTGCATGTCACCGTCATCCATAGCCGGACGCCGGTCGATTGGTTCGAGATGGGCGAGAGCTGGTCACCGCGGCTTGAGATCAGCGCCGGCGGACCTCGTCAGATGGAAGCGTTCGGACAGGACGACAACTATTGCGCCCTCCTGATCGTCGCCAATGAGCTGAAGTGGCGGCATGAGGCAATGGTCGAGCAGGGCGCATCGTGGGATTGGCCGGAGTACCAGCCGCACATCACCATCCAGGTCGGCGGCGAAGTCGATCTGACCAAGGTGACGCCGTATCAGGGCAAGATCATTCTTGGGCCGGAGATATTCGAAGAGGTCCGGATGGGTTGATCACCCGCATATGGGCGACGGTGAGAGCACCTTGTACGGCGGGGGCGTTTCCAGGGTGTTGATCTGCGCCTGAAGAGCACCGATCGAAAACAAGTAGTTGACCCAGCTTACTTGCTGACTTGCGTTCGGTCCATAACGCATGATCATCGACTGCTCTTCATCCTGATTGTGGGAGACGTAAAATCGAAAGCGGTCGTCTACGGTCAGCGAGTGTCGGTCTACCAGCTTGAGCAATCTCGGAAGGACGTGGGTTCTCGGCGGTTTTTCGCCAACGCCGAATAGCATTGCTTTCAGCGTCAGCTCTGCAGAGTGAAGAAGTAAAAAGTTGACAGGCATGTAGAAGGCTGGATCGCCCTCATATTCTTTCGACGCCGCCGCAAGCCTAAGGCCTGCTTCCAAATAGGCCTTGGCCTTCCAAAGCATGGCATCTTTTGAGGCATCTTCGGGACGATCTGGTTTATTCACAACCCGTTCCCCTTGGCCAGGCGACAACTACCGTATTCCTACTCGGGGGGATGAAAAAATGCAATTCACCGACGCCGTCACGGTGTCCGGCACGCGTCGGACGTCCGATGGATACCTCGTGGCCGAAGCCAAGGCCGTTCGCACCGGAATTCAGCTCTATCTCGGTGACGAGGTGGGCAAGCCCGAGATGCAGGTCGTTCGCGTTTATCGGCCGGCCGAAGAGGTGTTCTCGGATGCCAGCCTTCAGTCCTTCACTCATGCGCCGGTCACCGATGACCATCCCAAGGACGCGGTCACCTCCGCGAATTGGAAAGATCTGGCCGTCGGCGAGGTCAGCACCGCCGCCAAGAAGGACGGCGAGTGGGTCTGGCTTCCACTGATCCTCAAGGATGCCGCCGCGATCAGCAAGGTGGAAGGTGACAAGCGCGAGCTATCCGCCGGCTACACCTGCGAACTGGTCTGGGGCGATGGCGTCACTCCGGACGGCCAGCAGTTCGACGCCAAGCAGACCAACATCAAGATCAACCACCTGGCGATCGTCGATCGCGCTCGGGCTGGTTCACAAGCTCGCATCGGAGACGGTGCGACATGGGGCGTCAGCCCTTTCACCCCTGATCACAAACCCACAGAGGAAAAGATCATGACCCTGAAGACGGTTACCGTCGATGGCATCCCGGTTGAAGTAACCGACCAGGGCGCCACGGTGATTGGCACGCTGCAGTCGCGGCTCGCTGACGCCAATACGAAGTTCACTGCCGCCGAAACCGCGCACCAGACAGCGCTTGCTGCCAAGGATGCGGAGTTGGCGAAGAAGGATGCCAAGATCGACGAACTGGCCGGCAAGGTGCTGTCCGATGCCGATCTCGACAAGAAGGTTCAGGCCCGCGCCGACCTGGTGTCTGTCGCCAAGGCGATCGCCAAGGACGTGAAGGTCGAAGGCCTGTCCGACGCTGCCATCCGCAAGGCTGTTGTCGTCGCCAAGCTCGGTGATGCTGCCATTGCTGGCAAGGCTGACGCCTACATTGATGCCCGCTTTGACCTTCTCGTCGAGGACGCCGCGAAGGGCGCCCCTGATCCTTTTGCCGCCGTCGTCAAGGACGGTCTCTCGCAGAGCAGCGATGCCGACAAGGTCACGACCGATGCCTACGCGCAGATGGTCAAGGATCTCAAGTCCGGTACCGCAGCAGCCAACTAAGGAGGCGCCATCATGGCAACTTACCAGACCGCCTACACCGAAACGCCTCCGAAGGGCCTGCCTGGTCAGGTCGCGAATGAGGAAAAGTGCAACAAGGTCAGCCGCACGGTTGAAAACGCTGCCGGCGTGAAGTTCGGTCAGCCTGTCCAGCGCGGCGCCGGTGACCATGGCGTCATTCCGCTAGCGGCTGGCGGCAAGTTCATCGGCCTTGCGGTCCTGACGCCCGCTGTTCCCGCGGTCGCTGCCGGTGCCACGCTGGTGGATGGGTATCCGCAGTACTTCACCGGGGCCTTCATGACCGATGGTCAGATGTACGTCCGCGCCGGTGTCGGCGGTGTCACCGACGGCGATCCCGTCTACTACAACACGGTCACCGATCGGTACGTCGCCGCAGCTGGCACAAACATCGTTGGCCCGATCCCCGACGCATTCTTCGACACGACCGGCGCCGCGGAAGCGATCGTCGAAGTGTCGCTCAAGCACAGGAGCGCATAAGCCATGAACCAGATTATCCATCAGCCCTTTGCTGATGCCCAGGCGGCCTATCCGTTCGTCCTGGCGCAGGGGCGCAATGTCGAGACCAAAATCTACCAGCGCCGTTACCCGACGTTCAACTACGGCGCCACCGTGCCCGTGGTCACCGAAGGCAACGCATGGGCGATCGGCACGACGTTCTTCACCGTCGACACCGCCGGCGAGGCGAAGTTCCTCTCTGGCGCCGGTACCGACATGCCGTTCAACTCTGCTGTCCATGATCAGGCGAGCAAAGACTTCGCCATGATCGGCTCTGGCTGGGAATGGAACCTCGAAGAAGTCAACCAGGGCGCCCTCTACGGCATCGACCTGAATTCCACCAAGGCCACGTCTGCTGCGGACAAGGTCGAGCGCCTGCTCAACTCGGTTGCCATGATCGGCTCCACCGAGAAGAACTGGACGGGCTTCGCCAATGATCCGAACGTCTCCCGCGTCACTGTCGCCGCCGACGGTACCGGTTCCTCGACGCTCTGGTCTACCAAGACCGTCGATCAGATCCTTCGCGACGTGAACGATCTGATCTCCAGCGTTCGCACGAACACCAGCGAAATCGAGTGGGTGGATACTCTCCGTCTTCCTCCCGCAGCGTTCCGTCTCATCGCCACCAAGCGTCTCGGCGCCGGCGACGGCTACATCACCGCGCTCGAGTACTTGCGGAAGAACAACGTCTACACGGCTGAGACCAACCAACCGCTGGACATCCAGCCGCTGCGCGAACTCGCCAAGGCCTCGCAGAATGGTGGCGGCCGCATGGTCGTCTATCGCAAGGATGAGGAAGTCCTTCGCTTCCACCTTCCGATGCCTCGCCGAGTCCTTCAGCCTCGTCAGAAGTCCATCATGGGCTTCGAGACTGGCGTCATCGCTCGTACCGGCGGCACTGAGTGGCGTCTGCCAGGTGCCGCTGCATACGGCGACGAAATCACCGCAGCACCGTAAGGAGAGCAGCAATGGACGTCACCAACACGAGCAAGGCGCCCCAAGGTATCCACACCCTGGAAGGCGTGGTCTACATTCAGCCGGGTCAGACCAAGTCCGTCCGGCTGAATAAGACGCTGGAAGGCCACGCCAAGGGTCTCGACTTCTTCGAGCTCGAAGGCGAGGCGGAAGACGACGATCTCGGCAAAGCGGACGCGGGTGGCGGTGTCACTGTCAGCGCCGCCCAGCTGGATGAGCTGAAGGCGAAGTTCGAAGAGAAGGATGCCGAGATCGGCCGCCTTACGTCTGAGAACACCGACCTTCGCCGGAAAGTCGAGGATCTGACCAGCGAGAAGGCTAGCCTCGACGAACTTCTCGCTGCAAGCGAGGCCGAGATTGCTGGCCTCAAAGCAGCGAAGCAAACCACCGCAGCCGGCTACGTCGTCAGCGAAAAGAGCCCGGGCTGGTACGTGATCACAAAGGAAGGCGCAGAAGTCACCAAGTCGCTCCGCAAGGACGATGTGGCCGAGTTCCCGACGATGTCTGATGACGACAAGACCGCGTTCGTTGAGCTGAACAAGGCTTCTTGACCAACCAACCCGGCGGGCAACTGCCGGGTTCAATTTCCTCCCGGAGAATAGACATGGCTGGTTACGGAACGAATGCTGCTTTCACCGCGTATGCGGACGCAGCCGGCTATGTCTTTCCGGAAGGAACGAGCGATGCCCAGAAAACCGCCGCAAGACAGCGCGGCTCTCTGGTGATCGATCGCTACGAGCGGTTCTTCTCGGGCATGCGCACGGGCGGCTTTGCTCAAGAGCGAGCATGGCCGCGCACCGGCGCATCAACCTACTACGGCGAGAGCATCCCGTCTGATGCCATCCCTGTGGCGATCGAGAACGCATCCTATGAGGCCGCATTCCTCGAACTGACCAACCCCGGCAGCTTGTCGCCAGTGGTGACCGGCACCTCGACCGTCAAACGAGAGAAGATCGGGCAGCTGGAAGTCGAGTACGCCTCGTCCTCGTCGACCGACGTCGCGGACATGGTTGCGCTGGCCACGCCAGTTGTCACTGCGATCGAGGGGCTTCTCTGGCCGTTCCTTTGCCCGGTCCTGCCTGGGATTGCTGTCGTATGAGCAATCCAATCTTTGCCCGCCTTCAGGCTACTGCGCAGCGCCTCATCGCCAAGTATGGCCAGAAGGGCACCGTCAAGCGCATCACGCCTCCCGACCCGGTTCTCGGCGGTGACGGCACAGAAACGAGCTACCCGGCCACGCTGGTGCCGATGACCTATGACGCCAAGTACATTGACGGCACGACGATAAAGTCGGGCGACATACAGATCTATATCTCAGCCATTGGCCTGCCGATTATGCCGACGGTTGGCGACATCGTGAGCGCGAACGGCACCGAGTATCATGTCTTGAACAGCGACCCCAATGTCTATGACGGCGTCACGGCCGTTGTTCATATCGTGCAGGGGCGGCAATGACCTTCGAAGAGCTGCTTGCGCAATACGAGCCCCGCGTCGCCAAGGCGTTCCGCGATGCCATCGAGAGCATCAAGTCAGGCGTACTGATGAAGACGGTAGTGGAGCGCCTGGAGCGCGGCGACATCTCAGGAGCGGTCGCGGCTATCCAGTTCGACCCGGAGGCATTCGCAGCACTGGAGCTTGCCCTGCGGGAAGCCTTCAATACTGGCGGCGTCAGCTTCGTTCAGAGCTTGCCATCGCTGGTGGCCGCCGACGGTACGCGCGTCCTGTTCCAGTTCGGCGTCCGGAACCTTGAAGCGGAGCGCCTGATCCGTGAGCAGTCTGCGGTGCTGGTCACCAACATCACAGAGGACCAACGCCAGGCGCTTCGAATGGCCTTCGAGGCAGGGATCGCCCAAGGGAAGAACCCCACGGCTACGGCGCTCGACGTCATCGGGCGCGTGAACCGCGTGACAGGTCGCAGGGAAGGCGGCACGATCGGCCTCACGTCTCGGCAGGTGGATTTCATCACTAGGGCTCGAGAGAACCTTCAGTCGGGCGACGCAACGATGATGAAGGCGTATCTCGACCTTAAGACCCGCGATAAACGGTTCGACCGATCTGTGACCAAGGCTATTCGCGAGGGAAGGGCAGTCGACGAGGCGTTGATCCAGCGCATGATCGGTAGGCTATCCGATAACAATCTTCGCCTGCGTGGCGAGATGATCGCCCTTGAGGAAACCAGGTCGGCGCTTTTCGCCGTTCGCGATAACGCCGTCCGGCAGCAGATCGGGAGTGGGAAGATCGCCGCTCAGGATGTCACGAAGCACTGGCTGCACTCTGGATCAGAGCATCCGCGAATGCAGCATATCGAGATGGCGGCCCGTTATAAGGCTGAGGGTGTGCCGCTCGATCAGGCTTTCGTGGCATCGGACGGCACGCTGCTGATGTATCCGCATGCCCCAGGCGTTCCAGCGAGGCACAAGATCGGCTGCAGGTGCCGCCTTGAATACCGCATCGATTACATCGCCGCTGGCCTTCGCCGGTACCGAGCGCGGGCCGCCTGATGGCAAACCTGTCCTTTTCTGCTGCGGTTGCTCGCTGGGCGGAAGCCGTGCCAGAAGCCGTAGAGGCAGTGCGAAACCAAAGCGCTCAAGAGGTCGTCAAGGAAATGCAGACCATCGATGTCGATGGCGGCCGGCTCCCATACGATACGGGCTTCCTTTGGGCGTCGCTCATGGCATCGACGTCGGCCATGCCGGCGATCAATCCAAAGGCCAACCCAGCCGGTGGGCAGAAGTACGCCTTCGACTTCGGTATGGTTGAGGCAGTCATCGCTGGCGCGTCGCTCGATGAAGACCTGTATTTCGGCTACACCGCCGCCTACGCAGCACATCAGGAGTATGGCGCCAACGGTCGCCCTCCTGCAGCCTTTGTGCGATCAGCAGCTCAGAACTGGGACGCGATCGTCAATCGCAATGCGGAGAAGGTTCGGAAGGCGTTTGGCCTGTGACCTGCTCGCCCTTCATGGTCATGGCCATCTGCAACGAGAATATCGCCAGTCGAGCAGCTTTCAGCGTGTTGTTGCCGAAATCGGTCTGACCTTCCTCGCGCGCGAGCGTCAACCAAACCTCCTGCAGGAGGTCATAGATCTCGCTGTCCGGAATGGGCGGCTTCTCTGACATGGGTTAGCGATACATGGCGGTCACAACCGACGCAATCATATTCGAGGCCCTGCAAGCCCGCCTGCGGACAATGCCCGGCGTCCTGCCGATTGCGGGTCCGAACGTCACCTTTCCAGCCGCTGGGCAGACCAAACCAGACAAGTACCTGAAGGTCGATTTCCTACCCAATCGGACGCGACAAGTTACGCTTGGCGACGACCCTCAGCAGAAGATCGGGATCATGCAGGTGTCGGTCATGTGGCCGGTCGGCAGGGGCATCCTCGATGGGCTTGAGGTGGCTGGCGCGATCGTCAACCGCTTCAAGAATGAGACGCTGTTCGCTTCTGACGTGAGGATCACGATCAGCAGTGAGCCATGGGCAGCAAGCCCGCTTCAAGATACTGACCGGCTCATGATCCCGGTCAGCATTCCCTACAACGCTTTTGAACCGGAGGCCTAGAAATGGCAAACAAGACGACGAAGAAGGGCAGCAAGGTCTATGCTTGCGCCACCCCACAGAACACCGACTTGACGGCCAGCACCTTTGCAGCGCTGACTTGGGTACTAGTCGGCAAGGTCGGCAATATCGGTGACCTTGGCGCGACCTCGAACATCAACGTTTACAACACGCTGGACGAGGCCGTTAGCCAAAAGCAAAAGGGCGTTGCGAACGCTGGCGATCCTCAGATCGAAGTCGCCGATGTGGCAGATGATGCGGGTCAGGTGATCCTTCGCGGCTTCGGCGACCCCCTGAACCAGAACAACTGCGCCATCAAGATCGAGCGCAACGATGCACCTCCCGGCAAGACGAACACGATCTTCTACAGCCGCGGCGTTGTCTCCGGCCCGCTCTACCCGGGCGGCGGTTCTGACGACTTCGATCTCGCTCGTTACACGATCGGCCTCAACCAGCTGCCGATCCGCGTCGATCCCGTAACCACTCCGTAAGGTGACCAATGGACATTTCCACCCTTGTGAATGCTGAAGACCTGTTCGAGCTCAAGCTCGTCGATCCCGTCAGCGACGAGCCGCTGGGCATCCGCTTCATGATCCGCTCGGCCGAGTCCGATGCGGTGAAGAAGGTCATCCGACAGCACAGCGACAAGTTCCTCGCCAGCCGCAAGAAGAAGCTGACCACGTCGAAGGTCGAAGCCGAATACCTTGACAAAGCAGCAGCGTCTGTCGCGTCGTGGGACTGGGGCGATCACGACTGGAAGGGATCGAAGCCTGAGCTGAGCTTCGAGACCGCCAGGGAAGTGCTTGAGGAGGCTGGCTGGATCTATGACCAGGTAGCGGCAGCTTCCGAGGATCGCGCAAATTTTACGAAGACCTCGGCGAAAGGCTCTGCGAAGCCGTAGCCGTCGTCGGGCGATACGATTCCGTCCGCGATAAAGATGGAGAGACGCGCCGCGAGAGGAACGAGGCCTTCGAGACGAATAGTCCCGAGGTCGATGTTCCCCGGGACGGCGCGCTTCTCTGGGATTGGTTCTGGGATATCCGCCAAGGTCTGACGCCGGGCTTCAACGGTCCGGCGGCTATTTCCAGCGCCGAGTTCATAGCTTGGTGCCAGATCACAGGGAATATCGTCAGACGTGAAGAGATTGCCGTCCTCAAGTCGATGGACACCACGTTTCGATCGGCAGTGGATACCGAGAGCGAGGCGATCAGGGAGCGCGAGAGAGAGGATTAGTCCTGGATGTACCGTGGCCGATCAGCCATCGCGCAAGATGCGGCGGATAGTATAGTTACAAAGGGGCTCCGCTTGCCTATGATAAAAATCATGAAGAAACAGCCCAAAGAGAGGATGACGCCCGAGATCACGCCTGAGATGGTTCAGGCGGGAGCGATCGCCATCGAGGATTATGGTCATGTTTCGGACCCGTACGAGCTAGCCCGGCGGGTTTATATCGCCATGGCTGAGCGAGCTTTTCAATCTCCTGTCGCCAAAGCTCGGAAGACTCAGAAAGCCGCCTCTTCTCGGCTTCGCCATTTGGCGAAATAGAGAACGACAGCATGTAAGGAATGCGATGTAGATCATCTGCTGCATCGAGCAGGATGGCAGGGGTGAACTCAATCCATTCAATGCGCATAAGCTCCTTAGAGGTGGACTGGTTGGTTGTCTGAAAGCTGCCATCTGGCTTCATAGTGGGGTACGAAGCATGGTGTGCCAGTTGGTCCCGCAAGGATGTGATGTCACTGAGATGCGTGAGGATGGATGACACTTCGGCGGTGCGCTTATCATCGGCATCGGTGATGCGGAGTAGCCGTTTAAGGGTATCCTTCATCGAATTGATCCGCATTCCCACCAGCAGGGCGCGCACTACTTCTTGTTTGCGAAGGCTTTCACCATTCCCGAGTCCAAGCAGTTTGAAGATAACGAAGTCGGCCAGTCGTCGGCTGATCTCTTCCTCTGCCGTCGCAAATTCAAACATAAACCGACCGAGGGCAGCATAGTATTCCTGCCATTCTTGCTCGGTCGCAATTTTGATTTCGGTTTCTGAAAACTCAGACATGCGCTTCTCCTAGCTTGGCGGCGAAAAGAAAGCATGGCGACAATCAGGAGTCGAGTCAGCCGTTAGGAACGACACCGACGAGTTCGAGCTGGTGCTTCTCGTAGGCGTCGAGATACCCATATCGAGCGCACAACGCCAGCTCCTTGGCGTACCGTGATGTTTTGGGTGGCTGGCTTGGATTGTCAGGTATTGTAGCTGTCGCCATGACTTGGCATTGCTCTGGCGAAACGTTTGCCGCTGCTGCCGCTTGCCGAGACTGCGCGACGCTTTGCTTCTGCTCGTATTCCGACCAAGCGTAATAAGCCCCTCCTGCAATCACAACGACGCAGGCGGCAGAAACCAGCCCTTTCAACCAACCATCCATTGATTCCCCTCCTAGCTGTAACTGGGCGGACGATAGTGCGCGTGGCGCCAAAAGGCAAAAGACATGGACGTAGCCCAGCTCGGCATTCAGGTTTCGACCAATGGCACTCCGCAGAAGGCAGCGGACGAGATCAACAAGCTATCTGGCGCGGCCACTAAGGCTGAGGCTGCAGTCGAAGGTTTGCGAAAGTCCACTGGCGGCGCCGTTGGATCGGTAAATGCTGCCGCTCGCGCATACTCGGATGGGGCTGCGTCCGTCACGAAGTCTACCAGCGCGCTTGTCGCGATGAATTCCGCTGTGAACGACAATGCTCGGTCGGCCACTGGGTTCACCAACCAAGCGCGCATGATGGCGATGCAGCTCAGTCAGGTGGCCCAGCAAACTCAGGTGACGGGAAACTTTCTTCAGTCCCTCGCGATCCAGCTGCCAGATCTGGCGCTCGGGTTCGGGCCCATAGGTATTGCGGCAGGCATCGCGGCGGGCGCTGCGCTCACCTATTTCTCGTCGATCTCATCGAATGCGCCGGATTCTGCGGCCGCCCTGAAGCAGCAGGCGGAATTGATCCAGGACGTAGCCGATCGGTGGGGGGCGGCAGTTCCTGCGCTGCAGCGCTACGTCAACGAGTTAGAGCGTGCCAAGGACGTTGGTGACCTCAAACAGGCCTATGATGCGTTGGAAAGGGTAAATTGGGATAGTGTTCGCGCGCCTTTGGAGGACATCAACGTCCAGTTTGCGGACATGATCGTATCGCTGAGGCAAGCCGGTGGGGAATCAGAAGAAATCGATAAGCTCAATGACACCTTCCAGACCCTGCGCAAAGGGGTCGAAGATGGAACGGCATCGGTATCAGACCTACAGGCGGTTCAAGATGCCTTGACGGGGTCAATGAGGTCTTCAGGGATCCAAGCCGTTGACGATTTTGCGGATGCTTTCGGCGGCCTAGCCAATCAGATTTTTCGCGCTGCGAACGAGGCAAACCGCCTGAGCCAGGAGCGGCTCAACGCCCTGACTACGGGTCAGAACGGGCCTAAACTGGGAACGCTCGGCCCGCTGTGGAGCGAAAATGGCTCCATCATGAAGGAAGAGGACTTCGTTCCTACCGATGCTCCAACGCCGTCGCGCAGGCCGCTTATAGAGCTGGAAGGCTTAGGCGGTCGCACGCCCCGAACTCGGTCAGCATCGAATGATAACTACAAATCTTCAATCCTGTCCATTCAGGAGCGCACCAAGGCCATCGAGGCGGAAACTGCCGCGCAAGCTTCCTTGAATCCGTTGGTCAACGATTATGACTACGCGATCACAAAAGCACGCACCTCGGCGAACCTCCTAGCCGCTGCTGAGAAGGCCAAAAAGGCGATTACGCCGGAGTTGATTACTCAGATCGATCAAACGTCCAGCGCTCTTGCTGCCGCAACTGAAGCCCAGAACCGTCAGACGGAAGCAATCCAGAAGGCGAAGCAGGCCATGGAGTTCGTGAAGAACACCACGCTCGGTTTCGTCAACGATCTGCGTGATGGACTCAAGAACGGCGAGGGCTTCTGGAAGTCGTTCGGCAAGGCTGCGCTCAACGTCCTCGATCGCATCACCGACAAGCTGCTTGGCGACGTGATGGACGCTGTCTTCCAGGTTGGCAGCGCTGGCAGCGGCACTGGTGGCGGAGGGCTTTTCGGGTTGCTTGGTGGACTTTTCGGTGGCGGTAACAGCGCCGGTGGTTTCAATCTTGGCTCTGGCGCCACCGCATATACCGGCTCCTTGCCTGGGTATGCGACCGGCACGTCTTCGGCTCGCCCAGGTATTGCCTGGGTGGGCGAGAAGGGACCGGAGCTTATTCGCTTCAAAGGTGGCGAGGAAGTTGTGCCGAACCATCGTCTGCAGGTTCCTGCTAACCAGAACGCTGGCGGGCAAAACGGTAATGTCAACATCAGCATAGCGCCGGTCTTTAACGCCGCAAATGCTGATGACGCAGGGCTTGCCGCTCTGCGCAGCGACTTCGCCAAGTTCCGTGCTGACGTGCCTGCCACCATTGTGAGCACGGTCAAGGATGCTCAGAAGAGACGGATGATTTAATGGCGATATCATTTCCTCGTCCGCTCCCGGGTATCGCTTGGGTGAAATGCGACTTCGTCCTCGATGATCCCGTTAAGGCTTCTCGGGCTGGCTCCCGTCTCACGAACTACACCCAGACAGAAGATCCGACATGGATTGCTGACATGACGACAAGGCCTCTCTATCTCGACGAGTATTCCGAGATCGAAGCTTGGTGGCTCTCACTTCGCGAAGGCCTTCGCACGGTTCTCTTCCTCCATCCCACGCATAGTTATCCCAAGGCTCACCGGGAGAACCACGCTCCGGCGGATGACCCCGGCAATGTTGTCTCGGTCACCGACGGTAACATTCTGTCGGTCAACAGCGTCGATGCTGGCCTAGTGCTGTCGATAGGGGATCGCATTGGGCTCGAGCGATCTGGCCGGTATTACATTGGCCGGATCACCGAGGTGTCTGGATCAGGGGCGACGAGGTCGATCACCGTCGAGCCGCCGCCGTTTGACACCGTCGCCCAGGCTGGTGCCGTGGTGCGCTTCGCCAATCCGGCCCTCGTGATGCGGTTGGTGCCTGGCAGCTATCAGGCGCCGGGTGAGGGGCTGTTCCGTACCGTCTCGTTCCAGCTTCGGGAGAGCCAGTGAATGGCGCTCTCTACTGAAGTCAAAGCGCTATACGATGCCGGCCGGATCTCGACACGGCAGATGGTCCGCGTCCAGCTCGGCTCGGGCATCTACGGTTTCATCGCTCGCCGTGAGCCGCTGACGTATGCTGGCATCACCTACCAGCCCTTTGGCCTGATCGAGGTGTCCGATATTGGCGGCGGAACCGGAACGGCGGCCGACGGCGGCTTCACGCTCACTCTCGCCGAGAGCAAGCAGTTCGACCTTACGCCGGAGATCCTCACCGAGATCGAGAACGAGGACTATCGAGATCGGCCCGTCGTCGTTTACGACGCGCACTTCCATCCTGACACGATGGCGCTCATCCAGGTCGAGCCCGTTGCTCGCGGATACCTCGACGTTATCGAGCACAACGCCGACGACACACGGGGCTATTACCTCACCGCGCGGTGCGAAGGTCGCCAGCTGGATTACTCGCGGCAGAACGGCAGGAAGCGGACGATCGCTGATCAGCAGCGCCGCGACCCCGGCGATCGGTTCTTCGAGCATGCGGCCACTGCCGGCCGTGTCGATATCGCGTGGGGCAAAGCCGTTGGCTCTGCCGTCAATGCAGCGAAAAGTGCAGCCGCCGGCGCAGCGCGCGCCATAGGTTTCAAGGGGCTTTAGGTAAAACCGCGTCTATCGCCTCAGCGAGATTTTCGAACCGAGAAAGAATGTCGCGATATTCCTTTTCAAGCCGATTCAGGAACCGCAGTGATGTCGGATCGATGTTCCCGTCCGATTTTTTGGCGAGCTCGTTCTGCAAATCAACGATCCGCTCGCGGTGGCTGCTTATGACTTGTTCTATGCTTTTCTGATGCTTGGATAAGATTGAATCCATTTTCCCCATGCCCTTCGCGGGCTATCCTAAGATCAAAGGCTCAACATGACCAGACCTTCCGGCTGGGAGAAACGCCTCAACGCGGTTGTGGCGAAGCATCAGGCGTTGCCCTCAGTATTCGGCACGTCGGACTGCTACCTGATCGCCGACGATGGCGTTGAGGCCGTCATGGGGGAGCGGATGTATGCCGATGCGCTCGGATACAAAACGGAAGCGGGGGCGGCCAAGAAGCTGCGCCAGCACGGCTTCGAGACGGTGAGAGATGCCTTCGCTGCCAAGTTTGCGGAGATAGCTCCGAGCATGGCGCAGCGCGGCGATATCGGCGTCGTCGATCGCGAAGGCGTCTTGTCTGGTGGCCTCTTCACCTCGATCGGCTTCATGACGCGCGGCACGGATGCCGTCGAATTTCTGCCGGCGTCTGCCGTAACTTATGCATTCAAGGTGACCTGATGCCTTTTCTCGCTCCTGTGGTCGGTGCAGTCGGTAGCTTCTTTGGCTCACTCGGCATCATCGGCAAGGCCATCATCGGCATTGGCCTCAACCTCATTGTCAGCAAAATTCAGGCGCGCCAGGCAAAGAAGAATTCGGCCTCGGTTGGAGGCGTCGAGTTCGAGCGCGACTACGGCGAAAATGTCAGCCGTAAGGTCGCTTGCGGGCTCGTCGGGATCGCTGGGCACGACTGCTACGTCAACACCTATGGCAGCTCAAACAAGTACCTTGAGCAGGTCTACGTGCTGTCGGATTTCCCGTGCGATGGACTATCGAGGGTTTGGGCAGGCGGTTCGCTGCTCTCGCTTAGTGTTGCTTCCTCGAACGCCATCAGGACGGTCTACAACGTAGCGTCGGGCGATTATGCCGGGCTAATCCGCTTCACTTTCTACACCGGCACACAGACGGTCGCCGACGCCGATATGATCAGCCATTCAAATCCTACGGGCCGCTGGACGTCCGATCATATCGGGACCGGCATCTGCTGGATCAAGGCAGAACTGACATATGACCAGGACAAGCTTGGCCAGTTCCCTGACTTCTTCTTCGAGTTTCGCGGCGCGCGATTGTATGACATCCGGAAGGATTCGACGGTCGGAGGCTCCGGAACTCATCGCTGGGATGACTATTCTACGCACGAGTTCTCGGAAAATCCGATCGTGCAGGAATACAATTACCGCCGTGGGTTCTCGATTAACGATGATCTCTTTTGCGGTATGGGAATGGCCTCGGCGGACCTTCCGTTCGATCGCTATGCCACTGCGGCAAACATCTGCGACGAGGATGTGAGCGGGGAAACACGCTATCGCTGCTCGGTTCTTTTCGATGCGGAAGCGCAACATGGTGACAATATCGAAGCGGTCATGACCGCATGCGGCGGCATCGTGATCGACGATGTTGATGGGTCGTGGCCTTTGATCGGAACAGATCAGCCGATCGTCGAGACCTTCACCGATGACGATCTGATATCCGGCGAAGCGGTGCGTTTCCAGCGTCGACGTTCCATGGCGGATCTCGTCAACGCGGTCTCGGGCACCTATCCCGAGCCGGAAAACATGTGGTCGCCGGCTGGCTATGACACGCAAACAGATGCTGGCTACGTCTCGCTCGATCGTCGCACACGTGACGTGGGGTTGGATTTTGCCCAGGTGCGCTCGAAGCGCCAAGCCAATCAATTGGCGTCTATCTACTTTAATGAGAACCGCTATGAGGCGACGGCAGATATCATCCTGCGTCCGCGTTTTCAGACGGTCAAAGCTGGTGACTGGGTACGGTGGAACTCGAAGCGCTATGGCAACCGCGTGTATATGGTGCAGGCCCGGTCCATCAGGGCACTGACGGCGGATGGTCCTCGCAACGTTTCTCTTTCGCTGCAGGAACGTGATGGGGCGATCTATGACGCCGTTGCAGTCATCCCGCCGACGATCCCAATCCCGAACGGCGAGCCCGTCTACCTCAATGAGCTGCAAGACTTCTCGATCGCGCCCGTCCTGGGCGTGGGGGCAGACGGTCGGTCCTATCCAGCGTTTCGTGTCTCTTGGTCTCCGGTCGAGGATGCCACGGTGACTGGCATAACTATCGAGTGGTGGATCAAGACCGAACCAGCCAACAAGTTCTCGCGGACGGTGCAGTCCGATGTGAACATTGCCTTCATTCAGGAGGGTATTCTCAGCCTGACCACCTACCAGTTTCGCCACAAGCTGGTTGCCGATCGCTCGACGAGCTGGACGGCGCCCGTGGACGTCACCTCACTCGACGGCGGGAACGCAGATCTGGAAATCGGTCTTGGCAATCTGAAAGACGAGGTTCTTGACGTCTTCAAGGATCTCTATGCCAGCATGAACCGCAACGAGTCCTTGCTCGATCAACTGCAGCAGAACTTCCAGATCACCAGCGGCGTGTCGCAGACGCTCAGCCGTAAGGTTGCGGTCCAAGGTGCGAGCTTCAGCGAAGAGATCGTCGTCCTGAATTCGAGCGTCGCGAACATCGTTGCTCAGACCGAAGAATTGATCGCGGCTTTCGGTGAGAACCTTGCCAATGGTCTGGTGGCATTTCAGGCGGTTGCTGCTCCTGAGGGCGTGACAGTCCGGTATGCAATCCTTCTCAAGGGCTCGATCGGTGACACGTGGAAGGAGAGCGGTTTCTTCATCGAACTTTACACCGACGATGGTGTGCTCAAGTCGCGTGCCGCCTTCGATGTGGACCAGTTCGTGCTGATCACTTCCGACGATGAAAACTCATTCCCGTTCGTTGTCGAGAATGGGGAACTGACCCTGAACTCCGCCCGCATTCGCACGATCCGCGGCGGCGCGTGGATATCCGACAACAACAAGATGCAGATCGACGGCATCCAGGGAACGATCGAGATCTACAGCTAATGTCGAAACGGACAATGATTGGCCTAGACGGTACCGGCGCCGCTTGCGTCAAGATCATGGCTGATGCCGCCTATAACCCGTACACGACGCCAGACTCGGACTATGCCAAGTTCTCGTTCAATTCGAAGGATGCCGGCATTTTCCGTTACGCCGGCAGTGATATCGGGACGAATATGGGCAACACGACGGTGTACTACCCGTCGGGCTCAGGAGCCGGCTACTACAAGCTGAATTACGGTTTCCTCAGCTCCTACAACTTTGTTGCATGGACGCGTGATTACTTTCCCGCGCTCGACTACGCCCTTCCTGTCCACGACATGAAGCGGATGATCGGCGGGTGGGTGCAGGGTCCGCTCGTATCCAGCAAGAGTTATGGCTATCAAAACAGAGCTGGCGAGGTTGCCCAATGGCAGGCTCAGGAAGGCGGTTGGATGACTGGCTTCACCAACACCGGCTCCAGTCCGATCAGCTCGTCAAAGGCTAATCTCGTCGGAACGAAGCCATCAGACAGCACCTGGCCGCTCGACGTGGGCGACAGGCAGCTAGTCGTCTGGAACCTGCCGGGCGATGAAACCGCGCTGCTCAGCCCGCCTCTTGCTCCGGTTCCGGGGCAAATGACGGTACAGATCACGAAAGACTTTTGCCGGGTGTCAAAGCCCGGCTACGACGTGCGCACGGCCACAAAGCAGCAACTATCTTTCGACAGCGTCAATCGCCCGCTGAAAGTCATCTACGCGGCCGATATATCCGTGCCGTCCGGAACGACTAGTCTCGACATGACGCCGTATCTTGCCGGCATCAGCGTGACAGGATCTTTGCTTGCCGATATCTCCGCCTACTCTGGAAGCGTGGTCTACTTTCCGACGAGTCCCTTGGCCACGACCGACAACTTCGGGATTCAGTACTACGTCTCCGGCGTGACAGTCGTGCTCAACAATCCGTACGGCGGCTGCCGCGCGCGTGTCGTTGTATTTGCGAGCGACAATAGTGCGCCGACTGCGGGCAGCAACAAAGTTCTGCGCCAGTTCAACGACGGCACGCAGGACGTGGTTCAGTTCCTAAGACCGGGGGCTGGGGCCACACCGACGTTGGCGGACGTGATCATTGACAGCCGTTGGCCGACGCTACGAGTGATCAAGGAAGGTGTCATCAGCTTGTCAGGTGGGAACGGCGTGCAGTATGCCGTGCCATTCGACTCGACTGGCCTTTTCCCGATCGTCAAATACATGACAATCCACGGCGGCGGAGCCAATGCGCAGTTTGGCGGCAGCTTCTCAAAGAGGGTCCGCTCCCCATTCACGAAACTGATCTATGCCACTGGTGCCGGGCCAACGACGTCGGGCGACACCACATATTGTCGGCTGACGTCGTCTGAGGCGCGGTTCTATTCGTTCATTGGCAACCCGCAAGCCTACACGTCGTCATCGTCTGGCACGTCACCGGGTTATTCGATCGGTACGTCCTACGACAGCAACCCGCCGTACGCGATCCGCTACTTCATTCTCGGCATCCCAGCTTCTTAGGGGCTTCAAAACATGACTGCAGTTTATAAGACAGGGCAAATCACCCTGGCGAACGGCTCTGCCGTGGTGACCGGCGTTGGCACTGCATGGGCAACCATGCTCATCGCCGGCGGCATCATCTTCCCTGTTGTCGGCGGCAACCCGCTGGCTATTCAGGAGGTTGTCAGCAACACCGCCATCACTGCCGAGAAGCCTTGGGCCGGCGTAAGTGGGACATATGATTATGTCCTCGTTCGTTGGTCGGCCGACGAGGAGCAGAACTCCGTCAATAGCTCGATCCTTGCGACCATATACGCTGAGCTTCAGGCTGGCAGTCTGTGGAAGTACGATGTCGCGGGATCGACCGCAGATCGCGCGATCTACAACGAGCGCCCAAAGGGTTTCTCCTACCTGGTGATCGACACGAATCCCGCTCAGCTCTATATCAAAGCGAGCGCGACCTCGGCAGACTGGGCCGGTCCATTCACTTATGCCACCGGTCCAACGGGTCCAGCCGGGCCTGCCGGCTATGTTAATCTCCGTGGCGCCTATAGCGGAGTTACCGCTTATGCAAAGAACGACGGCGTGCTGTACAACGGCTCTTCATTCGTGGCGCTGCAGGCAACGACCGGAAACGCTCCTCCCACACTTCCGGCTACGTCAAATGCCTATTGGCAGTTGCTTGCTATCAAGGGCACTGATGGCGCTGGCACGGGGGATGTTGTCGGCCCCGCAGGCGCTATAGACGACATGCCGGCGTTCTTCGATGGCACGACCGGAAAGCTGATCAAAGTCAAAACCAAGGCTGCTTTCAAAACGTGGTTGGCACCAACGGCAGCGGATGTTTCGTTCAGTAACACCACGGCGGCGCTCCCCGGCGCTCCGGCGACCGTACAGGCTGCAATTGATTCGCTCGCACAGAACAGCGGCGGCAAGCAAGACGCGATCTTTGCGCTGGAAATTGCCGACCTGAAGGGCGTTCGCATGGGTATGAACGGTGGCATTGCTGACTCGTTCGACGATGCGACGGGCATTGTCACGTCTGGCGTTGGTGGCATTGACGGCAATACGTTCGTTGCGCTTCACCTTGACGGCACGGCGGGTTCTACAACGATCACCGATAGTTCATTCCCGGCGCGGGCGTGGACGGCTAGCGGAAACGCTCAGATCGACGTGAACCAAAGCAAGTTCGGCGGCGCGTCACTGTTGCTTGACGGCACTGGCGATTACGTGTCGTCAACGTCGTTTGCTGACTTGGCTTTCGGGACAGGCGACTACACGATAGATTTTTGGGTACGTTTCACGACGCTTTCTACGAGCGCGTTCTTGCTGGATATGCGTTCGACAGGGACGTCGCTCGCTCCGTGCATGTACGTCGATAGCGTAACCAAGAAAATCAGCCTCTACCTTAATGGTGCGGCTCCGATAGCCAGCACGACGACGCCGGTTTTGGGGACTTGGTATCACGTTGCCTTGATTAGAAATTCAGGTGTGACGCGTCTTTACATCAACGGCGTTCAAGAAGGCTCATCTTACACTGACGCCAACAATTATATCGCGCAAGGACTCCGTGTAGGTCTTGATTATGCGAGTACAGCCGGTGTCGGAACAATCGGCAACATTGAAGAGTTGCGGATCTCCAAGGGCGTCGCACGTTGGACCGCCGCCTTCACGCCTCCGACCGGTGCATATACGGTCGTTGGTGGGGTTGATACCAGTACGTCCACGATGTTGCATTTCGACGGCGCGAACGGATCGACTACGATCACGAATGACGGCAATGAAACAACAAACGCGTGGTCTATTTCTGGCGCTCCAACTATCGACACGAGCGTAAAGAAATTCGGCGCATCGTCGCTAAGGCTTCCAGGTTCTGGATATCTCGCCGGGAACGGAAATTCCGCGATTGCTTTTGGCACGGGTGATTTTACCGTTGATTTTTGGATCAACTATTCCTCCGTGGCGTCAACGAGCTATATCATAGATTTTCGCGGACCAAGTGGCGATAATCATCTGACGATTCTGCTCGTTTCTCAGAAAATCAATGTCAACAATGCGGCGGGCGCTACTGCCATAGTAGGCACAACGACATTTGCGACAGGGTCTTTCTATCATGTTGCCGTCGTCAGATCGGCAGGTGTTTTGAAACTGTATGTGAACGGAAGCCAAGAAGGCTCCAACTACACAGATAGTTACAATTACACCACGCTTTCGGGTGCGCCAAAGGTCGGCATTGGTAGAGACGGTACGTCGGGGCCGGTTAACGGCTACATTGACGAATTGCGCATTTCCAAGGGTGTCGCGCGTTGGACGACGAATTTCACGCCGTACAACGTCGCGTATTTCCTTGACGTGGCGGGATCGTCAAACTTCGTCTATGACGCGACGAACGATTGGTTTTCGCCGTCCACGACAGGCGGTGCGGGCGGTCTTGTTGCTCAGTCCGAAGGCGTGATCATTACGGACTTCACGACGAGAGCGACGGCGCAAAATGATGGCGTCACAAACCAAGCGGGCGGCGTCTCGGCTGCAAAGGCTGGCGGCGCAACATCGGGGTACAGCGGCAAGAACTATTCGGCGTCACCTAAGCGCATCGCGTCAGCCATCGTTTACGGTTCCAATGACGTCGGCCTGATCGATACAAGCAATCCATCCGTCACGCTCACGCTTTACGGAAAGAACGGATCAGCGCCGACAAGTGGAACGGATGGCACATCAATCGGCACGTTGGTATTCACCGACACGACGAACGAAAGCGCGGGAAGGACTGTAACCAGTACAGACCAAACGACGCTATGGGATTATGTTTGGGTCAACATCGCCAAGGGCGATACGAATACGATCTATCTTGCCGAATTGCAGTTCAACGCCGCAGCGGGTAGCGGCTACAACAACATGACGTTGCTTTCCGTCACCTACCCGGCGTCGACAGTCCCCGGAACGGCTCGTATTGCTTTGCAGCTTGCCGGAACGGTCGCCTTTACGCCGAACGTTGACTTCAGCATGGAAGTGTCGCGCGACGGCGGAACGACCTGGACCACGGCGGTTCTCGTGCTGACGGTCGATTACGGCGGCGTGAAAATGTATGAGGCGACCGTTTCGCTATCCGCGCAGCCATCCGGCTCGAATATGGTCTGGCGCTTGAGGAGCCTAACGAACAAGAACGTCATCGCCTCAGGCGTGGTGTTGCAGCAATCATAAGGATCAGATCATGCCAACAACGTGGGGCACTCTGGCACCTGTAGCGGTGCCGGAAACGATTAGCCGCCGCCAGTTCTTTCAGGTTCTGGCTAACCGGGAGATGATCACGAAGGCCGAGGCACTCGAAGCGGTTACGCTCGGCACGCTCCCGGCCCCGATCGAGAATATTCTTGCCGCCATAACGGACGAGGATCTCGAATGGTCTGCGCGCATGTCTTTCACGGCGCAGACCTTTAACCGATCCAACTGGTGCGTCGACATGTTCGGAGCGATGCAGGGGATGTCTGCCGAGGATATCGATCAGCTTTGGCGAGATGGCTTCCTTCTCGACTGAAGCAAAAGCCCGCCGGGGTGTTGGCGGGCCTCTAGCGTATAATGAAGTGCGTCCCGGTCAGTTCACCGCGGGCCAAACAAATGGCAGCGTCAGCACAGCAAGCGTTATCACGGACGATAGCGCCAGTTTGATGCGACGAATGCGCCGCGTGCGGACGCCTTTCCAGTCATATGCCATACCGAAGATCCTCATGATCGACCGCGAAAGTATGTTCGCGTCATTTGGTGTCGGCAAGCCTTAATACTACGAAGCTTGCCTGAGTCTGTTGTCCGCGAACGCCTCGCCACCAATCACCATTAAAACTCGGAGATTTCCATGACCGTGCAGGTAACTGCCGCGCATTTGCGCGCGGCTGCGAAAGGGGCTGTGAATGCCCAGAACATGAACTCTGTGCTCGTGGCGCTCGATCGCTACGGCGCCCGATATAGCCTCGACCGGCCGCACCGATCGGTGCAGTACCTAGCCCAGTTAACGCACGAGAGCGGCGACTTCCGCTTCGACCGGGAGATCTGGGGCCCGACAGACGCTCAGAAGCGCTACGACACGCGCACTGATCTCGGGAATACTCCCCAGGTCGATGGCGACGGCAAGCGCTACATGGGGCGGACCGCTGGCCAGCTTACCGGAAAGGCGAACTACCAGGAGTTCTACGACTGGTGCGTCGCCCAAAGGCTCAACCCTCCCGACTTTGTGGCGAAGCCGGATCTCGTCAACACCGATCCGTGGGAAGGCTTGGTGCCGATCTGGTACTGGCAAAGCCGCAATCTCAATCGTTGGGCCGATCAGGGCGACATTGAGACGATCACCAAGAAGTGGAACGGCGGCATGAATGGCTTCGCCGATCGCGTCGATCGCTTCGTTCGCCTGTCGCTTGTCGTTCTCGGCTATGCCCCGAGCGCGGTTGCGCAGTTCCAGCAGAGCGCGGGCCTCGATGCTGATGGCGATCCCGGCCCGAAGACGCGCGCAGCGCTCCACACGGCGCTCCTAGCTCTGTCCGGTGCCTCGACGAAGATGGCGGCCTTCGCCGCGGCTCCGGTGGTCGACGAGAAGGAAGTCGTTCCTGTCGCCGTCGATCAGACCGTCAAGAAGAAGTTCAATATCCTCGGCTGGATCTCCGGTGCCTTCGGTGGTGGTGGATTCGGCGTGGCGGCGCTGGCCGGTTTCGATTGGCGGGCGCTCCTGGTCATCATCGGCTTTGCGGTCGTCCTTACCGTCGGCGTGCTTGTCGCCCGCAAGTGGGTGATCGGCGCCATCAAGGACATTCGCCAGGCGGTGGAAGAATGAGCATCGGGGATACTCTCAAGATCGGGCTTGGGGCTGCCGTCGGCGGCCTCATCGTGCTGATCGTCTATTCCACCCTCAACGCCATCTGGTGGTTGCCTGACGCACGGCGGGAAGGGCGAGACCTTGAAGCCGCCCAGGCTACGGCCGCTACCAACAAAGCAATCGGAGAATTAAGCAATGCAGCGGATCAAGCTCGCGTTCGTCGTCGTCTGTGCTCTGAGCGTGGCGGCTTGTACGACTTCGCCAAGGGTCAGTGCATCGAAGCAAAGCTTGTCGACAACGACTAGGGCCATCGTCGGCACCTCTCTGATCGGGGCCAAGGGCAAGACGCCAAAGGATCAAGACGCGATCGACGATACGGCGGCCGGGCTATGTGCCGCCGGCGTCTGGACATCAACAGAGTGCAGCGCTCACGGGCAAAGATAGCAAGGGCCCGACCTCCTCGTCAGGTCGAGCCCTCCCGTTGCCGCCTCATGGCTGATGAGCTCGGCGGCGGGGCAGATAGACGATCGGCTAAGTCCGGTCAAGCATTTCGAGTGCATTGAAGGGGCATGGGGTTGGCAGGGAACATCGATATGGCGGACTACACTCCACAGCGGCTCGAAGAACTGCCGCAAAGCACCCGCGATTGGCTTGCCGATCTCAGGCCAGATGAATTGAAAACACTTCAGGCGGTGGTCGAGCTGCCAGCAGATGACGTGAGGCAGGCATTCAAGATGGTTCATGACCTTCAAACAGTCGGGCGGTTCACGAAATGGCTAGTGATAACGTTCATCGGCATCTTTTTGGGAACGGTGGTGCTCTACGAGAACATCATCAAGGTGATAGGGTACATCCGTGGAGGGTCAGCCCATTGAAGCGGATGATATGGCGTACCGTTGGCGCGGTGGTATTTCTTCTCGCCATTCTCGGATCCCTCAATCTGGGACTATGGGTAGCGGATAGAGAGCCACCGATCGAGTATGAGGCAGCAACCGCGCTCGCGACCTCAGTGCCACAAGGCGGCACGATCGATGTAGAGTTTTCGGTCTTTCGAAAGCGGATATGTCCGCTGGTCGCCAAGCGCTGGCTCTATGATGCGGTTGGCGAGCGGCACTCAATCCCGCAGTATACGACAGGCTTAAAGCTGCTGGCCGGACGCGAGACCTATCATCGATCAATAACAGTCCCCACAGCCGCAACGCCAGGACCAGCCCGATACGAGGTGACCCTCGATTACATCTGCAATCCGCTGCAGAACTGGATCGGCCCTATTCAGGTAGTGTCGCCGCCAATCAAGTTCACGATTACACCTAGCGAACCACCGCAACCCGCAGTACCTGGCCCAGATGGGTGAAGCGGCGGAGGGTTGGAAGCCTGGAGAGGCACCCTCCGCCTGTCGCTATGGAGAAAACTCGGACAGCCCCATAGCGATGCCTCTCAACACCCATTTGCGCCAAATGTTCCGTCTGTCGCAACCCGTTGATTTGACTCGGAACGAATCACTTCTACGACAGTTGAGTCGCGTCAACAGTCATCGAGGTAAAGCGTTATGGATGGCATGCACCGCACCCCAATTGCACCGCTCGACGTCGAGATCGATGGCGTCGGCAAGTACGCTCCAGCTTCAAGCGTTGAAGATCTGACGGCGCTTCTCACAAGCCTTGAATGGCCGAACAAGAAGCCGAAGGAATTCCATCGAGCGCTATTGTCGTCGTTCGATGCTCTTGATCACGTCATCGAGCCAGCGGCCGCCCGTGAAGCGTTCGTCAATGCCGCACACGCTGCCGGCATGCATGTGCTCCCTGACGACATGGCCGAGATCCGGAAGGCCGGCTAAGGCATGGGAAAAGCACGTTCCAAGCCGCTGCTGGCTGACGACAAGCCGTTGCGCTCTCGCGCCCGCAGACCGCGCGACCCTTTGCAGCCGAACCTTCCGCTCGATCCCATGCCGAAGCGCATCGAGCCTTGCCTGGCGTTGCTGAAGAGCAAGCCGCCAGTCGGGCCGCAGTGGGCTTTCGAGGTGAAATGGGATGGATACCGCTTGGCGGTTCATAAGGAGCTGAAAGGCGTCCGCATCCTCACGCGCGGCGGCCATGACTGGACACACCGTTTCCCCCTCATCGAAGCCGCGGCACTGGCGCTGCCTGTCGCCACCTTCATCCTGGACGGCGAGGCCGTGGTGCTCGACGATCAAGGCCGATCGGATTTCAACATGCTGCAACGGTCGCTTGGCGGGCGAGGCGGCAAGGAGACGTCGCGAGACGCCATCTTTATGGCTTTCGATGTCCTCTATTTTGATGGGCACGATTACACCCAGACCGAGCTTTCCCGACGCCGTAGCCTTCTCGAGTCTTTGCTGCCGTTCGAGACAAGCGGTGCGATCCGGCTATCGGAGGAGGTCGAAGCCGACGGCGCTGCGCTCTTCCAAGCCGCATGCGACCACGGCCTCGAAGGCATCATCGCAAAAGACAAGCGCAGCCTTTATCGTTCCGGTCGGGGCGGTGAGTGGCTGAAGATCAAGTGCATCCAAAGCGAAAGCTTCATGGTCGTGGGCTATGAGCACTCCACCTCGGCGCGTGGCGGAATTGGCAGTTTGCTGCTCGCGGCACGTCGGGGCCATGAATTAGTCTACGTTGGCTCTGTCGGTACCGGCTTCAAGGAGCGCGAAGCGATCGAGCTGCGGTCAACGCTCGACAAGCTGAAGACGAAAGCGCCGGCATTCGCTTACTCCGGCCGCCGCAAGGATCTGGTGTGGGTGCAGCCGACGCTCATTGCGGAGATCGAGTATCGGGCTTGGACGGGTGACGGCAAGTTGCGGCACGCATCCTATAAGGGGTTGCGGGACCTTCAAGACAATGCTGCTGTTTACGAAGTCGAATAATGGGACCTTCTCCAATCAGCGATATTGACATCAAGGATTGTTAACGGGTGGCGTTATACAACCGATGCAAAACCATGCATCGGGGGCAGCGTGGACTTCAGCCTTTTCAGACTTTCATTGAAAGCACGCGATAACGTCGATCTGTTCGAGCCGCGAGCGGAGGATGGCTCGTTGCTGACGCGAGAAGGCTGGATACGCCGTTTCTTTTCAGAGGAACGCGTATTCCAGCATTACAGCAATGAGTTTCGCTTTGAGCCGATTGACGGCATAGCGCCGCCTGATTTTCCTCATCTGCTTTTTGGCTGGCTGGCTCGACAAGTGAATCACACAGGTCGCACAGCGCCGGAAGATGGACTTGAGCCGACTTCCACCAGCACTTGGCAGGTAGCCTTTATCGCCATTGATCCCACTGATCACAGTAATGGTCAACTCGTCGCCGTCGAGAACAATCCTGACATTGGGGGACCCAAGGCGCTTATGCGGGCGCTGGTGCGGACGATGAACGATGTGGGTTTATCACCTTATCACACGCAGGTATTCCCATTGGTGTCATCCGGCTCTTTCTGGCAATTTGCTTCAGAGCATCGAGGCGAAATTGTATCTTTGACTTTCGATGTTGCCGCGCCGAATATGTTCAACGACGCGAACGATTTCCAAGACGAACTCAGGGCGCTCCGAGACAAGGTCAACGTCTCGGAGGTGAGCACAACGCTCGTCAGCGATACCGCCCTTAAATACGAGAGCGACCAGATTCGGAGTATCGTAGACTATGTCGAGCGGGGAGCAGGTGACCTAGCCGCAGTTTCAGCCGACGGGTCTCGTTACAGTTCAACCCAGCACGAAAGGACGGAAACCGTAGATATCGAAAGCCATAACCGAAACCCCAAAAAGTTTCTCAGGGACATTATGTATTCGCTCGCTAGGTTCTTCGAATGAACAAAACTATCTCGTTCTGCTGCTTGATCATCTACATTGGGGCATCGGTCTCGGTAGTGGCATCTCGTCCCGAGTGGGTAAGCGATCAGAACAAGTTCATGCTCGATTTTGTTGGGAGCCAATTTCTGGCGATACTCGGCACCATCTTGGCTATAACGCTCGCATCGATTGCGAATATTCACCTTGAGCTCAATAAGATCGAAGAAAGGTTTGGGGTTGAAGGTGGCCTCGAAAAGACCCGCAGGAACCTTCGTCAAAACGCTGCGTGGCTCATCGGGCTGTTCGTTGCCGGAATCATGGTTGTGGCAATCAAGCCGTTGGTTTCGTCGACAGCTTTGGGTGGGCCAGTAGCAAACCTTTCCGCGCTATTCATCCTACTCTTCCACATTCTCCAACTCACAAGCATTATGCAGCTGGTCTTCCAAATCCCTCCTACAATGAAGCGATAACGCTCAGCGACACCAGTCATTTCGATGCCCCGGCCGCCACGTCCTGGCGAAGCCTTCCTTGAGCAAGGTTTGACCAACCTCTGAACCGTCGTTCCGGTAGATGTTCACCAGCGGCCGCCGGGCAGGGGTCTTGTCCCTGATGCCGTAGAATTCAATCGTGAGGCCACCTTCGGCCAAGATCTCTTTCAGTCTACTCTTGGCCAATAGCGCCAGCTTGCGTTCCTTCATGCACTTAGCATGACTTCCGGTCTCCGGCGTATCGATGCCCGAGGCGAATGGAACGCCTTCCCCCAGCAGTCTCAAGTTCTGTCCGTCACACTTGACGGTATCGCCGTCGACGACGGTCAGGCTGGCGCAGATCAGCAGCGTAGCTATCATTTCGTGAGTTCCGGTATCGGTTGATTAACGGGAGCCGTTGATGCGATCGCTCTGGATCTTTGTACAAGCGATCATCATGACCCATCCCAAGGCTTGGCTAAACTCTTGAGTACCGGGTCCGTCCACCAGCTTGCGCTCTATGCGATCGCCGGTGACCGACCTCAATATCCCACCGCCGCTTGACGTGCGGTAGGCTGCAATCTCCCAGCCATCATCGGCTAGCCGCCAGTGGACGACGACATTGTTCATGAGGGGGATTTCGTTGAAAGGGCTGGGCTCAGTCATCCGAGCTATATTGGCTCAAGGTTTGCTTAGGTCAATCTCCGCGTCATAGCTTGACCAGTCGGAATCGGTCGGTATGTCGTTCTCGTCTACTTGGTGCGGCGCCAGGTGTAGAGGGGGTGGTACCCGTCCATTTCAGGGGCCAAAATGTTTTGCAAATCTCATTTTGTTCCATCGATTTCAGTCGAAAATCAGTGGATGTTTTGCAATGGGAAAGCCCGGAAACCCTGCGTTTCTAACGGATTTTAAGTCCCTTGCGTCTACCAGTTTCGCCACGCCCGCATGCCTTTTCTTTCAGGCACTTACTCGATTCCGTCAATCCCTGTTTTGCAAAACAATCCCCTGCGTTTTGCAAAACCTGTTCACTCGCCGTTCTTGGCGCGTGCCTTCTTCCCCTCGAAAGCCCTGATCACCTTGGCCTCGTTCTCGACGTGCCGAGTGTAGTGAGCGCCCATCCGCTCCGACTTATCGCCCAGTGCTGCGGCGATATCCCCGGTATCCGCTCCTGACCTCTTCAGGTCCGCCGCATAGGTCACTCTGAGGCCATGCAGCGTGGTGCCGGGACCGACTTTCCCCAATGCTTCTATATCCCGCAGATAGTGGCTGACTTCGGTCTGCATCTGCACCTCGTTATCCCACGGTGACCCATCGGCACGCGTCGTGATATGCGTCGCCAGGGTCTTGTTTCCCCTGATAGCGTCGAGGTGTGTTTGCAGCTCGGCCGCAGCCGGCACCCATACGACCTCGCCGTTTTTCCGGGTAATGACGCGGAAGCACTTTCCATAGGAGGCATCGTGCTGGTACTCGCGCCATGTAAGGGTCGCGATGGTCTGGCCACGGAAGCCAGCGTACCGAGCGATCAGCAGGATAGTCTTGATGTTGGCTGGAGCCGCGTCGATCGCGGCGTCAACTTCTGCCGCCATCCATTCCCGATTCGCGTTCTTGTCGGCAGTGTGGGCCTTGTCGATTCCAAGAGCCGGGTTCATTCGCATCTTCTTGCGCTTCACCGCTTGGCCGAACATGGATGAGAGGGCGGAAATCATCTTGTCCGCAAAGCGGGGCCATTTGTCGATCGCGCATTTGTCGCGCAATTCGTACAACTCCGCTGTGTCGATATCGTCGAGTTTGGCGTCGAACACATCACGCATATGCTGGAATGCTGCCGTGTAGTCTTTCTTCGTAGCGGCTGAGAGCGTCTGATATTTTGGGCATTCGAGCTCGAACCATCGAACCAAGTCTCCAAGCGTCCCGGGCTCATAGGTGCGCTTGACGTCAGGCTGTCGCCGGGCGTTCCATTTGGCGATGAAATTCTTGTCGCTGGCGAGCAACCGCTTCAGCTCGGCCTTCTCGCCCTCGTAGGGCCCGAACAGCCGCTCGCCAGTCTCCCGGACGTAGACGTAGAGCTTTCCCCGGGCGCTGACGATGTTAAGCCCTGTGATTTTCAAGGTGACCACCATATAGCCGCTCCGCCAAGCTCTTCCTTGGTGCGGCACTCTGCTTGTTCGGGTCCATAGACACCAGCCATTCATCCAGGCGCTGGCGAAGATATCGCTCGCCCCTTGTGGATTGTGTGAATTTCAGTGGACGAACTGGGCAAACCTTTTTGAAGGTCTCGACACAGACGCCGCAATATGCAGCCGCCGATTTCAGGTCCATCGCCGCCGGCCAGTATGGGATTTGGTCGGTCATTCGCTGCCCTCCCTCGAAACGGGCGGTGGGGTATCACCCTTGAGGTGATCGACAAGCGCGCCGATGAAGCCCCCGCTTTCGTTTCGGGCGCGACGGCATCCTTCGCAGTGGCAACCGAGGAACCATTTCCCTTTGCCCTGGTACTGGTGGAAAGGATCAGCATCGTCCCAGCCGGGGCAATCGGTTCGCAGGCAGATCTCGCATGCTGGCTTGCTCATGGCTGCGAACCTTTCTCTAGGGGTGATGGGGTGTCAATAAAGCCAGCTTTGGTCACGACAAACCCGCCGCCGTCGCTTTCTTCGCCCTCGGCTGTGCGCGCAGCCACTTGGACGATGCTGTCATCCTGCGCGAGGTAGTAGCATTCCTCAGCGGTGAGGCGGACGCCGACGCCTCGCTTCGCCGCCTTGATTATCCTGATGTAAGGGTTCTCAGCCATTGTCGCCGCCTTCCATAGGAGAGGACAGAGCGGCGCGGGCGAGGTGGCGCTCGTAGTATTGTTTCGCGGTTTCGCCGTCCCATCCGATGCGCCGGCCGATCTCCTTCCAGTCCTGCCCTTCCGCAAGCATGGCCTCGACGGTCGGAATGTGCCCCTGTGCCTCAAGGCCGAAGACGACGCGCGCAGAGGGATCGATACCAGGGAGCGGACCACGCCCGTGGCGGGTCGAGCGCTTGGCGCGGATGCGGGCGATCGTCTCAGGACGCTGCAGCTTCTCAAGATCGGCCTCGCCGCATGCCATCACGTCGTAGCCAGCGACGACGCAAAGCGACGTGAGGGTGAGGAGCGCTGCGCCGATCTCCTTCGCAGGCGCGCCGGCTGGACGATCGCAGGTGTAGTCAACGAGCCGGTGCATATCTTCGCGCGACATGCCGAACGCCTGCAGCACCTCGTTTGTCTCTTCGGCATAGCGAGCAAGGCGCTCGGCAATGTCGGTCGGATCATCATGGAAGAGCGCGTGGTGGGCCGCCGCAACGCGGTCCTGATACCCCATCACAAGCTCTGAGGGCGCTGGGGCTCTGCACTGCGGGCACTGCTCGAAGTCGAGAACGCCGTGTTCGCAAGGCGTCGTCATCGCGCGAACGAAGCTCTCGCGCTGGGCCTGCCACATAGCCTGACGCTCTTCCTCCGACATGGCGGCGAGCTTGGCCTTGGACTTCTCGATCAGGTCGTTGAGGCCTGCCGTTTTTGAAAAGGGCGTGCCTTTCAGGCTTCGGGACGAATGCCCGATATCTGGATTACCTGACCCATCGTCAGCTCCTGGCCGTCCACGTAGGTCAGGCCCGGTATTTCCGACGGCGTTACCTGATGGCCTTTGGCTCGCAGGGCTTCCAGTGCCGCTTGGAACGGGTTGCGCGGCTTCGGAGGAAAGTTGACGGGTATCGTGTCCATGGGAATCCTCTTTGGCGGCGAGAGCTAGGCAATCGTGCAGGATGTCGCCGCTGATTTCAATGCCTGCGCTCTGAAGCTGGTCGCGCAGACGGCGGGATAGAGATCCTAAACGATGACCGGGCGGCGGGTTTCGGCGAGCCTCGTCATCCATGCGCCGGAAATGATGCAGGAGTTCACGCAGATCCTGTCGGCGCACACGGCAGGTTTCGGCTTGCTCTCCTGGCTGGCGGCTCATGATGACCCCATCAAGACGTCGAAGAGTGTCGGAAAAGCTCATCTTTTTGCCTCCAAATTAGGATGGGGCGGTGGGGTGGCGGCATCATAACCGCAGGCAAAACCATCTTCCCAAATGCCGGCGAGGCCCTTTGTCTTTCGCATGTCGAGGACGCGACCTAGTGCGGGAACCCATGCTTCCTTCATTGCAGCTTCGCGGATGTTCTCGCTCATATCACTTGCCTTTCTGCTGGGGAGACGGCCATGACA
>UCIT01000033.1 GCA_900472625.1 Hyphomicrobiales bacterium | reverse complement strand
GCATCCATCTTAGCGTTTCGGTCGGGATTTTCACACCCAAACCTTTTACGCGATTAATACTATAGATGCAATCTCTGGATGTTGCATCCCCTTTGCTGGTGAGTACGGTTTTGGACACCGCGACACTTCTGTAGAAAAAGAGTTCGGCGCCCGCGTAACCGATTGAAACTACTGGCGTCAGGCAGTAAAGGTCTCGTCCGGCCAGGAGAACTGGTTGGGGCCGTTATCGGTGGTATAGACGACGATGGTGTTGTCGGCGATCCCTAGATCGTCGAGTGCCGTCAGGAGCTTGCCGACGTCGCCATCATGTTCGACCATGCCATCGGCGTATTCGTTTCCGACCATGCCGCTTTGGCCGCGCATCGATTCCCGCACGTGCGTGAATAGATGCATGCGCGTGGTGTTCACCCACGTGCAGAACGGCTTCTTTGCCTTGGCTTGCCGCGCGATGAAGTCGATCGCTGCAGCGGTCGTTTTATCGTCGATGGTCTCCATCCTCCTCTTGGTCAGCGGCCCGGTATCCTCGACCTCGCCGTCAGCCGACGCTTTGATGACGTCGCGCGGATTGTAAGCCTTCAGAAATTCCTGGTCGTCCTTCGGCCAGTAAGGCGCTTCCGGGTCCTCCTCTGCGTTAAGGTGGTAGAGGTTGCCGAAGAACTCGTCGAAGCCGTGGTTGGTCGGCAGGTATTCGTCGCGGTCACCTAGATGGTTTTTCCCGAACTGCCCCGTGGCGTAGCCCAGCGGCTTGAGCGCCTGAGCGATGGTGATATCGCCGGGTTGCAGCCCAACCGAGGCTGCCGGGAGCGCCCACTTTGCAGCGACCAGTCCGATGGCACGTCTGGCCAGTGATGAACGTGGAACGGGCAGTGCCGCGTTTACCAAGAGGTTCGAGAACCGATTTGCCGTTCGCCTCGTCGCCTACAATTTCACCAGCCGGCCAGATATTTTGGATGTGGGCAAATTCGGCATTCCTTGGCCTTCGTTCAACTGTCGAATGCCTTGCGCAGGTCAAGCGGCTCTTCGCGATTGACTTGCCTCTCTCTCCCGGTATTATCTTATTACAAACCATATAACATAATAGTGGAACAACAGAGCGGGAGAACTATGATGAAGCTAAGACACGCCTTGTTTTTGGCAACTGCGCTTGTAGCCCTGCCGTCCATCCTCGCTGCGCAGGAGAGGGGCGGTGTCATCAACGTCGCTACGATCGGGGAGCCGCCCACGCTGGACCCGATGGCTTCAACCGCCGACCTCGTCGGAATTGTTACGCAGCACATCTTCGAGACCCTCTACACATTCGACAAGCAGTGGAACGTCACGCCACTACTGGCGGAAGCGATGCCGGATATCAGCCCAGATGGTAAGATCTACACGATCAAGCTTCGCGCCGGCATCAAGTTCCACGACAACTCCGACATGACGGCCGAAGACGTCGTCGCTTCCTTGGCCCGTTGGGAAAAGATCGCCTCCCGCGGTAAGCAGGTCGCAGGCTTCATCGATTCAATCGCCGCCGTCGATCCGATGACGGTGAAGATAGTGCTGAAGCAGCCGTATGCTCCCCTGACTTCCCTGCTGGCATTCAACAATTCGGCGGCTATCATTCTCCCGTCCGAGAAGCAGGCCGAGCCGATGAAGGAGTTCATCGGTACGGGTCCCTATATGCTGAAGGAGCGCAAGGCCGATCAATACATCCAGCTTGTTCGCTTCGACGGCTACAAGTCGCGCGACGGCGAGAGCGACGGATATGGCGGCGCCCGCCATCAATATCTTGACGAAATCCGCTTCGTACCAGTTCCTGACGCCAATACTCGCGTTGAGGCAGCCGTCTCTGGTCAGTACGATTATGTAGATTCGATACCAGTCGAATCCTTCGACAAGCTGAAGGCATCAAGCGCATCACAGCCTGTTATCCTGAAGCCATTCGGCTACCCGGTCTTCGTCTTCAACACGAAGGAAGGTGTCGCCAAGAACGTCGAGGTGCGCAAGGCAATCCGACAGGCATTGAGCATGGAAGACATGCTTGCCGCCGCTTTCGGCAGCACGGATTTTTATGCTCTCGACGGCGACATCTATCCGAAGCCATTTGCCTGGAACACCAATGCAGGCGTTGAGGGAAATTACAACGTTGCCGATCCGGAAGGTGCCGCAACCGCGGCTAAGGCAGCCGGCTATAACGGTGAGCCGATCCGGATCCTCACAAGCCGTCAGTACGAATTCCACTACAAGATGGCACAGGTCGCCGCTGAGTATCTGAAGCTTGCCGGTTTCACGGTCGATCTGCAGGTGGTCGACTGGGCGACGCTGACGCAACGTCGTACGGACTCGAAGCTCTGGGATATTTACATCACCCATAGCCCATTCCTGCCGGAACCTGCGCTGATTGGATCGCTGTCGCCAAGCTCGCCCGGCTGGTGGGATACGCCCGCTCGTAAAACGGTCGTCGACGCCTTCACTTCCGAAGTCGATCCGCAGAAGCGCATCGCGCTTTGGGCGGACGTCCAGAAAGCGATGTACGACGAGTTGCCTTACATGAAGATCGGCGATTTCAACGCGGTCTCGGCGAAGTCGACAAAGTTGGAGGGCGTGGATCCGGCCCCGTGGCCGTATTTCTGGAACGCGTCCGTCACGAAGTGAGCCATCACAGGATAACGGCGCCTTCTGACGGTATCCTTCTCCCAGCGGCCACCGGGAAGCACCCATGATACGTTACATTCTCCAACGCCTTGCCGGTATGATCGTCGTGATGTTTCTTGTCGTCACGATTGTTTTCGTCATCGTGCGCGTCACACCGGGCGATCCAGCCGCCGTTATGCTTGGACCCGATGCGACGACGCAAGACATTGCAGACTTGCGAGCTAGCCTCGGCCTCGACCGATCCCTGCTTGTTCAATATGTCTACTACATAGGCCAATTGCTGAAAGGGGACCTTGGCCAGTCGATCTTTCTCAATATGCCAGTCACCTCAGCGCTGCTCGACCGTGCCGAGCCGACTTTTTTCCTCACTATTTTTTCGCTTCTGATTGCAAGTGTCATCGCGCTGCCGATCGGTATTTATGCAGCCTACCGGCGCGGCTCTTTCATCGATCAAGCGGCGACCACGCTGGCGATGTTTGCGGCAAGCATTCCGAGCTTCTGGCTCGGGTTGATCCTGATGCAGACATTTGCTGTGCGCTTCGGCATGTTCCCCGTCTCAGGCTATGGGGGACCTGGTTCCACGTTTATCGATCGCATGTACCACCTGACCCTGCCGGCTTTCGCGCTCGGGATTGTCTCTTCGGCCCTGATCTTGCGCTTTACCCGCGCCTCGATGCTCGATGTTCTCGGCGACGACTACATCCGCACCGCCCGTGCCAAAGGGTTGGTCGAACACAAGGTGATCCTCAAGCATGCACTGAAGAATGCGCTGATCCCGATCCTTACGGTTCTTGGTCTGACCGCTGCCGTGCTGATATCTGGCGCGGTCGTGACCGAGACAGTTTTCGGCCTACCAGGTGTCGGAAATCTTGTCGTCACCGCGGTTTTGCGTCGCGATTATCCGGTCATACAAGGCGCGCTCCTGGTGATCGCTGCTCTCTACGTCCTAATCAATTTTGCGATCGACATGCTCTATCTGCTGATCGATCCAAGGGTGCGCTACTGATGACGGATATCTCGATCAAGCCCGCAGAAGGTGAAAACCGCAAATTCGTCCGCCGCTTGCTGAAACGTAAGACGGTTTTTATCGGACTGGTCATCCTCTTCATCTTCGTCTTGTTGGCGATATCGGCTCCATGGGTGGCACCGTATTCGCCTTCGAAACTTTCGATCGTCAACCGTCTCAAGCCTCCGAGCGGCACCTATCTCTTCGGGACCGACGAGTTTGGCCGCGATGTCCTTTCGAGGACGATCTATGCCGGGCGATTATCATTGCTCGTCGGCGTCGCCGTCGTCGCGCTATCAGCAGTCATCGGCGTCACGCTTGGTCTTCTCGCTGGCTTTTTTAAGAACCTCGACACGCCGATTGCCCGATTGATTGACGCCATGATGGCTTTCCCGGATATCTTGCTCGCGATCGCGCTGGTCGCAGCTCTTGGACCATCGCTGACGACAGTGATCATAGCGCTCTCGGTGGTGTATGCGCCGCGTCTGGCCCGTATCGTCCGAGCGTCGACGCTGGTCATCCGCGAACTCCCCTACGTCGAGGCGGCGCAGGCGCTCGGCATTTCGACTTTCCATATCATGACACGGCACGTGCTTAAAAACCTACTGTCACCAATCATGGTGCAGGCCACGTTCCTCTTTTCCAGCGCGATGCTGGCTGAAGCCGGGCTCTCCTTTTTGGGCTTGGGCGTCAGTCCTGAAATTCCCACATGGGGAACAATGATCTCCGCGGGCCGCCAGTACATAGGGCAAGCCGACTGGATGACGCTATTTCCCGGCGTTGCCATCATACTCTCCGTACTCTCGCTGCAAATGGTCGGCGACGGGCTGCGCGACATGCTCGATCCAAAACTTCGAAAGGACCTTTAAATGACCGGTGAAACATTGGGCAAGCCGCTCCTCCTCACCAACGTCAAACCCATGGCTTTCGGTAACGACACGCCTTCTAATCTAGTTGATATCCTCGTCGACCGCGAAGGCAAGATCGTCGAGATCGGCCCACAGCTTACGGTGACTGAAGATGTGACCCGCATCGATGGCAAAGGCGCCTGGATCTCTCCGGGCTGGGTGGATCTGCACGTCCATATATGGCACGGCGGCACCGATATCTCTATTCGTCCGTCAGAATGTGGCGCTGAACGCGGCGTTACGACGCTTGTCGACGCCGGGTCGGCGGGCGAGGCCAATTTCCACGGCTTTCGCGAATATATCATCGAGCCCTCAAAGGAACGTATCAAAGCCTTCCTTAATCTCGGTTCTATCGGGCTCGTCGCCTGCAATAGAGTGACAGAACTGCGTGACATCCGGGATATCGACCTTGATCGCATCTTGGAATGCTATGCAGAAAACAGCGAGCATATCGTCGGCCTGAAGGTGCGCGCCAGCCATGTCATCACCGGCTCGTGGGGTGTCACGCCCGTCAAGCTCGGCAAGAAGATCGCGAAAATCCTGAAGATCCCGATGATGGTGCACGTCGGCGAGCCGCCCGCACTTTATGACGAAGTCCTTGAAATCCTCGGACCTGGCGACGTCGTCACGCACTGCTTCAACGGCAAGGCGGGCTCCAGTATCATGGAGGACGAAGATCTCTTCAATCTCGCCGAACGCTGTGCGGGGGAGGGCATTCGCCTGGACATCGGCCATGGAGGCGCGTCCTTTTCCTTCAAGGTGGCGGAGGCGGCTATCAACCGCGGTCTTCTGCCATTCTCGATCTCGACCGACTTGCACGGCCATTCGATGAACTTCCCGGTGTGGGATCTCGCTACGACAATGTCAAAACTTCTGTCGGTCGGCATGCCGTTTGACAAGGTGGTCGAAGCCGTCACCCACGCTCCGGCGTCGGTCATAAAGCTCTCAATGGAAAACCGTCTGTCGGTTGGCCAGCGCGCCGATTTCACGATCTTCGACCTGATCGATTCCGATCTCGAGGCAACCGATTCCAACGGTGACGTGTCCGTGCTCAACAAGCTGTTCGAGCCGCGCTACGCAGTCATCGGGAGCGAGGCGATTGCGGCCAGTCGTTACATTCCTCGCGCTCGCAAGCTCGTGCGCCACAGCCACGGGTATTCCTACCGTTAGGCCGAAAAACAAAAATTGCATGACAGGAGTTCACGTGAACACCCCCCCAGAACCCGCCCAGATCTACGACTCGCCTTATGAGAGGCTGGCCGCCCTCGGCATCAAACTGCCGCCTGCGCCGCCACCGATAGCAAATTTCGTGACGCATGTGGTCGAGGGCAACATCCTCTATCTTTCGGGGCAGGGGCCGCGGGAGGCCGACGGCGTCATGCATGCGGGAAAGGTCGGCTCTGAGGTCGGTATCGAGGACGCCTATCGGCACGCTCGACTGACCGGCATCAATCTCATCGCGGTGATGCATGATGCATTAGGCGATCTGTCGCGTGTCAAGCGCGTGGTGAAGCTCCTCGGCATGGTCAATGCGGTGCCCGACTTCCACGATCATCCGAGCGTCATCAACGGTTGCTCCGACCTGTTCATCGATGTTTTCGGCGAAGACGCCGGCCAACATGCCCGGTCTGCAGTCGGGTTCGGTTCTTTACCCGGCAATATCACCGTCGAGATTGAAGCAATCGTCGCGCTTCGTGATTAGGGGAGGATATCAATGGTTGCGCCAGCCCATGACTTTTTCAATGCGTTCGGCCGACGAGCGCACATGCGCCGTGTAGCGGTTCTCGTCGGAAAAGGCCTTTTGCTCGGGAAGCACGATAGAAATGGTGGCAACGCACTGGCCGTCGCGATCGCAGATCGGAGAGGCGATACAGGCAACGGCATAGTCGGACTCGCCGGCCTGGATCGAAAGGCGGGACCGGAATGCCATAGCAGCCGCGCTCGACAGAACCTCCGGGTCCATCTCGGCGCGACCGGTTGGGGAGGACTTGGCACAGCGAGCGAAAAGCTCAACGCGCTCGGTCTCCGGCAGGTGGCCTACGAGCAGCCGGCCCGACGCCGTCCAGTTCAGCGGAACACGGGTGCCGACGCGCGAGGCGACCTGGAAATGGCTAGGGCCGTCGGCCATTGCAAGTACCAGCATATAGTCGGCGTCGCGACCGCAGACCTGAACAGTCTCGCCGGTTTCGCGGCAAAGATCGTGCATCTCTTGAGTGGCGACGCTCATGAAATCGAGCGATCTCGCATAAGCGAGCCCATAGTGAAAGAGCCGCGGGCCGAGCCAGACCGAGCCGTCGGGATGACGGGTGAGCATGTTCTTTTCCACAAGGTCGTCGACGATCACATAGATCGTCGAGAGCGGGGCTTTCACGGCTTTTGCGATCGCGTAGCCGCCCGCCGGGGCACCCGTTTCGTAGAGGTAGTCGATGATCTGCAAGGCGCGGTCAATCCCGCTGACGCGGGAACGGCGCACGACGCCGTCGTCGTTGCTGCCGGCAGGGGCGTCGGCGTCTCGGCCAACCGCAGTTGATGATTTTCCGTCCAAGTACACGCTCCTCAAGGTTGGATACACGTGTATTACATTATTGTGGCATAGCCGTCGATAGGGCAGACAGAAATGAACGTCCCTCAGCGGCCACCGAAGTTGGAGATACCCATGTCAGATGACATTCGCAGTTCGCTTGGCCTTCGTCCGGTCATCAACGTTTCCGGCACGATGACCAGCCTTGGTGCATCCATCGTCGTCCCGGAAGCCATCGCGGCCATGTCTTCGATCCTGCCGCAGTTCGTCGAGGTGAACGACCTGCAGCGCAAGGCAAGCGCCATTATTGCCAGGCTTACGGGAGGCGAGGCGGGCTTCGTCACGGCGTCGTGCTCCGCCGGCATTTCACTGGCCGTTGCCGGCGCAATCACTGGCAACGATCTGCTGGCGATCGAAAAACTTCCCGATGTGAACACCGAGAAGAATGAGGTGCTCGTCCAAATGGGGCATGTCGTCAGCTATGGAGCGCCCGTCGACCAGGCCATCCGGATCGCAGGCGGCAAGGTGGTTTATGTTGGTCAGGCTACCTCGACGCACCGTTTCCACATGGAAAATGCGATCACGGAAAAGACGGCGGCCGCTGTCTTCGTGGTGTCGCATCATGTCGTCGACTACGGCCTCCTCAATCTCAAGGAATTCGTCGAAATAGCCCATGACAAGGGCGTGCCGGTGATCGTCGATGCGGCTTCGGAGTACGATCTGCGCCTATTTCTGGAACAGGGTGCGGACATCGCGCTTTATTCCGGCCATAAGTTCCTTGGAGGCCCGACCTCAGGCATCGTGGCGGGCAAGAAGGATCTCGTTCGCAGCGCTTATCTGCAAAACATGGGAATCGGACGTGGCATGAAGGTCGGCAAGGAAAGCATCTTCGGTGTCATGGCGGCACTGGAAGCTTGGGAGACACGCGACCACAGCAGTATCCGAGAACGCGAAACCGGATACCTCAATCTCTGGAAACAGGCGCTCGATGGTCGGCCGGGCGTGACCGCCCTGATTGAGCCTGATCCCACGAACAATCCGCTAGATCGCATGCGCGTCATTATCAATGCGGAAGAGGCCCATATCACTGCGTGGGATCTTTCGGACGCTCTGGCGCGCGGTTCTCCACCGATCATTGTCCGCGATCATGAGGTTGAGCATCGTTACTTCTACCTTGATCCATGCAATCTGCATCCGGGCCAAGAAAAGATCGTTGCCCAGCGTCTCGGCGAAGAACTCGACAAGGCGCGTGCCTCCAACGAGATCATCGCAACGCCGCTTGAGAGCCGCAGCAAGCATCGTTTCGATGGCGCGCTGCGCTGGCCCGACTAGCCGTTAGCATCACCTGCGACAGACGAGGAGAAATCATGACACGTTTTCAGCCACGGGCGGTCCAGAGCGCCACTCAAGTTCTCTCAGTCGAGAACCTTACGACATCGTTTCTCGTGGACGGTCAATGGAAACCCGTCGTGCGAAATATTTCCTTCGACGTCGGGGCAGGTGAAACGGTGGCGATCGTCGGTGAATCCGGCTCAGGCAAGAGCGTCACCTCGCTGTCCATCATGCGGTTGCTGCAAGCGGATTCGAGCCGCGTCGAAGGAAAGGTAATGCTCAGCGGGCGTAACTTGCTCGCACTGCCGGAAAATGCCATGCGACAGGTGCGTGGCAAAGACGTGGCGATGATCTTCCAAGAGCCAATGACGTCGCTCAATCCGCTCTTTACGATCGGCGATCAGATCACCGAGGCGCTGCTCTGCCACTCAACAATGTCGAAAGCCGATGCGCGCGCCGAAACGATCCGCCTTCTGAAGAAAGTGCGAATCCCGTCGGCCTCGTCACGCTTCGACGAGTATCCTCATCGCTTCTCAGGCGGCATGCGCCAGCGCGTGATGATCGCCATGGCGCTCGCCTCCAAGCCTAGACTTCTGATTGCCGACGAGCCGACGACGGCACTCGATGTCACCATACAGGGCCAGATCCTCGATCTGATCAAGATGCTACAGGAGGAGGAAGGAACGTCCGTCCTGTTCATCACACATGACATGGGTGTCGTCGCGGAAATCGCGGACAGGACGATAGTCATGTATCGCGGCGAGCAGGTGGAAACAGGGGCGACGCCGGATATCTTCCATCACGGGAGACACCCTTATACTCGAGCTCTTTTAGCCGCGGTGCCGGTTCTTGGCTCGATGGATGGACGCGACAGACCTTTGCGCTTTCCAATTGTCAATCCTGAGACAGGCCAGTCCGACGTGCCGACAGAAGTCGAAGATACGGTTGCGGCTGGATCTCGGCCGATTCTCGAAGTCAAAAACCTCACAAAACGCTTCGACATCCATTCAGGGCTTTTTGGAAGATTGACCGGACGGGTGCATGCGGTCGAGAACGTCTCTTTTGACCTCCACCCCGGCGAAACGCTTTCGTTGGTTGGAGAATCCGGTTGCGGAAAGTCCACGACGGGCCGCGCGATCATGCGGCTGATTGAGCCTCAGAGTGGGTCTGTTGTCGTTGATGGCAAGGACGTGTTGTCCCTCGGCAAAGACGGCATGCGCGAAATGAGGAAAACCGTGCAAATGATCTTTCAGGACCCGTATGCAAGCCTCAACCCGCGCATTAGAGTTGGGGCGGCAATTGCCGAGCCGTATCTCGAGCACCGGATGGGAACGGCGCGGCAGGCGAAGGATATCGTGGCCGATCTGCTCGAAAAGGTTGGTCTGTCGCCAGACATGGCATCGCGCTTTCCGCACGAATTCTCCGGCGGCCAGCGCCAGCGCATTTGCATCGCGCGGGCACTTGCGCTTAGCCCGAAGGTAATCGTGGCGGACGAGAGCGTGTCTGCGCTCGATGTGTCGATCAAGGCGCAGGTTATAAACCTTATGCTAGACCTTCAGCGGAGCCTGAACCTATCCTACCTGTTCATCTCGCATGATATGGCAGTCGTTGAACGGGTAAGTCACCGTGTGGCGGTCATGTACCTTGGTGAGATCGTGGAAATCGGACCTCGATCGTCAGTTTTTGGCAATCCGCAACATGACTACACGAAGAAACTAATGGCTGCCGTACCGGTCCCCGATCCCGACCGGCGCCGCGATAAGCAAGCGACGATCGTGGAGGAATTAACCAGTCCGATCAGACCGATTGATTACAGGGTGCGCCCGCCGGCATACAGAGAGGTCTCGCCAGGACATTTGGTTTCGATGTAGCTACAACAGCAAAAGCCTGGGTTTCGCCGTGCCAGCTTTACGAGGTTAGAACGTCCTAGCGTCCCAACGACTTTTCCACCATACGGCATCGTCGCACTGCCTCCCTGTCGCGTCGCGTTTGCGGACCAGGGCGGCGTTTCATTCTTCCGTGAAGTCGCCACTTAGGGACGCGTGGCGACAAACATTGTCTATGCATGATCATAATATCACCAACGCCAAAATCTTTATGGCGTGGTAATCCCAAATGATGCACGAATGCCTGAATGTCTATTTCCAGCAAGTCACTTTTGCGATCCACGTCAGTCTTCTTGCTCATCGGGTTCATCGCGCTGATGGGGATTGTTGCTGTCAATTTCTGGCTGGGCGAAAGAGCGCAGTCCGATTTCGACGACGCAATCTCGGCTCGCGATATTCGTATCGCTGCTGTAGAATTGAGAAACGCGGTGCAGACCGCCGAGGCAAGCCAGCGGGGGTTCCTTCTGACGGGGAACGAAATTTACCTTGCCCCGTACCAAGCCGCAAAAATTTAGGCGAGGCTTCGAGTGCCTCAAGGGCCAGCAACGAGTGGAGCTATGAGTCCAGTGAGGAAGACTGGGGTCAGACCTGTTTTGTGAGCACTCGGGTTGGGGATGTGAAGGTTGGTTTCATGGCATCCCCCGGCAAAGACCTCATCGGTTATGTCGACGGGCTGTTTCAAGGAGACGTTTCGGCAACATGGAAGGTTGATGACAAGATATCTCGAGTTTCTGAGGGAGGCGTGAACGACTACTTCGGTTGGCACGAATTTGGCGATCTTGGAGGCGAGATGCTTACAGCCATGACCACTGGTCAGCAACTGACGATCAGCACACCTGCTGGCAAAAGAATTGCCGTCGGCCTACGAGGCGCCTCAGCAGCGATCACATCGTTTCAGCATTGCGTTGGCAAGGGCGGCTGATGTCCCGTTGTTGCCAACTATGGCCAAGTTTTATAGGCAACCATGGTCTTCGGGTCTTCGCCGCTCAAATCCTCCAGCGAAACCGGGCCCTCTGACCTTGATCACGGATGTAATAGCATCGGTCATTGAGACGTTTGAAGGAAGGTCGGCACCAGGAGGTACGGGCCTTTTTCTTTTCTCGGAACATCCCGGGGCAAGCGTTGTTTAACTGGCTCAGGCCCATGGAGCCCGGGCCTGAGCTCCAGGCGGTAGCTGCCGCCCAATTGCCCCGCAAACCACGCGGGGTTTTCTTTTATCCATCAGACTTATGGCCACCTTGGACGGCAGTGGCATCGCTGATATTAGTTGCGGATACTATGAGTCGCGAAAAATGAAGTCTGAATTAGACCATGTCGCCCATGGCTGGGCTCTGCTGGCTCTCCGCTTACCCGAAATTCGGGCGCTGTCGGGGCATCGCCAATCGATAGGCGAAATGTGCGAGTGCTACAGCATAGCTGTCCTGCATTTGAGAAAGCTCCAAAAGCAAGACAACGACAGTGAATACATTGTGGAATATGAGGAGCTGCTCTCGGGAATCGAGGAAGAGGTTGCGTACTATCTCACTTACTTCGCTAGAAAAGCTGGTTGACCCTCAGTGACTGAACGACGATTGCGCGACGAACCCCTCACCTCTGAAGACCTCGCAGTGTGCAACGGGGTACTAGAAGACATCTCTCGCGAATTCCGCATTGCCGCTGACAGGGAGACGGTCACTAGACTGGCCTCAATCATCATCGAACCTTTCAGGCAAGGCGTTCGGGACCCGGCAACGCTCAGAATGCTGGCGGCAGCAACGCGGGAAACTGATGACTGACGACGACGACCGAACGACAGCGATGGGTCTGTACCAGTTTGCGGAAAGCTATCGTATCTGCGGCAGCAGCTTGGTTACGCGACTACCGAGCGTTCTAAGATTCGACGATCCGGTGCGCTTCTTGTTTCTCCACGCGATCGAACTTTATCTGAAAGCAGTTCTTCGTTCATCCGGGATGTCGGTCCTGCAGGTGAAAACGATGGGCCACAACATCCAGAGGCTCCTCGATATGTCTAAAACTTCGGGCTTCGCTCTCCCAGCTGACGCAGAACAGGGCCTTGTGTTCTTCGCCGACCAGACAGCGATTATGGAAACCCGGTATCTTAAAACGGGTTATTCACATCGTCCGACTTTGGAAGGCCTGCGCGACATGATAGACATGGTGCGCGAGGAGGCTCGCCGAGTACTTAGGCTTGCCGGTCTCAGGATCCATTGAAAGCTGGGGAATTGACCACGGGAACATTCTCTTGCTGAAGCGGTTGGTTATTTGATTGTCGGTGGCGGGGCTGCCACCGACAATTCGACGAAGAGCCCATTTCTCCCCAAAGCAATCGGGCTCTTCGTCGATCTATTCCAACGCAAAAACCGCGTCATTATCGTGATGTTCCCGGAGTCCATTATGGGACGCATGGGGGAGCTTCCGGTTTCGTTCGGCCAGAGCTGCGAGCGCCACCGGCGGCGGTTACTTACGTCTTTTTGACTATTGGTAACTGTTCGCGCTCCTGATAAAATCGGCAGGCGGCCTGAGTGTGCCGTCGGTTCAGGAGCTATGTTTGTTCCGCACCTTCCAAACTCGCCTGCATGCAAACGAGCAGCAATCCGCAGCTCTTCACCACTACGCGTACCTGTTTAGTTACAGCGAGCGGCTGCTCTACAGCAGGTTAATGCAGGGTCGGATGTGGACACGAGACCTGCAGACTTCCCTGTTTCGGGAGGTCGGACTGCATTCCGCATTGGTTGGAATGGCTCACAGACAGCTTCAGGCGCGACTAAGCTCACTACGAAAACTGCACAAGTCGAGATGCGAAGATCTTAATCGCCGACTTTGGCGCGAGTGCATTCGGCTGCAGGTCAAAAAGACTCGTCTGCTAAAAAATTCAAACCAGATCGCCACCGTGAGATCCAACGTCACCGAACTCAACGTGCGGTGTTTGCGGGAGCGATCAACTATTGAGATGGCTAGAAGCCCTTTGCCTTTCATGATCGCACGGCTCAAGAAGACGCTGGATCGCAAGTACCGTCTGCACGAGCGCCTTGCCGCTCTTCGCAAGCGCAGGCAGGATCTTCTACGTGCGATCCATTTCCTGAAGCGGGCCATCCAAAAAATCGCCTCCAAACTCAAGCAGGCTCAGCAAGTACAAAAGAAGCCAGCGCCTCTATTCGGCCCGCGCAAGCTTTTTCTCGCGCAGTTCCATCTCGAAAAGAGTGGCTTCGCCTCCCAAGCCGCGTGGTTAAAGGCTTGGCGGAATGCCAGATCGAACTGCCTCTTCATCGAAGGTGACAAAGCCGCTCCGTGCGGCAATCGTTTCGCCAGGCTTAGGCGCGCTGGTGACGCCTTTGACCTTGAACTGCGTCTGCCAGAACGTTTAGCGTCCGAGGCAACCAACCACTACCCTTGCAAAGGTCGTCAGATCCACTCTGTGGATTTTAAAGGGCTGAACTTTCATCACGGTCGCCAAGCGATCCTTGCAGCGTTGAACAGTGGCTCACCAATCACGATACGTTTTCACCGCGACCAGACCTCTTGGAAGGTATCGGTGACGATCTTTCAGGAAATGCCAGTCACGACTCTCGATTGGCAAAAGGGCGCACTAGGGGTCGACTGGAATGCCGGGAAGATTGTTGCCGCCCATATCGACTTCCATGGAAATTTCATCCGGAGCTTCACGTTCGCCTGCAATACAAAAGGCAACACAGCACATCAGACCAGAGACACAATTCGCAAGGTCGCTGTTCGTATCGTCACTCTGGCACAGCAACTTGGGGTTCCGGTAGTCAGCGAACGCCTCGATTTCTCTGCGGCCAAAACATCCAAACGCGCCCTCGGTGATCCTCGCTTTGCGAAGATGGTCGCCTCCTTCCCGTATTCGAGTTTCACACAGGCGATCGGGTCGGCCTGCAAGCGTAGTGGGATTGCCCTGGAAACAGTTCCATCCTTTCACACGACCCGCGTTGGAAGGCATAAATTCGCTCGCCGCTATGGGTTGTCCAGCCACCAGGCTGCGGCAATGGTCATAGCGAGACGAGCCATGAAGTTCTCCGAGCACCTGGGCCCTGGAATGCTGTTAGACACGGCTACCTCCACCGGATCAAAGCACCCGACCGATACCCGTGAGGAAAGGAAGGCATGCGTGACCGATGGAACAGCCTCGATGCCCGGAGGAAAAGAAGGTGCCGCCAGCACAGGGGTTGTCTCCGCCAATGACGCGGAGATCATGTTGCACGCTTGCCCTCGCATATGGTGGAGCAAACAGCCGCTCCATGACCCTTCGGGACTCTCAGGACGTTCCTTGAGATACCGCTTCAGCCGTGGTTCTGAGGGCTGGGAACCGCGCCGGGAATGATCGCCCGCCTCCAGCCGAATTACGAGGTTTACCAATTGCGCCCCTTCCCCGAGACACAGAACTATGTGCAGCGGGTGATTGAGAACTATGAAGTGTACAAGGCACGGTTGGGTCAGCCCGCCGATATCGAGCGCGACCTGATCGAAGGCCGCTCCTCGTCCTGATGGATGTTTGTGGCTTTTGCCGCTGACCGTTACACTCCTTCGGCAGCAGCGAGGCGTGCCGCATGAGCGAACCGGACGGGCAGGCATTTTCTGACAGGATATTTGCCGCCGAAGACGGCATGCATCTCCACCTCCGGGACTATCACCCGGGTCCTGATGCAACCGGATCTCGGCTGCCGGTCATCTGCCTCGCCGGCCTGACGCGCAACGCGCGCGATTTCCATCAGCTGGCGTTGATTATTTCGCAGGATGCTAGAACCCCAAGGCGGGTCATTGCGCTGGACTACCGGGGCCGCGGCCTCTCCGACCGTGATGACAACAAGGCGAACTACACCGTTCTCGTCGAAGCTCAAGACGTGATCCATGTTTGCGCTGGTCTTGGTGTCGATCGGGCCATCTTCATCGGTACTTCACGCGGCGGGCTGATTCTTCATATGCTTGCGGCAATCAAGCCGGATCTGCTCGCTGCGGTCGTTCTCAACGACATCGGCCCGGTGATCGAGGCCAAGGGTTTGATGCAGATCCGCGACGACCTCAATTCCGCGATACCGCCGCGAGACTGGAACGATGCCACAAAAATGCTGAAGGCGCGTCATGGTGCGGACTTCCCTGCCCTCGGTGAACAGGACTGGGTTGAGATGGCTGATGCGATCTACAGGGAGACTGACGGCAGGATTGTTGCCGATGTCGATCCGGCTATTGCTGCGCAGTTGATAACAATCGATTTCGAGAATCCACTGCCGGATCTGTGGAGCCAGTTCGACGCTCTCGCCAACACGCCGATGATGGTGATACGCGGCGAGCATTCGGCGCTGCTATCGGAGGCAACAGTCGAAGAGATGGCGGCGAGGCATCCCGCTGCGCAGCTGGTCTTGGCACGGGAACAGGGCCATCCACCGTTGCTTCATCTGCAGCCGGTGGCCGATGAGATCATGTCGTTTCTGGCTTCCGTCTGACACAGACGGCGGAACATCATCAGACCACTTTCCGGAGCTAGCGATCATCAGAAACTCGACGCACCCTACCGCTGCGACAAAAATATGGCCTA
>UCIT01000037.1:2346-2882 GCA_900472625.1 Hyphomicrobiales bacterium | reverse complement strand
AGGCAGAGACATGATGATCTAGCCAGTGAGGGCGATGATGATCGTGGTCATCAGAAATTCCCCTCTGCAACTTGGCAGCAAGTGATGCCGTTGGAGCGCCACATGGAGACAACCGACGATCGATCTTCGAAGACTAGAGCGGGGGATCGACTGGAAGCCTTCAGCCACTCTTCTTTTAGGACGGTATCTGGTCGATGATCACCTTCATCTCGCATCTTTACCGGGATCAGGCTTAAGCCGAGATTATCCAGCCAAGCGCGGGTCTTATCCGCTACCTCACTGGAGCGGCCGGTCCATATCTCGACATCAGCGCCCGTGATGAACAAAGCTTGGAGCACACGGATTATGTTGTGGAACGGGCGATCGGTGTCGCAAGCCGCATAGAAGCTGCGCCAATCCTTCTTTTCCCGATTTAGAAAATGTTCGCGTCCACGTGTGTCAGCCAGCGTGCCATCCAGATCGAAGACAACAAACATATGTCGACGCCCCGTCTCATTCATGAATTCATCCACCTCTTTCATGCCGCCACCTCTTCC
>UCIT01000037.1:0-2333 GCA_900472625.1 Hyphomicrobiales bacterium | reverse complement strand
AGGATCGCGCTCTACATGACCGCCTCCTGTGAGAGGTTGATCGGAGGAAAGGACGGACGACGACGGTTCAACGTCAATGACGTTCGCCAGTCCGGCTTTGCCGTTCACTGCAGCGATTGCGTCGTCATCCGATGGGGAATTGGTGGGGAGACCATACGCAGTACCTGCGGCCTCCCCGTTGGCCTTTTCAGCGTCTCGGCCATCGACGCCGGTTTCCTCCGCACTGGTCGGCGCTGCAGCAACCGGAAAGCCGCCCACCGTCTCGGAATTGTTGTCGAGGATTTCACCCGTTTCCGCGTCAAATTCCTCAATGTTTTCTCGTGCGTGTGCATGCACGAGGCCAGTTCCGTGAACAGCGTCCCAGTAGGTTTCGAAAACGACGTCTTCCTCGACGCGCTTGTTGTCGTCGAGCTTGCGCCGCGACACGACCTTCTTGATTGCCTTCACGTCGAACCCGTTGCCACGGGCATCCTTGTAGATGTCGGACTTGTCCGCGTTCAGATCAGCGATCTCCGCTTCCAAACGCTCCACTCTTTCCACGATGGACTTGAGCTGCAGGCGGGCGATACCTTGAGCGTCGGTCATGCTGCGACCTCGGCTGACTTGAGGGCTTCAAGAACCTTCTGCCTCGTTGATGTTCTCGGTTCGCGACCGGCGCGAAGCTGGAAGACGAAGAGAGGATCGCTTGCAAAGCGCTTCCCGAACTGCGTCGGTGTCATCGAAGTCTTTTCGATGAACGTCTCAATTGTGGTTTTGAATTCATCTAGCTCGCTCATTCCCTATCGATAGTAGGAAATTTCCTGCTTTGCAAGAGGAAAATACCTATTGGACGTAAGAATAGGAATCTGCAATCGGATTTTCATGGACGAGCTAAGGCAAGCGATCAAAGACGCCGTCGATGCAGGCGTGACGAACTACAAGGCGCTTTCGTCAGCGATCGCCAAAAACCATGCGTATGTGCAGCAGTTCGTCGAGCGCGGCACTCCACGTGAGTTGAAGCAGCGAGACGAGCAGGCAATCCGTGACATCATCGGGGGCAAGGCACCGACGCCTCCTACCAGATCGACTGCGTTCAAGCCCCTCATAACACCAGGCTCAGAACTGGTCGGCGCTAGAGACTTCCCGATCTACGCAGCTGCGCAAGGCGGCGAAGGCCACGTGATCATCACGTTTGATCCTGTGGAAGTGGTAAAGCGTCCAGCGATCCTCGAAGGCGTGAGAGATGCTTATGGCGTCCTGCTGACGGGAAGCTCGATGGAGCCTGCATACTGGCCGGGGGACATGGCGCTTGTTCATCCTCACCTGCCGCCGGCGCGGGATACGGACGTGGTTCTCTTCCATGTCCCGCCGCACAGTGAAGCCGAAGCAATCATAAAACGCCTCACTTCGTTCAATGACAAGGAATGGCGTCTGAAACAATATAACCCGGCTGACGATTTCACCGAGAGCCGGGTCGAATGGTCGATCTGCCATCGCGTGGTCGGCAAATATAACGCGCGCTAGGCTGCCATCTCGGCAGCTTCGTCCGGCAGGTCACCGAATGTCGCGAGGATAATCGCATCGGTATATTCGCCTGTGGTCGGATCTCCCGATCGGCTGAATGCTACGACGCCAACCTTTGTCTTTGCCAATCTCTCAAGCATCCGGAAGGCGTGACCCTGATCGGTAGCCTGGACAGGTGTGTCGGCCAATAACGCTCCCCTTTTCCCACGGGTGAAGCCCTGCACTACAAAATACGTGATCATCATTGCTCTCCGCTGTTTGTTTTTCTGCATCTCTAATCGTGACTCCGATTGAAGAACGAAACAAGAACAATCTATGCGAGTCGATTAATTTCTTATCGGCAGGAATTTTCCTATTGACACCTATATAGGAAATTTCCTACATTCCTCTCATCAACGAAACGCCAGCGGCGACGAGGATGAGACGATGCAGCATTCACGTATCTATACCGAGCAAAGCACCCGCGACCTTCGCTGGGCTTCGGCTCGCACCCTCGCCCACTGCGATCAGTACATGGCGATTGAGGCGCAGCGCGCCGGTGCCATCGGCTTCGCCCATGTGACCAACCCTGCCAATTCATTCCGCGGCTATCGCTGGTTCGTAGGCGCTCAGGCGTGTGTCGCCGAGCACTACCACTATGCCCGCGAAGTGATGGGCCTCACCGACGAGGATCAGCTCTATGCGTGATCCACACCAGTTCACGGCAGCCGCCGATATCGTCATCGAGGCTGGTCGCAAGGCGGCGCAGCGGGTTCGCATCGAACTCATCGACCGCAAGATCACCCAGGTCGATTTCGCCGACCGGCGCCGGCGGCAGCGCGATGCGATCG
>UCIT01000097.1 GCA_900472625.1 Hyphomicrobiales bacterium | reverse complement strand
GTGGGCTCGGCGGATTGGGCGGGCTGCTTGGCAAGCTGGCGGAAGCGGGGCAGGGGTCGGTTGCCGATTCCTGGGTGAAGCCCGGCCAGAACGAGCCGATTGCGCCGGGGCATCTGGAAAACGCGCTGGGATCGCAGACGATCAGCGATCTGGCGCGGCAGGCGGGGATCAGCGAGCAGGAATTGCTGGCGCAGCTTTCGAAGGTTCTACCCGGCGTGGTCGACAAGCTGACGCCACAAGGGCAGATCCCGAGCCAGGCCCAGATCGCCTCGCTGCTGCGCTCCTGAAGACGATAAGCAGGTGGACATTTGCGCGATCGCTGCCTGATGAAAAGCCGGCAGAGGTGAAACCTCGCCGGCCTTTCCTCGTTATCGAATCCATTCAGGCCATGATGCGGCGTGTCCAGCCGCGCTCGTCGTTGGTGACGCCCTTCTGCAGGCCGACCAGTTCGTTGCGCAGCTCCGTCGTCAGCTTGCCGGTCTCGCCGTCGCCGACCTTGAACTCGCCGCCGGCGTGGCGGACGAGGCCGATGCCAGCGAGGACCGCGGCGGTGCCGCAGGCGAAGGCTTCGACCAACTTGCCGCTGGCGGCATCAGCCTGCCATTCGGCGAAGGAATAGGGGCGCTGTTCGACCTTGAGGCCCTTCTCTTCAGCAAGAACGATGACGGAGGCGCGGGTGATCCCGGGCAGGATCGTGCCGCCGAGCGGAGGCGTGACGATGGTGCCGTCGTTCATGGCGAAGAAGACGTTCATGCCGCCAAGCTCCTCGATCCAGCGATGCTCCGCGGCATCGAGGAAGACGACCTGATCGCAATTCTTCTTGGCCGCTTCCGCCTGGGCGACGAGGCTGGCCGCGTAGTTGCCGCCGCACTTGGCGGCACCGGTGCCGCCGGCGGCTGCGCGCGTATATTCCGTTTCGACCCACAGCGACACGGCCTTGGCGCCGCCCTTGAAATAGGCGCCGACGGGGGAGGCGATCACGCAGAAGATATATTCCTGCGCCGGGCGAACGCCGAGGAAGGCCTCGTTGGCGAACATGAAGGGGCGCAGGTAAAGGCTGCCGTCACCCGACGGGATCCATGACTTGTCGAGACGCACGAGTTCCTCGACCGCCTTAAGGAATAGCTCCTCGGGAACGGCAGGCATCGCCATGCGCTCGGCCGACTGGTTGAAACGCTTGGCGTTCTGTTCGGGACGAAACAGCAGGATGCGGCCGTCTTCGGCCTTGTAGGCCTTCATGCCCTCGAAGATTTCCTGGGCGTAATGGAGGACGGCACTGGCCGGATCGAGCTCGAGCGGGCGGCGCGGCGTTACCTTGGCATCGTGCCAGCCCTTGTCTGATGTCCATTTGGCCAGCACCATGTGATCGGTGAAGACCTTGCCGAAACCGGGCGTTTCCAGTGCCTTGATGCGGTCGGCGTCGGAGACCGGCGAAGTATGGAGTTCGATGTTGATTTCATGGGTATTCGACGACGCGGTCATTTCCTGGCACCTTCATAGCCTGTTGGATTCCGGCGGCGACACTACTGCCGTCACCTGTGCTTTGCAAAGGCCGATTTCGGCGACTTTCGCATTAAAAGACCCGAAAATTGTCACGGTAGCAAACAAATAGGTCAGTAATGTTGACTTATCATTTATTGCGTGGTCTTGTCCAGTAAAGACAAAAAATTACGAGGAAGCCCCATGCTGAATTGGGAAAACATCTTTGCAACCCGCTCATCGCGCATGCGCGCTTCTGAGATTCGCGAGCTCCTAAAGCTTCTTGACCAGCCCGACATCATCTCTTTCGCGGGCGGCATCCCGGATCCGGCGCTGTTTCCAGACAAGGAATTCAAGCAGGCCTATGTCGATATCTTCGACAGCTCGGCCGTCAACTCGGCGCTGCAGTATTCGGTCAGCGAGGGTTACAAGCCCTTACGCGAATGGCTTGTCGGCGAGATGGGCAAGCTCGGCATTCCCTGCGGTCTCGACAACGTCTTCATCGTCTCGGGTTCGCAGCAGGGGCTCGACTATCTTGGCAAGCTGTTCCTGTCGCCGAACGATACGGCGCTGGTGACATGGCCGACCTATCTCGGCGCGCTGCAGGCATTCAATGCCTATGAGCCGGCCTACGACCAGCTTGCACCCAACGGCAACCGCACGCCCGCATCCTACCAGGCGCAGGCGGCGGAAGCGGGCGGCAAGGTGAAGTTCGCCTATCTCTCCGCCGACTTCTCCAACCCGACCGGCGAGACGGTCGACCTTGCGGGCCGCGAGAAGCTGATCAAGCTTGGCAACGAGATGGATATCGCCATCATCGAGGACGCCGCCTATCAGTCGCTGCGCTATGACGGCGAGGCGATCCCGCCGATCCTTTCGCTTGAGATCGCCGAGAAGGGCGATATCGAGAAGACGCGGACGATCTATTGTGGCTCGTTCTCGAAGACGCTGGCACCGGGTCTGCGCGTCGGCTTCATTGTCGCCAATGCGGCCGTCATCCGAAAACTGGTGCTGATGAAGCAGGCGGCCGATCTGCATTCCTCGACGATCAACCAGATCGCCATCGCAGAAGTCGCGAAAAAGTGTTTTGACGCACAGGTCGCCAAGATCAGGGCTGCCTACAGCAAGCGTCGCGACACGATGCTGGCAGCGCTTGAACAACACATGCCCGACGGCGTGACGTGGACCAGGCCGGAAGGCGGGATGTTTGTCTGGGTCACGCTGCCCGAGGGCATGGACGGGGCGAAGCTGCTCGCCAAGTCGATCGAGACCGTCAAGGTCGCCTTCGTGCCGGGCCGGGCCTTCTTTGCCGATGGATCGGGCGAAAACACGCTGCGCATGAGCTTCTCGTCGAGCAACGAGGAGAAGATCGAGGACGGCATCGCACGTCTCGGTAAGCTGATCGCGAGCGAGATCGGCGGCCAGTAGGCCGCCGACCGCTTCGGCATTATTTATTCAGGTGCGGGCCGAGCAGCGATAGGTCGGCCTCACTAAGCCTGTCGCTGGCGGTGTTGCGCTGGTGCCAATAGGGATAGAGCAGCTGCGGCAGGCTGACGTCGTCGAGACGCTGGCGCTCTTCGCCCGAGAGCTTGAAATCGGCGGCGGCGAGGTTGTCTCGGAACTGCTCTTCCGTTCGTCCGCCGATAATTACCGATGTCACCGCCTTGCGGCCGATCAGCCATGAGAGCGCCACCTGGGCCGCGCTGACGCCCCTGGTGTCACCGATGGAGACGAGGGTTTCCACGATGTTCCAGAGACGGTCCTCGTCGCGGATAGGCGGTTCGGTCCAGCCGGCGAACTGGCGCGTGCCCTCGGGCGCCGCCTGGTTCCGGCGGTGCTTGCCGGACAGGAGGCCGCCGGCGATCGGGCTCCAGACGAGGACGCCGAGGCCCTGGTCGAGGCTGATCGGCAGGAGCTCGTATTCGGCGTCGCGGGCCTCCAGCGTGTAGTGGATCTGCTGGCTGACGAAGCGTTCGCGGTGTTCGCGCTCGCTGATGCCGAGCGCCTTCATGATGTGCCAGCCGGAGAAATTCGAGCATCCGACGTAGCGGACCTTGCCTTGCTTGACGAGTGTATCGAGCGCTTCCAGCGTCTCTTCGAGCGGCGTCTGGCCGTCCCATTCGTGCACCTGGTAGAGATCGATGACATCGGTCTTCAGGCGCTTGAGGCTGGCTTCGCAGGCGCTGATCAAATGATAGCGCGAGTTGCCGGCGTCGTTCGGGCCGTCGCCCATCGGGAAGCGCGCCTTGGTGGCGATCAGCGTGCCGTTCTTCCTGACACCGCCGAGGATTTCGCCGATGATCTCTTCCGACGCGCCCGATGAATAGACGTCTGCGGTGTCGATCAGGTTGACGCCGGAATCGATGCAGATGTCGACGAGACGGCGGGCTTCGGAGACGCCGAGATCGCCGACGGTCTTTGCCCATCCCTTGCCGCCGAAGGTCATGGTGCCCATGGTAAGCGTAGACACTCTGAGGCCCGAGCGGCCAAGCTGACGATATTCCATTGGTGGTCCTCCAATCCCAAAATTAAAAATGAAAACGTCGGCTAGAAGATAGCGGCGTGCAAGGAGGGTCAAGGGGAGTGATCAACGTGCCCCATCCACCTGAGGGGGCGACTGTCACAATCATGTTAAGCCAGGTGTCTATGGAACGGGCCTTCCATCACGCCGAGGGCATTATCCATGAAGACCATCGTTTCCGCCGCAGCATTGCTTGCCGCAAGCCTCTTCGCCATCCCCGTATCCGCCGAAAATCTGGTGCTCTACACCAGCCAGCCGAACGAGGATGCGCAGGCAACCGTCGATGGCTTCATGGCCGCCAACCCCGACATCAAGGTTGACTGGGTGCGCGACGGAACGCCGAAGATCATGGCCAAGCTGCAGGCCGAGATCGCGGCTGGCAACCCGGTTGCCGACGTTCTCCTGATCGCCGACACGGTGACGCTGGAGCGCCTCAAGGAAGCCGGCAAGCTGATGGCCTACAAGTCGCCCGAGGCCGCCAACTACGATGCGTCGCTGTTCGATGCCGACGGCTACTACTACTCGACCAAGCTGATCACGACGGGCATCGTCTACAACACCTCCGCCGCGCTGAAGCCCACCAGCTGGAAGGATCTCACCAAGCCTGAAGCCAAGGGCCTCGTCACCATGCCGAGCCCGCTGACCTCGGGTGCCGCGCTGATCCACGCGCAGACGCTCGCTGGCGTCGATGGTCTCGGCTGGGACTTCTACAAGGATCTGGCCGGCAATGGTGCAACGGCCGCCGGCGGCAATGGCGCGATCCTCAAGGCCGTCGCTTCGGGTGAAAAAGCCTATGGCGTGATCGTCGACTACATGCCGATCCGCGAAAAGGCCAAGGGCGCGCCCGTTGAGTTCGTCTTCCCTGCTGAAGGCGTATCCGCCGTCACCGAACCGGTCGGCATTCTCTCGACCGCCAAGAACGCCGAGGCCGCCAAGAAGTTCGTCGACTATGTGCTTTCGGAAAAGGGCCAGGAAGGCTTCCTGAAGCTCGGCTATATCCCGGCGCGCAACGGCATGAAGGTTCCGGAAGGTTTCCCTGCTCGCGACACGATCAAGGTTCTGCCGATCAATGCCGCGACCGCTCTGAAGAGCACCGATGCCGATCTGAAGACCTTCTCCGGCATTTACGGCTCGAACTGAGCGTCTGACATAAATTGATGTACGGATATGTTCGTCCCGGAAACAGCCAGCCCGCTTGGCTGTTTCCTTTTATCATTTTGGTGGTCCTTATCCTCAGCGTGCTTCCGATGGCGCGGCTGGCCGTCACCGGCGTCTCGGCCCTCGCCAATGGCGGCGCAATGGCGGTTCTCTCCGATCCGGCATTGTGGTCGGCAACCTATTACACGCTCGTCACCGCCGTTTTTGGCACGATCATCTCGCTTATCATCGGCTGCGCCTTCGCGTTTCTGCTGACGCTGACGGATATTCGCGGCAAGGGGCTGCTGAGCTTCCTGTTCGTGCTTCCGATGATGATCCCGCCGCAGGTGACGGCACTCGCCTGGGTGCAGATGTCGGGCCCGTCGAGCCCGCTTCTGAAGGCGCTGCATATCGCGCCGCCGCTGGGCACGCCGCAGCCGCTCTATTCCGTCGGCGGCATCGCGTTGCTTTATGGGGTGCAACACGCGCCGCTGGTCTATCTGGCGCTCAGGGCGAGCCTGATGGCGCTGCCGCGCGATGGCGTCGAGGCAGCGCGGCTTTCCGGAGCTTCCAGCCTCCGGGTGTTTCGCGACATTATCCTGCCGCTGTCGTTGCCGGGGATCATTGCCGGGGCGGCCATCTCTTTCGTGTCGTGCACCGGCAATTTCGGCATTCCCGCCATTCTTGGCATTCCGGCGTCGATCTACACGCTGCCGACGCTGATCTTCACCAAGTTCTCGGCCTTCACCAGCCGCACCTTCGGCGATGTGGCGCTGCTGTCAGCGATCATCGCCATCATTTCGGTGGCGGGGCTTGCCATTCAGGACCGGGCGCTGCGCGGGCGAGACTATCGCGTGCTCGGCCTGTCGGGCGCGACGGCGACGTTCGAGCTCGGATACTGGCGGCTGCTGTTCACGCCGATCCTGTGGGTCACGCTGTTCTTCATGCTGGCCGCGCCGTTCTTCGCGCTGCTTGCCGGCGCGCTGGTGCCGGCCTATGGCGTGCCGCTCACCTTTAAGACGATGACCTTCAACGCCTTCTCGGAAATCCTCTTCCGGCAGGCGGTGACTCGTACCGCCTTCTTCAACTCGCTGTCGCTGTCGGCGGGCACAGCCGTTTGTCTCCTTGGGGTGACACTGCTCACCGCCTATACGCTGACGCGGCGCAAGGATCTGCTGGGCCGCATCGTCGCCAGCGTCATCGAGATCCCGTATTCGCTTCCCGGCATCGTGGTCGCGGTGTCGTTCATCCTCGTCCTCGCCGCTCCGATCCCCATCATCCACGTCACGCTTTATGGCACCGTCTGGATCATCCTGATCGCGTATCTCTCGAGCTTCTTCGCCGTCAGCCTCAAGCCCGTGGCCAGCGCCTTCCACCAGCTCGATCCGGCGCTGGAAGAGGCGGCGCGGCTGGCGGGAGCGGGGTTCTTCCGGCGGCTCAAGGATATCATCGTGCCGCTGATCGCGCCCGCTGCCGGCGCCTCGGTCATCCTCGTCTTCCTGATCGCCTGCAACGAGCTGACCATCTCGGCGCTGCTGTGGTCGGCGGGGACGCAGACGCTCGGCGTCGCCATCTACAATCTCGACGACAGCGGCAGCTCCGATCTCGCATCGGCGCTGTCGGTGCTTGTCGTTCTCATGGTCGTGTTCATGATGCTGCTTCTGGAACTGTTGGCAAAGCGGCTGCCGAAGGGAGTTGTGCCGTGGCGAAACTGATCCTCAACCGCGTCGCCAAGGATTTCGGCACAGGCCGCGCCGCCGTCAGCAACCTGTCGCTCGACGTGCGCGACGGTGGCTTCCTGGCGCTGCTCGGGCCATCCGGCTGCGGCAAGACCACGGTACTGCGAATGATCGCCGGCTTCGAGACGCCGACCGATGGCTCGCTCTATCTCGGCGAACGGCTGCTCGCCGACGCCTCGCAATCGCTGCCGCCGGAAAAGCGCAACATGGCGATGGTTTTCCAATCCTACGCGCTGTGGCCGCATATGAGCGTGGCCGAGAATGTCGGCTATCCGCTGAAGGTGCGCGGTATCTCCGGCGAAGCCTATCGCAAAAAGGTCGGCGAGGCGCTATCGACCGTCAGGCTGGAAGCCTATGCCGAGCGCCGGCCGGCCGATCTCTCCGGCGGGCAGCGGCAGCGCGTGGCGCTGGCGCGGTGCCTGGTGACGTCGCCCGACGTGGTGCTGCTCGACGAGCCGCTCGCCAATCTCGACCGGCACCTGAAGCAGGAGATGGAAGAAACGTTCCGCGAGTTCCACCAGCGCTCCGGCGCGACGATGGTCTACGTCACCCATGACCAGAGTGAGGCGATGGCACTGGCAACCGATGTGGCAGTGATGTCCGAGGGTCAGCTGCTGCAGGTGGCGTCGCCTGCCGAGATTTATGCGCGGCCGGAAGGGCGGATCGTCGGCGGGCTGATCGGGCGCGGGGCGATCGTTTCGCTGGCGTCACCGGCCGGTGACACCAGGCAGCTGGGTTGGGAGACGCTTGCGTCGCTGTTTGCGGGCGAGGGTGGCGAAAGTCCGATGGCGGATATTCTGGTGCGGCAGGAGGATGTGATCCTCGGCTCTGATGGTTTGGCCGCGAGTGTCGAATCCATACTCTACGAAGGCGAGCGCTATGCCGCCCGTTTGCGGTTGAACGATGGGCAGATTGTCCGCGCCTTCAGCAGATTGCCGCTCTCGGTCGGGGAGCGCGTCAACGTCGTCATTCGCAGCGGCTGGCGGCTCTGAGCGCTAGAGCGGGGTTTCCGAAGCAGGCTTTCGTGTCTAGTGTCGCAGTAATGCCAACCGGAAGCCGCTGATGTCGTTACGCATTGCCACGTTCAACGTCGAAAACCTGATGACGCGATTCGATTTCACCGGGTTTCGAAACCAGCTGCGGCAGGACCGGGTCATCAAGCTCTTCGATGTCAGGAGCGAAGGCGTCTACCAGCAGCTCGAGCAGGCCCGTGTGATCTCGTCCACCGATGACACGCGCCAGATGACGGCGCTGGCGATTGCCGACGCGGATGCCGACATTCTCTGCCTGCAGGAGATCGACAACATGGAGGCGCTGCAGGCCTTCGAATACGGATATCTCTTCCGTATGGTCGGAAACGGCTATCGGCAGAAATATCTGGTCGAAGGCAATGACAGCCGCGGCATCGACGTCGCCGTGCTGATGCGCGAGGAGACGCGCGATGGGCGGAAGATCGAGCTGGTCGAGGTCAAGAGCCATGCGATGGCTACCTACCGCGAATTCGATTTGTTCGACGATGATCTCGCCCAGAGCAACCATATCGACGACAAGATCTTCAAGCGCGATTGCCTGGAACTCGACTTGTTGATTGGTGGCGTGCCGATGACGCTTTACGTCGTCCATTTCAAATCGATGGGTGGGCCGCGCGAGGGCGTGGATGGACGGCGGTATACAATGCCGGTTCGCCGTGCCGAGGCGCGGGCAGTGCGCGGGATCATCGAGCGCAAGTTCGGGGTGGAGCAGGCGGCCAACAAGCGGTTCGTCATCTGCGGCGACATGAACGACTATCAGGAGCGCGTCGATGTCATCGGGCGGCGGCGAACCGGCTATACATTCCAGCATCAGGACGAAAGCGAAAGCGCGCTCGACGTGTTCAGCCGTGATGGCTTCGCGGAGAACGTCGTGCGTCGGCGCGATACGCTCGATCGCTGGACACTCTACCACGCGCGCGGTCCGGAGGAGCAATGGCTGTGCCAGCTCGACTATATCTGGCTGTCGCCGGCTCTGGCGAAAACCAATGCCGGCCGCCTGCCTGAAATTGTCAGGCACGGTCAGCCGTTCCGCACGGTGTTTCCGCCGGGGCAGGAGGTCGAGCGCTACCCCAGGACGGGCTGGGACCGGCCGAAGGCGTCGGATCACTGCACAGTCGTCATGGAACTGGATCTGATTTGAACGGATTTATTATGAACATCGATTTTTCCGAGGAATTTGAAGGCTGGCCGGCCACGCAGACGGTGTTTCCGATCACCGGCGTCGATCTCAGGGTGCTGCCGGGTAATCATCCATTCTACAGCGCCGAGCGGGATGCGATCGCGGAGAACTGGCTGAAGGAAACCGCAGCCAATCCGCATCTGTTCGACGGGCGGATGATTTTCCAGAAACGTTTGGCGCTGACCGACAAGGGGCTTTCCGGCGAAGGCTACGTTATCCCGTTCTCGACCTTCATGTGGTGGCGCCGGCAACCGGACCGGCAGGGCGGTATCCATCTGTTCGCCTATCCCGTCATCGAAACCAGCGACGGCGCTCTGGTGGCCATCCGCATGGGGCCGCACACGGCCAATCCCGGTCAGGTCTATTTCGCCGCCGGGTCGCTGGAGCCGGAGGACATGGCGCACGGGCGTTGCGATATCGAACACAACATGCGTCGCGAGGTGCTGGAAGAGACGGGCCTCGATCTTTGCGACGCCCAAGCGGGCGACGGCTATTTCGCGACCCACAACAGACGGACCGTTACGCTGCTCAGGATGTTCCGATTCGATCTCACCGCTGATGAGATGGTCGAGAAGATCCACGCCCATATGCTTGTCGCCGAAGACAAGGAGATCGACGGTCCCGTCGTCATCCGCTCCGCGGATCCGCAGGCCTACAGCTACAACATCGCCATGCTGCCTGTCATCGATTGGTACTTCCATCAGCGTTCGCTCACCTAACGCCTTGCACTCGCTCCGGCGGTCGGGCAGGTTGGCGGCACGAGGGACCGATGCAAGGAGGCCGATGTGGCGCGCAGCTACAGCGTCTATGACGTATTCACCGATCGCAGGCTGGCGGGCAATCCGCTGGCCGTCATCTTCGACGGCGACGATCTGAGCGACGAGGCGATGCAGTCGATCGCCAAGGAGCTGAACCTGTCGGAGACGGTGTTCGTCCAAGCCTCAAGCAATCCCGCCCATGTCGCAAAGGTCCGCATTTTCACGCCGGGCCGTGAGTTGCCGTTTGCCGGCCACCCGACGGTCGGGACGGCTATTGCGCTAGCGGAACGCGCCCATGGCGGTGCGACGATCGATCTGGTCTCGGTGCTGGAGGAGAATATCGGGCCAGTGCGGTGCGCGGTGCGGCTCAACGAAGGGCAGGCGAGCTTCGCCGAATTCGACCTGCCGCGAAAGTCTCAACAGATCCCGATGCCGCTTGACCGGATCGGCATCGGCAAGGCGCTGTCACTGAAAACCAGCGAGATCGGGTTCGAGAATCACGTGCCGTCGCTCTGGAGCGCAGGCGTGCCGTTCCTGCTGGTGCCGGTTCGGGATGTCGGCGTTGCCGAGCGGCTGGATTTCGATCCCCAGCTATGGGAGGCGACCGTTCCGTTCGTGGATGGCGCGCTGGCGTCGGCCTACATCTATTGCCGTGGTGGCGTGAACCATGTGGCGAAGTTCCATGCACGGATGTTTGCGAGCGGCATGGGCATCGTCGAGGACCCGGCGACCGGTTCGGCGGCGGCAGCGTTGTCGGGCGCGATCCACCATTTCGATCGGCTGACGGATGGTCATCATGACGTCATGGTCGAGCAGGGGGTGGAGATGGGGCGGCCGTCTTTCATCCATCTGCACATGGATATCGAAGCGGGAGCAATCTCGAACGCCCGGATTGGCGGACAGGCGGTGCGTCTAGCCACCGGTGTGCTGGACCTTTGATTTCATTGGATTTCGGCGATGCACAAAAAAATTCGACATTGATCAAAGAATTTTCGGAAGGGCGCTAGACAAGCTGAACGATCCTGTTTATACGCCCTCTCACACCACGCAGACACAGCGCGGACGGGTGATTAGCTCAGTTGGTAGAGCAGCTGACTCTTAATCAGCGGGTCGTAGGTTCGAGCCCTACATCACCCACCATTATCTCAATTAGGTCAAAGCATTACGCTTTTATTATTCGCTTCGGCGAGTGCCGCCGGGACGGGTTGGACGGTCCTCGAATTTCCCAATTTCCTCCGATTTTTTAGCCGTGCGAATCGCTTCGACATGCGCTGCGCTATGGCTGTGATTCGCGCTCGATAGGTTTGACTCGGCGGCCCACGGCCACGATATGGGGCCGTCCTCACGCCTGTCAGCAATGATGGGCCTGAGGACTTGGTGCAGGTCGGAGTGGCGTCAAACCAGAAGCTGCGCCTTCTCCTGCTCGCCCTCGGCGCCTGCCCTCGCAGCCGCGTCGACGCTCTTGCGGCCCGGCAGCGATTTGATCGAGAAGAGCGCGTAGATGATCAACGGCAGGCAGATGAGATAGGCGATGCGCATGCCGGCGTGGTCGGCGATGAAGCCAAGCAGGGGCGGCGCCAGGAAGAAGACGACGAAGGACATCTGCACGACGGCGGCGACATTGATATGCGTTGGCCTGTCGGTGCGTTGCGCCGCCGCCGAAACCGCCAGCGGATAGACGGCGCTGCAGCCTGCGCCCATCAGGCCGAAGCCGAGCAGGGCGACAAAGGGATGGGGCGCGGCCCAGACGGCGAGCACGCCAGTGGCTGCAAGCAGCAGAAGCACGCTCGCAACGGCGCGCGCACCGAAGCGATCGACCTGCGGATCGACCAGCAGGCGGGCGGCGGCCATGAAGAAGGTGAAGGCGGTCAGCCCCAGCCCGCCGATAAATGGTTCCGACGCGAAGACGTCGCGCATGTAGATTGCCGACCAGTCGATGCCGGCGCCCTCGATCAGGAAGGCGGCGATGCCGATACCGCAAAGCGGCAATAGGCTGATGGTGGGCAGGGCGACGAGCGGTGCCTTCTCCGAATGCTCTTGCGTCACCCTTGCCGGCGCGTTGCGCATGCCAGAAATGATCCAAGTGCCGACAATCAGCACGAAGGCAAATGTCACGCCAAGGTGGATATGCATCGGCACGCCGGCCTGCCGGATGGCAGAGGCGGCAAGCGCGGTCAGGAAGAAGCCGAGGCTCCAGAAACCGTGCGCGCGGTTCATCACGCCGCGGCCGAGCTGCGCTTCGATACGATCGATCTCGACGTTGAGATTGATTTCGAGCGATCCTGCAAGCAGTCCTTCAAAAACAAGGATAAGGAACACCAGTGGCGCGCTCGAGAGCCACGGAACGGTGGCAAGCAGGGCGGAGGTACCGAGGACAGTGATGAACGCAGTAGTGCGTGCGCCAAGGCGCTCGATGATCGGCGAGGCGAAGGTGAGGGCGGTGAGCGCGCCGATGGCCGCACCGATCAGCGTCAAGCCCAGCTCCGAGCGGTCGACGCCGAGCGCCATCTGCAAATCCGGCATGCGGGCCAGAAGGGCGCCCATCGAAACGGCGAAAAGAAAGAAGCAGGCGTAGATTCGGTGCTGCGGCGCGAGCTGCATGGGGTGTCTCCGATGGGCATGCGCAGAACGGCGCTGAGATATCGTAGGTTTGTGAATCTGCGGATACAATCGAAAATAAGTTTTTTGCGTGCAAAGTTTGTCGAAACTACCGCATAGGTTAGTATTTTCCGTGGCGATCGACACCCGCATATGCGAGGACGCATCGCAATGGAGAAGAACCCGTTTCGATTGGCTGTCGGAACCGCTTGCATTGCGGTGTCATGTGCTGATCTGATCGCAGGCCAGTGCTTTCTCTAGTCAAGAGTCGCTCACATGAAGCTGTCTGCCTGCATCGAATGGCTGTTTGCCGAAGAAGCCGAGAATTTCGCGGATCGCATCCGCCTTGCGCACAGCCATGGCGTCGAGGCGGTGGAGTTCTGGCGATGGACCAACAAGGCTATTGGCAGCATCGAATGGGCGCTGAGCGAGACCGGCATCGAGTTGGCCAGCTTCGTTGCCGAGCCGATGATCGCGCTCACCGACCAGACCAACCGGGCGGCATTCATCGAGGGGCTCAAACGCTCCGTCGAGGTGGCGCGGCGGCTTGGGGCGCGTACGCTGATTGCCCAGGCGGGCGACGATCTCGCGGGCAAGACGCGCGAAGAGCAGCGGACGGCGCTGACCGAGACGCTGGCGCAGGCCGGCGCAGTGCTCGAGGGCAGCGGCGTTCGCCTCGGTGTCGAGCCGTTGAACACGCTGATCGACCATGTCGGCTATTTCCTTGGCTCGACACGCGAGGGGCTGGATGTCGCCAGGGATACGGGCCGGCCCGAGATCGGCATCATCTACGATATTTATCATTCCGTTGTCATGGGCGAGGATACGGCTGAGGTCATCGGGGACGATATCGACAGGGTGTTTCATGTGCACATCGCCGATCATCCCGGCCGGAACCAACCCGGCAGCGGCACGATCGATCTGAAGGCGCGTGTCGACTGGCTTGTCGCCAGCGGCTATTCCGGTGCGCTCGGGTTGGAGTATCGACCGACGCAGCCGAGTGCGCTGACGATCGATGCGACGCGACGGTTGCTTGGTTGAAAAGATCACATTTTCTGGCTTTGTCGTGTAAAGGGGCATTCCATTCCACCCCGACGCACCCCATCTAGCGCTCGTAAGAATGTTTTTGTCTGATCAAGTCAGAAGGTCGTCGGATCTTCGCGGAGTTTATCGCCATGCAATCCTTATCCAATCCGGTGTCGGATGCGTCCGACCACAGCGTCGGCTATTGGCCGAAGCAGCGGACGGCGAGCCTCGACTGGCTGGTGAACGAGACGCGCAATGAGCGGTTCATCGACAATCTCCTGGTACAGCTCTGCGGTCGGCTTCGAGACGAGGGTATCCCGGTCAGCCGCGCGACCATGCATTTCAGGACGCATCATCCGCAATGGCTGGGCGCGCGCATTCTCTGGAATACCGGTTTGACGGAAGCCAAGATCACGACATTCGACTATGGCATCGAAACCACGCCACAGTTCCTGAGAAGCCCCGTCAATGAGATATTCAGCGGTGCGGTCGAGGTGCGCAAGAACATCGAGTCGCTACGTCCTGGCGATGGTCATGCCGAATTCTACGACGACCTGAAGCGTGAGGGCGTTACGGAATATATCGCCTGGCCGATGGAACACACGCTCGGCAAGCGCCACATCGTGACATTCTCCAGTGATCGGCCGGGCGGCTTCCTCGAGGAGCATGTCGCCTACCTCAAGGACCTGCTGCCGGCGCTGACGCTGGTGACCGAAATCCGGCTTAAGAACATCATGGCACGGACGCTGCTGCAGACCTATGTCGGCCCGCATGCGAGCGAGCAGATCCTCGCAGGTGCGACGACGCGAGGCAGTGGGGCCACTGTCGAGGCGGCGATCCTGATCTGCGACCTGCGTGATTTCACCACGATATCCGACCACTGGCCGCGCGACGACGTGATCGAGTTACTGAACGCCTATTTCGACGCGATGTCGGAGCCGATCGAAAAGCATGGCGGCGAGATCCTCAAATTCATGGGCGACGGGATGCTGGCGATCTTTCCGCTGAGCAACCCCGATGCCTGCCGAAATCTGCTGTATGCGATCAAGGAGGCGGATGCGGCCATGACCGCGTTGAACGCTCACAACCAGCAGGAGGGGCGAGAGGTGCTGCGCTATGGCATCGGCGTGCACGTCGGAGAGGTGATGTACGGAAATATCGGCTCGCGCCGGCGGCTGGATTTCACCGTCATCGGCCCTGCCGTCAACGTCGCGTCGCGGCTTGAAAGCCTGACCAAGGAGATCAAGCGGCCCGTGCTGCTGTCCAAAGCGTTTGTCGAGATGGCCGGATGCGAGACGAAGATGGACAGTCTCGGTGCGTTTCCGCTGCGCGGGCTGGGCGAACCCGTGGATGTGTTTGCGTTTCCTTTGCAATAGCGACGCGGTTGGCCGCAATGATGCAGGTTGATGACGCGGGATAATTCGCGTCATGCGCGGAATTTTTATTTGCAGACCGGATGATCGCGCATAGACCTTCGAAGGAGCAAGCCATCCTTCGGAGAGATACAGCCATGCCCGGTCCCTATATTGTTCCCGTCCACGGCGATGAAGAGCTTCCCACGGTGTGCGATGTCGTGGTCATCGGCGGCGGTATCGTCGGGGCATCGACGGCGCTTGAATTGGCCGAGCGCGGATTACGTGTGACGTTGTGCGAGAAGGGCGGCATCGGGCACGAGCAGTCGAGCCGAAACTGGGGCTGGGTGCGGATCAGCATGCGCGATCCGCGGGAGGTGCCGCTGATGGCGGAATCGCTGCGTATCTGGGATGGCCTCGATGCCCGAACTGGCCGCGATACAGGCTTCAAACGGGCCGGCATCATCTTCACCTGTGCCAACGAGAAGGAGCTGGCCGACCACGATCGCTGGCGGTCCAATCTTGAGGGATACCAGATCGAAAGCCGGATGCTGAGTGCCGGCGAGTTTGGTGCTCTCCTTCCCGGTTCCAGGCTCGGCATGGCCGGTGCCCTCTACACGCCCGCAGATGGTCGCGCGGAGCCGCAGCGCGCCGCGCCGGCGATTGCCGAGGCCGCACGCGACAAGGGCGCGACCATTCTCACCGAATGCGCGGTGCGCGGCATCGAATTGTCCGCAGGAGCGATCAGCGGCGTCGTGACGGAGCGTGGTCCGATCGCCTGCCAGGCCGTGGTTCTTGCCGGCGGGGCGTGGTCCAGCCTGTTTTCCGGGCGCTTCGGCATCGATCTGCCGCAACTCAAGGTGATGAACAGCGTTCTCAGGACCAAACCGCTCGAAGGTGGGCCGGAGCAGACGGTGTGGGCCAAGGACTTTGCCATCCGCAAGCGTCAGGACGGTGGCTATACGGTTGCGTCGGGCTATGACAACATCGTCGATATCGTGCCTGCCTCGTTCCGCTACGCCAAGGATTTTCTGCCGGCGTTGCGATCGGAGTGGAAGTCGCTGCTGTTCCGGTTCGGCAGCCGTTTCCTCGACGAGGCGCGCATTCCGGGCCACTGGTCGCTCGATGAGGCGAGCCCTTTCGAATGTAACAGGGTGCTCGATCCCGTGCCTTCGAAGAAGCGGCAGGACAAAGCACTGGCCGATCTGATGGCGGCGTTTCCGATCTTCGCCAAGGCGGAGATTGCGCAGCGCTGGGCCGGATATATCGATGTCACGCCGGACGCCGTTCCTGTCATCTCGGACGTCGAATCGATTCCGGGCTTTCACATCGCGACCGGTTTCTCCGGCCATGGATTCGGCATCGGACCGGCTGCCGGGCGGCTGATGGCGGATATCGTGACAGGCCGGCCGCCGATCGTCGATCCCAAGGCCTTCAGGCTGTCGCGATTCCGTGACGGGTCTAAGATCGAGCTGATCAGTGGCGTGTGATTGCCGCGAATGCGAGGGGCGATCGAAAACGCGGCTAGCCTAACGGAAGCATTCCGTTTTCAGTCGTCGATGTATCTGATTGAGAGAAAACCAAAGAGAAGTGGTACGCCCTAGGGGAGTCGAACCCCTCTTCCCAGAATGAAAATCTGGTGTCCTAACCGATAGACGAAGGGCGCTTCCTTCGTGGTGGCGCCCTTATAGTCAGGCGTTCGGAATCCCGCAAGCCGCAATTTGGATTTTTTTCAAAATAATGACAGCGGATCCGGGCTTGTGGATAACGGCGATTATCGCCGACTAATCAAACGTGTAGGCGGGATGGCTCGCGCGCTGTCAAACCGCCAGGGCAATGCTGTGGCTCGCTGTGAACTGGGCTCAGAGTGCGCGTGCCAGGGTAGCGGGAGCCGGCTTTCCGCCGCAGCCCCAATTCCAGTCGCGATTTCTGCCGGTGTCGAGATGGATGGAGTCTGTGTGGCAGTAGGTGCCGACGCCGCCGCGGTCGGGCAGGGATCTGATGTAGCTGGCGATATCCCATTTCGAAACGCCGTCGATCTGGATATCGGCGGCGTCGCAGGTCTTGTGCATCGATTCCTCGGCGCCGCCGACCATGCGGTTGTGTTCGGGATCGCGATAGCCTGATGTCACGAGGACAGGCTTACCAAAATGGGTCTCGACGTTTTTGATGACATTCAGCAAGTTCGGCTTGAAGCAGCCGACCTCGACCTTGTCGTTCTGAATGTGAAGGCCGTTCGGCGCTATGCGAGTCATGCCCGGCAGGGAGGCCTTCTGCAGCAGGCCGGACAGGCTGGTCAGCAGGTTCTGCTTCGGGGCGCTGTAGAGCGCTTTTGTCGTCTGGCCGGGCAGGTAGCCGCTGACCAGCGAGGCGGTCTGTGTAGGGTCGATCCGTGTGCTGGTATTTTCAGAGGACTGCTGCGGCAGGATCACCTGGCCTTGCGTCGCGGGATCGACTGGAACGGGGCTGCTGTAGACGCTCGAGCGGGTGGCGCTGACGCCCACAGGCGCATAGGCGTTGCCGCCCTCCGGCTGCAAAGTCGTTGAGGTGGAGTTATTCTGGATTTTCGGATGAACCGAGAAAATGCTCATCGCCTGCGCGTTGATGCCTGTCTGCTGCAGCGCGAGGCCGCCGATATTCGCCGGGGCGGTCGCCGCAGAACCGGCAGCCACGGGCGCCGACGCCGTCTGTGTGGCGCCTGCGTTCTGCTGGCCCGATACGTTGGAGACCATTGGGTCGCGATAGCCGCCCTGCGTGGCAAGGGTGCCGGCCGGAGGCGTCTGTTGCGCCACTGCCGGTGCCGCCGGGGTCGCCGCGACTGCCGCAGCATCGGCTGCGGTCTTGTCGGACACGCAGCCTGTGAGCAGCAGCGCCGATGTGGCGATCAGAAGTGCCGCGCCGAGAGGCGTGCGCTTTTCAACAGCGAGCAAGCGAGAATTCTCCAAAACGAAGTCATGAGGCGCAGGACCTGTCCTGTTTCGCCTCGAGTCATCGGGAGATTGCCCGCCGCCCGGACCTGCGGCAAGCGCGATCCGGGCGCAGTGGCCCGAAATCGCAAAAGCCGCAAGCCTCGCAAAAGCCTCGACTTACCAGGCGCCGGTATTGCCCATCGACGTCCAAGGTTCAGCCGCCGGCAGGTTGCCACCCTTCTGCAGAATCTCGATCGAGATGCCGTCGGGCGAGCGGACGAAGGCCATGTGGCCGTCGCGCGGCGGGCGGTTGATGGTGATGCCGTTGTCCATCAGTTTCTGGCAGGTCGCGTAGATGTCGTCGACTTCATAGGCGAGGTGCCCGAAATTGCGGCCGCCAGTGTAATCCTCGGTGTCCCAGTTGTAGGTCAGTTCGAGGCAGGGCGCGCCCTTGGCGGTGGCATCGGCCTTGTCTTCGGGCGCTGCCAGAAAGACGAGTGTGAAGCGCCCCTTCTCGTTGTCGATCCGGCGGGTCTCCTCAAGGCCGAAGAGTGTCGCGTAAAAGTGCAGTGAGGCGTCCAGGTCCTTCACGCGAACCATGGTGTGGAGATAACGCATTCTGTTTCCTTCTCAAATGCTCTGGTTGGTTATGTGGCGCAGCGTCAGCTTCGAGCAAGACTAGGGGGTATGATCGACAACTGCGAATAAACGAAAAGTAGGGCTTGCGCTAATCCGTTACCAACATGTTAATCTTGATCTCAAGAATCAGTTAACCGTAACAGTGTGACGCGTATTGAGGGGCTGGCGAAATGGCTGACAGAATTTCATCGACGGAATTCACTGACCTCGATCAACTCGCGGGCGATGCGGTTGACCTCATTGAGATTACCGGCGTCGTCAAGTGGTTCGACGTGGCGAAGGGCTTCGGTTTCATCGTGCCCGACAACGGCATGCAGGACGTTCTGCTGCATGTGACATGCCTGCGCCGCGACGGCTACCAGACCATCCTCGAAGGTACGCGTATCGTTGCGCTGATCCAGCGCCGGGATCGCGGTTACCAGGCATTCAAGATCCTCTCGATGGACCAGTCCACAGCCGTTCATCCCTCGCAGCTTCCGCCGGTGCGCACGCATGTGCAGGTCACGGCGACGAGCGGGCTGGAGCGGGCCCTAGTCAAGTGGTTCAACCGCACAAAGGGCTTCGGCTTCCTGACGCGCGGCGAAGGCACCGAGGATATCTTCGTGCACATGGAAACGCTGCGTCGCTTCGGTCTGACCGAGCTTCGCCCCGGTCAGGTCGTGCTCGTCCGCTTCGGCGACGGCGACAAGGGACTGATGGCTGCCGAAATTCATCCGGATGCGCCAAGCCCTGTGAGCCGGGCGCACTGATGAGCATGATCTCGCATCGGATCGGAAGCGCCTTCGTGGCGCTTTTTTTCATGCTGGCACTGCCGGCTTTCGCGCAATCCACCGTCAAGTTCGACAAGGAGCCGCTGGTCATCCAGACGGCGGCCGGCAAGAAGATCGGTTTCGTTGTCGAAATCGCCGATACCAACGAGCAGCGCCAGCGCGGGCTGATGTACCGCAAGGAGATGGCCGACGACGCAGGCATGATCTTCGACTTCGGCACCTCAAAGCGGGTGCAGATGTGGATGGAGAATACCGTACTGCCGTTGGATATGCTGTTCATCGATCGGGCTGGCACCATTCGCGGCATCAAGCAGAATGCCGTGCCGTTTTCGCGCGACATCATCGATTCGGTGACTGACGTGAAATACGTGCTTGAGCTTAATGCTGGCGCTTCGGCAAAGCTCGGCATCAAGTCTGGCGATACGGTGGTGAGCGCGACGATCGCCAAATACAAGTAAGCGTCGCCTGACGGACTCTGTATTCTCGCTGCAGGTCATTCCGCGTAAAAGAGGCTCGTCTGGCGGTTGAGGCCGAGACGAGCCAAGTCATACGTATGAGCGACGTGCAAGAAGCTCATGGGGTGAGACTACAGATCTCCGCGGCACGCGCTTTGATCTGCATCAAACCGCTGGCCGGCCAGATCAAACTTTTGCTGCACCTCAGGCTTTCTTCACGAACTCCGTTTTCAACACCAGGCCCTTGACCTGCTTGGTGTTGCATTCGACTTCGCCGGGATTGCCGTTCAGCCGGATATTCTTCACCAGCGTGCCGCGCTTGATGGTTTCCGATGTGCCCTTGACCTTCAAGTCCTTGATCAGCGTGACGGAATCGCCATCGTTGAGCTGGGCGCCGTTGCTGTCTTTCACGATCGTGTCGTCTGCCATTGTGGTCTTGCTCCTGATGTTTTCGAATGCGAGCGGGCGCGCAATTGCCGTTACGTGAAGCGACGTTTCGTTGCGTCATGTTCTGCGCCGGCGCACGACCCTTGAATGCCTCCCTAAACGCATGCCTCTTCAAAGTAAAATCAAATACTTGGCCGGCATAATTGATAAGCTGTTGCTCAATTTGGTGTCGCGCGGATCCGCAGAATGCTGGGGCATTGCGCTGAGGGAACTGAAGCTTCGGGTGTGGGGTGGCTGGCAAAAGCTGGTTCGAATGCCTATCTGTAGGCCACGAGATGAAACGTCCTGATATGGAGACTAGCGATGACCACTGAACGCGCAGTACTGGCAGGCGGTTGCTTCTGGGGTATGCAGGACCTGATCCGCCGGCTCCCCGGCGTCGAGACGACGCGGGTGGGATATACCGGTGGCGAAGTGGCGAATGCCACCTACCGCAATCATGGAAACCACGCCGAAGCGATCGAGATCGTGTTCGATCCCGCCAAGACCAGCTATCGCGACATTCTGGAGTTCTTCTTCCAGATTCACGATCCATCGACAGCGAATCGCCAGGGCAACGATCTCGGCCCGAGCTACCGTTCCGCCATCTTCTACACCAACGATGTGCAGAAGCAGGTTGCCGAAGATACGATCGCCGATGTGAATGCGTCAGGTCTGTGGCCGGGCAAGGTGGTCACGGAGCTCACGCCGGTCAGCGATTTCTGGGAAGCCGAGCCGGAGCACCAAGATTATCTGGAGCGCATTCCGAATGGCTATACCTGCCACTTCGTGCGCCCGGGTTGGAAGTTGCCGAAGCGCCAGTCCACCGCCGCCTGATACAGCTCACGATACGAATAAGGAACGCCGGGTCGATGAGGCCTGGCGTTCTGCGTTTTAAAGGCGATTACCGGCTCTACAGCGTTGTCAGGCGGTGGGGATCACGCTGCCGATGACGGTCTGAAGGATCGTTGCCGCCGCGTCCTGGTAATCGGTGTCGGTCATCTCGGGTATGCGCAATGCATCGCAGGCGAGCTTGTCGGAATCGATGTAGAACTGCGTCGCCGACCACAGGATGATAAAGAGGTGCCGCGGATTGACCGGTTTCATCCGGCCATTTTCGATCCAGCCCTCGACGATGGTCACACGCTTGTCGGTCGCCTCGCGCATGTGCTCGCGATCGGCATCCGAAAGGAATGGTCCGCCGCTTTGCAATTCGGCCGCGAACAGCCGCGACTCCTCCGGGTTGCGGCGGCCGTAGTCGAGCTTGGCGCGCACATAGGCTTCCAGCGCCTCGCGCGGCTCGCGATCGGCCCGGATCTCCTCCAGTGCCTCGTCCCAGCCGGAAATCAACTTGCGCAGGATGCCGGTATAGATCGCTTCCTTGGAGGTGAAGTAGTAGTAGATGTTCGCTTTCGGCAGGCCTGCCTCTTCGGCGACTTCAGCGATTCGCACCCCTTGGAAGCCGTTTTTCGAAAACAGCAGCGTTGCCGCGCGAAGGATCTCGGCTTCGTTCTTGCGGCGAATTTTCCCGACCTCGCTTCGTTGCGAGGCGGAAGGCCTGTCTGCGCTTTGCATGGTGTTTTCCAATTGCATGGTCCGCGCATTCCACAATCTGCCGAAGGGGCGGCGGTGCATGGCGTCATCGAACAATATCCTTCCAGCGCGACCGGCGCAATAAACTGACCAGATGGTCAGTCATTGAAATCGTGATTGAGCAATGTCCCAAGTGCGGCGGGAGGAAGTGATATCCGCCGAAGTTTTGGCGCGTTGACGCCTGGTGATTTTGATAGGATTGGATGGATGCCAGATTGGCCGTCATCATGCATCATGGCGAACGAAACGACGAACGATCGGCAGGCCGGGAAGACAACGTGAACATCAATTTTGTCGACAAGAGAACAACCTGCGAAACCGTCCCGACGATTGCCGTGCGGGGTGGCGTTGTCACGCAAGCGACGAGGGTGGTGGCCGAGGAAGTGGCGATCGCCTTTTCCTATGGCGGCAGTTCGCATGCGGTGATGATGGCGACACCTGATGATCTCGTCGATTTCGCCGTTGGCTTTAGCCTAACCGAAGGCCTGATCGGTGCCGCCTCGGAGATCGAAAGCATCGAGATTGTCCGTGATGCGATGGGTGTGGATGTTCAGCTATCGCTTGTGGCCGACGTCGAGGAAAAGCTGCGGGCGCGTCGTCGCCATATGATGGGGCCAGTGGGATGTGGCCTCTGCGGGATCGAATCGCTGGAGCAGGCCGTCCGCCAGACACCCAGCGTTGCCGCGGCGCCTCTGACAATCACACCGGCCGATATTGCCACTGCTGTTGCATCGCTTGGCGACAGGCAGGTCCTCAACCACGCGACCCGGGCTGTGCATGGGGCCGGCTTTTATGTTCCAGGCCAGGGATTGACGATGGTGCGGGAGGATGTCGGGCGGCACAATGCGCTGGACAAGTTATGCGGCGCTGTGATTGCTTCGGGTACTACAGGCGCCAGCGGCGCCGTGACTGTGACAAGCCGGCTGTCGATCGAGATGATCCAGAAGGCCGGTATTCTTGGCAGTCCCATCATTATCGCCATATCGGCGCCCACGGCCTATGCCATTCGGGCCGCCGATGAAGCTGGGATGACCTTGATTGCTGTCGCGAGGGGCCAAGAGTTCGAGATTTTTACCCATGCGCACCGTGTGATTCTCTGAATCTCGCTTTGTGATTGGCATCTAACGCGTTCAACCTGGTGAACGGCACGCCATTCTTGCGCCTGTCGGGCTGGCATAGGTGTCATCCGTTGGGTGGTATGACCGGTAGCGCTGAGCGCACCACCTGATGTGGTTTATCTCCGTCGGGGACAGGAGAAGATTGCTTTCCGCGCCATTGCCGTTGTCGCTTTCACTGAACGCAGCCAGTGCGCCCTGCGATGAGGTGGCTGCCGGTGTCGGCGCAGTCAGAATGCTGAAAGCATTGGCCGGGGCGGACGAGGATGCCAGAAACGAAACACCCAGCATCAGCGCGGAAATGAAATTCGTTGTTCTGGCCATCGACGGAAAACCTTGTTCATCGTTCGATAAATGAACGACTCTTTAAGGATTTTGTTCCGTTGGCTGCATCGGGCGGCGCTTGGGTGAGGTCGGAAAACTGAGGATGGGGAAGGTTCTGAGCGTATGATTCACACGATTGTCGATGTGTGAACAGCAGACATTCAGGCGGTGCCTCGATCCGCCAGGCAGTGGCGCGGGCAATCGCACCGTTCGAAAGATCGATGCCGCAGCCATTTTGTTTTTTGGGGATTTGCTGAACATCTTCAGCTGTTTGTCGGTGGTCGGAGTGGAGAGATTCGAACTCCCGACCCTCTGGTCCCAAACCAGATGCGCTACCAGACTGCGCTACACTCCGTACCAACGAGGAGGCCAATACACGGTTCGTTGGTGGGCCGCAATAACTAAAATCGTCTTTCCACATTGATAGGGCACGAAGGTTTCAGGTTTCTGTCAGAAACGGATGCCATCTCCCGGCCGAATGATGCGGCGGTCCTGCCTGGATCGCGCGGCATCACGGTGGAGAGAGCATATTGGACGACACACGCTTATCGGCTCCGCGCAGGCGCTTTCGGCCGCGCATGGGCAGCATTTCCCTGTCGGTTCTGACGGCGGTCTATATTCTTGCGGTGGCAAACCAGACCTTCTGGAGCCGCGCCTTCGATTATCTCTCGTTTGTGCCGACGGCCTTTGCCGGGTTCATTGTCGGGATTTTCGCCATTACGGTGGCTGCCTTCACCACGTTTTCGGTAAAGTACCTGATCAAGCCCGCGCTGATCTTCTTTGTCATGGTGGCTGTTTTGTCGTCGTGGTTCACCGATCAGTTCGGCGTCGTCATCGACAAGGAAATGATCCGCAATGCCGCCGTGACGACGCACGCCGAGTCGGCGCATCTGATCACACCGTCCTTTATGCTGCATATTCTGCTTGCCGGAGTGCTGCCGTCGCTGTTCATCATCTGGGTCGAGGTTGTCCACAAGCCGTTCCTGAAGAAGTTCGTTTGGAACATGGCGGTGATCATGCCGTGCCTGATGGTTTTCGTGGCGGTCGGGCTTTCCTTTTCGCAGACCTATGCCTCGGTTGGCCGCCTGCACCGGGATCTGATGCTGACGCTCAATCCCTTCATTCCGATCGGCAGCGTGGCGCGCTTCGTGTTTGCCTCCGAGGAGGATCGCAACATCGTGCGCCGGCCGCTCGGCACCGACGCGCACCAGCGCTCCGCGAGCGCCAACGGCAAGCCGCGGGTGACGATTATCGTTGCCGGCGAGACGGGCAGGGCGCAGAACTTCTCACTCGGCGGTTATCCGCGCGAGACCAACCCCGAGATGAAGGCGCGGGGCGTCGTCTATTTTTCCAATTCAACCAGCTGCGGCACGTCGACGGCAGTGTCGTTGCCCTGCATGTACTCGGTCTATCCGCGCAGCGACTATACCCATCGCAAGGGGCTGGAGACCGACAACCTGACCGACATTCTCGGTCACGCGAAGATCAACGTCGAATGGTGGGATAACGACACCGGCAGCTATGGCGTGGCCAACCGCATTCCCTATCGCTTCCTGCCCGATGCCGCCGATCCGCGCTTCTGCACCGATGGCGAGTGCCTGGATACCGTGCTGCTCGACAAGCTCGACAGCTGGCTTGCGAACGTGAAGAGCGACAGCGTGCTGGTGCTGCATCAGCTCGGTAGCCACGGTCCGGCCTACTATCGGCGTTATCCCGATGACTTCCGCCGCTTCACGCCCGACTGCCGGACGCCGGAGTTCGGCGCCTGCAAGCCGGAGGAGATCGTCAACGCCTACGACAACAGCATCCTGTTCACAGACCATGTGGTGGCCAAGGTCATCGACAATCTGAAGGCAAGGCAAGATTCGATCTCCGCCGCGATGGTCTATGTTTCCGATCACGGCGAATCGCTTGGCGAAAACGGCCTTTATCTACATGGTGCGCCTTATATTATCGCACCGGCGGAGCAGACACGGGCGCCGATCATCACCTGGCTATCGCCGGATTTCAGTGTGGCATCGGGCATCGACACGGCCTGCCTTGCGGCAAAGGCTGCCGATCCTGTCTCCCACGACAATTTCTTCCACAGCATTCTTGGTCTGATGGATGTCGCGACTACCGTTTACGATCCGACATTGGATCTGTTCGCTGGCTGCAGGAGGTCGGGTGAGGTGGTGGCGCAGGACATGCACAAGGGCTGAACCGCCCATCCCGCCGGGCTGCGGCTTTTTCCTTGAAAAGGAATAGATTCGCCGCTAATCAAAATTCATCTCTTCGTGCGATCGTGGACGAAGACGGCCCGGAAACGGTGCCGGATGACATCGAGGGCGAAAGCCATTAATCGGAGGCGTGCAGCAATGTCTGCCAAGATCTATCGTCCAGCCAAGACCGCCATGCAATCCGGCAAGGCAAAGACCCATCTCTGGGTGCTCGAATTCGATCAGGAAATTCCCCGCACGATCGATCCGATCATGGGCTACACCTCGTCGTCCGACATGCGCCAGCAGGTGAAGCTGAATTTCGAAACGCAGGAACTGGCCGAAGCCTACGCCCAGCGCAACGGCATCGAATACCGGGTGATCGCACCGAAGGATCCGCAGCGCCAGACGGTGGCGTATCCGGATAATTTCCGCTATACGCGCACGCAGCCCTGGACGCACTGATCCGCGTCCCGGATTGATTTTGCCGATGCATCAAGGTGCATCGGCCGTACGGCCCCTTAGCTCAGCTGGATAGAGCACCTGCCTTCTAAGCAGGTTGTCGCAGGTTCGATTCCTGCAGGGGTCGCCAATGATTTCAAATACTTAATAGGGGTTTCGGCTGTTTTTCATCCCTTTCGTGGGGTGCGATCTACCGATTTGCATTTTGCGATTTGCGAACATCCAGCCTGCTTGCCCGCCTCTGCGAAAGCATCTTCGCTTTCAGGTGGCCGTCAGCATCGGGGTTCAAGGTCCTGTCAATTCGTACGGATTGTCAGGATTTGCCGTGAAAGAGTTCTTGAAGAAGCGCAAGGTCGCGTTGCTGTCGGTGGCGGCGGGCGTCCTGTTGTGTGGTGCCGCGTTTGGCGGTTACATCGGCTATCTGCAGCTGAGCGGCAATTTCCACACCGTTATCGGTGGACAGCTCTATCGATCCGCACAGCTATCGCCGGACGCGCTGGAAAAGCGGGTTCGGGCCAAGGGCATCAACACGATCATCAACCTGCGCGGCGAAAATCCCGATGCGCAGTGGTACAATTCCGAAATCGCCACCGCGAAGAAGCTTGGCGTGGAGCACATCGATTTTGCCATGTCGTCAGGAACCGTGCTGACGCCGGAGCGTGCGGACCAGCTGATTGCGATCATGAAGGCGGCGCCGAAGCCAATCCTCATTCATTGCCAGAGCGGGGCGGATCGCACCGGTCTGGTCTCGGTGATCTACAGCCAGCAGATCGCCGGTATCAACGAAGACGTTGCCGAGCGGCAGCTGTCGTTTCGCTATGGCCATGTCGCCATTCCGCACCTCTCCTCGGTCTACGCCATGGATGTCAGCTGGCATCGGCTGGAGACGCATTTCGGCCTCAAGGGATAACCTGCTCGCTGTGAATCGATGCCGCGCGACAGCAGCTTTCAGGTTGATGTCAGAAAAGAGGGGCATCCGTCGAGCATAGGCGGAGACTCGATCGGGCTACCGATGGTTCTCCGCGCCGATGATTGCGGAGATACCGATTTGACCGACAGCACATCAGGACCAGCGAGACGCCTGTTCAGACCCGAAATCGGCAGCGTCATGCTTTGCTTGCTGACGACGGCCTATATTCTTCTCGTCACCAACCGAACCTTCTGGTGGAAGGCATCCGGCTATTTCTCGGCCGATCGCTTCGGATTCACGATCTTCGTCATCGGTATCGCAGCAGCGTGCATGGGCGTCGTCACGCTGTTTTCGGCCAAATACATCACCAAGCCGTTCCTTATCTTCTTCGTGATCGCCGCCTCGGCGGCGTCGTGGTTCACAGACGCGTTCGGTGTGATCGTCGACAAGGAGATGATCCGCAATGCGGCTGTCTCCACCGGCGCCGAAGCCGGGCATCTGATCACCCCGCGCTTCGCGATGCACCTTTTCCTGACAGGCGTTCTGCCGTCGCTGCTGATCATCTGGGTGCGCATTCGGCATCGGCCGATCCTGGGCAAACTTGCCCACAACACCGTGGTCATCCTTGCGTGTACGGCTGTGTTTGCGGTGATCGGCCTTGGTGACTACCGCACGTTTGCCGGCGTCGGCCGCGCGCATAAGGACATCCTCGACACGCTCAATCCGTTCGTTCCGATCACCAGCGCGGTCCGATTTGCGATCTCGTCTGGAGAGGACGCCAATGTTGTTGCCCAGCCGCTGGGTACGGACGCACATCGTGTCAACACTGCGGGCACGACCAAGCCGCGGGTGCTGATCGTCGTCGCCGGAGAGACCGCGCGGGCGCAGGACTTTTCGCTCGGCGGCTACGAGCGTGAGACCAATCCGGAGCTGAAGAAGCAGGGCGTCGTCTATTTCAACAACACCAGCAGCTGCGGCACGGCGACGGCCGTGTCCATTCCCTGCCTGTTTTCGGTCTACCCGCGCGCCAGCTACACCCACCGCAAGGGACTGGAGACGCAGAACGTTCTCGATGTGCTCGGCAATGCCAAGGTCGCGGTATCCTGGCTCGACAACGATACTGGCAGCTACCACGTTACCGACCGTGTCCCTTACGAGTATCTCCCCGACTCTGCCGATCCGCGGTTTTGTAAGGATGGCGAATGCCTGGACGGGATATTGGTCGACAAGGTCGATGGCTGGTTGGACAATGTGAAAGGCGATAGCGTGCTCGTGCTGCATCAGCTCGGCAGTCATGGTCCCGCCTATTACGCGCGATATCCGGAGGAGTTTCGTCGCTTCAAACCGGATTGCCGCGCCAACGACTTCGGCAGCTGCTCACCGGATGAAATCCGCAACGCCTACGACAACACCATCCTCTACACCGATCATATTGTCTCGACGGTCATCGACAAGCTGAAGCAGCGGTCGGATAAGCTCGCGGCATCGGTGGTTTATTTCTCCGACCATGGCGAATCACTCGGCGAGAACGGGCTCTATCTGCATGGCACTCCCTACGTGATCGCACCGATTCAGCAGACGCATGTCCCGCTGCTGGTGTGGATGTCGCAGGATTTGCAGGACTCGGCCGGATACGACCTGGCGTGTGTGGCAGCTGGTGCAGCCAAGCCGACCTCGCATGACAATTTCTTCCACAGCGTTCTCGGCATGATGGACGTCGCTACCTCGGTCTATGATCCGAAGCTCGATGTGTTTTCCGGTTGCCGGAAAAGCAGCACGCATGTCGCCAGCGCCGCACCGGGCTAGGTTCGCCAGCACGCTGGCACGAGGCTTCGAAGACTGTTCCCCGTCGCACAGAAAAGCGGCGGCGAATTGCTGTTTGCGGTTAGCATGCCAATCATGCTTAGGCCCATGATCCATAAGCGCTTTTCGTCGCAATATCTTCATGTTTGCTTCAGGTTGCTGTCAGCCGTCTCGCGCATAACCGGGCTCTGTTGATTTGTTTCCGGAGAGACCCGTGCAGGCACAAACGCGACGTCGGATTCCACTGTTTGCCAAGGCCGTGGGCGGACTCGTTCTGCTCTGTGGAGCGACGTTCGGCGGCTACGCCGGATATCTGCAGCTGACCGGCAATTTCCATACTGTCATCGAGGGTCAGCTCTACCGGTCGGCACAGCCATCGACGGCCCAGTTGGAGCGCTATATCCGGGCCAACGGCATCAAGACGGTCATCAACCTGCGTGGCAACAGCGGCTATGCGAAGTGGTGGGAGGAGGAGGTGGCCGTGACCGAGCGGCTCGGTGTTGGACATGTGGATTTTGGCATGTCGGCTTCGAAAATTCTGACACCAGCCAAGGCCGACCAACTTGTCGCCATCATGCGCGATGCGCCGAAGCCGATCCTCATCCATTGCCTTTCGGGCGCGGATAGAACCGGGCTGGTATCTGTACTCTACAGCCAGCAGATCGGGAAGCTGGCGGAAGATGTCGCCGAGCGTCAGCTTTCGCTGGCATTCGGACACATCGGCATCCCGCATCTATCTTCGACCTACGCCATGGATCAGAGCTGGAGCGCTCTCGAAAAGCACTACGGTCTTGAGGAACACGCGCCCGCGACGGCTGTGCATGATGCCCAGGCGGAAGCCGATCCCGTCAATGGTGGCGCAGGCTGACACTCGTCATCCAATTGGCAATGGCTCGCGATCGGAGCTTTCTTCAGCCATGACTTGAATTCGACACAATGCTCTCCCATATACTGTTCATCGGCATTGCTGGTTAGCGTCCCAACAGTGGACGTTCGCAGTTGCCGGTGTCGCGTTAATGCTTTTGACCACGGATGTACTGGCACTGGTGTGAGATGCGATGAGGAAGGTCGGTGCGGTTTCGCCCCGGCCTTTTTTGTTTCCGTGATAACGGCTTCGGCTGGCGCGCGACGTGGCTCTTGCTTTGGCCGCATTAAGCGCGCAAAGCTCTTCCATCGAAATTGCGGTCGAGCTTTGTTTAGCGCCCTTCTTTGACGTCCTGGCGCTCAAGCTGACTTCTTCTCTCAAAATCGATTCGACGCGCTCTGGCCGCCGGCCGGAGGCGGTTTTCTATTCAGCGAAGGGAAGATCCTATGAGCAAGACCAATGCGGCCGAGATTCAGCGCCGGACCGAACGTTATGTTGCCAACAGCAGCGGTGGCGGACATCTCGGCGGCACCCAGTTCGGTCAGGCCAACGATGCCAAGACGTCCGGCGGCACAGGCCAGAACAAGGGTCGTCCGGGCGGCGCACGCAAGTAAACTGCCGGCCGCCGGGGTTCTTGACGAACGCCGGGACCATAAAGTGAAAAGGGCCGGGGCATGATACCTCGGCCCTTTCTGATTCAGGCTGTCTTGATCTCGCAACGATCCGTTACTTCGCCTTCGCGGTCCCGTGACGGCGGCCCTTGCCGATGTCGGGGAGGAAGACGGTGAGCAGGCCAAGCAGCGGCAGGTACGAGCAGACGTGATAGACGAACACGATGCCCATGCGGTCGGCCACCATGCCGAGTGCTGCGGCACCGATGCCGCCGATGCCGAAGGCGAAGCCGAAGAACAGACCGGCGATCATGCCGACGCGGCCGGGCACCAGTTCCTGCGCGAAGACGACGATGGCCGAGAAGGCCGAAGCCAGGATGACGCCGATGACGAAGGTCAGGGCGATGGTCCAGGTGTAGTCGGCGTAGGGGAGCGCCAGCGTGAAGGGCAGGGCGCCGAGGATCGAGAACCAGATCGTGAACTTTGTGCCGAACCAATCGACGATCGGACCGCCGGCGACCGTGCCGATGGCGACGGCGCCGAGGAAGACGAAGAGCAGGATTTGCGCTTGCTGCACGGAAACCTGGAAGCGCTCGATCATGTAGAAGGTGTAGTAGCTCGAAAGGCTGGTCATATAGACGTATTTCGAGAAAACCAGCATGGCGAGAACGGCGATCGCCATGATCACCTTGCCGCGCGGCAGCACAACGGCATTGAGCGACGCCTTACGACCGGCATTGGTGCGGCGGTGATTGGCGTACCAGGCGCCGACACGCCACAGGATGATCATGCCCGTGAGGGCCGCCAGCGAGAACCATGCGACGCTGGTCTGGCCGCGTGGCAGCACGATGAAGGCTGCCAGCAGCGGGCCGATGGCCGAACCGAAATTGCCGCCGACCTGGAACAGCGATTGCGCGAGACCATGACGGCCGCCGGAGGCGAGGCGGGCCACGCGTGACGATTCGGGGTGGAACACGGCAGAGCCCAGACCGACGACGCCGGCACCAAGCAGCAGCACCCAGTAGGCGTGCGCATAGGCCAGCAGCACGAGGCCGATCAGCGTGAAGCCCATGCCGATCGACAGGGAATAGGGCAAGGGGCGCTTGTCGGTGTAGATGCCGATGAGCGGCTGCAGCAGCGACGCGGTCACCTGGAACACCAAGCCAAGCAGGCCGATCTGGGTGAAATCGAGGCCGTAGCTGTCCTTGATCATCGGGTAGAGGGCAGGGATCAGCGACTGCATGGTATCGTTGAGGAGATGGCAGAAACTGACCGCCATGATGATGCTGAAAACCGTCTGTTCCGCGGAGGGTTTCTCCGCAGCCATTGTATTTGTCGTCACGATATCCTCCGTGGTTCTAAAGTATCCGCATAGTCCTGTTGCTCCGGTCCCGCTTTCGTGTTTTGGTCCCATATCTTTGCGAGTGGGCCAGACTGCATGAAAGCACTGCAACATCAGACGTCCGCTGACCTGACCAAGCTGCATGTCGAGCGGTTGGCCGCGATCGAGGCGGCAGCGGAGCCGGTACACACGATTCCGTCGCAGTATCCGTCCGGCTACCACGTCGCGCCGCATCAACACAGCCGGGCGCAGTTCGTCTACGCGCGTACCGGCGTCGTCATGGTATCGTCTCGCCAAGGGCGCTGGATGGTGCCGCCCGAGCATGCCTTGTGGATACCGGCCAAGCTCGACCACTCCGTCGACATGCTTGGCGAGGTGACAATGCTGTCGGCCTATATCAGTTCGGAGGCGCTGACAGCGTTGCCCGAAGTGATCCGGGTGGTGGCGTTGACGGATCTGGCGCGAGCGTTGATCGTGGAAGCGGTCTCGCCGGCAGGCGACGCCGGAAATTCGCGGCGGCGAAGGCTGATCATGGCTCTGATGTTAGAGGAGATATCGCAGCTGCCGGATCGGCCGCTGGGGCTGCCAATCCCGTCGGATATGAAGCTTGCCACGCTCTGCCGGGCGTTTCTGGCAAACCCGACGGCGCGGCTTCTTATCGATGACTGGGCGGAACAACTGAACATGAGCCGGCGTGCCTTCACCCGTGCCTTCCGCAGGGAAACAGGCATAAGCCTGTCGACGTGGCGGCAGCAGGCGGCGCTGTTTACCGCGTTGCCGCGGCTCGCCGGTGGCGAATCGGTGACAACGGTGGCGTTCGATCTCGGATATGAAAGCGTCGCCGCTTTCACCACTATGTTCAAACGAATGCTCGGCGCGCCGCCGCGCGCCTATTTCCGCACCGCCGAACCTTCCTGAAATCATTTATCAATTTCAACACCTGACGCATCCGGCTGTCATACGTCTGACATCCCCGGCGGCCATAAGAGTGCGAAACATTCGTTTGACATTCGAATGAGTTTCGCTTTAACTGATTTTACTTTCGCAATTGCGTTGTCTTGTTGCGGTGCGGCATTCTAGGGGCTTGGGGCAAACGTGAGCGGTCAGATTCACGATCTTTTCGTCATCGGCGGCGGCATCAACGGATGCGGCATTGCGCGTGACGCCATCGGCCGCGGCTATTCAGTCGCGCTGGCCGAGATGAACGACTTCGCGTCCGGCACATCGTCCGGCGCGACCAAGCTCATTCACGGCGGACTGCGCTATCTCGAGCATTACGAGTTTCGCCTGGTGCGGGAATCGCTGATGGAGCGCGAAATCCTGTGGGCCATGGCGCCGCACATCATCTGGCCGATGCGCTTCGTGCTCCCCTATCACAAGGGCGGTATACGGCCGGCATGGCTGATCCGTCTCGGCCTGTTCCTCTACGATCATCTGGGCGGTCGCAAGCTGTTGCCCGCCACAAAGGTGCTCGACATGCGCCGCGATCCTGCCGGCAAGCCGCTGAAATCGCTGTTCGCCAAGGCGTTCGAATATTCCGACGGCTGGGTCGATGACGCGCGCATGGTAGTGCTGAACGCCCGCGATGCGGCCGACAAGGGTGCGCTGATCATGCCGCGCACCAAGGTCGTTTCGGCAAGGCGCGAGAACGGGCTCTGGGCGATCGAAACGGTTGACGCCGTCAGCGGTCAGACACAGCAGTTTCAGGCGCGGATGCTGGTCAATGCGGCCGGTCCCTGGGTCGATCACGTCATTCGCGCCGCCTTCGGGCAGAACGAGGCGCGGCATGTGCGGCTGGTGCAGGGCAGCCATATCGTCGTGAAGAAAAAGTTCAGCGGTCCCAGGGCCTACTTCTTCCAGAACCCTGACAATCGCATCATCTTCGCGATCCCCTACGAGCAGGATTTCACGCTGATCGGCACCACCGATCGCGATTACACCGCCGATCCCAAGGATGTGAAGATCTCCGACGAGGAGACCGTCTACCTCTGCAAAGCGGCCAGCGAATATTTCAACGAACCGGTGCGGTCGGAGGATATCGTCTGGACCTATTCCGCCGTCCGCCCGCTGTTCGACGATGGTGCATCCAAGGCGCAGGAAGCGACGCGTGACTACGTCTTGAAGATGGAGGGCGAGGGCGAAAGCGCACCGTTGCTCAATGTCTTCGGCGGCAAGTTGACGACCTACCGGCGGCTGTCGGAGCATGCGCTGGAGAAGATCGGTGCGGCCATCGGTGAGAAGGGCGCGCCGTGGACGGCGAAGAGCCATCTGCCAGGCGGCGATTTTCCGGCGACTGGATACGAGGCCGAGGTGCGCAAACTGCGCAATACCTACGCGTTTCTCGAGGAAGCGCATGCGCGCCGGCTCATTCGTCGCTATGGTACCAAGGCGGCGCTCTTGCTGGGGCAGGCGCGCAAGACCGAGGATCTCGGGCGCTGTTTCGGTAGCGATCTCTATGAGGTGGAGGTTCGCTATCTGATCGATCATGAGTGGGCCAGACATGCCGACGACGTTCTCTGGAGAAGGACGAAGGAAGGCTTGAGGCTGACAAAGGAAGAGGCTGCGATACTGGAGGAGTACATGGCCGCGCTACCGGCTCAGATGGCCGGATAGGAGCGGCATGTGGTCCCCGCTGTGAGGAGGCACGGGAACCGGAATGCTGGAATTGCTAGATGTCGCAAAGACTGTGGGCGGGGATGAGCATATCCACGCGACCAATCTTGCGTTTGAACGAGGCACACTGAATGTGCTGCTGGGGCCGACGCTCTCCGGCAAAACGTCGCTGATGCGGCTGATGGCCGGGCTCGATCGTCCGACCAGCGGCACGATCCGTTTCGACGGCGTCGATGTCACCGGCATGCCGGTGCAGAAGCGCAATGTCGCGATGGTCTACCAGCAGTTCATCAACTACCCTGCTTTCACCGTCTACGAAAACATCGCCTCGCCGATGCGGATCGCAGGCAAGGACAAGGCGACAATCGACCGGGAGGTTCGCAAGGCAGCGGAACTGCTGCGCCTGACGCCCTATCTCGATCGCACGCCACTCAACCTCTCCGGCGGCCAGCAGCAGCGCACGGCGCTGGCGCGGGCGCTGGTGAAGAACGCCAGCCTCGTCCTGATGGACGAGCCCCTCGCCAATCTCGATTACAAGCTGCGCGAGGAACTGCGAGCCGAACTGCCGAAAATCTTCGCGCAATCGGGCGCCATCTTCGTCTACGCAACTACGGAGCCTTCGGAAGCGCTGCTGCTTGGTGGCAACACCGCGACGTTGTCGCAGGGGCGCGTGACGCAGTTCGGACCAACGATTTCGGTTTACCGAACGCCCGCCGATCTGACCACCGCGAAGATCTTCGCCGATCCGCCGCTGAATTTCATCGACGTCGTCAAGACCGGGGCCACATTCCAGCGGCAGGGCGCCGACGTGTTTGCGGTGCCAGCACATCTCTCCGCTATGGCGGACGGACCGGTGACGGTGGCGTTTCATCCGCATCACCTCGGACTTTCGGCGCAGACGCCGGGCGCTTCGCGGCTCAAGGCGCGCACGCAGCTTTCCGAGATCACCGGATCGGAGAGCTTCGTCTATCTCGATTATGACGGGGTGCGCTGGGTAATGCTGGCGCATGGCATTCACGACATCGATCCGGATACCGACATCGATGTGTTTCTCGACGCGCGCCATCTGATGGCGTTCGATACCGACGGGCGCGCCATCGCGTCCGGCGCCAAGGCTTGAGGAGGGCAGGGACATGGCACGCATAACGCTCGACCACATCCGCCACGCCTATGGACCGAACCCGCAGTCGGACAAGGACTACGCGCTGCGCGAAGTCGACCACGAATGGAATGATGGCGGCGCTTATGCGCTGCTCGGTCCTTCCGGCTGCGGAAAGACGACGCTGCTCAACATCATTTCCGGGCTGCTGCAGCCATCGCACGGGCGCATCCTGTTCGACGGCAAGGACGTGACGAACCTCGCGACACAGGCACGCAACATCGCGCAGGTGTTCCAGTTTCCCGTGATCTACGACACGATGACGGTCTACGACAATCTTGCCTTTCCGCTGCGCAATCGCGGCGTGGCAGAGCCGGAGGTCGATCGCCGCGTGCGCGACATGCTCGAGGTGATCGATCTCGCGCCGATGGCGCGGCGCAAGGCGCAGGGGCTGACAGCCGACCAGAAGCAGAAGATCTCGCTCGGACGCGGGCTCGTGCGAAACGACGTCAACGCCATCCTGTTCGACGAGCCGCTGACGGTCATCGACCCGCACATGAAATGGGTACTTCGCTCGCAGCTGAAGCGGCTGCACAAGCAGTTCGGCTTCACCATGGTCTATGTCACGCACGACCAGACGGAGGCTCTGACCTTCGCGGACAAGGTTGTAGTGATGTACGAGGGCGAAATCGTGCAGATCGGCACGCCGGCCGAGCTGTTCGAGCGGCCGAGCCACACCTTCGTCGGCTATTTCATCGGCTCGCCGGGGATGAATGTCATTCCAGCAAAGCTCGACGGCAATCGCGTGACTGTCGGCGCCGAGACGCTGTCGCTCGACTACGCGCCGAAGGCGGCGGCCGGTGCGAAGACGGAGCTCGGAATACGCCCTGAATTCATCCGCATCGGGCGCGAGGGCATGCCTGTCACGATCAACCGGGTCGAGGATATCGGCCGGCAGAAGATCGTTCGGGCCGATTTCGCCGGGCAGCCGATCTCGATCGTCGTCACCGAGGATGCGGAGATACCCGCCGAGGCGCGCGTCACCTTCGATCCCACAGCCATCAACATCTACGCCGATTCCTGGCGCGTCGGCAGGGAGGGCTGAGCCATGAACAAGACATGGAACAACAAGGCCTGGTTTCTGGTGCTGCCGGTGCTGGTGCTCGTCGCCTTCTCCGCCGTCATCCCGCTGATGACTGTGGTCAACTACTCGGTGCAGGATACGTTCGGGAACAACGAGTTCTTCTGGGCCGGCACCGACTGGTTCGTGCAGACGCTGCAATCCGATCGCTTCTGGGCGGCGCTGCAACGCAACCTTGCCTTCTCGCTGATCATCCTCGCACTGGAAATCCCGCTCGGCATTTTCATCGCGCTCAACATGCCGAAGAAGGGGCTCGGTGTGCCCGTCTGCCTCGTGTTGATGGCGCTGCCGCTGCTCATCCCGTGGAATGTCGTCGGGACCATCTGGCAGGTGTTCGGGCGTGTCGATATCGGCCTGCTCGGCCATACGCTGGAGGCGATCGGGCTCGACTACAATTATGTCCGCGATCCTGTCGATGCCTGGATCACCGTCATCGTCATGGACGTGTGGCACTGGACGAGCCTGGTGGTGCTGCTCTGCTATGCCGGCCTCGTGTCGATCCCCGATGCCTATTATCAGGCGGCGAAGATCGATGGCGCGTCGCGCTGGTCGGTGTTCCGCTACATTCAGCTGCCGAAGATGAAGCGGGTGCTTCTGATCGCCGTGCTGCTGCGGTTCATGGACAGTTTCATGATCTACACCGAGCCCTTCGTCGTTACCGGCGGCGGACCGGGCAATTCGACGACGTTCCTGTCGATTGACCTCGTGAAGATGGCGGTCGGTCAGTTCGACCTCGGGCCGGCGGCGGCGATGTCGATCATCTACTTCCTGATCATCCTGCTGCTCTCATGGATCTTCTACACCGTGATGACCATCGGCGACGAGAACGCGTGAGAAAGGAGAAGACAATGGCGCAATCAATGGCTCAGACCATCAAGTACAAGCCCGCGGGCAACTTCTCCTGGGTGGTGTCGACCCTCTACATCATCTTCCTGCTGCTGCCGATCTACTGGCTGGTCAACATGAGCTTCAAGGAAAACGCCGAGATTACCGGCGCCTTCTCGCTCTGGCCGCAGCATCCGACACTCCGGAACTACACGATCATCTTCACCGATCCGTCGTGGTATAACGGCTACATCAACTCGATCACCTACGTGGCGATGAACACCGTCATCTCGGTGCTGGCGGCGCTGCCGGCGGCCTACGCCTTCTCGCGCTACCGGTTCCTCGGCGACAAGCACCTGTTCTTCTGGTTGCTAACCAACCGCATGGCGCCGCCCGCCGTCTTCGCGCTGCCGTTCTTCCAGCTCTATTCGGCGTTCGGTCTGATCGACACGCATATCGCGGTCGCGCTGGCGCATTGCCTGTTCAACGTGCCGCTGGCGGTGTGGATTCTCGAAGGCTTCATGTCGGGCGTGCCGAAGGAGATCGACGAGACGGCCTATATCGACGGCTACTCGTTCCCGCGTTTCTTCGTTCGCATCTTCATGCCGCTGGTGGCATCGGGGATTGGGGTGGCGGCCTTCTTCTGCTTCATGTTCTCGTGGGTCGAGCTGCTGCTTGCCCGCACGCTGACGACGACGGCCGCCAAGCCGATCTCGGCGATCATGACGCGCACGGTGTCGGCTTCGGGGATGGACTGGGGCGTGTTGGCGGCAGCGGGGGTGCTGACCATCATTCCCGGCGCGCTCGTCATCTATTTCGTCCGCAACTACATCGCCAAGGGCTTCGCCCTCGGCCGCGTCTGACAAGGGAGATCGATCATGCACTTTTCCTGGATGGCGTGGACGCTGCCGACGGCCTTGTTCTTCCTGACGATCCTCGTGCTTTTGATCGGCATGAGCGTCTGGGAATATCTGGCACCGGGCGGGTCGCCACGGGTGGGAGTCCTGCGGTTCGAGACGACACGGGGAGACCGTCTCTTCATATCGCTGCTGGGAGCAGCGTTCATTCATCTCGCATGGCTGGGTCTTGTCGGACCCAACCTGTGGTGGGCTCTCGGGCTTGCCGTAGTCTACGCCATCGGCGTGTTCCGCTACGTCTAGTCCGGGGAGATACAGATGGCCGGGGGTACTGGCCGCCTGACGTTAAGACTGCAATCGCAAACCTTGGGAGGATATCATGCGACGGCATCTACTAGCGACAACAGCAGGCATCTTGCTGGCCATGGCGGGTTCCGCCTATGCCGGCATGGACGAGGCGAAATCATTCCTGGACAAGGAAGTGGGCGAGCTCTCGACGCTTTCCCGCGCCGACCAGGAAAAGGAAATGCAATGGTTCATCGATGCGGCGAAGCCTTTCGCCGGCATGGATATCAAGGTGGTTTCCGAAACGCTGACCACGCACGAATATGAATCGAAGGTGCTGGCGCCAGCCTTCACCGCCATAACAGGCATCAAGATCACCCATGACCTGATCGGCGAAGGCGACGTCGTCGAGAAGCTGCAGACGCAGATGCAGTCTGGCGAGAACATCTACGACGCCTATGTCAACGACTCGGACCTGATCGGCACCCATTGGCGCTACCAGCAGGCACGCTCGCTGACCGACTGGATGGAGAAGGAAGGCAAGGACGTCACCAATCCAGGCCTCGACATCAACGACTTCATCGGCACCAAGTTCACAACCGCGCCGGACAAGAAGCTCTACCAGCTTCCCGACCAGCAGTTCGCGAACCTCTACTGGTTCCGGTACGACTGGTTCAACGACGAGAAGAACAAGGCCGACTTCAAGGCGAAGTACGGCTACGATCTCGGCGTTCCGGTCAACTGGTCGGCCTACGAGGACATCGCCGAATTCTTCACCGGCCGTGAAGTGAACGGCAAGAAGGTCTTCGGCCACATGGACTACGGCAAGAAGGATCCGTCGCTCGGATGGCGCTTCACCGATGCGTGGCTGTCGATGGCCGGCAACGGCGACAAGGGCCTGCCGAACGGTCTGCCTGTCGACGAGTGGGGCATCAAGGTCGACGAGAACTCGCGTCCCGTCGGTTCCTGCGTCGCGCGCGGCGGTGATACTAACGGTCCGGCTGCCGTCTATTCGATCCAGAAGTACCTGGATTGGTTGAAGGCCTATGCACCGCCAGCAGCGCAGGGCATGAACTTCTCCGAATCCGGCCCGGTGCCGGCGCAGGGTGAAGTGGCGCAGCAGATCTTCTGGTACACGGCGTTCACCGCCGATGCCGTCAAGCCGGGTCTACCCGTCGTCAACGAGGACGGCACACCGAAATGGCGCATGGCGCCGAGCCCGCATGGCGTCTATTGGAAGGACGGCATGAAGCTCGGCTATCAGGACGTCGGTTCCTGGACGCTGATGAAGTCGACGCCCGACGATCGCGCCAAGGCCGCATGGCTCTATGCGCAGTTCGTGACGTCGAAGACGGTCGATGTGAAGAAGAGCCATGTCGGTCTCACCTTCATCCGCGAATCCACCATTCGCGACAAGAGCTTCACGGAGCGCGCTCCGAAGCTCGGCGGTCTGATCGAGTTCTACCGCTCGCCGGCCCGTGTCCAGTGGTCTCCGACCGGCACCAACGTTCCTGACTATCCGAAGCTGGCACAGCTCTGGTGGCAGGCCGTGGGCGATGCGTCCTCCGGCGCCAAGACCGCTCAGGAAGCCATGGATTCGCTTTGCGCAGAGCAGGAAAAGGTCCTGCAGCGCCTCGAGCGCGCCAAGGTGCAGGGCGATATCGGGCCGAAGCTCGCCGAGGAGCATGATCTCGAATACTGGAACAAGGACGCGGTCGCCAAGGGCAACCTCGCTCCCCAGCTGAAGATCGAGAACGAGAAGGAAAAGCCGGTCACCGTCAATTACGACGAACTGGTCAAGAGCTGGCAGTCCAAATAAGGGCTGCCCGGCCGGGGCTTCGGTCCCGGCCATTTTTCCAAGCTATGTTTTAACCTGAAATCTTGACGTCCGATCCGGCCAGCAGCGAAAGCTCGTTGGCGGCCTGCTGCAGCATGGTGATGGTCTGCTCGATGTCGGGAGCGGCAGGCGCGTTCACGAGGCCGATATAGGGGCATGTGAGGGCGGCGATAACGCGGCCGTCTGGGCCAAGAATCGGGGCGGACAGATTGTGGACGCCTGCGGTCTGGGCACTCGGCATCACCTCGTAGCCGCGCTCGCGGATCTCGGCGAGACGGTCATAGAACTCGGGCCCAAGTGGCGCGCTGTCCTTGCTGCGCGCATGTTCCGATATCATCATATCTCGTTCCTCGTCGGTGCGGAACGCCAGCAGCACATGGCCGGAGCCGGTCTCCAGCAGGCTCATGTGCGAGCCGACGCGGATCGAGATGCCCCAGTAATTCGGCGCTTCGTGCTGGGCGATGACGACGGCCGATCCACGGTCGAAAACCACAAGGTGGTTGGCCTGCTTGGTGCGCTGCGCGAGATCGCGCATCAACGGCATGGCGAATGAGGCGAGGCGGCGGGCCGGCGCGTGCAACTGCGACAGGCCGAACAGTTTCAGCGTCAGTGTGAAGCGGTCGCCTTCGAGCTTGGTCACGTATCCGCGACGGACGAGCCGGTCCAGCATCCGGTAGAACTCGTTGGGACTGCGGTCGAGACGCTTGGCGATTTCCGCCTGCGTCAGCCCTTCCTCGACGCTTGCCAGAAGCTCAAGAATGTCGAGCCCCTTGTCGAGCGCCGGCGCCCGGTACCGGTCGGCTTCGTCCGCATCCATGTTCTTCTCCTGTGAATGCTTCCTTACATATACAAATGGCGACAGGCCGAAAAGCGAAAGTTCGATCCCATCGCTGCCGCGACGTTCTGCTGCCGCTCAAGACAACCTATTGACGAACGGGCTTGCTGCCCTTCTTGTTGGATTAAGGCATGCGGATGATTTGCGGGGCGGAATCGATGTTTCTCACTCAGGAAGAGCTTTCTCATATCAACGCATTCCGGCGCGAACTTCACCGTTATCCTGAGGTGTCGGGAGAAGAGGCCGAAACGGCGCGGCGGATCCAGGAAGCGTTGCTGCTCGCCAAGCCTGACCGCATCGTCTCAAACCTCGGAGGGCATGGTGTCGGAGCCGTCTACGAGGGAGCAATTCCGGGGCCGACGGTGATGATCCGCGCCGAGCTCGACGGCCTGCCGATCGAGGAACTGTCCGATCTTCCATACCGGTCAACCATATCGGGCAAAGGGCATCTGTGCGGGCATGACGGTCACATGGCGATCCTGATGGCGCTGGCAACGGCGCTCGGCCAGAAGCGGCCGAACAAGGGGCGTGTCGTGCTGCTGTTCCAACCGGCCGAAGAGAACGGCGCCGGTGCCGCGGCGGTTCTGGCCGATCCGCAGTTCGCTACGCTGAAACCCGACATGGCGCTGTCGCTGCATAATTTTCCGGGCATTCCGCTCGGCCATGTGCTGCTGCGCGAGCGAACCGTCAATTGCGCATCGCGCGGCATGAAGATCGTGCTCGATGGCAAGACCTCGCACGCCTCCCGTCCCGAAGACGGCATTGCGCCGACGTTCGCGCTATCGCACCTGCTCGCCGAATTAACTGCACTTGGCAACAATGGGCCGCTCGGGCCGGATTTCAGCCTCGTCACGGTGACCCACGCCCGTCTCGGCGAACCGGCTTTCGGTATCAGCCCCGGCCGCGCCGAGATTTGGGCGACGCTGCGGACCCTGACGGACGAGCGGATGGCGGCGTTGGTCGAGAGCGCGGAGATCCTCGCACGTCAACAGGCGCAGGCGGCCGGGCTGAAGCTTTCTATCAGCTATGAAGACGTGTTTAGGCAATGCTACAATTCACCCGAGGCGGTCGAAGCTCTACGCGCCGCACTTGATGACGAGGGCGTCGCGCATGACAGTGAAAACCCACTGCTGCCGATGAAGGGATCGGAGGACTTCGGGCTGTTCCGAGCCGTCGCGCCGTCGGCGATGTTCTTTCTCGGCGCAGGCGAGGGACATCCGCAGCTGCACAATCCCGACTATGATTTCCCTGAGGCGCTGATCCCGATCGGTTCGAGGATTTTCATGCGCGCGATCACCAATATTTTGGGCTGAGCGGTATAGCGAATCTCGCGTTTCCCACGTTTTTCTCTTTCCTGCACGCGATGATGGGCCTATCTAAATTGGACAAAGGCCAGCCGCCGTTGCCTATCATCCGCGGCTTCCACCGGCCGCAAGATCCAGATTTCGCATTGGCAGTTTGATGACAGCAGTTGAGACGGTCGAACAGGATGGTGATGCGCAGAGCGCGCGCCGGTCCAAAATTGTAGCGCTGGTCGTTGCGGTTTCCTTCTTCATGCAGATCCTCGACGGCACGATCGTCACCACGTCCTTGCCGCAGATGGCGGCAAGCTTCGGCGTTCCCACGGTGTCGATGAGCATCGGCATCACCGTTTACATGCTGACCATGGCGGCGTTCATTCCGCTGTCCGGCTGGCTGGGCGACCGCTACGGCGCACGGCGGGTGTTCATGGCGTCGATCGCCGTATTTACGGCCGCGTCGCTATTATGCGGGCTGTCGTCGGGTCTGGTCGAATTCATCATCGCCCGCGCGATCCAGGGGGCCGGCAGTGCGCTGATGACGCCGGTCGGCCGCATCATCGTTCTCAAGAATGCCCGCAAGTCCGAACTGGTACAGGCGATCGCGCTGATCACCTGGCCGGCGCTGACAGCGCCTGTCATCGGCCCGCTGCTCGGCAGCGTCATCACCACCTATGCCAGCTGGCACTGGAATTTCCTGATCAACTTGCCGATCGGCGCGCTCGGCATGGTTCTGGTGTGGCGTTTCGTGCCGGAGCAGCGCGAGGAAGACGCCGGACGGCTCGACTGGCGCGGCTTTCTCCTCAGCGCCGCAGGGTTGACGCTGCTGCTCGCTGCGCTCGAGCTGTCGGTGAAATGGCATGGCGGGCTTCTGCCGATCGTGGTGATGCTGGCTGCCGGGATCGTGCTGTCGGTGATGGCCTGCCGACACTTCCTGCGGGTGGACAATCCTCTGCTCGACCTGTCTGCCTTCAAGGTCAAGACCTTCGCGGTCGCCACGCTGTCCGCGGGGACAGCGAGCCGGGTGGCCGTCAACGCCACGCCGTTTCTTCTGCCGCTGCTGTTCCAGCTCGGTTTCGGCCTGAGTTCGATCGAGGCGGGCGCCTATCTGCTGGTGTACTTCCTCGGCAATCTCAGCATGAAGACGGTGACGACGCCGCTGTTGGCACGATTGGGCTTTCGTAACGTTCTCTGCTTCAACGGCCTGATCGCGGCCCTCTCGATTGTCGGATGCGGTTTCCTGGTGCCGGAGACGCCACGGGTCGTCATCTATGCGCTGCTGTTCATCGCCGGGCTGTCGCGTTCGATGGAATTTACCGCGCTGAACACGCTCGCCTTTGCCGATATCAACGGTGCGCAGCGAAGCTCGGCCTCGACGCTGTCGAGCATGTTGCAGCAGGTATCGATGCTGCTCGGCGTGGCAATTGCCGCGGCTGTTCTCAACGTTTCGGCGGCGTTTCGCGGCCTGGGCGATCCGGGGCTCGTCGATTTCCGCTGGGCGTTCATCGTCATCGGTTCGATCGGCGTCATCTCTTCCTTACGCTTCCTGCAGCTTGCGCCTGATGCTGGCGCAGAGGTATCGGGACACAAATTTCCGCGATAGGCGGATCGCAGGCGTCGTCCCGCGACGGTGGATTTCGGCGTCGTCTTGCGCCCGGTCGCGTGCTATCGACCGTGGAGCGAGCGTCGCTCTTAACGACGTCGCCTTTCTGTCGCCTTTGTTTCCTATGAAAAGCAGGCGCTCACCATCATTCATTCAACCCCAGTGGGGATATCTTGCGGCTGACTCGTATTCTGCTTCGGACCTTCCTGTTCCTCTCGCTTGCCATTGCAGGCACTGGTGTCGGCTACGCGCAAACGCAGGCGCCCGCGACCGCCCAGGCACCCGCACAGCCGCCCGCGACCGAACAGGCCGCGCCGCCGCCCAGCGCGCCGGCCGAGCAGGCCGCCAAGCGCATGGCGAAGGCGAAGGCCGATTTCACAGCGCTGCAGGAAAGCGTGAAGCAGAATCGCGATGATGACGATGGTCTCGTCGCGCTGGCCGGTCGCGCCGATGAGCTCAATCGCTCGGTCGCCGACATCTCCGCCGGGCTTGCGCCACGCCTTGAACAGATAAAGGCGCGCCTGGCCGAACTCGGTGAACCGCCGAAAGATGGGCAGCCGCCGGAAGCCGACATCGTTGCAAACGAGCGCAATGCCCTGACGTCCGAACGGGCACAACTGAATGCCGTTTCCGGCGAGGCCGAGAACCTCACCGGCATGATGGCGCGGCTGACCAACGAAGTGGCGGAACTGCGCCGGCAGCTGTTTGCCGCAACACTGCTGCGCCGCACGGATATTTCGGCTTCCGTGATCAGTGACGCCGGCTCCGCCTTCGTGCGGGAGGTCGGCGCGTTTCATCAGGCGCTGACAAGCTGGCTCGGCTTCGTACTGAAGTTCAAGGCTTTCGCCTTTGCCGCGGCAATCTTCATGTCGCTGGCGACGGCGCTGATTCTGCTCTCCGGCAGCTATCGCCTGTTCGGAGCCTATCTGCAGCGCAAGGAGGGCGAGGAGAAGCCGTCCTATATCAGCAGGCTTTCGGTTGCTTTCTGGTCGACACTGATCAGGACGCTGTCTCTCGCGACATTGCTCGTCACGTCGTATTTTTTCCTCAACAGCTTCAACGTGCTGCGGCCGGACATCGCGCCTGTCGTTGCGGCGCTGTTTGCCACGATCGGTCTTGTCTACTTTGTTCGACGCTTCACCAATGCGGTGTTTGCACCGAGGGACCCGCAGTGGCGCCTGGTCAGGCTTTCCAATCGCGGCGCCACGTCCATCAGCGCCTGCCTACTGGCGATGGCGATCGTGCACGCGCTCGACTACTTCCTCGGTAGCATCAGTGAATCGATGGGGTCGCCACTGGTCCTGACCGTGGTCAGAAGCTGGATCGCGGCGCTGATCATCGGCCTGATCCTGATTGCGGCATCCTTCGGACGTCCTATGATGGCGAAGAGCCGCGATCCGGATGCGCCCGGACGGCATTGGCCGAAGGGGATGGCAATCATCCTGCGCGTGCTCGGTGCCATCCTGATTCTTGCTGCTCTGACGGGCTATGTCGGCCTTGCACGGTTCATCGCTTCGCAGCTGATCTTTACCGGCGCGATCGGCGTTACCACCTATATCGGGCTGCTGTCCGGCAAGGCGATCTCGCGAACCGAGACGTTCGGCGAGACGACGCCCGGCAAATTCCTGGCGACGCGCTTCAAGCTCGGGCCGGTGGTGATCGATCAGGTCGGGCTGCTGGTGGGCTTCTGCATCTACGGCGTGGCGCTGGCGGCCGGCATTCCGCTCATCCTGCTGCTCTGGGGTTTCCACATCCAGGATCTGCAGCTGATTGCCTATCGGCTGTTCACGGAGGTCCGGCTCGGTGGGATCAGCATCTCGCTGGTCGGCATCTTTACCGGCATCCTGTTGTTTGCGGGCTGCTACCTGCTGACGCGCTGGGTGCAGCGCTGGCTCGACAACAATGTCATGGCTCGCAGCCACGTCGATCTCGGCGTCCGCAACTCGGTCAAGACTGGCATCGGCTATCTCGGCGTCGGCATCGCGGCGCTGATCGGCGTGTCGGCGGCGGGTATCGACCTGTCGAGCTTCGCGCTGGTTGCGTCGGCACTGTCGGTCGGTATCGGTTTCGGCTTGCAGAACATCGTCTCGAACTTCGTGTCGGGTCTGATCCTGCTGGTCGAGCGTCCGTTCAAGGTCGGCGACCATGTCGTCTCGGGAACGGCGGAAGGCATCGTCAAGCGCATCTCGGTGCGCGCCACCGAGATCGAGACCTTCCGCAAGCAGTCGATCATCGTGCCAAACTCGGAGCTGATCAACGCGAATGTCGGCAACTGGACCCATCGCAACAAGATGGGCCGCTCGGAAATTCCGGTATCGGTGAGCTATGATTCCGATCCGCAGAAGGTCATGGATATCCTGCTCGAACTGGTCAACGCCGTGCCGCTGGTGCTGCGCAATCCGGAGCCGCATGTCGAATTTCTGCGCTTCGGTCCGTATTCGCTGGATTTCGAGCTGCGCTTCATGCTCGGCGACATGGGCGATGGCCTCAAGGTCCGCAACGATCTGCGCATCGCGATCCTCAAGCGCTTCCGCCAGGAGGCGATAGAGATACCGCTGCCGCAAAGCGACGTGGTTTTCCATCGGCAGCCAGATACTGTGCGGCCGGACGTCGAGGATTTGATGCCTGAGGTCGGTGAAGATGAAACGGTCGAGACTGACAAGATCGATGAAGACGATGGACGGGTTCGCCGTTTGCGCGGAAAGGCTGCCGAAGGTTGAGGCTTGTTTGGGGCGGGTGTTTCAGCATTATCTCACAACAGGCAAGCCGCGCGCGTCACTAGGCGATAGAATAGAGCGTTGAAAATTCTCTTTTAATCATGTTGCGCGGAAAACCGTTGCACAATGTGTCGGGGCTATTTTTTACTGCAAATAGATCGGCCGTTTAATACTTATTCAAACAGCGCAATGTACCGATTTGAACCAGGGAGACTGGTTTCAATTTGGGGTTTGAAATGGCGTTTTTGGGTATTTCCGGGATGCAATATTCCGGTGGCATGTTTGATGATGTTCGTATTGTTCTGGCTGAAGATTCAAACGTCTTTACATCGATGATCGGCAAGCGGTTGAAGGAGCTCTTCAACATCGACGTCGAGATTTGCCGGAATTTCGAAGATCTCCAGCTTTGCTACGACAAGTCGTCTCAGGAAATCACGCTCGCCATCTCCAATATCAATCTTCCGGGCGCCGAAAACGGCGAGGCTCTGGAATATCTGGTCGATCTCAGCATTCCGACGATCGTGTTCACCGGCACGTTCAACGAGGGCATGCGCGACAAGCTGATGGCCAAGGACATCGTCGACTACATCCTCAAGGACAACGTCTTCGCGGTTGATCTTCTGGCCGAATCCATCTGCCGTTTTCTCACCAACCACCGCCACCATGTGCTGATCGTCGATGACAGCCCGACGGCGCGCGCGCTGCTTTCCAGCCGTTTGAAGCGCTACAATTTCCGTGTCAGCACCGCCGACAGCGGCGCCAAGGCGCTCGAACTCCTGAAGGCCAACCGCGACATCGGCCTGATGATCACCGACTACAACATGCCCGATATCGACGGCTTCGAACTGACGCGCCGCATCCGCGGCAGCATCGGTTCGCACCAGCTGCGGATCATCGGTGTGTCTTCGTCTTCCAACCGCCTGCTGTCGGCACGGTTCCTCAAGGCGGGTGGCAACGACTTCATGCTGCGGCCGTTCATCGACGAAGAGTTCTATTGCCGAGTAAACCAGAACCTCGATACGTTGCTGCAGATCCAGTCGATGCAGCCGGTGCGCAAGAGTGCCTGACACAAGCAGATAGGTGAAATAAAAGAACCCGGAGCGCCAGCGCACTCCGGGTTTCTTGTTGTTCATCGGTCTGTATCGGTTCGCTTCTCGGCGCCCCTGCTCTGATTTCAGGCGGCGATGGCGTGACGGGCGGTTGCCATCGTCGTCTTGCGCTCGGCGCGCTCCTGCTGTGGCGAGCGGTGGTAGAGTTCGCGATAACACTTGGAAAAGTGCGAGGCGGACACAAAACCGCAGGCGACGGCAACTTCGACCACGGGCATGGACGACTGCACCAGAAGGTGGCGGGCGCGATCCAGCCGGATTTCGAGATAGTAGCGGGCAGGCGAGCGGCCCATTTCCTGGCGGAACAGGCGTTCGATCTGGCGGCGGGACAGGCCGGCGCCATCGGCGATCTCGAGTAGCGAGAGCGGCTCGGCAAGATTGCCTTCCATCAGTTCGATGATCGAGAGCACCTTGCCGTTCTGAACGCCGAGACGGGCCCGCAGCGGCAGGCGCTGGCGGTCGTGAGGGCTGCGGACGCGGTCGGTCAGATGTTGTTCGCAGACGCGGTTGACGAGCGTCTCGCCGAAGTCCTCGCCGATCAGGCTGAGCATCATGTCGAGCGAGGCGGTACCGCCGGCACAGGTGTATAGATTGCTGTCCACTTCGTAGAGATCGGCATAGACCTCAGCCTGTGGGAAAGCCTCCGAGAAGCCCGGAAGGTTTTCCCAGTGGATCGCACAGCGCTTGCCATTCAGGAGACCGGCCTGGGCGAGCACATGCGCGCCCGTACAGAGACTGCCGACGGCGACGCTGCGATTGTAGGATTCGCGCAGCCATGCATTGACCGATTTGTTGTTGAACTCCTCGACGTCTATGCCCGAACAGACCAGCACCATGCCGGGGCGGTTCTCGCCGCCGAGGTTGCGGCGTTCGTCGGCCAGCGAGCTGTTGGCCTCGATGCCGATGCCGCAGGAAGAATAGACCTTTTCGCCGTCAACGGAGGCGAGGCGCCATGTGTAGGCTTGGTAGCCAAGCATGCGATTGGCGATGCGCAACGTGTCGATCGCGGCGGAAAACGGCAACATGGTAAACTGCGGTACCATGAAAAAGACGATAGAGCGGTTCTTATGCGACATCTTGTTCATGAGACATTTCCATGATGGAGGGCCAATGCGCTATTGGTGCTTGGAATGCGTCGCTTCGATATTCCGAAAGCGACATTCTCATGGAAAAATGCGGCCGCAAAGAGCAAAGTTGCGACATCCGTAGATTTGATGATGATCAATTGATCACTGGCGAGAACAAATATCCGCCAAATGCCGTTTCAAAATACATGTCTCTGAATTTCAAGATTAAATTTCAGTGCTCCCGAAACGATGAGAGCGGCGCTGCAGGGAAGCAGGCGCCGCTCTCATGCGGGGAGGTATGTCGCATTCATTACATGCCCTTGTGGTCGTCAACATTGTCGGCCGACGGCCAGCCGAAATCCTTGCGCATATCGATCGGCATGGACTCGATTTCGCGGGCTGCCTGCCACTGATGCCATGCACGGGTGATCTTGCGGGCATAGGCGGCGATGTGTGGATAGAGTTCACCGGAGTGGGACACCTTGGTATGTCTGTAGCTGATGGTGGTCATGTCGATTTCCTTTCGTCTTGACCGGTGGCTTGCGCCGTGAATTCCTTGGCACTGATATGAACCTCGTCAGGGTATCAATCAAACGAATAGAGTTTATGACAATCATCAATTTGTTTGAACGATTGCCGTAGCTGCCGAACAGGGCAGCCAATCGCCGAGACAAGGACAACCGTGATGCCGGTGCGGGGCCTTCCGTCCGATGTGTCGAGGTCGCGCGCGAGGTGTTCGGGATGTCGCGCGATCTGTTCCAGGGCGAGCCGTCTCGTTGTCCGGACACGGTGCGCGGCGATGGCTGACTGCAGCCTTTGAATGATTGCTTGAAAGGTCATCGGCTCGTCTCCTTTCATCGAGTTGATCCGATGTCTGTGAGGATGCGCCCAGATTGACTTTCAAACAAACAAAATGATATGGTGTTATCTATCAGTAAAATTGAAAGATGAGACGATGACATTTTCTCCTCGCCGTCCCATTCCCTTGCTCGATAACGACGTGCTGCGCACCTTCGTGGCGATTGCCGAAACGGGCAATTTTTCGACTGCGGCGGAAGCGGTGTTCCGCACGCCGTCGGCCGTTTCCATGCAGATCAAGAAACTCGAAGAGCAGCTTGGCGCCACGCTCTTCCTGCGCGATGCGCGATCCGTGTCGCTGACGCAGCATGGTGAGACGCTGCTTTCCTACGCCCGCAACATGTTGGCGCTCTCCAACGAGGCAGTCTCTCGGTTCATCATGCCCGAGCTCAGCGGCGTGGTACGGCTGGGCGCGCCCGAGGATATCGGCGAGCGGCTTTTGCCTGGCATTCTAAAGGATTTCAGCGAGAGCTTTCCGGGTATCATGGTCGATGTGACCATCGACATGAGCCTTGGCATCCGCAAGCGCATGGAGGAGCAGAGGCTGGATCTGGCGCTGATCAACTGTGCGACGCGGCCGCTGCCCACCGACGGCGAGATCGTCTATCGCGAACGGCTGGTCTGGGCCGGTGCCAAGTGCGGCACGGCGCATCGGCGCGCACCTTTGCCGATTTCGATATGGGAGGAAGGCTGCATCTGGCGCTCGGAGGCGCTGCAGCAGCTTGAGCGGATGAAGAGGGATTTCCGCGTGGCCTTTCTCAGCGGTCACACAATGGCGCAGCGCGCCGCCGTGGTCTCCGATCTGGCCATCGCGCCGCTGCCGCGCTCCTATGTCACCGAAGACATGGCGATCCTCGGATCGCAGGAAGGCCTGCCGGAACTCGGATCGTTCGATATTCGGCTGCTCACCGTCTCGCAGCTGACCGCGCCGATGCAGACGGTCGCCGAAAGCATCCGGCTGGCGTTCAACGAAAAGGCGAAGGCGATGGCTGCCTGATTTGGCGGTCGACGCTCTCGCACGGTTTTCACGACCGTGTGCGAAAAATCAAAATCGCGTGAAACCATTTCCACTTCAGTGCGTTATCAGCGCGCAGCAGTCATGCGACTGATGCGGAGAGCGATTTCAACAAGGGATTTCCTGTAATGACGACCACGGTAAAAATCGGCGCTGCCATCATGCTTCTTTTCACACTGGCCTCTTGCGCCAACACGATCCGTGGCGTCGGCCGCGATGCCGCAAACACGGTTGATGCGACCCAGAGCGCTGGCCGTAACGTCAACCACGCCGCTCAGCGCTAAGCTTTAAGACCGGTCAGATTTGGGGTGCTCAGATCGGGGCCGGCGGGTAGGCCTTCTCAAGGCCGCCTGAAGCCGTCAGGCCTTTGCGGAACGCGATATAGGCCGGATGCTGGCTCGATTTCGATGCCTCCATCAAACGGATCTGGAGACGTGGCGGCGCTACGTCTCCGATCCATTTTCCGAGATTTTCCAGCTTCAGCGAATTCAGGAATGGTGCGCGCGACGCGTTGTCGAGATGACGATGCAGACCGTCGATCAGCATGTCGTCCTGTTTCGGGTTCTCAAGAAGCAGCTTGATGTAGGACTGTTCCTGATCGCCAAGCGCAGAAAGCTTGGCGGCGATCGTTGCAGGATCGGGAAACGGGGCTGATGTCATCAGTATCATCAGTATGCTCCATGTCTCATGTCGGCGATAGGTGCGAGTCGTTCGTAGCCCGCCTTATAAGCGATGAAGCGTACTGCGAAAACCGGCTTCGCCGCCGCTGTTGTCGCAGTCGTTGCTGACAGAAACAAAATTCTCGAAAATGCCGAAATTCACCTTTGCTTAATGCCTCACTAACCATCCGGTAAGGATGTGACGCTAAGAATGGCTGCGTGGCGGGGGACAACCGCTGCTTCTCCGGATCAGGTATTGCGTCCCGGAGAAAGTGAGCTTGCCCGTGTACGGGGCAAGCGCCAGCGTTTTTCGGCAAGCCGCGCGACCTTGAGGGTTGGCGCGGCTTTCGCATTTTCGGCGGTTGCGATTGACCCGGTGTGAAGCGCCGTTGTACGCCGTTTCGAGTTTTCCGGAGCGCCGCGCCAATGACCAAAGCCATCATGCTGCAAGGAACCGGCTCCGACGTCGGCAAGACTGTGCTGGTGGCCGGGCTTTGCCGGCTGGCCGCCAATCGCGGCATTTCCGTGCGCCCGTTCAAGCCGCAAAACATGTCGAACAACGCCGCCGTTGCCGATGATGGCGGCGAGATCGGCCGTGCGCAGTGGCTGCAGTCACTGGCGGCACGCGTGCCGTCTTCGGTGCACATGAACCCCGTCTTGCTGAAGCCGCAATCGGATGTCGGCAGCCAGATCGTCGTGCAGGGCAAGGTCTGGGGCCAGGCCAAGGGGCGCGACTACCAGCGACTGAAGCCGCAATTGCTCGACTATGTGATCGAGAGCTTTTCGCAGGTGTCGAAAGGCGCCGATCTCATCATCGTCGAAGGGGCAGGTTCGCCAGCGGAGATAAACCTGCGGCCCGGCGATATCGCCAACATGGGGTTCGCGACGCGAGCCGGTGTGCCGGTTGTGCTGGTCGGCGATATCGATCGCGGCGGCGTCATCGCCTCGCTGGTAGGCACCCATGCGATCCTCGACGCTGACGACCGCGCTATGATCTCGGGTTACCTGATCAACAAGTTTCGTGGCGACGTCTCGTTGTTCGACGACGGCATTTCGGCGGTGGAACGCTATACGGGCTGGCCCTGCTTCGGCGTGGTGCCGTGGCTGAAGGCGGCCTCGCGTCTGCCAGCTGAGGATTCGGTGGCGCTCGAGAGGCTGACACGCGGGCAGGCCGGGGCGCTGAAGATCGCGGTTCCCGTTCTGCCGCGCATCGCCAATTTCGACGACCTCGATCCTTTGCTGGCCGAACCGGATGTCGAGCTTGTGTTTGTTCGATCCGGTGAGCGACTGCCCGGCGATGCGCAGCTGGTGATCCTGCCCGGTTCGAAGTCGACGATCTCCGACCTGACGGATCTGCGTTTACAGGGCTGGGATAGCGATCTGGCCGCACATATCAGGCGCGGCGGCCGGGTGATCGGCATTTGCGGCGGTTATCAGATGCTCGGCCGCGCGGTGCGCGATCCGCTGGGGATCGAGGGGCATGTCCGGGAGATTGACGGGCTTGGGCTGCTCGACGTCGAGACGGTGATGGACGCCGAGAAGACGGTGCGCAACAGCAGCGCCGTGTCGGCCGAGGATGGCGATGCGCTATCGGGCTACCAGATCCATCTGGGCGTCACCGAAGGGGCGGATTGCGATCGCCCGTTTGCTATGGTCGACGGCTTGCCGGACGGCGCGACCTCGGGCGACGGACGGGTTACGGGCACGTATCTGCACGGGCTGTTTGCCAGCGACGTCTACCGATCGCGTCTGCTGCGGAGTTTTGGGCTGACGGGCGAGGGTCGCAATTATCGCGCCGGCGTGGAGCAGGCGCTCGACGAGGTTGCCGCCGATCTCGAGAGACATCTCGATAGACGCTGGCTCGACGAGTTGCTCGCTTAGATCTCGCCCGAGACCTCGCGGCGGCGGCGATCGAGTTCTTCGCTGTAGCGGCGCAGTGTATGGGCTTCGCTGAGCTGGCCGACGACCGTACGCTCGACCAGATTGTTGACGACGGCGAGCGCTTCGCTTTCGGTCTTGTCGAAGATCGCGGCCGCCTGCTTGGCGTTCATCTGCGGCGTCAGGAAGTCGTTACGATAAAGCACGAAGGCGTCGAGCCCCTTGCTCTCGTCGCCGGTGTCGGTGAGGTTGGCGTAGATATCGGGCACCAGCACGAGGCCGGCATATTTGCCGCTGTCCTCGACAAGGATGACCCGCTGGGTCGAGCCGATCGGAAATTTCGCCTTGAACTGCTCGATGGTGATGCCGGTCCTTGCCGTCTTGACGTCAGCGCGCATCAGCTTGTCGACGGTCAGATTGCGGATCCAGCCGACATCGTGGGCGCTGCGGATGCTTTCGCCGCGCAGGTGGAAACGCCAGGTGGCGAAGGAGTAGCCGAAGGTGCTGCGCACCACCAGCGATGAGGTGATGACCGCCGCGAGCACCAATACGGTGATCGGGAAGTCGCCGGTGATCTCGAGCGCCAGGAAGGTCATGGTCAGCGGCCCGCCGATGACGGCGACGGCGAGCGAGCTCATGCCGACCACCGCATAGATGATCGGTGTCAGCGTCGCGTGGGCGAAATAGGGGGCGGAATAGGCAAACAGCTTTCCGAGCAACGCACCCATGAACAGCGATGCAAAGAACAGGCCGCCTCGAAAGCCCGAGCCGATCGAGATGGCGGACGCGAAGGACTTCAGCAGGAACAGGCCTATCAGGATCGGGATCGCCACCTCGCGGTCGAGGTTGAGGTGCAGCGCGCCATGTCCGGCCGACAATACCTGAGGGGTGATCAGTGCCAGCAGACCGACGACGATGCCGCCGAGTGCCGGGCGCAGCGGCAGGGCGATGGAGCTGCGGCGGGCGAGTTCCTCGATGAAGGCGACGCCCTGCATGATGAGGATGCCGATGCCGGCGCAGAAGGCGCCGAGGAGGATGGCGGGTACGTAATCGGCCGGCATCACCGTTCCAAAATTGCCGACATCGATGATGAAGTCGCCCTCGGCCAGAAACCGGGCGACCAGATTGGACACCAGCGCCGAGACCACAACCGGTGTCAGAGATACGATCGTATAGGTGCCGATGATGAGCTCGAAGGCGTAGAAGGCTCCGGTCAGCGGCGCGTTGAAGGCCGCGGCAATGGCGCCGGCGGCACCGCAGCCGACGAGAACGCGTAGATCCGACCGACGGAGCTTGAGCTTGAACCCGAGCTTCGAGGCGATGCCCGACGCCAACTGCGTATAGCCAGCCTCAAGCCCGACGGATGCGCCGAAGCCGTTGGATATCAGGTTCTGGATGGCGACGATGATGCTGTCGGTCAGCGACAGGCGGCCGCCGTGCAGCGCATTCGCTTCGATCGGGTCGACCATTGGCTTCTTGCGGGTCTTGGCGAGCACGAACATCAGCAGGCCGAGCAGGATGCCACCGCAGACGGGCGCCGCCATCAGCAGGAACTTATCATCGATCTGCGACGAACTCAGCCGCTCGACATCGCTGATGCCGAAAATCAGGCTGTGCATTTCGCGTGAGACGAGGCTCATGCCGGTAACGGCGAGGCCCGAAGTGAGCCCAACGATCGCCCCAGCCAGCACCATGCCCAGCTCGGTTCGACGCAGAAGCGCGCGCATCCGCCCGGCATCAAGCAAAGTGTGGAGCGGGCCAAGCCGTCTGAGATAAATTTTGAAGCGCATGGTTGGCAAACTAGGCGGGCGTCGGCCCGTTCAAGGGCGGACAATCAGGGGAAGAACGCGGTGTTAAGCCGCTTGCGCTGCAATTGCGGCAAAAGCCCGGCGGATGCAACAGGTTTTTTCGAGATAAGTATCTGATAAAAGACGACAAATTTGGTAGAGATGGTCGTCTTGGCTGTTGACGATCGTCAACGCGCGGCTTGCGACGATCCCTCAAGTCGATTGACTTCACCTTGGCGCTTGCCTAACGATCAGAGACATAACGAATGGTTCCGGATCGCCGAAAGCGATGCGGATGAAAAGGGAATGTGACGGGGTGGACCCAATCAGGGCGCCTTCATCACAGCCGACCCCGCGACTGTAGAGCGGTCAGGGTCTTCCATCCGGCGTCGGACGCGCTTTGTCGACTGCCTGCATGGTGCAGGCGGGCAAAGCGAGGACAGCGACGGAAAAGCCACTGGAAATGCAGGCATGATCAGCCGGGGTTGGACGCCTCCTTATCTACGAATCGTCCGCCTCTTCATGTCCGCAGCCGGGAAGGCGAGGAAGATCCGATGGTGCGATCAGGGCAACCGGTTTTCCGGTCCGCCCTGATCGTCGCCTGGACCCGCGAGCCAGGAGACCTGCCAATCGTGCCGGGCGCAGTGCCCACCCAGGGCAATCCGCCCGATGCCAGCACGGAGGTTGTCATGGCAGACAGTGAGAATTTTGCGGCAGCGTTGCTGCGGACATGGCGTAGTTCATCTAAGAACTCCCTCATTCCTGTGCTTGTCACAGGAATCCAGCCCGCCCAAGTCTTTGGGCGGAGAAAATTCCCCGCATGTGATGAGCTCATTCACCGCGCGGACGCGCGGTGGCTGGATTCCTGTGACAAGCACAGGAATGAGGGAAAGGATGCTGGCCGTCACACGGCCACGGAAGCCTTTCCGCGATGACATCCGTCACCCTCATCCTCGGTGGCGCCCGTTCGGGCAAGTCCCGCTTTGCCGAAAATCTCGTGGTCGCCAGCGATCTCGATCGGCACTACATCGCGACCGGTCGGGCTTGGGACGCTGAGATGCGCGACCGCATCGACCAGCACAAAGCCGATCGCGGTGATCTCTGGACCACCCATGAAGAGCCGCTTGACCTGGTCGGCAAGCTTGCGGCGATCGATGCCGAGGGACGGGCCATACTGGTCGACTGCCTGACGCTGTGGGTGACCAATCTAATGATGGAGGAGTGCGACATGGCGAAGGAGTTCGCGGCGCTTGCCGCCTGGCTGCCGAAAGCCAAGGCGCGCCTCGTCATCGTTTCCAATGAAGTCGGCCTCGGCATCGTGCCCGAGAACCGGATGGCGCGCGATTTTCGTGACCACGCCGGCCGACTGCACCAATTGATCGCGGCTGCGGCCGCGGATGTGTATTTTATCGCGGCAGGCCTGCCGCTGAAAATGAAGGGTTGAATTCCATGAACCAGCAGAAAATCCCGGCGACAGTGATCACGGGCTTTCTCGGCGCCGGCAAGACGACGATGATCCGCAACCTGCTTACCAATGCCGGGGGCAAGAAGATCGCGTTGATCATCAACGAGTTCGGCGATCTCGGCGTCGATGGCGAAGTGTTGAAGGGCTGCGGCGCGGAAAACTGCACCGAAGACGACATCATCGAACTCACCAACGGCTGCATCTGCTGCACGGTCGCTGACGATTTCATCCCGACGATGACCAAGCTGCTCGAGCGTGAGAACCGGCCGGATCATATCGTCATCGAGACCTCCGGCCTGGCGCTGCCGCAGCCGCTGGTCGCCGCGTTCAACTGGCCCGACATCCGCACGCAGGTCACCGTCGATGGTGTCATCACGGTGGTCGACAGCGCTGCCGTCGCGGCCGGGCGCTTCGCCGACGATCACGACGCGGTTGACGCCCGTCGCGTTGCGGACGAAAACCTCGATCACGAGAGCCCGATCGAGGAGCTGTTCGAGGATCAGCTGACCTGCGCCGACCTCATCGTTCTCAACAAGACCGATCTGCTCGATGCCGCCGGCGTCAGCCGCGTCCGGGAGGAGGTTGCCTCGCGGACGGCCAGAAAGCCCGTGATGATCGAGGCGAAGAATGGTGACGTGCCGGCGAGCGTGCTGCTCGGCCTCGGGATCAGCACCGAGGACGATATCGGCAACCGCAAGTCCCACCACGAACTCGAGCATGAGGACGGCACGCCGCATGATCACGACGAATTCGACAGCTTCGTGGTCGAGCTTGGCCCGATCGCCGATCCGGCCGTCTTCGTCGAACGCCTGAAGGACATCATCGCCGAACACGATATTCTGCGCATGAAGGGCTTCGTCGATGTGCCGGCCAAGCCAATGCGCCTGCAGCTGCAGGC
>UCIT01000099.1 GCA_900472625.1 Hyphomicrobiales bacterium | reverse complement strand
GCAGAGCTCGATGCGATCGAGGGCGGTGCCGATCGCATCGAGCTCTGCTCCGCGCTGGAGGTCGGTGGCTTGACCCCCGTTGCCGGCATGATGAAGGCCGCCGCCGCAGCCCCCATTCCGGTTTACGCGATGATCCGCCCGCATGCGGGGCCATTTATATTCGACGCCGGCGATGAAGCGGCGATGATGGCCGATATCGATGCGGTCAGGGCATTCGGCCTCGCCGGTGTCGTCATCGGTGCCAATCGCGCCGACGGCACGCTCGACATGCCGCTGTTGCATCGACTGAAGGCCCACGCATCCGGCCTCGGCTCGACGCTCCACCGCGCCTTCGATCTGGTGCCCGATCCGGATGCCGCTCTGGAACAGGCCGTCGAACTCGGCTGCGAGCGTATCCTGACATCTGGCTGCATTCCGAAAGCGATCGACGGGCTGGAGACGCTGGCGCGACTGTCGAAAAAGGCGGCCGGCCGCATCTCGATCATGCCGGGCAGCGGCGTCCGTCCGGCAAACGCACTGCAGATCCTGCGGGCGACGGGCGCGCGCGAGATTCACGGATCCTGCAGTTCGCCGGTGACGGATGTCGATCCTCGTGCCGTCGCCTTCGGCTTCGAGGCGCCATCCGCCAACCGCACGGATGCGGCCATCGTACGCCAGATGCGCGAAGCGATCGACTCGCTCTGAAGCCGGCTAAGTCTGTCCCGCGACGTTGATCACAGCCTTGATCAGCCCGCTCTTCTCGTGCGCCCAGCGTGCGAGATCGCGCGGCGCGTCCGCTAGCGTCGTGCGGTGGGTGATCAGGCGATCGACCGGCACAAGGCCGTTGGCGATCGACGCCGCCACATGCTCGAAGTCGATACGCGTTGCGTTGCGGCTGCCGATGACCATCATCTCGCGCTTGTGGAACTCCGGGTCCGAAAAGCGGATCTCGTCCTTGACCACGCTGACCAGAACCAGCGCGCCGCCATGCGCGACGAAGCTGAACGCTTTTTCCATCGACGGACCGTAGCCGGTCGCATCGAAGACGACGTCGAAGCGGTCGCCATCGGTCTTGGCCTTCACCGCCTCGTGCGTCGTGTCGTTGGCCACGATCCCCGATGTGAAGCCGAAACGCTCTGCAGCCATCTCCAGCCGCTCCGCGCTGGTGTCGAGCAACGTTACCTCGTGGCCCGCGATCCGCGAGAATACCGCCGCCCCAAGCCCGATCGGTCCGGCGCCAATCACCAGCGCACGCGAACCAGGCGGCGCCATCGAGCGGCGCACGGCATGCGCCCCGATAGCCAGGAATTCCACGGTCGCGGCCGCTTCCAGGCTCAGCCCCTGCGCCGCGTAGAGATTGCCTGCGGGAACCGTGATTTCCTCGCAGAACGCACCATCTGTATGCACGCCGAGCACCTTGATATTGGTGCAGCAGTTCGGTTTGTCGCGCCGGCAGGCGACGCAGGTTCCACAGGAGAGGTACGGGTTGACGATGACAGGCGTCCCCGCCGCGATGGTCACGCCATCGCCGGCCTCGACCACGGTCGCCGAAATCTCGTGGCCCATGACGCGCGGATATTCCAGGAACGGATGCTTGCCCTCGAAGATATGATAGTCCGTGCCGCAGATGCCAACATGGCTGACTGCGAGCCGCACCCAGCCAGGCGCCGGGGTGCCGGGCGAGGGGCGCTCGACCATCTCGAGGACACCCGGTTGTTGGCAAAGCACGGCTTTCATGACGATTCCTGCATTCTGGAAGAAAAGAAGCCGGCCTTTCGACCGGCTCTTGATGTGGGCGTTTACGAGCTCCGGCGACGGCGCAGCTGGTCGAAGTAGACGATCACGATGATCAGCAGGCCGGTGATGATACGCTGCCAGAACGAGTTGACGTTCAAAAGGTTCGCACCGTTGTTGATCGTCGCCAGGATGAAGGCGCCGATCAGCGGACCATGCACCGAGCCGACCGCGCCGAACAGCGATGTGCCGCCGATGACCGACGAGGCGATCGCCTGCAGCTCCCAGCCATCCGCCTGCGTCGCATTGCCGATGGCGATGCGCGAGGCGAGCAGCACGCCGACGAAGGCTGCGAAGGTGGCAGACAGGATATAGGCCATGTAGATGATGGCGCTGACCCTGACGCCCGAAAGACGCGCCGCTTCGCTGTTGGAGCCGACCGCGAAGAGATAGCGGCCCCAGCGGCTGAGATGCAGCAGCACATAGGACGGTATGGCCACCAAGATCACCATCCAGAACAGACTGGGGATACCCAGGAAATCGGCGCGCGAGAAGTTGGAGAAGGCTTCGTTGGTGATGTTGATCGACGAGCCATTGGTGATCAGAAGCCCGAAGCCGCGCAGCGCCGTCAGTGTCGCCAGCGTGATAATGAACGGCGGCAGGCCCATATGAACGATGCCGAAGCCGTGGAACGCGCCGATCGCCACGCCGAAGGCCAGCGTCAGCAGGATCGCCGCCCAGACAGGAAAGCCCGCTTGCAGCAGATAGGCGACGATGACCCCGGCAAAGCCGACGATGGCGCCGACCGAGAGATCGATGCCGGCGGTGATGATGACGAAGGTCTCGCCAAGTGCCAGGATCGCCGTCATCGAGCCCTGCCGCAGCAGGTTGGATATGTTCAGCGGCGTCCAGAAGCTGTTGGTCGAAAGCCCAAGCGCGATCCAGAGCGCCACCAGCAGGCCGATCAAGGTCAGCCCGAAGAGGATGTTCACCTTTCGGCGTTGCTGCGGCGCTGGTATCTCGGTGGGGGTTACGGTCATGGTCTCTCTCCCTCTTCTTCTTTTCTCAGACGCCGATCGCTTCGCTGAGCACTTGTTCGTGTGACGCCGCATGGAAAGCATGGCTTGCCACCAGCTTGCCGGTCCTGAAGACGTGCAGTTCGTCGGCGAGTTCGTAGACCTCCGGCAGGTAGGACGAGATCAGGATGATGCCGGCGCCTTCCTTCAAGAGCCGCGCGAACAGCCGGTATATTTCCGCCTTGGTGCCGACGTCGACGCCAACAGTCGGCTCGTCGAAGATGAACAGCCGCGCGCCGTGGCTCAGCCACTTGCCGATCACGACCTTCTGCTGGTTGCCGCCGGACATGGCCGAAACGAGCACGCGCCGGCTCGGAGTCTTGATCGAGAGATCGCGGATTTGGCGGTCGGCGTTCTTCGCCTCGTCGGCAAGGCCGATCACCGGTCCCTTGCTCAGCCGGTCGAAGACCGGAAGGTTGATGTTGAGGCCGATCGGCAGGTTGAGGCAGAGCCCCTGGTCGCGCCGGCTTTCCGGCGCCAAGGCGATGCCGAGTTCCATCGCCGTGCGCTCGTTCTTGATGTTGACTTTCTTGCCCATCCAGTGGATTTCGCCCGAAGTCGTCTTCTCGCGGCCGTAAAGCCCGAGCGCGAACTCGCTGCGGCCGGCGCCGATCAGGCCGTAGAGCCCGACGATCTGGCCAGCCTTCACCGAAAGCGACACATCCTGGAAGCCGGGGCCAGAAAGCCCGCGCACCTCGACGATATTCTCGCCGATGGCAATCTCTTCCTTGTGGTAGATCTGCTCGATCGAGCGGTTGATCATCAGCGCGATCAGCTCGTTGTCATTGGTCTCGCCGATCAGGCGGGTGCCGACATGGGTGCCGTCGCGCAGCACCGACACCCGGTCGGCAAGCTCGAACACCTCTTCCATTCGGTGGCTGATATAGACGATGGTGACGCCTTCGCTCTGCAGGCGGCGGATCAGCTTGAAAAGCTGCGCCGACTCCTGACGCGTCAGATAGGCGGTCGGCTCGTCGAAGATCAGGAACTGGGTGCCGCGCATCGCGGCGCGGGCGGTCGCCACCAACTGTTGCTGGCCGATCGTGAGTTCGCTGAGCAGGACGGCTGCCGGCAGGCCGAAGCCGAGATCGTCAAGCACGGCCTGCGCCATCTTCACCATCTGCTTCTTGCGCATCAGTCCGAATTTGTTGACCTCGTCGCCGAGAAACAGGTTGGCGGCAACGGTCAGATGCGGACACAGCACCACTTCCTGGTGAACGGCGTTGATCCCGCGCGCGATCGCCTCGTTCGGCGTGGCCAGCGCCACCGGATGCCCGCACCACAGCACGTCACCCGCCGTGCGGGTGATGACGCCGGTCAGCAGCTTGATCAGGGTCGATTTGCCGGCGCCGTTCTCGCCGACGATGGCGTGGATCTCGCCGGCAAGAAACGTCAGAGTCGCCGGTTTCAGCGCTTGGACGTAGCCATAGTTCTTCTGCAATCCCTTGAGTTCGAGGATGGGCGTGCCCGCCGGTATGCGGTTTGCCTCTTTTAGCGTGGCGCTGTCATCATGGCGATGACTGATCTCTTCCAGGCTCATGGATCTCTTCTCCTCCTCGAGAATTCCCGTCTTCCTGCCCTCAATCCACGCTCCCGAGCGGACGGAAAGGCAGAAAAGGGCCGCGCGAAAAATCGCGCGGCCCTCTGTCCGATTACTTCAGCTTCGGGTTCAGCAGAGCGTCGATCTTCGGCTCGGCCATGTTGGCCTTGGTCACCAGATTGGCGCCGGTATCGACGTTCTGTTCGACCTTCTCGCCCTTGGAGACGGCGAGCGCGGTCTTGATGCCGTCGTAACCCATGCGGTACGGGTCCTGCACCACGAGGCCGGCAAGCGCGCCGTCCTTGAGGAAGCCGATCGTCTTGTCGTCGCTGTCGAAGCCGATGACCTTGACCTTGTCGCCGAGCTTGTTTTCAGCGATTGCCTGGCCAACGCCCTGCGCCATGATCAGGTTCGAGGCGAAGACGCCGACGATATTCGGGTTGGCGGTGATCAAGTCGGTCATGATGTTGAGACCGGTCGTCGCCTGGCCGTCGGCATACTTGTCGGCAACCACCTTCAGGCCCGGATACTTGGTCTTGACCTGGTCGAGGAAGCCTTCGCGGCGCTGCTCGAGCGAGCCGGCGCCCGGCGTGTTGGTGATGATGACGACGTCGCCTTCATCCTTGCCGGTCATCGTCTTGATCGCAGCGGCAAGACCGTCGGCAGCGATACGGCCACCCTGGACGTTGTCGGTGGTCAGGAACGACTTGAAGGCCTTGGAGTCAGCGCCGGAATCGATGCCGATGATCGGAACGGACTTGGCGGCTTCGTCGATCGGCTTGCCGAGCGCCTTGAATTCGGTGGGCGAGATCACGATCGCGGCCGGCTTGCCGGCAACGGCGTTCTCGAGAATGCTGATCTGGCCGTTGACGTCGGTTTCGGCCTGCGCGCCGAGTTCCGGCACCTTGACGCCGAGATCGACACCGGCCTTGCGGGCACCGGCCAGAACGATCTGCCAGTAGAAGGACGTGGTGTCCTTGACGATGATCGGGATGGTGACGTCTGCCGCGAAAGACGGCATCGGAACGGCAGTGGCCATGACGGCAGCGCCGGCGAGAGCGGTAAAGGCTCGACGCGACAAAATGGATTTCATGCGCATGTGGGTTCTCCTCTCAGGTGCGTTCTCCTCCAGGAAATCTCTCGCGAACGCGTACGAGAGACTTTTATCGATAAAAAACATTTCCCAGTTGGAAGCTAGCCGAGGCCTGTTCCGATTGCAAGTCTGCGCCGGTAAGCCGTTTGGTGCCTTTTCTCCGGCTCGCTTGCCGCTGGATGTCCTCCAAAACATCCAGCGTTCGGAGCTACAAGATGCAACATTGGTTCCGCCATCTTGTCAATGCGGAACGTTTATTCCATCAGCCCCAGTAAACCTCTTCCGGCAGGACCACGCCTTTCTTCAGAATAATGTTGCCGTAGAGCCGGAACTCGGTGGTCGCGACGATGTAGGCAGCCTTGCGCGAACGCTCGTAGAAGGCAAAGCGCTCGAGCGTCGAAATGCCGAAATTGCCGGCACGCGCCGAAACGATTGTCTGGAACTCCTTGCAGACCTCGGGCACGGCAGTCGGATCGCCGACCACTTCCATGACCCAGGCCGATTCCGGCACGAAGGTGTCGAGCGGCATATGGGTCAGGATCGCCTCCGCCATGGTGGTCGCGCTGACGCCGTCGGCGCGGATCATCTCCGGTCCCATGCTGAAAGACGGGAAGTTGGCATCGGCAATGACGATCTCGTCGCCATGGCCCATGCGCGCGATCGCGCATAAGAGGTCGGGGCTGAGAACGGGGTGAATTCCTTTGAGCATTCTATTCTTCCTTAGACACGAACAGCGTCTTCGCCGAGTGGCGGCGCGACAAGCGTGAAACTATCGAATTCCGGATAGATCGTCTCCGGCAAAATGGGGGTGAACAACTCCATGTTCCGCGTCACGCTCGATGCCTTGGCGGTGCCGATCAGCACTGACGAAATTTGAGGATCGCGCAGCGCGAACTGCAGGGCAGGGGCGGCCAGCGGCACACCATGTTTTTCCGCCACGGCCTCCATGCCGCTGACCTTTGCAAGCACCGCGTCGGTCGCCGGCATGTAGTCGAAGTTCGAACCCGATACGGCGCCTGTCGCCAGAATGCCGGAATTGAAGATGCCGCCGACAACAAGCGAGGTACCCTTTTGCCGACAGAGCGGCAAAAGCTCCGCTTCCGCCGATCGATCGAGCAGCGTGTAGCGCCCGGCCATCAGGATGCAGTCGATATCGGCATTGCGCATCACGTCGAGACAGACCGGAACCTCGTTGACGCCGAGCCCGAACGCCTTGATCGCGCCTGAGGACTTCAACTCTTCCAGCGCCTTGATGCCGCTGTCGAGGAACTGTTTGAGATGGAAGGCATTCTTCGTCGCGCCATGCGTATAGCCGCCGATGTCGTGGACATAGAGGATGTCGATGCGGTTCAGCCCCAGCCGGGCATAGCTGAAGTCGACCGAACGCATGATGCCGTCATAGGAATAGTCGTAGTCGGCGTCGAAGGAGAGCGGGTCGACATAGCTGTAGTCGGGCACCGTTCCCGTCGGCACCGGTCGCAGCAGGCGCCCCACCTTGCTCGACAGCACCCATTCATTTTCTGGTTTGCCACGCAGGAAATCGCCGACATGGCGCTCGGCAAGGCCAAGCCCATACCATGGCGCCACATCGAAATAGCGGATGCCGCTGTCCCAGGCCGCATCCAGCGTTTCCATCGCCTGCTCCCGCGGACAGGCGCGATAGAGGCCGCCGAGCGCCGCGGCGCCGAAGCTCACTTCGGTCACCTCAAGCCCGGTCCGGCCGATCCTCCTCGTCTTCATCATTCCTCCTCTGAAGACAGTGTCTGCTTTGCTTAGAGCGTCGCTCCCAGATGCCACGGCACGAACTCGTTATCGCCGTAGCCGAACTCCTCGCTTTTGGTTTTCTTGCCGGATGCGGTGTCGATGATCAGGTTGAAGATCTCACGGCCCTTGCCCGATATCGTCGCATCGCCGCTGGCGATCGTGCCGCAATCGATGTCCATGTCCTCCTCCATCGAGGCATAGAGCGCCGAATTGCTCGAGAGCTTGATCGATGGCGCCGGCCGACAGCCGAAGCAACTGCCGCGCCCGGTCGTGAAGGCGATCATGTTGGCGCCGCCGGCAACCTGTCCTGTTGCCGAAACCGGGTCGTATCCAGGCGTGTCCATGAACACAAGACCGGGCGCCGTCACCCGTTCCGCATAGCCGTAGACAGCAGTCAGCGGCGAGCGCCCGCCCTTGGCCACAGCGCCGAGCGACTTTTCCAGGATCGTGGTCAGCCCGCCGCGCTTGTTGCCGGGCGAGGGGTTGTTGTCCAGCGAGGCGCCGTGCATCGCCACGTATTTCTCCCACCAGACGATCTTCTCGTCGAGCTTGCGCGCGACCTCGTCGCTGACCGCGCGGCTGCGCAGCAGATGTTCGGCGCCGTAGATCTCGGAGGTCTCCGACAGGATCGCGGTACCGCCGGCAGCCGCCAGAAGATCGGCCGCGACTCCGAGCGCCGGATTGGCGGTGATCCCGGAAAAGCCGTCCGAGCCGCCGCACTGCATGCCGATGATGATATCGCTGATCGGCAGCGCCACCCGCCGCTCGCGGCCGACATCGTCGGCGATTTCCTTGAGCATGCCCATGGCGCGCTCGACGGCACGGCGCGAGCCGCCGGCATCCTGAATGTTGAAATGCCGCTTGGAGGCCCCGGCGCCGCTCTGGCCGTAAAGCGTCAGCTGGTTGACCTCGCAGCCGAGACCGATCATCAGTACGCCGCCGAAGTTCACATGCCTTGTATAGCCGGCCAGCGTCCGGTGCAGAACGGCCATGCCGTCGCCCGTCGAGCTCATGCCGCAGCCCTGGTCGTGGACGATCGGCACGAAGCCGTCGATGCCGTCGTAGAGTGGCAGCAGCGTGCGGTTCGCCGTATCGGCGATCGCCCGACAGACCGTGGTGGAACAGTTCACGCTGGCGATGATGCCGATATAGTTGCGCGTCGCCGAGCGCCCGTCAGCGCGCTTGTAGCCCATGAAGGTCCGCGCCCGGTCTTCGGCGCTCGCCTCTTCCGGCGCCGAGTTCGCGGTGGCGGCCAGACGGTCGTTCTCGAAATGCAGGTTCTGGCTGTGAATATGCTGTCCGGCCATCACGTCCGCTGTCGTGCGGCCGATCGCCTGGCCGTATTTCACCACAGGCTGGCCGAGCGGAATGTCGACGAGGGCGATCTTGTGGCCGGGGTCGATCTTTTCGCGGGTCTCGATGCCCGCAACCATCTCGCCAGCCGCGATTGCAGCCGTTGCGACGGCCACGTTGTCACCAGCGGACAGGATGATCCAAGGGTCTTTCTTCAACGGTCTTCTCCCTAGGGAAACACTCGCTGCGTCGGCGAATGCGCATTGATTTTGTTTTTTATCTACAATAAACATTTTCAAGTCAACGGGATTATTGATCCTGTGGACGAGGGAGGCGAACAGCCGCACACGATCCAAAATAAGATAAGGATTGCTGAGAGATAGGCTTCAGGGAACGACAAGGTCCGCCACCGCGGAACTTTGGCGCATGTCGTGAAGCGCGAAGGCGGGGTGTGGAATGGCAAGGCAGAATACGGTCTTCAAGGAGGCATACAACAGGTACGTGACCGTGTTGCGTGCCGAGGAAACCTTGCCGTCCGAACCGGAGATCGCGGCGCAGCTCGGCATCAGCCGCAGCACCGCCCGCGCCATCCTCGCCCGGCTCAGCGATGAGGGTATCATCAGCTGGAACAAGCGCGAGAAGGTGGTCCTGCGCGCGCCGACGGCCGACGATTTCTTCCCCACCGAGGAAACCGATTCGCTGCATGCCATCATCGAGCGCAGCTTCATGCAGCGCATCCTGTCGGATGACGCAGCACCCGGCATGCAGATCAACGAGCTGGAGCTTGCCCGCGAGATCGGCACCGGCACCACGAGCGTCCGCGAATTCCTCATCCGCTTCTCCCGCTTTGGCCTCATCGAGAAGCGGCCGAACAGCCACTGGATCCTCAAGGGCTTTACCCGCGAATTCGCGCTTGAACTGGCCGAGGTCCGCGAGATGTTCGAGCTGCACTCCGCAGCCGAATTCGGCAGGCTGCCGCCGGACAATGATGCCTGGCGCGCGCTCGCCGAGATCAAGGCCGAGCACCACGCCATGCTCGGCGATCTCGACCACCGCTACAAGGAGTTCTCCGCCCTCGACGAGCGTTTCCATCTCCTGATCCACGGCGCTGCCAGGAACCGGTTCATCGCCGATTTCTACGACGCCATCGCCATCGTTTTCCACTATCACTACCAGTGGAACAAGGCCTTCGCCCGCCAGCGCAACGAGCGCGCCATCCATGAGCATCTGGATTATATCGCAGCCCTGGAATCGCGTGATCCCGCTGCGATCGAGTTCTCTTGCCGGCTGCATCTGCGCTCCGCGCGCCAAACCTTGCTGCAATCGCTGCAGCAGCCGGCGCCGGACACCGGGACGCCTCAGACGACAACTCCGGTGTGATGTCTATGAGTTCGGGCCGGTATGCTCCGTGCCGTCGGCAGCAGGCGCGCGCGCTATGCGCTTGACCCGTTCGCGCGACCACTGGAAGCACACATAGAGCACCGGGATAAGGAAGATACCCACGAGCGCCGCGCCCAGCATGCCTCCGAACACGGCGGTGCCGACGCCGCGACGGCTGAGCATCCCCGCACCTTGCGCGATCACCAGCGGGATCAGCCCGGCAATGAAGGCGAAGCTGGTCATCATCACCGCGCGAAACCGCTCCTTGGCGCCCTCGACGGCTGCCGCCGAAATATCGAGCCCTTCCTTGCGCCGCTCCATGGCGAACTCGACGATCAGGATGCCGTTCTTTGCGGCAAGCGCGATCAACACCACAAGGCCGATCTGCGCATAGAGATTGTTGTCGAGACCGGCGATCTTCAGCGCCAGCATCGCGCCGGCGATCCCCGCGGTGACGGACAGCAGCACCGCGATCGGTATGCTCCAGCTTTCGTAGAGACCGACGAGGAACAGGTAAGCGAACAGCACGGCGAGCCCGAGAATGATCGTCGTCTTGCCGCTCGCCTCGATTTCCTGCAACGCGGTGCCGGTCCATTCGTAGCTGTAGCCCGGCGGCAGCGTCTTGGCGGCAACGACTTGCATCGCCGCAATCGCCTCGCCGGAGCTGCGCCCCGCAGCTGGCCCGCCATTGATCGTTGCACTCGAGTAATTGTTGTAACGCACGATCTGCTGCGGTCCGAGGATTAGCCTTGCCTGTGCGAAGGCCCTGACCGGCACCATCTGGCCGCTGCTGTTGCGGACGTTGATCTGGTAGATGTCATCGATCCGGGCGCGGGCAGACGCCTCACCCTGCACCGTCACCTGCCAGGTGCGGCCGAACATGTTGAAGTCGTTGACATAGGCACTGCCGAGCACCGCCTGCAGCGCGCTGAACACATCCGAAATCTGGATGCCGAGCGTCTGCACCTTCTCGCGGTCGATATCGAGGTAGAGCTGCGGCGTGTTGGCGCTGAAGGTGGTGTAGACGCGGCTGAGCGCCGGGTTCTGATTGGCCGCGAAGACCAGCCCGCGCGCGGCTTGCGCGATTTCCGAGGCGTTGCCGCCGCTGAGGCTCAGCAGCTGGAATTCGAAGCCGCTGCCGGTGCCGAGCCCGATGATCGGCGGCAGGTTGTAGACGATGACGTTGGCATCGCGGATCGACTGCATCTCGGCGCTGAGCTTGCCGATCAACCCGTTGACGGAAAGCGCCACGGTGGTGCGGTCGGCAAACGGCTTCAGCGTCATCACCAGCAGCCCGGCATTCGATTTCACCTGTCCGTCGAGCAGGCTGTAGCCGACGACCGACATCACACCCTGCACGCCATCGGTATTGCGCATGATCTCTTCGATCTGCTTGGCGGCGGCATTCGTCCGGTTCACCGATGCGCCTTCCGGCAGGGTGATCTCGCCGAAGATCGCGCCTTGGTCTTCCGAAGGCAGAAACCCGGTCGGCGTCGTCTTGAACAGCCAGCCGGTCGCCGCAATCAGCCCGACGAGAAGTACGAGCCCCAGCACCGCCAGCCGCACCAGCCGCCGCACGATCGAAGCGTAGCCGTCGCGGGCGTGATCGATGCCCTTGAGGATATAGCGGATCGGCCCCCATTTCGGCCCATGCTGCTGCTTGAGCAGCACCGCGCAGAGCGCAGGCGACAGGCTGAGCGCGTTGATCGCCGAAATCACCATCGACACGGACACCGCAACCGCGAACTGCCGGAACAGTTCGCCCGAGATGCCGGGAATGAAGGCGACCGGTATGAACACCGAAAGCAGCACCAGCGTGATCGCGATGATCGGGGCGGTAATCTCGGCCATGGCCCGGCGCGCCGCTTCCGCCGGCGTTGCTGTCGGATCCTTCTCCAGATGCGCTTCCACCGCCTCGACGACGACGATAGCGTCATCGACGACGATGCCGATGGCAAGCACCAGCGCCAGCAGCGACACCGTATTGGCCGAGAAACCCAGCGCCATCATCACCGCGAAGGTACCAATCAGCGAGACCGGTACCGCGATCAGCGGAATGAGCGTCGCCCGCACGCTGCCGAGAAACAGGAAGACGACGATGACGACAAGAACGAAGGCCTCGAGCAGCGTCTTGACGACCTCGTGGATGCTTTCCTCCACGAACTTCGTTGTGTCGTAGGTGATCTTGTAGCTTACCCCTTCGGGGAACGCAGGGGCGAGCTTTTCCAGCAGCTGATTGATCGCTGCGGCCGTGGCGATGGCATTGCCGCCGGGAGACTGGTAGATGCCAAGAATCGCGGCCGGTGTGCCGTCTTGTCGCCCGATCTGCTCGGCGCCCTTTGCCGCAAGTTCGACGCGGGCGACATCGCGGATTCGCACGAACGAGCCATCGGGCTCGGCCCGCAGCACCACGTTCCCGAATTCCTCGACGCTTGCGAGCCGCCCCTTGGTCTGGATCGTCAGCTGGAACTGCTGGTCCGGCAGCGCCGGCTGTGAGCCGATACGGCCGATCGCGGCCTGGATATTCTGGCCCTGGAGCGCTGTGACGATGTCACTGGGCGTCATCGCGTAACTGGTCAGCCGCTCCGGCGTGATCCAGATGCGCATGCTGTAGTCCCACGGCGTCAGCAGCACCACATCGCCCACGCCCGGAATTCGCTTCAACCCGTCGATCATGTTGATCGTCGCGTAGTTCGACAGAAACAACTGGTCATGCTCGCCGCTGGCGGAGGTCAGCGCGATCAGCTGCATCAGCGCCGACGATTTCTTCGTGACGCTGATCCCCTGCGCCTGCGCCTCCTGCGGTAGCTGCGCCAGCGCAAGGTTCACGCGGTTCTGCACATTCACCGTGTTGATATCGGGGTCAGTTCCGACCGCGAAGCTCACAGTCAGCGTATAGCTGCCGTCGTTGCCGCTGGTGGATTTCATGTAGATCGCGTTATCGACGCCGACGACGCGCGATTCGATCGGCTGGGCGATCGATTGCTGCACCACGTCTGCGCTGGCGCCGGGATAGCTGACCGACACCGACACCTGCGGCGGCACGATATCTGGAAACTGGGCGATCGGAATCTGTGTGAGCGCCACAAGGCCGGCGATGGTGATGACAAGGGAGATGACGACGGCCAGCCGTGGTCGATCGATGAAAACGCCCGACAGCATGGCTCAGGATCCCGGCTTGGCTTCAACGGGCGCAACGACCTGCCCTGGGCGAACCTTCTGTATCCCTTCGGTCACCACCAGATCGTCCGCCGTCAGCCCCTTGGCGATCGACACGTCCGACCCTTCCATCCGTCCCGGCTCGACATAGCGAACTTCGATCTTGTTGTCCTTGTTGACCAAAAGCGCGTAGGGGCCGCCCTGATCGATCTGCAACGCGGCCTGCGGGATCACCAGCGCAGCTTCCGGCTTGTCGCCCTCGACCTTCACGTCGACCAGCTGGCCGTCGATCAACAACCGATCGGGGTTGGCGAAGCTTGCCCGCACTTCAACGGAATCGGTGCCCTGGTTTACGGTCACATCGACGAAGTCGATCTTGCCGACCTGCGAATACTGGCTGCCATCGGCAAGCTCGATATAGACAAGCGCACCTGCCTGCTGGCCTGCATGCTTCTTGCGGATGTCGAGGATCTCCCGCTGCGAAACGGTGAAATTGACGTAGATCGGATCCTGGCTGACGATCATCGCCAGCGGATTGCTGGAGGCACCGACGAAATTGCCGATCGAGTATTGAGCTGCTCCGATCCGCCCGGCGATTGGCGCGCGGATATCCGTATAACCAAGATTGAGCTGCGCCTGCATCAGCGCCGCGTTCAGCTGATCAAGCTGACCTTTCGCCTGCTGCTGCTTGGCTGTCGCCAGATCGAGCTGGGATTGCGGCGCAGCGCTCTTGGCCACGAGTTCCGTCTGCCGCTTGACCTCTATATCGGCAAGCGAAAGTACCGCCTGTGCCGCTTCTATATTGCCCTGTGCCTGCGCAACCGCCGCGGCATACTGGCCCTTTTCCATCACGAACAGCAGATCGCCCTGCTTGACGTCCTGCCCATCCTTGAAAAGCTGCTGCTCCAGAAAGCCATCGACACGAGCGCGCAGCTCGACCTTGTCGATCGCCGCCACGCGGCCGCTGAACGACACCGAGGGCCGTATGTCCTTCTGGATCGCCCTGACAACCGTGACACTCGGCGGTGCAGGGGCCGCGGGCGCTTCTTGTGCGATGGTGTCAATGGGAGTGAATATGAAGGCCGTAGCGGCCACGGCAAAGCACAGGCCGAGACAATTTCGCATCGCACTCCCCCTCGACGCTCCGTAGCTGAAGCGGGGGCAAGCTTCCGCTCTCCGATTGCAACTGTCAATAAGTAAGGATTTGTTTTTTATTTCTATATTGGAGAGAGTTAGGGCGCGCTTACATTGCCATGATCGAGCGCCGATGCAAGTCTGACAAGACGGCCGGCCCCGTAGTCTCTCCGCGCGCAAGAAGCCATTTCATGGCAGGCAGTGAATGAAGCAGTCATGCGTGCGGGAAACGCCAACCCGATCAAGCACGCATAAAGGATAAGGGTTCTAAAGGTTATCGGCGCGGGAAATCATTCCAGCCCGAGGCGCGAGCCTTGGCAAACACGATCTGTGCTTCGCGCCCGAGATAGAGCAGGCCAAAGATGCCGATGATTGTCAGGACGTCCCACATTACCAATCCCCCGTTAAATTGCGGGCCGTGTCGACAACCCCTCGTGACACGGCCCGCATGATCCAAACGCAACCGCCATCACGTTTTAGGACACTCGCATTGATATGCGGCACGAGTGAGTCGCGGTATCGCTAATTCTGGGGATGTCGGGCCGAAGTGATGCGTTAAATGCCGGTGATGGAACAACAAGCCGTGATGAGTGCACTACCGGTGTAGCATCGCGCTACATCGTTTTTTCGATGGCGCATCAGGCGTGTCTCATTCTCCGCAGTGTAGCCATGAAATCATCAGCCTTACGTCGCGCCGGATACCGCTACTTTCAGGACGAAAGAGCCATCGAAAAAAATTTGAAAACAACCTCCAGGTTGCGCGATATTCATCAGATTTTGCTAATTGCTTCCACACTTTGTTAACCGTGAAATTCTTAGGTTGGCATCCATAAGCTGCATGATTCTCAAGTATTAAACCGGCCCATAATCTAGAGTTTTATTTACAGGATATTTCGTGACATCGATTATCACCAATACATCCGCCATGGCCGCTCTCCAAACTCTGCGGTCTCTCAACTCTGGACTGCAGGGCACTCAAGACCGTGTGTCCTCGGGTTTGCGGGTCGAGACTGCATCCGACAACGCGGCCTACTGGGCGATCGCCACGACCATGCGCGCCGACAATAAGGCGATATCGGCCGTCTCCGACGCGCTGGGAATGGGCGCCGCCAAGGTCGACACGGCCTATGCCGCGATGGATTCCACCGCCGATCTGTTGGGAGAGGTGAAGGCCAAGCTCGTGGCTGCCAGCGAAGACGGCGTGGACAAGGCCAAGATACAGGCGGAACTCGACCAGCTGAAAACACAGGTCGTCAACGTTGCCGCCGCCGCGAGCTTCAACGGCGTGAATTGGCTGGATACCGATATCGAGGATATGCAGGACGAATCGCTGAACAAGACGTCGGTTGTATCGTCGTTTGTCCGCGACAGCGCCTCGCAGGTTCGCGTCGATACGGCGGAAGTTTCGCTGCAGGGGCTGTCGCTGTTCAACAGCACCGGCGGTGGAATTTTGCAGGCCGACCCGCGCGACGTCAAGACGATCGGTGGTATCCGATACCCCGTATCGGAGAGCCTTACCGGCATGAGCACGTCGAACTATCGGTCGAGCACAAACGCCGCGTTCAGTTTCATGTTTTCGGGGCCGCTGACCTTCGACGACGCAGCGGACGAGATAACGTTCGACGTGACCGTCGACGCCGACAATCCGGCGGACGGTATAAGTGCGCCCTATAATGCTGGCGCCACCACACTGAACGTGACGATCGACAGGGCAGTGGTCGATGCCGCGCTTGGCGTCGGCGCGAACGGCGTCATCTCGACCTACAAACAATACGCGGCCGTGCTCAATCAGGCTCTGCAGGCCTTCGACACCGGTGCTTACGCGACCACCTACACCGACTATCGAGGTCGCGATATCGTCGATCGCATCGGGATAGAGACCGAGCAATCCGCCGGCCTCGACGGATCCTATGTCGAGATCGCCAACTTTACGAGCAATGTCGGCAGCGGCGGACTGACGGACCGGTCCGCTTTTTCGGCCCGTGGACAGAAAATGACGATCAGCTTCGAGGAGTTTCAGGTCAAGCCCGGGGTCGAGATCGGCTTCGACTTCAGCGTCAATGGCGCGGCGCCGAAGGCGTATTCATTCGACGACGACTACATCAACACAGTGCTGGGAAGAGATGACGGCAAGGTAGAAACGGCGGCCGATATGGTCACGGTCCTGCAATCGTTGATCTCCGCCGATTGGCCCGATGTCATCATCGAGCAGACAAGCGGCAATCAGATATCGTTGCGCTCGGACGAGAGCGTCGACCGGCTGTCCGGCGCAGGCACGTCGATCGGCTTCACCGGGATCAACGTGAACATCGAGCCGATCCCGACGATGAACTTCCTGGATATCGACATCGTGCAGAACCCATCCATGGTCGATGACTATCTCAGCTACATAGAAGTCGTGTCCGGCAAGGTTGTCGCCGCCGCCAGCATGCTGGGGTCGCTCCAGAACCGCATCGATGGACAGACCCAGTTCGCCAGCAAGCTGATGGACAGCCTCGACAGCGGCATCGGACGACTTGTCGATGCCGACATGGAACAGGAATCGTCAAAGCTGGCTGCGCAGCAGACACAGCAGCAGCTAGCCATCCAGGCGTTGTCGATCGCCAACTCCGCCCCCGGCAACATCGTCAGCCTGTTCCAGTAGCGCTGGATGGCCGATCAGCCCCTGTCGACCGGCATCAGCCGGAGACGATGGCCGCCAGTCGCTGCAGATCCGCCAGCTTGACGTCGACCGCCACGGGTTCCGTCTGCTGGAGACGAAACCACGCCGCCGCCTCGCGAACGCGCTCGCCATGCGGGGCCGGATATCCGCCAAGGCGGATTACCCATTCCCGCACGGTCTCGCGCTCCATGCGGCCCGCCAGATATCGGTCGTGAACGGTCTTCGCCGAAGCGACCAGATCGGAAGTGTTATTCACAAGCGCCCTCGTTCCATCGGCCATTGTCGCCGAGTCGTCTTCTTAGCGCGTTGCGCAGCGCCCGGCCACCGCGATCATGCCGTGCGCCGGTCGGTGGCGGGTGAGGACCGAAGTCAGACCTCTTCCTTCTTCTTGATCTTCACCTTCGGCTCCGGTGCGTCCGGGGTCGGCGCAAGCAGCTTGCGCAGCGACGAGATCTTGTCCTTCACCAGCGGCCGGAACCGCGTTGCGCGAAACGGCATATCGGCGGCCCCATAGCCTTCCGGGCCATCGTCATTGCCGCGGTCGATCTCAGCGAGCTTCACGCCGAAGAAGGTCCCGTCGATATAATGCGTATATTCGCCGACCCAGCGCAGCGTATAGATCTCGCCCTTGCGGATTCCCTGGTCGATGCTGACATTCTTGAACTTGTCGTCGATGCAGACAACCTTCTGGCCGACGTGAAAATCATAGCTCATCTCAGGATCTCCGCTTCACCACTTCGCGCCAAGCGCTTCGGTCTTCAGATAGCGCAATGCCTCGGCAACATCGAGTCGCCGATCGCGACCACCTGTCTAAGCGCGCATGGCAAAGAGAAGATTAAGGGGCGTGTTCAAAAGTGGGTGAGCAATGCGGGAGATTTTTGTGTGAAATGGTGCCGCTTGCAGGACTCGAACCTGCGACCCCATCATTACGAATGATGTGCTCTACCACCTGAGCTAAAGCGGCAACGGCGGGTGGCTTGTAATGCGGCCCGCGATTTGCATGGCGCTGATACAGGCATTGGCAGAAGATTTCAAGCGCCCTGTCGCGTCTTTGGCAAAAAAGAACGGCGCTGTGGAAAGCCGGTCCGATCGGCGTCAGAGTGCCAGTCGGGCGCGCGCCGCCTTGTATTCCGTCTCCAGCCGATCGACCAGTTTGCCGACCGGTTCCACCGCCTTGACGGCGCCGATGCCCTGGCCGCTGCCCCATATGTCCTTCCATGCCTTGGCGCCGCCCACGGCCTGCTCGAAATCCATCTTCGAGGGGTCAGCGACAGGCAGGTTGTCAGGGTCGAGGCCGACGGCTTTCACCGAGGGCTTGAGATAATTGCCGTGCACGCCGGTGAAATAGTTGGAGTAGACGATGTCGCCAGCCGTGCCCTCGACGATCGCCTGCTTGTAGGCTTCGGACGCGCGCGCTTCCTCGGTGGCGATGAACGACGAGCCGATATAGGCCATGTCGGCGCCCATCGCCTGCGCCGCCAGGATGCCGCCGCCGGTGGCGATCGCGCCGCCGAGCAGCAGCGGCCCCTCGAACCATTCGCGGATTTCCTGCACCAGCGCGAAGGGAGACAGCGTGCCCGCGTGGCCGCCGGCCCCGGCCGCCACCGCGATCAGCCCGTCGGCCCCTTTGCGGATCGCGGAGTGGGCGTGGCGGTTGTTGATGACGTCGTGCAGCACGATACCGCCATAGGAGTGCACCGCCGCGTTGACCTCGGGCACGGCTCCGAGCGAGGAGATCACGATAGGCACCTTGTATTTGACGCATAGCATCAGGTCGTGCTCGAGCCGCTTGTTCGACATGTGGACGATCTGGTTGACGGCAAACGGCGCGGCCGGCCGGTCGGGATGCGCGGCGTTGTGCGTGGCTAACTCCTCGGTCATCATCGCCAGCCACTCGTCCAGCTGGCTCTCCGGCCGCGCGTTCAGCGCCGGAAAGGCGCCGATGATGCCCGCCTTGCACTGCGCCAGCGTCAGCGCCGGGTGCGAAATGATGAACAGCGGCGAGGCGACGACAGGCAGTCGCAGGTTTTGCATCAGGATCGGGGGCAGGGCCATGGGTCACCGGAAGAATTGACGTTTACGAAAACGTCAATGTGATAGCAGAGAGTTTTCGCCGGGAAAAGAGTGCGCGCGCGGTTCGCAAAGATCGGCTGCTGCTATAGATAGAAGGCGCAGGCGGCGCGCTTGTGCCACTATCCTCTGCCAGGGCGTTGCAGGAAATTGCGCAAGGCTTGCGATTTATTGCGTCAGCCGCTACCGCATTTGCATATTGTTAAGCATGATGGTGCCAGCCATCGGATTGAAGGATCGGACGTGAGCGGATTAGAAACGGCCATCAGAACGGCACTCGACAATGCCGATCGCGACAATCCCGAAGTCCGAGCGAAGATCTATCAGTCCGCACGCCAGGCGCTGGAAGCCGGACTGCGCAAGCAGGATATCACCGACACCGAAGCGGTGGCCCATCATCGCCACCGGCTTGAAACGACGATCCACATGATCGAGGCGGAGGAGCGGCAGCGCCTGCATCCGCGTCAGGCTCCGCCGCAGGCGCCGGTCCTGCCTGTCGTGGAGGTGTCGCAGGCCGTACCAGCGCCGCGGGCTGTTGACTTGCCGCACGCTGTGGAAGTGCCGCCCGTGGTCGAGATGCCGCAGCCGGCTCCGCCGCGTGCCCGTGAGGCCTTCGACGGCCCCTCGCTCAGTGGCGAAACCCGCGTGCCCGACATGGCTCTAGAAAGCGATCGCTTCGGCGACGACAGCGGTCTTGCCGGTCTCCACGCCGGCAGCGCCGATCAACTGGGTGCTGCGCCAGCGGCATCCGAAGGTTTTGTCGCCGATCGAAAGCCGGCCACCGCCGATTTCCGCCCTGAGCGCGCGGTTGCCCGCCGCAAGCCGCGCAAGTTCTTCTCCCGTCTGCTGGTCTGGTGCGTGCTGCTGGCGTTCATCGGAATGGGTGCCTGGTGGGCCTACACGTCGGGTGTGTTGCTGACGGCTGCCCAGCGCGACACCAGCGTTGCCAATCCGCCCGCCACCACGACGCCGGAGGATTTCGACGGTGCCAGCGAGGCACCGGTGATCGATCCCCAAAATTCCTTCTCGGCGGCCTGGATCGAGGTATTCAAGCCCTCGGATGCCAGCAAGATCGTCAAGGGCGCCCAGTCGCGTGTCGAAAACATCGCCGAAAACGACGGCCCGGCGCTGCGCCTGACCTCGCAGAGCAACGGCAGCGACGGCAATGTCGGCGTCAGCGTTCCGGCCGATGTGCTGCAGCAGTTGGCCGGCAAGTCGTCGACCATCGCCATCACCCTTCAATCGACATCGGACGAACCGACGCAGATCACCGTCGAATGCGATTTCCAGTCGCTCGGCGATTGCGCCCGTCATCGCTTCACGGTCAACCGGGAAAAGTCGGATGTGCTGCTGCAGGTCCGGTTCGACCGTTCGCTGGCGCCGAATGCGGCGGGCACGCTGCTGATCAACAGCGATGTGGACGGCAAGGCGAGAGGGATAAACCTCTACGCCGTGCGCATCCTGCCGGGGCAATAGCTATTTCAGGAAGCCCGGTCCCGAGCCGATGATCTTGTCGTCTAGCTTGCCGATCGCGTCCTTGTCCTTGCCGTCGTAGTCGATCGTCTTCAGCAGATGCCGGATCAGGTTCAGCCGCGCCCGGCGCTTGTCATTGGCGTGGATGACGGTCCAGGGTGCGAATTCCGTATGCGTTTCCTTCAGCATCCGGTCGCGCTTGTCGCTGTAGTCGCCCCATTTTGTCAGCGCCGCGATATCCATCGATGAAAGCTTCCAGACCTTCAGCGGGTCGTGGCGGCGGTCGTGGAAGCGCTTCAGCTGCATCTCGCGGCCGATATCGAGATAGAACTTGAAGAAGAAGATGCCCTCGTGGGCGATCACCTTCTCGATCTGCGGCGTCTGCTGCAGGAAATCCTCATATTGCTTCGGCGTGCAGAAACCCATGACCGGCTCGACCCCAGCGCGGTTGTACCAGGAGCGATCGAACAGCACGAATTCGCCGGCCGTGGGAAACTGTGCCACGTAGCGCTGGAAATACCATTGCCCGGCCTCCCGGTCGGTCGGCTTGGTCAGTGCCACGACGCGCGCCAGGCGAGGGTTCATGTGCGCCGAGGACGCCGAGATCGCGCCGCCCTTGCCGGCAGCATCGCGGCCCTCGAACAGCGCCATCACCCGCTTGCCGGTCGCCTGCAGCCAGAACTGCAGCTTGACCAGTTCGACCTGCAGCTTCTTCAGTTCGTCGGTGTAGTCCTCTTCCTTGAGCTTCTTGTTATAGGGGAAGTCGCCGGATTTCAGCGCCTCTTCCTCGACCCAATCCGGCAGGACGGGATCATCCACATCGAAGACGCGCTTCTTGCCGCGGATATCCAGTTCAACTGCTCTGCTTTCGACATCATCGGCCATGGTGGTCCTCCTCGGCGCATCTGCTGGGGTCAGGCGATCACATTTCCTTTTGAAAATCAAACGTCTTGGCGCTGATCGAGATTCTGTGCGTCGCATAGGCCCAAAGTGCGATTGCTGGCGACACCAGTAAACTTCTGTCATGAAAGACCGCTATCAGGCAAAGTTTGATAGCCAACGAACAACGATTCGACGTCGCGAGGGGAACTTGGAAGAGCAAACGCCATGGACAGGCAAACTGATGGCTCGCATCGGCCGGCAGAGCTTCGTGCTCTTTGTCGCGCTGGCGATCGCCGTCATTGCCTTTACCGCCGGAATGAACGGATGGGGTGTTCTCGGGCTGCTGCTGATCATGGTTCTCGCCATCCTCTGCTCGTCGCCGCCGCGCGCCAGCGTCCAGCCGCCGGTAACAGCTGACACGATCGAGGAACCGATCGTCCGCAGCCTGCTGCCCGAAGTATCCGCAACGCTGTCAGCCCTCGACATTCCGGTCATGGTCATCGCCAGCGACGCATCGGTGCTGTTCCAGAACCGTGCCGCGGAAAAGGCCTTTGGCGAAGTGTTGATCGGCGCCCACATCTCAGCTCGCCTGCGCTCGCCCGGCATCCTCGACATGGTACGCGAAACCATCGTCACCAATGCGCCGAACCAGATCGAACATTCCGAACGCCTTCCGTCCGAGCGGGTCTATCTTGTCCGCAGCTCGCCGATCGAACTCGGCTCCGAAGCTGGAAACGGCGAGCGGCTGTTCATGCTGGCCTTCCGCGACATATCGGAGGTGCGCCGCCTCGATCGCATGCGCTCCGATTTCGTCGCCAATGCCAGCCATGAGCTGCGCACGCCGCTTGCCTCGTTGCGCGGCTTCATCGAGACCATCCAGGGCCCGGCCAAGAACGATTTCAAGGCGCAGGAACGCTTTCTCGGCATCATGTTCGATCAGACCACCCGCATGAGCCGACTGGTGGACGACCTCCTGTCGCTGTCGCGGCTCGAGCTGAAGTCCCACATCGCGCCGGACGAGAAGGTGGATCTCGTTCCGCTGCTTGGCCATGTCCGCGATGCGCTGCTGCCGCTGGCGAGAGATGTCGGCGTCGACATCGCTTTGCATCTGCCGGAAGGCAAGGCAGAGGTTTCCGGCGATCGCGATGAACTTGTCCAGGTGTTTGAAAACCTGATGGAAAACGCCTGCAAATACGGGCAGGAGGGAAAGTCGGTTGACGTCTTCCTCAAGAATGCGCCCAATACGCCCGTCGAGGTCACCGTCGTCGACAAGGGCCCGGGTATTCCGGCCGAGCATGTGCCGCGGCTCACCGAGCGTTTCTACCGCGTCAACATCGAGGATAGCCGCTCGAAGAAGGGCACCGGCCTTGGCCTTGCCATCGTCAAGCACATCCTCACGCGCCATCGCGCAAGGCTGATCGTGAAGTCCGAAGTCGGCAAGGGAACCAGCTTTACCGTGCGGTTTTGACATAAAACCGCAATCAAGCGAGTCATGCTGGAATTTTTATATAATTATTTCAATTATATAAGCTGTCATAAATGTTTCACCGAACTGACATAAAAGCTCTGGTCATCAGGGGCTAAAGAATGCGTGCCGCTGACAAAGACGGCACCGCCCAGGGGCCGTTCAAGGCCACACTCAGACCGCTATATGCCCGGGAGAATTGATATGAACGCTTTTAAACTTACGGTCGCCGCACTGGCTGCTTCCGCCGCTTTTGCTGGCGCGGCTGTTGCTCGCGACCAGGTCCAGGTCAGTGGTTCTTCCACCGTTCTGCCTTACGCAAAGATCGTTGCCGAGACCTTCGGCGAAACCTTCAAGGACTTCAAGACGCCGGTCGTTGAATCCGGCGGCACCGGCGCTGGTCTCAAGGAATTCTGCAAGGGCGTAGGCCCTGACACGATCGACGTTGCCAACGCTTCGCGTCCGATCAACGCCAAGGAACTGGATGCCTGCAAGGCAGCAGGCGTTACCGACATCCAGGAAGTCAAGATCGGCTATGACGGCATCGTCTTCGCAACCGACTCGTCCAACCCTGACGTCGCTTACGTTCCTGCCGACCTCTACAAGGCTCTCGCTGCCCAGGTTGTTGTTGACGGCAAGCTCGTCGCCAACCCCTACAAGAAGTGGAACGAAGTCAACCCGGCTCTCCCGGCTGTTGATATCGCCGCCTACATCCCGGGCGAAAAGCACGGCACCCGCGAAGTCTTCGAACTCAACGTTCTCCTCGCAGGCTGCAAGGACTCCGGCGCTTTCGACGTGATCAAGGCTTCGATCACCGACGCTGCTGCCCAGAGCAAGGCTTGCGTCGCGGTTCGCAAGGACGGCGCTGCTGTTGACATCGACGGCGACTATCCGGAAACGCTGGCACGCATCGCTGCCAACAAGACCGGTGTTGGCGTATTCGGCCTGTCCTTCTATGAAAACAACGCCGACAAGCTGAAGGTTGCGACCGTCAAGGGCATCGTTCCTAGCCCGGAAACGATCGCCAACGGTACCTACCCGGTTTCCCGTCCGCTGTTCTTCTACGTCAAGAAGGCTCACCTGGGCGTTATCCCGGGCCTGAAGGAATACGTGAACTTCTTCGTATCCGACCAGATGATCGGACCTGACAGCCCGCTGGTCGAATACGGCCTGGTTGCTGCTCCGGACGCCGAGCGCGAAACGATCCGCAAGTCGGTCGAAGACGGCAAGACCATGTAATCAACTTTGCCGGCGCGATCCGAAAGGCTCGCGCCGGCATTGCCTTTGTCCGCTCTAAGGGAGTGGCGAAGTTGAACGACTCCATGATTGGAAGCTGGAGCGGCCGCCTGCCGTTTCGCTTTTTGGGGGCCAAGGGCCTGGGGACCTTAAACGAATGAGTACATCCGTCTTACTCTTGTGTCTCGTCGTGCTCGGCGCCGTTGCCTTCGTGGCAGCCCGCGGCCGCGCGACAGCACTGGCCGGAGGCAAATCCTCCGCGCTGCATTCCCGACCAGGCTACTACGGTGCCTACGCCGCCATCTGGGCGGTTCTGCCGTCGTTGATCGTCTTGTGCGCCTGGCTCGCCATCAGCCCATCCATCATCGAATCCTCCGTCCGCAGCGCCTTCCCTGAAGACGTCAAGGCGCAGTCCTCCGCCCAGCAGAACCTCAGCTACGGTATGGTCAACGCCATCGCTCGCGGCCTGCCGCTGCTCAGCCAGGAAGATGTCGCATCGGGCGCTGCCGATCCGGCCGGCCTGCAGGCCAAGCTCGCCGCGAAGGGCGTTCCGCTCGCCGGCGAACCGCAGCCCTACATGATCGAGGGTGCGCAGAAGCTCAACGTCGAGAGCGGCATCAGCCGCCTGATCATGACGCTGGTCGTGCTGGCGATCGGTGTTGCCGGCGGTTTCTACGCCCTGCGCGAAGTCGCCCCGCGCTTCCGTGCCCGCAACCGCGTCGAGCGCGTCATGCTCTGGGGTCTGCTGCTGGCATCGTCGATCGCCATCCTCACCACCATCGGCATCGTGCTCTCGATGCTGACGGAAGCAGCCCACTTCTTCGCCGAGGTTCCCGCCGCCGACTTCTTCTTCGGCACGGTATGGGATCCGCGCTTTGCCGGCGCCGGCAGCTCCTCCTTCGGCCAGTTCGGCCTGATCCCGCTGCTCCTAGGCACGCTCTACATCGGTCTCGTCGCCATGCTCGTCGCCGTTCCGGTCGGCCTGTTCGCGGCGATCTACATGTCGGAATACGCAGCACCCAAGGTTCGCTCGGTGGCAAAGCCGCTGCTCGAAGTTTTGGCCGGCATCCCGACCATCGTCTACGGCTTCTTCGCCCTCATCACCGTCGGTCCGTTCCTGCGCGATCTGTCTTCGCAGGTCAGTGGTCTTCTGACGGGCGATTACAGCAACTTCATCCAGGCGCAGAGCGTTCTGACCGCCGGTATCGTCATGGGTATCATGCTGATCCCGTACGTCTCCTCGCTGTCCGACGACATCATCACCGCCGTGCCCGGCGCGCTGCGTGACGGTTCGCTCGGTCTCGGCGCCACCCGCTCGGAAACGATCAAGAAGGTCGTGCTTCCCGCAGCGCTCCCCGGCATTGTCGGTGCTCTCCTGATGACCGCCTCGCGCGCCATCGGCGAGACCATGATCGTCGTGCTGGCCGCCGGTGTCGCCGCCCGCATCCAGATTAATCCGTTCGAGCCGATGACGACGGTGACGGTCAAGATCGTCAACCAGCTGACGGGTGACCTTGAGTTCACTTCGCCGCAGACGCTGGTTGCCTTCGCGCTCGGCATCACCCTCTTCTTCATCACGCTTTGCCTTAATATCTACGCGCTCTTCATTGTGCGCAAATACCGGGAGCAGTACGAATGACGGACGTTGTTTCTCCGGGCCAGGGCGTCGTCATCTCCAAGGCGCCCGCCCGCCGCGATATCGGCATCAAGCGTCGCTATGCTGCTGAACGCCGCTTCCAGGCCTATGGCATTGCTGCCATCTGCTTCGGCCTGATCTTCCTGGCCATCCTGCTGACGACAGTTATTCGCCAGGGCTACACCGCCTTCGCACAGACGGCGATCACGCTGCCGATCGAGTTCTCCGAAAAGGTGCTCGATCCCAACAACAAGCGCGCTACCGACCCGTCGGTGCTGATTGCGGCCAACTATCCGGTCCTGATCCGCGACGCCATGGTCAAGACGCTTGGCATCAACGCCTCGAGCCGCCCTGAAGTGCGCGACGCGACGGCAATGATCTCCAAGGGTGCGCCGATCGTGCTCCGCGACATGGTCGAAGCCGATCCATCGCTGATCGGTAAGACCGTAAACGTTACGCTTCTTGCCGACGCCAACGTCGACTCGGCCAACAAGGGCCAGATCGACCTCACCGTCGACGAGAAGAACCGCAAGGTCAACGACCGCCAGGTCGGCTGGATGCAGCAGATGAAGGCGGACGGAACGCTGCACAAGCAGTTCAACACCGGTCTCTTCGTCAACGGCAACTCCAGCCGCCCGGAAGCTGCCGGCCTCGGTGTCGCACTGATCGGCTCGCTCTACCTGATGCTGATCGTTCTCGTGCTGGCCCTGCCGATCGGTGTCGCCGCCTCGATCTACCTCGAGGAGTTCGCGCCGAAGAACAAGCTGACCGACCTGATCGAAGTCAACATCAACAACCTCGCGGCTGTTCCCTCGATCGTCTACGGTCTGCTCGGCCTTGCCGTCTTCATCAACTTTGCAGGCCTGCCGCGCTCTGCGTCGCTGGTCGGTGGTCTGGTGTTGTCGCTGATGACGCTGCCGACCATCATCATCGCCACCCGCGCGGCGCTCCGCGCCGTGCCGCCTTCGATCCGTGCCGCAGCCCTTGGCCTCGGCGCATCGAAGATGCAGATGGTGTTCCACCACGTCCTGCCGCTGGCGATGCCTGGCATCCTCACCGGCACCATCATCGGCCTGGCGCATGCGCTCGGCGAAACCGCACCGCTGCTGTTGATCGGCATGGTCGCCTTCGTCGCCAATGCACCGACCACCCCAATGGATCCCTCCACGGCGCTGCCGGTGCAGGTCTACATGTGGGCAAACGAAGCCGAACGCGCGTTCGTCGAGCGTACATCCGGCGCTATTATCGTCCTGCTCCTGTTCCTGATCGTCATGAACTTCGGAGCTATCCTCTTGCGTCGTCGCTTTGAGCGCCGCTGGTAAACGGAGTAAACATCATGAACATGTTGACGGAAGCCGCAGTTGAGAAGGCGCTAGACCAGAAGATGAATACCATTCCGTATAAAATGATCGGCCAGGACGTTTCTGTTTACTACGGCGACAAGCGTGCGCTGTTCGACGTGAAGCTGAACATCCGCGAAAACACCGTGACGGCTCTGATCGGCCCATCGGGTTGCGGCAAGTCCACCTTCCTGCGCAGCCTGAACCGCATGAACGACACGATCGACAGCTGCCGCGTCACCGGCAAGATCACGCTCGATGGCGACGATATCTACGATCCCGACATCGACGTCGTTGAACTGCGTGCTCGCGTCGGCATGGTGTTCCAGAAGCCGAACCCGTTCCCGAAGACGATCTACGAAAACGTCGCCTACGGCCCGCGCATCCACGGTCTTGCCAAGGCAAAGGCCGACATGGACGTCATCGTCGAGCAGAGCCTGCAGCGCGCCGGCCTGTGGAACGAGGTCAAGGACCGCGTCCACGAATCCGGCACCGGTCTCTCCGGCGGCCAGCAGCAGCGTCTGTGCATCGCCCGCGCCATCGCCGTCAGCCCTGAGGTCATCCTCATGGACGAACCGTGCTCGGCGCTCGACCCGATCGCGACCGCAAAGGTCGAGGAACTCATCCACGAGCTGCGCGAAGCCTATACGATCGTCATCGTCACGCACTCGATGCAGCAGGCTGCCCGCGTGTCGCAGCGCACCGCCATGTTCCACCTCGGCAACCTCGTCGAGGAGAACGATACCGACAAGATGTTCACCAACCCGGATGACCCGCGCACCCAGGACTACATCATGGGCCGCTTCGGCTGATCTGCGCGTCGGAACCCCTTTTGGACATTCAAGGATAAGCCCCATGGCATCGACACACATCTATTCCGCCTATGACGACGACCTGAAGTTCTTGACCCGCCGTATCTCGGAAATGGGTGGCCTTGCCGAGCAGATGGTCGGCGACGCCGTCCGCGCGCTTGTCAACGGCGACACTTCGCTCGCCCAGAAGGTCATCTCCGACGACGTGATCCTCGATCACGCCGAGCGCGAGATCGGCGAGAAGGCCATCATCACCATCGCCCGTCGCCAGCCGATGGCTGCCGATCTGCGCGAAATCATGGGATCGATCCGCATCGCGGCCGATCTCGAGCGCGTCGGCGATCTCGGCAAGAACACTGCCAAGCGCGTCATCGCCGTGCAGAGCACCGGCGTTCCGCGCAAGCTGGCCCGTGGTCTCGAACATCTTTCCGAACTGGCGCTCGTCCAGCTCAAGGAAGTTCTCGACGTCTACACCAGCCGCGTTGCAGACCGTGCCAAGTCGATCCGCGAACGCGACGAGGAAATCGACGCGATGTACACCTCGCTGTTCCGCGAGATGCTGACCTACATGATGGAAGATCCGCGCAACATTACCAGCTGCACGCATCTCCTGTTCTGCGCCAAGAACATCGAACGCATCGGCGACCACGCCACCAACATCGCAGAAACCATCTACTACATGGCGACCGGCGCGCAGCCGGAAGGCGAACGTCCGAAGGACGATACCGCCAACACCGTTGGGGCCGTCACGGAATAACCGTTCCCCCGCGCCCCCAGGAGACCGAGACGAATGATCCCAAGAGTAGCAGTCGTTGAAGACGAGGAAGCACTGAGCGTGCTTCTTCGCTATAACCTCGAGGCCGAAGGCTTCGAGGTCGATACCATCCTGCGTGGCGACGAGGCCGAGATCCGGCTGCAGGAACGCACGCCCGACCTCCTCATCCTCGACTGGATGCTGCCGGGCGTTTCCGGCATCGAGCTTTGCCGTCGCCTGCGCATGCGCCCGGAGACCGAGCGTCTGCCGATCATCATGCTGACGGCGCGCGGAGAGGAAAGCGAACGCGTTCGCGGCCTGTCCACCGGCGCCGACGACTACGTCGTCAAGCCGTTCTCGACGCCGGAGCTTGTCGCCCGCGTCAAGGCAATGCTGCGCCGCGCCAAGCCCGAGGTTCTCTCGTCGCTGCTGAAGTGTGGCGATATCGAACTCGACCGCGAAACGCACCGCGTGCATCGCAAGAGCCGCGAAGTCCGTCTCGGACCGACCGAGTTCCGCTTGCTCGAGTTCCTGATGGCGTCGCCAGGCCGTGTCTTCTCGCGCTCGCAACTGCTGGATGGCGTCTGGGGTCATGACATCTACGTCGACGAACGCACCGTTGACGTCCATGTCGGCCGTCTCCGCAAGGCGCTCAACTTCTCCAACATGCAGGATGTCATCCGCACCGTTCGCGGCGCCGGATATTCCATGGAAGCCTGACGGCTTCCACCATCACAATCAGAAAACGAAAAACGGGCCCGCGAAGGCCCGTTTTCTCTTGTTCCTTATCCGGCTTTCCGGGTCAGGCGACCCGGTTCGCAGCCTTGCGGCGCTCGTTGACCGGCTGGTAGGCCATCTTCTGGTGGTAGGTGCAGTAAGGGGAGGAGTCAGGGGACTCGCAACCGCAGAAGTGGAAATCATCCGTCAGCGGATCGCCGACCGGCCACTTGCACGTGCGCTCGGTAAGCTCGGTCAGGCCGAGGCGACGCGAGATCGGAACAACCACGTTCGACGACGGGCGGTAGCGCACTTCCTCGATTGCGTTGACGTCGGCGTCTTCCTTGAGAAGAGCCGAGCCCTGCTGGCGGGCAACGGTGCGGGTCGCCGTCATGCGCGAAGCGTTGAAGGTGTTGGCTGGGCGCGGCGCGGTTGCCGCAGGGCGCTTCGGGGTTCTGGCGGCAGCAGACGTGCCGCCTGCCTTGGCGCGGCCCGGCAGGCTCAGGCGATGGACCTTGCCGATGACGGCATTGCGGCTCACACCGCCAAGTTGTGCAGCAATCTGGCTGGCGCTCAGGCCCTCGGCCCAGAGCTTCTTCAGTCGTTCAACGCGCTCGTCTGTCCAGTTCATGCCCTGTCTCCGCCTTTTTGCGTTGGTGTAGGCAGAATCCTTCACCGATGGCCCGGACGTGTCTGGACCATGAAACGCTTGCTCGATTTTGGTGACTAGTTCCGCCGCATGCAGTCTAGTAATTGAGTTTTAACCTAGAGTGAGGGCGACTCCGTGACAAGAGTCGGTTGAATCGCGACGAATCGATTTCTCGGTTTTCCCCAACTTGCTGGATAGGAGAGTCATTTCTGCAACATTAGCTGTTGATAGCCCCTGAGCGCGCCGATCCTTGCTTGACGCATACTGGGAAACCTCAGTTTTGTTGACATCGCACTGCGAAAAGTAAATAGTGCCCCTCGCCGCCGAAAGGCGGCATTTTTAATTTCCGGAGACGGGTTTTTAGCCGGATTCCGGGCCATTATCAGCGAATGACAGGAGATCGCGCCATGGCTGAAGCCGCGCCGCTTTATGATACCTACTCTCGTGCCCCATTGCGGTTCGAGCGAGGAGAGGGCGTGTGGCTGATCACCGAAAGTGGCGAACGATATCTCGACTTCGGCGCGGGCGTGGCGGTGACCTCGGTTGGCCACAGCCATCCGCATGTCGTCGGTGCGCTCAAGGATCAGGCCGACAAGGTCTGGCACCTGTCCAACATCTATGAGATCCCCGGTCAGGAGCGTCTGGCGAAGCGTTTGACGGATGCAACCTTTGCGGAAAAGGTGTTCTTCACAAATTCCGGCGCCGAGGCTCTGGAGTGCGCGATCAAGACGGCGCGCCGTTACCAGTTCTCGAAGGGCCATCCCGAGCGCTTCCACATCATTACCTTTGAAGGCGCTTTCCACGGCCGCACGCTGGCGACGATCGCCGCCGGTGGCCAGGAGAAGTACCTTGAAGGCTTCGGCCCCAAGACGCCCGGTTTCGACCAGGTGCCGTTCGGCGATATCGAAGCCGTCCGCGCCGCCATAACGGACGCCACGGCCGGCATCCTCATCGAGCCGGTTCAGGGCGAGGGCGGTGTGCGCCCGGCCACATCGGAATTCATGAAGGCGCTACGCCAGCTCTGCGACGAGCATGGCCTGCTCTTGATCCTCGACGAGGTCCAGAGCGGCGTCGGCCGTACCGGCAAGTTCTTTGCCCATGAATGGTCGGGCATCACGCCCGATATCATGGCGGTCGCCAAGGGTATCGGCGGCGGCTTCCCGCTCGGCGCCTGCCTGGCAACGGCCGAAGCGGCTTCCGGCATGAAAGCCGGCACGCATGGTTCGACCTATGGCGGCAACCCGCTCGCCATGGCCGTCGGCAACGCCGTGCTCGACGTCATTCTCGAAGAGGGATTCCTGCAGCACGTCAATGACGTCTCGCTGGTCTTCCGTCAGGGCCTCGCCTCGCTCAAGGATCGCTTCCCCGATGTGATCGAGGAAATCCGCGGCGAGGGCTTGTTGCTCGGCGTCAAGGCGGCCGTTCCCTCGGGCGAACTGCTGCAGGCGATCCGCGCTGCCAACCTGCTGGCCATTCCCGCCGGCGACAACGTCATCCGCCTGCTTCCGCCTCTGGTCGTGACCGCAGACGAAGCCCGCGAAGGCCTCGCTCGACTTGAGCGCGCCGCCGAGAGCGTGCGCGCATCGAAGGTCAAGAAGACGGCTTGAACGGACAAGGATGCCCGGCCGGATGGCGGGCGTAACAGGTAAAGACAATGGCTTCCCCAAAACACTTTCTCGATCTCTCCGCGGTAACCTCCTCCGACCTCAGGGTCATCATGGATGATGCCATGGCCCGCAAGCAGGCCTTCAAGGCTGGCACGGGCGACAAGCCGCTGGCCGGCAAGATGCTGGCGATGATCTTCGAAAAGCCCTCGACCCGCACCCGCGTCTCCTTCGACGTCGGCATGCGCCAGCTCGGCGGCGAGACGCTGTTCCTCTCGGGCACCGAAATGCAGCTCGGCCGCGCCGAAACCATCGGCGACACCGCCAAGGTTCTGTCGCGCTATGTCGATGCGATCATGATCCGCACCACCGAGCATTCGCGCCTGCTGGAGCTCGCCGAGCATGCGACCGTTCCCGTGATCAACGCGCTGACCGATGACACGCATCCCTGCCAGATCATGGCCGATATCATGACCTTCGAGGAGCACCGCGGCCCGATCAAGGGCAAGACCGTCTCCTGGATGGGCGATGGCAACAATGTGCTGCATTCGCTGATCGAAGGCGCTGCCCGTTTCGGCTATCGCATGAACATGGCGGTACCCCTTGGTTCCGAGCCGAAGGATCACTATCTGAACTGGGCCCGCAATGAGGGCGCCGAGATCATGCTCAGCCATGATGCCGACCGTGCGGTCGCCGGCGCCGATTGCGTGGTGACCGATACCTGGGTCTCCATGAATCAGGAACATCGGGCCCGGGGTCACAACGTCTTCCAGCCTTATCAGGTCAATTCGGCCTTGATGGCGCAAGCCGGCAAGGATGCATTGTTCATGCATTGCCTGCCCGCCCATCGTGGTGAGGAAGTCACGGACGAGGTGATCGACGGTCCGCAGTCCGTGGTCTTCGATGAAGCGGAAAACCGCCTTCATGCGCAGAAGTCGATTCTTGCTTGGTGCCTGGGCGCGATCTGAACCATAATGCACGCCACGTTGGGCCGGAAGGACCCGTGGCCGCCCGGGCGGATGGACACTCTTGTCTGCCGCTCTCAGACTAGGAGAAGACGATGGCAGAAGCTGCATCCGCCCTCGGCGAATTTGATTTCGCCGGTGATGATCATGTCGTTCCCTTTCAGGTCGAGAACCTGGATGTGCGCGGTCGCGCCGTCCAGCTCGGCCCGATGCTGGATGCGATCCTCGAGCGCCACAACTATCCCGCACCGGTCGCCCGGCTGCTCGCCGAAGTCATCGCGCTGACGGTGCTGCTCGGCACCTCGCTGAAATTCGACGGCAAGTTCACGGTTCAGACCAAGAGCGACGGCCCGGTCGATCTCCTCGTCGCCGATTTCTCGACGCCTGAGAACGTGCGCGCCTATGCCCGTTTCGACCAGACGCTGCTCGACGAGGCGGTTGCCGCCGGCCAGACCGAACCGGAACAGCTGCTCGGCAAGGGCATGCTGGCCTTCACCATCGATCAGGGCAAGTTTAGCCAGCCCTATCAGGGCATCGTCGCGCTCGACGGCGCCACGCTGGAAGACATCGCCGGCACCTATTTCCGCCAGTCCGAGCAGATCCCGACGCGCGTGCGCCTTGCAGCCGCCGAGCTGTTCGATCGCGACGAGGCCGGCAAGCCGCGTCACCGCTGGCGGGCAGGGGGGCTTGTCGCCCAGTTCCTGCCGGAAGCCCCGGAGCGCATGCGCCAGGCCGACCTTCATGGCGGCGACGGCGATACCAGCTCTGCGCAGCATTCCGAGGACGACGCCTGGGCCGAGGCCCGGTCGCTGGTGGAGACCATTCATTTCGACGAACTGACGGATCCGCTTGTCGGCACCGAACGGCTGCTGTTTCGCCTGTTCCACGAGCGCGGCGTGCGGGTCTACGAACCGCGCGCGGTGTTCGATCGTTGTTCCTGCTCGCGAGAGAAGATCAAGGGCGTGCTTCAGGGGTTCTCTGCTGAGGAGATCGACGCCAGCCAGGAAGACGGCCTGATCTCCGTCACCTGCGAGTTCTGCTCGACGACCTATCGCTTCGAGGCCGAAGAGCTGCGTCAGGCGGCCGAGTGATTGATTAGTTCAGAACCCTGAGCAATCCGGGTGAATCGAGTGAGAAGGCGGGGATTTCCACCTGGAAAGTCTCGCCTTCGTCGGTTTCCATCTGGTAGTGCCCGAACATCAGGCCCGACGGCGTGTCGAGCGGGCAGCCGGAGGAATATTCATAGGTGTCGCCGGGGCCAAGCGTCGGCTGTTCGCCGACGACGCCCGCGCCGCTCACTTCGTCCACCACGCCGTTCTGGTCGGTGATGTTCCAGTAGCGGTTGACGAGACGCACGGTCAGATCGGAATTGTTGCTGATGACGATGCGGTATCCCCAGACATAGCGGTCGTCTTCCGGGTCGGATTGCTCCTCCAGGTAAAAGGGCTCGACGACCACTTCAATGTCTCGTGTCAGGGCGCGGTACATGCCTACACCATAGTAAGAATACGTTACTGGTATCTTATAACAGGTACGGCAGGTCAATAAATGCCGCGTTGATCGCGCAGCAAATACCAATAAAGGCCGATGTTTTGGCGTGTTAACACTAACGCGTTACCATTTATGCGCGAAAACCATCGCGCATGGCATCGATATCGGCCGGATCGGCGTCGATCCGGCCGATATTTTGCTTTTTCAGGCGTTCACCTGCGCAAGCGCCTTGGCGAAGTCCTCGAGGAGATCGTTGACATCCTCGATACCGGCGGAGAACCGCACGGTGCCCGGCGAAATACCGAGTTCGGCACGCGCCTCGTCCGTCAGGTTCTTGTGCGTCGTCGTCGCCGGATGGGTGATGATCGAGCGCGTATCGCCGAGATTGTTGGAGATGGTCACGACCTCGAGCGCATTCTGCAGCTTGAACGCCGCTTCCTTGCCACCCTTTAGTTCGAACGCCACCAGCGTCGAACCGCCGGTCATCTGCTTGGCGATGATATCGGCCTGCGGATGGTCCTTGCGGCCGGGATAGATCACCTTGGCGACCTTGCTCTGCTCGGCAAGGAAGTCGGCGATACGGCCGGCATTTTCCGTCTGCGCCTTGACGCGGATCGGCAGCGTCTCGAGACCCTTGATCAGCGTCCAGGCAGTGAACGGCGACATGGCCGGACCGGTGTGACGGTAATAGTCCTGCAGATGCTCGGTCACCCATTCGCGGTCCGACAGGATGACGCCTGCAAGGCTGCGGCCCTGTCCGTCGATGTGCTTGGTCGCGGAATAGACGACGACATGCGCGCCGAGTTCCAGCGGCTTCTGGAAGAGCGGCGTCGCAAACACGTTGTCGACCACGACACGGGCACCGATCTGGTTGGCAAGCTTGGCGACGCCGGCGATGTCGATGACTTCAAGCGTCGGGTTGGTCGGGCTTTCCAGGAAGAACACCTTGGTGTTCGGCTTGATCGCCTTTTCCCAGTTGGCCAGATCGCGGCCGTCGACCAGCGTGCACTCGATGCCGTAGCGCGGCGCCAGCGTCTCGACCACCCAGCGGCATGAGCCGAAGAGCGCGCGGGCGGCAACGATATGATCGCCGGCCTTCAACTGGCAGAGCAGGGCGGCGGTGATGGCGGCCATGCCGGATGCCGTCGCGCGGGCTTCCTCGGCGCCTTCGAGCGCACACATGCGCTTTTCGAACATGTCGTTGGTGGGGCTGCCGTAGCGGGCGTAGATGAAGCCGTCGTCCTCGCCCTTGAAGCGCGCCTCTGCCGCCTCGGAACTGTCGTAGGTAAAGCCCTGCGTCAGATAGATCGCTTCCGACATCTCGCCATATTGCGAGCGCAAGGTTCCGCCGTGCACGAGTGTTGTTGCTGGGCGCCAGTTCTTATTGGGGGTCTTCGTCATGTCATCATCACCTTCGTGATACAAAAAAACCGGTCGCAAAAGCAGACCGGTTTCAACCCGGTCTTTTTAGCCACTTGTTTAACGTGGCTGCAAGCCGACCGGCCAAATCACCACGGGATAAAGCTGCAATACTGCCGATAGCTGCTTGCGTCAATTCCCTGAGTTTGGTTTTGTCTGCGGCAAATTGTGATTGGGACATGATGGCTCGCGATACTGGAATCTTGGCGGACCGCGCCATTGCTGCGCTGTTTGAAACGGGGCGTCTGATCGCCGAACGTGCTCTGGATCACGACCAGATCCAGCCGGCAAGCCTCGATCTGCGTCTCGGTGCCAAGGCATTCCGCGTCCGCGCCAGCTTCATGCCCGGCCCCTCGCATCTCGTCTCCGACAAGCTCGACCGTCTCAGCCTGCACGTCATCGATCTCTCCGAAGGCGCCGTGCTCGAAACCGGCTGCGTCTATATCGTGCCGCTGATGGAACGCCTCGACCTGCCGACCGGCATGTCGGCCTCGGCCAATCCGAAAAGCTCGACCGGCCGCCTCGACATCTTCACCCGCGTCATCACCGATTACGCGCAGGAGTTCGACAAGATCCCGGCCGGCTACAGGGGCCCGCTCTACCTCGAGATTTCGCCGCGCACCTTCCCGATTGTCGTGCGCCGTGGCTCGCGCCTGTCGCAGATCCGCTTCCGTGTCGGCCAGGCACTGCTCGGCGAAGCCGAATTGCTGGCGCTGCACGATGCCGAAACGCTGGTGGCCAGCAAGCAGCCGAACGTTTCCGGCGGCGCCATCGCGCTGTCGATTGACCTTGCCGGCGACAAGGACGGCCTGATCGGCTATCGCGGCAAGCACCACACGGCGGTCGTCGATGTCGACAAGAAGGCTCAGCACGATATCTTCGATTTCTGGGAACCGATCTACAGCCGCGGCCGCAACGAACTGATCCTTGATCCCGATGAGTTCTATATCCTCGTCTCCCGCGAGGCCGTGCATGTGCCGCCGCACTATGCTGCCGAGATGACGCCGTTCGATCCCTTGGTCGGCGAGTTTCGTGTCCACTATGCCGGCTTTTTCGATCCGGGCTTCGGCCATGCGCCAGCCGGCGGCCGCGGTAGCCGCGCCGTCCTCGAGGTGCGCAGCCACGAGGTTCCCTTCATCCTCGAAGACGGTCAGATCGTCGGCCGCCTGGTCTACGAGCACATGCAGGAACACCCCGAAAGCCTCTACGGCACCGGCCTCGGCTCCAACTATCAGGCGCAGGGCCTGAAACTCTCGAAGCATTTCCGCATCTGACAAAACCACTGTCGACGTGACCCGGCCGCTTGACACCGGCCGCCATCTGTTGGAAATCTTCGCTCGTCGCGGGTGTAGCTCAATGGTAGAGCAGCAGCTTCCCAAGCTGAATACGAGGGTTCGATTCCCTTCACCCGCTCCAGCAACGTTTTCAGGCACTTAAGCGTCGTTTCAGACCACGGAACAAACCGTGGTTTTACAGGCAGTTTTACAGCGCCTGTTCGTCCTTCGTGCTTTTCGAAGCGGCGGTTCTCTTCTCCCGCGCTTCGTTCAGCTGGCGAATCGCCTCTCTCGTCGCTGCCCCTCGGCTGACATATCGACGAATAATCTTCTCCACCTGGTCCTCTTCCCACCCCATGATTTCGGCGATCACCCGGATCGAGAGCCCGGCAGTATAGAAGTTGGTTGCCGCCGTTCCTCTGAGGTCGTGAAAGTGAAGATCACGCTCCTGCATGTGGGCCTCGACCTTGGCCGTCCAGAACGAGCTGGCGAGGCCATCTTGTGTCCATGGTCGCTTGCGGCTGTTGGTGAGGATGATGGGTGAGTTCTTCGGAATACGGTCTAGCAGCTCGTTGAGCGCGTCATATCGCGGGATGACCGCCTCCTTGCGATGCTTGCTCTTTCCTGTCGTGATGACGATCGCATCTCGGCCGACATGCGACCAGGCCAGCCGGACAAGATCTCCGGCGCGCAATCCCGTGTGCGCCGCGAGATCGACGGCTAGCGCGACCTCCTTGGATGCTTCCGTTTTCAACTGAGCGATATCATCGGAGGTCCATATGATCTCCGCGCGCGACTGGCTGTAGAGATGACGGATACCCTCACAAGGGTTCGAGGCGATCTTACCCATAGGGTCTACGGCGTGCGATAGCAGGCGCGAAAGAACCTGCAGCGCCAGGTCGGCGGTGCGGGGCGTTTCGGAATACTCGCTGCGCCACCTGATGATGCTCGGACGGATTTTCTCTGGTCTGTTGAACTGAGCGATACTCAGATCGCCAAATCTCTTGCCGATTTTGTCCAGCCACGGCGACCAGACCCGCTTTGTAGACGCTGCCAGCTTGCTGAACTCGTGGGTCTTGTAGTGTGTGATAACCGATTTGAACTTGCCATCCTCGGGCGCGCGCCGTTCGGCGATCGCTTCGTTGTAGGATTTCATGAACTCTAAAGACCCTGGAAGGCCTTTAAGTGCGGGACCGCCGCGCCACGCGTAGTAGTAAGTGTTGCCTTTGGCTTTGACGGTATGAATGCCTTTAAGCTCTATTTCGACCATTGCGCTCTTCAAATTCCCTCAGCTCGCGATCGAGCTCATCCTCATCTGGCTTGCCCGGCGGGGTAAAATGCCACCGCATGCCACCATCTGGCAATGTGTCCATTGCGAGCGGGGTAATGCCGGCAGCTTTCAGCGCCGCGAGCGTGGTCGTTATGTCGGTGGATCTGATGACTGCTCTGCGTCCCATCAATCAACCTCTTGTCTGTTGGCGGGTGGAGGGTTGCTAGTTAATGCCTTGCAGGCGATAAGCTGAGCTGTCTCGATGTCATCCTCTATTGCTATCTCGCGCAGGGCATTCATGTAGTGGAGTCCGAGCCTGCGGAAGCGATCAGCCTCCGCTGCTCCGTGCTCCAGCCCCTTGCGGTATGCGGCCTCGCGCCGGCGCTTCATTTCACCGCTCGCCATCGCCAACCTCCTTGGCGAGGGTGGGATCATTCCGGCATATCGCCAGAGCGGCTTGCCAGAGATCGGCAGATACGTGTTCCCAGTTACCGGAAGATACAAGACCCTCGCGCGCCTCGTCCTCGCCTTCGTCCGCTATCTTATTCGCGAGTTCGTCGATCGCATCTTCGCCACCTTCGGCCATAAGGTCGGCGAACGTGAAGCAATCTTCGCAAACGACTTCTCCAGCAACGACACGTGCACCGGCATCACGGTGGGTTTCGTAGCTGCAGCGCTCGCAGCAGTGACCCATGTCAGCCTCGATCCAGTCGGCCGGATTTACCTTGCCCAGGCTATCCCACCGCTCGACGCGAGTGACGAATGCGGGATCGAATTCCATCTCGTCTTCCGCATCCCAGTCCTGCTCCTGCATCCATATCTTGAATGCCTTCTCCGGAGTGGCCGCACGAATAGCCTGCCAGTCGAATTCGCCGGGGGTGCCAACGGCCCACATGGGTGCGACAACACGTGCCGCCGTGGCGATTGGGGCCGGCATGGCTATCGCTGGCAGCATTGGTGCGGCGACAAGAGCCGAGGTGCTGATAAGAAAAGTGCGGCGGCTAAGCATGGTCGACCTCCGTCTTCTGGGGCGATGGGTACCGAAGGTCCTCTCCGAAGCCGGGGCCGACGAATTCCATTGCGCGCTGCGCGTCACCGCTCAGTATGATGCGTTCGCCCTCCATGACGCGGCGGTGGAGATATTGATAAGCTCGCAGCGCCTGGCGCAGGACAGCCGTTTTCGACATGTCGTGCTCCAGAGCGAGCTGCTCGATGAGAGCTTCCATCTCGCGCGGCGACAGGTTGAATGTCATTGTCTTGGGATGCTCAGCCATTGTCGCAGCCCTCCATAGGAGAGGACAAAGTGGCGCGGGCTTTGCGAATCGCGTCGCGGGGCGGCTCTCGGTCATTAGGAGCCACTTCCCAAAATTCCCAGCCTTCGATGACCGCAGAGAGTGCGTCAGCGACGTCACGGCTTGATGCAAAGGCGGCAAGGATACGGCGCTCGTCCTCACTGGACATCACAGACCGAGAAGCCGCAAAACGTAGCGCCTCTCGAAGCTTCTGTTTCGTTGCGTCGTCCAGCCCCTTCACATGCTCTGCGGGTGCTAGTGCTTGCGCCAGCCGCTCGATATCCGCCGCCGCTTCGTCAATCAGTGCTGCTGTCTCGTCGGCCGGATCGTCTTTGCGCAGCTTACCTGCCATCATGCGAAGCTTCAGGCAGGAGACGGGGCGCCAGCCCACCGAAAGCTCAGCGGGTGCTGGCACCTCGACCTTGCGGCAATCGTTCGGTTTGAACTCGTCGGTAACGCAGCCGTCGTGCAAGATCGTGATGCTCGGTACGAGATAATCAGAGCCGTGCATGCGGCGCAGTTCGATACCGATGATGACGCCTTCGAAGCGGTCATAGTCTGCGTTGGCGTCAACAATCACATGGTCGCCAATCTGAAACCGGTTCAGGTCTGGGATGTCTACTATGGTATTCTCGGGCTGAAGTTTGAGCTCACGCATCGTCAGATACCTCCGCAACGGCGAACCGAGGGTCGAGCGGATGCGGCATGAACTCGACAGGATCGACAGGACTTTCAGCTTCCCAGTCCCACCAATAATCCCGGCCGTTGTTGCCTTCCGACCATGCGGCCCGATAGACCCGCCCGTCCTCGTCGCGCACCCAGAACGTATCCGAGTTCTTCAGCGTCAGGCCGATCTCAGTGAATTCGGTGACGTGGTTGATGGTTCGGTCAGCCTGTGCGATCGGACGCCAGCTGGCCACCATTTTATGAGTGGGCGCTGGGGTAGGCTGCGCCGCTATCGCCGCATTCCAATAGTGCCAGCCGGCATTGATTACCTCGTCCTGGTAGCCGTCGTCACAGCGGACAAGGCACTCGACGCGGATCTCGACTTCGAGAAATCCGCTTTCCTTCAGCCGCTCGACGACGGCGGCCTCGAACGCTTCTCGATGATGATCCGTCATCAGAAATCTCCAATGCCGGTGCTAGGCTCCAGCTCGTCCATGATGACCTTCGACCCGCAGCAATAGGCGCCAAAAATCATCTTCTGATAGCCCCACATGCCGCCCATGCGGATCGTCTTCTTGGGGTCTTTGCCATCCAAGTGGCACGAGAGAAGCGCGCCATCCTTGCTGACGGTGAAACGAATTTCACAATCCCGCTTGTCGACGTTCTGGCCCGAATCAAGCCAGACATTGATCCAGTCGGCATAACGATCATCGTGCTCAACGATGCACGTGATGTAGGTCCCATACCGATCGTGCATGTTTTCGGAGGCGTTCTTGACTACCTCCTCAACCAATTTGCTGAACTTCAGCTCCTTGGGTGCGATCGATAGGATTTCGTCCATCTCGCTGTCGAGGCGCTCGGAAATGATTGTATGCACGCGCTCGTCAAGCTTCTGGCGCAGCACCGCTAGCACCATGACGCCGTAGCGAGGAAGATCAAGACGGTCGTTGATCTGCAGGCTTTCCTTGATGGCGTTCTCAATCTGCTTCCCGACGTCACCATAGGAGCGGAATGCCGACGATATGGATTCCGTCATCACCTCGCCGACCTTTTTGGCAATGAGCTGCTGAATGTTCTCACTCTTCGCCTGGCGCTCGATTTCGGCGATGACGGCGGACTGGAACTCTGTGGCTACGTCAGACATGCGAGTCTCCCTCTGCAGACGGCAGCTGCCGCGCGCTGGCGCTTAGAAATTTCTGGGCTTGGACGACAAGGCGAAGTCCGTTGAACATCTGCTTCGCCAAATCGGCACGGACCTGTGCGTCCTTGGCGGTAATACGGCCGGCGCGGAGATCGAGCATGTCCTGGTGAAGTCCCCTGATGACCGAAGGGATATCGAATTCAGTACCGATATCGGCGGTGTCCATTGCGGATCTCCCATTTCACGCGTGTGATCATCGCCGACAGCTGCTGCAGCGAGTGATAGTTTTGACGATTGAACACTGGGCCACCGGCTTTGCTGCCGCAGTGTTTGGCGCAACGCTTGCAGACTGGCTCGCGCTCACGCACCGCGCCGTGGCCGTAACCACCGGCCCGCCAGGAAAGAGGTTCAAGAATTGTCTCTTCGCAGATGAGGCAGGTGAACAGAACCTTGCGCTCGGGTTGTGGCTTGCGGGTCACGACGACCTCGGCGTGGAAGGCGTCATCCATGGATGTCATCCTCTCCGCATCCAGCTCCTACGGTCTCCCCGTTCTTCCCGGAAGTGAAGACCTTCCAGTGGCGCCAACCGCGAGGGCAATGAAAGCCCCATTCTCGAATGCGCGGCCCAGTTATGAAAACGGTCCAGCACGGGCCGTCATGAAGCTCGATGCGATGTGCCTGGGCGGCATATCGGAACTTCATCTGCCCGGCGTTCCGAACCGTCATCACATTGATGCCACCGGCATTGATCGTGTGCTCGGTGTACGTTCCACGCAGCAGAACGGACAGATTCCACCAAGGATGGTCGTGCAGCGCCCTGTCGTCATCGGACCGCTGAAAGTGATGCAGGTAGATGTTGAACCACTTGTTGCGCGGGATAAGCCACCACCTAGCAAGGTAGGTGTCGTCTTTGCCGCCGATGTAGATATCGGCCTCTCGCGTGCCCGCGATGGCAATCAAGCGCGGGGCAAGCATTTCCGCAATGATCTTCATGGTGCGCATCCTTTCGCTGGTGTCGCGAGAAAGGTCGAGAGACCGTTCTTCTCGCTGGTGCCGTTGAATTTTGAGATGACGGCTGGCTCCAGATCGATGCCTGCGGTAATCGCGCAAAGGACGGCGCAGTGAATGACGTCGCCAAGCTCTTCGGCAAGGTGCTCGACCGTATCGCGAGAACCTCGCCAGCCATGCCGCTCGCGCTCCAGCTTCTTGATGACGTTCTGAGCCTCGCCGCATTCGCCGCCCAGTTCATTTCCACGGAACGAAAGATCCGGCTTTTGATCCGGGCACCATTCCTCTTGTCGCTCGACATGGGCGCGCTGCAGATCGGCGATCGACAGCCCCGCCTCCCGATCAGCGGGTGCTGGGGGGCTGAACAGCTCCGCCAATGCGATGTTGAAGCTATTGCGCATGGTCTCTTCTTTGCCGTGGTTGAACAGTCGGCTGTTGAAGAGGCCCCATGCCTCATCGGCTGTCGTGGGTCTGGTCATGCTGCATCCCTCATCCAAGCTTCAAATTCGGCGCGCAGATCGAACCAGCGCTTGCGGGCCTCTGCGGAATTGTTGAGTTCACTGCGGCTATCGACCTTCAGGAGATAGCGGACGTGCCTCTCCACGCGGATCGAGTCGCTGATGTCGGGCGCCGCTTTCTTTTCGAGCAGGAACTGCCGAAACGCCTGGTCATTGCACCGCATGGCGCACTCGGCGGCGTAGTTGCCGGAAGCTGCTGCCTGGTCCTGCTTCTGCAGATCGGCTGGCTTGTATCGGCGAATTTCGGAAAACGCCTCGGACAGGAGCCGCAATAGAAACCGTGTGTCATCGGGCGTGTGCAGGATAAAATCCCGGTCCGCGATGCCGCAATCATGCGTCAGTTCAGCGATGCAGACGGGCGCGGTCCCCTTATAAACGACTGCGTGAATTTCGGTGCCCGTCCTGGCCAGTTGCCAATCCGCGCTGATTTCGGCTGCGCGCCTCTTCACATCAGCCAGTCTTTTTACATCGGCGGCAGAGGCCATCACGCGGCCTCCGTTGCGCGGCGGAACATGACTGGCTGTTGATCGCGGTCGATGCGATGGACGCCACGCGCCATCGGATGTTTCGGAAAGCCGTCCTTGGTCGTGCCGAGGCAGACCAGGTCGACGGTGTGGATGCCGGCGAGACGGCAAAGCCAATCCTGGCCACCTTCCCAATCGTTCGGCCCGGCATGGTGCGCGCCGTTGGCACCCCATGCAGCGAGCATCGGCCGGTTCTGCGATCGCGCCAGCGCAAGGGCGCCGTTGATGAACTGGATGTTCTTCGGGCCTCGCGGGTCTATCTGCGACTGCATCTCCTTCGGGCTCGACGAGCGGAAGGCAAAGAGGTTGACCACCAGCAAGCCGCCATAGCCCCACGACTTTCCAAAATGCAGCAGCGTGCGGATCGTCGGATCGTCGTTATCGGCGTCGGCCGTCGACGGGTTCAGCATGCAGGTGACAAGCAAGGGCTTGCCATGCTGCCAGACGCGCTGAAGCTCGTAGCGATACAGGCCGCAATCCGAGAGGAGCGCGGTCTTTTTCATGGCTTGCTCGTTGACGAGCAGGCTGATCTGCTGGGTCATCAATTTATCCTCATCGGGGATAAAATGAAGAATTCATCAAGTAGGGCCGTCGGCTTAAAGATTGCCGCTGTCGAGGCGTCGGCGAAAAAGACGTCGACATCCGAAGTCACGATCGTCGCCAGCGTCTTTTCGAACAGAGAACCATTGAAGGCGATCGTGAACTTGTCTCCGCCAAACTCCACGCCGATCTCGTCGTCGGCCTCCTCGCCGTCGCGAGCGGACATTTTGATCCGCAGAGAATTTTCTTCCAAGACCATCACCATGGCGTCCTTGGAGACATCTCCGGCGACGAGGCATACTCGGCGGGCGGCATCTGAAAGAGTGTCAATAGTACCGCGCATCACGGTATTGTTTCCAGTCGGCACCACGCGCATGTAGTCCGGGAAAACCGCATCGATCAGATTGGTGATGATACTCGTGCCATCGCTCTCGATCTGGAGCAGAGACTCGGAAATTCGGATTTGCGCCTCTGCCTTACCCTCGCCGAGGTGCTTCCGGATTGCAGTTGCGGCTTTGACCGGCAGGATGACAGGACGGAAATCGGCTCGATCCTTGGTTGGCACTCGAACGACTGCCATGCAATGACCGTTTGTCGCGACGACTGCGATCTTGTCCCCGCCCTCGTAGGGGTGGATGAAAATCCCGGTTAGATAAATACGGTCGCTCGAACTATTTTCGACGGCATAAAGCACTTTTCCCAGAGCAGTAGAGAGAGACTTGACGTCGACGGTGAACGGCTTGCCAGTGACGTGCTGCGCGATCGATGGGAAGTCTCGTTCGGGTAGACTGAAAATCAAGAAACTGGCTCGGCCAGCGCGCATGCGGATCTGTCCATCCATGGGACCTGCCTGAAACTCGATCTCAGCTGACTCCGGCAGGTTCCGAAGAACATCCCGCAAGCGAGCGCCATCCAGCGTGATGGGAGACGCGTTGCTTTCTTCCATCAGTTCGCACTCCGCCTCGATCTCGATACTGAGATCCGTTCCTCGTACGAAAAGATGCTCACCCTGCGGATTGAGGAGGATGTTCGCGAGGATCGGAATTTTTGCCTTGCTATCGACGGCGTCGTACACGGCGTTGATCGCCGGCAGGATTTGGCTGCGATGGACTTTGAAGAGGATGTCAGCCACGGTCGGCGCTCCGCTTCTGGTCGCAACGGTCGGCGAGACGCATCTCCGCGACGGGGGGGCGGAGATAGCCAGATTCGCCGAACATGTCGTAGATCATCTGGAGCAACTCAAGACGAGGCTCACCATCGGCGACTGCGCGGTAGAGTGCCTCAACTTCCGAGACTTGCGGTCTACGCATGAATGCCTCCCCGCGTGCCGCCAAATTTCTCCTTGATGGCGCCCTGGTAGATAAGCGGGCACGGAAGCGACAGGTCGCGAAGCTCAATGCCGCGCCTTCCGGCTACATGCGTCTCGCGGGTAAACGTGATGCGACCTGCAGACATGGTGATATCGCCACGACGGCGCGCTTCGGGGATCGCCCTGGCTCGCGCCTCCTCCAAGCGAACAGAACCTGTCCGGCTACCAATCAAGCCGTATCGCACAGCATGCAGCCGAACGGCCGACGTCCTCACGCCACACGCTTTTGCGATCTCATCGAGGCTCTTTCCTTTTCTCAGGAGAGCCGAGAGCTTTGCCTCCTCGGGAACTCTGCGCTTGTGATCCAATTTTAGTCTCCGTTCTCGGTGAGCCACTGGCGGATCGCGCCGAGGATCATGAGATCCCGGTCGGATGCGCTGGCGAGTTCAATTGTTCTGATGGCGACCTGGAAGAGACTGTGCAGCGTCTCCCCATCGACGATCGCGGAACCCGGTCCAATGTCAGAACCGTGCTTCAGCATTGCGCTCGCCATGATCAGGTCGCGCTGGACGGCTGTGAGCCGGTCGATCGCTTCGAAAGCGCGGTCGAACTTCTGTTCGAGGTCCGGCTTTTCGTCCTCGATCAAGCGCAGCCGTGGAAGGCCTTTCGGCGGGAAGCGGGTGACGCTCATGGCGTTACACCGCCGCGATCATGGCGGCGCGCTCAGCTGCGGCGAGTGCCGCTATCGTCGCGCCAATGAGCCACAACGTCGTCATCGTAGCGATGATCTGCAGCGCGACACGCTCGGTCCGGCGCTTAGCTGCCAGATACGCTTCGTCGACCGTCATTGTTTTGATTGCGATGTGATGCATGGAGGTCTCCTTCCATCCGTTTCGGAGACCACTTGCTGCGAGGGGTGGCGCGACAAGTGGAAACCGAAATCGGATCTCAGGCGGCGACGGGCATCGCGCGCAGCTTCAGCTGCTCGGCTACCCAGCCGGCGTTGCGCCCCTGGCTCTCTACGCTGATACCGGCAGCGACGAGCTGCTTGGCGGTCATGGATCCGCGATCCTCGGCGAGCGACAGCATGAGATCGCGGTCGCGCTGGTCGTCAGCGGTGATCTGGGTCTTGTTTTTCATTTTGCTCTCCGTCTCCCGATGACGCCGCTGCCTGGAGGGAGGCAGCGGCGCGCCATCATGGCGATCCGGGCAGGGAGGAGGATGACCGGACGAGCAAGAATATGCATTAAGCATTCTTTTCGTCAATAGATAAAAGTGCGTCACGCATTTTATCGGCTTGGCGCATTTTTTCCGCACGGCTAAGTAATGGTCAATTTCCAGCCGACCGGAAAATCCGACCGGCAGGAAGAATCGATTCGACTCAGACGCGCAAATTTGCTTTTAATCGCCGTGAACGAAATGAGAACATGAGGAGATGGAAATGGCGCGTGCTCCAGTCAGTCACCCAGACGCAATGCGCTTGGTTGTGGAGCTTTCGAGTATTTACGTGGCATGCGATGATTGCGGCCACTCTCGCATACTGGAGATTTCAAATCTGAGGAAAGCTGCGGATCTTGGAGTTCATAATTACATGCAGCTTTGCCGCAAGATCCGCTGCAGCGAGTGCCCAAGGGTGCCGCCGGCCTTGCGAAACCTTACCATCAGGCCGACGTGGGTGGATGCGGCGCCGCTTTATACCGTCGCGTGAAAAACAATCTTGTGGACGGAAAACACCTTATCGGTGTCAAACGCGAGCTCGTTCTCCTCGCCCTCTTCTGGATTGTGCTGCCAAAGTCGCGTCACTCGGGATGACTGCGACACGAACTTTTTGATGTAGCTCTCTCGGCCGTTTTCTTCATCCGTTAGGATCTGAACCACTACGTCATCTCCCTGCCGCACCGGCTCGTGGGGATTTAGCCAGACAGTCTCGCCCGCTTCGTATCTTGGCTCCATTGATGTGCCATATACGCGAACTGCGTATGCCCCTTCCACCCCCTCTAACGATGGAGGGGTGAATACTCGCCCAACTTCAGTTCCATTCAGGATAAAGCGGCCGTTCGGACCACCAATTGTCTGACCGAGGAGAGGGAGTGATTGGTCTGAGGAAAAGGCCTGGTACCTTGGCGGAAAACTAGCGTTCGGCGAAGGCTGCTTACCGAATGTTTTGGTTTGCACGACGGTCAACGTCGGCGGTGAGGTTGAGCTATCAACGTGCATCCCGTCGATGCCTTGATCAGCTCCACTGGCTCGGCCACGTAGAAGCCAATCGAGAGAAACCTTGAAACGGCGGGCGTACAAGTCAGCCTCACGGAGTATCCCTCGCGTGCCGTTCTCGTGCTGAGTGTATGTCGCATATTTCATGCCGAGCGAATCTGCGGCTTCCCGAGCAGTCTTGAAGCCAGCGCGCATTCTCGCTTCCTTCAGACGCTGTCCAATTTCGATATCATCTGCCATGTGCATGTTCTACCCATTTGCGAGATGCCATAGGCATTGACAGAAAAGAATGCGTAAGGCATCTAAGATGCATGATGCACGCACAAACCCACGCAGAGCACATCAGATCAGCCATGAAGGCCTTAGGCTTTAACCAGCCAAGGCTCGCGGACGAGCTAGGCGTAGACCAAGGCACCGTATCAAAGTGGATAAACGGCAAAGCCAATCCGTCAGGACCAGTTCTAAAACTGATTGACCGAATGCTCGCAGAGCATCCTGCCGAATTGTCGGAGGGTACCGAATGATCGGCACGCGAGACGATCTTTGCGGGGATGCCCCGCCATGACCAGCAGTGAATATGCGCGGTTAGCTGCGCCGGATGGCGCCGATCGCGGCGGACCTCAAGCGATCGGCCCATTCTGTCCATCGATTTCAATTCGGTTCTTCGTTCGGGCATCTGGCCCTCCGTAATCTGGTTGACGATCGATCTGTAAGGCGCACGGGCGCGCCGATCACTGAATCCTTTGAGTGTTTTTGTTTCCTTGATTTGCGAGGGGGATATCGCTTGCGCACAATTTCCGAAATTGAGACCCGGTCGATCAAATCGGCGACGGAGTCTTCTTACCTCTTGGGAGGCGGTGTAACCGCGTTCCCCGACCTTACTCGCGTGGGAGTTTCGACCCTCTCGAAGTACGCGTCGTTTAACGACGAGTTCAAAGAGAACGTCATTCCATGTGACGTCGCGATCGAGGCTGACAGGCGCGCAAAAAGTCCGATCATTGTCGCGGCAATGGCTCGCCTATTGGGTTATCGCCTAGTTCGCGACACGGAGGACGCGCCCGTCAGAGCGGCGACACTCGATGATGTTATGACCGTTTTCACCGAACACGCAGATGTTTTGCGAGAGGCGCGTAAGGCTCTCTTGGACGGCAAGGTCGACGAGGCTGATCGGAAAATCGTTGTTCCTGAAATCGACGAAGCGATGCGCGCGCTGCAACACCTGCGCGACGGCTTTGTGGGAGGGGCAGGATGATAACTCCCCCGAACGCCGAATCCCTTTCGCGTATGACTTCGTTCGATAGCCTTCCCAAGCCGCTCCGCGTCGCAATTGCCGGAGCGGCGTTTCCCTGTGAGCCAAAGGAAATGGCTGATCGCCTAGCGATTGGCCGTTCGCCTGAACGGATCGTTCGTGGAATTATCGAATATGGCCGGAGGCGCCGCTCATGACCAGTTCGATAAAGTCAGGCGACCGAGCCAGAGCCATCTTAGACGAAGCCATCAAATCAGGGCTCTACCGTAGCACGGTAGGACCGGATCGGAAGGCTTGCACGTTGCTGAATGGTAGACGCTTACTCTCCCGCGACAAAGCTGACGCTGATCTTTGGTATCCAACCGAGCTAGCTCGTCGACAGGGCGGCAAGGAAGATCTGATTTCGACGCGCGTGGTTTCTCAGCGCCGTATCGAAACTATCGATAGCGAGGGTCGGCTGCGCATCGTGGACCAGGAAGCGGTTGAGGCCTTGAAAGCTTCCATCCGCGAGCATGGTCAGAAGACCCCCATAACAGTACAAGGTAACCCAGACGACCTGCGTGTGACGCTAGGTGCTGGAAAGCATCGATTGGAGGCAATGCGGCAGCTCGGTCACGAGTTCATCGACTGCTTCCATGATGACGTCGACGATCTTGATCGCGAGCTTTGGGAGATCGACGAAAATCTTATCCGATCCGAGCTCACGCCGGCCGACAAAGCGCTGTTCACCGCTCGGCGCAAAGAAATCTACCTGCTCAAGCATCCGGAAACCGCGAATGGCGGTGACCGGAGATCAGATCGCCAACTTGGCGAACTGAAGAAAGCAGATACTCAGCGGTTTTCAGCAGCCACCGCTGCAGCCACCGGCCAATCGGAGCGGGCCGTTCAGCGTGACGCGGCGCGCGGAGAGCGCATTGTCGACATGGCGCTGCACCTGGTGCGCGGCACGCGCCTTAATAGCGGCACTTTCCTCGACCGCCTAAAGCAGGTCCCCGAGGACAAGCAGGTCCTCTACGTCAAAGCCGCTCTTGAGGAAGAGAAGCGGAAGGCCGCTGACGTCAAGGCGAACCGGCGGGCGCTGTCAGAGGTACGGCACGCCGTGCGACTGACGCACATGGCGCACGTCACCACCAACGGCGCGGCGACGGCAGGACAGGTGGCAACGCGCTATCCTGTCATTTATGCAGATCCGCCATGGAGGTTCGGCGTCCATTCGGAAGTGACGGGGCGCGACAAGAGCCCGGAAAATCACTATCCGACGATGACGACGCATGAGATCTGCGCCCTCTGGGAGCAGATCGGCTCACCAGCCAAGAAGGATGCCGTTCTCTTCCTTTGGGCGACAAATCCCATGCTGCCGGACGCACTGCGCGTCATGGAGGCGTGGGGCTTCACTTACGTTCATCATTGGATCTGGGACAAGGAAATCGCGGGCACCGGCTATTGGGGTCGCGATCGCCACGAGCTGCTGTTGATCGGTCGCCGCGGTGACCCTGCAGCGCCGCTTCCTGGCTCACAGCCGAACACAGTTCATCGCGAGGCGAAGGGGCGGCACAGCGCCAAGCCTGACTACTTCGCCGAGACGATCGAGCGCCTTTATCCAGACATGCCGAGGCTGGAAATGTTCTGCCGCACGCCGCGTCCAGGTTGGACCGCTTGGGGGTTCGAGGCTCAACCATCGTCGGAAGAGGGTGAGGATGCGCCATGTACGACATAGCAAGCGTTCCCCTCGTCGATGACGCTATCGCCGATCAGATGCCTGTGGCCATCGGCGTCTCAGGAGGCAAGGACAGCCAAGCAGCTGCTTTGGCCGCTTTTCGTCACCTCGATCGCATGGGGCATACTGGTCCGCGCATCCTCGTGCATGCCGATCTCGGCGCTGTCGAATGGAAAGACAGCCTGAGGGTTTGCGAAGAACTGGCTCGCCACTTGGAGTGTGAGCTTGTCGTCGTTCGGCGAAAAGCTGGTGACTTGATGGATCGATGGGAAGCCAGATGGCGGTCCAGCCGTGATCGGTACGTTGCCCTCGAAACGGTCACTCTTGTGCCGTGCTGGTCTACGCCGCGCATGCGATTTTGTACATCCGAGCTAAAAACCCACGTTATCCAGGCTGAGTTGAAGCGCCGGTTCAAAGGCAAAACCGTCATCAACGTGACAGGAGTTCGTCGAGCGGAAAGCGTGGCGCGGTCTAAGGCGACCGTCGCGGACGCCGCAGGCGACATGTTCATCAATTGGCGACCAATCGTGGACTGGTCTGTGCAGGAGGTGTTCGCATCAATCGACGCGAGCGGGCTCGACGCGCATCCGGCGTATCGCGAGCACGGTATGAGCCGCGTTTCCTGCATGTTCTGCATCATGTCAAACATGGCAGATTTGGCAGCGGCGTCAGCGCAGCCTGAGAGTCATGAACTCTATCGACGTATGGTGGAACTCGAATGCGCAAGCAGCTTCGCGTTCCAGGGCTCGCGCTGGCTCGGTGATGTTGCTCCAGGCCTGCTGTCGCCAGATCTTCGGGATCGCCTCATCGTCGCGAAATCTACCTCGCATTGGCGGGCGGCTGCAGAGAGCAGGATTACCACTGAGATGCTTTACGTGAAGGGTTGGCCTACCCGCATGCTGACCGATGCGGAGGCTGATATCCTTGCGGGCGTGCGGCAGGAGATTGCCGCGATGTTCGATTTGGATTGCTCTTGCCTCGATCGACAAAGCATCCATGAGCGCTACGAGGAACTGCTTCGTGTTCGGGAGGCCGCATGATGGAGCCTGATCACGGAGCTGTTTCCCGCGCATGGTCTTGGCGGCACGCAATCGCCAAGTCTGGCCTTCCAGCCACCACGCGCCTGGTGCTGCACACCCTTGGCTTGAAGATGGATGCTACCGGGGGCTCCTGCTACCCGCCGATATCGGAGATCGTCGAGCTGAGCGGCCTCGATAAGAAAACAGTCCTAAAACACCTCGAAATTGCCGAAGCGAAGGGTTGGATTGAGGTCTCTCAACACGGTTTTCGCGGCCAGAAGTGGAAGCGCAACGAGTACGTCGCGCGGTGGCCGGGTCGCGATCTCGTCGGAAATCCTGCGAAAACGGACGCGGAAGAAGGCGGTGGAGTAGCTCCACCACCTCTGGACGGCGAGAAGGTGGTGGAATTGGTTCCTGAAGGTGGTGGAATTGGTTCCCGAAAGGTGGTGGAGCAGCTCCACCAAGATAAGAATCTTCCAGCTAACTCTCCAGCTAACTCTCCCGCCGCTGGCGCGGGAGAGGGAGATCTGACCAAGGTTGATCGGAAAAAGATCGAGCGAGCATTTACCCTCTGGTACGCAAGTTGGGACAAGGGCGAGATCGATTTCGCTCGGAACGCGTGGTTCGCCATGCCTGCTGAGGATCGCGACGAGTGCATCGAGAAGACACCCGAAGTCCTGCGCTGGACCAAAGCGAGTGAGCGAGCTGCAGCTGCGGTCTACCTCAAGGGAAGGCTGTGGCGGGATATCCTCGCGGGGATATTGCCGGAAACTCACCGCTCCACCCTGCAGAACGCCTATAGCAAGGCGTGGAGTGCTCGGCGGCTGTTCGAGCTATTGGCAGATCCTGCGGAGCCACCTGTCCAGCCGACCCGCTTTCAGCAGATGGAATTGGCCAAGGGTGGCGAAGCCGCCGAGAAGGTGAGGCGAGAGCGCCGCTTGGCCTACGGATGGCCCAAGGTCATCAACATGCACCGTCGTGCAGAGATGGCGGAAGGCGTCACGGTGGCGCCTTGGCTGGTGAGGCTGTCAGAGGGCTTCGTAGGTTACCACCGTGACAGTGCCGATGTAGCGGCATGGCGGCGACTGCAGGAGCAGCAGGGCTGGCCACCACTGCCAGAGAGAGTGGAGTGGCTGTTCTTCCCGCCAGGACAGCCAGATGAGGCCATAGCGGATTTCAGGCAAGCAGTAGCGAGGGAACGGGGCAATGACGATGCAGCATAAGCGGGGCGCATTCGATTTCGATGGTAAAGTGTCGCTCAAGGGGATCGAGAAGCTTGAGCGGATCGCGAGTGAGCAGCGAATCAGGATCAGTAATCTGGCGATGGCTAGTCGTAGAATCATTGTGGATTATCCTGATCTTTGCTCCTGGTACTGCCTGAAGGTCGCCAATGGACGAGAGTTCGCGGTGGAAAAGTATCTCTACGAAGAAAATGTAGAGGCTCTGGTGCCGACCAGGAAAGGCGAAGAGCGCCGTGTCAGACACCGGATCATTCCGGCACCAAGGTTGCCCGTGATGCCAGGTTACGTGCTTGTAAGATGCCTTTACAAGGCTGAGTGTTTCCTCGCTCTGCGGAGGGTAAAGCATGTCATCGGCATCATCGGCGGCGGC
>UCIT01000100.1 GCA_900472625.1 Hyphomicrobiales bacterium | reverse complement strand
GGCAAGCCGCCGGAGGGCGTCTGGCTGCCGGACCAGGGCGTTGCGACCTATCGCGGGCGCGGCTGATATACCGCGCGGGGGCGGCGGCTATCTAGTGCCGCCACTGCTTCGCTGAAGGATCAGTCCACTGATCCGTCTGGGTCGAGCGAGAACGTCGCCTTGTCGATCTCGACGGCGCGTTTTTCGCTGCGGAAGGCACCTCTTAGAAGGTTGCGCGCCTTGATGCCCTCGAGCCAAAGCCGCAGCAGATGCTTGCGCTGTTTGCTCCGCGGCCGGAAGCTGTCGTCGTTGGCCATGCGCAGGAACACCGGCGTGTCGGCCCGTTCTTCGAGGAAACGCTGCTGTATGACCGGTGCCGGCTCGACTTGGAAGGCCTTCAACCAGGCGCGATGCCAGAAATAGGCGTCGATCAGTGCGTAGTCCTTTGTATCCTCGAGCATTCTTGCCGCCGCCTGCGGCCCGATAATATAGCCGGCGAGGCCAAGTCGGTTCTGGAAGACGCGGCGCGCCTTGAAACCGGTGGCGGCGTCCGCCCAGAGCAACGACTTGCCGAGACTGTGCGGCAGCGGCACGAATTCGAGATCGTAGACACAGTTCCAGTCGTCGTCGCGGGCGGCGATGATGCGCATGGCGTCGGCGATGTCGCTGGACAGAACGGCGTCATCCTCGAGGATAAGCGTCTTTTCGCGGCGCTCGACGACGGTCTGCCATGCCATGCGATGTGACGTGAAGCAGGCGATGTCCTGGCGCAACGTCGGGCTCGGCCAGCCGTCCGCAGCCTTCTGGCACTCTGCATCCGACAGGTCGCGGGCCTCGAAGGCGTCGAGGAACTGATAATCCAGCCCCAACCGCGCCATCTGCCGCGACTGGAACCGCCGCCTTGCTTCCTCCGACGTCCGGCTGATGATGAGGGTCTTCAATGCTGACTCGCCCGTTGGGTGGATTTCGGCGGACCTTATCCGCGCGACATGGGCTTATCAATTGCCGGACGAAGCAGTGCACTGAAAGCTGCGCGAGGGGCGCGCGGGCTGCACGCGACCAGCCCATGCTACCGTCGGTAATTCAGATCAGACGTTGAAGCTATCATCGCTGCCGAAATCGGACTGGTCGTCGAAATTGTCGTCGCTGTTGTCGTAGTCGGCCTGCTGCACGCCGGCATCGTCATTGCCGTCATTGCTATTGTCAGCAACCTGGCGGGTGTTGCCAGCATCGTTGGCCGTGTCGTTGCCGGCATCGCTGGATGCCTGCTGTTTGTCGCCGTCATTGTTATAGTAGTTGTTGATAACCGTCTCTTCTGTCGGGGCGCTGGCTAGCGGATTGGCGCCGGCGGCAGAGCCGAGGCCAAGCGACGACATGTGGTTGCCGAAGATGCCGCTCAGCGAATTGGCGAGCAGCATGCCGCCGGCAACGCCAGCCGCGGTGCCGAGCGCGCCTTGCAGGAAGCTGCCGCCGGCCGAGGGCGCCGACATCTGCTGGCTCCACGGGCCTGAGGGTTGCTGTTGCGGCATGGCGCGGGGCGTGGAGTCGAAGCCCTGGTTCTGCTGGATCTGCTGGCGTGGGGCGGCGCCCCAGGGACCGGACGAAGGCGCGGCGGACGGCGGTTCCGGAGGCGCGACCGGGGTGCGCGGCTGTGGCGGCTGGCTGCTGCCGAAGATCGAGCTCAGAAAACCACCGCCCTGTTCGGCCTGGTGGTTGTCGCTCTGCTCCGCCTCAAGCTGGCGGACCCGTTCTTCCAGCTGCTTAATGTGATCGGCGGCGGCTTCCAGGCCCTTCTCCTGCACGATGACCGCCTGCGCGAGATAATAGGTGGCGTAGGGCTGTTCGCGGGTGCTTTGGTCGACCAACGCCTCGGCGTCGCGATCGCGCGGCGTGGCGGCTGCGCTGCGGACGCGGTCGAACAGGGATGTCAGGAGTTGGCGTTCTTCGGGTGACATGCTCTGTCTCCTTGGTTGCAAGCTGGGCATCTGCCGTGAGACTGACGTAGGAACGGATTGAGACTTTTCAAAGCCTCTGCACGTTACATTTCAGTAAGTCCCGATCACCCTAACCATATCTTCACCCGTTCCGTGGCTTGTCTTTTTCTCGCATTGTTTTACGCATTGAGTCGCACTATGTGCGGGGAACCCGAATTTACGTGAGAGAGGTTCGAATGAACGACGAAGACCAGGACGACAAGACGAAGGAACTGCCGCTCGGCAAGGAAACGGAGGCGAACCTTTTCAAGTCGCGTTCCATCTTCATCTATGGACCAATCAATCAGGAACTGGCGCAGAAGGTCTGCTCGCAGCTCGTGGCACTTGCCGCGGCCAGCGACGAGGACATTCGCATCTACGTCAACTCGCCCGGCGGCCACGTCGAATCCGGCGATTCGATCCACGACATGATCAAGTTCATCAAGCCGAAGGTCTGGATGATCGGAACCGGCTGGGTCGCTTCCGCTGGNNGCGCTGATTTTCGTCGCTGCACCGAAGGAACAGCGCCTTTGCCTGCCGAACACCCGCTTCCTGCTGCACCAGCCCTCCGGCGGCACGCGCGGCATGGCGTCCGACATCGAAATCCAGGCACGCGAGATCATCAAAATGAACGAGCGCCTGAACAAGATCATGGCTGCTGCCACCGGCCAGCCCGTCGAGAAGATCGCCGCCGACACCGACCGCGACTACTGGCTGTCGGCCGAAGAAGCCAAGACCTACGGTCTGGTTTCGCGAATCGTGACGTCGCAGAGCGATATCTGATCGAATGAGATGAAAGCG
>UCIT01000102.1 GCA_900472625.1 Hyphomicrobiales bacterium | reverse complement strand
CCAGCGAGACCGCACCCTCAGGCAGCTGGCCCATGGTGCCGATCACCTCGGGATGGCCGGCATGGCCGATCAGAACGACGTGGCGGCCGAGCTTGTTGTGGCGCATCGCCTGCTTGTGGACCTTGGAGACCAGCGGGCACGTGGCGTCGAGGTAGAAGAGATTGCGTGTCGTCGCATCCTCCGGCACCGACTTCGGCACGCCGTGAGCGGAGAAGACCACCGGCTGGGCGCGATGCTCCTCGGGGATCTCGTTCAGCTCCTCGACAAAGACGGCACCCTTGGCTTCCAGTCCCTCGACGACATAGCGGTTATGGACGATCTCGTGGCGGACATAGACGGGCGCGCCATAGGATTTCAGCGCCAGAACGACGATCTGGATGGCCCTATCGACGCCGGCGCAGAAGCCGCGCGGGCCGCAGAGGCGGATCGTCAGTGGTGGTTTTGCCGCAATGTTCATGTCTTTTCCGGTTTGTACAGATACGCGTCTCTAGCCCAATATAGGCAGAATTTGAAGCGATACTATTGCGCCGGTGGATTGCCGCGCTTGCGTAGCCCGGCCACCAAGACGATCACGACAAGCGTCGCCGCCAGCCCATACCAGGTGAAAGCATATTGCAGGTGGTTGTTCGGCAGGTTGACCTCGGTGACGCCGCCGATCGGCATCCCCTTGGGATTGGGCGTATCGTCGGCATCGATGAAGAAGGGCACGACCGTGGTCTTGTCGAGGCCGGTGCTTGACGCCATGACGTCGAGGTCTTTCCAGTAGAAGATGTTCTTCGCCACGTCGTTGTCGGGCACCACCCAGGATGGCTTGTCCGAAAGCCTGGCGCGGGCGAGACCGGTGACGGTCTGCTCGCCCGTCAGCTGCCCCTGCATTCGCATCTCCGGTTCCTTGTTATCGTAGGGAACGAAGCCACGGTTGACGAAGAGGAAGCGGCCATCGGCAAGCTGCAGCGGCGTATAGACATAAAAGCCGGTCTGGCCGCGCCAGGTGGCGAAGAAGTGGCGCTCGCGGCTATTGTCGTAAACGCCGGAGGCCGTAACCTCACGATATTCGATATCCGTTCCCTTGGCGGCCATCGCCTCGATGTCCGATAGCGGCACCGGGGCGGTGGCGCGGCGTTCGGCGATATCGGCGAGCAGGCCTTCCTTCCAGTGCAGGCGCTCGACCTGCCAGGTGCCGAGCGTGACGAGAATGGCGAGTGCGATGAGGACGGCGATGCCGGTGAAAATCGGCAGTTTGCGGCGGGGCGTCTGGGCTTGGGCATCAGTCACGGGACAGGCGTCCTTCGCTGGCATTGTGGCGATACTGCATGGCGATCAGGATGCCCTTGCACCAGCGCAGCGCCACGAGCGACAAGATGATCGTCAGGGGCGCGAACAGGAGTATATGCAGCCAGATCGGCGGCGCGTAGTTGACCTCCAGCCACAGCACCGAGCCGATAACGATGAAACCGACGATGAGGATGACGAAGACGGCCGGGCCATCGCCCGCGTCGGCGAAGGCGTAATCGAGGCCGCAGGCGGCGCAGCGCGGCCTCAGTGCCAGCAAGCCATTGAAAAGCTTTCCCTCCCCGCAGCGTGGGCAACAGCCGCGGATGCCGGTTCTCACCGGATCGACGGGCGTGAAATGCGCGCTGTCGTCGTTCATGCTATCCTCCCGATGGGCTGTGGCTTGTGCAAAGCCCGCCTTAAGTCACCCATAATCTATCCGCAGTACGAAAGGAAATGCCTGCCCGATTTCGTTCCACCGATTCGCGCCAAACAAAAGAAGACAAGACATGACCGAGGAAACTCCCGCCGCGCAGATCGTCATCCTGAACGGCGCGCCGAGAAGCGGCAAGTCGTCGATCGCCAAGGCGATCCAGGACGAATTCGATGGCCCGTGGATGAACATCGGTGTCGATGCCTATAACGGCATGACGCCACAACGCTATCTGCCCGGCATCGGCCTCAGGCCCGGCGGCGAACGGCCAGATCTTGAAGAGATCGTGCCGTTCTTTTACGCGGCGCTCTACGAGACAATCGCCATCCATGTCGGCCTGGGCTTGAATGTCGTCGCCGATCTCGGCCACCATGATTTCTATTCGCAACCGCTTGGCATTCTTGCCGACTGCGCCCGCCGCCTGGAAGGATTTCCGGTGCTGTTCGTCGGCGTCCATTGTCCTGTTGATGTGATCATGCGGCGCCGGGACATCCGCATGCCGGGGCGCGAAGAGCTTTATGATCGCGGTACCGACGAAGATCCCGTTCCCGACTCCGTGCAGCGTTGGCAGGACCATGTCCACCAGCCCGGCATCTACGATCTAGAGCTTGACACCTCGCTGCTGACACCGCTGGAATGTGCGGAGGCGATCCGCCAGCGGCTCGATCTCGGCATTCCCGAGCCATCCGCCTTCGCCAGGATTGCGGAGGGGCGCTGATATCATCCGTAAGGGCCTGCGATACAGTCCTTGCAGACCTATGGATTAACGGACTACTCGCGCTACTTGGTTCCCAAGAGATGCTGCGAATGCGAATACTCGCAGCATCCACTGTTAGACCAAAAAAGAGCGTTACGTGCAGCCTCCCGCCATAACCTTCGACACACAGAGACTTTCAGCCCTCGACATCTACAACGTCCTCGACACGCCACCGGAGCAAGGCTTCGATGACATCGTGTTGCTGGCGACGCAGATCTGCGAGACGCCGGTGGCGCTCGTCAGCCTCGTTTCCAGTGATCGGCAGTGGTTCAAGGCAAGGATCGGCTTCGAGCCGTGCGAGACCGATCTCGACAGCTCGGTGTGCGCCCACGCGCTTGGCGAACCCGACCTACTTGTCATTCCGGACCTGACCAAGGACGAGCGGACAAAGTCCAATCCGCTTGTGACGGGCGACCCTCACATTCGCTTCTACGCGGGCGCGCCGTTGCGCACGCCCGGCGGCGAGGTGATCGGTAGTCTGTGCGTGATCGACGGCGTACCGCGTCCACAAGGATTGACGGAGGTTCAGGCAAGCGGGCTCAGAAACCTGTCCCGGCAGGTGATGAGCCAGCTAGAATTGCGCCGGGCGCTTGCGGAACGAGATGCAGCCATCGACGCGCAGCGCGCCCACCAGCTGCGTAAGGACGAGAGCGAGCAGCAATATCGGGTGCTGTTCGAGGCGATCGAGGATGGCTTCTGCATCATCGAAATCAAATTCGAAGGCGGACGGGCGACCGACTACCGCTTCATCGAGATCAATCCCGCATTTGCCGGGCAGACCGGCCTGGTTGATGTCCAGGGAAAGTGGATGCGCGACATCGCGCCCGAGCACGAAGAGCACTGGTTCGAAATCTACGGCAATGTCGTCACGACGGGCGAGCCCGTCCGGTTCGAGCATTATGCGAACGAGCTCGGCGAGCGTTGGTACGACGTTCACGCCTTCCGCATCGGCGACCCGGCGTTCAATCGCGTTGCGGTGCTTTTCAACGACAAGACCGACCGCAAGGCGACGGAAGCCATGCAGAAGGTTGCCGAGGATGCGCAGGAGGTTCTCAACCAGGAACTCAGCCATCGGATGAAGAACACCTTCGCCATGGTTCAGGCGATCGCAACGCAGACGCTGCGCTCCATCGAAGACCGCAAGCCTGTCGATGCCTTTACGCAGCGACTGCATGCGCTGTCGACGGCGCATGATGTCCTGCTGCGAGGGAGCTGGACGGCGGCAGACTTCGGCGATGTGATCCGCAGCGTCCTCTCGACGCTGGTCGATCCGGACCGCTTCGATATAGAGGGCCCGTCCGTCCGTCTCGGCGCGCGGGCGACGCTTTCAGTTTCGCTGCTGCTGCATGAACTCGCAACCAACGCGCTGAAATACGGCGCTTTGTCCGGTGACGCCGGGCTGATCGCCGTCACCTGGGAGATCGCCGGTTCCGGCGATGACGCTGAGCTGCGGCTTCAGTGGCAGGAGTACGACGGGCCCGCTGTGAGTGAGCCGGAAACGAAGGGCTTCGGCTCAAAGCTGATAAAGATGGGTCTGGTCGGAACGGGTGGCGTCGAGCTTCGTTACCGCCCTACAGGCTTCCAAGGCAAGTTCAACGCACCGCTCGCTCAGGTGCAACATTCCTAGAGCGACGGAGAATGACATATGACATCCGCCCAACAGGTCGTCCTCGTCGTCGAGGATGAACCCCTGCTTAGAATGGCAGCGGTCGATATGATCGAGGCCGCGGGCTTCATCGTGGTGGAAGCATCCGACGCCACCCAGGCGGTTGAAATACTCGAGAAGCGCCTGGATATCCGGATCGTGTTCACCGACATCGACATGCCGCGGGGCATGGACGGCATGAAATTGGCCGCCCTTGTCCGCGACCGCTGGCCGCCGATCCACATCATCATCACCTCAGGTCACGTCACACCGCCCGCGGCCAACCTGCCCGCTGACAGCGTGTTCTTTTCCAAGCCCTATCGGGAAGGGGAAGTTGTGGCGGCCATCCGGAGAATGGCGGCGTAGGGCAGCTTTATGCAGACATGCCAAGGGGCGCCGCAGCGCCCCTTTTCTGTTGTGAAATCAGATCTCTTCCCTACCCTGCCGCGAGTGGCGCGCCCCAGCCGCCCCAGACGTAGATCGAGAAGAACAGGAACAGCCAGACCACATCGACGAAGTGCCAGTACCAGGCCGCGGCCTCGAAACCGAAGTGCTGCTTGGGCGTGAAATCGCCGCGCAACGCACGGATCAGGCAGACGATCAGGAAGATGGTGCCGACAAGCACGTGGAAGCCGTGGAAGCCGGTCGCCATGAAGAAAGTGGCGCCGTAGATCGAGTTCTTGAAGGCGAACGGTGCGTGGGCGTATTCGTAAGCCTGGACGCTGGAGAACAGCACGCCGAGCAGAACCGTCAGCGTCAGGCCCTGGATCAGGCCCTTGCGGTCGTTGTGCAGCAGCGCGTGGTGCGCCCAGGTGACCGTTGTGCCCGAGAGCAGCAGGATGACGGTGTTGTAGATCGGCAGATGCCAAGGATCGAGAACCTCGATGCCCTTCGGCGGCCACTGGCCGCCGGTGAAGGCGACGCGGGAGGCCTGGATGGCTTCGTGCGGATAAAGGCTGGCGTCGAAATAGGCCCAGAACCAGGCGACGAAGAACATCACCTCCGAGGCGATGAACATGATCATGCCGTAGCGCAGGTGCAGCGACACGACGCGGGTGTGGGCGCCGTCATGGGCTTCCTTGACCGTATCGGCCCACCACCCGAACATCACGTAGAGCACGACGGCGAGGCCGATGAAGAACAGCCAGGGATGCGCCCATTCGATGCCGAAGATGTGCAGCGAGCCGCCATTGATGTAGCGCATGAAGCCGACGCCGCCGNNCCATGATGAAGGCGCCGATCGAGGCCAAAATCGGCCACGGGCTCGGATCTATGATGTGATAATCGTGATGTTTCTGATGCGCGTCGGCCATAGGCAGTCCCCCAGATCTCTTCCTCTCCGCTCCGGCTTAGCCGGAAACGAACCCAGTATCAAAGTTTCTTTTCAAGCTTTTCCGTTCCATCCTCGCGCGAAGCCACCGGCTTCGGTCCTTCCTTCGGATAGAACGTGTAGGACAAGGTGACGGTGTGGATGTCTTTGGATTCCACGGCCTTCACGATGTCAGCATCGATGTAGAAGACGACTGGCATCTCGAGCTTCTCGCCCGGCTGCAGCTCGGTCTCGTTGAAGCAGAAGCACTGCACCTTGTTGAAGTAGACACCCGCCTCGCCCGGCGTGACGTTGAACACGGCCTGGCCGCGCTCCGGCTTGTCGGATTTGTTGACGGCGGTGAAATTCACCTGGATCGTCTCGCCGATGCGCGGATTGACCTCGCGCTCGACAGGCTTGAACTCCCATTCCAGCCCGGGCGCGACGTTGGCATCGAAGGTGACGCGCATCTTGCGGTCGAGGATGTCGGACGAGGCCTGCTCGACGCGCTGCGTCGTGCCGTTGTAGCCGGTCAGCTGACAGAACATGCGGTAGAGCGGCACGGCGGCGTAGCTCGCCGCACCCATGCCGAAGACGAAGGCAAGGCACATGAAAACCACGGCGCTGTTGTTGCGCGGCTTTCTCGGGGTGCTTTGCGCTTCGCTCATCCTACATCTGCCTTACGTGAACTTGACGATCGTTATGGCGTAGAAAATGACCACCAGGCCGGCCAGAACGAGACCGAGCGCGACGTTGCGGTTGCGGCGCGACTTGCGCTGGGCGTCGGTGAGCTTGATGGTTTCGATCAAGATCAGGCTCCCCAATGCAGCATGAGATAGGCGGCTAGGCGATCGAACATCAACGCCGAGAAGATGGCGAAGAGGTAGAAGATCGAATAGGCGAAGAGCTTCTTGGCCGGCACCATCTTCTCATCGCCATCGGGCATGCGCCAGCAGATGACTGACCAGTAGACGAAGATGGCACTGAGGAGCGCGGCAGCGATCCCGTAGCCGGTGCTGGCGAAACCGAGGAAGGTCGGTGCCACGGCGCTTACGGCGGTCAGCACGGCATAGACGACGATCTGGTTCTTGGTGGTGCGCTCGCCCGAGACATTCGGCAGCATCGGGACGCCGACGGACTGGTAGTCGCGCATCTTGAACAGCGCCAGCGCCCAG
>UCIT01000105.1 GCA_900472625.1 Hyphomicrobiales bacterium | reverse complement strand
GCGCGGGGCTTTTTTATTGGCATGATATGCGTATATTTGGATCCATTAGAGAAAATCGATTCGACAATATTTGCTGTGTAATGTACGCAGTGATTAAACGATTAATCCATGCGCGTCGAAATCCATGCCTCCAGCCCGGTCGGGACCTAACCTCAGCAGGATTGCAAGCTCTCTCGGCGTCTCAGTCGCGACGGTCTCGAACGCGCTTTCCGGCAAGGGTCGGGTTTCCGAACAGCTTGCTGAAAAGATCAGGGATCATGCCGCGGAACTCGGTTACGTCCCGAGCCAAGCAGGCCGTGCGCTGCGGACCGGCCGGAGCGGCGTCATTGGTCTCGTACTACCCGATATCTCCAATCCGCTGTTCCCAAAGCTTGCCCAAGCCATCGAATTCGCGGCAAGAGCGGCCGGCTACGGCGTTCTCATTGCGGACTCGCGCGGCGATGTCGCAGCACAGACCGAGGCGATAAACCGTCTAGTCGAGCGTGGCGTCGAAGGCATGATCATCGTGCCGCGGCGCGCGACCCGCATTTCGGCCGCCAGCTGTCCCGTGGCGGTCATCGACACGGCATCAACGCCGGGCAACACGGTGGCGGCCGATCACTGGCAGGGTGGGCATGACATCGCGGTCCATCTCGCCGAACTTGGCCACAAGCGCATTCTCATCATCGGCAACAACCCGGAATCCAACGTCCAGAACGACCGTGTAGGCGGCATTCGCTCCGGCCTGCGCCCAGGCATGAAGTCCTCCACCCTGTGGATCGAGCGGCTGGAACAGGAAAAGGGCAGCGGTTGCGCGCTAGGCCTTGCCGAAAAAGTCCGCGAAGGTTTTACCGCCTTCGCCGCCCTCTCGGACCTCTCGGCTCTGCGCGCACTCACCGAACTGCAGCGCGACGGTATCACCGTCCCCGACATGGCCAGCGTCACCGGCTTCGACGATCTCATCTGGTCGCCGGTCGTCACACCCGGCCTGACGACCGTTGCCATGGACATGGCCACCATCGCCGATATCGCCATATCCTCGTTGCTGAAAACCATACAGACGAGCGGAAGCCGCGAAGGCGTGCTTGTCCGCGCCGAGACCGACCGGGTGCCGATGCAGCTGATCGTTCGCCAATCATCGGGCCTTGTGGACCCAACCCAAAGCGCCTTGCAAATGGAGATATCCTGACATGAAGCATGCCCTCCTCGCCTCGGCAGCACTGCTCGCGCTGATGCCTTTTTCCGCCAGCGCTCAGGAAAAGACGCTGACGATCTCGGTCTATGCCTTCGCGCAGGATGACTTCAAATCGATCGTCTATGATCCCTTCCAGGCCAAGTGCGGCTGCAAGCTGGTGGTCGAAACCGGCAACAGCGTCGAGCGACTGGCCAAGATGGAAGCCAACAAGGCCAACCCCCTGGTCGACATGGCCGTTGTCTCGATGGCGGATGCGCTGTCGGCGACCCGCAAGGGCCTGATCGACAAGATCGACACGTCGAAGCTCTCCAACTTCGCAAAGCTCTACGACATCGCCAAGGATCCGAACGGCGACGGCATGAGCGTCGGCTACACCTTCTACGCCACCTCGATCGCCTACCGTTCCGACAAGATGAAGATCGACAGCTGGGCCGATCTGCTGAAGCCGGAATATGTCGGCCACGTCGCCTTCCCGAATGTCACCACAAACCAGGGCCCGCCGGCGCTCTATATGCTCGGCCTCGCGCTCGGCAAGGACACGCCTGATCTCAAGGCGCCAATCGAAGCCGTCGGGAGCAAGAAGGACGACATCGTCACCTTCTACGAGAAGTCCTCGCAGCTGGTGCAGCTGATGCAGCAGGAAGAGATCTGGGCCGCGCCGATCGGCCGCTTCTCCTGGGCCGGCTTCACCAAGCTCGACGTCCCTGTTGCCTGGGCCACGCCCAAGGAAGGCCAGACCGGCGGTATGAACGTCATGGTCATGACCAAAGGCTCGAAGAACCAGGACCTCGCCCTTCAGTTCATGGACTTCTGGCTCTCCACCGACATCCAGACCAAGCTTGCCGAAAAGCTGGTCGACAGCCCGGCCAACAAGGAGGTCAAGCTGTCCGACGAAGCCGCGGGCAACCTGACCTATGGCGAGGACACGGCAAAGAGCCTGAAACTCATCCCGTCGGCCGCAGCCCTCGACAACCGCGCCGGCTGGCTGAAGGAATGGAACGACAAGGTCGGCCAGTAATCATACCAGGCGGCTCCGGCACCGGCCGGAGCCGATCCATGCGATCGCTCTGAAAGACGCCTCATGTTTCAAAACCGCACGGAAGCCCTGGCGCTTGCCCTGCCCGCGGCCCTGTTTGCCGCGCTGGTCTTCCTGCTGCCCGTCGTCATCCTTCTCTCCGAAGGTTTTCATGTCGATGGCGGCTGGACGCTCAGCGCCTATACCGGCTTCTTTTCGGAATCTCTCAACCGCACCGTCTTCCTGCGCACCTTCAAGCTCGGCCTCGAAGTCACCGTGGTCTCTGCCGTCATCGGCTATGCCGCGGCCTTCGCCATCGTCAGCCTGCCGCCCAAGGGCAAGGGCCGGATGATCGGCCTCATCACACTGCCACTGATGATCTCGCCGGTTGCCCGCACCTATGCTTGGATCGTCATCCTCGGCCGCACAGGCATCGTCAACCAGGCAATAACAGGCCTCGGCCTCACCGATACCCCACTTCGCCTGCTGTTCACCGAGACCGCCGTCTTCATCGGCCTGCTGCAGCTCTTCCTGCCGCTGATGATCCTGTCGCTGATCAGCGCGCTGGAAAACATGCCCAAGGACGCCATTCCGGCTGCTCGCGTGCTTGGCGCCAACTGGTTTCAGGTCTTCTGGAAAGTCATCCTGCCGCTCACCCGCGAAGGCCTCGTCGTCGGCGGCACGCTGGTCTTCACCGGCTCGCTGACAGCCTACATCACACCCGCCGTGCTCGGCGGTTCCAAGGTGCTGATGCTGGAAACCCTGCTCTATCAACAGGTCTCCGTCGCCAATGATTTCGTCGCTGCCAGCGTCATCGCCTTCATGCTGATCGCAATGAGTTTCGCCGCCAACATCCTGCTGAAAAGGCTGGCAACCGCCCGAAACACAACGGGGAGGAACAGACGATGACATCCCGTATCCTCTCGCCGCTGGTGCTCGGCCTGCTGCTGATCTTCCTGATAGGCCCGTTCCTGATCATTATCGCCGCCTCGCTCTCGGCAGGCGAAACGCTGGCCTTCCCGCCGCAGGGCCTGTCGCTGCGCTGGGTGTTGAAGGTCTTTACCATCGAAAGCTTCCGCGACAGCTTCGCCATGTCGATGATGCTCGCCATCGGTGGCACGCTGGCCGCGCTGATCCTCGGCATCCCCGCCGCCTATGCGCTGTCTCGCTACAAGCTGCCTGGCGGCGAGGCCATCCGCACCATCGTCTCGCTGCCGATCATCGTGCCCGGCATCATCGTCGGCCTGGCGCTGCTGCGCTATCTCGTCGTCCCCTTCGGCTTCAACATCACCCTCGCGCTGTTCTTCGCGCACACGGCGCTCGTGTTGCCCTATGCCGTGCGCGTCGTGTCGGCGAGCCTCAACAACCTGCGCTCAGACATGGAGGAGGCCGCCGTGCTGCTCGGCTCGTCGCGTGTTGGCGCCTTCTTCCGCGTGGTGATGCCGAACATCCGCGGCGGCATTCTCGCCGCCTTCATCCTCGGCTTCGTCACCAGCTTCAACCAGGTGCCCGTGTCGCTCTTCCTCTCCGGCCCCGGCGTGCGCACGCTGCCGATCGACATGCTGGGCTACATGGAAACCACCTACGACCCGTCGATCGCGGCCCTTTCGGCACTGCTCGCTTTCCTGTCCATCGGCATCGTCTTCCTTGCCGAACGCTTCCTGGGGTTCTCTCGCTATGTCTGACGCCTATCTCACACTCGACAAGCTGACGCTTGCCTATGGCGATACGGTCGCGGTGAAGGATCTCGATCTCACGATCGAAAAGGGAGAGCTTGTCGCCCTGCTCGGCCCGTCAGGCTGCGGCAAGACGACGACGATGCGCTCGATCGCCGGCCTGCTCAACCCGGCCTCCGGCCGCATCACGCTCGACGGCGCCGATATCACCCGCGTTTCCGCCAACAAGCGCAATGTCGGCCTCGTCTTCCAGTCCTACGCGCTGTTCCCGCATCTGACCGTCTACGAAAACGTTGCTTTCGGCCTGCGCCTCAAGGGTGTCAGCGGCAAGCAGCTGGACGACAAGGTCACCGCATCAATCAAGTCGGTCGGCCTCGCCAGCTTCGCCGCGCGTAAGCCGGGCGAGCTCTCCGGCGGCCAGCAGCAGCGCGTCGCACTCGCGCGCTCGATGGTGATGGAACCGAAGGTGCTGCTCCTCGACGAGCCGCTCTCCAATCTCGACGCCCGTCTGCGTCTGGAAATGCGCGCCGAACTGCAGCGCGTCCAGAAGGGAACCGGCGTCACCATGATCTTCGTCACCCACGACCAGATCGAGGCGCTGGCGCTCGCCGACCGGATCGTGGTGATGCTCAACGGCGGCATCGAGCAGATCGGCACGCCTGAGGACATCTACAACAAGCCCGTCTCGGCCTTCGTCGCCGATTTCGTCGGCTTCGAAAACGTCTTTGCGCTTGAGAACGGTAAACTCGCGACGCCAAACGGCCTCGTCGAGCTTTCCGCCTCAGCATCGCAAGTTCCAGTGCCAGCAGCCACAAAAGGCCTGGCCTGGCGTCCGCGCATGGTGATCCTTGGTTCAGGTCCTTTCCAAGGCACCGTGCGCGGCACCTCGTTTGCCGGCAACACACGCGAATATCTGCTCGACACGCCGCTCGGGCCGATCAAGGCCGAGGTCGATGCCGCGCTGCCGAGCCATGCGATCGGCGCCACCCTTTCCTTCGATCTGCCGCTTGCCGCCGCAGCTCCACTCTCGCGTTGCAGGTAATATCATGGGCGTCTGGATCGACACCGACATGGGCTTCGACGACATCGCCGCCATTCTGGTGGTGAATGAGGCGAAGCTCGACATAGCAGGCGTCTCGCTGGTCTTCGGCAACACGCCGCTGCCGCAAGTGCGCGCCAACGCCGCCGGCGCGGCACAAGCCTTCGGCTGGACCTTCCCGATCCATTCCGGCCGAGCCTCCGCCGTTCTCGGCGAGATCGAGACTGCGCAGGCGATCCTCGGCGAAACGGGCATCCCGACCACAGGAGAGACATTGCCCGAAGCGCCTCCGCTGCCCGAAAGCGATGCCTTCACCGCCCTGTGCCGCTGGCTCGAGCAGGACGGCGAGCACCGCATTCTGGCGCTCGGCCCGCTCACCAACATCGCAGCCCTTGCCCTTGCCCGCCCCGATCTCGCAGGCCGCATCACCGAGCTCACCTGGATGGGCGGCAGCGTCACAGCGGGCAACCACACCGCATCCGCCGAATTCAACGCGCTCGCCGACCCAGAGGCAGTCGCCATCGTCATCGCCTCGGGCCTGCCGCTGCGCATGGTCGATCTCGACCTCTGCCGCAAGGTGATGGCCGTCACCGACGACATCGCCCCGATCCGCAATGCAGGCGGCGCGAACGCCACGATGCTCGCCGATTTCCTCGAGGGATACATCACCATCGGCACCAGCCGCGGCCGCCCCGGCATGGCGATATATGACCCCTGCGCCGCCGTCGCTTTCGTCTCACCCGATCTCGTCACCGTCAGCACCGCCCGCATCGACGTCGAGCTGCAGGGCAGCCTGACGCGCGGCCGCACCGTCGTGGAAACCCGCGCCGCCCGCGCGACGCCCAACGCCCACTACGCCACCGACATCGACACCGACGCCGCCCGCGCCCTGATCCTCGGCGCCCTCATGCAAGAGGCCCGCAGATGAACGCCCAAGAACCGATGGACCTCAACGATCCGGCGCTGCGGGCTCGCGCCGTCGCAGCCGCTCGCGGTGATGCGCCTTTCGACGTGCTGATAAAGGGCGGCCAGATCCTCGACGTCGTCACCGGCCTGCTCCGCGGCGGCGACATCGGCCTCGTCGGCCCGCTGATCGCAAGTGTGCATTCGCCGTCCAGCCGCTCAGATGCCACCGAGACCATCGACGGCAGCGGCACCATCATCGCGCCTGGCCTGATCGACACCCACATGCACATCGAGAGCTCGATGGTGACGCCATCGGCCTATGCCGCCGCCGTCGTGCCGCGCGGCGTCACCACTGTCGTCTGGGACCCGCACGAATTCGGCAACGTCCATGGCCTCGATGGCGTCCGCTGGGCAATCGAGGCGTCGCGTGATCTGCCGCTGCGCACCCTGCTGCTTGCCCCCTCCTGCGTTCCCTCCGCACCCGGCCTGGAAGTCGCCGGCGCTGATTTCGATGCATCCGTGATCGCCGAAATGCTCGGCTGGCCTGAGATCGCAGGCATCGCCGAGGTGATGAACATGCGCGGCGTCATCGACGGCGACCCGCGCATGACCGACATCGTCAACGCCGGCCTCGCGGCGGACAAGTTGGTTTGCGGCCACGCCCGTGGCCTCGCCGGTGCTGATCTCAACGCCTTCATGGCCGCGGGCGTCAGCTCCGACCACGAACTGACCTCCGCCGACGACCTCCTGCAGAAGCTGGCGGCCGGCCTGACCATCGAACTGCGTGGCTCACACGACCATCTGCTGCGCGAATTCGTCGCCGCCCTGAACGGCCTCGGCCACCTGCCATCGACCGTGACACTGTGCACCGACGACGTCTTCCCGGACGAACTCTTTCACTGCGGCGGTTTGGACGACGTCGTCCGCCGGCTTGTCAGCTACGGCATGCGGCCGGAATGGGCGCTGCGCGCCGCGACCTTCAACGCTGCGCAACGCCTGAAGCGCTCCGATCTCGGCCTGATCGCCGCCGGCCGCCGCGCCGACATTGTGCTGTTCAGGGATCTGGTCGAGTTCGAGACCAAATCTGTGATCGCCAATGGTCGCATCGTCTCGCGCGATGGTGCGATTGTCGTTGACATCGCCTGCGCCGGCAGCGCGCCATTGCAGCACTCCGTCAAGCTGGCCGCGCTCACCGAAAACGACTTCCGCATCCCGTCCAAGGGCGAGCGTGTGCGGGTTGCCACCATCGATCGTCCCCGCTTCACGCAATGGGGCAAGGCCGAAACAGTCGTGAGAGACGGTTTCGTCGTTCCGCCCGTAGGCAGCGCCATGATTTCTGTCGTTCACCGCCATGGCAAGGTCGACGGACGCCCCCGCATCGGCTTCCTCACCGGCTGGGGCGAGTGGCGCGGCGCCTTCTGCACCACCGTCTCGCACGACAGCCACAACCTCACGGTCTTCGGCGGCAACGTCGCCGACATGACGCTTGCCGCCAACGCCGTAATATCGGCCGGCGGCGGCATGGCCGTCGTGCAGGATGGCGAGATCAAGGTGCTGCTGCCCCTGCCGCTGTCGGGTCTGGTGAGCGAGGCGCCGCTCGAGGAAACCGCCGCCACCTTCCGCGCCATCCGCCGCGCCATGGAAGACATCGTCGACTGGAAACCACCCTACCTCGTCTTCAAGGCCTGCTTCGGCGCGACACTCGCCTGCAACGCCGGCCCGCACCAGACAGACCGCGGCATTGCCGACATGGCGACCGGGCGAGTGATGGAAAGCCCGGTGCTGGAAATTTTGTGAGGAATTAACTGGGTAACGAAGCACCGGGAGCCCCCTCATCCGGCTGCCGCCACCTTCTCCCCGCTGGGGCGAAGGGACTTGTGGGGATAGTCTCGGCTATCTCAAACGTTGCGGATAAGCGAAAATGTCGCGGCGTTTACCCTTCTCCCCGACGGGGAGAAGGTGCCCGAAGGGCGGATGAGGGGGCCACACGCTCCGATGCTGACGATCACCCCTCGGCAGCCAACTCCCGCTCCACCAGCCGCGTCCAGAACGCAACGCCCGGCCCAATCGCGCCATCGTTGAAATCATACGCCGTATTGTGGTGCAAAGCCCCGTCCACCGCCGGCCCGTTGCCAAGCCACACGTAGCATCCGGGCGCCTTCTGGCCGAAAAACGCAAAATCGTCTCCCGCCGTCGATGGCGGAAAGTGAGTAACCACCTTGGTCCCGAACACATCGAAAGCCGCGCCCAGCGCCCGCGCGGTCGCATCGGCATCGTTGACGACAGGCGGGATCCGCCGCTCGAAGGCGTATTCAGCGGCAATCCCGAACATCGAGGCCGTGCCCTGCGCCAACCGCTCTATCTCCGCTTCCAGTTGGTCGCGCACGTCGGGCGAATAGGCCCGGGCCGTACCGCCGATCTCGACGATATCGGGAATGACGTTGAGCGCCTTCGGATCACCCGCCTGCACCGAACAAGCGCTGACAACGGCCGGCTGCAGCGGATCGACGACGCGGCCGACGATTGTCTGCAATGACGAAAGGAAGGTGCCGGCGGCGGTGATCGGATCGCGGCCGAGATGCGGCTTGGCGCCATGTGTGCCGGCCCCCCGCAGCGTCAGGCGCCAGCTGTCCGAGGAGGCAAGCTGCGGCCCTGATACCACCGCCATCTCGTCGACGGCAAGCCCCGGCATGTTGTGCAGGCCATAGACGGCGTCGCAGGGAAAGAGATCGAACAGCCCCTCTTCCACCATCCGCTTCGCCCCGCCCCGGCCCTCCTCGGCCGGCTGGAAGATGAAGTGCACCGTGCCGGAAAATCCGCGCGTCGCGGCCAGATGGCGGGCGGCGCCGATGAGCATCGTCGTATGGCCGTCATGCCCGCAGGCATGCATCTTGCCTGTAACCGTCGACTTGTATGGCCTCTCCGCCGTCTCCGGCATGGCAAGCGCATCCATATCGGCGCGCAGTCCGATCCGCCGCGTGCCGTTGCCGATCTGCAGCGTGCCGACGACGCCGGTACCACCGAGGCCGCGATGCACACTGATGCCGGCTTCCTCGAGCAGTTTCGCCACGATCGCGCTGGTTCGTTCCTCCTCGAAGCCGAGTTCCGGATGCGCGTGCAGGTCACGGCGCAAGGCAGTGAGGAAAGGCAGATCGGCTTCGATCTCGGCGGGAATGCGCATGGGCTAGACAATCCTGTATCGGCAAATGGTGCCCGGCGGGCAGGCCTGCAAACGAAAACAGGCGCCAGAACGGCGCCCGCGATATCTTCAATTTATCGGTCAGGTCAGGCGGAAATTCAACCTTCGGCAGCCACGGCAACGCGGTTTCCGTAGCTTGCTAACGGTTTCGTGACCCAATTCCCCCTCGACGACCGCTCTCAAGCCAGTCGGGCGCGGCGCTTGACAGTCACCGCTCCCCGGTGAACTAATTCAGGTCTCACGAAAGGCCAGCCATGACGGACCATCCCATTCCTGCGGACAGCAAGCTGACCGCCTCGAAGCGCCGCTGGGCCAGCGAAGGCAAGTTCATCACCGGCCGCGTCAGCCGCCCCGAGACCGACCGCCTGCCGCCCGGCCAGCATCTCGTCAAGAACTGGCCGGTGCTCGATCTCGGCGAACAGCCGGTGATTTCGACCGACATATGGCGCCTCGAGGTCGGCGGCCTCGTCGAGACGCCGCTCGATCTCGACTGGACCGCCTTTCAGGCAATCGAGCAGAGTATCTACGTCTCCGACATCCACTGCGTCACCACCTGGTCGCGCTACGACAACACCTGGCAGGGTGTTTCCACCCACGATCTGCTCGATCTCGCCATGCCGAAGGCGCAGGCGACGCATGTGATGCTGACCAGCTACGACGGCTATACGACGAACCTGCCGCTCATCGATTTCGCGGCCGACGACGCCGTCCTTGCGACCTCTTGGGAAGGGCAGCCGCTGACGGTAGAGCATGGCGGCCCGATGCGGCTGATCGTGCCGCATCTGTATTTCTGGAAGAGCGCAAAGTGGCTGCGCCGGATCGACTTTATGCCTGCGGATGCGGCAGGTTTCTGGGAACGGAACGGCTACCACATGTACGCCGACCCCTGGCGGGAGCAGCGTTACGCCGACGATTGAGCCGCCTGCAGCCAACAAGCCCGATATGCGACCCCCGTCTCCGCGATATGTCCGAAAACGGCACGAAAGCTGTTGCAACAGGCATGCAACGCGTTTAACGGGTATTTAGCTTAATATGAGATAGATTATTATTCACCGGAACGTTGAATATATGCTCCTCATCAGTTGGAATGATATAGGTTTGTTGCGACGTGCACGCTGCAATAGCCCATCCTGGGTTGTTCATCCGATCCATCGCCGATTTCACGCATGAGTTGATGACCAAGGACGCATCATTCCACACCGTCACACAGAAGCTTCTGGATGCCTGGCTGAGGACGACGCCAACGGCACCGGCGGCGCCTGAGGATATCCATCGCGACGTCGTCGATCTCCTGACCATCAAGATGCGTTTGACCATCATCGTCCTCGAAGGCGAGGATCCGTTCGGCTGGCAGTTGCAGGTGGTCCGCCCCTCGGGCTTTGCATCCAGCATTCTCAACATCAACACGCTGTTCGCGAACCAGAGGATCGGCGATTTCAAGGATCGCAGCTACATGGAATCGGCCGTCATCCCGCGTTATCGCGAAGTGATTGCCTCGCAAAAACCGTCGATGGAACTGGTGAAGACCCGTCTGCTCGGCGTCAACATCGCCTATGAGCGGCTGATCCTGCCGCAGAAGACCGCCGCCAAGCCGGCCTGGCTGCTGACGGTCACCAATGGCCGCTTCATGTTCAACGCCCCGGAGCGGCAGGCGCGGCTCGACGTCACCGACGAGGCCGTCATCCAGCTCCTGACCGAAGGCGCCACCGCCAAGCAGATCGCCACCGAACTCGGCATTTCGCACCGCACCGTCGAGCACAGGCTGGAGCGCATGAAGGAGCGGTACGGCGCCAAGAACACCGTGCATCTGGCGGCCATGCTGGTGGCGATGCACCTGCACCGCGAAAACGACAAGAGCTGAGTTAGACGGTTGCGCGGCCGAGCAGCCGGCGAAATGCCAGCGTCCCGAGCGCAAGGATGCCGGCAAGCAGCGTCAGCGACGCCATGCTGGCGGGGTGCGTGGGAACGTCGGCCCAGTGCGGACGCAGCACATCGGCCGTGTTGAAGGTCTCGCCACTGTAGGCGCAGGTGATCAGCGCCAGGCCGCTTTCGACCATGCGGGCATCGATCTCTGAGACGATCGCACCGGCGGCGTCGGCTTCGCGCGGCATCTCGCGCATCTGCATCAGAACCAGCTTGGTGGCGGCGAGATAAGCGTGCGAACACTCGTTGAAGGGGCTGGCCTCGTCGGTCACAGCGCCCGGCATCTTCCCCCACAGGCAATAGGCATACTGGATCCGCGCATAGTTCAGCACGCGACGGAACGACTCGTTGGTATCGGTGGCGCGCGCCGCAAGAGCGATAATCCCGGCGCGATGCTGCGCCATGACAACCATTTCGCCATGCGATATTTCAGGGATGGCAATGCCGCTCTGCGAGCCGCCCGCCGTGCTCCGGTGCGCGGCCACCTCGTCCGCCGCGAGCAGCGGCAGGATCAGTGGAAGTGCAAAAATGATTTGGCGCTTGAACATGTTGGTGGATGAGGCCCCGGCCGTACCGGGGCCTCCCTTTCGGATCAGTGGAACACCGGCGCACCGGCGCGGCGAGCGCCCGAGGATACGCCGAGCTTGCGCTCGGCAAGCGCGCCGAACACCAGCCCGATCACTACCCACAGCACCACATGCATGCCGATCGTGGTAGTACGGAAGCTCCACAGCACCGTCGCCGAATAGGTCTCCGGCACTTCGTTGATCGCCGGCAGCAGATACTGCACGAGGCCGATGAACACGACATAGGCGAGACCTGCCGCAATCGCCCCGTTCCAGGCGCCGAAGCGCGGCGCCAGACGCCGTGCCAGCGAGACAGCCGCCACCAGCGCGGCAATCGACACGATGATCATCAGGAAGAACATCTCCGTCCGCACGCCGATCGTATCGGGATTGCCGACGGCCGGCGGATTGCCGGGATATTTGATGTTGGGCACCAGCACGATCGCCACGAAGCCGAAGATCGCAAGCACCGCGGAGGTCGCCCGCGCGCCGAGGTGGCTGACGCGGCCCTGCACGAATGCGAAGACCAGCGCGAAGATACCGCCGATAGCGATGCTGTATGCCATCGTGCCGGTGAACAGGCCGATGCCGGCCTGAGTGGCGCGGCTGACGAGTTCCGGCTCCGCGGGTTCGCCGGCAGCCTGGGCTGCAGCCTCTTCAAAGCCGATCGCCTGATCGACGAGAGGCTCACCGAAGGTGTGCGCGAAGGCAAACACCAGGATGCCAGCGATCAGTCCCGCCAGCATGCCGCGAAGCAAAAGTTTTCCAACCATGTCTCAAACTCCCCTTGAGCATGTCGCGCGAAAGCGTGCAGCGGTTTTGCGGCAGCGACATGCGATAAAACAAAGACCCAAAGCGTGTGCGGCGAATCCGAAGGATTCGGGGCACGTCTTAGTGGCAGGGAAAGCCGAGCAGGTGGCGAGCGTCGTGGACGAATTCATGCACGTACATGCCGTTGAACAGCGCCATGGCGCCTTCTTCGGTGCCGACGAAATAGATGGCGATCAGCATCAGCAGGCCGCCGAAGATCGCCCAAGGCAGGATCTCGCCAACGGGGATGGGGGCCGGCACAGCGCCGGGTGCAAAAGTGGTATCAGACATGAATTCCTCCTGGAATGACGCGTTCAGTCGAGAATCGTTGCGTGGTAGGGTCTGACTTCCAGTCTGGGGTGTCCCCATCCTGATCACAGTGGCGCGACCGCACCGGAATTTCACCGGCTTCCAAACCTACAACATCACCGTTATAGCTGCGGTCCGGAAGCTGTCAACGCGGCGTCACACAACATCCACCCCTCCCCTCGGTTATCCGGAGACGATCGCAAGTGATGACGCGCCTTACCTTCCTCTGCCACGGCGCCACGGAGGCCAACCGACAGGCGCGCTTTCCGCTCGACGAACCGCTGGAAGAGCGTGCGCGCACCGCTGCTGAGGCGTTGGCGGCGCGCCTCCCCCGTGCCGATTGCGTCCTGACCAGCCCGGCACTGCGCGCCCGCCAGACCGCAAACGCGCTCGGCCTCACCGCTGTTGTCGCGCCCGAACTTGCCGATTGCGATTACAGGAGGTGGACCGGCCAATCCGTCACCGCTATCGGCGAGGCAGAACCGGACGCGCTGGTAGCCTGGATGAGCGATGTCGAAGCAGCCCCGCACGGCGGCGAAAGCATTGCTGCACTCCATGCTCGTCTCGTTCCGTGGATGGCGGCGCAATCGACACGCGGCGGCCACACGATAGCGATCAGCCATGCCCCGGTCATCCGGGTCGCAACGCTGATCGCCCTGCAGGCGCCGCTCTCCTCCTTCTGGCATATCGATGTCGAACCGCTGTCGGCTGTGCACATGACCAGCAACGGGCATCGCTGGTCGCTGCGTTTCGACCGCGTGTAAAAGCGGACCGCCGCAGCCGCAGATTTCGATAAGCCTTGCGCAAGCCAATTGCGCGAAAGCTAATCTGCCGGGAACTCCCGGGAATAATCCTTCGTAAAAGGAGGCCTGACCATGTCTTATGACTGGAACGGGGCGCGGCTGAAACGCACGCGCCTTATGCGACTGGCGGCTGGCATCATTTTTCTCTGCCTTGCCATCTTCGCATCCATGCTGATGCACCTGTAATCTCTGCAGAAAGCGGGCGAGCGACCAAGGCTCGCCCGTTTCTTTTCCAGCCGGTCAATATATGCAAATTCGCCTATGAGTAGGCAGAGAATAACTAGAAGTCACGCTCTGGTTTCAACGAACATTTTAGACTTGGATGTTATATCCTCGCTCGGTGGAGATGGAGTGGGGAGCATGCCGGCATTTTTCCGGAGCAGAGCAGGACGGCAGTGGCTGTCGCTCATGGTGCTTGGAGCAGCACTGTGGGTTGTCGGGGCCTTGCTCCAGTTCGGCGACCATCTGGCCGCCTTCGTGCAGCAATTCGATGCCTACGGTGCCGACAAGCTGGTGCTTGCACTGGCCGTGGCCGGAACGATGAGCTTCATCTATTCGGTGCTGAGGATCACCGATCTTCGCAAGGAAATGGTGCTGCGCGCCAGGGCCGAGGCCAAGGCCGACTGGACCGCCACCCATGACCACCTGACCAAACTCCCGAACCGCTACGCCTTCGAACGGGCCGTGCTGGCCCAAAGGCGCGCAAAGGTCGATGAATACAGCGAGGAATGGGAGCGCAACGTCACCATCTTCGGCATCGATCTCGACGGCTTCAAGAAGGTCAACGACCTGATCGGCCACAATGGCGGCGATGCCTTGCTGGTCGAGGTTTCCAAGCGGATCTGCGCGATCGGCAGCGCCGATTCCGTCTACCGTTTCGGCGGCGACGAATTCATCATCATCGCCACCGGCCTGTCGTCGCAGCACGAGGAGCGCCTGTCGCGGCTGCTGATCCAGGCGGTCACCCGCCCCATTCATATCGACGGTTTCGCCGTCGAGGTCGGCGCCAGCGTCGGCTACGATCGATGGCGACAGGGCGAGGCGCTCGAAGACACCGCCCACCGCGCCGATCTGGCCATGTACGAAGCCAAGTCGCGCGGCCCGAACAACTATCTCGCCTTCGAAGCATCGATGCACGACAAGGTGGCGGCGCGCGCCTCGCTGGAGGCAAAGCTGCGCCTCGCGATCAAGAACAAGGCCATCCGGCCCTTCTATCAGCCACTGATCGACCTGAAGACCGGCGACGTTTGCGGTTTCGAGGCGCTGGCACGCTGGACCGACGATGACGGGATCAGCATCCCGCCGCCGGTGTTCATCGGCATCGCCGAGGAGACCGGCCTGATCACCGCGCTGTTCGAAGACCTGCTCGCCCACGCCTGCCGCGATGCGCTTCTGTGGGACGATCGCATCACCCTGTCGTTCAACGTCTCGCCGGTGCAGATGGAAGACCGCCTGTTGACATCACGCATCTTCAAGACGTTGACCATCAACGGCCTGCCGACAAACCGGCTTGAGATTGAGATCACCGAAAATGCCCTGATCCAGGACCCGGCAAGTGCCGCGGCCATTCTTGACGATCTGCATGAGGCCGGCGTCCAGATCGCACTCGACGACTTCGGCACCGGTTATTCAAGCCTCGCGCAGCTTGCTCGCTACCGCTTCGACAAGATCAAGATCGACAAGAGCTTCATCGCCACCTACCGGGACGACGAGCGCCAGGAAAAGATCGTGCTCGCCATGCTCGGCCTCGGGCGCAGCCTCAACATCAAGACCACCGCCGAGGGCATCGAGGAGCCGCGCCAGCTCAACAATCTGATCCAGCTCGGCTGCGATATCGGCCAGGGTTATCTGTTCGGACGGCCGATGCCAATCGAGGAAACGCTGGCGTTCCTTGCAGACCGAAATCGGACGTTGGCCGCGAGCTGATCCGAAAAACGGTCGCGAATAGGCCCACCGACAGGGCACATATATAAAATTAGCATTTCTTCATGGAACCATTTACAATCTGGCGACGTTGTTACGTCGGGTCGGATCGACAATTTCGTTCACGGCCGAATTTTTGCTGCGCTTGGCGCGGCGATTGACAGATTGGGCGCCAGAGGCGGCCAACGGTTGCAGTGTACCCTTATTCACAGGAGAGGGATTTTATCATGAACGTTCGCATCGTCACTGCGTCAGCAGCACTTCTCATGCTTGCGGGATCGGCATCCGCAGCCGATCTGGTGGCCGAAACACCGCCCGCCCCGGTCGAGCAGGCCGCTCCGGTCTTCACATGGAGCGGCTTCTACACCGGTATTCAGGGCGGCGGCGCATGGGGCAACGGCGATTTCTCCGGCATCGGCTCGTCGAACATGAATGGCGGCCTCGTCACCGGTTTTGCCGGCTATAACTGGCAGCTCGACAACAGCATCGTGCTCGGCATCGAGGGTGACGTTTCCTACAACTGGAACGAAGAGGATGTCGGCGTCAACGAATACAAGTTCGACACGACTGGATCCGTTCGCGCCCGCGTCGGTTATGCCATCGATCACGCATTGCTCTACGGCGCAGCCGGCTGGACCGGCGCCCGCGGCCATGTCGATACGCCGATCGGCAGCGACAGCGCCACCTTCTCTGGCTGGACGGTCGGCGCAGGTGTCGATTATGCCTTTACCGACAACGTCTTCGGACGGGTCGAGTATCGCTACAATGATTACGGCAGCAAGGACCTTCTGGGCGTCGATACCGACTTCAACCAGAACGTCGTTACCGTCGGCGTCGGCTTCAAATTCTGATGCCGCCTGTTCCGCGATCGGAACAGCTGATACGCAGAAAGCCCGGATCGCTCCGGGCTTTTCCATGTCTGGGCCTCGCACTTTCGGTGCTCGACGGGTTGATTTCCAATCAGAGGGGGGTGGTCGGGTTGTTATCGCCCTGCTCACCGCCGCGTGGTCCAGCGGCTTGCTTGTTGTCGTTTCCACGCTGCCCCTGGTCGGACTTTTCGTTCTTGTCACGACCGTCAGGCTTGTCACTCTTGTTGTCACGGTCGGACGGACCACTCTTCTGGTCCTTGTCGGCCTGCTTCCCGCCATTCGGCTTGTCGTTGCGGTCGTTGTCCTTCGAAGGGCTGCTCTGCTCGCTGCGGCCCGGATTCTGGTCGCGATCGGGTGTGCTGCCTTCCTGGCCATGTGATGGCTTCTCGGACTTGTCGCCGCGATCGCTCACGCCATCCTTGTCCGGACGATCGCCCTTGTCGCCGAAGCCCTTGTCGCCGAAGCCCGGCTGGCCGCCCTTGTCGTGCTTTTCGCCCTTGTCACCCTTGTCGTCCCGGTCACGATTGCCGAACGGACCCGGCTTGTCGCCGCGATCCTCGTTGTCGTGACGCTGACCCCAGCCGCCCTGCGGACGGTCCTTGCCGTGCTCGCCCTTCGAATGGCCATTGTGTGCGGAGCCCTTCGCCGACTCGTTGCGATCGCCGCGCGATGGACCGTGGCCGCGCTGGTCGTTGTCCGGCTTGCCATGCGGACGATCCTTGTGTTCGCCCTTGTGATCACCCTTATGTTCGCCCTTGTGATCGCCTTTATGGTCACCCTTGTGGTCGTCCTTGTGGTCGTCCTTGTGCGGCTTGCCAGGCCCGTGATCCGAACCATGATTGCCTGAATGCGAATGACCGCCATGCTTGCCGTGGTGTTTGCCATGATGCTTGCCGCCATGACCGTGATGACCCGGGCCAGAGCCCTCTCCACCATCGCCCTCATCGCCGCCACCATTCTCGCCGTCATCACTGCTGCCGCTGCTGCCGTTTCCGGTGGAGGCAACAGTTGTGCGGAACGTCTGCCGACCATTGTGGTCGGGATCGGCGAACGGATTCACGTTGATGCTCTCGACCGGCGCACAGAGCCGCGCTTCGATTGTGCCGGGGAGGACCATCTTGCAGTTGATACGCTGCATCTGAGCGCTTGCAAGACTGCTGCCGGAAAGAAGAAATGCAAACCCGATAGAAACACTAAGTAATTCTCTACGCATGCCACTCACTCCCAAGGTTAACAAAGCGTTAATGGAAGTGTTTATAGTTTGTTAATTCTTGAAAATGAAGTCCTGAGGCGCCGAAGGCCGTGTCTTTGTTAGTATATAGTTAACCTCTAACACATAAAATTATAATCAAATTCAATCATCTAGGCCTACGAACGCAGTGATTCGGCCGGCCTGAAGGAGGTTCGAATGCGGTTTTATGTAATCTTTTCAGTATTGGCGGCTATACTGTCGATTGCTCCGAATGACAGCTTCGCTGGCTCGACGCTGCCCGCCTCGCGCGCAATCGGTGCCCCCGTCGGCTTCCCCTCGGCATGCTCCCGCTACGCTTGGCTGTGTCACAACAAGGGGGGCCGAGAGATCGGCGACGAGCAGGCAATGCCCCTGCTGCAGCAGGTCAACCGGCAGGTCAACGCTGCCGTCCGCCCGGCAACCGACCTTTCGACGGTAGGCAAGTCTGAGTTCTGGTCGCTACCTGTGAACAACAGGGGCGATTGCGAGGACTATGTTCTCTTGAAGTTGAAGACGCTGCTCGACGCCGGCTTCCCCTCGAACAAGCTCTCGATGTCCGTTGTCATCGACCATGCCGGCGGCAATCACGTTGTCTTGGTGGCACGGCTGAAATCGGGCGATTACGTGCTGGACAATCTCTCCGGTCGCGTCAAGCCGTGGGCCAGCACCGGATACACCTTCCTGGCAAGCCAGAATTTCAGCAACAAGGGCGCCTGGCAGGTGACGCTCGCCGGCCCGCGTGCTGGACAATTCTCGGGTACGTAATCGCGAAGACACCGAAGCCCGGGCGACTGCCCGGGCTTGATCTCAATACTGTTCTGACATGATAACGTCCTGGAAGGACGTTATCATGCTCCGGTCGGCGCCTCCGCAACGCGGTTCGTTGCATAAAGCGCGTGGCCTTACTGCGGGCCGCCGCCGCCGTTACCG
>UCIT01000124.1 GCA_900472625.1 Hyphomicrobiales bacterium | reverse complement strand
CTGGCGTGAAGACTTTGGTCGTGATTCACTGGCTTTGTCGAGATTCGGAGTTGATGGATGCGCGGCGGCGATGTGAGGACGGGTCAACTCTTCAGCTATGTCGATCTGGAGGATCGTGTTCGTCGTGATCATCCGCTGCGGGCAATCCGGCAGATCGTGAACGACGCGCTCGTTTTGCTGGAACGGGAGTTTGCAGCGCTCTATTCACCGATCGGGCGGCCATCGATCGCGCCTGAGAAGCTTCTGCGCGCCATGCTTTTGCAAGCCTTCTATTCGATCCGTTCTGAGCGGCTTTTGATGGAGCGGCTGGAATACGACCTTCTGTTCCGCTGGTTTGTGGACATTGGCATTGACGATCCAGCTTGGAACCATTCGGTGTTTTCGAAGAACCGCGACCGGTTGCTGGAAGGTGACATCGCCGCGAAGTTCCTGGGTGCGATCCTTTCGCAGCCCAAGGTAAAGCGGCTGTTGTCAACGGACCACTTCTCTGTCGATGGCACGCTGATCGAAGCCTGGGCGTCGATGAAGAGCTTCAAGCCGAAGGACGGCCCAAGGGGCGATCATGGCGAACCACCATCGGATGGCGGCGGTCGGAATGTGGAAGCAGACTTTCATGGCGAAAGGCGTTCCAACGAGACGCATGGTTCAACGACCGACCCAGATGCAAGACTCTATAAGAAGGGTAAAGGCAAGGAGGCGAAGCTGTGCTTCATGGGGCACGGGCTGATGGAAAACCGCCATGGCCTGCTGGTCGATGCCTACCTGACGGAGGCCAGCGGATATGCCGAGCGGGTTGCGGCGCTGCACATGATCGAACCCTTTGCTGACCGATCACAAGCGATCACTCTGGGTGCCGACAAGGCCTATGACACAAGAGACTTCGTCAAAGATTTGCGGTCGATGAAGGTGACGCCCCATGTGGCGCAGAACGTCAATGGTCGCCGCTCGGCCATTGACGGGCGCACGACGCGCCATTCTGGCTATGGGGTCAGTTTGCGCATCCGCAAGCGCATAGAGGAGGCATTCGGCTGGATCAAGACCGTCGCGGGGCAGGACAAGACGAAGTTCCGTGGCCGCGACCGCGTCGGATGGGCCTTCACCTTCGCTGCCGCCGCTTATGATCTGGTGCGGTTACCGAAACTGATGACAGTGTCGTCATGAGCGCGGCTTCAAACTGCCGCCTGATTGGCCGCTGGCGGATCGTCGAGGCCGATCTATGGGATCGGGATTATCTCGACCTGGTTGAGCCTGCCGCAATCACCATCGGGCCCGACGGTCATGGCGAAATCGCCTTCGGCGCGATGCAAGCGACGCTCGATCTCGGGTACAACAAGTCCGTGGTCTCTTTCACATGGTCCGGATTTGACGAAATGGACGAGGTCTCCGGTGACGGTCATGCCGAATTGCTCGACGATGACTCGATCGAGATCACTTTCGCGTACCACAATGGCGACGAGGCCGTGCTGAAGGCCAAACCAGAGACTTCTTCAACAGCCTGCTAG
>UCIT01000106.1 GCA_900472625.1 Hyphomicrobiales bacterium | reverse complement strand
CACAGGAATGAGGGAGGTGAGAGTGGCCGCCCTCGAAATCCCCTCTCACCCCCTTGCCCCCTAAACTTCCCCGTCTATCATCCCTTGAGCACAACAGAGGGAACCACAGGCATGGCCGACAGACTAAAGGGCAAGATCGCGATCATCTCGGGCGGGGCGACGGGCATGGGCGGGGCGGCGTCGAGGCTGTTTGCGGCCGAGGGCGCCAAGGTGGCGATCATCGATCGCAATGGAGAGGCGGCTGCGGCGACCGTGGGTGAGATCCGGGCTGCCGGCGGCGAGGCTGAGTTCTGGACGGCCGATGTGTCAGACGAGACAGCGGTGAATGCGGCCGTCGCCGGCGTCGAGGCGCGCTATGGCGCCGTCACCGTGCTGTTCAATCATGCGGGCACGATCGTCATCAAGCCGTTCCTCGAAACCACCCTTGAGGAATGGGACTGGCTGCATGCCGTCAACGTGCGCTCGATGTTCCTGATGACCAAGGCGGTGCTGCCAAAGATGATCGCCGCCGGGGGCGGGTCGATCGTCTGCACGTCCTCGATCTCGGCGGTGGCGGCGACGCCGATGGAGGTGCTCTACGACACCACCAAGGGGGCCGTGCACATGTTCGCGCGGGCCATCGGCGTCGAGTTCCGCGACCGCAACATCCGCTGCAACGCGGTCTGCCCCGGCTTCATCCGCACGCCGCACGGGTTGCGCGAAGTCGCCGACCTGCAGGCGCTTGGCGTCGATGTTTCGGATGCGGCGATCGCTGCGCAGCAGGGGCGGATCGGCGAACCGGAGGATGTGGCGCGGGCGGCGCTCTATCTGGCCAGTGACGAGTCGAGCTTCGTCAATGGGGCGCATCTGTTTGTCGATAACGGGTTTACGGCGATGTGAGGCACGGCGGCAAAGGGATCGTCTCGACCAGATCGCAAACGTCGCCTATATTGCTGATATGGACAAGGATCAGGTCATCGCGATCATGCGCAAGCACGAGGACGAACTGCGCGCCGCGGGCGTAGTGCGGTTGTCGCTGTTTGGCTCTGTCGCGCGCGGCGAGGCGACGGAAGAGTCGGATATCGACGTGGTTGTCCAACTCGAAGATGACATCCTCCGTTCCGGCTTCGGTTATTTCGGCGCCATCGGACGACTGCAGGAAAGGCTTGCTGAGATCACGGGACGGCCGGTTGATGTGATCTCGGAGCCGATTGGACGTCCGCGTCTGACGCGGGAAATCGAACGGGACCGTCAAGTTGCCTTCTAGCAAACCCTGGGTTCGGCTGAACGATATCGCGGAGAACATCGAGCGTGTACGCAGATATGTCGGCGACATGTCCCTCGATCAATTCGTGGCCGACGAGAAGAGCGCCGATGCGACGGAACGATGCATGCTGGGCATTTCCGAAGCCGCTGTGAAGCTTGGAAGCTTTGCCGAGAAGCTCCTGCCCGGACATGACTGGAGTGCGATCAGAGGAATCGGCAACATTCTTCGCCACGACTATGATCGGGTTAGCATTCCCATGATCTACGATACGGTTGTTCAGAATTTCGAGCCGCTTCTCAACGATTTGAGAAGGGCTATTTCGGCTCACGACCAAGCGGAGCGCTAATCCATGTCCTTCTTCCCAGGCACAGACCCCCTCCACGGCGATGCCTTTGCCTGCGACGCCATCGAGAACCTGATCATTCCCCGTACCAGCGATATCGGCGGGTTCCAGGTGCGCCGCGCCTTGCCGACCAGGCAGCGGCGGCTGGTGGGGCCGTTCATCTTCTTCGACCGGATGGGGCCGGCGATCCTGAAGCCGGACGAGGCGCTCGACGTCAAGCCGCATCCCCATATCGGGTTGTCGACCGTCACCTATCTGTTCGATGGCGAAATCCGCCATCTCGACAGTCTCGGTACCGAGAAGGTGATCCGCCCCGGCGATATTAACCTGATGACGGCGGGGCGCGGCATCGTGCATTCGGAGCGCACGCCGGACAATCTGCGCGGCCATCCGCTGCTGATGTCCGGGCTGCAGACATGGCTGGCGCTGCCTGACGACAAGGAAGAGATCGATCCCTCATTTGCGCATACGGAAAAGAGCGCGATGCCCGTCATCGACGAGCGTGGTGTGCGCGGTCGCGTGGTCATCGGCGCTTTCGAGGGCATGGCTTCACCGGTCCAAGTGTTTTCCGACACGCTTTATGCCGATATCAATCTCGACGCCGGCACGAAATTTCCGTTTGCCGCCGCCCATGAAGAGCGCGCGCTTTATATTCTCTCCGGCGAGGTGTTGATTTCAGGCGACCGATTCGCGGCGGATCAACTGCTGGTGTTCCGTCCCGGCGACGCGATCACGCTGGAAGGCGGCAGCCAGGGCTGCCATGTCATGCTCTTTGGCGGCGCGGCCTTGAATTCCAAGCGCTATATCTGGTGGAACTTCGTTTCCTCCTCGAAAGAGCGGATCGAGAAGGCCAAGGAGGAGTGGCGGACGGGACGTTTCGATATCGTTCCGGGGGATGAAGAAGAATTCGTACCTTTGCCACAGGGCTGATATCCTCTAGAAAGGATTGTTGCGGTTCTTGAAATCGACTTCTTTCACCGCAACTTATGGCCTAAAGGCTATGTGCCCGAAGGCCATGTATCCAAGAACGACAAGAAAGAGTGCCTCCCTTGACACAATCGCCGAAGACGCCGCTGCTGGATAAGGTCACCTATCCGGCCGACCTCCGCAAGCTGGAGGATCGCGATCTGCCGCAGCTTGCGCGCGAAGTGCGCGACGAGATGATCGATGCGGTGTCGATGACCGGCGGACACCTTGGCGCCGGCCTCGGCGTCGTCGAACTGACGATCGCCATCCACAATGTCTTCAATACGCCTGACGACAAGCTGATCTTCGACGTCGGCCACCAGTGTTATCCGCACAAGATCCTGACCGGCCGGCGCGACCGTATCCGCACCCTGCGCCAGGAAGGCGGGCTCTCGGGATTCACCCGCCGGGCCGAAAGCGAATACGACCCGTTCGGCGCCGCTCATTCCTCGACCTCGATCTCGGCTGGCCTCGGCATGGCTGTTGCTGCCGATCTCGCCGGTTCGAAGCGCAATGTGATCGCCGTCATCGGCGACGGCGCGATGTCGGCAGGCATGGCCTACGAGGCGCTGAACAATGCTGGCGCGCTCGATGCGCGGCTGATCGTCATCCTCAACGACAACGACATGTCGATTGCGCCGCCGACCGGCGCGATGAGTGCCTATCTGGCGCGTCTTGCCTCCGGTCGCACCTATATGGGCATGCGCGAGGTCGGCAAAAAGCTGACCGGCTATCTCGGCAAGTCGATCGACCGCGCCATCACCCGCGCCGTCGAGCATGCGCGCGGCTATGTGACCGGTGGCACCATGTTCGAGGAAATGGGCTTCTATCACATCGGGCCGATCGATGGCCATTCGTTCGAGCACCTGCTGCCGGTGCTGCGCAACGTGCGGGACAATGCGCATGGACCAGTGCTGATCCATGTGGTCACGCAGAAGGGCAAGGGTTATGCGCCGGCGGAAGCCGCCGCTGACAAGTATCATGGCGTCAACAAGTTCGACGTCATCACCGGCGCGCAGGCGAAGGTGAAGCCGAATGCGCCAAGCTACACCAATGTGTTCGCCGAGGCGCTGGTGCAGGAGGCCGAGCTCGACGACAAGATCGTCGGCATCACGGCCGCCATGCCAAGCGGCACCGGCCTCGACAAGCTCGCCGACCTTTATCCGTCGCGCTGCTTCGATGTGGGCATTGCCGAGCAGCATGCCGTGACCTTTGCTGCCGGCCTTGCCGCCGAGGGCTACAAGCCGTTCACCGCGCTCTATTCGACCTTCCTGCAGCGCGCCTTCGACCAGGTGGTGCACGACGTGGCCATCCAGGGGTTGCCGGTACGCTTTCCGATCGACCGTGCCGGTTTCGTCGGCGCCGACGGGCCAACGCATGCGGGCTCCTTCGACACCACCTTCCTCGCCACCCTGCCCGGCTTTGTGGTCATGGCGGCGGCCGACGAGGCGGAATTGAAGCATATGGTGCGCACTGCCGCCGCTTATGACGCCGGTCCGATCTCGTTCCGCTACCCCCGTGGCGAAGGCGTCGGCGTCGAGATGCCCGTGCGCGGCGAAATCCTGCAGATCGGTAAGGGTCGCGTCGTCAAGGAAGGCGCCAAGGTGGCGCTGCTGTCCTTCGGCACGCGTCTCGCCGATTGCCTGCTGGCGGCCGAGGACCTTGATGCCGCGGGCCTGTCCACGACTGTTGCGGATGCGCGTTTTGCCAAGCCGCTGGATCACGACCTGATCCGCCAGCTGGCGCGCCATCACGAGATGCTGATCACTGTCGAGGAAGGCGCCGTCGGCGGCTTCGGCAGTCATGTGCTGCAATTCCTGGCAACGGAAGGCCTGCTCGACACCGGGCTGAAGGTGCGCTCGCTTGTCATGCCCGATCTCTGGGTGGAACAGGCCAAGCCCGAGGTGATGAATGCGCAGGCCGGGCTCGATCGGGCCGGTATCGTCAGCACGGTGTTCAAGGCGCTGGGCCGGCCGGCTGTGGTTGGGGTGGCCGGGTAGGTTTTTGCGAGGTTGTTGGGGTGAAATGTCCGTTGGCGTTGTGCCGTGGAATACCCCTTCGGCCTACCGGGCATCTCCCCCTCAGGTGGGGAGATCGACTCGTGGTAAGGCCTTCGCCAAACGATAAGAATGGAACGAGCGGGTGCGTCTATCCGATCTCCCCCCTTGTGGGGGAGATGTCCGGCAGGACAGAGGGGGGTGTCCCGCATGCAACGCTGGCGGCGGCCCTACTTCCCCACACCGTCGCGATACAAAATCATCCCCCCATGATGGAGAACGCCGTTCACGAAGTCGCCGTCGGCGGTGAAGCCGGTGTCGTCCCAGTATTCGATATGGTCGCCGGTGACCTCGTAGCGTCCCCGATAGGCGCTTTCGCGGGTTCCGCGGGCCTCGTCGTAGCGGTTACCGGGCAGAAGATTGTGGCGGACGTGGCCGTCGGCGGTCTTCCACATGCCGACATAAGGGTGGCTGGCCTTGGGTTCTCCGGCTTCTGAACCGGCCGACTGGAGATGCTTGGTGCGGCGGATATCCTGCATTGTTCCGTCCTCTATTGGTTTGTTTGATACAACAGCAAGCGGGGACATGGTCACCGCTAGCATGCCGCTGACGATCGCTGGCAAACCCATGCTCAAAGCCCGGCATTGGCCGTGGGGCGGACGGTGATGTCGTTGACATCGACGTCGTCCGGCTGCTCGATCGCGTAGCGGATGGCGCGGGCGATGGCATCGGCCTTCAGCGCCACGGCGCGATAGGCGACCATGGCTTGTGCCGCGAAGGGCTCGGTGATGGTGTCGGCCAGTTCCGATTCGACGACGCCGGGGTAGATGCAGCTGACGCGCAGCGCCTTGTTTTCCTGCCGCAGACCGTCTGAAATCGCCCTGACAGCATATTTCGTGGCGCAGTAGACGGCGGCCGTTGGCGAGACGGCAAGGCCGCCGACCGAGGAGACGTTGATGATCTGGCCGGCGTTTTGGGCATTCATCACCGGCAGAACGGCGGCGATGCCATAGAGCACGCCCCTGATGTTGACGTCGATCATCCGGTCCCATTCCTCGACCTTCAACGACGACATAAGCGACAGCGGCATGACGCCGGCATTGTTGACGAGGACATCGACACGGCCGAATTCGGATACCGCGGCGTCCACGAAGACCTGCATATCGGCACGATCGGTGACATCGAGCGCACGTGCCCGCACCGTGCCGCCGGCAGCGCGGATATCCTCGCTCAAAGCGTCCAGGCGGTCCGTTCGCCGCGCGCCGATGACGACCTTGGCGCCCGCGGCAGCAAGTTCGCGGGCCGTGGCGGCGCCGATGCCGCTGCTGGCGCCTGTGATCAGCACGATCTTGTTTGCGATGTTTTTCATGTGGTTCTCCTGTCGGCTCTATAGGGCTGCCGGCAAATGCCCGGCCTTGTCGAACCAACCATCGTCCCTGACGGATCATCTGGGGTAGACGACTTTTCCGGATTTCTTGCACGATCCTCCGAAAGGGAATGACCGGCTCTTGGCAAGCTTCAGGGAAAAGCCGATGCTGATGGCATGGACACTGTTACCGACCTCGCCGCTCTGATCGATCGCCATGCCGGCGCAGACGGGAACTTCGACACCATCCTGCCGCGCGTCGGGGTGATACGATCCTCGTCGCAGACCGAGCCTGTGCATACGCTCTACAAGCCTTCCTGCTGTATCGTGGCGCAGGGGCGCAAGCGCGCGACGATCGGCGAAACCAGTCACCTCTATGACCCCGCACATTATCTGGTGGTCGGCGTCGACCTGCCCGTCATCGGCGCGGTGACGGAGGCCAGCGCCGATGCGCCCTATCTCTGCGTGCGGATCGAGTTCGATCGCGGGATTCTGAGCGAAATGCTGCCAGGCTCAACGCGTCATGACGACAATCCGGCGGCGGCGAGAGTCAGCGCGACGACACCGCAACTGATCGACGCGGCAGCGCGCCTGCTGCGGCTTCTCGATACGCCCGAGGATATTCCGGTGCTGGCGCCGCTGGTGGAGCGCGAGATCCTGCATCGGCTGATCTCGGGACCGCAGGGCGGCATGATCCGGCAGATCGCCAATGGAGAGAGCCGATTGAACCAGATCGGACGCGCAGTGGATTTCGTTTGCCGGAATTTCGATACGCCATTCGCGATCGAGGCGCTTGCGGAGATTGCAGGTATGAGCAGTTCATCCTTCTACGAGCATTTCCGCGCGGCGATGGCGATGAGCCCGCTGCAATTCCGCACCCAGATCCGCCTGCAGGAAGCGCGGCGGCTGATGGTGGTCGAGGGGCTGACGGCGGCCGAAGCCGGATTCCGCGTCGGCTACGACAGCCCGTCGCAGTTCAGCCGCGACTATGTGCGGGTGCATCAGGAGACGCCGCGGCGGGATGTGGCGCGGATGCGGGAGGCGGCGGGAGCGAACTGAGTTTTCGCGCCGTCTCTGAGCCAAGCTGCTTGCCGACGCGGCCTTGCTGATATCTGATCATCAAACTCCAGCGCATGTTTAGGACCACCTGGACTGATTCAATTGCAGATCGATGGAACATAGGTAGGGCACGAACGTTTATTGAGGTAACCGAAAGGATCTCGATATGAGAAAATTCATTGTGACAATGGCTGCAGGTGGTTTGAGCGCGCTGATGGCGCTGACTTCGACAGCGCCGGTTCAAGCGATGCCGTTGCAGGCAATCAATGGTGCCTCACAGCAGGCAGACGCCGGTGACCTCACGGTCCAGAATGTCGACTGGCGTGATCACCGCCGCGGCTGGGATCGTCGTGACGACCGCGACTGGCGCCGCCACGACCGCTACCGTGATCGTGATCGCTACAGTGACCGCGGCCGTAGACATCACCACTCCAACGGCGCTGCGATCATAGGCGGCCTTGCGGCCGGTGCGATCATTGGCGGCGCGATCGCCAACAGCAACAACCACCGCTACTACTACCACAACGGTCGTCGATATCTCCGCGACTAGGATCTGGTAGACAGACAAAAGAAAAGAGGTCGCAGCTGTCGTTGCGGCCTCTTTTGTATGTCATTTGCCGATGCATAAGCCGCTCCTCAACGAAAAAGGGGCCACGCCTGAGCGCAGCCCCGTTCCTGCTGAAACAGCGATGGCGGAGACTTAAAACTCCGACCATTCTTCCTTGACGGCCGCCGCACTGGACGCGCCGCCGCCGAAAGCCTTGGCGACGGTGCGCTTCAGGGCGTTGGCGGGCGATGCGACCGGGCGTGACGTGGCGCCGGCAGGCGTCGCGCGATGTGCCGGGGCACGCTCGTTGCCGAGATTGAACTGGCGCAGCAGGTCATCCAGCGCCGTCGCTTCCTGGGCGAGCGAGTGGCTGGCGGCAGTCTGTTCCTCGACCATGGCGGCGTTCTGTTGGGTGCCCTGGTCCATGTTGTTGACCGCGGTGTTGATCTCCTGCAGGCCGATCGACTGTTCGCGCGTGGCGGTGACGATGGCACCGACGTGCTTGTTGATCTCCTGGACGGCGCCGACGATTTCGGAAAGCGCCTTGCCGGTTTCGCCGACCAGCGACACGCCGGCATTGACCTGCGTGCCCGACGTGTTGATCAGCGCCTTGATTTCCTTGGCGGCATTGGCAGAGCGCTGTGCCAGTTCGCGCACTTCCTGGGCGACGACGGCGAAGCCCTTGCCGGCCTCACCGGCGCGGGCTGCCTCAACACCGGCGTTCAGAGCCAGCAGGTTGGTCTGGAACGCGATGTCGTCGATGACACCGATGATGTTAGAGATTTCGCCCGAGGACTTCTCGATCTCTTGCATCGCGGTGACGGCCTTGCGGACGACCTCGCCGGAGCGTTCGGCGCCGAGACGGGTGCGCTCGACCAGCTGGCCGACGTCCTCGGCGCGCTTGGCGCTGTCGCGAACGGTGGTGGTGACTTCCTCGAGCGCTGCCGCGGTCTCTTCGACGGCTGCGGCCTGTTGTTCGGTGCGGCGGGCGAGATCATCGGCGGCAGTGCGGATTTCACCCGCACCGGCGTTGATGGCAGAGGCGTTGTGGCCGACCGACTGAAGGGCTGCCTGCAGCTTTTCGACGGCATTGTTGAAGTCGTTGCGCAGGCGGTCGAACTGGGCGGCGAACGGGGTGGTCAGGCGGGTCGCGACGTTGCCGTTGGCGAGATCCGAGAGGCCGTCGGCCAGGTTGTCGATGGCGAAGCG
>UCIT01000108.1 GCA_900472625.1 Hyphomicrobiales bacterium | reverse complement strand
GTGTCGAAGTTCGATGACCATTTGCCACTGTACCGTCTGAACGAGATCTTCGCCCGCATGGGTGCCGACATTCCCGACAGCACGATGGTTGATTGGTGTGGTCGCGCCATGCAGGTTCTGCAGCCTCTCATCGAGCGGATCGAAACGGCGGTCATGGCGAGTGACCTCCTTCATGCGGACGACACCCCGATCAGGGTGCTGGATCGCTCGCTCCGAGACAAGGGGCTGGGCAAGGGAGTGAAGAAAGGTAGGATTTGGACATATGTCCGCGATCAACGTCCCTGGGCAGGCAGTTCTGCGCCTGGTGCAGTCTACTATTTTGCTCCGGACTGGAAAGAAGAGCACGTCCACCGCCACCTTAAGCAATCAGGCGGCATCCTTCAGGCTGACGGCTACAAAGGATACGGCAAGCTATACTCACCTGGGGCGGATGGGCTTCCTCGCTTTAAGGAGGCGGCCTGCTGGGCCCACTGGCGACGCGACTTCCACGATATCTGGACATCGTACAAGTCCGAGATCGCGCGAGAGGCGCTCGATCGTATCGGAGCGCTTTACGACATCGAGCGAGGCATCAACGGCCAGCCTCCTGAGATCCGGCTTGCCGCGCGTCAGATGCAGAGCAAGCCCAAGGTTGAAGCATTCCGTCACTGGGCTGAAGCTACTGACGCGCATTCCCGGCAAAGGCGATCTGGCGGCAGCTTTCCGCTACGGTTTGAGCCGATGGTCTTCGCTCTGCCTATTCATGGAAGACGGTCGTGTCGCGATCGACAACAATGCTGCCGAACGGGCTCTGCGTCCGATAGGCGGACCTGAGTCATTGTGCACTCCTTCTCTAAGTGTCTGTAAACATTGGAAGCGTCTCCGTGTCGGCGATGCGACACGGGCGACCCTTTCGGGCCATCGCGGCTTGAACCGTCGCAGAAGTGAGATCGCTGGCCCGGATTTGATACGGCGCGCCGGGAACCACCTGTTCGGCAGCCAACACGTTTGCCTTAATCAGGTAGCGTATCCGATGGTTGGTCACGCCCAGGGCCGCCGCAGCCTCGGTCATTGTTAGCCAGTCGCCGTCCTTTTCTGCTGATTTGTACGCGTGGATTGCGCGCACACGCCTTATGGAAGAGACGCGGTGTGCGGTCCAGGTTTTTCCTTGTCCTGTGGGCATGCCCATTCGATTGAGCGACGCGGCGATATGTTCATCGGACCAGCGCCCCGCCATGCTGCGCATCACTGCCAGGGCATCCTCCGTGGTAGCACAGCCGTGCTCTCCGCTTTGAGGTTTGCGCACTCGCAGCTCTGAATGCTGACCTCCCTTCCAGTGGATCGTCAGCACCACGTCACGAACAGCATCGTCGACATCGACGACAACGTCGGCAATCAAGGTACGGAGCAATTGCTGGCGCACGCGCATGGTCACATCGGGCGAATCCCAGGCAGCCTGTAGATTATCGGCTAGGTTCGCGAAGGTGCCTGGATCGACCTCGATGATCGAGGGAGTGTCGGCAGGCTTGCGCACTTCCAGAACCCGCACGCGGCGTAGCGCAGTCTCCCAATTCCTCTCGAGCTGCGCCGCAATCAGACGGTTGTCGGGATCGCATGCCGCATAGCGACGTTCAGCCAGGCTGGCCTCGTAGCGAGCCTGCTGTAACTCAAGGTCTTGAATGTGGCGCTGTTCTTCTTGCCGATCCCGGTGCATCCGCTCTGCTTCAAAGGTCGCTTCGATCGCTAACGGTTCTACCGCGCGCAACAACTCGCGCGCAACTGCCGCATCGACCTTCAGGCCGCCGAACGTCATGCACCGGGGCAAGCCCATCATCAGATTCTGCTTGTAGCAGCGATAGACAGGACTGTGTGGATTGCCCGTATAGGCGACACTCAGCCGCTGCCCACACCGTCCGCAAGTCAGGAGACCTGACAACAGCGCTCTGCCGCCGCGGCCCGATTTAGTCCCGCCCGAACGGCCATAGCTGTTGAGCGCCAGTTGCTGTTGGTTACGTTCGTACTCATCCCAGGTGATGTAACCTTCGTGATGGTCCTTGATCATCACCTCCCAGGTACCGACGGGCTTGCCGTGCCCGTAACTGCGACGTGCTCTTCCATCAACGATGGCAGTCCGCTTCTCGCTTTTCCCATAGACGTAGACGCCAGCGTAGAAGGGGTTTTGAGGATGCCTATTACGTTGCGATAACGGACCGGTGTCCAGACGAAGTTGGTCATGCGCCCTTCATCCGATGGCCGTGGGAAGTAAATTTGATCTTTTGTCATCGACAGCAGCACCTGCCGTGCGCTTCCAAGCTCATGGAAGCGGGCGAAGATAGATCGGATCACGTCTTGCAGACGCAGATCGGGGTCCAGTCCAAGCCCCGCCTCCCGGTGCCAAATGTAACCGAACGGAACGGAAAGTCGCAATTCGCCGCGTCGCGCTTTCGATCTGGCGGCATCCAGCATGCGGGCTCTCAGCACGCCGAGTTCGAACTCACTGATACTGCCCTTCATTCCCAGAAGCAGCCTGTCGTTCGGGCGGCAAGGGTTGTAGATACCGTCGTGATCTATGACGCGGGCCTCAACGAGGCCGCAGAGCTCAAGCAAATGGTGCCAGTCGCGACCATTACGTGCAAGACGTGAAGCGTCGAAGCATAATACGGCACCAACTTTGCCAGCGCACAACAGGGCGACGAGGCGGTCGAAGCCGGGACGCGCGACCGTTCCGCTGGCAGAGCGTCCCAGGTCATCGTCGATTACTTCGATGTCGCTGAAGCCGCGTTGTCGCGCCACGTCAACGAGATCATATTGCCGTCGCTGGCCTTCCAGATTGGTCATAACCTGCGACTGCGTGGATTGCCGCACATAAACGACGGCCTTGCGCGCGAGCAGCGCTGTCGGAATCAAATCAGTGCTGGTCATCGTTGATCTCCTCGACGACCAGACCGGCTGCCTCCATCAGCAGGCAAGCCAGCGTCGATACCGCCTTCTTGCGATCCTTGTCGCTCAATGCGTCGAGCGTCCGGGGTTTGAATATCAGGTCGAGCTGCCGGCCTGACGTCGGCACCAGCGTAGTGCGGGATCTCATCGTCTTCCTCCTGAGTGATTCTACGTCCACCCCGGAAGAGTGCAGCCTTGCTGCTGCCGCTGACCAGCCTGTTCAGTTCGACCAGCGTTGCAAGATCGACGCGTGCCACACCCATGGTCATGCCACCGCACACCACAGGATCAATCATCCACCCCGAAATCGAGACCACGACACCTGCGGGCCCCAAAACCTTTAGAAATAAACCTGTCGCTCGCTGCTCGACACGACGAATACAAACCTTCTGGCCGTAATAGGGATGCCAGCGATAATGAACCTCGACTTCATCGCCGACATGGGCAGAATGAACGGGTGATGGGCGTTGGAAGACGCAACTGGCTGTTCGCGGGAGCCGACGCCGGGGCGGAGACTTTGGCGCGGGCCATGACAATCATCGAGACGGCCAAAATGAATGGTCTTGATCCACAGGCATACTTGGCCGACGTGCTTAATCGCATCCACGATCACAAGATCAATCGGTTAGACGAGCTGCTGCCGTGGAACTGGTCGCCGTTCGTCACAATCTCTGCCGAGGCAGCCTGATGGCAACAGTTACCTACGTCCGTACGATTAAATTTGTCGCCGAAATTCTAAAAGAGGACCCGGAGCTTCTTCAGGCAATCGTCTCCAACGATGATAATCTGAGCTACGGCAGCATCATCGCCGTCTATACCGGAGACGACGAATCCGTCACCGCACTGACAGACGACGGCATGGACGAGTTGGAGCAGATGCTCAAAGACGCCCGCCGCTCACCCCAAGAATGGAACGACTTCCTCGACAGCTTTGTTGACAACGAGCTGCTCGTCGCTCGCATCAAAGCCAAATCCGCGCGGTAGCAATCGGGCGGTTACGCTGTAATCCGCACTGAGCACTGTGAATGTGAGGCGAACCTCCGAATTTAGGCGTCGACGAGCGGCGGGCAAGGGGGATGGCGGATTGGCCCGCACTCACAGCCAGTCCCTCTAGCCCTTTCTATGGAAGGACAGTTTTTTAGTCGCGACCAAGCGTATTCTGATAGGTCGATTATGACGGATGGCCGCTAAAATAATTGTAGATTTTAGGTCCTGGCGGTTAAGGTAGCTTGCTCCGGAGACAAACTAAACGTGTCACCTTGGGCACTCATTGACGATGTCAGGGCGGAAAAAAGTTGCGTTGTCCCCGGTAGACTCGACTAGTCGCGGATCAAACAACTTCTAGTGCGGCCCGATGCGCCACCCGAAGAGCGGTTCCGGCAGACTATTGAATAACTCGCTTGCCGTGAGGTTCTTGCGCTCGAGGAAAATTACGATTGCCGACGTAATTGCCGGCAGTACACGATCGAGGATGACCTCATGTCCGAGATCGCCGACGAAATAGCCCCCCCAGCGCATCGGCTCAAGACCGTTTGCGAATCCGTGCCTTTGGCGAAACTCCGCTTCCTCTCGTTCGCTAAGATCGATCTTTGCTATCAGTTCGTTCGACCCGTCACCGATAAAAGCATCGAGCGCCAGTCCTTCCGCTCCACGCCTACCAAGACGGTCAAGCATGTAGTGCTGGATAAAGCCGCCAACAGCGCGTGCCGCCTCGTCGAAGTCGGTCGGTAGGATGTTGCCATCGCGAAGGTACGGCTCTTCGAGAAGCAGGCGGATCCCAATTTTGAGACGGCGTCGTAGAGCACGAAGCGTTTCCGACATCGATGCGAGTTCAACGAGCCGCTTTCTATCCGAAGCCGATAACGAAGCATTCGCTCGAATCGAATCTGCCTCTCCCGCGATCATCGGTTCTACTTCGAAGTCGACGTCAACGACCGTCGCCTGGTCCTTTCGTATCGCTATCGATGCCTCTCCACAAAGGGCACCGAGCTCGTCACTGTTCAACGTGATGTTATATTTGCTGTCGAGCGGAAATATAAAGCGCTTGCGTTCGGAAGCATTTGAGGCCGTGTTCTGGGACCCGGCGACTGCTTCAAGTGCCGATCTCGCGTCGCCAATATCGTTTGCTTTCGGCACCAGGACCTTCGCGCCTTCGGGCGTCCGAATGAGCGACCTATCGTTCACCTCTACCCAAAAACACTTGTTCAACTTCGGATCGCAGATCACGAGAACAACCGGTAGAGAGTAGCATTGCCAATAATTAGCGTGCGCTTCCGAGCAGTAGTGCACCCATTCGTCGTCAGTCTCGTGCGCGAAAAAGTATGGTCCGCATTTAACCTGGACGCCTATTAGGCGACCGCTCGCCTCAAAATTGCGTTCATTCACGTCCCTTAGGATCTCGATTTGACAATCGATACCAACGTCAAGAATGTCCACCGTTCGCACGAAGATGGCTTGAGGTAGCAGCGCAGAGGCCAGCATCGTCATGCCAGTCTGGCCCTTGATTTCCGCCTTTGGTACTATCGGCAGCTTCATGCTCATTATTCCTGGTAGCCTAACTCATGGCAAGCTGTTCTAGGTCTCACAGAGTAAGTGCTGAGCCTCTGATCAAACTTCCATCGCGAGACATCTCCGCTGCTATGCAAGCAACTCGACAGCCCGTGCCAGCCATGTCGTGTTTGAGCCCAGGTTTCTGCGGCAATCAAGGTGGTGGGCCCGGCAGGACTCGAACCTGCAACCAATCGGTTATGAGCCGACGGCTCTAACCAATTGAGCTACAGGCCCCACATGACATGTGTAGTTTCAGCAAATTGATTCGGCAATGCGCATGTCGAGTAGGTGGCCACGAGTATCGTACTTCGCAGGGGCAGAGAACTTGCTCAAGCTACCATCACTGGCCAATCCTGCTGCTCCATCGTCGGCTCAGCTCTCGGGACTAACCAAACCCCCGTCGATGGATTGTAAACACCGGGCAGCGGAAACCAGGCGGTGATCGCCTGATAGTCCTTGGAATCGCAGGTAGCGATAGGGATTTTGTATGCAATGGCAGTTGCAGCAACGAAGAGGTCCTGCCCTGGCCGGCGCTTCTTGGGTCTGTCAGGATCGGTGTACCAGAGGTGCGTCAAGTGATTGCAGCAGTACATTTCCGCAAGCTTTCGAGCCACGGCCGGCGTCGGAATTGCGTATTCGAATTCGGTCTGTAGAACTCCATCAAGCCACTCGGTGAGCGCTAGGGCCTTAGGCGGGTTGTTGATCGTTGCGTTGGATATCCCGATCTCCATTTCCAGGATCGCGGCAAACGGGATAGCCACCCGAGATTGCGCGCGGAGCCATCGGGATATCTCCGGATCGGGCTTCATCTTGCTCGAGTTGCTGAGCACATTGGTATCGAGCAAGAATACATCGTCAGACATGTCGCATCCGATAAAAGCTTGAACGATCTTTACGGTCGCCGCAGTACCTTAATTACCCGTTAACTCAAGCCGGGTGCCGGGACTTATGTCTTATTTAGTTCGGCGAGGGATAGCCGGTGGTCCAACGGATGCAGATAGCTCCCAGGCCAAAGATCCGCCGCCATGGCTATAGTGAGATGACATCGGATAGCTCAGTTGACGTTCGCTCTCGCTGGCCAGTCGATTGCGACACAAACAAACTGATCATCGAGTCCTGTCGTTATTCGTTGACGAAAAAATAGCCGTCGACCTTCTTCTCCCGGACTGCCCCGAAAAGGTTTCCATGAACAAGGTGAGCCTCGAGTTCCGCGTCTGGTTCCCATGGATGTTCGATGAGGCACCAGTCCAAGTGGAAGTGGTCACCATCTTTGGACGCTAGGACGCCGACGCCCTTAGCGGCCTCGCTGAGATATTTGGCCACGATGGTCAGGTTTGTAAGGCCGGTGCTCCGTGCCTGCTCGCCCTCAGGGCCGGTCGTCGGTAACCCGGGGATGATCGGAGAAAACATGAAGCTACAGTCGGTATCTGGGAAGTGAAAACGGTATGGGCGCTCGAAGTCTCCCGCCAGAGCTTGCTTGATAGCCAGATCAAGCCGTTCTCTAGCCAGCCGCCAAGCTGATCTTGGGAGCTTTGCAAACTCAAGCAGTATGCGGGTGTAGCTCTCCGTGCCATCTGGATTTTGGATGTGGTCTCCCAGTTTGTTCATGATCGGTGTGAGGTCAGCCTGATGTGAATCGTCGACCAGACGTGCGAGCGCATTGTGCGATGATGGGGACGGCAGCGCTTCATCGGATAGGTAAGCCGCGACAATGTCCGCCTCGATCACTTCGGTTCTAGTTTTCGCGAGCTCCGTGAGGCTCTTTGCGCGATACTGAAGATACCTGCGGACCTCCTCCGGGACCGCCAACGTCTGAACGACGCCACGATAATCTTCGCGCGCGATGACGTGTATGAAGCCAGCCGTCTGGCTGATATGGAATCGCACTCTGCTGCAATCGGCCGGCAGCGCCGGGCCCGCCCCATAGAGGATGATCTTCTCCACATGCCGGAGGTCTTTACCTGACACTTTGTAGCGCTGTCCGCGTTCGTTCGCGATAGAGATAGAAGGTTGCCCCTCAAGGAAGCGCAAAGAGTCTTTGATCTGCCTCACGGCCGTTTTGAGAATAGCGTCCTTGAACCACCGCCTCTCGGATTCGGCATCGTCTTTCGGAGCGACACGTTCCTTCATCTGTATGATGAATGCCGTCTCGCCAAGCCAAACGAAGTTGTCGGCCAGTTCGAGCTCCTGGCCGGGACCAGGCGAGAACTGGTTTTGAGAGAACGTAAACTCTTTCCAGAAAGTCGCGCCATTCAGTTGTGCGGTGAATTGCTCGAGGGTCATAGGAACCTTAGAAAATAGCCTGTCGCCAGGATATAGGCGTACAGGGCCGCGAGCTCAACGCTCTATCCTGCGCTCAGTGTAAACAAGGCGGGTCAGCACGGCACGCCCTCAGCAATCAGTTTGCGTAAATCCGAATGATGGTCGATCAAGCGCTGACCAGGGAGCAGTTTGGGTGGTAACGCTAGCCCTTCTGGCCCAAAGAGCGTCGAAGCAGGGGCTGCCGCAAAATTATAGTTGACTAGGTAAAGTTTGTTCTCTAATTGTTCTTTCCATGTCGAAGAGAGCCCTGTTTCCAATACGAATACGTTGAACGCTGCCGCGAAAGCGGAAGGTGTCCATTCGTTTTGTATTGAGGTCAGGTATGGCATCCCACAAACACGTTAATTCCGCAGGTTCTCATTCCGATGAGGCCGTCCAGGCTGTCAGCGGACGTCCTACCGTCAAAGGGCCTAATCGGCCCGTTTTCCGATCAAAGGCGGCAGCTGACTTATCCTGCCTTCTCGATCTCGATCCTTTGGTGATGTCGTGGAGCTGCCTCGTTGCACCGATCACGTCACAGGAGGGCGGCTATACCCCCGATTTCTTGATGACTGAAATCGATGGAGCGCTTTGGCTCCTTGACGCTCCCGGAAAGAAACTTCCTCACGACAACAACGCAATGTCCGAGTTGGCCGCAAAACAAGGCGCGCGATATCGCCTGTTTGAGCGATCGGAGATTTACAGCGGTTTTCGTCTGCAAAATGCGAAAGACCTGCTCAGATATGCCTCCCATGGAGTTCCGCTCGGAGACCGGATGAGAGTTCTGGCCGCCCTCGACGAGCACGGATCGCTTCCGTTCGGAGACTGCCTCGGCATTGTCAGGGAGACGCAACCCGTCGCAGCTTTAGCGTCGATGATCCTGCAAGGATTCCTTGAGGTCGAGTTGGACGAGGCGCTCCTCGGCCCTGAGACTATGGTGAGACGAATACGCGGTTGAGCCCTACCGCCGTCACTCCAATTCAAAGAGGCTCACATGACATCCTTGCAAGAATACTGGCTACATAAGACCAGGCCGCCCGCGAATTTCGTTACCACGGTCGCGGAGATGGCTGTCCGCCGGGCTATCCGGCCATTTGGTAAGGCTTCGCGATACGTACTTGCCGTTCGTGTGCCCGACGAGCACGACCTTCGCATCTATGAGACGGCTGCCAGGGGGCTGCTCGATCCTTTATGCGAGACGGACGACTTTGGTAACTCCGTTGTTCTGGTCACGAACGCAGCCAGCATCAAATCGCGAGCGTGGGATTGGTGCACAAGTTCAGTGAGGTCCGCCGGGCGCTTATCTTTTATACGAACGACAACGAGATCTCGAGTGAGCTGGCGCTACTCATTGACCACCGCATTGCGATGGAGACGCCAGCGGCCAGACATTTTGAAGCTGCCGCAAAAGTGGGCGGTCTCGCAGTTTCCGAAGATGACGCTCGATATTTGGCGACATGCAGTCTCTGCGATATCGGCCTAGCGTTACGACGAAACAGTTCGATCCGAAATATCGTTCAACGTCTCAAGGCGCTCACATCTGATGATCCTCCCGTCATTGCTTCAGCGCCTGACCGGGCGTCTCCGCGACTTGAGGAACTCGCAGGACTCGGCGACGCCAAGACTTGGGGCCTCCAGATTGCAAGTGACATCAAGGCTTGGATGGCCGGAGAAATTCAGTGGGCTGACATGGACAAGGGGATCGTTCTCGCCGGACCCAGCGGATGCGGAAAGACGACTTTTCCCAAGGCGCTCGCCAACACTTGCGGTATCAGCCTGATCACCAGCTCTGCCGCCGCCTGGCAAGCGGAGGGCCACCTCGGCGACATGTTGAAGGCTATGCGCGAGACCTTCAAGGAGGCAGCGGCGACCAGACCAGTTATCCTCTTCGTCGACGAGCTCGACAGCCTCGGAGACCGGCAGGCTCACAAGAGTAGCAACTATCACGACTACAAACGCCAGGTGATCAATGGGATGCTGGAATGCCTCGACCCCGCGGGTGGACGGGAGGGAATCGTAGTGGTCGGTGCAACCAATGAGCCTGACGCGATCGATGCCGCACTCTTGCGGCCTGGGAGGTTCGAACGCGTGGTGGAAATCCAGCTTCCCAACGCTCGTGACCGCAAAGCGATCTTGAAATACCACCTGCCGGATTTGGCCATCAAAGATTTCGAGCCGTTTGTGATCCAGTCCGAGGAATGGACAGGTGCCGAAATCGAGAAGCTGGCTCGCGACGCGAGGCGTGTTGCTCGCCGTTCGGGCCGAGGCACCGTGACGGACGAAGACTTGCTTGCGGCTATGCCGCCACTGTTGGCTTACAGCGAGCAGGAAGGCTTCCGTCTTGCTATTCACGAGATTGGCCACGCGGTTGTCGGTGCTGTGCTTCGACCCGAGCAACTGGTGAGCGTCAAGATTAATAGATGGCGACCCAAGGGGCCGGGCTGGAGCCAGATCGGGATGACCTATTTCGAAGACAAGCCGCAGCTAATGGCGTCCGCTTCTTACCTGACGGATTCAATTGCAATCTTTCTCAGCGGGATGGCTGCGGAACGCATCTTTTTCGGCGAGCATTCCATGGCATCAGGTGGAGATGTGACATCCGATCTCACTAGCAGGCTGTTGAAAAAGGCCCTGGCGTGAAGACTTTGGT
>UCIT01000109.1 GCA_900472625.1 Hyphomicrobiales bacterium | reverse complement strand
CTGACGCAGCCCGCGAGAAGTAGCAGTAGTGCCGGAGTGGCAAAACGATAAGACGCCATTAATAATCTTCCTGTACTCGACCAAATCAAATTGTCTTCGAAGCCATCATGCTTCTCTATCGGCCGTGCTTCGTGCGTTTTCGAGACGCCGTCCCGAAGCAGTTCGCGGCAATGTATCAATGAGTCTTCATTTATCACAGTGCATTTATATCACACTCACGCCTCAATTTTTTGACGGCGGGACGACAGTCTACGGATAACGACGAAGAAAGACGGCACGAAGAAGATGCCGAGCGCCGTCGCAAACAGCATGCCGCCGAGGACGCCGATGCCGATTGCGTTTTGCGCTGCGGAGCCCGCACCGGTTGCAATCGCCAGCGGCACGACGCCTAGGATGAAGGCGAGCGAGGTCATGATAATCGGGCGAAGACGCAGACGTGCCGCCTCCAGCGTCGCATCGATGATCCCCATTCCCGTCTCCATTCGGTCCTTGGCAAATTCCACGATCAGAATCGCGTTCTTTGCCGCAAGCCCGATGGTGGTGAGCAATCCGACCTTGAAGTAGACGTCGTTCGCCTGGCCAAAGACAGTGGCGGCGGCGAGAGCACCGAGAACGCCGACCGGGACGGCCATGATGACCGAGAACGGGATCGACCAGCTCTCGTAGAGCGCCGCGAGGCAGAGGAAGACCACGAGGACCGAGATGGCGTACAGCATCGGCGCCTGCGACCCGGACAGTCGCTCCTGATAGGAAATGCCCTGCCAGGCGACGGTGTAGCCACCACCGAGCTGTGACGTCAGCGCTTCCATTTCGTCCATGGCGTCGCCGGAGCTGACGCCCGGAGCCGATCCGCCGTCGAGCGGAATGGCGCTGGTGGCGTTAAAGCGGGCCAAAGTCGGAGCCCCCTTGACCCATTCGGTGCGGGTGAAGGCGGAGAACGGCACCATCTCGCCGCTGGTGTTGCGGGCGTACCAGTGATTGAGGTCATCCGGCTGCATGCGGAACGGCGCGTCGCCCTGTACGTAGACGGGCTTGATTTCGCCGTTCAGCGTAAAATCGTTGACGTCGCGGCCGGTGAAGATGACCGACAGCATCGAGTTGACCGCGGTGATATCGACGCCCATGGCACCGATCTTCTCCTGGTCGATGACGATGCGCATCTGCGGTTCGACTTCCTTGTTGTTGCTGCGCAGAGCAACGACCTTGCCGCTTGAGTTGGCCATCTGCATCAGGCGCTTGGAGGCTGCATCCAGCGCGTCGGTGCCGTGGCCGCCACTATCGACGAGATACATGGAGAAACCGCTCGATACGCCGAGACCCTGGATGGCGGGTGGCAGCAGAGCGAAGACCTGTGCTTCCCGGAAGGTCGAGAATTTTGCGAGCGCGCGGGTGGCCACGGACTGCGCGTGCAGCCTTTCGTCGGTGCGCTCGGAGAAGTCCTTGAGCTTGGTGAAGACGATGGCGCTGTTCTGGCCGGAGCCGTTGAAGCCGAAGCCGAGCGCTCCGAAGACCGACTGGACGGCGTCCTTCTCGTTCTCGCGGTAGAAATTCTCGACCTTTTCGACAACGGCCTGGGTTTGCTGCGAGGTCGAACCCGGTGGGGTGGTGACGATGTTGAGCAGAACGCCCTGGTCTTCCTGTGGCAGGAACGAGGTGGGGAGGCGGGTGAAGAGATAGGCGCAGCCGACGCCAACCAGCAGGAAGACGATCATGACGCGCGCCGGGCGCTTCAGCAGGTAGCCGATCGAACGGACATAGCCATTGGTCGAGCGGGTGAAATTGCGGTTGAACCATTCGGCGGGGCGGTTCTTCTTATGCTCGCTGGCCGGCTTCAGCATCGTGGCGCAGAGTGCCGGCGTCAGAACGATCGCGACCAGCGCCGACAGCAACATGGCCGAGACGATGGTGACGGAGAACTGGCGATAGATGATGCCGGTCGAGCCGCCGAAGAAGGCCATCGGGATGAACACGGCCGTGAGCACGAGGGCGATGCCGACGATGGCGCCGGTGATTTCGCCCATCGATTTCTCCGTCGCTTCCAGCGGCGAGAGTTTTTCTTCGGTCATGATGCGCTCGACGTTCTCGACGACGACGATGGCGTCGTCGACGAGCAGGCCGATTGCAAGAACCATGGCGAACATGGTCAGCGTGTTGATCGAATACCCTGTCACCGCGAGGATGCCGAAGGTTCCGAGCAGCACGACCGGGACAGCAATCGTCGGGATCAGCGTGGCGCGGATGTTCTGCAGGAAGACGAGCAACACCACGAAGACCAGCACAATGGCTTCGATCAGCGTGTGCACGACCTTCTCGATCGACAGTTCGACGAACGGCGTGGTGTCGTAGGGATAGGTGATCTCGACGCCTTCAGGCAGGCCGCCGCTGATTGATTCGAGGGCGCTGCGGACGCGGCCGGCCGTATCGATGGCGTTGGCGCCGATGGCGAGGTTGATGGCAAAGCCGCTCGATGGCTGACCGTTGTAGCGCGACGAACCGCCGTAGCTCTCCTGGCCGATCTCAATGCGAGCAACGTCGCTGAGGCGCACGGTCGACCCATCTTTCTCGACCTTGAGGATGATGTGCTCGAAGTCGGAGACGGTGGTCAGCTGGCTCTGGGCGGTGATCGTGACGTTGAGCTGTTGCCCATCTGTAGAGGGCTGGGCGCCGAGCGAGCCAACGGAAACCTGGGTGTTCTGGGCCTCGATAGCGGATGTAACGTCGCCTGTGGTCAGCTGATACTTGACCAGCTTATACGGATCCAGCCAGACGCGCATCGCGTAGCCGGAGCCGAAGACGTTGATGCTACCGACGCCTTCCAGGCGTTGAACCTGATCCTCGATCGAGGTCGAGATGATGTTGCCGAGGTCGACCGAGTTGCGTTTACCGTCCGTGGAGACCAGTGCGCCGACCAAAAGGATGCTCGACGTCGAGCGGGTGACGCTGATGCCGGCGTCAATGACGTCGCTCGGGAGCTTGGACTGGACGAGCTGAAGCTTGTTTTGTACCTGGACCTGGGCGATGTCGGGATCGGCGGCGGTGCCGAAGGTCAGCGAGATGCTGGCCGATCCGGTCGACGACGTCGATGTCATATAGGTCAGGTCGTCGAGGCCGGTCATGCCGTCTTCGATGATCGTGGTCACCGACTTCTCGACGGTCTCGGCGCTGGCGCCACGATAGGTGGCGTTGATGCGCACGGTGGTCGGCGCGATGTCAGGATACTGCGATATCGACAGCGTAAAGATCGCCAGCACGCCCGCGAGCATGATCGTGATCGCTATGACCCACGCAAAGATCGGGCGTCGAATGAAAAACTTGGCCATGGGCTAATTCCTGTACGGCTCGGATCAATGTTCGTCGCGTTACTTCGCGGCGGGCTTCTGCGCGTCACCGGCGGCGGGTTGCTGCAGGGGCACGACGATGCCCTTGTCATTGATCTTCATTTCGGTCGGCTTGACCGGCATACCTGCTGTGATCGACTGCAGGCCGGATACGATCAGCTGATCGCCGTCCTTGATGCCATCGGTCACCAGCCACGCATTGTTCGACGGAGACGAGCTCTCGAAAATGCGGTTCTCGACCTTGCCGTCCGCCGAGACGAACTGCGCGGTGAGCTCGCCGTTGGCATTACGGCTGGTGGCGAGCTGCGGCAGCGCGTAGCCACTCTCGGAGCCGAGCTCCAGGGTGGCACGAACATACATGCCCGGCAGGATGACGCGCTCGGGATTGGGGAAGCGCACGCGGATGGTGAAGGTGCCCGTGGTTTCGCTGACCACCGACTTCGACATGTCGAGCGTGCCCTTCTGATCGTATTCCTTGCCGTTTTCGAGCAGGAGCCGGAAGGCGCCGTTGCCGGCATTGCCCTTGATCTCGCCGGTGGCGATGGCGTTGCGCAGCCGTAGCAGATTGGTGCTCGATTCGGTCAGCAGGATGTAGGCCGGATCGAGTTGGCGAACGGTCGTCAGCGCTGTTGTCTGGTTGGCGGCGACGACGTTGCCGACATTGTAGGCGGTCTGGTCGATGACGCCATCAAAGGGAGCGACGATCTTGGTGTGGCCGAGATCGATTTCCGCCGACGACAGCGCCGCTTTGGCGGATTCGACTTCTGCCTGCGCCTGCAGCAGGTTTGTTCTGGCGGTCTCGAATTCGATCTGGGTGGCGCCGGAGCCGACGAGGCGCTGGTAACGGTCGAAATTGCTCTGAGCGCTCGGCACACTTGCTTCCGCCTTGGCGATCGCGGCGCGCGCTTCGGCGACGGTCGCGAGATAGGGCGCATCCTCGATCTGGTAGAGAAGGTCACCCTTCTTCACCTCGCCGCCTTCGCGGAAGGCGACGTCGGTGATCAGGCCGCTGACCTGCGGGCGGATATCGGCCGTCTGGAAGGCTTCGGCGCGACCGGGCAGGATCGTGGTGATGGGAAAATCGCCCTTCGTCATCTTTATGACGCCGACTGCGGCAGCCTGCTGCGCAGCGCCGGCGGCAGGTGTTTTGCTGCTGTCGCTGCAGGCAGCGAGACAGCCGCCGATGGCAAGGGCAGACGAAACGAGGAAAAGGCGACGTATCATATTCAATTCCCTATGCGGTGGCGGCCGGATCAAAGCGGCGCAGAGCGGAGCGCAAGCTGCGTCCCGATGCCACACGACAAATCCCCCGGAGTCAAACGCCACTGACCCGAATTAACAAACACTTTAGAAAGTGACGTAATTTATGAATCGTCACTTAGCAAGCGCTATTTTGCAGTGCGGCATCTGCGAAGTTGACGATCTGGCCGGCTCTTTCGACAAGAATATCCCTGTCTTCCCGGGCGATCAGCACAGGGTGGAGAACACTAGACAGCACGTCCGCCACGGTGTTGGCGGCACGGTTGATGTCGGTGCAGCGATAGCGGCCTTCGGCGACACCCTGACGAATGATGGCTTCGAGGCGGTCGATAACTTTTTCGCGATAACGCTTGCCGGCCTCGATCTTGGCCTCGATGCTCATCAGAACCATTTCAAAGATATAGGGGTTCTGCTGTATGTCCTCGAGGTGGCTGTCGAGCAATCGCAGGACGAAGCGGAGCAACTGTTCCCTGGGCGGCAGGTCATCGGGGACGAAGCGATCGGCCACGTCGCTGAGGTGCCGCTCGGCGATCGCATCAACCAGCGCGATCTTGGCGTGGAAATGCTTGAAGACATTGGCCGGCGACATGCCGAGCGCCGTGGCGATATCGGCGATAGAGACCGCGACGAAGCCGCGCTGGCGAAACAGCAGCTCCGCCATGGACAGGATATCTTCGCGGGTCTCTTCCGCCTTGCGCCGTGGCCGTCGTGCCATGCCGTCTCCAGCCGGCGTCATCCGGCATTGTCTATGTGCAAAGCTAGCGCGACATGCGAACGGCCTGCAAGCCAATGTTGCAGGCCGTTCGGGATGCCGTCAGAGCGCCTTCGAAAAATAGGGCGAGAGGTTGGCGCGGACGCGCTCGACCGGCGTGGCACCCCGATCGTCGGGGACGAAAGGCTGGGCGGTGATCGCCTCGTAGGCCTTGATGTAGACCGCCGACGTCTGCTCGATCAGGTCGGCCGGGATCTCCGGGATCTCGTCCTTGTAGGGGTCGCAGCGTTCCGCCACCCAGGCACGGACGAAATCCTTGTCGAATGAAGCGGGGCGGGTGCCGGCTTCGAAACTTGCCTGATAGCTGTCGGCCAGCCAGTAGCGGCTGCTGTCGGGCGTGTGGATTTCGTCGGCAAGAATGATGGTGCCGTTCTCGTCTGTGCCGAATTCGTACTTGGTGTCGACAAGGATCAGCCCGCGCGCGGCCGCCATTTCCTGGCCGCGGGCAAACAGTGCCAGCGCGTAGCTCGAAAGCGTGTCCCACTGCTCTTTGGTCAGCAGGCCACCGTCAACGATTTCGGCCGGTGTCAGCGGCGCGTCGTGGCCACCGTCGAATTCCTTGCTGGTGGGGGTGATCACCGGCTCGGGAAGCTTCTGGTTGTCGCGCATGCCATCGGGCAACTGCATGCCGTACATCTCCCGCTCGCCCTTCTTGTAGAGGGTCAGGATCGACGTGCCCGTGGTGCCGGCGAGATAGCCACGCACGACGATCTCGACCGGGAGGATATCGAGACGCTTGCCGATGACGACGTTGGGATCGGGATAGGCGACGACGTGGTTCGGGCAGATATCCTTGGTTGCCTCAAACCAGTAGCGCGCCGTCTGGGTCAGCACCTGGCCCTTGTAGGGAATGCAGGTGAGGATACGGTCGAAGGCGCTCAGCCTGTCGGTGCTGATGATGATGCGGTTGCCGTCGGGAAGGTCATAATTCTCGCGTACCTTGCCGCGGTAGTAGTTCGGCAGTTCCGGGAAATGGGCTTCTGAGAGGATTCGCACGTGCTCGACCGTCCTTATCGGTTTACGGGGGTCCGTTCATCGGGGATTGCCACTTGCTCTAGCTCCATTGCTAGCGATGTCAAGCAAGCCGGGCCCGAACCGTGAGGACATATGGCAGCACCAGACGTGAAATAGACCGTATTGGCATGCGATCAGCCGGCTGGCCGAGCCCAGGTTCCAGTTGTCGTTTTCCGCAGCATCGGCGTCTCAAAGACGCCATGGATGCGCTCCGGCCACTGCGAGCCGGCCTCCAAGAGCTTTTCCTTCCAGCGGTCGGATTGCAGCATGGCGGCGCCGATCGCTACCGGCTCGACGGCGCAAGATGACAGCAGGGCCAGAGCCGAGACGATCGACGTGCCGCTGGAGATGACGTCGTCGATCAGAGCGACCCGCTTGTCCGCCAGCAGCGGCAGCATGCGGGGATCTATATAGAGACGCTTTTGCTGCGTCGGTGTGGTGATCGAGGAGAGCGGTACGGAGAGTTCGTCGCGGTACCAGAATTTCCGCGAGGTGCCGAGCGGCACATATCTCAGGTGGCCAAGCTTCTTCGCCACCTCCGATGCAAGCGTCAGTCCGAGTGTCGGCAGTCCGACGACGATGTCGATGTCGATTGCGCGCAGCTTGTCGGCAAGCTGTTCTGCGAGGGCGTCGAGAACCGCAAAGCTCGCCTGGTTGACGATCAGCGAGGCCAGGGCGTGCTCGCCGTCGGCCAATGGGCGCAGCGGCAGGCGTAGCTGACGGCCATCGGCAAGTTGCGCGACATAGAAAGAGGTGAACTCGGCGTGACCGGGAAAGCTGCCCGGGCCATGCAGTTTTTGCCAGAAATCATGGGGGGCAAGGTCCTGTGGTCCTGAGGTCGTGTCGGGTCGGTCGGTCATGCCATCAGGTCCGTTTCGTGGTTTCCATGCCAGTGCGCCGGCGCAGCGCCTTGAGTTCGGCGTCGGTCAGCGCCCGCACGGCACCCTTCGGCAGGTCGCCAAGCTTCAGGTCGCCGATCGCGACGCGCACCAGCCGCAGGCATTCGGTGCCGAGCGCCTCGAGCATGCGACGGATCTGGCGGTTGCGGCCCTCGTCCAGCTCGACCTCGATCCAGGAATTGCGCTCGCCCTGCCGCAGCAGCGTCGCTGCCGTCGCCCTCAGCAATTCGCCGTCGTGGCGAACGCCATAGGCCATCTCTGCCAGCATCTCCGGTTCCATGACGCGATCGACCTGGACGTGATAGGTCTTGGTGACGTGGGTGATCGGATCGAGCAGGGCCTGGGCGAAGACGGTGTCGTTGGTAAAGATCAGAAGGCCCTCGCTCGCCTTGTCGAGACGACCGACCGGGGAGAGGTGCGGCATGTCGACATCCTTCAGACAGTCGAACACGGTCGGGCGACCTTCCGGGTCGTGCCGTGTGGTGACCAGGCCGCGCGGTTTGTTGAGCATCAGATAGGTCATCGGCTCGGCGGCGACGCTGCTGCCGTCGACCTTGATCTTGGCGGTTGCAAGATCGATCCAGGCGGCGGTGTCGAGAACGGTGCGGCCGTTCACGGTGACGCGGCCGTCGGCGATCAGCCTTTCGGCCTGGGTTCGCGAGCAGTAGCCGAGCTTGGACAGCGCGCGCGGCAGGGTCACCCGCTTGCTCTCCTGTTCCGCGCCCGGTCTGGACCGGGCGTTCTGCCTGTGCGGTGCGCGCCGCTCTCTCAATCGTCTGCCTCTATATATATAGACTGTCTTTCAGTGCCTGCGTTCTGGCATGAACCGATCGGCGGCGCCAGACATCCGCTTTGAAAACTCTGATATGAGGAGGGGAGGGGCCATGCATGATGTCAGCGGTCCCGCTATTTCTCAAACAGAAGAGGCGGCGCCATGGGCGCCGCCTGTCTTGGCCGCATTTATAAATTCGGTCGTCTAGTGGCGCGACAGAAAACCCGCGAGTTCCTGACGATTGAGCCTGATACCGGCTGCTGCCTTGGCAGGGTCTGGATGCGTATAAGAGACGGTCGGCATGTCAGGCAGATCCAACGCCTGCTGCATGTTCATAATGCCGACTGCGAGGCGGCCCTGGGCGCCGTCCACGCTGACTTCGACGATGCAGTGCGATCCTTTGGCATTCATCAGCAGTCCTCCCTCGTTGTTGTCCGTATTACTGGCCCAAAAAATGGGTTTTTCTAAGACCTAAGTAGTACGGGCGGGATGATACTTCGGATCATCCCGCCCGTAAACAAATTAGAAGGTGCTAATGCCGAAAGTTGCTAGCGCCACCACTGTTGACGCTGTGGTGGCTGCTGTGCGCCGCTCAGGAGATAGCCTGCCAGGAACCCCAGCGCGCCGACGAGGGCAAGCGCCGTGGTGGTGGCTGCCGGGTGCTCGCGGGCGGCATCGGCTGCGGCAACCCCTTCGGCCTTGATCTGGGCCACTGCGGTTTTCGCGCGGGGCGCAATGTCTTCGTAGGCCTTGCCGGCCCGATCGCGGACTTCATAGTAGGCTTCGGCGCCCTGCGCCGAGATCATCTTCTGCAGGCGGGACACCTCCTGCTGCAGCGCGGTGATGTCCTTGCTGACGGCAGCTCTGACGTCATCGGTATTGGAAGCCATGTGCTTTCTCCTTGGTTTGCTGGGATGGAAACACATGAAAGGGCAGTTCGGTTCCCAAAAGGCTCCGAGAATGATGTCAGGGGATAGGCGCGCTATTAAATGATGGCGGAAATGATGCTTTCGGTAGCATCGGACGTACAAAATATCGGCGCGATGATGAAAAAGCGGGCTTCTGAACGGCGATTTCCGCGCGTTTTCGCGGCGATCCCGTGGATCGTCGTCTCTGTGCCATTGTTCCACAG
>UCIT01000110.1 GCA_900472625.1 Hyphomicrobiales bacterium | reverse complement strand
GTTTGCCTCGGAATTTGCATGTTTACCGGCGAGCATCAGATGCACAAAACCGTCCTGTTCTATGCGCGCTATTCGACCGATCGCCAGGACGAACAGTCTATCGAGACCCAGGTAGCCTTGGGGCGGGAGTTCGCAGCGGAGCGCAGCTGGACGATTAAGGAGATCTGCGAGGACCGTGCTGTTAGCGGCACAAGGCTCAAGTCCCGTCCTGGTATTCAGAAGGTTCTTAGCCGCATCAAACAAGGCGATATCGACATCCTGCTGTGCATCTCGGTCGATCGCATCTCGAGAGACATGGAACACAGCTCGGGAATCCTGAAGCAGCTGCGCCATGAGGGCGTCGAACTCTGGACCGTCCAGGCTAAGACTGCCGTTACGGACATGGAACTTGGCCTCAGGTCGATCCTCAGCCACGAGATATCGAACAGACGCGGTACAGGACAAGGGAGGGCATGAAGACCTCCGTCCGTAAAGGACGTGCGGCTGGCGGCATTGCCTACGGCTACAGGGCGAAGCTGGTCTATGATGCCAAGGGTAACCGCATCCCGGGCGAACGCGAGATCGACGAGGAACAGGCGGAGATCGTCCGTTGGATCTTCGAGCAATACGCGCTTGGCCGTTCGCCGAAAGACCTCGCGGTCGCTCTCAATGCAAGAGCACCAGCTCTCCCCGGCCCGCGCGGGCTGAAGTGGCGCGATACCGCCATCCGCGGGCATCGCGATCGCGGTGCCGGTATTCTCAACAACGAGACCTATATCGGTCGTCTTGTCTTCAACAGACGCAATTTCCGAAAGAACCCGACAACCGAGCAACGCGAGGCGCGGCTCAACGACACCAGTGAATGGGTGGTCGGCGAGGTGCCGGATCTCAGGATCGTCTCCGACGAACTTTGGACGAAGGTGAAGAACAGGCAGATTGCCAATGAGGCAAGTTTCGCGCACACGACCAACAACCGGCTCAACCGCACGCATAGACCGCAATATCTTCTGAGCGGCCTGATCGAATGCGCGCACTGCGCCGGTCCCTATGCAATCATGGCGAAAGACCGCTACGGATGCACCAACCGTCAAAAGAAACTGCCGATCGATGAACTCGGCGGGATTGTCTGCACGAACGCCAGGACGATCAGCCGCCAAAACCTTGAAGCCAGGGTCCTCGACGCCATTCCATCCAATCTCCTTACCCCTGAACGAACCGGATCGATCCAGGATGAGATCAATCGGGAACTTCGCAAGGTTGCGAATGCCAGGGGAAAGACACTAGAGGTGACTGCGGCAAAGCTGTCGACCATTGCTGCAAAGCAGAAGCTGATCGCCGAACAGATGACCGAGCGGTTGCTTGCTGGGCAGATGAAGATTGCGGCCTTCGATCAGATGCTCGACGATCTCGAACAGGAGCGAGCCCACCTGGCTGCTGAACTCGAGGCTGCCACGCCCAAGCCAGATTCCAAAAGCGGCAATGGCGGGCGCAATCCCGGTGACCCCATCATTATCAACCCGTCGATGTATCGGGCCGCGCTCGATGCCATGACCACGGCGCTGAAGGGCAAGAACTCGGAGAAGAATGAGACACTCGCGGCCTATGGCGAGTTCGTGCGCTCCCTCATCCCGAAAGTCGTCGTCGCACCTTCGGACGATGGCAAGCTGGCCAACCTGACCATCCACGGCAGGCTGGCGACCATCCTTGCTTCCATGGAAGCGTTTCAGGACTACAGCACTAGAATGCGGGAGCATTATCATCGTGACTACACAACCCGGGTTCAGGCCGGCGAGTTTGGCGATGCAAAGGGAAAGATCTTTTACCTCGGCCGTGTTCAGGAGATCCTCCGGAAGAAGGAAGCCTCATGGCGTCAGTTACAAGTTTCGGTGGTTGCGGGGGCAGGATTTGAACCTGCGGCCTTCAGGTTATGAGCCTGACGAGCTACCGGGCTGCTCCACCCCGCGCCAGCGTAAAACCCTAGGGGTTTTATCGCGCTTGAGTAAACCGCGAAGCGGTTTGCTCTCACTGCCGGACACAAATCCTCTGGATTTGTG
>UCIT01000112.1 GCA_900472625.1 Hyphomicrobiales bacterium | reverse complement strand
CGATCGCATCGCGCTGCCGGCGGCGGCGGTCGGCGAAGTCAACCTGGGTGATCTTGCGGTCGATCAGTTCGATGCGAACCCGCTGCGCCGCCTTGCGGCCAGCCTCGATGACGATATCGGCTGCTGCTGTGAACTGGTGTGGATCACGCATAGAGCTGATCCTCGTCGGTGAGGCCCATGACCTCTCGGGCGTAGTGGTAGTGCTCGGCGACACACGCCTGAGCGCCAACGAACCAGCGATAACCGCGGAAGGAATTGGAAGGGTTGGTCACATGGGCGAAGCCGATGGCCCCGGCGCGCTGCGCCTCAATCGCCATGTACTTATCGCAGTCGGCGAGGGTGCGAGCCGACGCCCAGCGAAGGTCGCGGGTGCTTTGCTCAGTGTAGATACGTGAATGCTGCATCGTCTCATCCTCGTCGCCCGGTGGCGTTTCGTTGATGAGGAGCAGAATATACGCATACGTATATACGTCAAGCTGTAAAATGCGTGAACGTATAAAAATATGTCGGTTTGGCGTATTATCCGCATAACCGCAGGGCACAAAAAAAGCCCGCCGGTGGAGGAGGGCTTGTCGATTGGAGTAAGGCGGGTGTTAGTCGATCAACCTATGAAGGCAGCAATCTTTTCCTTGAAAAGCATCAGGGCGGAGAACAACGCAAGGGCCATAATTGTAGCTGTGACGATGAACCCTTTGGACGGCAGGTTGCTGACCTTCTCTTTCAGAACCGCAGTATCGATCCGTAGCTGATCAACTTTGTCATTGAGCTTGTCAAACTGGCCTTCGAGTTTCGATATCCGAACGTCCATGCCGTCGCCTCCCGAGGGCGGGCCGCCCTTGTAGTCCTGCCGTGTCCGCATGTCCGTGACCGTGGACGAACCTGGAGTATAAACATCATCTGCCATGTTATCCAGCCACGCCTAGTCGCTTCAGAATATGGGGCACGTTGTGGTGCCGAACGAATCCGCATTCATCGCAGCTCAAAACGATCGAAGGGATTACCGGCGCTGGACCAAAGAACGGAGCAGCGGTGAAGGGGATGTATGCTAGAAATGGAAGTAGCGGAGAAAGCAGCCCTCCCATGCCTTCCGTCTCGACCGTCCACTTGCGTGTGCCGCAGCATGGGCAGGCCATATTTGCTGTTACGTGTCCAATGTGTCCCAGCGCGGCTTGCAACTGCTCAGCTGTGAATTCCGGCTTGCCGTCTTTCATCCCAACCTCAAGCTCCCTTGGATGCCTCCGGCTCGGTCAACCTTCCTGAGCTGTGTTCGCGGCAAGACGGCAAAAATCTCTCCTACCCACTCCACTCCCACGTTCTCGATCGGCGCGGCGTTAAAAGACATCAACGTAATCGGAGCGCCTTTCATAATCGTTTTCAGAAAACGTCGGCCGTCTTCTGTCCGAACCGCGGCATCCTCCCCGTAGAAGGCCTGGACTGGCTTCTTCTGCTCTCGGTACACGATAACTACGTGGCCGTCCTTATAGACCGGCAACATGCTATCGCCGCGGACTTCGAGGGCGATCATTTCTTCGGGAAGTGCGAAAGGGACCTGGACCTGATCAAGGCCTTCGGGTGGAACTTGCTCAAATTCGGGCATAATTTCAGCGCCAGCTCCAATGAAACCCATGACAGGGACGACAGTCCCAGACGGCTCCCTTGGGCCCTCATCGACAAGGCGCTGATATGCATCATTAATGGCGTCCCGTGCTGCACCCTCTGGGTCTTGCTTGCCGGAAAGCCAGCGGCTGACGGTTGCCTGAGCTGTGCCCAGCTCCTCCGCAATGCGCTGCTGCTTCCAGCCTGTCGCCTTCATGATGGCGCGTAATTTCTGCTCGATCATAACCATAGGTTCGACACTAGGCAGAATTCGCGCGTATTAAAAATACGACCGCGCATATTTTGGATATTGCTTCTGATGCGTATGCGTATAATATACGCAATATGAACGCTCTGAAACACATCCGCAAGAACGTCTTCAAGCTCACCCAGTCGGAATTTTCCGTCATAGCTGGTGTGACGCAAGCAACTGTGTCCCGCTGGGAGAGCGGCGTGGCACCTTCACTCGACGAAATGAAGGCAATTCGCGCTGCGGCTGAGGCGCGAAAAATCAAGTGGAACGATCGTCTGTTCTTTGACACGCCGAAGCCTGAGGTCGCAGCATGACCGCCGACACCCAGATCATGTCCGTGGCTGAAATTCTCGCCAAGTGGGATGCCGTTGAGACGTGGATCGTCGTGGACGGACACCCCGACTATGAGGTGAGCAGCTGGGGCAGAGTTCGTCGAGGGGATCATTGCCTTCGCCCGAACGGAGGAGGGCGATACCAGTTCGTAAGTCTGTCGACAAACGGATCCACCACGACCCATCGCATCCATAAGCTCGTGATCAATGCATTCATCGGTCCAGCCCCGTTTGTTGATGCTCTGGCAGCTCACAACGATGGCGACACATCGAATAACCGTGCGTCGAACCTCCGTTGGGCGAGCGCCTTGGAAAACCAAGCCGACCGCATCCGCCATGAAACTAAAATTCAAGGTAGCGAGGTGTTCGGGGCCAAGCTCGACGAGGCGGCTATTCCGGTAATCCGCGAGCGCATCGAACGCGGTGAGCGCTACCCCAGCATAGCCCGAGACTACGGCGTCTCGATCAGCACGATTTCCCTCATCAAGCTTCAAAGGACGTGGACCCATGTCTGATGCTCACGGCATTGCACGAGATCAACTGCGCGCTTTCATCAGCCGGATAGAGCGTTTGGAAGAAGAAAAGAAGACCATCGCCGACGACATCAAGGACATCTACGGCGAGGCCAAGGGCATGGGCTTCGACACGGGCATCATGAAAAAAGTCGTTGCTCTCCGGAAGAAGGATGCTCAGCAGCGCATGGAAGAGGAGGCGGTGCTCGACACCTACCTCGCAGCGCTTGGCATGATCGCGCAGCCTGATCTCTTTGAGGAGCCTCATCACCCTGAAACGGGTGAGGTCATCGACCCCAAGCTCGCCCAGACGATCGTCACCGGCATGCAGACCGAGACTGGCCGCAAGGCTCTGATCGCTGCAGTCGACATCATGATTGCCCGGGAAGAGACGGAAGAACAAGCTTCGAACGGCAGCAATGTCGATAGGCCATCGCTGGCAGCGCGTGATGACGAAGAAAGCGCTGTTTTTACTTCCGAGACGGTGGGCGGCTTTCCGGTTGCTGCAGCGCCGACCAGTGCGGAGGAAACCGGCGTCGATGGCCGAGACGCTGAAAAGGCCAACGGGGAGGCCGCAGGTACTGCGTATGGTCTCCCCACCAATCAGCCGGAAACGGTGACGAGTAGCCGAACGCCGGGTGCAGAACCAACAGGCGTGACAGTTGTCGGTACCGAGAGCGGAACCGTCGAAGAAATTCACCGGCCAGACGCAACCCGCAAGGGCCATGACGGTGATCCAAGTCCAACGCTGGCAGTGATGGACTTGGTAGAAGCAGGGACCGGTCAGAATAGCGCGGTGCTTCCGCATGAGCCCTGTACAGCACATATCCCCGATCAACCTCTCACAGGAGGCGATCATGTAGAGCGCGATCCTNNGGAAGAGGTGGCGGCATGAGCGATCTGTTGCGGATGGAATACATCAACGCGCTGCCGCAGCCTTTCATCGTTCGCTTTTGCGGCGATGATCAATGGTGGCCGGTGAACGATTTCGAAGTCGGAACGGGGATGATGCGGATCGATGTCTGCGGCCTTCTTGAGGTTAAGCACTTCTCTGAAGTCATGGAAGTGAAAGACGGCGATTCCGTCACCCATGATCCGGATACCTTCTACAGCGATTGGATTGATCGCGGCCCGGTCGAGGACGGCAACATCTTTGCGATGGTTGATCTCGACGGACAGCACGCGATCGAGGGCTTTGTGAAGCATGCTCGCCGGCAGGTTTACCGAGGTATTGCCGCATGACCACGATCATCATCGCCCTCACTGGCTGGATCATCATGTCTCTGCCT
>UCIT01000126.1 GCA_900472625.1 Hyphomicrobiales bacterium | reverse complement strand
AGCGCGCTGCGCGCCGGCTATAACTTTGGTGCGTATGGCTATGTGTCGCCACGCCTCGAGCTAGAACTTGGATATGGCACCGCATCGGTGGATGAGCATCGGGTCTCCGGCGTCGGTGCTGGCTCGATCGACTCCTTTGGCGACGCGCGCTCGTTCCAGGGTTATGTGAACGGCTACCTGGATATTCCCCTCGCGACGGACGGGTTGTTCAGTGCGATTACGCCATATGTCGGCGGCGGCGTCGGCTTCATGAACCTCGAGCTTCGCAAACAGGGCGTTGCTGGCACCGCCACGCTGATGGATGACAGCGATACGCAGTTCGCCTATCATCTTGATGCGGGCGTCGGCATCAATCTTCAAGGCATCGGCCTGTTCACAGACATGTCTCTCTTCGACGGTACGACGCTGGACGTAGGCTACCGCTTTACGGCAGCTGACGACTTCGACTTTACGGCCCGGGATGGAACGGCCTCCAGCACTGACTTCCGCTCGAACGCGATCACCATCGGCTTCCGTAAGCAGTTCTGATCCAATTAACGATATACGGCCGGGCAGGTGGACTGCTCGGCCGTCTACAGTTCGCGACTTGGACATGAGAGACGTAACCCGCAAGAAACTTCACCGGTCTCCCTCATCGTTTAGAGCGGCAAGCTATGATTTGAGAAGGGGTTTGCTCCCTGGCGGCGGCGGCACTTGCTGCTCACCATCTGCTTGAGCAGTCCTCCAAGGACCTTGGTCCAGCTTAGGCGCAGCTTGCCCAGCCATCTCCATCACGGCCAAATCCCAATGTTCCTGGTGTTTGCCATCGGGGCATCCCTCCCGTTCCCATATGGCATAGGCGCGATTTCGAAGTTGCTCGTCATCAGACTGGTACATAGAGGTTCTTCTTGTTGAAAGAAGTCATTTCGACCGGTTGCCAGTCTAAAAATGGAGTGCGGATCAAGTCCGTCGTAGGTTGATCCGGCTGGTCACCACCGACTTTCCGCTTTTGGGATCGGTATCGATGGTGTTGAGTCGCATGCCCGTTTCGCCGACACGGACGATCGGTAGCACGCGACTGTCACAATAGGCGGTTTCTAAAAAGAAGACTTCGCCGCGCGTGCGAAAGTTAAGATTTATTAGATGTCCGGCAAATTGGCTGAATATCTGCAGGCGCGAACATTGTCGACATGTAACCTTTCGCGCTTGACCGCGTTGTTGTGTATTGAGCGTCAATGGAAGCGTGATAATGGATATCTACATCGTCACGCTGACCATACTGGGCGTCGTGGTCTTATTGACCGCGTGGCTGCCTATGATCTTTCGACATCTTCCGCTCTCCTTGCCGATAGCCTGCCTCGCTATTGGGGCTGCCCTGGCTTTGTCACCTTTCCCATTGCTGCCGCGGTTCAACCCACTAGAAAACCGCGAGTTTACTCAGCGGATGACAGAGATCGTCGTCATCGTCGCTCTTATGGGCGCGGGTTTGAAGCTCGATCGGCCGATCGGCTGGCGAAGCTGGGGGACAACCTGGCGACTTTTGGGCATTGCCATGCCACTGACCATCGCGACCCTTGCTCTCCTTGGACACTGGATGTTGGGTCTCGGAGCTGCATCGTCACTTCTTCTCGGCGCTTCACTTGCACCAACTGATCCAGTGCTTGCAAGCGATGTCCAGGTCGGCCCTCCGCAGAGCGGAGAAGAGGATGAAGTGCGGTTTGCGCTAACATCGGAAGCGGGTCTGAATGACGGGCTGAGTTTCCCCTTCGTGCATCTTGCGGTCGCGATGACAGTGGTAGGTAGCGATAGTCTCGATGTTGTCGGTCATTGGGCTATATTTGATGTCGGCTGGAGGCTGTGCGCAGGCGTCGTCATGGGGTGGGGACTTGGCAAAGTGTTCGGGCTGCTCTCCTTCCGGATGAGCGGCAACAGCCTCGCCAGAACGCGGGATGGTTTCGTCGCCTTGGGGATGACTTTTACGACGTACGGCCTGACTGAGCTCGTCCATGGATATGGTTTCGTAGCAGTTTTCCTGGCAGCAGTGGCCTTCAGAGACGCCGAACGCGACCACGACTGGCACGAACAGCTTCACGATTTCGCGGAGCAGATCGAGCGTCTCTTGATGATGGTTTTGCTGGTATGCCTTGGGGCGATAGCAATCAGCGTTCCGTTTATGGCAACGATCGACTGGCGTGTCGTCGTAGTCGCGGTCCTCGCTCTTGCGGTCGTTCGGCCCGCTATCGGATGGCTTAGTCTTCTCGGTTCAGGTCATCCGCCCGCGGAAAGTGCGATTATAGGCGTGTTCGGAATTCGCGGCCTCGGCTCTATATACTACCTCGCCTACGCAACCGGACATGCTGAGTTCGCCGCGGTGGAGACAATCTGGGCAACGGTCTTGTTGATTGTCCTCATTTCGATCGTGGTACACGGCGTCGCCGTTACGCCGACGATGAACTGGATCGATGGCCGGCGGTCGGGACGCGATGCTCGCGCAGGCAGACGTTGGCCTCTGGGTTGAGTGGGTAGGCGCATCGTACTCCGCGTCGTTCATATCAGATTCAATGGAAAGTACCCGTTGCCTATCGAGGCTGTCGCCGATTTAACGAGAGGACCTGACTTGAGCGAAACACCACGGGATGTATGCGAAGCTCGAGAGCGACAAGCGATGATAGAAAGTTTGGAGGTAACGTTGTCGAGGACCGCTGTGTGGGCTGCCCAGCGAGGGGATGATGCCCTAGAAATGGTGATGCGGTCCGTCGAAACCACCCTCCTGGCAACCGCCAACAAGCAAAGTTCTGATTTGCCTCGGAGGAATATCATGTCTGGCGACCCGATTTACAATCTTCAACGATTCTTAGACGCGCAAGCTGACACATACGATGCTGCACTCTCCGAGTTGAAAGCAGGTCGAAAGAAAACACATTGGATGTGGTACATCTTCCCTCAGTTGGCGGGGCTGGGTAGATCGGCACTTGCTGAGAGGTTCGCTATACGAACCGTAGATGAGGCGGCCGCCTACCTGGGTCACCCTGTGCTCGGGTCCCGGCTTCTTCGTTGTGTCGAAGCGGTCCTCGCGATCACGGGCGTGGGACCCAACGAGATTTTCGGGTTCCCTGATGACATGAAGTTTCGATCATCAATGACTTTATTTGCGGTCGTCGCCGAGAACGGCTCGCCGTTTCATCGGGCGATCGACCATCTTTTTGACGGAGATTTTGACGAGGAGACGCGAAAATTACTAAAGGCGGACCGCTAGTTTTCATTGGTCCTTGGCTCCGATCGCGGCCGTCGTAGGCCTTGAGAGGCCATGCCTCATCTCGTGCTATCTCGCCATGCTACCGTATTTTGTTAAGTAGCCTCTGATAGTGCTGGTGAACCGTTCCAAACGCTCTCTGCACCCATGTCGATCGATTACTCCACCATCCACCTCTGCAACTCGTTGCTAAACCTAAGCTATGCCGGGATGTTCCTGGCGCTATGGTGGAGTCGGCGAGAACCGGAACTGCTGCTATGGGCGTCCAGTCTCCTCCTGGTATCCGCGGCCGTCTACGGTTTCACACTGTCGCGAAATGTGCTCTTTGTGGCGTGCCTTTTGGCAACTGTCTCTACCAACATATCTCTGGCGTGGAGCGGTGCGCGGGCCTTCGATGGACATAAGCCATTCCATTGGCATCTGTGTATCGCACCCATTGCGACCTTTTTTGCCTACGTACTATTCGCGCGCCTTGGCAGCAGGATTGAAGGTAGCACGGTGGCTACGGCACTGTTGGCCGCAAATGTTGCCATGGCTGGCCGATATTTTCTCCGCCACGGCGACGGCTACGCCAGGAAAGCCACCGGCTGGGTGCTAGCCGCATATGCACCATTATACATCGCGTCTGTAACTTTGGATTTGATCTATTCGAGCAGTCAGATGTCCGCGATCCTGATTTTGGTCGGGGACTTCGTGCTCAACAACGCTTTCGTGGTCGGTCTCTTCGCGATGATGGAAGAGAGAGCACGCGATGAGCTTAGAAAGCTTGCCGTGACCGATCAATTGACGGGGGCGCTGAACAGAGCGGGGTTAATGGCAAAGCAATCAGACAGCGGCTTTCTGACCGGCCGCGCACTTCTCCTCGCGGACCTTGACCATTTCAAGGGTGTAAATGATGCATTTGGACACACTGGAGGTGATATGGCGCTCCGCACGTTCGTAACGCGCGCAAGTAAGCTCCTTCGGCCCGGTGAATTCGTCGCCAGGCTCGGCGGCGAGGAATTCGGAATTTTGGTCCAGGCGGCTGATATGCAGCAGGCATCCGATCGGGCAGAAGAAATTCGCGCTCACATTGCGTCAGAGCCTGTAATGTGGGGCTGGACGCCGATCGTCTTGACGACAAGCATCGGAGTCGCGGTCGCTGACCAGTCGGACACACTTGAGACGTTAATGACGAGGGCAGACGAAGCGTTGTACCGCGCGAAGCGCACGGGGCGGAACCGGGTGGCGGCCTGAAGGCAGGCATAGCGGTTCGTAAGCGGTTAGCCGAGGG
>UCIT01000113.1 GCA_900472625.1 Hyphomicrobiales bacterium | reverse complement strand
GCTCGGCATTTCCGGGTTTCGCCTCGGTTCGTCAACAACATGATGATCCTGCATCGGTCATCCGGTTCTCTCGCCGCCGCCAAGCAGGGCCACCCGCCTGGTGGCACGAAGCTTATGGCTCATGCTGATTGGGTTCGCGAGCGGATGTCCGCGCATGGCGAAACGACTTTGGATGAGCTGTGCGTTGCACTCGCGGAGCGCGGCATTGAAATCCATCGCGCTACGGTCGGGAGGTTTTTGCACCGGCTTGGGCTAAGCAATAAAAAAAAGCCTCAAGGCAAGCGAGCAGCGCAGGCCGGAGATCGCCAAGGCGCGTGATCTTTGGATCAACCGCCGAAAACGGTTCTTCAACAAGGCCTTGTCGCGGCTCATCTTTATCGATGAGACGTCGACCAACACGCGCCTGACAAAACGCACCGGGTGGTCTGCCAAAGGCAGTCGCTTTGCCGCCTATGCTCCCTTTGGGAAATGGAAGACGCAGACCTTTATTGCCGGTCTCCGCTGCCATGGCCTGACCGCACCATGGATCGTCGATGCTCCAATGAACAGTCGCATCTTCGAAACCTGGATTGAGACACAACTTGCGCCGACACTATCGCCCGGCGATGTCGTCATCCTCGACAATGTTGGCTTCCACAAAAGCGAAAGGGCAGAACAATTGCTCAAGACAAAAGGCGCAAGGCTTCTCTTCCTGCCGCCCTATTCGCCGGACCTGAACCCCATCGAAATGGCATTCTCGAAACTCAAGTCACTCTTGCGAAAGCGGGCCGCTCGAAGCTTCGATACAATCACCAAAGCGCTCGGCGACATCATCACCCTCTTCTCTGTCACCGAATGCCGAAACTTCTTCAAGGCAGCAGGATATGAGGCTGAATAGATGCGACACGCTTTAATTGCAGGATCTCGTGAACAATCTCCGCCCGACGTGCAACTGCAGGAAATCCGATGCCGAAACGACCTATGGCCGATGCAGTGAAGGCAACCGAGAAGCTTGAAGGCGTCGTTCGCGTCCGAGGCGCACGGGAACATAACCTCAAGAACGTCGACGTCGACATCCCACGGGACGCGCTTGTCGTCTTCACTGGTGTCTCCGGATCCGGAAAATCCTCGCTCGCATTCAGTACCCTCTACGCCGAGGCCCAGCGCCGGTACCTCGAATCCGTGTCTCCCTATGCTCGCCGTCTCTTCACGCAGATGAGCGTTCCTGACGTCGACCTGATCGAAGGCCTCCCACCCGCGGTTGCCCTGCAGCAGCAGCGCGGTTCGCCAACAGCACGCTCCGCGGTCGGAAGCGTGACGACGCTCTCGAACCTCCTTCGCATGCTCTATTCGCGGGCGGGCACGTATCCGCCGGGCCAACCGCACCTCGATGCAGAATCGTTTTCCCCAAACACGCCGGAGGGTGCCTGCCCGCAATGTCATGGCCTCGGTCGCGTGCACGAGGTGACCGAGGGCTCCATGGTGCCGGATCCCTCGCTGACCATTCGCGAGCGCGCGGTGGCGGCATGGCCGTTGGCGTGGGGCGGGCAGAACCTCAGAGACATTCTCATCACGCTCGGCATCGACGTCGACAGGCCGTGGCGGGAGCTTCCGGAGAAAACCCGCCAGTGGATCTTGTTCACGGACGAGCAGCCCGTCGTCCCGGTCTATCCGGGTCTCACGCACGATCAGGTGAAGCGTGCCATGGCACGGAAGGACGAGCCTTCTTACATGGGCACGTTCTCCAGCGCCCGGCGCCATGTCACCCACAGCTTCGCGACGACGCAGAGTGCGATGATGAAGAAGCGGGCGGCTCGCAATATGATCAGCAGCGCTTGCCCGCTGTGCGAGGGCAAGCGGCTGCGCAAGGAATCGCTTTCGGTGACGTTCGAGGGCCTAGATTATGCAGAAATGAGCAGACTGCCGATGGCGAGGTTTTCCAACATCTTCGCACCTTATGCGGATGCCGATGCCAGAAAGCTCAAGACCATGCGGAAAGAGCATCCGGAAAAAGCCATGGTCGTCCAGCGGATCGCAGCAGACCTCTGCCGACGGATGGATGTCCTTCTTGATCTCGGCCTCGGCTACCTCACGCTTGAGCGTAGCACGCCGACCCTGTCTCCGGGCGAGCTCCAGCGGCTTCGCTTGGCGACACAGGTCGTCTCAAACCTCTTCGGCGTCGTCTATGTCATGGATGAGCCCTCTGCAGGCTTGCACCCGGCCGATACCGAAGCGCTGTTGCGGGCGCTCGACGGGCTGAAGGCGGTCGGAAATTCGCTGTTCGTCGTGGAGCACGAGCTCGACGTTGTCCGGCATGCGGACTGGATCGTCGACGTGGGTCCGGCGGCCGGCGAACTGGGCGGCGAAATCCTTTATAGCGGCCCACCGGAAGGTCTGCGGACGGTCGAGCGATCGGAAACCGCCAGGCATCTTTTTGCGGAAGCCGGCAAACCGGCTGGACGTCGGAGAGAACCGGATGGATGGCTTCGCCTATCCGGCGTCACAAGAAACAATCTCCGTGATGTGGATTGCAAATTTCCGCTGGGGGTCATGACGACGGTGACCGGTATCTCCGGGTCTGGCAAGTCGAGCCTGGTCAGCCAGGCGCTGGTCGAGCTTGTCGGCGAAGCGCTTGGCGCTCCCGCTCGTGTGGAAACCGATACGGAGGACGAAGCCGTCTTGGAGGTGGAGCCGGGGGCGCCGACGCAGGGCAGGATCGAAAGTGGGCTCGACAAAATCCGGCGCCTTATCGAGGTCGACCAGAAGCCGATCGGCCGAACGCCCCGGTCCAACCTTGCGACCTATACCGGGCTCTTCGACCATGTTCGCTCGCTGTTCGCCGCCACACCGGAAGCGAAGAAGCGCCGCTATGATGCCGGGCGGTTTTCCTTCAATGTCGCCAAGGGCCGCTGCCCTCGCTGCGAAGGCGAAGGCTTCGTCATGGTCGAGCTGCTTTTCCTGCCAAGCGTCTATGCCCCCTGCCCGACTTGCCATGGCACCCGCTACAACCCGCAAACCTTGGAGGTCCGGTACCGGGGCAAGAACATCTCGCAAGTTCTCGGGCTGACAGTCGCGGACGCAGGGGACTTCTTCAATGACGCCCCGAGTGTTCGCGCGTCGCTGAAGGTCCTCAGGGAAGTCGGATTGAGCTACTTGCGGCTCGGTCAGCCCGCGACCGAGTTTTCAGGAGGCGAAGCTCAACGCATCAAGTTGGCAACGGAGCTACAGCGCGCCCAGAAGGGCGGCGCGCTCTATGTGCTGGACGAACCGACGACGGGGTTACATCCGTCTGATGTCGAGCGGCTAATCGCGCAGCTCAATGCGTTGGTCGACACCGGCAACACGGTGATTGTCGTCGATCACGACATGACCCTTGCTACGGCCAGCGACTGGGTCATCGATATCGGGCCAGGCGCCGGGGATGAAGGCGGCCGGATCGTCGCAAGCGGAACACCGGAGCAGGTTGCCCTTGCAGGAAATAGCCGGACAGCACCTTATCTCAAGCGCCTTCTCTCGCCCGACCGATAACCGACCAATTGGACGGTCGCAAACTTCATTCCATAGGCGACTGCAGTCACGGCAAACGCGGCCACCTGAAGTTCATTCCGGCCGAAGTGCTGAATTGCAGGGCGCTTATCGCCGTTTGTCGGCGAGGATCGCTAATTTGTGTATCTGTGGCGGCTTTACGAACAGCTCTTCTGCCTTCGCCATCAGTGCCGCAGCGACCTGGCCGTTTAAGTGGGCGTCCCTTCCGCCCTCATCGTCGAACGTATCAAAGATTGCAAATGAACTCGGACCCTCCTGGATCGCATACCAGGAAATCGTGCCGGGCTCCGCATTGACGAGCGGTATGGCCGATCGCAGAAAATCGGCAACCTCCTGTTCCTTGCCTGGCTTTGCTTCAAGCGGGACGTAAAGCGCGAATTTGGTCATGACCATCTCCAATGGCACCCTATGGTGCCGCAACCAATGTAGCACATTTAGCCGCCGGATGTTTCAAGATCGGGCATATAAAGAAGTCCATAGAAAAGCTCGGGTTGATCTAGGATGGCGAACCCCTCGGAGAGGTAAGAAAATAAAGGTCGCGGATCAAAGCTCGTGATGGGAGCCGAACTTTCGACCCGCAAAGTCCAAACGAACTTAGTATTCAACGATCCTTTAAATAACAGAGTTTGGTGGGCTGTGCACTGAGTGCGGCTGGCGATAACCTGAGATCGTGACCGAGAAGCGCTGTGCATTCCCGGAGAACGCGAAACACCGCCGATCGCGCTGAACCCTTCTCTGCGTAGACTTAGGGCGAGGCAGCCGAAGACCACCTCGCCAGGACCTTTCACTTGCCTTGCCCGATGGCCAGCGCAAACAGCCTGGCCTGTCGGTCGGCAAAAGCCCGCGGATTGGCCGGTTTGTCCCCGTCAAGAATGCGTGCTTCGTCAAGCAACAGCCACGCCGCATCCTCGCGAAAGGCCAGATCGTCGAGCAATGCGATGGCTTTAACACGTTCGTTCAGCGCGTTGATTTCCAGGATTGGCTTCGATGCGGTCTGTAACCGCCCCGCCCCTTGGGGGAGCTTTTCGAGCTGGCGATCGGGGCCATGTTCCGACGCGACAAGGCAGACCGCGCTTTCGGTCAACCGATCGGAAGCCCGCACGTCACCGATTTCCTCACCCAGTGTGCTTCGAGCGAAATCGATGAACGCTATAACTTCAGGAGAAGCTTGCCGGTCACCCTCATCGATGCCGCCCTCGCCGGTCACAGCGTTAAGATCGGCAAGGCCCTGGGTATAAAAGGCTTGCCCTCGAAATCTGGGGCGTTGGTCGGCCAGAAACTGTCTACGCCATCTGTAAGGGGAAGGACTTCGATCCCTTTGGCTCGAAAACCTTCGAGTTGCGGCGACGATTTCAGTTGGTCCAGATTGGAGCCGCTAATGTAATAAATCGCCGACTGCCCTTCCCTCATTCCGGCCAGATAGTCGCCAGGCTCCGAGTTGCCGCATCGGATACGGTACTACGGAAGCGCGCCAGCTTCAGCAACTGCGCGCGCCGCTCGAAGTCGTCGTAGATACCTTCCTTAAGAATGGGGCCGAACAGATCCCATACTTTGGAAAACGTCTCGGCTTCGCCTTCGGCCATCTTCTCCTGAGCGGAAAGGATCCGACTCGTTACGCCCTTTTTGATAGCGACAAGCACGGGACTTTCCTGGATCATCTCACGGGAAATGTTGAGTGGCTCGCCGGCTGGGTTCCATCGGACGAGAGCTGCGGCTTGGAAATAGACTCATACCGCAGCTTTTCGCAGGCATCCGCCGCGTTCGAGATCAATTCCCGGAGGAACAGCTTTGTCCGAGTAAACCGAATGCATCATCATATGCAGGAGCCGGCTGACATCGGCTTCGAATGCGTGTTGCTCGGGCTACCGCTCATCTAATGTCGTCACTGATACCTCCATTCGTACAGAAATCGCCGGTCAAATGGTTTTTCTGGGATAAGAATTCAAGCGCCGTCGCCCACCGGGACTTTTACAAGACATTTTTGCTACCGTGTCTCAAACTTGGGGACAGCGCTACTTGAGTGTCTTATTTCCGTGGCCCCGTCTCGACTTCTTCTCGTACGATCCTGTCCGGCAGGAGTAGCGACATGAATAATCTTGTTCCGAACGCATTCTATTGGGCTCGTTCCGTAAAGCACAACGACGGGCGGCTTACGGTCGTGGAGGTTTCCACCGCATTTGGCACAAGTCCGGATTTCTGGACCTTGGCGGTGCCTGGATCGGACCAGCATTTCATGATTGATGACTTCGAAATCCTCAGCGGGATCGAGCAGCCAAAGACGTCATTGCGTCTTCAAGCAGCTGAATAAGACGACCCGCAAGCAAGTTTAGCCCTGCTCGACCGCCCTCATTCAAACCGTCTCTGTGTCACGTCGTGCGGTCGTGTACGGCAAGTCC
>UCIT01000116.1 GCA_900472625.1 Hyphomicrobiales bacterium | reverse complement strand
CGATCGAGCGCGCCAGACCTGGCCATCGGGAGTGGGTTCATCAGCTAGCCAAATCAGTGACGGCCGGCGCTCCCGTGATCTCCAGCCGAACGCACAGCCGAGTGGATCAAGAGACGCAGGCTCGCCTCGATGCCCTCAAGGCAAAGCGCGGCGAACCGGAATCCAAGCTTTCCCAAACCAGTATAGTTCGGAGTGCAAAACGATGATCGTCGCAGCGAGACAATTCAACAATGCCGCAGAAATGAGGGCGGAAGCCGTCGCCGTCCACGCACGGTGCTTCAATCCGAAGCCTCTCCGGTTGATCGCCTCTCTTCCTGTCAAGGAAGTACCAGCCATACCCACCGTGACACCTGTCCGGCGCCGTGAAGTTGGGCCGGCTTGGATGCATGAGCCGACATTTTTCGACGCCCACATCGAGCAGCATCGTAGCCGCATGGTCGAAATCGCAATGAACCCGGCGCGGGTCCACGTGAAGGATCGTTGTCGGGAACTTGGCGCATCCTACCAGGCGATTATCGGCGGGGGGCGTCGGAAGAAAAACATTGAGGTTCGCCACCTGCTGATGTGGGAGGTGCACGAGCGTTTCGGCTTGAGCTTCCCGGCTATCGGCCGGTTGTTTGGCGGCCGCGACCACACGACTTGCCTCTACGCCATCAGGAAGATCGAAGCGCAGCGAGGTGAAGCATGAACCGCTACAACGCATTTCCTCGTCGCGTTCCCGGTGGCCTTGGCTTCTGGGCAATGGTCCGTCTCTGCCGCGACAGCGAGCCGTCGCCGATCATGGACACCGGTGACCGGCCGAAGGTGTTCGGCAGCAAGGGCGAGGCCGCCGAAGAGTGCTTGAAGCACATGGTGGCCTTCATGAACGGCCGGGAGATCCGCGGCGAGAAGTTCGACGCGACGCCAAGCATCCAGCAAGCACGCAGGGAAAAGGCCGAGAAGCTTTTCATGGGCGGCGGCCGAGTGGTCCAGGTTGAGCGGATGGAGGCGGCACGATGAGCGACGACAACGTCACCAAGCTGCCGATCAAGTTCAAGGCTCCGCCGACCGACGATGGGCCAATGCTCAAGATCGTCGACCGGTACGATCGCAATGCCTGCAATCACAGTTGGTCGTACGAGAACGGTCGTCAGGTCAACGCAAAGTACCTCATTCGAGAAGGCGAGACGGAGGTCGAGTGCAGCCTGTGTGAAGCTAAGCTCGACCCAATGTTCGTCCTCCGGCGCCTCGCTCACGAGGAAACGCAGTGGGAGCGGTCGCGCAAGACATACCATGAGGAGATGGCCCGCCTCAAAGAGCGGAAGGCCACCAAGTGCGAGCATTGCTCGAAGATGACCAGGATCAGCAGACGATAACCGAGCTGCGGGGCTCGATACACGAGGGAACGAACATGGCGGACAAGAAAGCGGCGAAGAAGAAAAAGAAGATCGAAGGCTGGCAGGAGAAGGCGAAGCTGCAGGCCGTCTACGTCGACAATCCATACTACTCCAGCGCCCATGACGGCGAGGGTGCGAACCCGGTCAAGATCAAGGCTGTCGTCAACATTCGCGAGAGTGCAATCACCACCCTCGCAGCGCGCAAACACATCG
>UCIT01000118.1 GCA_900472625.1 Hyphomicrobiales bacterium | reverse complement strand
CGTCGGGGCGCTGTTCCTCCTCGTCTCGATCCCGCGCGCGCAACAGGCCTTCCACCAACAGGCTCTCGAAAATCAGGAGCAGATCGTTCATGCCCGCTAAAGGCCAGAGAAAATTCGATATTGTCGGTCAGCGCTTTGAGCGGCTGGTGTGCCTTTCTGATGATGGCGAAGGAAAAAACCGTAAGGCTGTCTTCCGTTGCGACTGCGGAACTGAAAAGGCGATCGACGAGAGACACGTCCGGCGCGGCTTTATTCGAAGCTGTGGCTGCCTTCATTCGGAGTTGGCGGCCTCGGCGAGAACCCACGGTCACGCGAAGAAAGGTCACCGTAGCACGGAATATCGCATCTGGTACGCGATGAAAGACCGGACGCTTAACCCGAAGTCTAGGCCTTACCCTAATTATGGCGGTCGCGGCATAACGATATGCGACCGCTGGCGAGATAGCTTTGAGGCTTTCCTTTCCGACATGGGGAGGCGGCCAAGCGCTCTGTACTCGATCGATCGGGTCGACAACGACGGCAACTATGAGCCGGGAAACTGCCGATGGGCGACCTGGCAGCAGCAAGCAGCAAATCGACGCCCTCCACGCAAAAACTCAATCGAAAAAGGATGTGCAGCATGACGGCGCAGAACGATAACCTGTGGGATTGGTGGAGCAAAGCTCTTGTGAGCCCGCGTGAGATTGGAAAATCGCTCGCCGTTCACGACGGCGATGCCCAGCAGGGCTACTACCGGACGCGGTTTAAGGACAAGCCTTGGGAACCAGTGGCCATCTGGTTTGAAGACGGACAATGGCTCGCGATGCGCGGAGAACATCAGGTTGATGCCTCAGACATCTGGAATTTCGCGTGCCGCAACCCGATCACCTACGAAGCCTACACGAAGGCGATCGAGGGCGGCGGTTGGGATGACGAGCCCGAACCGTCGATCGGTCACAACCAGCCGGCCGATCTCGACCCCTACGAGGCACTGGTCCACGAGTTTGCCTCCGAGAAGGAGCAGGCCGAGGCTTTCATGAAGAAGCCGATCACCACGCAGGCCGAGGCCGATCGCGCGGCGATCTGGTCGAAGCGTCTGGCAACGATCGCGAAGAAGGCTACCGACCTCCACAAGGTTGCAAAGCAGCCTCACCTCGACGCTGGCCGGGAGGTCGACAACAAATGGCGCGAGCTCAAGGAAGAGCCTGACGCCATCAGCAAGAAGCTGAAACGGCATATGGATGCCTTCCTGCAGGAGGAAGCGCGCAAGGAACGCGAGCGCCAGGTCGCAGCTCGTGCCGAAGCCGACCGCATCCAACGTGAAGCAGATGCAGCTCGCGTGGCCGCAGAGAAGGCAGCGGCGAAGAACGACAACGATGCTGCGGCTGTCGCTGCCCATAACAACGCCATTGCCGACGCTGAGCGCCTCGCCCAGCAGGCGGCGCAGG
>UCIT01000120.1 GCA_900472625.1 Hyphomicrobiales bacterium | reverse complement strand
TGGTCGGTTCGTCGAGAATGAGAATATCGGGCCCCGTCGCCAGTACCGAGCAGAGGGCTGCCAGCTGCAGTTCTCCGCCGGAAAGCTCGTGCGCCCGCCGGTCGGCAAGATGCCCGGCGTCGAAGCGGTCCAGCACCTGCGCCACCCTGGCGTCGATATCCGCCTTGGCCAGGCCGCGGCTCTTCAGCCCGAAGGCGATATCGTCGCGCACGACAGGCAGGATGATCTGGTTCTGCGGCGATTGGAAGATGAAGCCGACATTGCCGAGCACCGCCTTTTCGTCTGATGTATCGCGTCCGTTGACGACAACACGGCCGGTGGTCGGCTTGGTCAGTCCGTTGATCAGCCGCGCGAACGTCGTCTTGCCCGAACCATTGAGGCCGATGACGGCGATGCGGTTGTCATCAAGCTCGAGCGTCAATGGCTGCAGCGCGGTCCGCGCTCCGTAGCTGACGCCAGCGCTTTCGAAACGAATGGTCAATCGATCCCCCTGAGGTGAAGCGCCGTTCTATAAATGAATCCGGTTCATGGGAAGATGAAATCCTTTCGGACGGGGCGAGGCATTGCGTCGCTCTACAAACCACTGAATATTCGGGTGGCCAGGACTGTCCTCAGGATTATCATCGCTGCCATGACAACCATGATCTCCAATGCCGATGCCCGCCGTATCTTCCTCGCCAAGCAGGGCCTCAGCGCACCGCCGAACCGGGTGCTGACCAAGGACGGGCTGCTGCAGCTGATCCACGAGATCGGGTTCGTCCAGGTCGACAGCATCCAGTGGGTGGAGCGGGCGCATCACCAGATCCTCTTTGCCCGCAACCAGACATACAAGCGCGAGCATCTGACCGCGCTGCTGGAAAAGGACGGCGCCCTGTTCGAGCATTGGACGCATGACGCCTCCATCCTGCCGTCCGCCTTCTTCCGCTATTGGAAGCACAAGTTCCGTCACGAGGAGGAGGTGCTGGTCGATCGTTGGCGCAAATGGCGCGGCGAGGGCTTCGAGGACGCCTTCGACGAAACCTATGAGCGGGTGAGCCGCGACGGCGCCATCATGGCACGCGAGATCAAGGCGGATGGCCACATCTCGGGCGGCTGGTGGAACTGGCATCCCAACAAGACGGCGCTCGAATATTTCTGGCGCACCGGCAAGTTCGCCATCTCGGGCCGCTCGAATTTCCAGAAGATCTACGATCTGGTCGAGCGCGTCATCCCGGCAGAGTTTCACGAACCGGAGGTCAGCCGCGAGGAGTTCGTCGACTGGGCCTGCCGCAGCGCGCTGACGCGGCTGGGCTTCGCCACCCATGGCGAGATTGCGGCATTCTGGGCGTTGCTGTCGCCGGAGGAAGCAAAGGCCTGGATCGTTGCCCATCGCGACGAGCTGACCGAGATCCTGATCGAACCTTCGCTCGGCGGCAAGCCGCGCCCGTCCTGGGCCTTCACGGATTTCCTCGCGACGACGGATGATTATCCGGCAGCCCCGCCGCGCATCCGCGTCCTCAGCCCGTTCGATCCGATGATCCGCGATCGCAACCGCACCGAACGCCTTTTCGGCTTCTTCTATCGCATCGAGATCTTCGTGCCCGAGCCGAAGCGGGAATACGGCTACTACGTCTTTCCGCTTTTGGAAGGAGACCGGCTGATCGGCCGCATCGACATGAAGGCCGACCGCCGCAAAAGATCGCTCGAGGTCAAGCGGCTATGGCTGGAGCCGGGCGTCCGGCCCTCTGCGGGACGGCTCGAAAAACTGATGGCGGAGCTCGACCGGGTCGCCCGTTTCGCCGGTGTCGAGACGGTGGTGCTGATCGATGGATGGAACGGTTAAGCGGCTGAGATAGCGACGATTTTAGGCAATTACCGGCTGTTAATCTTGACGCGGGTTTACCATGCTCATCTTGAACTTCTTAATAACCGCGCTCTTACGATGGGCGCATGAAAACACGTTTCATCAGCTATGCCGTATGGACGGCCTTCAATAGACTGCGTCGCCAGATGAGGGCATTGATGCGCAAGCGTCGCGATGCTCGTGCGGCTGCAGCGGACATCGTATCGCGGACCGAACGGCGCGCGAAAATGCAACCGGTACCGGTGCAATCGACCCTGATCGATGCGGTCTATTTCAGCCAGGAAGACGGCAGGCTGCGTGTCTGCCTGAACAATGGCCAGGAGCGCCTGTTCGAAGGCGTTGCCGAATCGCACGTGATCGCCATGGTCACGGCGAAATCGCCGGGCAAATACTACTTGGAAAACGTCAGAAGCCGCTACAAGCCTATCGCCGCCTGAGGGCAGGGCGAACCGGCGGAGCGTCTGGCGCCGCCGATCCGTTGATCCTATCTGTTTCAGCAGATCTCGGTTTCGGCGATCTTGATGCCGAAGCCTTCGAGGCCGACATAATGGCGCTCGCTGCGGGTCAGAAGCTTGATCGAGGTGACGCCGAGATCCTTGAGAATCTGCGCACCAAGACCGATTTCCAGCCATTCGCTTTCACGGTTCTGCGCTTCCGCATGGGCTTCGCGGCCTTGGCCAAGCGCCTTGCGGCCGTTGTCCTGATGGCCGACGCCGACGGAACCCTCGCGCAGATACACGATGACGCCCCGGCCTTCTTCAGCGATCTTCTTCATATAGCGATCGACCGATCGCTTACCGAACAAGTCGTCCACGACGCTTTCGGTATGCAGGCGCACGGGAATGTCGATGCCGTCCCTGATATCGCCGAAGACGACCGCGAGATGCTGCATCGGATCCCAGGGCAGCGAATAGCTGTGCGCCTTCGCCTTGCCGAACGGCGTCTCGACGTCGAAGCTGGCCTGCAGCTGGATCAGCGTTTCCTTGCGCTGGCGATAGGCGATGAGATCGGCGACCGACACCAGCTTCAGCCCGTGCTCCTTGGCAAAATCGGTGACCTGCTGGCCGCGGGTCACGGTGCCGTTGTCGTTGACCAGTTCGCAGATCACGCCGATCGGCGGCAGGTTTGCCAGGCGGCAAAGGTCGACGGCGGCTTCCGTATGGCCGGAGCGCATCAAAACGCCGCCTTCGCGGGCGACGAGCGGGAAGATGTGGCCGGGACGCACGAAGTCGGAAGCGCCGACATTCGGGTTGGCGAGGTTGCGTACCGTCAGCGTCCGGTCGTCGGCGGAAATGCCCGTCGTCGTGCCGTGCTTGAAATCGACGGTGACGGTGAAGGCCGTCGTATGCGCCGAATCGTTTTCCGCAACCATGGCACTGAGGCCGAGGCGCTTGGCCTCTTCCTTCGGCATCGGCGTGCAGACGATGCCCGAGGTGTGGCGCACGATGAAGGCCATTTTTTCAGGCGTACAGTGAACGGCGGCGACGATGAGGTCGCCTTCGTTCTCGCGACCGTCATCGTCTACGACGACGACGATTTCGCCGGCCTCGAAGGCCCGGATAGCGTCTACGACGCGCTTCTGATCATAAGCCATGGGGAAGTTCCTATTTCAGCCGGCCGGTCTGGCCGCGGTCTCGAAGATAGTGGTCGGCAATGGCGCAGGCGACCATGGCCTCGCCAATCGGCACCGCACGGATACCGACACAGGGGTCGTGGCGACCCTTGGTGCGTATATCGACATTCTTGCCATCGGCATCGATCGACTGGCGCTCGGTCAGGATCGAGGAAGTCGGCTTGATCGCGAAACGGGCGATGATGGGCTGTCCGGTGGAAATGCCGCCAAGGATACCGCCGGCATGGTTCGACAGGAAGATCGGCTGCCCGTCATTGCCCATGCGCATCTCGTCGGCGTTCTCCTCGCCGGTGATCTCCGCGGCCTCGAAGCCGTTGCCGATCTCCACGCCCTTGACGGCATTGATCGACATCAGAAGCGATGCGATGTCCTGATCGAGCTTGGCGTAAATCGGCGCACCGAGGCCCGCCGGCACACCTTCGGCCGCCACCTCGACCACCGCACCGATCGACGAACCCGCCTTGCGGATGCCATCGAGATACTCTTCCCAGACGGGAACGATCTCCGGGTCCGGCGCGAAGAACGGGTTCTGGTCGACTTGCGCCCAGTCCCAGTTCTGACGGTTGATCTTGTGCTTGCCGATCTGCACCAGCGCACCGCGCACGGTAACGCCAGGTACGACAAGGCGCGCGATGCCGCCGGCTGCGACACGGGCAGCGGTCTCGCGCGCCGAAGAGCGCCCGCCGCCGCGATAGTCACGGATGCCGTATTTCAGATCGTAGGTGTAATCGGCATGGCCCGGCCGGTACTGGCGGGCGATCTCGCCGTAGTCCTTGGAACGCTGGTCGGTGTTTTCGATCATCATCGAGATCGGCGTTCCGGTCGAGATCATCGTCTCGCCGTCGGCATCGAGCATCACGCCCGACAAGACCTTGACGAGATCGTCCTCGCGCCGCTGCGTCACGAAGCGGGATTGGCCGGGTTTGCGCTTGTCGAGCCAGACCTGCAGGTCTGCGAGTTTGAAGCGCAGGCCGGGAGGGCAGCCGTCGACGACGCAGCCGAGTGCAGGACCGTGGCTTTCGCCCCAGGTGGTTACGCGGAAAAGGTGACCGAATGAATTGTGTGACATATGCTCCGACCGGATCGCGTCGCCGGGCGTCCCCGGGTCGCGCCATTCTTTGAAAAGGCGCGACACTCATAGGCCAAAAGGCGAGAGGGCAAAAGGCTTTCTTTGCGCCAAACCGTCTCGTTGCGGAAACGCTGTTTCCTCAAAATCGAGAACAATGGTCTCTCGCCCTTCTAGGAAGCGATCCGCCATGCCGTCCCGGTTGCCGCTTCGGTGAAGTCGTCGAAGGAGAGGGGACGCGAGAAGGCGTAGCCCTGCAGCAGGTCGCAGCCGAGGTCGTGCAGCAGGCTGGCATGCGCAAGCGTTTCGACGCCCTCGGCCACCGTCTCGACGCCGAGCGAACGGGCGATCTCGATGATCGAGCTGACAAGCGCGCGTTCCTGCGGCGAGGTGATGATCGGCTGCACCAGCTGACGGTCGATCTTCAGCCGCTTCGGTTTCAGCTTCAGAAGACTGACGATCGAAGTGTGGCCGGTGCCGAAATCGTCGATCTCG
>UCIT01000130.1 GCA_900472625.1 Hyphomicrobiales bacterium | reverse complement strand
GAATGAGGGAGGGTGGAGCAGATCGCCCGCCGCCAAAGGCGCAGCAAGCGATCCCACCATACCTCCACCTATCGCCGCAATCAGCCCCTAGCGGCCTTCACGTCAAGCACTCGGTTTGCAGCCGACACGATCGCTTCCAGCGACGCGCCGACGATGTTGGTGCTGATGCCGGCACCGAACAGCTTGCCGCCCGGATAGGACGTCTCGACATAGGAGATGGCGGCGGCGTTGGAGCCGTGCTGCAGCGAATGCTCGGAGTAATCCTGCACCGACATCTCGATGCCGAGATAATCCGACAGCGCATTGATAAAGCCGTCGATCGGACCGTTGCCCTTGCCCTCAATCTGCTTGGTCACGCCATTGTCGGTGATCTCGGCGGCAACCACGCGGATACCCTTGTTCTCGGGATCGGCGAAGGTGTGGTGGTCGACGAACTTGATGCGGCCCTTGGGCTGCGTCACGTAGCGCTCGATGAAGTGGTCGTAGATCCGCTTCGACGGCAGTTCCTTACCCTCTTCGTCGGTGATCCGCTGGATTTCCTCGCGATACTCGACCTGCAGGTTGCGCGGCAGGTTGAGCCCGTAATCCTGCTGCAGGATGTAGGCGATGCCGCCCTTGCCCGACTGCGAGTTGATGCGGATGATCGCCTCGTAGGAGCGCCCGACGTCTTGCGGATCGATCGGCAGGTACGGCACTTCCCACACCGGGTGATTGGCGACCTTGATCGCCTTCATGCCCTTGTTGATCGCATCCTGGTGCGAGCCTGAGAACGCCGTGTAGACCAGTTCGCCGACGTAAGGATGGCGCTCGCCGATCGGCATCTGGTTGGAATATTCGAACACGCTCTTCATCCGCTCGATATCCGAGCAGTCGAGCTTCGGATCGACGCCCTGCGTGAACATGTTCAGCGCCATCGTCACCACATCGACATTGCCGGTGCGCTCGCCATTGCCGAACAGCGTGCCCTCGACACGATCGGCGCCGGCCAGCAGCGCCAGTTCGGCGGCGGCGATGCCGGTGCCGCGGTCATTGTGCGGATGCAGCGAGATGATCAGGTTCTCGCGATTGTCGAGGTTCCGGCACATCCACTCGATCTGGTCGGCATAGACATTCGGCGTCGCCATCTCGACGGTGGACGGCAGGTTGATGATCAGCTTGTTATCAGGCGTCGGCTTCATCTCGGCGATGACGGCGTTGCAAATCTCCAGCGCGACGTCCAGCTCCGTGCCGGTAAAGCTCTCCGGCGAATATTCGAAGCGGTAGCCGCCGCCGGCCTTGGCGGCCATGTCGGAGATCATCTTTGCCGCATCGACGGCAATCTGCTTGATACCCTGCACGTCCTTGGCAAACACCACGCGGCGCTGCAATTCGCTGGTGGAATTGTAGAAGTGCACGATCGGCCTATTGGCGCCCTCCAAGGCTTCGAAGGTACGCGTGATCAGCTCCGGACGGCACTGCACCAGGACCTGCAGCGAGACGTCGTCAGGCACGTTGCCCTGCTCGACGCACCAGCGGGCGAAGTCGAAATCGGTCTGCGAGGCCGACGGAAAGCCGATCTCGATTTCCTTGAAGCCCATGTCGAGCAGCAGCTGGAACATCCGCGCCTTGCGGTCATGACCCATCGGGTCGACCAGCGCCTGATTGCCGTCGCGCAGATCCACCGAACACCAGATCGGCGCCTGGGTCAGCGTCTTGGTCGGCCATGTGCGATCGGGGATGTTGACCTGCGGATAAGCGCGGTATTTGACAGCGGCGTCGGGCATGCCGTGGGAGCGGGTCTTCGTGTCCATGTCTTCTCTTCCTATTCCCGTCATCTGGCCGCGTCATAGCGCATGGCCTGCCTGTTGGCGATGACGAATCCGGCGCAAAGCGTCCGGTTGATCGATTTTTGGGATTAGTCGAGAGGAGCTATGGCCGGGCGGGCTTTCGGCCGCCGGGCGCTCCTCAACGGACCCGGCAACCGCGCGTAAGGCCGAGAAGAAGAAGCGAAGTCAGGGCGCGCGTATTGTCGCGCAGGGCGATACGCCCGCGTGCAATCTGCTCAGAAATGATGGTGCCCGTGTTCTTCATGGGAGCGTGTATAGCCGCAGCCCGGAAAACTGGCAAGTCCCTGCCCGCCTTTTTGCAGTTGCGCGATTTCAGCGCTGCTCGACAGACGAAAGACGCTCGGCGATCCAAAGTTTAATAAGCGATTGGCGGGTTACGCCGAGCCGTTGTGCTTCACCATCTAAGCCGCGAACAACCCAAGCAGGAAAGTCCACGTTGACACGCTTAGCTACGAGATTAGGGCGCCGCGCGGTAGACAGGTCAAAGTGTTCGAGGATGTCCTCCTCTCCCTTGTCGAATTTCTCTTCGAGTTCACTGGTTTTCATAGAAATCAATCTCCTGCCTTCTCGATCGCCTTACGGAGATCAGGCGAATCCTCTCGCCGCGCATTGCATAGACGGCAGACCAAAACCGCCGATCAATTCGCCCGATCGACATGTAACGCAACTCTTCTCCTTCTCTGGCTACAATCGAAACAAGCAGCTCGTCACTCCAGAGAAGTTGTGCCTCATCAAAATCAATGCCGTGCTTGATTTTGTTCGAGAGGCTTTTGTTTGGATCAAATTCGAAATCCATGATGCTTTATAGTATAAAAACTATACCATTTCCAGCGCGTTGTATTACCGCGATTTCACAAATCGCTGCAACGCCATCATCAGCCCACCCGCCAGAAGCCCCCAGAACGCGCCCGAAACCCCTCCGAATGATATGCCGGACGCCGTCACCAGGAAGGTGATTGCCGCCGCCTCGCGTGTATCGGGCGCCTGGAACGCCGCCATGGCCGAG
>UCIT01000125.1 GCA_900472625.1 Hyphomicrobiales bacterium | reverse complement strand
GAAGATGGCGATGATGACGGCGAGCGTCGTCGCGGTCCAGAAATCGGCAATCAGGTAGGGCAACGTGTGGCCGAGGCCGCCGAGCGCCGTCATGATGCCGCAGGACAGGCCACGCTTGATCGGCGAGCCGCGACCGGAGATCTTGCCGTCGTCGTGGGCGGCTTCGGTGAAGCCCATGGAAATGCCGGCGCCGACGGAGGCCGAGAGGCCGACGAGGAAGGTCTGCCAGGTATCCTGGGTAGCAAAAGCTGCGGCGAAGATCGGCGCCAGCGTCGAGACCGAGCCATCCATAAGGCCGGCGAGGCCCGGCTGCACATAGGTCAGCACGAACTGCCGCCGGCTCTTCTGGTCCTCCTCCTCGCGGATCTCTGCCGGCGCATGCTTGTCGCCCAGCATGCGAGTGATGTCTTCGTGGCCCTGTTCGGCCAGCGCGAGATCGCCGAGCAACTGGCGGGTCGCGGCGTCGCTGACGCGACCGGCGGCCTCGATGTAGAAACGGTAGGCCTGGCTCTCCATCGCTTCCGCCTCGGCGCGGATCTTCTCCAGCGACAGGTTGGCCCGCAGCCAATCGGGCTTGCGCTCGTAGAAGCCACGCACATGCTCGCGGCGGATCAGCGTGATGCGTTCGCCGAAGCGCTGCCTATAGAGCGCGATCAGCGAGTTGCGGTGCGTGTTTTCCACGTCCGCCNNGATGGCGAGCGCCAGGATCTCCTGCTCGGACAAGGTGTCGAAGGAACGTCTGGCCGATCTGAAAAGCCGCTGCAGCATGATATCCTCATTTTAGAATAATTCTAAAATAGGGCTGGACTTGGTCGTGGTCAAGCACAGAGGGCGGGGAAAGGTCCGAAATCGACATGCGATGTCTAACTCGCCTGATTCGGGATCATTCGTTAGTAACGTCCAAGCACATCTGCAAAATAGCGCGTTCAATTTTATGCACGCACAGGTATATTCGTGATTCTTTATTTTATGGCAACAGCCCAAAACTGGCCCGGAAGTCGGTTGAAATTTGCAACTCTTGGGTTGAGATATTCTCAAACCTCTGCATAGTGAATTTCAATAATCAATTGCTTCAAAAGGGAACACAAGGTGCCAGATCCGGTGGATATTATAGTTGGGCAGAATGTCCGGACGCTGCGCGCGAAACGACGTATCTCCCAGCTTGAGCTCGGCGAAGCACTTGGGCTGACCTTTCAGCAAATTCAGAAATNNCTTGGCGTCGATGTTTCGGCGTTGTTCGAAGGTGCCGATACGACGGCGCGACCGGGGTTGAGCGCCGAGGCCTACGAGCTTGCGGTAATCTACGACAAGCTGCCCTCCACCGCCGGCAAGGAAGCGGTCAAGACCATCGTGACATTGATGTCGGGTGAAGACGCCTACGCCTGAGGCGTCCGCCGAGCGCGGTCGATCAAGCCTCAGGCAGATTTGGCCAACGCATGCTCAGTGCATGTCGCACTCGTGCAGCGCGACCAACAGCTGGTCCTGGGTCTGATGGCCGGCGTGATAGAGATCGATCGCGAGGCTGGCGATCGACAGGCCCTGCTGGCTGCGCAGCTGGATATTGCGCTCGGCGCACCAGGTGTACAAGGCGCCCGCAAGCACATCGACATCATCAGACTGAAAGGACAAGGCGGCTACCGTCATGGCGTTGCTCTCGTTGCGTGGTGTATTCCCCTTCGATCATATTGAATATAAATAACACCGTTGCAAAGCGACTTCCATCGGCTGCGTTAATACAAGACGGAACGGGGAAACCCCTTGTGCCGAAACGATGCAAACGGGCGTCGCTGAAGGCCTATTCGGAGGCAACGCGAAAGCCGTCCTGCTGGAAGGTGCAGGCTTCTATGGCATCAAGCAAGACCTGGAAGCGCGGATGATCGCGGATCGAATCCAGGTCGGAATCATTCTTGAACCACAGAATCTGGTAGCAGGATGACTGCGGCAGCAGGGCTTCCAGCCTGTCCAGCGCCTCTTCGCGCTCGTTGAGCAGCGCATGCATGCAGGCGATGTTGTACTGCGAGACGACATCGTCGGGATCGATCGCCTCGGCGCGGCTTGCCCATTCCCTCGCCCGGTCCGCCTCGCCCATATGCGCCAGCGCCAGCGCGCCGCGGTGCGCCGGGCTGGCGTTTTCGGGATGCAGCGCCAGCGCCTGCTCGGCGCGCTCGATGCCCACCCGCGCCCAATGCTCG
>UCIT01000127.1 GCA_900472625.1 Hyphomicrobiales bacterium | reverse complement strand
TTCTCGCGGGCTGCGTCAGTGGCCCGGATCATGTTCCCCCGGAGATGCCTCTTCCGGCCAAGTTCAATGAAGGGTCTGCCAAGGCTGACGGCGATGTGTCGACGATTGCCTGGTGGACGGCCTATCGCGACACCCGCCTGAACAACCTTGTCGGCCAGGGCCTCAGCGAGAACCTGTCGATCCAGCAGTCGCTGGAGCGCATCAATGCGGCCGCCGGCAATGTCACGGTCGCCGGTGCCGGTTCGCTGCCGAGCTTGACGGTGGGCGCCTCCCACACCACCAGCGGTTCGCTCGGCGGCCTGGCCACCAGCCGCGCCGCCACCAACACCACCGAAGGCACCGCCAGCGTCGGCTGGCTGCTCGACCTGTTCGGCCAGTATCGCCGCTCCAAGGAAAGCGCCGAGGCAGCCCTCGATGCCGCCTACTCGACCGCCGACGTTGCCAAGCTCACCTACCTCCAGGATCTGGTGAACTCCTACATCGACGCCCGCTACTACCAGGAGCGCATCGCGCTCTCCAACGCCAACCTGAAGTCCCGCCGCGAGACCTTCGAGCTCACCAAGTTCCAGCTCGAAGCCGGCGCTGCCTCGCGCCTCGACGTCGTCCAGGCCGAAGGTCTGGTGCAGTCGACCCAGGCCGAGATTCCCGGCCTCGAGACCAGCTTCCGCGTTGCCGCCCACCACATCGCCACCCTGCTCGGCCAGCCGGCCGGTTCGATGGTCGCCGAACTGCAGCGCAGCGGCTCGCAGCCGGTGTTCCGTGGCGGCATCACCTCCGGCATCCCGGCCGACCTGATCCGCAATCGTCCCGACATCCGTGTCGCCGAGCGCAATCTGGCGTCGGCCACCGCCGATATCGGCGTCGCCATCAGCCAGCTCTATCCGACGATCACGCTCTCCGGCGCCATCTCGCCAAGCTACGTTCGTCCGGTCGGCGCCAATGGCGGCCTGACCACATGGTCCTTCGGCCCGACGCTCAACCTGCCGATCTTCGACGGCGGCCGCCTGCGCGCCAATGTCGACATCACCAAGTCGACAGCCAAGACCCAGTATCTCGTCTGGAAGCAGACGGTGCTGGAAGCGGTCGAAGAAGTCGAGAACGCGCTGTCGGCTGTGCGCCGCGATGCCCAGACGGTTGCAGCGCTGCGGGCACAGGTCAAGACGACCCAGGAAACGCTGGATCTGTCGACCGCCAGCTACAAGGACGGCGCCTCCTCGCTACTCGACGTACTTGACGCCCAGCGTCAGGTCTCGCTCGCCCAGGCAAGCCTCGCCGCCGCCGTCCAGCAGATGGCCCGCGACTACGTCTCCCTCAACGTCGCCATCGGCGGCGGCTACAACCCGGGCGGCAAGCCCACCGTCGTTGCAGCAAAGTAAAGCCGAGACGATAACAGACACGAAAGCCCCGCTCGCGCGGGGCTTTTTTATTG
>UCIT01000128.1 GCA_900472625.1 Hyphomicrobiales bacterium | reverse complement strand
ACGCTACGGGGCACGATCCAACGTCATTGTCTAATCTATTCCGAAAGAGTTAGCTCGGGAAATCTGCACAGCGAGGATAAGTGGAATTTCTGCCTGACTTCGGTTTAGATGCCGGGAACAGGAGATACGATGACGAGACGACCGCGCCGGAACCAAAGGCGCTTTCAAGGCAACGGTGGCGTTCGCCGCCATCCGCGGCGAACAGACGCTGGTGGAATTGTCCCAGCAGTTCGATGTGCATGCCAACCAGATCAAACAGTGGAAAGACCAGCTCCTTGAGGGAGCGACAGGCGTTTTCGGTGATGAAGCGAATCACCACAACGGTAGCCGTTAACCTACGCACTCCTGCGGCAAGCATGATGCTCACGAACGCGATAAGACTGCCAAGGCACGGTCCGTGGTGGTCATATGCCAATCCAAATCCGGATAGGCTGATCGCGGTGGCAATCATCGTCAGGGGAGAGTTGGCGACGGATGCTGTCGTCTCACCATCGAAGATAGGCAATGTCTGGCGCCAGCTGAAAGCAGTCGCCAGCGTCAGAAGAAACGGCCCGATGACATCAATGTGTATGGGCGAGCCTTCTGGAAACCTTGCTGTTACCGGCCGCGCTGATCGTGTTTTGCCGCCTGCCCGAGAATACACTTCCGACCGCGATCAGAACCGGACTATCGTGTCCAATCGCTGCGATGCCAACGGGCATGTCGCCTAGCGTCCCATGCCAACATGCCTGCGTCGAGCGACTGACGTCGGTTGTCACAACAACGGGCGTCGATGACGGCAAACCTTCCGCCATCAGCCTGTCTGCGATTAGCGTCGCGGTCCTGCCGCCCATATAGAACACCGTCGTGGTTTGCGGATCTGCAACCGTTGCCCAGTTGATATCGATGGGCAGCCCGCCGTGACGGGAGTGTCCGGTGATGAAGCGGACAGATTGTGCGTGGTCGCGGTGAGTTAGCGAAATCCCCAGTTGCGATGCCATTGCGCAGGCGGCAGTGATGCCGGGGATCACATCGACCGGGATATTCAGGCGATCGAGATGAGCGATTTCCTCGCCGGCGCGACCGAAAATCATTGGATCGCCGGATTTCAGCCGGACGACGCGCTTGCCCGATTTGGCAAGCTTTACCATCAGGTCGTTGATATCTTCCTGCCGGCAGCTGGAGCGGCCGCCACGCTTGCCGACCAGCATGCGTTTGGCCTCGCGCCGGGCAAGCTCCAATACATCAGATGAAACAAGATCGTCGAACAGGATGACGTCGGCGGCCTGCAGGGCACGGACGGCCTTCAGCGTCAAAAGCTCGGCATCGCCCGGGCCGGCGCCGACCAATGTTACACGCCCGCCACCGGCGGAGTGGGCGGGCGCGCCTCGAAGCCGTTCGGCTTCTTCCAGAAGCTGCCCGCCGACGCCCTCCTCCGGCGTATCGGAACTCGAAAAGGCGCGGTCGACAAAACCTTCCCAGAAGGCGCGACGCAGCGGGCCGGGGGCTAGACGGCGATTGACAGTCTCGCGCAACGACTGTGCAAGCTCCGCCCAGCCTTTCAGCGCCCGCGGCAGCAGGGTCTCGATCCGCCGACGGATTGCCTGCGCCAGGATCGGAGCCGCGCCATCCGTCGATATTGCCACCACGACGGGTGAGCGATTGACGATCGAGCCGAATTGGAACTGGCAGAAGGCGGGCTTGTCGATGACATTGACGGGCACGCCAACCGCACGGGCCGCGTCAAAGAAAGCATGCGCCTCGTCGTCCTGCTCGCAATCGGCGATCGCGAGCGCTGCCCCGGCAAGGACGGTGGCGTCCCATGACCTGGCATGATGGACGAAGCGGCCTTTTGGATGGTTGGCGCCGTCCAGCACCAGCGCTTCGAACGTATCGCTCAGCCTCTCGGCATAAATGTGTACCTCCGCCCCGCAGGCGGCGAGAAGCTCCGCCTTCCAGGCTGCGGCATCGGAGCGGCCGGCGATCACGACGCGATTGCCTTCCAGCGTCCAGAAGACCGGAAGCTTGGCGAGTGGCTCCATGCGGACCCGATGTTCATTCCGCGGCTGCTGCAAGACATCCATCGATAATCCCCCTGATCTCGGCGCGGCACGAGCCGCAGTTGGTTCCGGCGTTGGTTTGTTTGCCGACCGCCTCGACGCTGTCGCAGCCGCCGCGAACGGCGGCGACGATTTGGTTGACCCCGACGCTGAAGCACGAGCAGACGGTGGCGCCGGGATCCGGCTTGTCGGCGCCCGGGCGGCCGGCGACGAGCGCGAAGCGCTTGCGCAGATCGTCATGGCTGGCAGCGAGCTGCGAGATCGCCCAGTTGCGCGCAACCGCGACCGGCTGGCGTGCCAGAAACAGTGCTGCCAGCAGGCGCATGCCGTCGAAAAAAGCCAGCCGGAGATCCCCGGACTGCGCGTCCGCGTAGCCGAGCGGTTCGACGGCTTCGGGGATGGCGAAGGTCTCTCGCGACCAACTGACCCAATCGTCCGTTGCCTGGTCGAAACCGAGTTCCAGCCGCCAGCCGCCATCGGCCTTCGCCAGTGCCCAGTAGGCGGCATCCAGTTTTTCCGGTTTGGTGGCGCAGACCGCGAAGCCGTACCGCGCTGTCTTGCAAGGCCGCACAGAGACGGCGACATTCTTGGAGGCTGGCTGGCCGGAGAGCGGATCGGTAACGGGGGCGACGACGGCATCGATGCGCGCCTTTGCGGAAAACTGGTCGTTCCAGTGCATCGGCACGAAGACGTTTCCACGGGCCTGTCGCTCGGTGATCAGGGCGCGGACGATAGACTTGCCGTGCGGGCTTTCGATCTCGACGAGTGCGGCATTGCCGACGCCGAGTTCGATGGCGTCGCGCGGATGAAGCTCGGCAAAGGGCTCGGCGATGTGAGATGACAGCCGGGCGCTTTTGCCGGTTCGCGTCATGGTGTGCCACTGGTCGCGGATGCGGCCGGTGTTAAGCGTGAAGGGGTAGTCGGGATTGGTGCGGTCTGATGCGGCGGGTTCGAACGCGATGAAGCGTGCCTTGCCGTCTTCGTGGTAGAAGCCTCCACGCGCGAAGAAACGGGTCTTCGACAGCGCGCTGCCAGATGGCTGTGGCCATTGGAAGGCCGGCATGTTGTCGTAGTCGGCTTCATCGAGCTCGGCATAGGCGCCGATGTCGAAATCACGACTGCCGTTGTTTTCGAACCGGGAAAGGCCGGCATGCTCCGCGAAGATGGCGGATGGCGCGCGGAAGGCGAATGCGTGCTCGAAGCCCATGCGCCGTGCGACCTCACTTAGCTGCCACCAGTCCGCGCGCGCTTGTCCGGGCGCGGCGAGGAAGCTGCGCTGACGGGAGATGCGGCGTTCGGAGTTGGTGACTGTACCGCTCTTTTCGCCCCAGCCTAGGGAAGGGAGGAGCACATGGGCGTGCCGTGTGGTGTCGGTGTCCTTGAGGACATCCGAGACGACGACGAACGGGCAGGCCTTGATCGCCGCCTCGACCGCGTCGGAATCGGGCATCGAGACGACCGGATTGGTGGCCATGATCCAAAGCGCCTTGATGCGTCCATTGGCGACTGCCTGGAACATATCGACAGCCTTGAGCCCGGGTTTTGTCGCGATGGCAGGCGACTTCCAGAAGCGTTGCACGCGGTCGCGGTCATCAGCGCTTTCGATAGCCATGTGGGCGGCGAGCATGTTGGCCAGTCCGCCGACCTCGCGGCCGCCCATGGCATTCGGTTGACCGGTCAGCGAGAAAGGGCCCATGCCGGGACGGCCGATGCGGCCCGTGGCGAGGTGACAGTTGATGATCGCATTGACCTTGTCGGTGCCCGACGAGGACTGGTTGACACCCTGGCTGTAGCAGGTGACGACCTTCTCAGTGCTTGCGAACAGGCGGTAGAACTCGCGCAGTTGCATGGCCGGCAGGCCGGTGCGTTCCAGAACCTCGTTGAAGGAGACGGCGGAGGCTGCCGTGAAGGCATCCGCGAAGCCGTTGGTGTATTCCGCCACATAATTCTGATCGATGGCGTTGCTTGTGATCAGGTGCGAGAACAGGCCGATGAACAGTGCGACGTCGCTGTCGGGCCGGATGGCCAGATACAGGTCGGCAACATCCGCCGTCATCGTCCGGCGCGGATCGATGACCACGACCTTCATGCCGGGGCGGGCAGCTTTTGCTGCTGCCAGTCGCTGATAGATGACAGGATGACACCAGGCTAGGTTCGACCCGGTCAGGATCACAAGGTCGGCGAGCTCGATATCCTCGTAGATGCCGGGCACGGTGTCGGCGCCGAAGGCGCGGCGGTGGCCGGCAACCGAGGATGACATGCACAGGCGTGAGTTGGTGTCGATGTTGCCGGAGCCGATGAAACCCTTCATCAGCTTGTTGGCGACGTAATAGTCTTCGGTCAGCAACTGACCCGAGACATAGAAGGCGACGGAATCGGGGCCATGTTCGGCGATCGTCCGCGAGAAGGTGGTGGCAACGAGATCGAGCGCTTCGTCCCATTCGGCGGGCTTTCCCGCGATTTCAGGGAGCAGGATGCGCCCCTCGAGATCGATGGTTTCGGCAAGAGCCGAGCCCTTGGAGCAGAGGCGCCCTAAGTTGGCCGGATGATCTGGATCGCCTTTGACGGAGACCACGCCGTTGTCGGCGACGGTGGCGATCACGCCGCAGCCGACGCCGCAGTAGGGACAGGTGGTCCTGGTTTCAGTGGGCATGGGAATGCCCGCCTGTCAGCCATCGAGTGCCGCCGCCCCCCTCTGCCCTGCCGGGCATCTCCCCCACA
>UCIT01000129.1:4686-5425 GCA_900472625.1 Hyphomicrobiales bacterium | reverse complement strand
GGCGGCGGCGGGGTGGCCGGGGGCGACGATCAGGTCGTAGGCGATTTCGGAGCGCAGGCGGACCTTGGTGCCTGAGACCTGCGGCGCGAACAGCGTCACGGCGATATCGGCCTCGCCGCTGTTGACCGCCTCGACGGCCTGGCGGGCGCTCGATATCGTCACCTCGAAATGCAGCTTCGGATATCTGAGGCTGAAGGCGGCCAGCGCCGGCGCCAGAAGGTTGGCGACGGTGGCGCCATTTGCGTGGATGGCGACGCGACCGGCCTGCAGGCCCTTCAGGTCCTCGATCAACTGGCCGACGTGATCGAGTTCGCGCAGCGTGCGGCCGGCGCGAGTGGCGAGCAGTTCGCCGGCGGCGGTGAGCTTGACGCCACGGGCGCTGCGCTCCACCAGCGGCGCGCCGAAATGATATTCGAGGTTCTCGATCTGGCGGCTGATCGCCGTCGGCGCGACGTTGAGGTTTTCCGCGGCCTGGCGCATGGAGCTGGTGCGGACCAGCTCGTCGAAATACATCAGGGCGCGTAGCTGCATGTCACCGTCTCCGCCGCAAAGGCCATTGTCGTTCTCTCTACGCGATCAGCAGCGATCGGGATAGCGGTCGCGCCATGCCGGCTGCGCACCCTCCACCGGCAGCGCCGTCGCCTCGTAGACGCCGCGGGCGATGGCGCGGGCCATGACAAGAGTGGCGAGGTGGCAGAGCTCGAGGAAATCCGGCAGGCCGCTCAACGGTTTCGCGCCG
>UCIT01000129.1:0-4675 GCA_900472625.1 Hyphomicrobiales bacterium | reverse complement strand
ACGATGGCGCCGATGGTGGTGGCGGTGATGTTCATGCCCTTCAGGCGCATGGCGGTATCACGCTCCGATATCCCGGATGGCAGGCCGAGGCCGCCGAACTCGGCATTGCGTTCGAAAGGCGCGGACCAGAAATGCGGCCCCTCGCCCACCGTGGCCGAGCCGAGTGCATTGACTGCGACTATGGCGGATATGGTGTGGCCGGAGCTGGTTCTGGCACTGGCCGAGCCGAGGCCACCCTTGACGGTGGCGGTGGTAGCGCCGGTGCCGGCGCCGACCGTGCCGAGCGCGAACCGGCCCTTCGATGCCGCCTGAAAGGCCTCGTAGCCGAGGTCGCGATAGGGCGATTGCAGGCCCCAGTCCTTGTCGCCGCCATTGAGCAGATCCATCAGGATCGCCTGCGGTACGATCGGCACGCGCTGGTTTCCGACCGGAAAGCCGCGGCCGGCGGCGCGCAGACCGGCCTGGACGCCACCCGCCGCGTCGAGCCCGAAGGCCGAGCCGCCCGAGAGAACGAAGGCATCGACTTCGGCCACCGTCATCGCCGGATCGAGCAGCGCCGTGTCGCGGCCGCCGGGCGCACCGCCCAGCACCATGCCGGACGCGACGGCCGGCCGATCGAAGACGATGGCGGTGACGCCGGAGCCGAGCTTGAGATCGGTGGCGTGGCCGACGGAGACGCCGTCGATATCGGTGAGCAGGTTGAGCAAGTGCCGCGTCCTTCGATTGATCCGTGATGTGTTCGGAGCGGGCGATAGGAGCGCAAGCATACGCAAAAAACAAGACCGGCCCCGCTTATGGCGGGACCGGTCAGATATCCTCTTGAAACTTGTTCCCGGCGCGCTGAGGCCGGCATCGATCCGTGCCGTCAGGCATGGATGGGTTTTGGATGACGGCTGGTCATCAGGGCGTGGATCGCGTGCTTGACCTCGGCGGGCGAGCTGAAATGCTGCTCGTCGAGATCATGGACGTGATACTTCACGGCAATGAACTTCAGCCGGTTTTCATCCGGAATGACGATCCCGACCGGGATGCCTGCGTATTCGATTACTTCTTTTTTCATGCATAGAACTCCTGCCGCGCGGATTGCGTCGGCGATGGCGAATTGACTTGGTCTTTTCCGTTAAAGGGGGACGAAGGTCACATTCGACAGTTCGGGCGGGAGAGAGCGCCCGGACGGTCACTGCCAGGCATGCGACGCATCAGGAGCGTGGCAAGAATGTCAAAGTGGTTCATGTCTCATTCCTTTCTTCTGCGTCGTGCCTGCTTCGAAGGCTCCAGCGGACTGGAGCCGGTGATGACTGCCGTTTTTAGTCTATCTGATTTGTAGACTATACATGGCAGAATACCGGAAACATATTCCTAAACGTGTCAAAATGTCGGCGATTGGGAAAAAATCATTCCGCCTCAACCGAATTCACTGGAAGACCTATAACAGGGCTTTGTGCATTTGGTGTGACGATACGGACCGTTCCGTCGCTCGATGCCAGAGATAGGGAGCGCGTCTGATTCCGGCAATGGGGCATTCGATTAAAACACGATCAGCCGCGAAATGACCGAAATGGTTAACGCGGCAGGGCCGCGTCACCAGCCTTCGGACAGCACCTTTTCAAGCATATCCGCGAAGAAATCGGCACTTTCGGCCGTCAGGCAGAGCGGCGGCTTGATCTTCAACACGTTGAGGTGATCGCCGGTCGGCTGCATGATCACGCCGAGGTCTAGCAGCCGCGTGCAGATCGCCGCCGTCTCCACTGTGGCGGGCTCCAGCGTTCCGCGGTCGCGGACGAACTCGACGCCGAGATAGAGACCCATGCCGTGGACTGCGCCGACGATCGGATGATGATCCATCAGCGCGATCAGCCGGCTCTTCAGGTGATCGCCGACCTCGCGGGCGTTCTGCTGCAGCGCCTCGTCGGCCATGATGTCGAGCACAGTCGTGCCGACGACCGAACTGACCGGGCTGCCGCCGGCCGAGGAGAAGAAATAGCCTTCCTTCTCCAGCGAATCGGCGATGGCGCGCGTGGTGATGACGGCGCCGAGCGGATGGCCGTTGCCCATGCCCTTGGCGATGGTAATGATATCAGGCACGACATGCTGCTGCTCGAAGCCCCAGAAGTGATGCCCGAGGCGGCCATAGCCGACCTGGACTTCGTCGGCGATGCAGACACCACCGCGCGCCCTGACCTGGCCGTAGACGGACGCGAGATAGCCGTCCGGAAGGGTGATGCCGCCGGCATTGCCGTAGACTGGCTCGGCGATGAATCCGGCGAGGCGCTCGCCGCTGTTGTCGATCAGTTCGAGCGCGGCAAAGACGCTCTGCAGATAGTCGCCGGTCGAATCGGGTCCGCGGAATTCGCCACGATAGGTGTTGGGCGCGGCGACCGGGTGCACCCAGTCGGGCCGGGTCGACAGCGCCTGCGGATTGTCGGCGATCGAGGTGGATACCGCGTCGCTGGCGACGGACCAGCCGTGGTAGGCCTCGAGCAGGCTGAGCACGTTGCGGGCGCCGGTGTGCGCCCAGGCAAGCCGCAGCGCCAGGTCGTTGGCCTCCGAGCCGGAGTTGACCAGAAACACCGTGTCGAGACCATCGGGCGCCAGCGCCGCCAGACGCTCGGAGAAATCGGCGACGGCGATATAGTGGAAGCGCGAATTGGTGTTCAGCCGCAGCCATTGCTCGCTGACGGCATCGGCGAGGCGCGGATGGCCGTGGCCGAGGATCGTGACGTTGTTGACCATGTCGAGATAGGCGCGGCCCTCGACATCGAACATGTGCTCCTTCCAGCCGCGCTCGATCTGCGGCGGATCGGCATAGTAATGCTTCTGGGGTGCCGCGAAATGAGCGTTGCGCACGCTGAGAATTTCCGGCGACAGCGGCTTCGGCGCCTCGACGCCGGCACCGAGAAGGGCTGAAGGAGACGGGCAGATCGCCGACCAGGCGAAGACCTGCGACGGCGCGGAGAACAGCGGCGGCTCGGCGCCCTTCAGCGTCGAAAGCTGCACGCGCAGTCCGCCGAGCGACCCGGCCTCGCCGGAGACGGCGCCGATCTGCTGGCCGGCTTCGAGTTCGGCACCGTCCTCCACGGATGGATCGAGGCCGTCGAGATGCAGGCTGACGGCTTCGCCGGCCAGCACCAGATGATGGTTATGCCAGGTGATTCGTCCGGCGAAGGGGCCTGTGATGGCGCTTTGCGCGGGAAGGCAGATATCGGCGTGCAGCGCGTAGGTGGCGGATGGCCGGGCACTGCGCAGGCCCGAACGCGACAGGCGATATTCGCCGTAGCGGGTGGCGGCGGCATCGGCTTCGGCCTCGGACGCCGCACGAGCGAGCAGGCGCCAGTCCATATCACCCTGCGTCCAGTTGCCGACGGCAAAGTGCTGGCTTTCGACGCCGAGATCGACATAGAGCATCTTTTGAAGATCGAGATCGGGCAGCAGCGGGTGCCAGTCGGCCGTCGAGACGGGCGGCACCGCGATGCCTGCGGTTTTCAGGATCGCTGTCTCCATCAGGTCGAAGGGGACCGCGACCGCGGTGTCGAAGATGCGTTTCTCCAGCTCGAGATTGGCGCGGACGTAGTCGTTCCCGGGATCGATGGAGATCTGCTGCTCGCTGCTGGCCACCAGAATGACGGCGCGGGCGACGACCAGCGGCCAGAGCGCCCTGAGCTCCTCTTCCTTGAGCGGGTAGATCTCGTGATAGGCCTTGACGGCGGGCAGCACGAAGAAGGGATCGGCATCGGCCTGATGCAGCAGCGAGGCACAGGCGACGGCGAGATCGCCGACCAGCCAGCCGCGGATGATATCGCCGAAATCGATGACCCCGTCGGGGATCAAGCGGCCATGCGCGTCGCGGCGGCTGACGACGTTGTCGCCGGTGACGTCGTGGTGGACGGCCTGCAGACGCAACGCCGGCGCGAAGGGCTGCACGCGGCGGACGGCCGCGACCATGTTCTTGGCGATGCGGTCGCGGGCGGCGCTGTCGGTGATTGCCGAGAGAAGCTGCACAGCGACGGGGCCGGCGCGCCGCAGGTCCCATTGCAGCGTGCGGTCGAGGCCGGGGTGATCGAAATCGGCCAGCGATTTCGCTAGGTTGGCACAGAGCGCGCCGAGCGCCGCCACCGATTGTTTCGGCAGAAAGGCCGGCTTCGACAGCCCCTCGCCTTCCAGATATTCGAGCAGGCGTACCTGAAAGGTCTGCTCGCGGATGTTGACGGCGACGATGTCCTGCCCGTCGGTGGAGGCGACGACGCGAGGCACGCGCGGGGCGCCCGGCATGTCGGTGAGATGGCGGATGGCGGCGTTCTGGGCTTCGAGTTCCAACGTCTCGTAGATCATGTGGCAGATCTTCAGGACGTATCGCTGCTCACCGGTATCGATGCGGTAGTTGCGGTCCTGCTGGCTGCCGAGTTCGGTGAGCGTGCCGGAGAGGCCATAGCGCGACAAGAGAATGTCGCCGGCCTCCGCAGCCGTCACGTCAGGACGCGGAAGCTCGAGACGCTGAGTGAGCGTTTCATCGGTCATGGCATTCCCCCACCGCACGATTCGATCCTGCACAATAAGCAGATAATCGACTGCTTGCTATCGACAAGCGGCAATCGCTTATCGTTCGAAGGAATTAGGCGGGATCAGCCTCAGCCCATCCGCTCCGAGGCATAGCTGCCGGGGCTGGCCGGGAAGACCA
>UCIT01000132.1 GCA_900472625.1 Hyphomicrobiales bacterium | reverse complement strand
CGTAAAGGAGGCGTTTTGAGCAATTCGCTACGTCAACCGTGCGATGCTTCAAGCGAAACACGTTTCAAATGCGTTTGCAAGCGCGAAAATGGACATCGCGCGTTTTCGTTTTCTAAGCGCGGTCTGCGATTGCTGATTGCACGTTTTGAAGGCCTCCGATACAGTCTGTTCTATCAACACAATACGTGAGCAGCGCGGCTCTCGACGATTTCGTCGGGGGTTTTTTTGTTTTTATCGGGTGCGAAAATGTCTGAGACTTGGCGGGTAGGCGTACTTTTCTCGCAAACGGGGGTAACTGCGGCAGTTGAAAGGACTCAGTACAATGCAACTCTTCTCGCAATCGAGGAGATTAACGCGTCCGGTGGGGTGGCCGGCAAGTTGATCGAGCCGATCGCATATGATCCTCAATCCGTACCGAAAAATTACCGGAAATTCGCTGAAACGCTCTGCGACAACGATCGCGTTTCAGTGATCATGGGGTGCTACATGTCGAGTACCCGGAAGGCTGCATTGCCGCTAATCGAGGCGCGTGGCGCATTGCTGTTCTATCCAACCCTCTACGAGGGTTTCGAGTATTCCCGGCATTGCATCTTCACTGGTGCCGCGCCAAATCAAAACTCTGTGCCGCTCGTCAACTATGTAAGCCGAAACTATGGCAACAGGATTTTTCTGATCGGTTCGAATTATGTCTATCCCTATGAATCCAATAGGATAATATCAGATCTCTTTCTGCAGGCCGGAGGCGAGATTATTGACGAAATCTATGTGCCGCTGAACATCGGAAAAGGCGGCTTTTCAAAGGTTATCGACAAGATTAAGGAAACGCAGCCGGACGCCATCTATTCCACGGTCGTGGGCGATGGCATCTCGCTCTTCTACCAGGCCTTTCGAGATGCCGGCCTCGATCCTCTCACGATGCCGATTACAAGCCAGTCCACCACCGAGGCCGAAATCGCTCAGATGCCAGCAGGCACGGCAACCGGGCATATTACGGCGGCTCCATACTTCGCCAGCTTGCAGACTGATCGCAATCGGGAGTTCGTTGCCGCCTATCGTAAACGTTTCGGGGCAGATAGTCCGCTGACCCATTGCGCCGAGGCAGCATATTTTCAGGTCTATCTCTACGCTCAGGGCCTAGAACGCGCCGGGAATGATCACTTGTCCGATCTACTGCCTCATCTTCACGATTCGGAGTACGATGCACCCCAGGGCAGGGTGAAGATCGATGGCACGAACAACCATGCGCATCTTTGGCCACGGGTGGGAAAGGTCAACGAACACGGTCAGTTCGATATAGTCTACGATCCCGGAATTCGGGTTCCTCCGGATCCGTACATGCTAGAGTATCGTCTCGACCAGGTGATGCCTGACGTCGTACGCAGCAGGTAGGATACGAGGTATGTCGATCTCCCTCCTCCGCGACTTGCGTGACCTGAAAGTTCTCGTGCTACACCCGCCCGATGAGCCGGGCTTGCGCTTTATCGATCATCTGCGACGCATAGGATGTATGGTCACATCGCTGTGGCCGGTTCCGGCAGAACTGCCTCATGGAGTCGAGGTGGTGTTTCTGACCATCGAGGACGAGCAGCGGCCGGCGATAGAGCAGTTTCTAAAAAGCATGCCGCATCCCAAGCCGACGCTTCTCGTCATCGTCAGTTACGAGAATCCTGCAACCCTCCAGCTGATGCTGGAGAGCGGTGCTTTGGCGGTAATAGACAGGCCGGTGAAGCCCTTCGGGGTTCTCGCCAATCTCGCTATTGCACGCAGCGTTTGGCTGGAGCAGCAGGAGAACCTCAAGGAATTGCGGAAGCTCAAGCGCAAAGCAGCGGGCGACCGAAAGCTGGTGCGTGCGAAGACAATTCTCATGGCTTCCAAGGGCCTAACGGAAGATCAGGCACACCAGTACATTCGTCAGCAGGCCATGACGAAGCGGTTGTCGATGGAGGATATCGCCAACGCCATTATTCACGCCGAGGACCTCTTGCGTTCCTGAAAAAAACGTGTTTACTTTTGATTCTGTTAAATCCTGATTGAACGTAATACTATAATATAAGTCAAAACGCCTCCTTTACG
>UCIT01000145.1 GCA_900472625.1 Hyphomicrobiales bacterium | reverse complement strand
CGGTTGGCGATGCGGGTGAGGGCGGGGAGTAGGGGCTGCTTTCGGCCGATCACTTTCTCTCCCCAGGCTCGCCGAGTACACAAAGGACACACGCTGGCGCCACATCTACACTTTCCTCTCGGTCGGCCGCCTCGAATGGCCCCCCACGCTTCCGCTGTCCACGCTATGTCACTTCCACTTTGACAAATCCCCATTTCTGCGCCATATCGCCCGCAACAGCCGCCTGCGCGAATTTCGCGTGGGCGGTTTTGCGTTTGAATGGCGTTGTTTCTGCAATTCGTTCGCATCCGCACTCGCATTGAAGACTTGGATAGAGCAGAGGGATCGAGATGAGCGAACAGGGGAATCTGACCGTACGACGGCTGGCATTCTGGGGCATCCCGATGTCGCTCGGCGTCATGGGCCTGAAGATGGTCGCGTGGTGGGTGACCGGCTCGGTGGCGCTGCTGTCGGACGGGCTGGAATCGACCGTCAACGTCGTTGCCGCCTTCATTGCCTTCTTCGTCATCCGCTATGCGCAGAAGCCGGCCGACCACGACCACCCGTTCGGGCATCACAAGGCGGAGTATCTGTCGGCGGTGACCGAGGGCGTGCTGATCGTGGTGGCGGCGCTGTTGATCGTCAACGAGGCGGTCGGGCATCTGTCGGATCCGCGCATGCTGGAAGCGCCGGCACTCGGCCTCGCCATCAACTTCCTGGCCGGGGTGATCAATGCCGTCTGGGCGCGGCTTCTGATCCGCACCGGGCGCAAGTATCGTTCGGCGGCGCTGACGGCGGATGGCCAGCACATCATGTCCGACGTGGTGACGTCGGTCGGCGTGCTGTTTGGCCTGCTGCTCGCCATCGCCACCGGTTACGCGATCTTCGACCCGGTTCTCGCCATTCTCGTCGCCATCAACATTCTCTACCAGGGCTGGAAGGTGATCTCGCATTCGATCGGCGGGCTGATGGACCAGGCGGTCGAGCCGCAGGAGGAGGTCGCCATCAAGGAGGCGATCGCCACGCATGCGACCGGCTCGCTCGGCGTGCACGACCTGAAGACACGGCGCGCAGGCGCGGTCACTTTCATCGATTTTCATCTTGTCGTGCCCGCCGCAATGTCTGTAAGGCAGGCGCACGATATCTGCGATCGCCTCGAAGATGCCATCAACGCCGCGCATCCGGGCTCCAGCATCGCCATTCACGTTGAGCCTGAGGGCGAAAAGGCCCACGGCATCCGCGTCAAAGTCATCAAGGAGGCATAATGCCCAATACCGACGTATCCAGCCTGTCCATGCTGGGCCAGCAGACCGAAGCCCCGACCTCGCCGGAAACCGCCGTGCTCGAGAAGGTGCCGTCCAACCATGCCGGCACCGATTACGTGGTGCGCTTCACCGCGCCAGAATTCACCTCGCTCTGCCCGATGACCGGCCAGCCCGATTTCGCCCATATCGTCATCGACTATATCCCGAACGAGTGGCTGGTGGAATCCAAGGCGCTGAAGCTGTTCCTGCATTCCTTCCGCAATCATGGCGCCTTCCACGAGGATTGCTCGATCTACATCGCCAAGCGACTGGTCGAGCTGCT
>UCIT01000135.1 GCA_900472625.1 Hyphomicrobiales bacterium | reverse complement strand
AGTCGGATACTTCGATTTCTAGGGTAACTCGGAGTTTCATCGTCTCGTCTCCTGTATCGGGGCGTAAAGCTGGGCGGCGGGAAGCGCGGGTTTTAGAGGGCGATCTGGCTTCGAGCGCTTGGCAAAGCCTCGACCGGGGATCGACTGCTTCGGCTGCTTCAGACCGTTGGCGCGATCGTACTGACGCTTGCTTTTGGCGATCGCCGTCACGTCCCGGTTCGTCTTGCCGTCCTTGCCGCGATGGCAGCACTTCCCGAGCAACTGGCCTTCCGCAATGGTGATCTTCCACTGCTTGTCGGCTTCTGGTCGAAGAGCTTCCGGGATGATGTGGTCTATCTCGAAGGGCTTTCCGCCGAGGACGAGCTTGCAGCGCTCGCAGCAAATCTGACCGAGCTCGTTCTTGGACCGCTCGACGATTTGCTCTCGCTGGTTTCGAGTGAACTCCCGTCTCATCCGCGCGTCCTCGCCATCAGCGCAGCGATTCCTCGCATCATCTTCCGTACGGTGGTCTCGCTCCTCGGGCGGGTGTTCATGCCCTTGGCGGCTATCTCGCGCTGTAGCTGCTCGACAGTGGCGGCTACCTTTTCCCGGTGGGCGATAGTTGCCGGACGAGCGTGCGGCCGCTTCTGTAGATATTCGGCGGCAGTCCTCATGCTGCTCTCCTGTAAGCGAGGGTAAAGGGAAGCCGAGCCGAGAGAACCCACATGTGATACATGTCGGCTTCGTCGATCAGTTCGGATTCGGGCGGCATCACTTGGACGGCGGTCGCTTCGTCGCCGCAGATTTCATTCTTGATGCGCTGCATGTCCCGCCACGGCGGCTCAAGCTGCGAGGCGGTACGGATGGCGAGATGGACGATGTCATTGCCCATCTCGTCGACGAAGGGACGGACGAGGACGACATAGAGGTTGTTCGCCTGGGCGTGACGCACCTGCTTGCACCAGCCGTTCCCGCCGGGGATGCCATCGGGCAGGTTGGTGATGCGCCACAGGCCCCAGTCACCTTTCAGCCCCCTGCGTTCGAGTGCACGGCCGGCGCGGCGCTGCTGACGGTTGCTCATGCCGCCTCCTTCGACAGCGTGTCGATGTTGCCGTGATGAACGGTGAAAGTGTAGGCGACGATCCACGGGTTTGCGTCCCACGATCCGGGGCCGTTGATGGATTCCCAGAGGCGCTGGTAGGCAACTACTGGGACGGCGTAATCGCCGGCCGGCGTCATGAACCGATCGGGGAACCGCTCCGATCGCTCAATGCCCTCTGCGATAGCGTCTTCATCGCTGATGTTCTGCAAGCGTTCAACACGAACGTCGGTGACCGTCAGCGTCAGGCGCGATGCCCAGCGAGGGAGGTGCATTGCCTGGCGGAGCTTCCCGACGCCCTCGGGCAGCGTGTCGGCCTCGTAGGCGACCACCGCGAAGTTTGGGAGGACGGGCTTGCCTTTGTGTGACTTGGCCGGCGAGTGGCCGTCATAGCCCGCCGCGACCCGCCAAGCCTCGCGAACGTAGAGCCGATCGCCAACGGCGGCTTTGAGAGGAACATACCAGCCGCTGAGGCCGTTCGGGTTAGCTTCCGGATCCCAGAGGCCAAGCTGCGAATGGGCAAACTCTACGCACGGCACTCTTCGGCCATTTATCGGCTTGAGGGTTCCGTTTGTATCATAGCCTTGGAGCTGAGGGTAACGTTCGAACGATTTCATAAGGTCGCGCCGTGTCTGCGTCTTGGTGCCGGCGATCAGGGCGCGGACCATTGGGCCGCTGAAAAGGATGGGGCGGTCAGTCATGGGTTCGCTTCCTTCGCCTTTGCCATCATCCGCTCAAGCGGAGACAGGTGATCTTCGACAGCCTTCGCGTTCCTTGGCGGCAGGCCGAACTTTTCGAGGTACTTGCGGGAGTGCTTGGCCCAAACCTTCCGGCCCCAGCTCGTGGAAGCGAACTCCCAAGGGCGGGCGGCACGCAAGGCACGCTTGCGGGTGGCAAGGTCTGCGTCGGAGGGTAGGTTCCGGTGAACCTCGCCTATGGTGTGAGAGGCGGTGGCTTGCCAGTTGATCATGACCGGCCCTCCGCCTTCGCGATAACCGGCGTCGCCATTTCAAGCGCGGAGACCATGGCCCGATGAAAAATCTCGGGGGTGTCGCCATTGTTCATCCCGTAGACGTAGACGACGCGAACCAAGGCTTCCAAAAGCTCGGGAGCGGCGGCGATCAGGAGACCATTTTCAAGCGAAAGGGTGTTGTGGCTGTTGCCGCCCGTGATCAGCTCTCTGTATTCGGTGCCGACGGATGAGGTGAGCGTCTCGCCACCATAGACGAATACCGCTCCATAGGCGTTCTCTCGGCATTCCCAAGGGCCACGCGTGTGTGTCACGCCGCATCCTCCCCATACTTCACGCCGCAGAAGGGGCAATAGGTGAGGAACATGGAAACGGCCTTCGGCTTCCCGCGACCTTTCTCGATCTGGTCTGTTTCCAGCATGAGGCCGGGGTGATTGGCCTCTTGGAACATGATCGCCTGCGACAGGCGCGTGTTCCGGGTCGCCAGCTTTTCGTTGACAGTTTCGATGCAGGTGCAGGTCATGCGTCACCGCCTTCGGACTGCCTGCTGGCCATCTCATCCTTGGCCCGCTCGGTCAGGATGGCGATCTTGCTGCGCTGCTCCTGAATGTGGAGTTCGATGACGGGCTCGCAGATCGACCACGGCACATTGAATAGGCGGTGGCTGTTGCTCCCGCTCGGAACGCCAAGCTGAAGGCCATCCTGCAGGCGACCGAACGCATCGCGAATATCGGGGGTAGTCCGACGATTGAATTCGTCGGTGATTTCCTTCAGGAGGTTTTCGGCGTTCTCGACTTCGCGATAGGCGAGGGCGATATCCATGGCGGTTTGTTTCGAGATGAGGCTCATGCCGCTTTTCCTTTCGGATCAGACCAAACGACGCCATGCTGTGCGCCGAAGGCGAATATGATTTCGATGAGGTCGGTCATCTCGTCTCGCGAGAGATCCGACGAGGACGTGCCGAGCGTCACAAAACCGGTGCCGTCGGTGTTCGGCACGAAACGGATCTGCTCGCTCTTCTCCCGGCGCAGCGCGTCGAGCATTACGAATTTCCAGTCTTCCGTGGTGAGCTGCAGCCCGTGCCAGGCGAGCTGGAGCGAGATGTCGGTGAGCATCGCCCACATGCGGTCGTTCTGAGGGGTGGAGCGCTTTGGTCCCTTGAACTCGACGCGCGTATCCATCGGCGCGCGCCGAATCCAATCGATCGCCTTCTGGCGGAAATGATCGTTTGCGAGGACGAGAAGCGCTCTACCCATGTCAGCCCCCATTCAGAGGGGAGAGGATCGCGAGGCGGCGCGTCTTGATCGCGAGGGCCGCATCGATCATGTCGGCATGGCCTTCACTCTCAAGCGTGGCTGGCGCGTCGAAGTCGTTCCAGATCTCCTCGACTTCGGCCTCGTCCTTCGCACCGGCGAGCGACGTCTCGATATGTTCGAGGAATTCGCTGAGAATGAACTCACCGCCGGCGTCTTCGTTCGCCGTGGCCTCGATCGTTTTCTCCGGGGCGGCGGCGGGCGGCTTTGGGGGTACTGGCGGCTTAGGAGGTCCGGACTTGACCGCAGCGGCTGCCGGTGCCGCGCTCGGCGGCGTGACATCGCGCATTTCGTCGAGGTCGGCGATCT
>UCIT01000136.1 GCA_900472625.1 Hyphomicrobiales bacterium | reverse complement strand
CGGCACCGCCCTCGATCGCCGCGGCCAGGCCGCGCGGGCTGTCGATGCATACTTCCAGCAGAATTGTCACGCTTGAATCTCCCTTTTCCAGCTGCTGCCTGTGTAAGCCAAGACGCCCCCCGCCGCGACTCCCGGGATGGAATTTTTCGCCATCGCCGACGTTTTTCGGAAAGTGCGAATAGATTCTTCGCTGCCACATCGTTTTTTCTTCGCAGCACTCTATTTCAGGTACGCAATTCCTTGCGAGCGGCTGGGGCCTATGGCCTTTTTCGCCAGCAACTTTATCTGCGGTGATCTTCGTCAAAGATTGCGCATGCTTCAACGATCAAGGGGATAGTCCATGCTTACAAAATTCGCACTTGCCGTATCGCTATCCGCATTTGCTGCGGGCACCGTTCACGCGGCAGACGTCGTCGTGTCGTCGAAGATCGACACCGAGGGAACGTTGCTCGGCAACGTCATCGTGCTGGCGCTCAATGCCAACGGCATCAAGACGCAGGACAAGGTTGCGCTCGGCACCACGCCCGTGTTGCGCAAGGCGATCACCGCTGGCGAAATCGACATCTATCCGGAGTATACGGGCAATGCCGGCTTCTTCTTCAACAAGCCCGACGATGCCGCCTGGAAAGACCTGAAGCAGGGCTATAACGCGGCCAAGAAGCTGGACTACGACGCCAACAAGATCGTCTGGCTGACGCCCTCGCCCGCCAACAACACCTGGGCGATCGCCGTGCGCAACGATGTCGCCGGGCCGAACAAGCTGAAGAGCCTGACGGACTTCGGCAAATGGGTTGCCGGCGGCGGCGATGCCAAGCTGGTGGCCTCGGCAGAATTCGTCAATTCGGCCGGGGCGCTGCCGGCGTTCCAGACCACCTATGGCTTCACGCTGAAGCCGGATCAGGAAATCATTCTCTCCGGCGGCGACACGGCAGCGACCATCAAGGCGGCCGCGGACAAGACGAACGGCGCCAACACCGCCATGGTCTACGGCACCGACGGCGCGATCGAGGCGGCCGAACTGACCGTACTCGAGGACGACAAGAACGTGCAGCAGGTCTATGCGCCGACGCCGATCATCCGCGAGGAAGTGCTGAAGGCCAATCCGAAAATCGAAGAAGTGCTGGCACCGATTTTCCAGAGCCTGACGGCCGACGAACTGCGCAAGCTGAACGGCAAGATCCAGGTGGATGGCGAGCCGGCCAAGGCCGTGGCCGAAGGCTACCTGAAGGAAAAAGGCTTCCTGAAGTAAGCAACAGGCACGACGCTCCGCTCCTCATGGGGCGGAGCCTATTTACTTTCCATACTGGGATGGATCGATGGCAGAAACCTTAGCGGTCCGCACGCTGGACCGGCTCGGCGTCGTTCTCGTGCTCGCCGGCATTGCGGGCGCGGGACTTCTGCCTTTCATCTACGTGAAGGCGAACCGCATCGCCAGCGGCAAGCCGATGCTGCTCACGCAGCTTCTGAACCAGCCATCGGCCATCGCCCTGACCCTTCTTCTCGTGCTGACGGCATTCGCCGTGCTGTTCCTTGAGGATGCGCGCGTGCGGCTGGCGATCTCGACACTCTGTCTCGCGGCGCTGATCGCGACGATGGGGCTTGTCGCCACCGCATTCACGCCGGAGGGTAGCACCGTTGCCCGGATGACGCCGGGCGGCGGGTTCTGGGTGCTACTGGCGGTGACGGCGCTTGTCGTTTCCGACGCGCTGGTGAAAATCCGGCTGTCGCCTTGGATGCGCATTGCGGCGCTGGCTCTTTATGCCTGTCTGTTCGTCCTGTTCCTGCGCTCCGGGCTGCTCGACAGCCTGTCGATCATGCGCGAATATGCCAATCGTGGCGACCAGTTCTGGTCCGAGGCGCTGACGCATGTGAAGCTCGCCTTCGGATCGCTGGCGATATCCGTTCTGATCGGGTTGCCGCTCGGGATCGTCTGTTTCTGGGTGCCGAAGCTCAGGTCCGCGCTGCTGCAGGGCTTGAGCCTGATCCAGACCATTCCGAGCCTGGCGTTGTTCGGCCTGCTGATGCTGCCGCTCGGCTATCTCGCCACGCATGTGCCGCTGGCGGCGGCGCTCGGGGTCAGCGGCATCGGCGCCGCTCCGGCTCTGATCGCGCTGGTGCTCTATTCGCTGCTGCCGGTCGTCGCCAATACGGTCGTCGGGCTTGAGGGCGTCGATCCCGCCGTGCGCGATGCGGCCTCCGGCATGGGGCTGACGCGGCGGCAGATCCTCACCGGGATCGACCTGCCGCTGGCGCTGCCGGTCATCGTCACCGGTATCCGCATCGTGCTCGTGCAGTCGATCGGCCTGGTGACCGTGGCGGCGCTCATTGGCGGCGGCGGCTTCGGTGTCTTCATCTTCCAGGGGCTTGGCCAGACCGCCATGGACCTTGTTCTCCTCGGCGCCGTGCCGACCGTCATTTTCGCCTTCTCATCGGCCGTCATCCTCGATGCGGTCGTCGACAGCATTCGGGGACCTGCCGCATGAGCATGATCGATATCCGCAACGTGACCAAGCGCTACGGCGAGACCACTGTGGTGGACGATGTCTCGATGTCGGTCGAGAAGGGCACGATCACCGTGATCGTCGGCACATCGGGATCCGGAAAATCGACGCTGATCCGGATGATCAACCGTCTGGTGGCAAAGAGTGACGGCGAGATCCTGATCGACGGGCGCAATGTCGCCGACGTGCCGGAGACCGAGCTGCGCCGCAACATCGGCTACGTCATCCAGGGCAACGGGCTGTTCCCGCACCGCACCGTGGCGCAGAACATCGCGACCGTGCCGCAGTTGCTCGGCTGGAGCAAGACACGGATCAAGGCGCGTGTCGATGAACTGCTGGGGCTATTCAATCTCGATCCGAAGGCCTTCTCGTTAAAATATCCGCACCAGCTTTCGGGCGGCGAACAGCAGCGGGTCGGCGTGGCGCGCGCGCTTGCCGCCGAGCCGGAGGTGCTGATCATGGACGAGCCGTTCGGGGCGCTCGACCCCGTTATTCGCGGCAAGGCGCAGGACGATCTGCTGGCGATCCAGAAGCAGTTCGGCACCACGGTCATTCTCGTCACCCACGACATGGACGAGGCCTTCCATCTCGCCAACCGGATTGCGGTGATGCGCGGCGGCAAGCTGCTGCAATATTCGACGCCGGAAAAGATCCTGACCGAACCCGCGCACCCCTTCGTGCAGCAACTGACCGGGACCACCGACCGCGCGCTGAAGCGGATGTCGTTGCTGTCGTTGACCTCCAGCATGGCGCCGGCCAAGGTCGGCCTCGATCACGGCCTGCCGCAATCGCTCAGCCTGCGCGATGCGCTGGCCGAGATGATCTGGCAAGGCATCGACGAGGCGGCAGTCGAGGACACGGCGAAGGAGCCGGTCGGCTCCATTTCGATGTCGCAGTTGCTTGAGCTGGGTCGCAAGGCATGAAGCTGGTCACGGCCAATCTGTTTCGCCTTCTGGCGCTGGCGCTGCTGCTGATCCTGCTGTTCAGGACGGACTGGCTGACCTTCCTGCTTGCGCCGCTCACGAAAAACAACGCGCCGGCGGTCTATACGCAAAACTCCCTGCCCGGGCTGGCATTGGCTCATATGCAGCTGGTGCTGATCTCGATCGCCGGCAGTGCCGTGCTGGCCGTCGCCGGCGGCATCTTCGTGACGCGCAAGAGCGGCGCCGATTTCCTGCCGCTGTCGCGCGCCATCGCCAATGCCGGGCAGACCTTTCCGCCGGTTGCCGTCTTGGCCCTTGCAGTGCCCGCGATGGGCTTCGGCGCCGGGCCGACGCTGGTGGCGCTGTTTCTCTACGGGCTGCTGCCGATCTTCGAAAACACCATCTCCGGCCTGCACCAGGTGTCGCCCGCGGTGCTCGACGCTGCCGACGGCATGGGCATGAACCCGGCGCAGCGACTGTTTCGAGTCGAGCTGCCATTGGCGCTGCCGCTGATCATCGAAGGCATCAAGGTGGCGACGGTGATCAACATCGGCACGGCGACGATCGGNNGGCTGGGCGAAGTGATCATCGCCGGGCTGATCTCCGACAACACGGCCTTCATCCTGCAAGGCGGGCTGATCGTCGGGTTGATGGCGGTGCTGATCTATGATGCGATGGGACTGGTGGAGAGCGCCGCGACGCGAAAAATGGGCTTGCGCGCGGCATGACGCGGCGGCTACCAAGGCCGCCCGACATAGACGACAGGAGACAGCCTTGGCCAAGATGATCCACTCGATGATCCGCGTTCTCGACGAGGCCCGC
>UCIT01000137.1 GCA_900472625.1 Hyphomicrobiales bacterium | reverse complement strand
GCCGGCGATCTGGTTCGCGATCGCCTGGGCGGCGTCAGGACGCTCCGTATCTGCACCTTGTTCGCGATCGCGAACCAGATCGCCGGCAAACCGCATCGCCGCCATCGTCAGCGAAAAGGCCGCAAAGCCGAAGCCGGAAAGTGCAACCGAAGCACCGAGTTCCTCGCGCAGGTAGAGCGCACCCCAATCGAGAACAGCACCCTCCGGCATCATCGAAAACAGCGCGACGAGACCGAGTAGCCATGGCAGCGGCACCATTGGCAGCCGCGTCTTCTCTTTCTTGGTATCGGGATGCGGCTGGTCGGCAAGGATCATGTTCCACGCAACGGCAAGCGTGATAGCGGCGAGAGCTGTCGCGACCACGGCATGCGCGAACACGCCGAAATGCGCGATCAGAAGCCCACCGAGAGCGGCGCCGATCAGGCCACCAAGGCTCCAGAAGGCATGGCAGGACGACATGATCGCCCGCCGCATCGATTGTTCGACAGCAACCGCATTGGCATTCATGGCGACATCCATAGCCCCCATGAACCCGCCGAACAGGAAGATCGCGATCGCCGCCGTCACGATATTGGGCGCCAGCGTCAGCGCCAGCAGGCCGGGCAGCAGGCAGACGGCCATCGCCAGCGATACCACCCGCGATCCATGTCGCGCGATCTGCGCACCGGCGATCGGCATCATCGTGAGCGAACCGATGCCGAGTACCAGGATCATCAGCCCAAGATGAAATTTGCTGAGCTCCAACCGCTCGGCGAATTCCGGGATCTTCGGCGCCCAGGAACCGACGGTGAAGCCGTTGATCAGGAAAAGCAGCGATACCGCCGTCCTGTTCCTGGTGACGTAGCCGCTTCTTGCTGGAAGCGCTGTGTTGACGTGATTGTCCATGTCTCTTCCCATATGCACTGGCGCCGGCACTCCTCGTGCCGCGCGTCATTGAACGAAATCTAAGTGGTTTGGCCGGCAACCAGCGTCTTGCAGCCAAGATCGCGGTAGCGCGCCAGCATCCCGGCATCGGCCCCGCGCTCGACCACGAGGCAACCGCAATCGGTGACCGAGAGCACGGCATGCGGCGCAGCCGTGCCGAACTTGTCCGAGGTCACGGCGACCAGCACCTGTCGGCTCTTGGTCGCGACGAAGCGTTTGAACTCCGCATCCTCGAAACCGAAAACGGTGACGCCGGCCGCGATATCGACGCCGCATGCGCCGAGAATGCAGAGATCCGGCGACAACGGCTCCATGTCGCGCATCGCCTTGGCGCCCAGCGCGCCGCCGACCTGCCGGTCGATCAGTCCGCCGATGAGGATGACATTGACGAGCGGCTTGTCGATCAGCGCCGCAGCAATCGACGGCGCATTGGTCACCGCCGTCAACGGCAGATCCATCGGCAATGCCATGGCGATCGCAAGGTTGGTGCTTCCGGCATCGAAGAACACGGTCATATCGGGAGCAATCTGCGAAACGGCGGCCGCCGCCAGCGCCTGCTTTCGGTCGCGCGCGATACCGGCGCGATGATTGAGGCTGCCACCAGCAGGAGAAACCGGCAGCGCGCCGCCATAGACCCGCTCGCAGAGCCCGGCCGCCGCCATCTCGCGCAGGTCGCGCCGCACCGTATCCTCGGACACGCCGAACTCCGCCGCAAGCTCGGCGGCAAGCACGCGCCCATGCGTCTGCAGCTTGCGCGAAATGACGCTTTTGCGCTCCTGCAGTAGAAGTTCGTTCGTGTTCATGCCGGATTTAGCCTGACCAATCTCAATTCGATTGAATCATGCATAAACCGATACAAACGTGCAAACAAGTCGTAACCAACAAATCACGACTTCACAATGTGAAACACTGAACACCAAATCCGTGATAAATGAGAAAAATATTCGCAGTTGCCGATTTTATTCGCAGTTTTTGACGCATCCCGGCTTCGGCTTTTCTGCGATTTTCCTGCCATCGAACATCTGGTGAATTGGAAAGACACATGAACCTCCTGAAGACCCTCGCGACCGCCGCATTGATCCAGGCCGCCGCCCTGATGCCGGCATTGGCCGGCGAAAACCTCGCCGCCATCAAATCGGCAGGCGTGCTGAAGATCGGCACCGAAGGCACCTACGCCCCGTTCACCTTCCATGATGCCAGCGGCAAGCTTGTTGGTTTCGACGTCGAGATCGGCGAAGCGGTCGCCGCCAAGCTCGGCGTCAAGGCCGAGTTCGTCGAAGGCAAGTGGGACGGCCTGATCGCCGGCATCGACGCCAAGCGCTACGACACCGTCATCAACCAGGTCGGCATCACCGACGCGCGCAAGCAGAAGTATGACTTCTCCGAGCCCTACATCGCCTCGAAGGCCGTCCTGATCGTTCGTGACGGCGACGACAGCATCAAGACCTTCGCCGATCTCAAGGGCAAGAAGTCGGCGCAGTCGCTGACCAGCAACTTCGGAAAGCTTGCCGAGCAGTCCGGCGCCGAGCTCGTCGGCACCGACGGTTTCGACCAGTCGATCCAGCTGGTGCTGACCAAGCGCGCCGACGCGACCATCAACGACAGCCTGTCCTTCCTCGACTTCAAGAAGCACAAGCCGGACGCGCCGGTGAAGATCGTCGCCCAGCAGGAAAACGCCGACTATTCCGGCATCATCGTTCGCAAAGGCGAGCCAGAACTTGTAGAGGCGATCAACAAGGCGCTGACCGACATCAAGGCCGACGGCACCTA
>UCIT01000139.1 GCA_900472625.1 Hyphomicrobiales bacterium | reverse complement strand
GCGAAGCGCAGCTTTTCTTCCATCGCGATCGGAACGATCAGTTCGACTTCAACGGTGACGTTGTCGCCTGGCATGACCATTTCCGTGCCTTCCGGAAGCGAAACGATACCGGTCACGTCCGTCGTACGGAAGTAGAACTGCGGACGGTAGTTCGTGAAGAACGGCGTATGACGGCCGCCTTCTTCCTTCGTCAGGATGTAGGCTTCGGCCATGAACTTCTTGTGCGGCTTGACCGAACCCGGCTTGCACAGGATCTGGCCACGCTCAACGCCGTCACGGGTGACGCCGCGGATCAGCGCGCCGATGTTGTCGCCAGCCTGACCCTGATCGAGCAGCTTGCGGAACATTTCAACGCCGGTCACCGTCGTCTTGGTCGTCGCGCGGATGCCGACGATTTCGACTTCTTCGCCAACCTTGACGATACCACGCTCGACGCGGCCGGTCACAACCGTACCACGGCCCGAGATCGAGAACACGTCTTCGATCGGCAGCAGGAAGGGCTGGTCGATCGGACGCTCAGGCGTCGGGATGTAGGCGTCGACAGCGGCCATCAGTTCGCGGATCGCGTCTTCGCCGATCTTCTTGTCCGAATCTTCGAGAGCGGCCAGAGCCGAACCCTTGACGACAGGAATGTCGTCGCCCGGGAAGTCGTAGGACGACAGAAGTTCGCGCACTTCCAGCTCAACGAGCTCGAGAAGCTCGGCGTCGTCAACCTGGTCGACCTTGTTGAGGAATACGACGATGGCAGGAACACCAACCTGACGGGCGAGCAGGATGTGCTCGCGGGTCTGCGGCATCGGGCCGTCGGCAGCCGAGCAAACCAGGATCGCGCCGTCCATCTGCGCAGCACCGGTGATCATGTTCTTGACGTAGTCGGCGTGGCCGGGGCAGTCAACGTGGGCATAGTGACGCGCAGGCGTCTCATACTCGACGTGCGCCGTCGAGATGGTGATGCCACGTGCCTTTTCTTCCGGAGCGGCGTCGATCTGATCGTAGGCCTTGAACTCACCGAAGTACTTGGTGATCGCTGCCGTCAGAGACGTCTTGCCGTGGTCGACGTGGCCAATCGTGCCGATGTTGACGTGCGGCTTGTTGCGCTCAAA
>UCIT01000140.1 GCA_900472625.1 Hyphomicrobiales bacterium | reverse complement strand
CGTCGACGCCATAATCGCGAAGACCCCAGTAGGGCGGCGACGTGACGACGCAATCGACAGAGTTCGCCGGCATGGAACGCATTGCGTCGATGCAATCGCCGACAAGCATGGTGCAGCGGCCGTCGAGGAGTGTTCTGGTTTCTATCATTGCCCTGCCTTCCGCTCTATCGCCTGCTTGGAACGCTCGCAGCGCTCACGAAGGCGGGTGAGCATCGAGAGCTTGTGGACCTGGGTTTCACTACCGGTCGTGCGGGCCTTGAAGCCGCGGATCTCCTCGTCGAGGAATTTGATCTCTTCGGAGAGGTCGGTAAGGGCGTCGGTCATGCTCACCTCACATCAGCAACGGCTGAACGGAGCCGTCGGCGAATACGGCATCCATCGGCGTGTCAGCAGTCGGTTCGTCCCCAAGCCAACCATTCGGCCAAGTGCGCATCTCGATCAGCTCCCGAATCCGGGCTTGCTCCGCAGGGTTGAGGATGTCGACGCGGGGGCGGCCGAGAAGATCAGCTTGGATGTTTATTTCAGACTGAATGGATAAGATCCGATCGAGAGCCATGAGGCGAGCGCTGAAGGTCAATGGCCCCATGCGCTGCTTGTTCTTGGCAGTGGCGATGTCGCCGTTTTCGTCGATACCAGTTTTCTTCAGGCGATTTTTCGGCTCTCGAAGCTCTCGGTAGAGCGGCTTGAGCCCGAGCAATGGCGCAATATAGGACCAGTATGGAACGCCAAGCACGGTTTGCAGGCCGAGATCTTTTGAGGCAAGCGGACAACCGATGCAGCCTGTACGCGCGTTGATCTCTTGCGCTTCATCGCCGCCGTATGCATCGACGACGGCGGCAGTGTCCCAACCGCCATACTCCTCAAGCCGAGCGTAGATCTTGAGCCAGTCGAAGACGTTGCAGACGCGCCAGTGCAGAATTGGCGCAAGGGTGGCTATCCGACCTTTGATACCCTTAGCTTCAGGGACAACCTGCTGATACCAGCCCTGCCCACACTCGGCTCCATCCTTGCCGCAAGACATGGAGATCCGACCGTCGCGAATGGCGCTCTCACCTTGCCGCACACCCGTTATCATCAGGATCGAGCCGTCGAGCTGGCTGATGCGACGCTCCAGCGCCGCTGTCATCGGTTCGACTTTGATCTGCCGGGTGCACCAACGAAACGTGTTGTTGTTAGGTGGAGGAACTCCACGGCCGAGCATGTAGACCAGAAATCGCTGGTCCATCGGCGCGTAGACGGTTTCGCAATAGATGCCACGAGCGCTCAGACGAGTTAGCAAGTTCTCTGCCGCTATAGACAACGGCGTCAGCTCCATCCTGGTATCGGCGTAGAGAACGCTTATGGACTTCGGCATGGCCAAGCGGCCGGCATCGAGCAGGTGAATGATCACCGTCAATGTGGCTGTGCTATCTTTCCCGCCGGAGAATGCGAAAACCCAATGGTCATGCGCCGGACCATATGCCTGCATCGACTGAAGGGTCATCTCAACTGCTTCGTCGTAAACTAGGCGCTTGGCGCCTTCAAAAAGAGTGGGCTGGTGAACGCTCATGCCGCCCTCGCCTGTTGCATCGCATAGCCGGCCCACTGATCAGCCATTGCCGCGGCAATGCCGGTGAAGAAGCGAGACCGCTCTTTCCAACGATCAGGACCGGGCGGCATCCGGTGAACGCGCGCCTCGCGGCCTTCAACGATGTCGGTAGGCGTGAGCGGCGGCAACCCCTTGAGCCAGAAGCATGTGCGCTTCACCTCTGGATGGCCGAACTGCCAAGGCTGGACACTCTGCGCGAAATCCTCGTAGTTCTCGATGCGGGACTTGGCATGTCGATGCATGACCGGGTTCTCGATCGCGATGCGGTCGATCGGCGCATTCCAGAACGAGGAGAACAGTGCCGCACCTTCGTCGAGTTCGGCCCACATCTGCTCCGATGTCTTGCCGGGAGGCGGCGTGGTCAACCAGCGGACGCCGGAATTGCAGAGCCGAGTGCATGGCGGATGGGCGACCATGAGCATGTCCCAGCCGTCCTTAAGCAGGTTGCGGGCATCGCCAGTGATGTGGCGGTTGCTACCGTCCTCTGCCGGCAGGAGGTCACAAGACCAAGCGTCGTGGCCGCGATCGAGGAACGCGTTGCGGACGGTGCCAGAGAACTCACAGGCCACGAGGATCTTCATACTGTCCATGTCAGTCTCCCATGATCCATTCGGCTCGATCGGCCCACTTATTCGCTCGTGCTCGCCACCGAGCGGCCAGCC